>NZ_AP026973.1:0-1976099 GCF_027924165.1 Polynucleobacter yangtzensis
TAGAGATTTTTCTATTATTCACAAGTTATCCACAGGTTTTCCACGTTTTTCTAGCTTGTGGATAACTTTAGGGGATCGCTACAATGGATCCTCCAAAAATATGAGCAACTTACACAATCCCCCCGCCTTGAATTCAATAAGCCCACTGGGATTTTGGGATGATGCCATTGGCATTTTATCTCGCGAACTGTCGCCCCAACAGTTTAAAACATGGATTCAGCCCCTAACTTTATTATCCTTCGTTGAAAGTGATGACTCACTAACAATAGGTGCGCCAAACCGCTTTAAGTTAGATTGGATCAAGAAAACTTTTGCCGACCGCTTTCAAGAGTTGGCATCTCAGTACTTTGGTCGCCCCATAAATGTAGGGTTTACATTGGCGACCGAGGTAAATCCAGAGAGCAATAAAACGATTGCGCCTGAAGAGGTACAACAAAAAGCGGCTGCTCCAGAGGTTGTGGAGCCTGTTATTTCTGTCGAAGAAGGGGGTTTTGAGATTGAGGACCACTCAAAACTAAACCCAAATCTCACATTCGAAACATTTGTGACTGGTAAAGCAAACCAGTTGGCACGAGCTGCGTCAATTCAGGTTGCCCACAATCCCGGCACCTCGTATAACCCCATGTTTTTATACGGCGGTGTGGGGCTAGGTAAAACCCACTTGATCCACGCAATCGGCAACCATCTTCTTAAGGAGAAGCCCAACGCTAGAATCCGCTACATCCATGCAGAACAATATGTTTCGGACGTAGTGCGCGCCTACCAACAAAAGGCTTTTGACCGCTTTAAGCGCTACTACCACTCCTTAGACCTTCTCTTAATTGACGATATTCAGTTTTTTAGCGGGAAGTCCAGAACGCAGGAAGAGTTTTTCTATGCTTTTGAGGCCCTACTAAGCAACAAGTCCCAAGTCATTATTACTAGTGATACCTATCCCAAAGAAATGGCAGGTATCGACGATCGACTTATATCCCGCTTTGATTCAGGCTTAACTGTGGCAATTGAGCCCCCAGAACTTGAAATGCGGGTTGCTATTTTGATGAAGAAAGCAATTAATGAGGGCATCCCCATGAGTGAGGATGTCGCTTTCTTTGTGGCAAAGCACCTTCGCTCAAACGTTAGAGAGCTTGAGGGTGCTTTAAGAAAGATTTTGGCTTTTGTACGCTTTCACGGCAAAGAGGTAACAATTGAGGTTGCTAGAACGGCGCTAAAGGACTTGTTGTCAATTCAAAATCGACAAATTTCTGTAGAAAACATCCAAAAATCCGTTGCTGATTTTTATAGCATTAAGGTTGCGGATATGTATTCAAAGAAGCGTCCTGCAAACATAGCTAGACCCCGCCAAATCGCGATGTTTATGGCCAAAGAGTTGACACAAAAAAGTCTCCCAGAGATTGGGGAGTTGTTCGGTGGCAGAGATCATACAACGGTTTTACATGCAGTTCGGAAGATTGCGGACGAGCGTGCTCACGACAGTCAGCTGAACCATGAAATTCACGTCATTGAACAAACTTTGAAAGCTTGATTCTGGGTTGTGGATAAGGTTGTGGAGAACCCTAGGGATAAGTTTGGGGATTACATGTGGATAAATTGTGGAAAGTCTCAGCTTCATGCAAAAATAGGGTGTTGATAAAAAGTTATCCCCGTTTTATGCAGTGCTTATACAAAAGTTTTCCACAGGTTTTTTAGCGTTTAAGGTGTTGTTTTATAGGGTGTTTTTGACTTATCCACGGAATTTCAAACCCTTATTACTATTACTACTAAGATATATACAAGGATTTAAAAGCAATGCAACTCGTTAACACTTCACGCGATAACTTACTAAAACCTCTTCAGGTTGTTAGTGGAATTGTTGAACGTAGACATACATTGCCAATTTTGGCAAACCTCTTGTTTAAAAAAGTTGGTGAGAAAGTTTCTTTTATTTCCACTGATATTGAAATTCAGATTACAACCAATGCTAATTTTGGTGTTGGTACTGAAGATGTAACAACCACTGTTGCTGCAAGAAAATTATTGGATATTTTGCGTGCCTTACCTGAGGGGCCAGTTTCCTTAAACCTTAAAGACAACAAGATGGTGGTACAGAGCGGTAAGAGCCGCTTTTCTTTGCAGACTCTGTCTGCAACAGAGTTCCCTGTAATGCAAAGTGTTGGTGAAGTTACTGCTGCATGGAAGATGTCTCAGAAAAGTTTCCGTCAATTAATTAGCCAGGTGCATTTTTCAATGGCTCAGCAAGATATTCGTTACTACTTGAACGGTATGTTGCTGGTGATTGAGGGCAAGGATGTTGTTGCTGTTGCAACAGACGGTCATCGTCTTGCGTATTCACAGGTTGAGTTGGCTGAAGCGCCATCCGGCTCAGGTCAGAAGCAAGAAATCATCATTCCACGCAAAACTATTTTGGAGTGTCAGCATTTATTGGAAGACTCCGATGAGTCTCTTGAGATTAGTTTGACTGCAAACCAGGTGAAGTTTTCCTTTGGTGATATTGAGTTAATTTCAAAGTTGGTTGAAGGTAAATTCCCGGATTTTCAAAGGGTGATCCCTAAGGGCCAGAAGAATTCATTAGTGGTTGGCAGAGATGCATTGCAATCCGCTCTTCAACGTGCTGCCATTTTGACAACTGATAAATTTAAAGGTGTTCGTTTCTCTTTATCCCCTAATCGAATCACAATTCAATCAACTAACGCTGAACAAGAAGAGGCGCAAGAAGAGATTGAGACTGAGTACTCAGGTGATGCAGTAGAGATTGGGTTTAATGTAAGTTATTTACTTGATGTTTTATCAAACCTCAAGAATGAAAAGATTCAAATTAGTTTGGGTGATGCGAATAGTAGTGCTGTAGTTACTCTGCCTGGCTCAGAGAGCTTTAAGTATGTTGTGATGCCAATGCGTATTTAACTTAGAAAAAAATGACTGAAGAAAAAAAAGTAGTAGAGCATTACGGCGCTGCATCGATTCAAATCTTAGAGGGTCTTGAGGCTGTTCGTAAACGTCCTGGTATGTACATCGGGGATACCTCTGATGGAACCGGTTTACACCATCTTGTTTTTGAGGTGTTAGATAACTCAATTGACGAGGCATTAGCAGGGTATTGCTCTGAAATCACCGTAGTTATCCAAACTGATAACTCAATCTCTATCGTTGATAACGGGCGTGGAGTTCCTACAGGTATTAAATACGACGATAAGCATGAGCCCAAGCGAAGTGCTGCTGAAATCGTTATGACTGAACTACATGCTGGTGGTAAGTTCGACCAAAACAGTTATAAAGTTTCTGGTGGTCTACACGGGGTAGGTGTTAGTTGTGTAAACGCATTATCCAAATGGTTAAAGCTAACCATTCGTCGTGACGGTAAAGCGCATTACATGGAATTTGCGCGCGGCGTAATTCAAAACCGTAATGTTGTCGATGAAAATGGTGTTTTAGTTTCCCCAATTACTGTTACTGGTGATACAGAACTTTCTGGAACTGAAGTTCACTTCCTAGCTGATGAAGAGATTTTTGGAAACGTAGAATTCCATTATGAAATTTTGGTGAAGCGCATTCGTGAGCTTTCCTTCTTAAATAATGGCGTTCACATTAAGTTAATTGACCAGCGCACTGGTCAAGAAGAAGACTTTGCCTTCTCTGGTGGTGTTAAAGGTTTTGTTGAGTACATCAATCAAACTAAAAATGTTTTACACCCAAACATTTTCTATGCAGAAGGCGTTCGTCCTTCTGATCTCGGTGGTCAAATTACCGCTGAAGTATCTATGCAGTGGAATGACAGTTTTAGTGAACAAGTACTCTGTTTTACTAATAACATTCCGCAACGAGATGGCGGTACCCACTTAACTGGTTTGCGCGCAGCAATGACTCGCGTCATTAATAAATATATTGATGAAAACGAAGTTGCTAAGAAAGCAAAAGTAGAGATATCTGGTGACGACATGCGCGAGGGCTTAGCTTGTGTTTTATCAGTTAAGGTTCCGGAACCAAAATTCTCCAGTCAAACCAAAGATAAGTTGGTTTCAAGTGAGGTGCGTGGACCAGTAGAAGAAATTGTTGCTGAAGCTTTAAGTGCTTATTTGCAAGAGCGCCCAGCAGACGCAAAGATTTTGTGCGGCAAAATTGTTGACGCAGCTCGCGCTCGTGAAGCGGCGCGCAAAGCGCGAGATATGACCCGTCGTAAGGGCGCGTTAGATGGATTAGGTTTGCCTGGAAAGTTGGCTGATTGCCAAGAAAAAGACCCATCAAAGTCTGAATTATTTATTGTTGAGGGTGATTCTGCGGGCGGATCTGCTAAGCAAGGGCGCGATCGTCGCTTCCAAGCGATTCTTCCTTTAAAAGGAAAAATCCTTAATGTTGAAAAAGCTCGCTTTGATAAAATGCTTGCAAGCCAAGAGGTGGTTACTTTAATTACTGTTCTTGGTACGGGTATTGGTATTGAAGAATACAAAGCCGATAAACTCCGTTATCACCGCATCATCATCATGACCGACGCGGACGTTGACGGAAGCCACATTCGCACGCTTTTATTAACCTTCTTCTATAGACAAATGCCTGAGTTAATTGAGCGCGGCCATATTTATATTGCTCAACCACCACTTTACAAAGTGAAGTTTGGTAAGAGCGAGCAATACATTAAAGATGACAACGAACTAAATCAATTGTTATTGAAGATTGCCCTTGAAACCGCCTCTCTACAAACACCTTCAGGTGAAGTTATTGAAGGTGAAGCATTAAATGAGTTGGCAAAACACTATCAAGTGATTCAATCGATTGTTGACCGACTTTCTCGCACTATTGATGAAGATGCTCTGCGCGCTATTGCTTCAGGCACCTCATTAAATCTGGATACTGAAAAATCAGCTAACGAGTCTGCTGATCGTTTACGCCAAGCGCTCGCGGTCTCTTTAAATCCTTTGGCTGTGGCACCAGAAATTATTGTGCAAAAAGAAGACCGCACAGAACGTTTCCGCTTACTGCTGTCCCGTCGCATTCATGGAAACCTCAAGCTATCTTCTATTAACTCTGACTTTGTACATGGTGACGATTATCAAAGCCTGGCAAATGCAGCTGCAGTTTTGTCTGGCAAGGTTGTTTCAGGATCCAAAGTTCGTCGCGGCGACCCAGACAAAAACCAGAAAGAGCAAACTATTGGTGACTTTAGAGCTGCTTTTGCTTGGTTGTTGTCTGAAGCAGAGCGCGTATTAAGTCGTCAGCGCTACAAGGGTCTTGGCGAGATGAATCCATCACAGTTGTGGGAAACCACCATGGATGCAAACTCAAGAACGCTTTTGCAGGTAAAGATTGAAGATGCGATTGCCGCAGACCAAGTCTTTACAACCCTAATGGGTGATGAGGTTGAACCTCGTCGAGCGTTTATTGAAAAGAACGCCCTGATTGCTCGTAACTTAGACGTATAAAAAATGGCTGACAAAAAATTAAAACCACCAAAGGTGGACAGATCTTCTATTGTTGTTAAATCCTCCCCAATTCATGGCAAAGGTGTTTTTGTTGCAAAGCCAATAAAAAAGGGTGAGGCAATCATTGAATACAAGGGTGAGCGCATCAGTTGGAAGTTGGCTGAAAAGCGTCATCCACATGATCCCAAAGACCCCAACCATACCTTTTACTTTTCACTAGAGGATGGTCGTGTAATTGATGCAAAGTATGGTGGCAATGCTGCGCGCTGGATCAATCACTCCTGCAAGCCTAGTTGTGAAACCCGTGAAGATACTTTCGACGGCGAGCCAAGAGTGTTTATTTATGCAAAGCGCGCCCTCAAGGTTGGTGAAGAGTTGTTTTATGACTATTCACTAGATATCGAGGGAAAAATTACCAAGCAAATGAAAAAAGATTATGAGTGCCGCTGTGGTGCTAAAAAGTGTCGCGGTACCATGTTGGCAACAAAAGAGAAGTAAAAATTTCTATGTTGTTTGTAACAATTCAAGAGTTAGAGGCGGCAATCAATTATTGGCGCAGCCAATCACCATCAGAGGGCGATGAGTTGCGTCTTTGTCCTGAGGCCTCAGCGCTTGCTAAGCCTTATGCGTTGATGATTGTGCAGGGTGCTCAACGGGTCCCGGTGGATGTTCTCGATGATATGGCCCGTTCCGCAATTCAACAATTTCAAAAAATAGCTTAAACATTTTTGTTCGCCTTCCCCGAGTTGTTTAGGGTTATTGCTATATATAGCGAAGCTATCTTGGGGTATTCTCATATTCTTGCTCCCAAGTAGGGGGCAGAGGGTATGAGATTGCAAGAAACAATATTAAAAACAATTGGACTGGGAAAATCCTTTAAAGGATTTTCTGCGGTCACCGATGTGAACCTGGATGTCACCCGGGGAACTATTCACGCTTTGATTGGGCCAAACGGCGCCGGTAAAACCACCTGCTTTAACTTGCTCACTAAATTTTTAGAGCCTAGTAGCGGTCAAATCCTATTTAATGGTTTAGACATTACCAATGAGGCCCCCGCACAGATTGCTCGCCGAGGCGTTATTCGATCTTTTCAAATTTCAGCGGTTTTCCCCCATCTGACGGTTATTGAGAATGTTCGTGTTGCACTGCAGCGAGGATTGGGAACCGAGTTTCATTTTTGGAAGTCCGGCAACTCGTTAAATGTTTTAAACGAGCGTGCCCTAGAGCTTCTTCATGAGGTTGGGTTGGAAGGCTTTGCGAACGAAGAAACCCTAAACCTGGCTTATGGCCGCAAAAGGGCGCTCGAAATTGCAACCACGTTGGCTATGGAGCCAGAGTTAATGCTCTTGGATGAGCCAACCCAAGGCATGGGTCACGAGGATGTAGAGCGTGTAACCGAATTAATTGATCGCGTTGCCAAAGGGCGGACGATTCTCATGGTTGAGCACAATATGAAGGTAGTTTCTTCTATTGCAGACCGAATTACTGTATTGCAGCGCGGCTCAGTTTTGGCCGAAGGGTCTTATCACGAGGTTTCTAACAATCCATTGGTTGTCGAGGCCTATATGGGAAGCCATGGGGGAGACAACCTATGAGCACCATGGCATTAGAGGTTAAAAACCTAGAGTCTTGGTATGGCGAATCACACATTTTGCACGGCGTAAATTTTGCCGTGCGAGATGGAGAGGTTGTCACCTTGCTTGGAAGAAATGGTGCCGGAAGAAGCACCATTCTTAAAACCATTCTTGGTTTGACCAGCAAGAGAACCGGTTCTGTAGAGGTTTACGGCACGCAAACAATTTCAATGCCTACGTACAAGATTGCGCGCCTGGGCGTCGGTTTTTGCCCCGAAGAAAGAGGGATTTTTGCAAGCTTAAGCACCGAAGAGAATTTGTTGCTTTTGCCAGAGATCGCTCCAGGCGGCATGGGTTTGGACGAGATTTATGAAATGTTTCCCAATCTCTACGAAAGAAGAAATAGCCCCGGTACTCGTCTTTCTGGTGGTGAGCAACAAATGCTGGCCATGGCTCGTATTCTGAGAACGGGCGCTAAGCTTCTGTTGCTTGATGAAATTACCGAAGGTTTGGCTCCAGTTATTGTGCAAAAGCTTGGCGAGGTTGTAACCAGTCTGCGCAATAAGGGTTTCACCATTGTTTTGGTTGAGCAGAATTTCCGTTTTGCGGCACCTTTGGCTGATCGCCACTATGTTGTTGAACATGGAAATGTGGTTGAGGTTGTAAATCAGAATGAGCTTGCTGAAAAAGCGGCTTTATTAAATGAGTATCTTGGTGTTTAGTGGATTTCTATAGGAGATGGCAATGAAGTTAAAGCAAATAACCGCGTGTCTGGTTGCGGCGACCATGTTTGGTTCAAACCCAGTGTTTGCGCAAAGCGCACCGAAGGTTAGTGGCGATGTTATTAAGATTGGTGTGTTGACCGACCTTTCCTCAACCTATTCTGATTTGGCTGGTCCAGGTGCTGTAATTGCAGCAAAGATGGCGATTGCAGATTTTTCTAAAGACGGCACTGTAATCGGCAAGAAGATTGAGTTAGTTAGCGCCGATCACCAGAACAAGGCTGATATTGCTGCAAACAAGGCTCGCGAGTGGTACGACAAAGATGGCGTAGACGTTATTGTTGAGTTGGTTTCAACCAACGTTGCTTTGGCTGTAATGGAGGTTGCCGAACAAAAGAACAAGATTACTTTGGTTTCTGGCGCAGCTTCTTTGCCAATCACCAATGAGAAATGTACTGCTAATAACGTTCATTGGACCTATGACACCTATGCGCTTTCAAACGGCACAGCTAAAGCAGTTGTAAAGCAAGGTAAAAAGAATTGGTACTTCCTTACTGCTGACTACGCTTTCGGCGCGGCTTTGGAGAAAGACTCAACCAACGTTGTTAATGCTAATGGCGGTAAGGTATTGGGAACCAGCAAGCACCCATTCCCAAACAGCGACTTTTCTTCCTACCTCCTGAAGGCTCAAGCTAGTGGTGCTGACGTAGTTGCTTTGGCAAACGCCGGGCAAGACACCATCAACAGTGTTAAGCAGGCTTCCGAGTTTGGTATCAATAAAAAGCAAACTGTTGTGCCTTTGTTGATGTTTATTACCGATGTTCACTCTTTAGGTTTAAATGCTGCTCAAGGCATGTACCTCACAGAAGGTTTCTACTGGGATAAAGACGACAAGACCCGTGCTTTTGCAAAACGCTTTATCTTGCAACATAAGCGTATGCCTTCCAGCGTTCAGGCTGGTGTTTACTCATCCGTTCTTGCTTATTTGAATGCTGTACAAAAAGCTGGCACCGATGACACCCAGGCGGTGATGAAGGCTTTGAAGTCTACAAACATTGACGATGGTTTGTTCAAAGGCAAGATTCGTGCTGACGGCAAGTTTGAGCATGATATGTATTTGCTAGAAGTGAAGAAGCCATCTGATTCTAAGAGCCCATGGGATTATTACAACGTCAAGGCGGTGATTCCTGCTGCTGAAGCGACTCAACCACTTTCATTGTCACGATGCAAGCTGGTTACTAACAAGTAATTGATCTCTATTAAGTATGTTTGAACTTCTTGGAATTACCCCTCAAGGGCTGGTTGCCCAGCTCTTGGTGGGGCTTATTAATGGCTCTTTCTATGCCATATTGAGTTTGGGGTTGGCCATTATTTTTGGCCTTCTTAACATCATTAATTTTGCGCATGGTGCTCAGTACACCATGGGTGCATTTATTGCTTGGATTGGTTTAACTCAAATCAGCCAATGGCTCGGCTTTCCTGAGCTATCTATCAATTATTGGTTTGCTTTAATTGTTGTCCCGCTGGTTTTGGCGGGCTTCGGTTTAATTCTGGAGCGCACGATGCTGCGCCGTCTGTATCACTTAGACCATTTATACGGTCTTTTGCTGACATTTGGTTTGGCACTCATTATTGAGGGCATGTTCCGTCATTGGTACGGAATCTCTGGTGAGAGCTATCCAGCCCCAGAGATGCTGCAGGGCGCTATTCCTCTCGAGTCTCTCGGCATTATTTTGCCGAAGTATCGAGTATGGGTGGTGATCATCTCTCTAGTGGTTTGTTTCTCCACCTGGTACGTGATTGAAAGAACAAAGTTGGGCGCCTATTTGCGTGCTGGAACTGAAAACCCTAAATTACTACAGGCTTTCGGTATTAATGTTCCCCTAATGATTTCGTTGGCTTACGCCTATGGCGTTGGCTTGGCTGGTTTTGCCGGTGTCTTAGCTGCCCCTATTTTTCAAGTAAACCCGCTAATGGGTTCCAACCTCATCATCGTTGTTTTTGCGGTGGTGGTGATTGGCGGCATGGGCTCCATCATGGGCGCCATCTTGACTGGTTTGGGTTTGGGTTTAATTGAGGGCCTCACAAAAGTCTTTTACCCAGAAGCTTCAGGAGTTGTGATTTTTGTGATCATGGCAATTGTTTTGTTGGTTCGTCCTGCTGGACTGTTTGGGCGGGAGAAATAAGCATGAATCCAAAAACAAAACTACTTTACGGAATTTTGGTCCTTATTGGACTGTTATTGCCGTTCCAAGATTTTATTTACCTTGTGTTTGCGATGAAGGTTTTATGTTTTGCATTGTTCGCATGCGCATTTAATTTGCTTCTAGGTTTTACAGGCTTGCTGTCATTTGGCCATGCTGCATTCTTTGGAACGGCGGCGTACATCACCGCTTACTTTTGTAAAGAGGCGGGCCTTTCTCCTGAATTGGGGATTATCTTGGGCGTTGTTGGCTCGGGGATTTTAGGCTTCCTAATTGGATCCCTGGCCATTCGTAGGCAAGGAATCTACTTTGCGATGGTGACGTTGGCTCTTTCGCAAATGATTTATTTTTTAGCTGTCCAACTACCTTTTACTGGTGGTGAGGATGGTATTCAAGGCGTACCTCGTGGAATGTTATTTGGTTTTATTGACCTAAAAGATGACGTAGCGATGTACTACTTTGTATTGGCTGTTTTCCTGTTTGGCTTCGCCTTGATCATGCGCGCGGTTCATTCCCCGTTTGGTCAGGTACTCAAAGCTATTCGTGAAAATGAGCCACGCGCAATTTCTTTGGGTTATGACGTTGATCGATTTAAATTAATGTCGTTTGTTATTTCTGCAGCATTGGCTGGCCTTGCTGGATCAATGAAGTCCTTGGTGTTTCAGTTGGCAACACTTACGGACGTTCATTGGCATATGTCAGGCGAAGTTGTATTGATGACTTTGCTTGGGGGAATGGGAACCATTCTTGGTCCAGTAGTTGGCGCAGGAATTGTTGTTGGTTTGCAAAACTATTTAGCTAACATTGGATCTTGGAGCACAATTGCCACTGGATTTATTTTTGTAATTTGTGTTCTAGCTTTCCGTCGCGGCGTTGTTGGTGAAATCGCTGCGCACTTCAAAAACAAAAACTAATTTTTGTTTTTTCCTTTTATTATTTGGTTTTAGTGTGGCGTCAATTTTTAATTGCGCCACACTCATTTAATTAAAAGAGACTCTCATCGAATTTTCAATCTATATCTGGCCACTGCTTTTGGCGATGGCTTTTTTTGCCGGGCTGGTTGATGCGGTAGCTGGTGGTGGTGGCCTAATTCAGGTTCCCGCCCTTTTTGCGGCCTATCCAGATGCGCCGCCTGCAACCTTGCTCTCAACTAATAAGGTGTCTGCGGTTGGCGGAACGCTCAATGCTGCGCGAAGATATTTACGTCATGTGTCTTTGCCGTGGGCTGTTGTTGGCCCCGCAATTGTTGCGGGTTTTGTTGGTTCGTTGTTGGGCGCTAATGCGGTAAGTAACTTTCCGGCAGAACCACTTCGCAAGGCTTTGCCTTTTGTATTGTTATTTCTGTTGTTGTATACCTGGTTTCAGCCTTCACTCGGTGAGGCTCACGCGCCAAAAACTCTTGGACGCTTTCAACGGCTTAAGGCTGCAATTCTTGGGTTAACAATTGGTTTTTATGACGGCTTCTTTGGGCCGGGCACGGGCAGTTTCTTACTATTTGGATTTGTTCGATTCTTCAGCTTTGATTTTCTTCATGCCTCTGCTGCAACAAAGCTGGTGAATGTTGCAACCAATCTAGCGGCAATTTTGATGTTAGCTAGCCTGGGGCAAATTAATTGGGCCCTTGGGTTTGCCATGATGGTGGCCAATATTGCAGGCAGTCAGTTCGGAAGTCGTCTTGCAATCAAGCATGGCAGCACCTTTGTTAGAAAGGCTTTTCTACTTATTGTGAGTGTGCTAATTTTGAAGTCCGCTTGGGATGCCTATTTTTCCAATTAAATCAATTACTTAGAAATACACCTTTTAGTTTTTAAGATATTTGTAATGTTTTGTTTCACGTGAAACAAACAAAATGCTATGATCATCGCCCTATCTGAGGCAAATCATGCGTTATTCCAAAAATTTCGATGTCATTGTGGTTGGCGGCGGTCACGCCGGGACTGAGGCTGCCCTCGCCTCAGCTCGCATGGGTTGCGATACGCTACTGATTACTCACAGTATTGAAAATTTAGGGGCGATGAGTTGCAATCCCTCCATCGGCGGGATTGGTAAAGGTCATTTAGTAAAAGAGATAGATGCAATGGGTGGTGCGATGGCTGCGGCCACTGACGAAGCCGGCATCCAGTTTCGAATCCTTAATTCAAGCAAGGGCCCTGCTGTAAGGGCCACCCGTGCCCAGGGCGACCGTGTTCTATATAAAGCCGCAATTCGCCGTCGTTTAGAAAACCAACCAAATTTAAGTCTATTTCAGGCTGCTGTTGATGATCTGCTGGTAAAAGGCGATGAGGTACAGGGCGTTGTTACGCAAATGGGCCTGGAGTTTATGGCTAAAAAGGTTGTGCTTACAGCAGGCACCTTTTTGGATGGAAAGATCCATGTTGGATTGAATAATTATGCTGGCGGTCGCGCAGGTGATCCGGCGGCAATTTCTTTATCTGCTAGATTAAAAGAGTTAAAGCTTCCTCAGGGCAGACTTAAAACGGGTACCCCACCCCGAATTGACGGCAGAACGATTGATTTCTCGGTAATGTTGGAGCAGCCTGGGGATTTAGACCCTGTTCCGGTATTTTCGTATTTAGGCCGTCCCGAGCAGCATCCCAAGCAGGTTCCTTGTTGGATTTCTCATACAAATGAGAAAACCCATGACATTATTCGAGGTGGTTTAGACCGCTCGCCGATGTATACGGGCGTGATTGAGGGTGTTGGTCCCCGCTACTGCCCTTCTATCGAAGACAAGATTCATCGTTTTGCCTCTAGAAATAGCCATCAGATCTTTTTAGAGCCTGAGGGCTTAACAACCAACGAATTCTATCCAAACGGCATCTCCACTAGCCTGCCTTTTGATGTGCAGTGGGACTTGGTTAGGAGTATTCGGGGTATGGAGTCTGCAGTAATCGTCCGTCCCGGCTATGCCATTGAGTATGACTTCTTTGATCCGCGCCAATTGCGCCATAGTCTAGAGACTAGGGTTATTGGCGGTCTTTACTTTGCGGGTCAGATCAATGGCACCACGGGCTATGAAGAGGCTGCGGCGCAGGGAATGCTGGCCGGCATCAATGCTGGTTTGGCGGCTAAAGGAAAAGAGCCTTGGTTGCCTAAGCGTAGCGAGTCTTACATAGGTGTTTTGGTTGATGATCTGATCACTCGCGGGGTTCAAGAGCCCTATCGGATGTTTACAAGCCGTGCCGAATACCGTTTGAGCTTACGGGAAGATAACGCTGATATGCGTTTGACTACTATTGGGCGAGAGCTGGGCTTGGTAGATGACTATCGCTGGGAAGTATTTTGCAGAAAACAGGAGGCTGTTTCACGTGAAACATCTCGATTGCAAAATATTTGGGTGGGCCCTAAGAGTGAGGCCGCCCCCTTTGTCTCCCAATTATTAGGGCAAGACCTTTCCCATGAATGTAGTTTGGCTGAGCTTTTGAGGCGCCCAGGTATTACTTATGAGGCAATTACTACTCTAGGCGATGGGATGTGGGCGCCAGAATCTTTAGATGAAGATCTTGGGCTGGCTGCTCAAATAAGCGACCAGGTAGAGATTTCTGTGAAATATCAGGGCTATATTGAGCGCCAAGCGACCGAAATTGCCCGTCAAGAACACAATGAGACATTTCCTCTCCCAGAATCACTCGATTATTCGCAGGTTGTTGGCTTGTCCAAAGAAGTACAACAAAAGCTTAATCTGCATAAACCAGAAACATTAGGTCAAGCTGGTCGTATTTCAGGCGTAACTCCCGCAGCCCTATCCCTCTTGTTGGTGCATCTGAAAAAGGGCTTGGGGCGCACTCAAGAAACGCATGAGTGAGGGACTCCTTGCTTTAGGAATTGAGGATCTTGGCCTCAAATTAAGCGCGACCAATATTGCCGATTTAGAGTTATTTTTACAAGAAATGGGGCGCTGGAATCGGGTCCATAACCTCACAGCAATTGAGGGTGAAAAAGATTCAATACGTCTGCATCTCATTGATTCTATTGCTGTTTTACCTGTTCTTAGGCAGTTTTTAACGGGCCCATCACCCAAGATTGCAGATCTCGGTTCGGGCGGCGGCTTACCGGCAATTCCGATTGCGATTGTTCAGCCGGAGTGGCAACTTTCCTTGATTGAAGCCATACGTAAAAAGACGGCATTTCTGCAGCATGTGCGCGGAAAGTTAAAGCTAAAAAACATTGAAGTACTCTGTGAGCGAGTAGAAGATGCTGCAGTGCATCAACCAGCGCAGTTTGATGCGGTTATTTCTCGTGCATTTACTAGCCTGGCACGCTTTTTAGATTTGTCATTGCCTTTCCTGAAGCCTGATGGCCTGGTGTTCGCAATGAAGGCTAAGCGTGCAGACGATGAAATGAAAGGTGTTTCTATGGAGAAGTGGCGCCTAGTCGCCGATGAACCCCTGCATATTCCTAATTTAGCGGTGGAGCGGCGCCTTTTGGTGTTGGCCCCCGTGAGAAAATCCACTCTCACCCTTTAAGTAGACCCAAAAGTAGCTATGGCAAAAATATTCTGTATCGCAAATCAAAAAGGTGGCGTTGGTAAGACCACGACTGCTGTTAATTTGGCCGCAGGCTTGGCAGGACTCAAACAGCGGGTTTTATTGGTTGATTTAGACCCCCAGGGCAATGCAACTATGGGGTCTGGGGTTGAAAAGGCAGATTTAAATACTAGCGTCTATCAAGTGTTGATTGGCATGGCATCTGTTAAGGAGTGTGCGCAGCGTTGCGAAAGTTCAGGCTATGACGTATTGCCAGCCAATCGCGATTTAGCTGGCGCTGAAATTGAATTAGTAGATTTAGATTTACGCGAAGTGCGATTGAAGGATGCGCTTGCGCAGGTCGCCGATGACTATGATTTTATTTTGATCGATTGCCCACCCGCTTTGTCATTGCTAACACTCAATGGATTGTGCGCAGCAAACGGCGTGATCGTTCCTATGCAATGTGAATATTTTGCGTTAGAAGGTTTGTCTGATTTGGTTAACACCATCAAACAAGTGCACGCAAATTTAAATCCGGATTTAGTCATTATTGGTTTGTTGCGCGTAATGTTTGACGCGCGCATGACATTGCAACAACAGGTCTCTGATCAGTTGCTCGAACACTTCGGCGACAAAGTTTTCAAATCTATTATTCCGCGCAATGTGCGCCTAGCAGAAGCCCCTTCCTATGGGCTTCCTGGGGTTGCTTTTGACAAGTCATCACGTGGCGCAAAAGCGTATTTAGAGTTTGGCGCTGAGATGGTTGAACGCATAAAGCAGATGTAATTTTTAAAGAGAAAATATAGAACATGGTTGCCATTAAGAAAAAAGGTTTGGGTAGAGGTCTTGAGGCCCTGCTTGGAGAAAAAACCCAACAAGCCAGCCCATCAACCGACATTAATCGCTTGCCGCTAACAGCGCTTCAAGCAGGTAAATATCAGCCACGTCAAAAAATGGAAGCGGGCGCTTTACAAGAGTTGGCAGAAAGTATTCGCGAACAAGGCGTGATGCAGCCACTGTTGGTTCGTTTAGTGGCCCCGGGCAAATATGAAATCATTGCAGGCGAAAGACGTTTTCGTGCCGCTACTATTGCCGGCTTAAAAGAGGTTCCTGTTTTAGTTTCTGGTGCAGATGATCAAGCTGCTGCAGCAATGGCCTTGGTCGAAAATATGCAGCGCGAGGACTTAAATCCTCTCGAAGAATCTCAGGGTCTGGCTCGGTTGATCGAGGAATTTGGTTTTACGCATGAGCAGGCTGCAAAAGCAGTGGGCAAATCCCGCAGTGCCATTACCAACTTACTGCGCCTTGCCCAGCTGGCAAAGCCAGTTCAGGCCATGCTGCTAGCTGGCGACATAGATATGGGCCACGCCCGTGCGCTACTCCCCCTTCCGGGCTCTAGCCAGGTTGCATTAGCTCAAAGAATCTCTGCTCAAGGCCTATCAGTCCGTGAAGCGGAAAGAATGACAGCTGCTTTGGTGATTGCTGGTGGCCAAATAGGCGACAAAAAAGCTAAAAGTAAGCCCGGTAGCCCAACAAAGAATGCCGACCCTGATATGCAGCGTTTAACCCAGGAAATAGCAGATTTGATCGGTTTGAGCACGGAATTTAAGCTCAAAGGCAAGGGTGGAGAGCTCAGAATTCGCTTTAGCCAATTCGACGAGCTAGATTCTTTGTTAAAAAAGTTGGGCGTTGAGTCATAAATAGGGGCAAAAAATGTCCCCAAATCCTTTGACATATTGCAGTGCACACATTAAACTTTCGGGGCTAAATTGATTCCTCAAAAAAATCAATTTTCCGAGGTAAATGAATGGGATGAGCCCGAAGAAGAAGCCATTCGGGTCTACAGCAAGGAAGAGATTGTTGCGTTGCAGCAGAATAATGCAGCAAAGTACCGAGCCCTTTCGCCTTGGAAGATAGTGTTGGCCCAAATGTTGATTACAGCTATCAGCATGGTGTTTTGGTCAATTTTTGGGGAGCCGGTAGGGGTAAGCCTTTATACTCAGTCGGCGTTTTTAGGTGGTTTAATTAGCGTCTTGCCTTCAACCCTGTTTTTAATCAGGTTGGAGTTGGCAAAGAAATCGCAAATATTGAATCCAGGAAGATTTTTAGCGGCATTAGTTTCAGGCGAATTTATCAAAATCGTCGTGACCTTAATGCTGTTTATTGGGATTGCGTATTTAGTCCCAGGCGTGCTTTGGGTCCCCTTATTGGTGACTTACCTGCTTGCCTTGAAGTGTGTTTGGCTGGCGTGGTTGTGGCGCTAAGTAGTGACAATTGAGATTGAAACAAAGGACTAGTTAAGAGATGTCTAGCGAAGTAAACCAAGCCCACGGGGCAGCAGAACAAATGACGCCAACAGCGTACATTTCAGAGCACTTACAAAACCTCAACAACTCAGGTGGACCACAGACGTCCATTATTGATTTCAGCATTATCAATTTAGACACTATTTTTTGGGCATCCCTCATGGGCTTGCTCGCTGTATTTATTTTGTTGATTGCAGCGCGTCGCGCAACCCCAGGTGTGCCAGGTCGTTTCCAGTGCTTCGTTGAAATGATCGTTGAAATGGCAGAGACACAATCTAAGAGTATTGTTCATGGCGATCGTTCCTACATTGCCCCGCTTGCGCTATTTGTGTTCTTTTGGATCATCTTGCTCAACACCTTGGACTTAGTGCCGGTGGATTGGGTATTAGGCGTAAATCATTTCATTGAAAGTTTTGGCGTGCACGTGCCACACCATAAAGTTGTTCCAACAACTGACCTCAATGCAACGATGGGCATGTCTATGTCCGTCTTGCTCTTAGTTTTCTTTTATAGCTTCAAAGTAAAAGGTTTTGGCGGCTTCTTGCATGAGCTCGTTTCTGCCCCGTTTGGCGCGAAGTGGTACTTGGCCCCATTCAACCTTGCTTTGAACATCATCGAATATCTTGCTAAAGGTGTTTCATTGGGAATGCGACTTTTCGGCAACATGTATGCCGGCGAGTTAGTTTTCTTGTTGATCGCATTGCTAGGTAGTGTGTGGACATTTAATTTAGATTTATCCCTGTTCGGATTGGTGGGCCATGTTATTGCTGGATCAGCTTGGGCCATCTTCCACATTTTGGTTATTTTGTTGCAAGCCTTTATTTTCATGATGTTGACCTTGGTCTACATCGGGCAAGCGCATAGCCATCACTAAGATTTTTATTTTTAACTTATCTCTTTAACTTCAGGAGTCAGCAACATGCAACAATTTCTCGCAAACATTCAAGGTTTCACAGCAATCGCTATCGGCATCATCATCGGCCTCGGCGCGATCGGTGCTTGTTTAGGTATTGCATTGATGGGCGGTAAGTACATCGAAGCTTGTGCACGTCAACCAGAATTGATGGAGCCACTCCAAACTAAGATGTTCCTTTTGGCCGGTTTGATCGACGCTGCGTTCTTGATCGGCGTTGGTGTGGCAATGTTGTTTGCTTTCGCAAACCCACTGCTCGCAGTTATTAAGTAATTGTTTTGGCGTGGATGACCAAGGGGTCATCCAACTGTTCTCAACAATACTGAAAGGAATATCGTGAATCTGAACGCGACCCTATTCGCGCAAATGATCGTTTTCTTCGTCTTATGGTGGGTTGTTGCACGCTTTGTGTGGCCACCACTTGTTAAGGCGTTAGATGAGCGTTCAAGCAAAATTGCTGATGGTTTAGCTGCTGCCGAGCGCGGTAAAGAAGCACTCGCATTAGCCAGCAATGAAGCTGAGCAAGAATTAACTAAAGCACGCCAAGAAGGTGTTCAACGTGTTGCCGAAGCTGAAAAACGTGCACAAATGTCAGCCGATGAAATTCGTGCTAATGCACAAGCTGAAGCGGCTCGAATCATTTCTCAAGCTAAGCAAGACGCAGATCAACAAGTAACGCGCGCTCGTGAAGTGCTGCGTGCTGAAGTTGCTGTTCTCGCTGTTAAAGGCGCTGAGCAAATTTTGCGTCGTGAGATTGATGCAAAAGCCCACGGCCAATTGCTTGATCAACTAAAGGCAGAACTTTGATATGGCTGATTTAGCCACTATTGCACGTCCTTATGCGGAAGCGCTTTTTCAAAGCGCCAAGCCAGCTGAGCTTGCTGGTTGTTTGGAGCAGTTAAACGAATTGGCACAGCTTGCTGCTTTGCCAGAAGTTGCTGCTTTGTCAAACAATCCAAAAGTATCCGCTGATGATTTAAGTAAGTTACTTTCTGGCATGGTTAAGACCAAGCTAGATGGCAAGGTTGCCAGCTTTTTAAATCTTGTAAATCAAAACCACCGCTTAGCAGCCGTTCCTGAAATTGCACAGCAATTTGAAGCAATGAAGAACAAGAGCGAAGGCGCAGCAGAAGTAAACATTACCAGCGCATTCCCTTTAGAGGGTTCTGCGTTAAATGATTTGTTGTCAAGTTTGAAGAAGCGCTTTGGGGGTAAAGAATTGCGCCCAACTATTCAAGTTGACCCAACATTGATTGGCGGAGTTCGCATTCAGGTTGGAGACGAAGTAATGGATAGTTCAGTTAAGGCCCAGTTAGCTCAAATGCAAGCAAGTCTTGGCGCATAAGTGATCCCTATTAAGAACATACGAAATAAGACCCAGGAGTAAGTAATGCAACTCAACCCTTCCGAGATCAGCGAGCTGATCAAAAGCCGAATTAGCGAATTGGGCGTTGACTCCCAAGTTCGCAACGAAGGCACTGTTATTTCAGTGACCGACGGTATTTGCCGCGTACATGGCTTGTCAGGCGTTATGCAGGGCGAAATGTTGGAGTTTCCAAACAACACTATCGGCCTCGCGTTAAACCTTGAGCGTGATTCTGTTGGTGCCGTAGTGTTGGGTGAATACACCCACATTAAAGAAGGCGACCCAGTTAAGTGTACTGGCCGCATTTTGGAAGTTCCAGTTGGCCCAGAGTTGCTCGGTCGCGTTGTAAACGCGCTCGGTCAACCGATTGATGGCAAAGGCCCAATCAACACTAAGTTAACTGACTTTATTGAAAAAGTTGCTCCTGGCGTTATCGCACGTCAATCTGTTAGCCAGCCAGTACAAACTGGTTTGAAGGCGATTGATGCGATGGTTCCAATTGGCCGTGGTCAGCGTGAGTTGATCATTGGCGACCGCCAAACTGGTAAGACAGCTGTTGCGGTTGATGCGATCATTAACCAAAAAGGTAAAGGCGTTTATTGCGTTTACGTGGCGATCGGTCAAAAAGCTTCTACTATTGCTAACGTTGTTCGCAAGCTCACAGAATTGGGCGCGATGGAGTACACCGTGGTTGTTGCAGCGAGTGCTTCTGAGTCTGCAGCGATGCAGTACCTCTCTGCTTACGCAGGTTGCACCATGGGCGAATACTTCCGCGATCGCGGCGAAGATGCTTTGATTGTTTACGATGACTTGACTAAGCAAGCGGTTGCTTATCGTCAAATCTCCTTGTTGCTCCGCCGCCCACCAGGCCGCGAAGCTTATCCTGGCGACGTGTTCTACCTCCACTCACGCTTGCTCGAGCGCGCTGCTCGTGTAAATGCTGAGTATGTTGAAAAGTTCACTAACGGCGCAGTAAAAGGCAAAACTGGTTCTTTAACTGCATTGCCAATTATTGAAACTCAAGCTGGCGACGTTTCTGCATTCGTTCCAACCAACGTAATTTCTATTACTGACGGTCAGATCTTCTTGGAAACCGACTTGTTTAACGCTGGTATACGTCCTGCGATTAACGCTGGTATTTCTGTATCCCGCGTTGGTGGTGCTGCACAAACTAAAGTCATTAAGAAATTGTCTGGCGGTATTCGTACTGACTTGGCGCAATATCGTGAATTGGCAGCGTTTGCTCAGTTCGCATCTGATCTTGACGAAGCAACCCGCAAGCAGCTCGAGCGTGGTCGCCGCGTTACTGAATTGTGTAAGCAAGCTCAATACAAGCCACTCCAAGTTTGGGAAATGGCCGCTTCACTCTACGCTGTGAACAACGGCTACTTCGATGACCTCGAAGTGAAGAACGTATTGGCCTTCGAAAAAGGTTTGCAAGATCATTTGAAATCTAAATATGCTGACTTAGTTGCGCGTATTGAAGAAACCAAAGACTTGAGCAAAGATGACGAAGCTGCTTTGCGCGCTGCTATTGAGGATTACAAGCGTTCTGCCTCTTTCTAAGAGGGCTCGCATAAATCATGGCAAGCACAAAAGAGATACGATCTAAGATCAAGAGCGTGCAAAACACGCGCAAGATCACGAAGGCAATGGAAATGGTCGCCGCATCCAAGATGCGTCGCGCCCAGGAGCGCATGCGTAATGCGCGCCCATATGCTGAAAAAATTCGTGAGATTGTTGCCAATCTTTCTAAAGCAAATCCTGAGTTCCGCCCTGCTTACATGGCAACTCGTGAAGTGAAGAAGGTTGGCACGATTTTGGTTACGACAGACAAAGGCTTGTGCGGCGGTTTAAATACCAACGTCTTGCGTTTGATTGCTAACCAAGTGCGCGATTTGCAAGAAAACAATATTGAGATTGCGTACACCGCAATTGGTTCAAAAGGCCTGCAATTTTTGAATCGCTCAAAAGCAAAACTCATTTCTCAAACAATTCAAATTGGCGATACGCCGCATTTGGATGTTTTGATTGGTGCGATTACCGCCCAATTGGAAGCGTTTGAGCGTGGCGAGATTGATGCTGTTTATTTGGCATATACCCGCTTTGTAAATGCAATGAAACAAGAGCCTGTTTTAGAAAAACTCTTGCCTTTGGAGGCAGAAGCTTTGACTCCAGAAGAGCAAACAGGCAATTCTTGGGATTACATCTACGAACCTGACGCAGAGTCCATTTTGAATGGCCTGCTTAAGCGTTACGTTGAAGCAATGATTTATCAGGCGGTTGCTGAAAACATGGCTTCTGAGCAGTCTGCACGTATGGTCTCAATGAAGGCCGCTTCAGATAATGCGAAGAACGTAATTGGCGAATTGCAATTGGATTACAACAAGACACGACAAGCTGCTATTACTAAAGAGTTGTCAGAGATTGTTGGCGGAGCGGCTGCGGTTTAAGCGGTCAGCGTTTAGGAATACGAAAGAATTCAGGAATTAAAAGCGGAGAAATGCGATGAGTAACGGAAATATCGTGCAGTGTATCGGTCCAGTGGTGGACATTCAGTTCCCACGCGACAAAATGCCAAACATTTATGATGCATTGACATTAGTCGAAAGCGGCGAAAAATCATTTGCTGAAAAAGGTTTGACCTTTGAAGTTCAGCAACAAATTGGTGACGGCGTAGTTCGCGCTATTGCCATGGGTGCGAGCGATGGTTTGCGCCGCGGTATGGAAGTGAAATCTACGGGCAAGCCAATTTCTGTGCCAGTTGGTCCAGCAACTTTGGGCCGCATCATGGACGTTTTGGGTCGCCCAATTGACGACGCAGGTCCGATCGCTACTGAAGAGCGTCGCGCTATTCACCAGCCAGCGCCTAAGTTTGATGAGCTCTCACCTTCTGTTGACTTGCTCGAAACCGGTATTAAGGTTATTGACTTAGTTTGCCCGTTCGCTAAAGGCGGTAAGGTTGGCTTGTTCGGTGGTGCGGGTGTTGGTAAGACCGTGAACATGATGGAATTGATTAACAACATCGCTAAGCAGCACTCAGGTTTGTCAGTGTTTGCCGGTGTTGGTGAGCGTACTCGTGAAGGTAATGACTTCTACCACGAGATGAAAGAATCTAACGTTATCGACAAAGTGGCGATGGTTTTTGGTCAGATGAACGAACCTCCAGGCAACCGTTTGCGCGTTGCGTTGACTGGTTTGACAATGGCTGAAGCATTCCGTGACGAAGGTCGTGACATTTTGTTCTTCGTTGACAATATCTACCGTTACACATTGGCCGGTACTGAAGTTTCTGCGTTGCTCGGTCGTATGCCTTCTGCTGTGGGTTACCAACCTACATTGGCTGAAGAGATGGGTAAATTGCAAGAGCGTATTACTTCTACTAAGACTGGTTCTGTTACATCTATTCAGGCCGTTTACGTTCCTGCGGATGACTTGACCGATCCGTCACCAGCTACAACCTTCTTGCACTTAGACTCCACAGTTGTGTTGTCACGTGACATCGCTGCATTGGGTATTTACCCGGCTGTTGATCCATTGGATTCAACCAGCCGTCAGCTCGACCCACAAGTGGTTGGTCAAGAGCACTATGAAGTTGCTCGTGACGTACAGATGACATTGCAGCGCTACAAAGAATTGCGCGACATTATTGCGATTTTGGGTATGGACGAATTGTCTCCAGAAGACAAATTGGCTGTATCACGTGCTCGTAAGATTCAACGTTTCTTGTCCCAGCCTTTCCACGTTGCTGAAGTGTTTACTGGTTCACCAGGCAAATACGTTCCATTGAAAGAAACTATCCGTGGTTTCAAAATGATCTGCAGCGGCGAATTGGATCACTTGCCTGAGCAAGCGTTCTATATGGTGGGTTCAATTGATGAAGCCATCGAGAAAGCCAAGAAGCTTTAATCTAGGGAAATTATGTCAACCATACGCGTCGATGTAGTAAGTGCTGAGCAGTCTATTTTCAGCGGGGAAGCCAAGTTTGTTGCGCTTCCTGGCGAAAGTGGTGAGCTCGGCATTTTGCGCGGCCACACTCCTTTGATTACACGTATTCGTCCAGGCTCAGTTCGTATTGAAAAAGCTGATGGTGACGAAGAGTTTGTTTTCGTAGCAGGTGGCTATTTAGAGGTTCAGCCAGATCACGTTACTGTATTAGCAGATACTGCTATTCGCGGTCATGATCTTGATGAAGCTAAAGCAATTGAAGCCAAGAAACGTGCCGAAGAAGCGATGCAAAATCGTGGCACTGACTTTGATTTGGCCTTGGCTCAGTCTGAGTTTGCAATGGCAGCTGCGCAGTTGGCTGCAATTGCTCGTTTCCGTCGTAAAAAGTAATAGCCGGTCATCTCCTTGCTGTTAAATGATCGGTTTTTAAAGGCCTGCCTGGGCGAAGCGGTTGACCAAACACCGCTTTGGCTCATGCGCCAAGCCGGCCGCTATCTCCCTGAATACAACGCCACACGCGCTAGAGCCGGAAGTTTTCTAGGGCTCGCAAAAAATCCTGCCTATGCTACTGAAGTAACTCTTCAGCCTTTGGATCGCTATCCATTGGATGCGGCTATTTTGTTTTCCGATATTTTGACCATTCCCGATGCAATGGGATTGGGTCTGAAATTTACGGCTGGCGAAGGCCCAAGCTTTGAGTACCCTCTTCGCACAGAAGAAGCGGTTAAGAAATTACGTGTAGCAGACATGGATCAGCTCAAATATGTTTTTGATGCTGTCTCTGAAATTCGCAAAGCATTGATGCAAGATGGTAAGCAACGCGTCCCATTGATAGGCTTCTCCGGAAGCCCATGGACATTGGCTTGCTACATGATTGATGGCTCTAGTGCTGATGATTTCCGTCATGCTAAAACCATGATGTTTAGTCGCCCTGACTTAATGCAACATATCTTGGATACCAATGCACAATCTGTTGCTGCTTATTTAATTGAGCAAGTAAAAGCAGGTGCGCAAGCACTTATGATATTTGATACCTGGGGTGGCATGCTTCCAGATGGTTGGTATCAAAAGATGTCTTTGGCGTCTATGCAAAAAGTGATTGCTATGTTGCCACGCGAGCATGATGGCAGAAAAATTCCTGTGATCATGTTTACTAAAGGTGGCGCAATTTGGCTCAATGACATGGCGCAAGTTGGTGCTGATGTGATTGCAATTGATTGGACAATGTCACTTAGTCGCGCAAGAAAACAATTGCTCGCTCTGAACAAGCCGTTGGCATTGCAAGGCAATCTAGATCCGCTAATCCTGTTCGCAGAGCCAAAACAAATCGTGGAACAAGCAAACCTTCTTCTTGAGGATTTGGCGAGCGCACCGGCCCTTAAACCCGGTTTACATCCTTTAGATGGCCATGTGTTTAATTTGGGTCACGGCATTTCTCAGTTCACCCCTCCTGAGAGCGTCACCGTACTGGCTGAAGCTGTCATCAATCGCTCTAGGGCACTCAGGGCAAAGTCGTAATACTGAGTGATCGCTAACTTGCCGCCAAAATTTTTAGCGAAAGTTATACACAGTTAGTAACAAAATTCGAAATTCAGTGAGATTGCGAATAAAGATGAAAATTCACTTTCGAATATCTCTTTAAGTCATTGATAAATATAAGAAATTACCAAAAAGCTTTAAAAGGGTGCAAAAACGGAAAGCTGATAAATTAGTTTATAAATCAGAATCCTTGGATGATATCCACAGACTTATCCACAAGCTAAATAAGAAATTAGACGTAATTCATGACCCCTCCAATCGTTGTTCAGGTCGTCGTTGACAAGCCCCTTGCCCAGGGCTTTGACTACTTGTGGGATGAGGAGTTACTAGGCAGCCCGCCAACTATTGGTGTGCTGGTAGAGGTTCCCTTTGGGCGTAGCTCGCTTGTTGGGACGGTTATTAAAGTAAGCGCTCACTCTGATTACGAGCTCGATAAATTAAAAAGTGTTTCTAGGGTTGCCCCGCTACCCCCTTTAGACCCAGCAGTTCTGCGCTTAATGAACTTTGCAAGCCAGTATTACATCCACGCTCTTGGGGAAACCATTATTCCCACCATTCCGCAGATGTGGAAAAAGCCGGATGACTGGGAAAAAATTCCAAAAAAGGTAGTTGCGGCCGAAGAAAAGCAAAAGAACAAAACCAAACAAGAAGCTGTTGAAGGATATGTCGACGAAGGCAACTTAAACGAAGGACAAAAACTCGCGTTAGAAAAATTACGAGCCTGCCCTTCGAATGAATTCAAGGCAATTCTTTTGCAAGGACAAACAGGTAGCGGAAAGACTGCGGTATTTTTAAATTGGCTCAGTGGAATTTTGAATGACGTAAATGCGCAAGCATTACTCCTGGTTCCAGAAATAAATTTAACGCCACAATTAGAGCGTAGAGTGCGCGCGTATTTCCCAGATAAAAAAATGGTTGTACTTCACAGTGGCGTTAGTGAAAAGGTCAGAGGAATTGCATGGCACGAAGCAATGACTGGCAAAGCACAAATTATTTTGGGTACACGCTTGGCAGCATTAACACCCCTGCCCAACTTATGCGCTATCGTTGTAGATGAGGAGCATGATCCATCCTATAAACAGCAAGATGGCATTCGTTATTCTGCGCGCGACCTTGCTGTTTGGCGCGCTCATGACCTTAAGGTGCCAATCTTGTTGGCATCTGCCACGCCATCGCTTGAAACATGGATGGCTGCCAAAGCGGGACGCTATGAATATATTCGCTTAGATCAACGCGCACAAGGCGCAAGCCTTCCTAAAGTACATTTGGTGAACACGCGTGATCCACAAACACAATTTAGCCCTGGCGATGTAGGGAAGCCAAAATCTAAAAGCCTAATTACTAAAACGCTCGCGCACGCGGTCAGTCAGAATTTAGAAAAACATCAGCAAAGCCTCATACTTATCAATAGACGTGGTTATGCGCCGGTGTTGAGTTGCAGCGCCTGTTCATGGCTATCTAAATGTGAGCAATGTAGTTCATATATGGTGCTTCATAAGGCTGGTGCTTTGGCCAGAAAATCAATTTTGAGTTGCCATCACTGCGGCCTGGCTAAGAGCATCCCGAATCATTGCCCTGAGTGTGGCAATGCTGATCTCAATACCCTAGGGCAAGGCACCCAAAAGATTGAAGACTCTATTGAAGAGATGTGGCCAAGCGCCAGAGTGTTGCGAGTGGATACGGATTCAAGTAGAAAGAGTAAAGGTGCTGAAGAGCTCTTTCAGGAAATACACCAGGGAAATGTTGATATCGTTGTTGGTACCCAGATGATCGCCAAAGGGCACGATTACCAAAATATTGGTTTGGTTGCCGTATTGGATGCCGATAGCAGATTGTTTTCACAGGACTTTAGAGCTGCAGAAAGATTGTTTGCGCAACTAGTCCAAGTAGCTGGTCGTGCAGGAAGATCGGGTAAAGATGGAGAGATGGGTGGCGCAATTTATATCGAAACCCAATTTCCAGAGGCTGCAGTTTTTCAGTTTCTACTACGTCATGATGTCGATGGATTTTTATCCTATACGGCAAATGAAAGAAAAGAAGCTGGCTTGCCTCCATTTGCGTATCAGGCATTAGTCCATGCCGAGGCCAAAACTCTTGATAAGGCAATCCAGTTTTTGAGTGCTTTGAAGGGCTATTTAAAGTCTAGCGACCTTATAGCTAAAGGTCTCAGAGTTTACGACCCCGTTCCCAAGGCGATGATGCGAGTGGCAGGTTTAGAGCGTGCTCAGCTCCTGGTAGAGTCCGATGATCGTAAAAATCTACAAGAAATTTTAGAGGCGATGGACCGCTACTTGCGGGAGAATTCTCAGGGGCGCATTAGCAAGGAAGGCCGCATTCGTTGGTTAATTGAGCGCGACCCAATTTCTATCTAATGTTTAAGCCCCCGGGCCTGCGTTATATGTTTCTAAAGTTAAGAGCCGGCTTAAATCAGAGGCAAGACTGTCATCAGATGTAGGTTTGATTTTAAAAAGCCACACACCATAAGGTTTTTCATTTACGAGCTCAGGTGATGCATCTACCTCCTCATTAAGCGCAACAATTTCACCACTCACTGGAGCATGAATATCGCTCGCTGCTTTTACCGATTCAATCACTGCAATGGCTTCGCCCTGCTTTACTTGTTGACCAAGCTTTGGTGCCTGAAAGAACATGACATCACCAAGAGCCTCTTGGGCGTGGTTGCTAATGCCAACCCAGATTAGGCCATCATCTTCCTGATCGGCCCATTCGTGGGTTTCTGCAAATTTAAAAGTATCTTGGCTGTTCATTGTTTTATCCTTTGGGTGCATTTTATGCCCACTCTCATAAAATGTTTATCCATCAAATTATGAATTTAGCTACTGTAGATATATGCCAATCAAATTAGGAATTATTCCTGTTACCCCTTATGAACAAAATTGCTCCATCTTGGTTTGCCAAGAGACTGGAGATGCTGCGGTGGTGGATCCGGGTGGTGATATTGAGAAGATCCTCGAAGGCGTTAAGCAGATGGGCGGAAACGTAAAAAAGATCTTACTAACTCATGGGCATCTTGATCATTGCGCAGCTGCTAAAGACTTGGCTGATCAGCTGGGCGTACCTATTGAGGGGCCGCAGGAAGATGAGCGATTTTGGATTGATCAATTACCAGAGCAAACAGTGCGCTTTGGTTTTGGACACACCAAAGTTTTTGAGCCTGATCGTTGGTTGAATAATGGCGACCATGTAAAAGTTGGCAATGTTGATTTGGAAGTGTTTCATTGTCCAGGACACACTCCAGGTCACGTAGTTTTTTTTGACAAAGAAGATCGTTTGGCAATTGTTGGCGATGTCTTATTCGCTGGCTCAATTGGCAGGACAGACTTTCCGCGAGGCAACCATGCAGATTTAATTCATGCGATTAAAACTAAATTGTGGCCCTTGGGGGATGATGTTCAGTTTGTGCCGGGCCATGGACCAATGTCGACATTTGGTCAGGAGCGAAAAACGAATCCCTATGTCGGGGATCGCACTTAAAACTTTTTACTACTGGTGATATTAGGTTTTTGCTGAACCGGTACGATGTGTACGGTTGTATAAACAGCTCGCGCAAATCCAGCGTTGTTTACGATTGCTTGTTGGAATCCATGTGCCACCCTCAAGTCGTTTTTCACGGCTGCAAGAAGAGCAAAATTTAAGGCTCTGAGAGGTTTCTTGGGTAGCTGCTGGAGTCGAGGTAGTCATGGGCAATCCGGGTAAGGCAAATCTATACAGAAGATCTATTTTACCCGTTTTGTCCCACTGGAGCTGGGCTGAGCACAACTCGGACTGAATCAGCCGTTTTATTGCCGTCAAAGTCTAGCCAAGCCTTGTTTTCAAAGTCATAAAGCTTGCACTTGCGCGCAGTATCGAAATACCAGCCCCAAGAGAACTTTTGTACAAAAATACGCTCTGGAAGGATGGTTTCAAGAGTCTGCTGGGCTTCTGGCAGGCGATAAAGCGGTACGCTCATGTCCACATGGTGCGCTGTGTGCTCCATGATGTGGTGCATCAATTTGCCCCAAATCCAGTTAAAGGTCAGATGAACAGTAGTTGAGACGAATGGCTGAGCACGTAACCACTCAGATTTTTTGTCGTACCAAGAGACTTTTGGATGGGTATGGTGTACGTAGACCACAAAACCAATCATGCCGTTCCAGAATAAGAATGGAACTGCGAAGCCAGTGATTAAACCAATCCAAATAGATTGACCAGTTGCAATGGCGCCAGCAATTAAACAAGCAATCCAAACAATCGCAAAGGCGGTAACGAGCAAATTATCTTTTAGGAAAATTGGGCGATCACCAGGTTTGTTTTTTGCATTTGGGAAGTACTCGCGTCTCCACCAAATTTCAATTAAGTAATAGAAAACAGGGCCCCAGCCGCTACGATAAAGGCGCTCTAAAGCCTTACGCCATGCGGGAAGCGCGTCGTATTCTGATTTTGATAAAGGCGCCCAAACGAAGTCAAAGCCCTTCAGATTTGTTTGTCCGTGATGCACAACGTTATGACCAACATCCCACAAGCTATACGGTGTGAGTGAAGGCAAGAAAGCAATGCGACCCAATACTTTGTTAAGTTCGCGATTAGGGGTGTAGCTTTGGTGGCATGCATCATGACCCAATATAAAGATGCGTCCTGTTACAAACCCTGCGATTACACCAAAAACGATTTTTAGCAGAATGTTTTCAACAAATATGGTTCCAGCGATACAGCCAAGCCATAAAAGGGCATCTACTACTAGGAGCATGATTGCGCGCCCCGTCTCGCCTTGTGCCATTGGAATTAACCAGCTTCGAATGATTTTTCGATGCGGTAATGGTGCCTCTGGCGGCAACGGGTTGGTCAAAGAAGGCTCTGAAAGGGCGGAATTTAGATGTGTAGACACGATAAGAATCAATAAGTTAGGTGCAAATGATAGCGGTTTTCACAATTTTTCGCATGATGTAAGTCAAAAACCCCTTTGTTTTTGGCGCGCCCGGCAGGAATCGAACCTGCGACCCTTGGCTTCGGAGGCCAATACTCTATCCACTGAGCTACGGGCGCCAGTGAAAATCTGGCTACCCTTCTATTGTAAGTGCCTATAACCCTACTCTCTAGTTATAATCACGGCAAAACAACCCTAAAACCCGTCAAACGATAAATTCTTATGAGCAACGAGCACGGAAGTCTGATTAAGTCCCCAAAACAACTCATCATCATGGTGTTTGCAAGCTTTTTTGTGCCACTCATCATCATTTTGTTGCTAATGGTGTTTGTAAACAATGGCAAGCGTAGCGATTCGTCTGCAAGTGCCGAGCAATTGATTAAGCCAGTAGCTCAGTTAAATTTTAAAGACGCCAGCACCCCTAAAGAGCTTCAAACAGGCGAGCAAGTTTATAAAGCAGTTTGCGCTGCGTGTCATGCAAGTGGCGCTGCAGGTGCGCCTAAATTTGGTGATGCAGGCGCATGGGCTTCACGTTTAGTTAAAGGCTATGATGGCTTACTAGCATCTGTAATAAAAGGCAAAGGTGCTATGCCTGCTCGTGGTGGCGCTGCTCCTGCTGATGTGAGTGACTATGAGTTAGGTCGTGCAGTTGTGTATCTAGCAAATTCTGCTGGTGGCAAATTACCGGAGCCAAAAGCACCTGCTGCTCCTGCTACTAAATAATTTCTTTGCACGTATTTAAAAGCTGGCTACATGCCAGCTTTTTACTTTTGCCTATTCGTTTTTTGCATCTAAGGCAATTTGATAAGCCTCTTTTTTTGTGAGCCCTAGAGTTTGCGAGAGGACTGCCGCAATTTCTTTGCTACCCATATAAGGGCTTAGCGCATTAGCCCACAATAGTAGCGATGCATGTTCGGGCGCCTCATCGTTTTTGGCTGGACGGCCTGCAACCACAATTACAAATTCGCCTTTAAGGCTCTCTGCACTCGCAAGCCAGCTGGCAACGTTGCAGGCTTCAAGCGAAACAATCTCTTCAAATTTTTTGGTTAACTCGCGACAAATCAAAAGCTGACGATCGGGCTCTAGATGATTTGCCAATAGCGCCAATGTCTCTTTGATGTGATGTGGTGATTCAAAAAAGATGCTTGCTTTTTTGCTGTTAGAAATATCTTGTAAGAAGGTGTCGCGATCTTTTGTTTTGTTGGGCCAAAAACCTAAAAACTGAAATCGCCCTTCCGAGCCATGCATCACAGATCCCGCTACTGAAATCGCACCAGATACTGCGCTTGCCCCGGGAATGGGTATTACCCGCAACCCAGATTTTTGAACTTCACTTACAAGTCTTGCCCCAGGGTCAGATACTCCCGGAGTGCCTGCGTCTGAGATATAGGCCCAACGCTCACCATTGGTGAGGTGCTGAATAACTGTTTGTGCCCCACTGATTTCATTGTGTTCATGAAGCGCTAAACATTTCTTATGTATGCCAAACTGCTGGAGTAACGCTGCGCTATGCCTAGTGTCTTCACATGCAATTCCATCCACTGCATTTAATACATGTAGGGCGCGTAAAGTAATGTCACCTAAATTTCCGATAGGTGTGGCCACCATGTAAAGAGCCCCAGCAGGCAAATCCTGCTGCTTTAAAAAATCATATGAGCTAAGTTCCATGGGGTTTACCTGAAAAAGTTAATTAATTAGTAAGAGAATACGTTGCTTTTGAGATGACCCGATTGCCGCTGAAATTGGGCTATCTTTGGCGCATAATATTGATATGGATAAAGATATTAATGAACGTTTGCGTAAGCGCGCCTCCCAACATTTTCTGGATAGCATTGCGGTAAAGCAAGAGGCTGAGAAAGTGTTGCCTGACTCTGTTGCTGTGGGTGTATTGGCAATGGTGGAATGTTTGCGTGCTGGCGGTAAGGTCATGGCTTGCGGCAATGGCGGCTCGGCTGCCGATGCTCAACACTTTGCCGCTGAGTTGATCGGTCGGTTTGAAAGAGAGCGCCAAGAGTTGGCGGCGATTGCTCTGACAACCGACACTTCTATTCTGACTGCAGTTGGAAATGACTACAGCTATGACGAAGTTTTCAGTAAGCAAGTTCGCGGGCTTGGAAAAAAGGGCGACATTCTTTTGGGAATTTCAACTTCGGGAAACTCAAAGAACGTTGTTAAGGCAATTGAAGCTGCAAAAAAGATGGACATCAAAATTATTGCGTTGACCGGCAATGGCGGCGGAAAAATTGCGCAGTTGTTAGATAAAGATGACATTCATTTATGCGCACCATCAACTCGAACTGCTCGCATTCAGGAAACCCATTTGGTTTTACTGCACGCCTTGTGCGATGGCGTAGATCATGTTTTGCTCGACTAAAATTTATTGACACTCAACACAGAAAATATCCCAATGAAAATTTCCTCTATCGCCAAGTTATTTGTTGTGCTGTTAATTGCATCTCAGGTGACAGCATGTGGTGTACTTGCAGTGGGCGGTGTTGCAGCTGGCGCATCGATAGCGGCGGATCGACGCACGCCAGGCGCACAAGCAATTGATAAGGGTATTGAGCTAGAAGCAGGAAATGCACTGGCGAAGAAATTCGGAGATAACGCGCACATTAACGTCACTTCGTTTAATCAAAAAGTGTTGTTAACTGGAGAGGTGAAGGACGCCGATATTAAGGGTGAAGCCGGCGCCTACGTCAAGGCGATGAAGAACGCACGCTCCGTATTTAATGAATTAACTATTGGGCCGAATAGTAGTTACACAGCTCGCGCAAATGATTCTTATCTCGAATCAAAAATCAAAACTCAAATGATCTTCACTGACCAGTTGCCATCGAATTCTATGGCGATAGTTGCTGAAGGTAGCAGTGTTTATCTTATGGGCATCTTGACGCAAAACGAAGCGGATATTGCCAAGAAAGTGGCTAGCAATACAAACGGCGTTAAAGATGTTTATGTTTACTTCGACATTATTTCTCAAGAAGAAAAAGTGCGCCTAGAAAAACAAGGCAAGGCCGATCAAACACAACCTAGTAGTCCACCAAAATTTCAGTAATTTATTGAAGGCTGTTGATGTTTAAAAAGCGAGTGACTGTAAAAATATTTTTTTTGTTTGCAGCGCTCGCTTGCTTTATGTCTGTCGCACAAGCTAGTGCTGAAGATGAAAAAGCATTTGCGATTGCAAAACAAAATGCATGCTTAGGTTGTCATGCATTCAATAAAAAAATTGTTGGCCCAAGCTTTCAAGCGATTGCAGAAAAATATAAGGGCGATGCAAATGCTCAAGCGTTTTTAAAAAATAAAATCGCTAAAGGTGGATCTGGGTCTTGGGGTGTGGTGCCTATGCCGGCGAACACAAAACTGAATGATGCGGATCTGTCTACATTAACTAGTTGGATATTGCGTGGCGCACCCAACAAAAATTAATGCAGCATTAATTAACGCACGAGACCAGGCCTACCTAAGAACCACCACCATGCTTGATTGGATTGCTTGAGGTTTTTCTTCAGTGCGTAATCCATATCAGCCCACTGTTCGTTTGCAGCTTCTTCCACAATGGTTGCAGGACTTGCGGGTGGCAATTTAAGGCAAGCGTCGGCATCGCCATAGGCGTATTCAACTGTCATTCCAGCCTTTTGTGCCAAATGCATCATCGCCTTATTGTTTGCAAGGCAGTGAACATATAGCGTTTCAATGCGGGTATTGCGTGAATGCACGGCAGAACGCTGCAATAGCGCTGTTCCCAGGCCCTGAGAGCGCCCTTCTGGCAGTACTGATACGCCAAATTCAGCAGCTCGTGGTTGGCCCTTATGCTCTGGTAAATAGGCTAAATGGGCCATGCCAATGAGCTTCAGATCCAAATCAAATACGCCGAAAATGGCATCTTTGTTGAAATCTAAGTGCTCTACATAGTGACGAATGACCTCATCAGGGGTTTGGGTACCAAAGCGTAAGCGTCTATCTTCATCATTTAGCTGTAGTAAATGGTTCAGTATCTCTTCTCTGTAGCCCGCATGAAGTTCGCGCACAGGTACAGCCTGCCCTGCCGAATATGGGCTCGCAGGTAAGTGACTATTCGCTAATTTATTGTGCATAGCAATATATTAGCAGGAATTAGAATAATTTTCAGGGTTTTCCCTAATAAATGTGGCTTAAGCGCAATAAGAGGTGAGTTTGACGGTCATAAACCGGCTCAGTTCATCCCTTGAAACCTAAAAAGCCAAAAAAATAGAAATTTAAGAAAAAAGTTGAAATTTTTTTTCAAAACTAAGTACTTGTTTTTATTGGGTTTATTTTTTTAATAGGAAAAAACCCTGCTTTTTTTAAGAAAAAGACTACGAAAGGTGTTGACGACCCAAAATAAGTGCGCTATAGTCTCACCTCTCTGCTGAATGTTATTTGAAATACAAAACAAGTCAGCCCTCTTTAAAAATTAGTCAACCGATAATTGTGGGTACTAAGTGAAAGCATCCAGTCCTTCGGGACAGATGTAAATAAATAGTACTCATAGACAGTAAAAAGATTTGGTTTTATTACCAAGTCAATTTCTTGAATGAGTGCGACGATCCGCAAGGATCACAGGAATTGAACTGAAGAGTTTGATCCTGGCTCAGATTGAACGCTGGCGGCATGCCTTACACATGCAAGTCGAACGGCAGCACGGGTGCTTGCACCTGGTGGCGAGTGGCGAACGGGTGAGTAATACATCGGAACGTACCTTATCGTGGGGGATAACGCAGCGAAAGCTGTGCTAATACCGCATACGCCCTGAGGGGGAAAGCGGGGGATCGAAAGACCTCGCGCGATTAGAGCGGCCGATGCCTGATTAGCTTGTTGGTGGGGTAAAAGCCCACCAAGGCGACGATCAGTAGCTGGTCTGAGAGGACGATCAGCCACACTGGGACTGAGACACGGCCCAGACTCCTACGGGAGGCAGCAGTGGGGAATTTTGGACAATGGGGGAAACCCTGATCCAGCAATGCCGCGTGAGTGAAGAAGGCCTTCGGGTTGTAAAGCTCTTTTGTCAGGGAAGAAACACCGGCTCTAACACAGTCCGGGAATGACGGTACCTGAAGAATAAGCACCGGCTAACTACGTGCCAGCAGCCGCGGTAATACGTAGGGTGCGAGCGTTAATCGGAATTACTGGGCGTAAAGCGTGCGCAGGCGGTTATACAAGACAGGCGTGAAATCCCCGGGCTTAACCTGGGAATGGCGCCTGTGACTGTATAGCTAGAGTGTGTCAGAGGGGGGTAGAATTCCACGTGTAGCAGTGAAATGCGTAGATATGTGGAGGAATACCAATGGCGAAGGCAGCCCCCTGGGATAACACTGACGCTCATGCACGAAAGCGTGGGGAGCAAACAGGATTAGATACCCTGGTAGTCCACGCCCTAAACGATGCTGACTAGTTGTTCGGGATTTACATCCTGAGTAACGTAGCTAACGCGTGAAGTCAGCCGCCTGGGGAGTACGGTCGCAAGATTAAAACTCAAAGGAATTGACGGGGACCCGCACAAGCGGTGGATGATGTGGATTAATTCGATGCAACGCGAAAAACCTTACCTACCCTTGACATGTCACTAACGAAGTAGAGATACATTAGGTGCTCGTAAGAGAAAGTGAACACAGGTGCTGCATGGCTGTCGTCAGCTCGTGTCGTGAGATGTTGGGTTAAGTCCCGCAACGAGCGCAACCCTTGTCTTTAGTTGCTACGCAAGAGCACTCTAAAGAGACTGCCGGTGACAAACCGGAGGAAGGTGGGGATGACGTCAAGTCCTCATGGCCCTTATGGGTAGGGCTTCACACGTCATACAATGGTGCATACAGAGGGTTGCCAACCCGCGAGGGGGAGCTAATCTCAGAAAATGCATCGTAGTCCGGATCGTAGTCTGCAACTCGACTACGTGAAGCTGGAATCGCTAGTAATCGCGGATCAGAATGTCGCGGTGAATACGTTCCCGGGTCTTGTACACACCGCCCGTCATACCATGGGAGTGGGTTTTGCCAGAAGCCGTTAGCCTAACCGCAAGGAGGGCGACTGCCACGGCAGGGTTCATGACTGGGGTAAAGTCGTAACAAGGTAGCCGTATCGGAAGGTGCGGCTGGATCACCTCCTTTCTAGAGAAAAGATGCTGGATCTATAGTGCCCACACTTATCGGTTGACAATAAAAGCCACGGGTCTGTAGCTCAGCTGGTTAGAGCACTGTGTTGATAACGCAGGGGTCGTAGGTTCAAGTCCTACCAGACCCACCATCAGCCAGAAACAAGACTTAGTGGGACGTTGGGGGATTAGCTCAGCTGGGAGAGCACCTGCTTTGCAAGCAGGGGGTCGTCGGTTCGATCCCGTCATCCTCCACCATCATCTAAATGTCAAAACTAAGCGAATATTTAATCGTTTAGTTTTGCCATTTATGGCTGTTCTTTAAAAATTTGAGTAAGCAAAGTGTCAAATGTTTCTTTGAGAGGACATTTGACAATGTAATAAGGGTAAAGATTGAATCATCAATCAGTAATACAAACGAGTTTTACCAAGTTCTTAACAAAGTACTTACAGTTTGGATTACGGCAAACATGTCAGAAGTAGAAGTAAACCTATAACAGGTACTAGCAATGGTGCTCGTTATAGGATCAAGTGAATAAGTGCACATGATGGATGCCTTGGCGATTACAGGCGACGAAAGACGTTATAACCTGCGATAAGCCCCGGGGAGCTGGTAAATAAGCTTTGATCCGGGGATTTCTGAATGGGGAAACCCACCACTTTTGTGGTATCCATACCTGAATACATAGGGTATGAGAAGCGAACCTCGTGAACTGAAACATCTAAGTAGCGAGAGGAAAAGACATCAACCGAGATTCCCAGAGTAGTGGCGAGCGAAATGGGAACAGCCTTCTAGTGATAGCTCAGTAATTAACAGAATGGAATGGAAAGTCCAACAATAAAGGGTGATAGTCCCGTATGTGAAAATTATTGGGTGGTACTAGGCTAGAGACAAGTAGGGCGGGACACGTGAAATCCTGTCTGAATATGGGGGGACCATCCTCCAAGGCTAAATACTCGTAATCGACCGATAGTGAACAAGTACCGTGAGGGAAAGGCGAAAAGAACCCCGGGAGGGGAGTGAAATAGATCCTGAAATTGTGTGCATACAAACAGTAGGAGCCTCGTAAGGGGTGACTGCGTACCTTTTGTATAATGGGTCAGCGACTTACATTCAGTAGCAAGCTTAACCGAATAGGGAAGGCGTAGCGAAAGCGAGTCCGAATAGGGCGCTAGTTGCTGGGTGTAGACCCGAAACCAGTTGATCTATCCATGGCCAGGTTGAAGGTGCGGTAACACGTACTGGAGGACCGAACCCACTAACGTTGAAAAGTTAGGGGATGAGCTGTGGATAGGGGTGAAAGGCTAAACAAAACTGGAAATAGCTGGTTCTCTCCGAAAACTATTTAGGTAGTGCCTCGTGTATCACTGTAGGGGGTAGAGCACTGTCATGGTAGTGGGGTCCATTGCGGATTACTGCGCCATAGCAAACTCCGAATACCTACAAGTGCAAGCACGGGAGACAGACATCGGGTGCTAACGTCCGGTGTCAAGAGGGAAACAACCCAGACCGCCAGCTAAGGTCCCTAATATATGCTAAGTGGGAAACGAAGTGGGAAGGCTAAAACAGTCAGGAGGTTGGCTTAGAAGCAGCCATCCTTTAAAGAAAGCGTAATAGCTCACTGATCGAGTCGTCCTGCGCGGAAGATGTAACGGGGCTAAGCATATAACCGAAGCTGCGGATCACAGTAATGTGATGGTAGGAGAGCGTTCTGTAAGCCTGTGAAGGTGTCTTGTAAAGGATGCTGGAGGTATCAGAAGTGCGAATGCTGACATGAGTAGCGATAAAGGGGGTGAAAAGCCCCCTCGCCGTAAGCCCAAGGTTTCCTGTTCAACGTTCATCGGAACAGGGTGAGTCGGCCCCTAAGGCGAGGCAGAGATGCGTAGCTGATGGGAACAAGGTTAATATTCCTTGACCATTGTTAGATGCGATGGGGGGACGGATCGCGGAAAGTTGTCCGGGTGTTGGAAGTCCCGGTTCTTGCGTTGGAGATGGCTATTAGGTAAATCCGGTAGCGTAATTCAAGGGCGTGAGACGAGCGAATTTATTCGCGAAGCAATTGGAAGTGGTTCCAAGAAAAGCCTCTAAGCTTCAGTCTAACAAGACCGTACCGCAAACCGACACAGGTGGGCGAGATGAGTATTCTAAGGCGCTTGAGAGAACTCAGGAGAAGGAACTCGGCAAATTTGCACCGTAACTTCGGGATAAGGTGCGCCCTTGTAGTTTGACCGTGAACAACGGGAGGACGAAAGGGTTGCAATAAAAAGGTGGCTGCGACTGTTTAATAAAAACACAGCACTCTGCAAACACGAAAGTGGACGTATAGGGTGTGACGCCTGCCCGGTGCTGGAAGATTAAATGATGGGGTGCAAGCTCTTGATTGAAGTCCCAGTAAACGGCGGCCGTAACTATAACGGTCCTAAGGTAGCGAAATTCCTTGTCGGGTAAGTTCCGACCTGCACGAATGGCGTAACGATGGCCACACTGTCTCCTCCTGAGACTCAGCGAAGTTGAAATGTTTGTGATGATGCAATCTACCCGTGGCTAGACGGAAAGACCCCATGAACCTTTACTGTAGCTTTGCATTGGACTTTGAATCGGTCTGTGTAGGATAGGTGGGAGGCGTTGATAACAGGATGCTAGTTCTGTTGGAGCCAACCTTGAAATACCACCCTGATTTATTTGAGGTTCTAACCTTGGCCCGTTATCCGGGTCGGGAACAGTGCATGGTAGGCAGTTTGACTGGGGCGGTCTCCTCCCAAAGTGTAACGGAGGAGTACGAAGGTACGCTTGGTACGGTCGGACATCGTACCTAAAGTGCAATGGCAAAAGCGTGCTTAACTGCGAGACCGACAAGTCGAGCAGGTGCGAAAGCAGGTCATAGTGATCCGGTGGTTCTGTATGGAAGGGCCATCGCTCAACGGATAAAAGGTACTCTGGGGATAACAGGCTGATACCGCCCAAGAGTTCATATCGACGGCGGTGTTTGGCACCTCGATGTCGGCTCATCTCATCCTGGGGCTGTAGCCGGTCCCAAGGGTATGGCTGTTCGCCATTTAAAGAGGTACGTGAGCTGGGTTTAAAACGTCGTGAGACAGTTTGGTCCCTATCTGCCATGGGCGTTGGAGATTTGACGGGGGCTGCTCCTAGTACGAGAGGACCGGAGTGGACGTACCGCTGGTGTACCTGTTGTTTCGCCAGAAGCATCGCAGGGTAGCTATGTACGGAAGAGATAACCGCTGAAAGCATCTAAGCGGGAAACTTGCCTGAAGATGAGATCTCCCGTAGGTTTAACCTACATAAAGGGTCGTTGAAGACCACAACGTTGATAGGTCGGGTGTGGAAGTGCAGTAATGCATTAAGCTAACCGATACTAATTGCCCGTTAGGCTTGATCCTATAACCAGCACTATTGTGTTGGATGTTTGCCAGATTTAATCTGCATCCTTATTACATGCTTACTCAAATAGAGTTGTTGATTTAATCAGCAACTCGACCCTCTACGCCCGGTGACCATAGCGAATTGGAACCACTCCTTCCCATCCCGAACAGGACAGTGAAACGATTCTACGCCGATGATAGTGCGGATTACCCGTGTGAAAGTAGGTAACTGCCGGGCACCAATGCGACGCCCAGACCCTCTTAGGTCTGGGCGTTTTTACTTGTGCAAAGCGTTTAGAGTGATTGACAGAAACTCCATTTGGAGTCAGAATATTGGGTTCGCGGAGGGGTGTCCGAGCGGCTAAAGGAGGCAGACTGTAAATCTGTTGGCTACGCCTACGTAGGTTCGAATCCTACCCCCTCCACCAGATGTGCGGGATTAGTTTAATGGTAAAACAGCAGATTTCCAATCTTCGGTCAAGAGTTCGATTCTCTTATCCCGCTCCAGAATTTGTTGCATTAGATTACGCCCATGTGGCTCAGTGGTAGAGCACTCCCTTGGTAAGGGAGAGGTCGGCAGTTCGATCCTGCCCATGGGCACCATGTATGGTTTTATTAATTGTGTATTTCGTGTTTGGTTTAAGAGTTAACTAAAGGCAGATTAAAAATGGCAAAAGAAAAATTCGAGCGGACAAAACCGCACGTAAACGTAGGCACCATCGGTCACGTTGACCACGGTAAAACCACATTGACAGCAGCAATTGCAACCGTGCTTTCTAAAGCATTCGGTGGCGAAGCTAAAGCATACGATCAGATCGATGCTGCTCCAGAAGAAAAAGCACGCGGTATTACGATTAATACAGCGCACGTTGAGTACGAGACAGCTAACCGTCACTACGCTCACGTAGATTGCCCAGGACATGCTGACTACGTTAAGAACATGATTACTGGTGCTGCTCAGATGGACGGCGCAATTTTAGTTTGCTCTGCTGCTGACGGCCCAATGCCACAAACTCGTGAGCACATCCTCTTGGCACGCCAAGTTGGTGTTCCTTACATCGTGGTGTTCTTGAACAAGTGCGACATGGTTGATGACGCTGAATTGCTCGAATTAGTTGAAATGGAAGTTCGTGAGCTTCTGTCTAAGTACAACTTCCCTGGCGATGACACACCAATCATCCAAGGTTCTGCTAAGTTAGCCCTTGAAGGCGACGAAGGCAAATTGGGTAAAGAAGCCATCATGAAATTGGCTGAAGCACTTGACTCATACATCCCAACTCCAGAGCGTGCTGTTGACGGCGCGTTCTTGATGCCAGTAGAAGACGTGTTCTCTATCTCCGGTCGCGGTACTGTTGTTACAGGCCGTATCGAGCGCGGTATCGTTAAAGTGGGTGAAGAGATCGAAATTATCGGTATCAAGCCAACACTCAAGACAACTTGTACTGGTGTTGAAATGTTCCGCAAATTGCTCGACCAAGGTCAAGCAGGCGATAACGTTGGTATCTTGTTACGCGGTACAAAACGTGAAGAAGTTGAGCGCGGCCAAGTATTGGCTAAGCCAGGCTCAATCACCCCACATACTCACTTTACAGCCGAGGTTTACATCTTGGGTAAAGACGAAGGTGGCCGTCATACTCCATTCTTTAACAACTATCGTCCACAGTTCTACTTCCGTACTACGGACGTAACTGGTTCAATCGAGTTGCCAAAAGACAAAGAAATGGTTATGCCTGGTGATAACGTGACGATTACCGTAAAACTCATCGCTCCTATCGCGATGGAAGAAGGTTTACGTTTTGCGATCCGCGAAGGTGGCCGTACTGTTGGCGCCGGCGTGGTTGCAAAGATTTTGGCTTAATTAGTTTTTATAAAGGGGTGTAGCTCAATTGGCAGAGCGTTGGTCTCCAAAACCAAAGGTTGGGGGTTCGATGCCCTCCGCCCCTGCCACGATTTGAACTGAAAGCAATATGTCTCAACAAACAGCAAGTCAATCTGAAGAAAAAAGCAGCTGGGTCTCTGGACTCGCTGCTTTAATCGTTGTCGCAGCGCTAGTGCTCTACTACACGCTGGCTGACCAGTCCATGTTGGTACGTCTTGCCGTTTTATTTGGCGGCATTGCATCAGCAGTTTTAATTGTGGCGATTTCACCAGACGGGCGTCGTTTTATTGCCTACGCAAAAGATTCTTGGTATGAAGTAAAAAAGGTTGTTTGGCCGACTCGTAAAGAGACTACCCAGATGACTCTAGTCGTATTTGGCTTTGTTCTGATCATGTCCTTGTTTTTGTGGATTGCAGACAAATTGATTGAATGGCTAGTTTTTTCAGTCTTTTTGGGCTGGAAGTGAGTAAAAAATGACTGATTCTGAAGTAGCCGTAAATCCACAAGCTACCGGCAATATGCGCTGGTATGTAATTCATGCTTATTCCGGAATGGAAAAAAGCGTGAAAAGAGGTCTCGAAGAGCGTATTGCGCGTTCTGGCATGCCTGAGAAATTTGGCCGTATCTTGGTTCCTTCCGAAGAGGTTGTAGAAATCAAATCTGGCACTAAATCTGTTTCTGAGCGCCGTTTCTTCCCAGGATACGTCCTGATTGAGATGGAAATGACCGACGAGAGCTGGCATTTGGTGAAAAATACACCAAAAGTGACTGGTTTCGTAGGTGGCGTTCGTAACCGCCCAAGCCCAATTTCTACTGCTGAAGTAGCGAAAATCATGGATCAAATGCAGGCTGGGGTAGATAAGCCTAAGCCTAAGACCCTATTTGAAGTTGGTGAGATTGTGCGTGTTAAAGAAGGCCCATTTGTTGATTTCAACGGAAATATCGAAGAAGTCAATTATGAGAAGTCAAGATTACGCGTTTCTGTTACAATTTTTGGCCGCGGTACCCCAGTTGAACTGGAGTTCGGCCAAGTAGAAAAGATGTAAAAACAAGGACTTAGTCCAGTTTTGCAGTGCAGCAGTTTGTAGTTTTAGATGGTTATTTAGATTTTGTATTTAACCGAGGAGCGGAGCTAGAAAGCCAAAAACTAGCGAAGCGTTTACTCAACAGCGGTCTTTCCTAATGAGGTTAGGCGCGCTTTAAGGAGCAACACATGGCAAAGAAGATCATTGGCTTTATTAAGCTGCAGATCCCTGCAGGTAAAGCAAATCCATCACCACCCGTAGGTCCAGCATTGGGTCAACGCGGCCTCAACATTATGGAATTTTGTAAGGCGTTTAATGCTCAAACTCAGAGCATGGAACCTGGCCTACCAATTCCAGTTGTGATTACAGCGTTTGCTGATAAGAGCTTCACATTCATCATGAAGACTCCTCCAGCAACCATCATGATTAAGAAGGCTGCGAAGATCGAAAAAGGATCACCACGTCCCCATACCGATAAGGTTGGTTCAATTACTCGTGCTCAAGCGGAAGAAATCGCTAAAGCAAAAATGCCAGATTTGACAGCAGCCGATATGGATGCAGCTGTTAGAACTATCGCTGGTAGCGCCCGTTCCATGGGCATCACTGTGGAAGGTCTCTAATCATGACTAAGTTATCTAAACGCGTAAAAGCAATTCAATCTAAAGTTGATCGCAATAAGTTCTATTCATTGGACGATGCATTGAACCTCGTTAAAGAGTGTGCAACTGCTAAGTTTGATGAGTCTATCGACGTTGCTGTTCAGTTGGGTATTGATGCTAAGAAATCTGACCAAGTTGTGCGTGGCGCAGTGGTGCTCCCGGCTGGTACAGGTAAGCATGTTCGTGTAGCTGTTTTTGCACAAGGCGAGAAGGCTGAACAAGCTAAAGCTGCTGGCGCAGAAATCGTTGGCATGGAAGATCTTGCTGAACAAATTAAAGGCGGCAAAATTGATTTCGATATTTTGATCGCATCTCCAGACACAATGAAAATTGTTGGTACTTTAGGTCAAGTATTGGGCCCACGTGGGTTGATGCCGAATCCAAAAGTTGGAACAGTTACTCCTGACGTTGCTACTGCAGTTAAGAATGCAAAAGCTGGTCAAGTTCAGTTCCGTGTGGACAAAGCCGGTATCGTGCACGCAAGCATCGGCCGTCGTTCATTCGAGCCAACTGCATTGAAATCCAATTTACTCGCATTGCTTGAGGCTTTGAATAAAGCAAAGCCACCTGCATCTAAGGGAGTCTATTTAAAGAAGGTCGCCGTAAGCAGCACCATGGGTGCAGGCGTACGCGTAGACCAAGCATCGTTACAGGCAGCAGCTTAACTAGCCTGTAACAAAAAAGAACTTTGGGTCGACTCCCGCTCTTTGAGTGAGAGTCGAACATCAAAGACCGTTGGTGGATTGGTTTGCTTACTCAGAAATTAATTCTTAATCGTTACGAAAGTAATAACCAGCGCAGATGGCGACCCTGAAAAGATTTTCACAAGAGACTTTGTGAATAAATGATCAGACGCTGGTGTGTAACCCCAACTGGAAACAGTTGGTTTTTATGGAGTTAAACCGTGCCTTTGAATGTACAAGACAAAAAAGCGATTGTTGCTGATGTCGGCGCTCAATTGGCTGGAGCCCAAACTGTCGTGCTCGCTGAATACCGTGGTATTCCAGTAGAGCAGTTGACAAAGCTACGTGCTAGCGCACGTGACCAAGGTGTATATCTTCGCGTTTTGAAGAACACATTGGCACGCCGTGCTGCACAAGGCACTCAGTTTGAGCCTCTTGCTGATTCGATGGTTGGCCCCTTGATCTATGGCATTTCTGCTGATCCGATTGCTTCGGCAAAAGTATTGCAGAACTTTGCTAAGACTCAAGACAAGCTAGTCATTACTGCTGGCTTATATAACGGCAAGTTGTTAGACGTTGCAGGTGTAAAAGCCCTCGCAACAATTCCAAGCCGCGACGAGTTGTTATCTCAGTTGTTAGGTGTGATGTTGGCACCGGTATCTGCGATGGCTCGCGTATTGGGCGCAGTAGCAGCACAAAAGGCAGCTGGAGCACCCGCTCCCGCAGCAGCACCTGCAGAAGCAGCAGCCCCAGCAGCAGTAGACGCTGAAGCCGCTCCAGAAGCAGCCGCTGAGCCTGCAGCCGCAGCCCCAGAAGCTGGAACAGAAGCAAACGAAACCCCTGCCGCTGAATAAGCGACAGATTAACTATTTAAGTATTAGGAGCTAAAAATGGCGATTACTAAAGAAGAAATCATTGATGCAGTAGGTAGCATGTCTGTTATGGATTTGAACGACTTGGTTAAAGCGTTCGAAGAGAAGTTTGGCGTTTCAGCTGCAGCTATGGCTGTTGCTGGTCCTGCAGGTGCTGCCGGTGGCGATGCTGGTGGTGCAGAACAAACTGAATTCACTGTTAACTTGCTCGAAGCTGGCGCAAACAAAGTTTCAGTAATTAAGGCAGTTCGCGAAATTACTGGTCTTGGCTTGAAAGAAGCTAAGGACTTGGTTGACGGCGCACCTAAGCCAATCAAAGAAGCTGTTGATAAGAAGACAGCTGAAGAAGCTAAGAAGAAGCTTGAAGAAGCTGGCGCTAAAGCAGAACTTAAGTAATACACACACTGCTGGCGCCTCTCAAAAAGGGGCGTTAGCCATGTTGGGTTTGACCTCTAGAGGTCAAACCCGATTTCATTTCTGATTGAAATCGGGTTTGCCTTCTGATACGACTGCAGAATGCAAGTTTGGTCGGACACTAGATCGAAACGGTTTAGTGTTGTCCGCCAGTGATTGGTAGTGGCCAATCGCCAAATCTTTGTACAGTCGCTGAATTCGGAGATGAAATGAACTATAGCTTCACCGAACGCAAGCGAGTCCGTAAAAGCTTTGCTAAGCGAGTAAACAACCACCAGGTTCCGTACCTGATCGCAACGCAGCTGGAATCCTACGCTAAATTTTTACAGGCTGATAAGCCGGCAATGTCTCGTCTTACTGAGGGACTTCAAGCCGCCTTTACATCAGCGTTCCCAATTGTGTCTAACAACGGCTATGCACGTATGGAATACGTGTCTTACCAGTTATCACAGCCACCATTTGACGTTAAAGAGTGTCAGCAACGTGGTTACACATACCACTCTGCCTTACGCGCAAAAGTTCGCTTGATTATTTATGATCGCGAAGCGCCTACTAAGGTTAAAGAGGTAAAAGAGAGCGAAGTCTACATGGGTGAAATTCCACTCATGACAGAAAACGGCTCTTTTGTGATTAACGGTACTGAGCGCGTAATCGTATCTCAGTTGCACCGTTCCCCAGGCGTGTTCTTTGAACACGATAAGGGCAAGACACACAGCTCAGGTAAGTTGCTGTTCTCAGCACGCATCATTCCTTACCGTGGTTCATGGCTCGATTTCGAGTTTGATCCAAAAGATATTCTCTATTTCCGCGTTGACCGTCGTCGTAAGATGCCTGTCACCATTTTGCTCAAAGCAATTGGTTTAAACAACGAACAGATTCTTGCTAACTTCTTTAACTTTGACCATTTCTCATTGACTGCTAATGGCGGCTCAATGGAATTTGTGCCAGAGCGTTTGCGTGGTCAGTTGGCTAGCTTTGATGTGCTCGACAAGAATGGCGTTGTAGTCATTCAAAAAGACAAGCGTATCAATGCAAAGCATATCCGCGAACTTGAGGCTGCAAAAACAAAAACAATCGCTGTACCAGATGACTATTTAATTGGTCGTGTAGTTGCACGCAATATTGTTGATCCAGACTCCGGTGAAATCTTGGCTTACGCTAACGATGAAATCACTGAAGAGTTGTTGGCGACATTGCGCGATGCAGGTATCAAGCAGTTAGAAACCATCTACACCAACGATTTAGATTCTGGTGCATACATTTCTCAGACATTGCGTACTGATGAAACTGCGGACCAAATGGCTGCTCGTATCGCTATTTACCGCATGATGCGTCCTGGTGAGCCTCCAACAGAAGATGCTGTTGAAGCCTTGTTCCAGCGCTTGTTCTACAGCGAAGATACTTACGATTTGTCACGCGTTGGCCGTATGAAGGTCAACAGCCGTTTGAACCGTCCAGAAATGGAAGGTCCAATGGTTCTGTCAAACGAAGATATTCTCGATACCATTAAATCTCTCGTAGATTTGCGTAACGGCAAAGGCGAAGTGGACGATATCGATCACTTAGGTAATCGTCGTGTGCGTTGCGTTGGCGAGTTGGCTGAAAACCAATTCCGTGCTGGTTTGTCACGTGTTGAGCGTGCGGTTAAAGAGCGTCTCGGCCAAGCCGAAACAGAAAACCTCATGCCGCATGATTTGATTAACAGCAAGCCAATCTCTTCTGCTATTCGTGAGTTCTTCGGTTCTTCACAGTTGTCCCAGTTTATGGACCAAACCAACCCACTCTCAGAGATCACGCACAAACGTCGTATTTCTGCATTGGGACCTGGTGGTTTGACACGCGAGCGCGCAGGTTTCGAAGTGCGCGACGTGCATCCAACCCACTACGGACGTGTTTGCCCTATCGAAACTCCAGAAGGACCTAACATTGGTTTGATCAACTCGCTCGCGTTGTTTGCGCGTTTGAATGAGCATGGTTTCCTTGAGACTCCATACCGCAAGGTTTCCAATAGCAAGGTAAGCGATGAAGTGGTTTACCTCTCTGCGATTGAAGAAGCGAAGTATGTAATTGCTCAGGCGAATGCAACGATCGACAAAAACGGTAAATTAGCTGACGAATTGGTTTCTGCTCGTCAAGCTGGTGAAACCATGATGGTTAGCCCAGAGCGCATCGATTTCATCGACGTTGCTCCTAGCCAGATCGTTTCTGCTGCTGCTTCACTCGTTCCATTCTTAGAGCACGATGATGCGAACCGTGCGTTGATGGGTGCGAACATGCAGCGTCAAGCAGTTCCTTGCTTGCGTCCTGATAAGCCATTAGTTGGTACAGGTTTAGAGCGCATTGTTGCGGTTGACTCCGGCACTGTTGTATTAGCAGCGCGTGGCGGTATTGTTGATTACGTTGATGCGAATCGTGTTGTGATTCGTGTGAACGATGATGAAACTGCAGCCGGTGAAGTTGGTGTGGATATTTATAACCTCATCAAGTACACCCGTTCAAACCAAAACACCAACATCAACCAACGTCCAATCGTGAAGGTTGGCGATCGTGTAGCCCGCGGCGACGTAGTTGCTGACGGTGCATCTACCGATTTAGGTGAATTGGCTTTGGGTCAAAACATGACTGTGGCATTTATGCCATGGAACGGTTACAACTTCGAAGATTCAATCTTGATCTCTGAGAAAGTTGTTGCTGATGACCGCTACACCTCTATTCATATTGAAGAGCTGTCAGTGGTTGCACGTGATACCAAGCTTGGTTCAGAAGAAATTACTCGCGATATCTCTAATTTGGCAGAGTCACAACTCTCCCGTTTAGATGAAAGCGGTATTGTTTACATCGGTGCTGAAGTTGAAGCTGGCGACGTATTGGTTGGTAAGGTAACTCCAAAGGGCGAGACAACTCTCACTCCAGAAGAGAAGCTCCTCCGCGCGATCTTCGGTGAAAAAGCATCTGACGTAAAAGATACTTCTTTGCGCGTTCCATCAGGAATGATCGGTACTGTTATCGATGTTCAAGTCTTCACCCGTGAAGGTATTGAGCGCGATGCCCGTGCACAGTCAATTATTCAAGAAGAATTACAACGCTATCGTTTGGACTTAAACGATCAGTTGCGTATTGTTGAAGGCGACGCCTTCATGCGTTTAGAAAAGCTGTTGATTGGCAAAGTTGCTAATGGTGGTCCTCAGAAATTAGCTAAAGGCACTAAGATCGACAAGGAATACCTTGCTGGCTTAGATAAATACCATTGGTTTGATGTGCGTCCAGCAGATGACGAAGTTGCCTCACAAGTTGAAGCGATTAAGTCCTCAATCGAAGCGAAACGTAAACAGTTTGATGAAGCCTTCGAAGAGAAGCGCACCAAGCTTACCCAGGGCGATGATTTGCAGCCTGGCGTAACGAAGATGGTTAAGGTTTACTTGGCTGTTAAGCGTCGCTTACAGCCTGGTGACAAGATGGCCGGTCGTCACGGTAACAAAGGCGTGGTTTCTAAAATCGCTCCAGCTGAAGACATGCCATTTATGGCTGACGGACGCCCTGTTGACATCGTCTTGAACCCATTGGGTGTTCCTTCCCGTATGAACGTTGGTCAGATCTTGGAAACCCATTTAGGTTGGGCTGCTCAAGGTATTGGTAAGCGTATCGACGAGATGGTTCGTCAACAAGCTAAACAAGCTGAGTTACGTAAGTTCCTCAAACAGCTTTATAACGAAACAGGCCGCATTGAAGATATCGACAACTTCACTGACGAGCAAATCACAGTATTGGCTGAGAATCTCCGCCAAGGCTTGCCATTTGCAACTCCAGTGTTTGACGGTGCTACAGAAGCAGAAATCGGACGCATGCTCGAGTTGGCTTATCCAGAAGAAGTTGCTACTTCTTTGAAGATGACTCCTTCGCGTCAGCAAATGATTTTGTGCGACGGCCGTACTGGCGATCAATTCGAGCGTCCAGTAACTGTTGGCGTAATGCACGTCTTGAAACTCCACCATTTGGTCGATGACAAGATGCATGCTCGTTCAACCGGACCTTACTCTTTAGTAACGCAACAGCCATTGGGCGGTAAAGCTCAGTTCGGTGGTCAGCGCTTTGGTGAGATGGAAGTCTGGGCCCTCGAAGCATACGGCGCTTCATATGTCTTGCAAGAAATGCTGACAGTGAAGTCCGATGACGTCGCAGGCCGTACCAAGGTTTACGAAAACATCGTCAAGGGCGAGCACACGATTGATGCTGGCATGCCCGAATCCTTCAACGTGCTGGTAAAAGAAATCCGTTCGTTGGGTATTGACATTGACATGGAGCGCAACTGATATGAAAGCATTGCTCGATTTATTTAAGCAAACGCAGGGTGATGAGCAGTTTGATGTCATCAAGATTGGCCTCGCATCTCCTGAGAAAATTCGCTCATGGTCTTTTGGTGAAGTACGCAAGCCAGAAACCATCAACTACCGGACATTTAAGCCCGAGCGTGATGGTTTGTTTTGCGCCAAGATTTTTGGACCAACAAAAGACTACGAGTGCTTATGCGGTAAGTACAAGCGTTTAAAGTTCCGTGGCGTTATCTGTGAGAAGTGCGGTGTTGAAGTTACTCTCGCCAAGGTACGTCGTGAGCGCATGGGCCACATTGAGTTGGCAGCCCCTGTAGCGCACATCTGGTTCTTGAAGTCCCTGCCATCCCGTTTGGGCATGGTTCTCGATATGACATTGCGTGATATCGAGCGCGTCCTTTACTTTGAAGCATATGTAGTGGTTGATCCTGGCATGACTCCTGAAGGCGCAATGAAGCGCGGTCAGATCATGTCTGAAGACGAGTACATTGCTAAGACTGAAGAGTATGGTGACGGTGCATTTACCGCCATCATGGGCGCGGAAGGTATTCGTGATCTCTTGCGTTCGATTGATATCGATCGCGAAGTCGAGACTATTCGTGCTGACTTGAAAGCTACTGGTAGCGATGCCAAGATTAAGAAATACGCAAAGCGTTTAAAAGTGCTCGAGGCGTTCCAGACTTCAGGTATTAAGCCTGACTGGATGATCATGGAAGTATTGCCAGTATTGCCACCTGAATTGCGCCCATTGGTGCCATTGGATGGCGGTCGCTTTGCTACCTCCGATTTGAACGATCTCTATCGTCGTGTAATCAACCGTAACAACCGTTTAAAGCGTTTGTTAGAGTTGCGCGCACCAGAGATCATCGTTCGCAACGAAAAACGTATGTTGCAAGAAGCGGTTGACTCATTGCTCGACAACGGTCGTCGCGGTAAGGCTATGACTGGCGCTAACAAGCGTCCTCTCAAGTCCTTGGCTGAGATGATTAAAGGTAAGAGCGGTCGTTTCCGTCAAAACTTGTTGGGTAAACGTGTTGACTACTCTGGTCGTTCAGTCATCGTGGTTGGCCCTACATTGAAATTGCATCAGTGCGGCTTACCAAAATTGATGGCTTTAGAATTGTTCAAGCCATTCATTTTCAACAAGCTTGAGACTTTGGGAATTGCAACCACTATTAAGGCTGCGAAAAAAGAAGTTGAAAGCCAGACTCCAATCGTTTGGGACATTCTCGAAGAAGTGATTCGTGAACATCCAATCATGTTGAACCGTGCGCCTACATTGCACCGTCTCGGTATCCAGGCTTTCGAGCCAATGCTGATTGAAGGTAAAGCAATCCAATTGCACCCATTAGTCTGCGCGGCATTTAACGCCGACTTTGACGGTGACCAAATGGCGGTTCACGTTCCTTTGTCGCTCGAAGCGCAAATGGAAGCACGTACATTGATGTTGGCTTCGAACAACGTATTGTTCCCAGCTAACGGCGAGCCATCAATCGTTCCTTCACAGGACGTGGTGTTGGGTCTGTACTACGCTACACGTGACAAGATCAACGGTAAGGGCGAAGGCATGGTTTTCGCTAACATTACTGAAGTAGTGCGTGCATACGAAGCAGGTCAAGTTGAATTGGCTTCTCGTGTTGCTGTGCGTATTACTGAGTATGAGATCGTGGACAAGAAGGCAGAAGGCGATGCGCGTTTTGCTGAGAAGACCAAGATCTATCAAACATCAGTTGGCCGTGCAATCTTGTCTGAGATTTTGCCTAAAGGCATGTCTTTCGAGGAAATCAACAAGCCTTTGAAGAAAAAAGAAATCTCACGCTTGATCAACACTTCATTCCGTAAGTGCGGTTTGCGTGAAACAGTGATTTTTGCTGACCGCCTCTTGCAGTCTGGTTTCCGCTTGGCGACTAACGCCGGTATCTCGGTTGCGATCGACGATATGCTGATTCCAACTTCTAAAGAGCGCATCATCACTGAGGCTTCTGCCAAGGTTAAAGAGTACGACAAGCAGTTCATGTCAGGTCTCGTAACCAATCAAGAGCGTTATAACAACGTGGTTGATATTTGGGGTGCCGCTGGTGACCAAGTTGGTAAAGCGATGATGGATGAGTTGTCACACGTTGACGTACTCGACCGTAACGGTAAAACTGTGCGTCAAGAATCTTTCAACTCCATCTACATGATGGCGGATTCTGGTGCGCGTGGATCTGCAGCGCAGATTCGTCAGTTGGCTGGTATGCGTGGTTTGATGGCGAAGCCTGATGGCTCCATTATTGAAACTCCAATTACTGCGAACTTCCGTGAAGGTTTGAACGTGTTGCAGTACTTCATCTCAACCCACGGTGCTCGTAAAGGTCTGGCCGATACAGCGTTGAAAACAGCGAACTCTGGTTACTTGACACGTCGTTTATGCGACGTAACTCAAGACCTCGTGGTTATTGAAGAAGATTGCGGCGCAACTTCTGGCGTAACGATGAAAGCGCTTGTTGAAGGCGGCGAGATTATCGAAGCATTGCGTGATCGTATTTTGGGTCGTGTATGTATCGGTGACATCGTTCACCCTGATACACAAGAAGTGATTGTTCCTAACGACACATTGCTCGATGAAGATCACGTTGATCAAATCGTGGCATTGGGTATCGACGAAGTTAAAGTTCGCACAGTATTGTCTTGCTTAACTCGCTTTGGCTTGTGCGCTAAGTGCTACGGACGTGATCTAGGTCGCGGTGGTTTGGTGAACGTTGGTGAGGCGGTTGGTGTTATCGCTGCTCAGTCGATCGGTGAGCCAGGTACACAGTTGACTATGCGTACCTTCCACATCGGTGGTGCAGCGTCACGCGCTTTAGTTGCAAGCAATATTGAAGCTAAATCAAATGGTGCATTGAAGTTCTCCGGCACGATGCGTGTTGTGAAGAACGCGAAGGGTGAACAGATCGTGATTTCACGTTCTGGCGAAGCCTTGATCGTTGATGAGAATGGTCGCGAGCGCGAGCGTCATAAAGTTCCTTACGGCGCAACTCTCTTGTTGAAAGAAGATGCAGCAGTTAAGGCTGGCGCAAGCTTAGCAACCTGGGATCCATTAACACGTCCGATTATTTCTGAGTACGCTGGTATCGCTCGCTTCGACAACGTTGAAGAAGGTGTAACTGTTGCTAAGCAGGTTGACGAGGTTACCGGTCTATCCACTTTGGTGGTGATTGATGGTAAGCGTCGTTCAGCAGCAAGCAAAGGCGTTCGCCCAATGATCAACTTGGTTGATGAAAAGGGTAATGAAGTCATGATCGCCGGTACTGATCATCCAGTAAACATTGGCCTCCAGGTAGGCGCTTTGATTACTGTTAAGGATGGTCAGAAAGTTGAAGTCGGTGAAGTATTGGCACGTATTCCAATCGAATCACAGAAGACTCGCGACATTACTGGTGGTTTGCCACGCGTTGCAGAATTGTTCGAAGCGCGTTCACCAAAAGATGCAGCTGTATTGGCGAAAGTTACTGGAACAGTTTCCTTCGGCAAAGAAACCAAAGGTAAACAGCGTTTGGTGATTACCGATATGGACGGTGAAGCCAATGAATTCTTGATTCCTAAAGAGAAGCAAGTTCTCGTTCACGACGGCCAAGTTGTGAACAAGGGCGAGATGATTGTGGAAGGCCCTGCTGATCCACACGACATCTTGACTCTCAAAGGTATCGAAGAGTTGGCAATCTACATCGTTGACGAAGTTCAAGACGTTTACCGTCTCCAGGGTGTGAAGATCAATGACAAGCACATTGAAGTTATCGTGCGTCAGATGTTGCGTCGTGTTCAGGTAACTGATCCAGGCGACACATCATTCATCACTGGTGAGCAAGTTGAGCGTTCTAAGTTGTATGACGCTAACGATGCAGTGATCGCCCAAGGCAAGCACCCAGCTCAGTTCGATAACGTGTTGCTAGGTATTACTAAGGCATCCTTGTCGACCGACAGCTTCATTTCAGCGGCTTCTTTCCAAGAAACCACCCGTGTATTGACCGAAGCCGCAATTATGGGCAAGACCGATACACTCCGTGGCCTCAAGGAAAACGTCATTATTGGTCGTCTGATCCCTGCTGGTACCGGCTTGTCTTATCGCCGTGCACGCAAGGTCAGAGAGCAATTCGAGCGTGACCGCGCTCAAATGATTGCCGCCGAAGAGGAAGCAATGGCCAATATGCCTGTAGAAATCGAGGCTGAAGTCGTTGCTCCTACTGGGGAGGCTGATCCAAGCTAATTTGGTAATTCTGGCCAGAAATGGCCAGTTTTTTCCCCATTTGGTTGACGGAAAAGGCTGGCCAAGCTAGAATGCTGAGTTCTACTGATTCAGAAGAGGGTCTTTTTGACCTAGAAATTCTCTAAGTCATTGATTTTCTTGAAGAAAGCAACAAAGAAGTACTAACCGAGCTATTTTATGCCAACAATTAATCAATTAATACGCAAGCCAAGAGCAAAGCTTACCGTTAAAAGCAAGAGCCCTGCGATGCAAAACAGCCCGCAGCGCCGCGGTGTATGTACACGTGTGTACACAACTACTCCTAAAAAGCCTAACTCTGCGCTACGTAAAGTAGCCAAAGTTCGCTTAACCAATGGTTTTGAAGTGATTTCATACATTGGTGGTGAAGGCCATAACCTCCAGGAACACTCAGTAGTGTTGATTCGTGGCGGTCGTGTTAAGGACTTACCAGGTGTTCGTTATCACATCGTGCGTGGTTCTTTGGACTTGCAAGGTGTTAAAGATCGTAAGCAGGCCCGTTCTAAATACGGTGCTAAGCGCGCTAAGAAAGCTGCTTAATTTTTAGTAATTAAGCAGTGTAGTTTTTTGTAGTAAGTCATTGTTTGTCAGACTTAAAAGACAAGTAAGTGGCTGTTCCGTCTAAGAAACTCCTTAGATAGTAGGACAGCCGGAGCGGATGATTCATGTGAACATCCCTAACTGAACTGAAGGAGTAGTTATGCCACGTCGTCGTGAAGTTCCCAAACGGGAAATTTTGCCGGATCCAAAATTCGGTAATGTAGAAGTAGCTAAATTCATGAACGTCCTCATGTTGGACGGTAAGAAATCGGTTGCAGAGCGTATCGTTTACGGTGCCTTTGATCACATCGAGAAAAAAGCAAACAAAGAACCACTCGAAATTTTTTCAACAGCCATGGGCAACGTTAAGCCAATGGTTGAGGTTAAGAGCCGTCGTGTTGGTGGTGCTAACTATCAAGTTCCTGTTGAAGTTCGTCCATCACGTCGTTCCGCTTTGGCAATGCGCTGGTTGCGTGAAGCCGCTAAGAAGCGTGGCGAAAAATCTATGGCTCAACGTTTAGCCAACGAATTATTAGAAGCTGCTGAAGGTCGTGGCGGCGCAATGAAGAAGCGTGAAGAAGTTCACCGTATGGCAGAAGCTAACAAAGCTTTCTCACATTTCCGCTTCTAATCAAATAGTAAAGAAAAGGCACCAACAGTGGCACGTAAAACCCCTATCGACAAATACCGCAATATCGGTATTTCTGCGCACATTGACGCAGGTAAAACAACAACTACAGAACGCGTTTTGTTCTACACCGGTGTTAATCACAAGATTGGTGAAGTTCATGACGGCGCTGCAACCATGGACTGGATGGAGCAAGAGCAAGAGCGTGGTATCACGATTACTTCTGCTGCTACTACAACATTCTGGAAGGGCATGGCAGGCAATATGCCTGAGCACCGTATCAATATTATTGATACCCCTGGACACGTAGACTTCACTATTGAAGTGGAGCGTTCAATGCGCGTTTTGGATGGCGCATGCATGGTTTACTGTGCGGTAGGTGGTGTGCAGCCACAATCTGAAACTGTTTGGCGTCAAGCAAACAAGTACCAAGTCCCACGTTTAGCATTTGTAAACAAGATGGACCGTACTGGTGCGAACTTCTTCAAGGTCTACGACCAAATGAGAACTCGCCTTAAAGCAAATCCAATCTTGATCCAAATTCCAATTGGCGCTGAAGAAAACTTTAAAGGCGTGGTGGACTTGGTAAAAATGAAGGCTGTCTATTGGGACGAGGCTTCACAAGGTACTAAATTTACATACGAAGATATTCCTGCGGAATTGCAAGCTTCTGCTGAGGAATGGCGCGAGAAGATGCTCGAAGCTGCAGCTGAAAGCTCAGAAGAGTTGATGGAAAAATATCTCGGTGGTGAAGGCTTGACCGAAGATGAAATCAAGAAAGCGTTACGTCAACGTACTATTGCTAACGAAATCGTTCCAATGCTTTGCGGAACGGCGTTTAAGAACAAAGGCGTTCAGGCGATGTTGGACGCTGTAGTTGAATTGTTACCATCACCTTTAGATGTGCCACCAGTTCCATGTGAATTAGAAGACGGCACTCCTGCAACACGTAAAGCTGACGATGCTGAGAAGTTCTCCGCATTGGCATTTAAGATCATGACTGACCCATTTGTAGGTCAGCTCATTTTCTTCCGCGTTTACTCAGGCGTAATGAAATCTGGCGACACAATCTATAACCCAATTAAGGGTAAGAAAGAGCGTGTTGGCCGTTTGTTGCAGATGCACGCAAATGAACGTGAAGAAATTAAAGAAGTATTCGCTGGTGACATCGCTGCTGCGGTTGGTCTGAAAGACGCAACTACAGGCGAAACATTGTGCGACCCAGATAGCATTGTTATTTTGGAGCGCATGGTATTCCCAGAGCCTGTGATTTCTCAAGCTGTTGAGCCTAAGACAAAAGCTGACCAAGAAAAAATGGGTCTTGCTTTAAATCGCTTGGCACAAGAAGATCCTTCTTTCCGTGTGAAGACTGACGAAGAATCAGGCCAAACAATTATTTCCGGTATGGGCGAGCTCCACTTGGAAATTTTGGTTGACCGTATGAAGCGTGAATTCGGTGTAGAAGCAACTGTTGGTAAGCCACAGGTTGCTTACCGTGAAACGATTCGCAAGAACTGCGACGAAGTTGAAGGTAAGTTCGTTAAGCAGTCTGGTGGACGCGGTCAATACGGTCACGTGGTCTTGAAGTTAGAGCCACAAGCCCCAGGCAAAGGTTTTGAATTCGTTGACGCTATTAAGGGCGGTGTAGTTCCACGTGAATACATCCCTGCAGTTGAAAAAGGCATTATCGAAACATTGAACTCCGGTGTCTTGGCTGGTTACCCAGTCGTAGATATCAAAGCAACTTTGTTCTTCGGTTCATACCATGACGTTGACTCCAATGAAAACGCATTTAAGATGGCGGGTTCTATGGCTTTCAAAGACGGTATGCGTAGAGCGGCTCCAGTGTTGCTAGAGCCAATGATGGCTGTTGAAGTTGAAACGCCAGAAGATTTCATGGGCAACGTAATGGGTGACCTCTCATCACGTCGCGGTATTTTGCAAGGTATGGATGACATTCCAGGCGGCGGTAAGATCGTTCGCGCTGAAGTGCCATTGGCAGAGATGTTTGGTTACTCAACTGGCTTGCGCTCGTTGACCCAAGGTCGCGCTACTTACACCATGGAATTTAAGCATTACGCAGAAGCACCAAAGAACGTAGCAGAAGCAGTTATGGCTGCTAAAGCGAAATAATTTATTAATTTTTGAATATTGACTAGCTAAAGAAGGCAGACAAAAATGGCAAAAGAAAAATTCGAGCGGACAAAACCGCACGTAAACGTAGGCACCATCGGTCACGTTGACCACGGTAAAACCACATTGACAGCAGCAATTGCAACCGTGCTTTCTAAAGCATTCGGTGGCGAAGCTAAAGCATACGATCAGATCGATGCTGCTCCAGAAGAAAAAGCACGCGGTATTACGATTAATACAGCGCACGTTGAGTACGAGACAGCTAACCGTCACTACGCTCACGTAGATTGCCCAGGACATGCTGACTACGTTAAGAACATGATTACTGGTGCTGCTCAGATGGACGGCGCAATTTTAGTTTGCTCTGCTGCTGACGGCCCAATGCCACAAACTCGTGAGCACATCCTCTTGGCACGCCAAGTTGGTGTTCCTTACATCGTGGTGTTCCTCAACAAGTGCGACATGGTTGATGACGCTGAATTGCTCGAATTAGTTGAAATGGAAGTTCGTGAGCTTCTGTCTAAGTACAACTTCCCTGGCGATGACACACCAATCATCCAAGGTTCTGCTAAGTTAGCCCTTGAAGGCGACGAAGGCAAATTGGGTAAAGAAGCCATCATGAAATTGGCTGAAGCACTTGACTCATACATCCCAACTCCAGAGCGTGCTGTTGACGGCGCGTTCTTGATGCCAGTAGAAGACGTGTTCTCTATCTCCGGTCGCGGTACTGTTGTTACAGGCCGTATCGAGCGCGGTATCGTTAAAGTTGGTGAAGAGATCGAAATTATCGGTATCAAGCCAACACTCAAGACAACTTGTACTGGTGTTGAAATGTTCCGCAAATTGCTCGACCAAGGTCAAGCAGGCGATAACGTTGGTATCTTGTTACGCGGTACAAAACGTGAAGAAGTTGAGCGCGGCCAAGTATTGGCTAAGCCAGGTTCAATCACCCCACATACTCACTTTACAGCCGAGGTTTACATCTTGGGTAAAGACGAAGGTGGCCGTCATACTCCATTCTTTAACAACTATCGTCCACAGTTCTACTTCCGCACTACGGACGTAACTGGTTCAATCGAGTTGCCAAAAGACAAAGAAATGGTTATGCCTGGTGATAACGTGACGATTACCGTAAAACTCATCGCTCCTATCGCGATGGAAGAAGGTTTACGTTTTGCGATCCGCGAAGGTGGCCGTACTGTTGGCGCCGGCGTGGTTGCAAAGATTTTGGCTTAAGTTTTACTAGTAACAAATATTTAGCGGTTTGCTAACCGGTGACATCAGTGCTGCTGATGTCACCGAGCTCTTTAGATGTATAACGTGGCAGCACCACAACGCTCTTTGGAATTAATATGCAAAACCAAAAAATTCGTATTCGCCTTAAAGCATTTGACTACCGTTTGATCGACCAGTCTGCAGCTGAAATCGTTGATACAGCTAAACGTACTGGTGCAGTTGTTAAGGGTCCAGTGCCTTTGCCAACTCGTATCGAGCGCTTTGATATCTTGCGTTCACCACACGTGAACAAGACATCCCGTGATCAGTTAGAGATCCGTACCCATCTCCGTTTGATGGATATCGTTGATCCTACAGAGAAAACTGTAGATGCTTTGATGAAATTAGATCTCCCAGCAGGTGTGGACGTCGAAATTAAGTTGCAGTAATTTGTTGTTTCTGGTCTTTTTGCTTGTCAAGATCGGCATTTCGGGATAGAATCTAAGGCTTCGCTCATTTATTTGAGCGAAAAACTTAGTTTTATCAGCATTAAAAACGTTGTAAGTTATTGATTTAGAAGTACTTTTACTTGTAAATCACTTAAATTAATTTTGCCGACCAATCGAAGTCGGCGTGGAGCATGAATATGAGCTTAGGCTTAATCGGCCGCAAGGTCGGCATGACCCGTCTATTTACGGACGAAGGGGAAGCGATTCCTGTGACCGTAATCGACGTGAGCGACAACAGAGTCGCTCAAATCAAGACCCAGGCAACTGATGGCTATAACGCTATCCAGTTGGCACATGGCACACGTAGAGCTACTCGCGTTACCAAAGCAATGGCTGGTCACTTCGCTAAAGCAGGAGTGATGGCTGGTAACGGTCTCAACGAATTTCATTTAGACGCAGCAAAAATCGCAGAAATGACACCAGGACAAGTAATTCCTGCTGACACTGCATTTACTGCTGGTCAAAAAGTGGACGTACAAGGCGTTTCTATCGGTAAGGGCTACGCAGGCACCATCAAGCGTTATCACTTCGCTTCTGGTCGTGCATCCCACGGTAACTCACGTTCACATAACGTACCAGGCTCAATCGGTATGGCGCAAGATCCAGGCCGTGTTTTCCCTGGTAAGCGTATGACCGGTCACTTGGGTGACGTTACACGTACAGTTCAAAATTTAGTCATCGCACGCATTGATGCAGAACGCAATCTCATCATGGTTAAAGGCGCTATTCCAGGTGCCCCAGGCGGTAAAGTTATTGTTACTCCAGCGGTTAAAACACCGTTGAAGAAGAAATAAGGAGAGCGAATATGGAACTTAAGCTTCTCCAGGACAACGGTACTTTAGGTGCAGGCGTACAAGCTTCACCAGAAGTATTCGAACGTGAATATAACGAAGCGTTGGTACACCAAGTTGTTGTGGCTTACCAAGCAAACGCACGTAGCGGTAATCGTGCACAAAAAGACCGTGAGCAAGTTAAGCACACAACCAAGAAACCTTGGCGTCAAAAAGGTACTGGTCGTGCACGTGCTGGTATGAGCTCTTCCCCGCTGTGGCGTGGAGGTGGTCGTATATTCCCGAATTCTCCAGAAGAGAATTTCAGCCAAAAAGTAAACAAGAAAATGTACCGCGCTGGTATGAGATCAATTTTGTCTCAGTTAGCTCGCGAAGGTCGTTTGAATGTTGTTGATCAATTCAGTCTCGACGCTCCAAAGACTAAAGTTTTAGCTGACAAAGTTAAAGCAATGGGCTTGGACTCAGTCTTGATTATTGTTGATCAGGTTAGCGAGAATTTGTACTTGGCATCACGTAACTTGCATAAAGTTGCTGTATGTGAGCCACAGCACGCTGATCCATTAGCTTTGGTTCAATACAAAAAAGTATTGGTAAGCAAAGCTGCGATCGCGAAAATTGAGGAGTTGCTGAAATGAGCCAAGTCCGTAAAAACGATCACAACCTAATGAGGGTTCTGCTTGGACCGGTGATCTCTGAAAAAGCCACTATGGTTGCAGAGAAAAACGAACAAGTGGTATTCCAAGTAGCTCGCGACGCAAACAAGAGCGATGTAAAACAAGCAGTTGAATTGCTCTTCAAAGTGCAAGTTGACTCAGTTCAAATCGTAAATCAAAAAGGCAAGCCTAAGCGCTATGGCCGTTTTGAAGGTCGTCGTGACCACACTAAGAAGGCCTACGTAAGCTTGAAGCCAGGTCAAGAAATTAACTTTGAAGCGGAGGCGAATTAATCATGCCTTTGATGAAAACAAAACCGACCTCACCAGGTCGTCGCTCAATGGTCAAGGTGGTCAATCCTGACCTCCATAAAGGCAAGCCTTTTGCACCGTTGTTAGAGCCACAGTTTCAAAAAGCTGGTCGTAACAATAACGGCCACATCACTACCCGTCATAAAGGTGGTGGTCATAAGCATCACTATCGTGTTGTTGACTTCAAACGCAACGACAAAGATGGCATTCCAGCAAAAGTTGAACGCTTGGAATACGATCCAAACCGCAGTGCAAATATTGCATTGATCGTGTTTGCTGATGGTGAGCGTCGATATATTCTGGCTGCAAAAGGTATGACTGTTGGTCAGGCATTGATGAGTGGCTCTGAAGCCCCAATCAAGTCTGGTAACAACTTGCCGATTCGCAATATTCCAGTTGGTAGCACTATTCACTGTGTAGAAATCATGCCTGGCAAAGGTGCTCAAGTAGCGCGTTCTGCTGGTGGTTCCGCAGTGTTGTTAGCTCGTGAAGGCGTATACGCTCAGGTGCGTTTGCGTTCCGGTGAAGTTCGCCGTGTTCTGATTGATTGCCGTGCCACTATTGGTGAAGTTGGTAATGAAGAGCATAGCTTGCGCGTTATCGGTAAAGCGGGTGCAAATCGCTGGCGTGGTATTCGTCCAACCGTTCGCGGTGTGGCAATGAACCCAGTAGATCACCCACACGGTGGTGGTGAAGGTAGAACTGGCGAAGGCCGTGTACCTGTATCCCCATGGGGCACACCAACCAAAGGTTATCGTACACGTCGCAATAAGCGTACAACTTCGATGATCGTTCAACGTCGTCAAAAACGTTAAGCGATAAGGATAAATAGATATGACACGTTCAGCTAAAAAAGGCCCATTCTGCGACGCCAGCTTAGTAAAAAAAGTTGAAGTTGCACAAGCCAACAAAGACAAAAAGCCGATCAAAACTTGGTCACGCCGTTCAACAATCCTCCCAGACTTTATTGGTCTGACGATTGCTGTACATAACGGTCGTCAACACGTTCCGGTATATGTATCAGAAAACATGGTGGGTCATAAGTTAGGCGAATTTGCCTTGACCCGTACTTTCAAAGGTCACGCTGCTGACAAGAAAGTAACGAAGAAGTAAGGGGATGATGATGGAAGTTAAAGCTATTCACAAGGGTGCCCGCATTTCTGCGCAAAAGACTCGTTTGGTCGCCGACCAAATTCGTGGTTTGCCGATTGCCCGCGCATTAAACATTTTGAACTTCAGCCCCAAGAAAGCTGCCTTCATTGTGAAGAAAGTTGTTGAGTCCGCAGTGGCCAACGCTGAACACAATAAAGGTGCTGACATTGATGAGCTCAAGGTTTCAGCAATTATTGTTGATAAAGGCACTTCATTGAAGCGCTTTACCGCACGCGCTAAGGGTCGTGGAAATCAAATTGAAAAACAAACTTGTCACATTAGCGTGACCTTGAGTAACTAAGGAAAGATATGGGACAAAAGATAAACCCAACCGGATTCCGACTCGCGGTAACGAAGAATTGGACATCACGTTGGTATGCAAACAATACTGACTTCGCAAAGATGTTGAAAGAGGACGTTGACGTTCGCATCTATCTGAAGAAGAAGTTGAAAAATGCATCCGTAAGTAAAGTAGTTATCGAGCGTCCTGCAAAGAATGCACGTATTACTATCTATAGCTCACGTCCAGGCGTTGTAATCGGTAAAAAAGGCGAAGATATTGAAGTGCTCCGCCGCGAATTACAAAAGCGTATGGGCGTTCCAGTTCACGTGAACATCGAAGAAATTCGTAAGCCTGAAGTTGACGCGCAATTGATCGCTGACTCTATTACTCAACAGTTAGAAAAGCGCATCATGTTCCGCCGTGCAATGAAGCGTGCAATGCAAAACGCAATGCGTCTTGGTGCACAAGGCATCAAGATCATGTCATCAGGTCGTTTGAATGGTGCTGAAATTGCTCGTCGCGAATGGTACCGTGAAGGTCGCGTTCCACTTCATACATTGAAGGCTGATATTGATTACGCAACATCAGAAGCGGAAACAACATACGGCATCATCGGTGTAAAAGTTTGGGTATACAAAGGCGACACATTGGGTCGTGGTGCAGAAGCTCAAGTTGCTGCACAAGCTGCTGAACCAGCTGCCGAAGAAAAGAAAACTCGTCGTGCTCCAAGCAAGACAGCTGCTCGTAAACCAGCTGCTGGCACAGACAAGCCATTAGTTGCTGCTAAACCAGCAGTAAAGCGTGTGCGTAAGGTTGAAACACCTGCCGCAGATACGCAGAAGTCAGGAGAGTAAGCATGCTACAACCAAAGCGTCGCAAGTATCGTAAGGAACAAAAAGGCCGTAACACTGGCGTGGCAACACGCGGTAGTTCTGTAGCCTTTGGTGACTTTGGATTGAAGGCCGTTGGCCGTGGTCGTTTGACTGCTCGTCAAATTGAGTCAGCACGTCGTGCAATGACTCGTCACATTAAACGTGGTGGCCGTATTTGGATTCGCATTTTCCCAGATAAGCCAATTTCACAAAAACCTGCTGAAGTACGTATGGGTAACGGTAAAGGTAATCCAGAGTACTACGTAGCTGAAATTCAACCAGGCAAAGTGCTCTACGAGATGGACGGTGTTGATGAGCAATTGGCGCGCGAAGCTTTCAAGCTTGCTGCTGCTAAGTTGCCTTTACAGACCACTTTCGTGATTCGCCACTTAGGTTGATCGGGATAGAGATTATGAAAAATACAGAATTAGCTTCAAAAGATCTGAACGCTTTAAATGCAGAGTTAACCGAGTTGCTTAAGACCGGTTTCAAGCTCCGCATGCAAAAAGGCACTCAGCAACTCACAAATACCAGCCAATTGGGTAAAAATAAGCGCGACATCGCTCGTGTGAAGACTTTTATCGCCCAAAAGACTGCACAGAAATAAGGAAAAAGGGATATGACAGAATTATCTAAACCCTTGCGCCGCACCCTTGTGGGCCGCGTCGTTAGCGACAAAATGCAAAAAACTGTGACGGTGTTGGTTGAGCGTCAAGTTAAGCATCCAGTGATTGGTAAGTACGTTGGCCAGTCTAAAAAGTACCACGCTCATGACGAAGCTGGCACATACAAGATGGGTGATACCGTTGAAATTGCTGAATCTAAGCCAATTTCACGCACTAAATCTTGGGTTGTGACCCGTTTAGTTGAAGCTTCAAAGGGTATTTAAAGAAATATTAGGGATTTTGGCGAAGATTCTTCCCAAATCCCTGTTTTACGTAGTAGAATAGAAGGCTTCTCTGGTTTTATTGGAGAAGCAGTGTTTTTCATTAATTCCGGGTTTTAACTTTCGTTAAAGCCCATAGACGGAACCAAGACTGTTTGCCTTTGGCCAATAAGTTGGGGATTAGAAATGATACAAACCGAAAGTAGATTACAGGTTGCCGATAACACAGGCGCCAGTGAAGTGTTGTGCATCAAGGTATTGGGCGGCTCTAAGCGTCGTTACGCCAGTATCGGTGATGTCATTAAAGTGACTGTAAAGTCCGCTGCTCCACGTGGCCGTGTAAAAAAAGGTGACATTTATAACGCCGTAGTAGTGAGAACTGCTAAGGGTGTTCGCCGTCCAGATGGTTCATTGATTAAGTTCGATGGCAACGCTGCGGTATTGCTCAACGCTAAGTTAGAGCCAATTGGCACACGTATCTTCGGACCAGTTACACGCGAATTGCGTACTGAGAAGTTCATGAAGATCGTTTCTCTCGCCCCCGAAGTTATTTAAGAGGCTGATATGAAAAAGATTCGTAAAGGTGATTCCGTAGTTCTGTTGACTGGCCGCGATAAGGGTAAGCAAGGAACTGTTACAGCCGTTCTCGAGAACAAATTAGTAATCGAAGGCGTAAATATTTATAAAAAGAGCGTTAAGCCAAATCCAGCAGCCGGTGTTACTGGCGGCATGATTGACAAGACGATGCCTGTTCACATTTCTAATGTGGCTGTGGTTGACGGTAACGGCAAACCATCACGTGTTGGTATCAAACTCGTGGACGGTAAAAAGCAACGTTTCCTCAAAACCACTGGCGCAACTTTAAGCGCATAAGGGGCACGGAGAAATTATGAGCACACGTTTTCAAGAGCACTATCAAGCTAAAGTAGTTGCAGATTTGATCGCCAAGTTTGGTTACAAGTCTGTAATGGAAGTTCCACGCATCACTAAGGTAACCCTGAACATGGGCTTAGGCGATGCAGTGAACGACAAGAAGATTATCGAAAATGCAGTTGGCGATTTAACTAAAGTTGCGGGCCAAAAGCCAGTTGTAACTAAAGCTAAAAAAGCGATTGCAGGTTTCAAAATTCGTCAAGGTTACCCGATCGGTGCCATGGTGACATTGCGTGGTGCACGCATGTACGAATTCTTGGACCGTTTCGTCACTGTTGCATTGCCACGCGTACGCGACTTCCGCGGTATCTCTGGCAAAGCATTTGACGGCCGTGGTAACTACAACATCGGCGTTAAAGAACAGATTATTTTCCCTGAAATCGAATACGACAAAATTGATGCCCTCCGTGGTCTCAATATCAGTATTACGACGACTGCTAAAACCGACGAAGAAGCAAAAGCTTTGTTGGCAGCATTCAAATTCCCTTTCCGCAATTAAGAGGCTAACGTGGCAAAACTATCCCTGATTGAGCGCGAGAATAAACGCGCAAAAACTGTAGAGAAGTACGCTGTTAAGCGTGCCGAACTCAAAGCGATCATTGCTGATCAATCACGCAGCGATGAAGAGCGCTATGAAGCTCGCTTGAAACTACAGGCACTTCCACGTAACGCAAGCCCGATTCGTCAAAGAAATCGTTGTTCATTAACCGGTCGCCCACGTGGCACATTCCGTAAGTTCGGTTTGGCTCGTAGCAAAATTCGTGAAATCGCCTTCCGTGGCGAAATCCCCGGTTTAACCAAGGCCAGCTGGTAAGCGGCGAAAGAATTAGGAGAACTCATGAGTATCAGCGATCCAATCGCCGACATGTTGACAAGGATCCGCAATGCGCAAGCAGTGCAGAAACCCGTAGTCTTGATGCCGTCGTCAAAAGTTAAAGTAGCCATCGCAAAAGTTTTGCAAGATGAAGGCTATATCGAAAGTTTCGAAATCAAAGGTGAAGCAGCTAAGCCAGTGCTCCACATTGATCTCAAATACTATGCAGGCCGTCCTGTTATCGAGCGTATCGACCGTGTATCTACACCAAGTCTGCGTATCTATAAAGGCCGTCATGACATTCCAGAAGTAATGAATGGCTTGGGCATTGCAATTATTTCAACCCCTCAAGGCGTAATGACAGACCGTAAAGCACGTGCAACAGGCGTGGGCGGCGAAGTTATTTGCTTCGTAGCTTAAGGAGCGAAATATGTCCCGCGTAGGTAAATCACCAATTACAGTTCCTAAAGGCGCTGAAATTAGCATCAATGGTGCAAACATTACTGTTAAAGGTCCTTTGGGCACTTTGACACATAACTTGCATCCTTCTGTTGGTTTGAAACAAGAAGATGGCGTATTGACAGTTGTTTTAAATAACGACTCACCAGAAGCTGGTGCTCAGTCAGGTACAGCCCGCGCTTTGGTTAACAACATGGTTGTTGGCGTAACTACTGGCTTTGAGCGCAAGCTCAGCTTGGTAGGCGTTGGTTACCGTGCTGCTGCTCAAGGCGAAACATTGAAGTTGCAGTTAGGTTTCTCACACGACATTATTTACAACCTGCCAAAGGGTGTAAAGGCTGAGACTCCAACTCAAACTGAAATCATTATCAAAGGTTCCAACAAGCAGCAAGTTGGCCAGGTCGCAGCTGAAGTTCGCGCATACCGTTCACCAGAGCCATACAAAGGCAAGGGTGTTCGCTACGTGGATGAGGTTGTGCATCTGAAAGAAACTAAGAAGAAGTAAGCGAGATTAGAAAATGAATAAAGACGAATCCAGACAAAGACGTGCTAGGCAGACTCGTATTCGCATTGCCGAAGCATTGGCAAATCGCTTAACAGTTATCCGTAGCAACTCACATATTTCTGCTCAGGTTTATAGCCCATGCGGAACCAAGGTTGTAGCAGCTGCTTCAACAATGGAAAAAGATTTGCGCCAAGCGATCAAAAACGGCGGCAACGCTGAAGCGGCAAAACAAATCGGCAAGTTAGTTGCTGAGCGTGCTGTTAAGGCAGGCGTTGTTGATGTTGCATTTGATCGTTCCGGTCATCGTTACCACGGCCGTATTAAGGCCTTAGCTGAAGCTGCGCGTGAAGCCGGCCTGAAGTTCTAATAGGGTTTAGGAAAAAACATGGCAAAAATGCAAACTAAGATGCAAAACGAAGAGCGTGATGATGGTCTTCGCGAGAAGATGATTGCTGTTAATCGTGTAACTAAAGTGGTTAAGGGTGGTCGTATTCTCGGCTTCGCTGCACTCACTGTAGTTGGCGATGGCGATGGCCGCATCGGCATGGGTAAAGGTAAATCAAAAGAAGTTCCAGTTGCTGTTCAAAAGGCAATGGACGAAGCACGTCGCAAGATGATCAAGGTTACTTTGCGTAAAGGTACATTGCAGCACACTGTTACTGGTCAACATGGCGCGTCACGTGTTTTGATTTCTCCAGCTAAAGACGGTACTGGAATTATTGCTGGCGGCCCAATGCGCGCGATTTTCGACGTAATGGGTGTAACTAACGTGGTTGCTAAGTCACTCGGCTCAACAAACCCATACAACTTGGTTCGTGCAACCATTGATGGTTTGAGCAAGATGAGTACTCCTGCTGAGATTGCTGCTAAGCGCGGTAAGTCAGTTGAAGAGATTCTCGGCTAAGACCAAAAGATTAGGAATCTATAAATGACAACATCTAACTCCAAAGTCAAACTGCAATTAGTACGCAGCTTGATCGGTACACGCGAAAGCCATCGTGCAACTGTTCGTGGCTTAGGCCTCGGTCGCATCAATTCAGTTTCTGAATTGGAAGACACTCCAGCTGTTCGCGGCATGATTAATAAAGTTTCTTATCTAGTTAAAGTCATTGGCTAATAACTAGCAAGTAAATAGGCGAAGAATATGCAACTCAACACAATTAAACCTGCAGAAGGCTCCAAGAAAAACCGTCGTCGCGTTGGTCGCGGCATTGGTTCTGGTCTTGGTAAAACTGCTGGCCGTGGTCACAAAGGTCAAAAATCTCGTTCTGGTGGTTTCCACAAGGTTGGATTTGAAGGCGGTCAGATGCCTATGTATCGTCGTTTGCCAAAACGTGGTTTCGTGTCTTTGACACGTCGTCATGTTGGTCAAATTACTTTGAACGACTTAGCAAAAATCAATTTGCCAGAAGTAGACTTATTGGTATTGAAAGCCCATGGTTTTGCTGGTGAGCAGATCAATGCAGTTAAGGTTATCAAGACTGGCGAACTCAAGATTGCTGTAACCCTTAAGGGCATCACAGCTACTGCTGGCGCTAAAGCAGCTATTGAAGCAGCTGGCGGCAAATTGGTTGAGTTGGCTTAATAGGTCTTTGAGTAGATATGGCATTAGCACCTACCAATAACGCAAGCACCCCAGCAGCAGGTGGCAAGTTTGGCGAACTACGCCAACGCTTAGTCTTCCTGGTGTTGGCTTTGCTCGTGTTCCGTTTGGGCGCACATATTCCAGTTCCTGGAATCGACCCAGACCAATTGGCACAGTTATTTTCTGGCCAAAAAGACGGTATTTTGGGAATGTTTAATCTATTCTCAGGCGGCGCTTTATCTCGCTTCACCGTTTTTGCCTTAGGAATCATGCCTTATATTTCTGCATCGATCATCATGCAGTTAATGACTATCGTTGTACCCTCTTTAGAGGCTTTGAAAAAAGAAGGTCAAGCTGGTCAGCGTAAGATTACTCAGTACACACGTTACGGCACTGTGCTCTTGGCAACATTCCAAGCATTGGGTATTTCTGTTGCCTTGCAGGCTCAGCCAGGTTTGGTTATCAACCCAGGTTTGATGTTTGAATTGAACACTGTAGTAACTTTGGTTACTGGCACGATGTTCTTAATGTGGCTTGGTGAGCAAATTACTGAGCGTGGTCTTGGTAACGGTATTTCCATCATTATTTTCGGCGGCATTGTTTCTGGTTTGCCGAATGCATTAGCAAGCTTATTAGAGTTGGTTCGTACTGGCTCAATGAACATTATTTCTGCATTGCTCATCGTTGTGATTTGCGTAGCAGTGACATATTTTGTGGTGTTTGTAGAGCGCGGTCAGCGCCGTATCTTGGTTAACTACGCTAAGCGTCAAGTTGGCAATAAGATCTACGGTGGCCAATCTTCTTACTTCCCATTGAAGTTGAATATGGCAGGCGTTATTCCTCCAATTTTTGCTTCTTCAATTATTTTGTTCCCTGCAACTATTGCTGGCTGGTTCACATCAGGCGAGCCAACCAATATGTTCAGCCGAATTATTAAAGACTTGGCAGCTACTTTGGCACCAGGACAACCTGTGTACACAATTTTGTATGCAGCTGCGATTATCTTCTTCTGCTTCTTTTATACCGCATTGGTATTTAACAGCCGTGATACAGCTGAGAACCTAAAGAAGAGTGGTGCATTCGTTCCAGGTATTCGTCCAGGCGATCAAACAGCGCGTTACATCGATAAGATCTTGGTGCGTTTGACTCTAGCCGGTGCAATTTATATGGTTCTGGTTTGCTTGTTGCCGGAATTCTTAGTGTTGAAGTACAACGTGCCGTTTTATTTCGGCGGTACTTCGTTGTTGATTATTGTTGTTGTTGCAATGGATTTCATGGCTCAAGTTCAGTCATTCGTAATGCAACAGCAGTATGGCTCTTTGATGAAAAAAGCCAACTTTAAGATGGGCGCTTAACTGAATGTCTAAAGACGATGTAATTCAGATGGCGGGAGAAGTTGTAGAGAATTTGCCGAACGCGATGTTTCGCGTGAAGCTTGAAAACGGACATGTGGTTCTAGGGCATATTTCCGGAAAGATGCGGATGCATTACATCCGTATTTTGCCGGGAGATAAGGTAACGGTGGAGATGACTCCTTACGACCTAACGCGCGCCAGAATCATTTTCCGTGCGAAGTAAAGATTAGTAGTACCTATTTTTAAGAGGTGAGTTATGAAAGTTTTAGCATCCGTTAAGTGTATTTGCAGAAATTGCAAGATCATTAAGCGCAAACGCGTTGTGCGCGTGATCTGTTCTTCAGACGCACGTCATAAGCAGCGTCAAGGCTGATCTGGTTAATTAAGAGGAAATCTCATGGCACGTATCGCTGGGGTAAACATCCCAAATCATCAACATACTGTTATCGGTTTAACAGCAATTTTTGGCATTGGCACAACTCGTGCACGCAAAATTTGTGAAACCACAGGTGTTGCAATCGACAAAAAAGTTAAAGACCTTACTGACGGTGACTTGGAAAAGTTGCGTGATGAAGTAGGTAAATTCATTACTGAAGGTGACCTTCGTCGTGAAGTAACTATGAGCATCAAGCGTTTGATGGACTTAGGTTGCTACCGCGGTGTTCGTCATCGTAAGGGCTTGCCTGTACGTGGTCAACGTACTAAGACTAACGCGCGCACCCGTAAGGGCCCACGTAAGTCTGGCGTGCAACTGAAGAAATAATCAAGAAAGTTTATTGACATGGCAAAACAACAATCCGCTTCCGCCGCTTCTCAGCGCGCTCGTAAGAAGGTTAAAAAGAACGTTGCTGACGGTATTGCACACGTTCACGCTTCTTTTAACAACACCATTATTACGATCACTGATCGTCAAGGAAATGCGCTTTCATGGGCAACTTCTGGCGGCCAGGGCTTCAAAGGCTCACGTAAATCAACACCTTTTGCTGCTCAGGTAGCTGCAGAAGTTGCTGGTAAGACAGCCATTGAATGCGGTATCAAGAACTTGGAAGTTCAGATCAAAGGCCCAGGCCCAGGTCGTGAATCAGCAGTTCGTGCATTGAACTCATTGGGCATCAAGATCACTGAGATTCAAGACGTAACTCCTGTTCCACACAATGGTTGCCGTCCTCCAAAGCGTCGTCGTATCTAAGCTTGGAAGTTGGCAGTTCAACAGTTTCAGTAGTTTTTTATTAAAGCCCACTGTTCGCCTGATTTAAAGGGCGAACTCACCGCCGGTCGCAAGACTGCGGCAAAGAAAGGAAAGCATCGTGGCACGTTACTTAGGGCCTAAGGCCAAATTAGCACGTCGGGAAGGTACCGACTTATTTTTAAAGAGTGCACGTCGCGCCCTGTCAGACAAGTGCAAGTTAGATACTAAGCCTGGTCAACATGGCCGTACATCTGGCTCAAGAACATCTGATTACGGTAATCAATTGCGTGAAAAGCAAAAGGTTAAGCGTATCTATGGCGTATTAGAGCGTCAATTCCGTCGCTACTTCGCAGAGGCTGAGCGTCGCAAGGGCAACACTGGTGAAACATTGCTCCAGTTGCTTGAGTCACGTTTAGACAACGTGGTTTATCGCATGGGCTTTGGTTCTACACGCGCTGAAGCACGTCAGTTGGTTTCCCACTGTGCAATTTTGCTCAATGGCAATCCAGTAAACATTCCATCTATTCAAGTTAAGCCTGGTGATGTAGTTGCTATTCGTGAAAAAGCGAAGAAGCAAGCGCGTATTACAGAATCACTCAATTTGGTTGGGCAAATGGCAGCTGTTACTTGGGTTTCAGTTGACGCAGCCAAGCTCGAGGGAACATTTAAGCAAGTGCCTGACCGTGAAGATATTAGCGGTGAAATTAATGAAAGTTTGATCGTCGAATTGTATTCACGCTAATTAGGCACTCTCAAGGAAAAAATATGCAAACAAATTTGCTCAAGCCAAAGATTATTTCTGTTGAAGCGCTTACCGCCAACCAAGCAAAGGTTGTTATGGAGCCGTTCGAGCGTGGCTATGGCCACACACTCGGAAATGCATTACGTCGTGTACTGTTGTCCTCGATGGTTGGTTATGCGCCAACTGAAGTAGCTATTGCTGGTGTTGTTCATGAGTACTCCACATTGGATGGAGTTCAAGAGGATGTAGTTAACCTCTTGTTGAACCTCAAAGGTATCGTATTTAAGTTGCAGTCACGTGACGAAGTTACTATCAATTTGCGTAAAGAAGGTCCAGGCGTTGTTACTGCAAAAGATATCGATTTGCCACATGATGTAGAAATCATGAATCCTGATCACGTGATCGCCCACTTGTCTGCTGGTGGCAAGTTGGACATGCAGATCAAGGTTGAAAAAGGCCGCGGCTATGTTCCAGGTAACGTACGTCAATATAACGACGAAGCTACTAAGATCATTGGTCGTATCGTGTTGGATGCTTCATTCAGCCCGGTAAGCCGTGTTAGCTATGCTGTTGAATCTGCTCGTGTTGAGCAACGTACCGACCTTGATCGTCTCGTAATGACTATCGAAACAAACGGTGTGTTGTCTCCTGAAGAAGCAATTCGTCAAGCAGCTAGCATCTTGGTTGATCAGTTAGTTGTATTCGCAGCTCTTGAGAGCAGCGAAGTTTCTGGTGATTTGGCACCAAGCCGCTCTTCAATGGTTGATCCAATGTTGATGCGTCCGGTAGATGATCTCGAGTTGACAGTTCGCTCTGCAAACTGCTTGAAGGCTGAGAACATTTACTACATCGGTGATTTGATTCAACGTACAGAGAATGAATTGTTGAAGACGCCTAATCTAGGTCGTAAATCTTTGAATGAAATCAAAGATGTATTGGCGGCTCGTGGCTTAAGTCTTGGCATGAAACTCGAAAGCTGGCCTCCAGCTAACCTCGAGAAATAATTAGAAAGGAAGCATCATGCGTCACGGAAACGGCTTACGCAAACTAAACAGAACATCATCACATCGCTTGGCGATGCTGCGCAACATGTCCAATTCACTTTTGGAGCACGAAGTCATTAAAACGACTTTGCCAAAAGCTAAAGAATTGCGCATGGTTGTTGAGCCTTTGATTACCTTGGGTAAAAAAGATAACTTAGCAAACCGTCGCTTAGCATTCAATCGCACACGTGATCGCGATATCGTTGCCAAGCTCTTTACAGAACTCGGTCCACGCTACGCAACACGTCCAGGTGGCTACCTTCGCATTTTGAAGTTTGGCTTCCGTCATGGCGACAATGCACCAATGGCTTTGGTTGAGTTGGTAGATCGCCCAGAAGTTGATGAAACAGCAGTAGTAGCTGAAGAGGCTTAAGTCTCACTGTTACAGTAAAAAGCCAGGCTTCGGTCTGGCTTTTTTCATTTATCAGGTTATAAATACAGAATGTCTGAAAACGCTACAGTCAATCCCAGCAAGCTTTTGGTAGTCATTACAAGTCTTCCAAGTCTGGAGGCAGCCAAGGGCTTAGCTCGTGCCTTGGTTGAGCAGAATTTGGCAGCTTGCGTGCAGCTAACTGAGGGTATTCAATCGATTTATCGCTGGGAAGGCAAAATTTGCGAAGAACAAGAAGTTCTTCTTGCTGCAAAAACTACCGAGCTCAAGTGGCTTGAGATATTGGCTTTTATTAAAAACGCGCATCCATATGACCTGCCTGAGATTTTGGCATTTGCTCCCGAGCAATTTGAAAGGCAGTACGGCAAGTGGGTTGAGTCTGAGGTAAATTCGAAGTCATGAAATTACATTCATTCTTGGCGAAAATTTTTGCACTCTTGCTGTTCATCTCAGCACAAGTATTTGCTGCGCAAGATTTCTTGCCGCCAGAAAAAGCATTCCGAGTAGAGGCTACATGGCTAGAAAATTCCAATCAAATTGAACTGGAATTTTTGCCTGCCAAAGGCTATTACATTTATCAAGAGTCTTTGAAGTTTCAGGCGGGCTCACAGGCTGAGAAGCTAAGTAATATAAAGCCTTCACTGCCACCAGGCATAGAAAAGTTTGATGAAACTTTTCAGAAAAAACTGCAGGTATACAAAGATCCGTTCTTAGTATTTTTAGAGATCAAGTCGGTGGCTGGACAGCCCGTTCATTTGGAGGTCACTCTTCAGGGATGTGCTGAAGCAGGTATTTGCTATCCACCCATGACCCTTAAATTTTTACTTGCTGGACCTGGCGTAAAAGCAGCACCAATTCCGGATGCATTGGATGGTGTTCCTTCGTCTAGCGTGAAGGCAAATGACCAATTTAGTTTGGCAGATTTATGGCGTGAGCGCGACAACGTTAATGCCATCAGCCGCTTTTTAGAAAGCACCTCAACCGCATATTTATTTCTAGCCTTCTTTGTGTTGGGCCTGGCATTGGCATTCACGCCTTGCGTACTTCCTATGCTGCCAATATTATCGAGCGTTATCTTCGGTACCCAGGGTGGCAAAGCTGTCTCTAAGGGTCGTGCAAGCGCCTTAGCGCTTGCGTACGTCTTAGGTATGGCATTGGTATATGCCTTGGCTGGCGTACTCATGGCGGCCTTAGGGGGCAGCGTACAACGCGCCCTGCAAAGCCCCTTTGCACTCGCCACTTTTGCCTTATTGCTATTAGCTCTATCTGGCAGTTTATTTGGCTTGTATGACTTACGTCTGCCCCAAACGTGGCATCAGCATGTCGATAGACTGGCAGGGCGTCAAAAGGGCGGCAGCGTATTTGGTGCCTTTGCTTTGGGGGGTATTTCCACCCTGGTAGCCAGCCCCTGCATTACAGCTCCTTTAGCAGGCGTTTTAGCCTTTATTGCCCAAACCGGTTCTATGAGTTTGGGCGCGGGCTTACTCTTTGTGATGGCCTTAGGAATGGGTCTGCCGCTGCTATTTATTGCTGTTGAGGCGCGCATCTTGATTCCATCTACTGGAATCTGGATGGTGTGGTTACAGCGTACTTTGGGTGTATTGCTGGTTGCAACAGCGGCTTGGATTGCATCACCATTGCTGCAAACGAATGATGTTGCGGGAGGCGCAAAAACAGTCAACGGTCAAAGCATTCATCAGGTTGGAGAATTGGCTTTTGTGGTCATTCAGTCGCCGGCGCAGCTTGATGCTCAATTGAGCAAAGCCAAAGAAGAAAAGAAATTAGTACTCCTCGATTTTTACGCGGATTGGTGTATCAGTTGCAAAGAAATGGAAGTGAATACTTTTTCTAATCCAGAGGTTAGCAAGGAGCTCAAGCAGTTTGTTTTATTGCAGGCTGACGTCACTGCAAATAGCTCTGAGAACCAGGCATTACTTAAGCGCTTTGGATTGTTTGGTCCGCCAGGCATTTTGATCTTTGATCAAAATTCTCAAGAGCAAAAAGATCAACGCGTTATTGGTTATATGCCACCGCAGCGTTTTATTGAACGCTTAAGAAACGCATTGAAAAACTAAAGCAGCTATATGGATAACAGGTAACTATTTAATTAATTAGCTGCTTTAATGAGTCGTGCCGCTTCAAGCGCAAAGTAAGTCAGAACGCCGTCTGCACCTGCACGTTTAAATGCAAGCAAAGATTCCATCATGACAGCATCATGATCTAGCCAACCGTTTTGTGCTGCTGCCTTGAGCATGGCGTATTCGCCACTCACTTGGTAGGCATAAGTGGGGTAATCAAACTCTTCTCTTACGCGACGAACGATATCCAAATAAGGCATGCCAGGCTTGACCATCACCATATCAGCGCCTTCGCTAATATCGAGGGCAACCTCCCGCAAAGCCTCATCCCCATTGGCGCAATCCATTTGATAGGTTTTTTTATCAGCTTTACCAAGGTTCTTTGCAGATCCTACGGCATCTCTAAATGGACCATAAAAAGCAGAAGCATATTTAGCGGAATACGCCATGATGCGAGTGTGAATGAGTTTCTTTTGTTCAAGCGCCTCACGAATTTTTCCAATGCGGCCATCCATCATGTCTGATGGCGCAACAATATCAACACCCGCTTCAGCCTGCGCAACTGCTTGCTGTACCAAGATGGCAGTCGTTTCATCGTTGAGGATACGACCCTGCTCGTCGAGCACACCATCTTGACCATGGCTTGTGTATGGATCAAGTGCAACATCAGTCATGATGCCTAAATTGGGGAAACGTTTTTTGAGTTCACGAACGGCGGATGGGATCAGCCCCTTTGGATTAAAGGCTTCCTTGCCATCTGGCGTCTTTAATGCTGCATCAATTACTGGAAAGAGTGCAAGCACTGGAATGCCTAAATCAACACACTCTTGTGCAACTGGAAAAAGTAAATCTAAAGAAACACGATTCACGCCAGGCATCGATGCAACAGCTTCAGATTTGCCCTGACCTTCCAGCAAAAACACTGGGTAGATTAAATCATTGGTAGAGACGCTGTTCTCTTGCATGAGGCGGCGTGACCAATCATCACGACGCATACGGCGAGGACGATGCCCTGGAAAATTAAGCAATGAATTAGCTGGTGATTTCATCTTCTTTAGTCTCTGCTTCAAATAACCATTTAATAACAATATTGTCGGCCTCTTCAAGTCCAATACGTTTGGTGCTTGAAAATAATTGTGCCGTAAGTTGTTTGGACTCGCCATTGCCGTCGGGCAAGGCGGGGTCATATTGTTGTAATTGATTGCGAACTGCCTCGAGTGCATGCTTACACTCGCTTTTATTGAGTTTGTCGCATTTGCTGAGTAAAACGTGGATCGGCTTACCGGTTGGCACAAACCACTCAATCATTTGCTCGTCTAGCTCGGTTATGCCACGTCTAGAGTCAACAATAAGGATCATGCCTACCAACTGCTCTCGCTCCTGTAGATAGTCGCTTAGGAGGGCATTCCAGTGGTATTTGGTCTCATGATTGACGGCAGCATAGCCGTAGCCCGGTAAATCCACCAAATAGCCCAAAAGGTCGTCTTTTGCAAAAATCCCAAAATAGTTGATGTGTTGGGTGCGCCCAGGGGTTTTACTGGCAAATGCAAGCCTTTTTTGGTTGCAAAGCACGTTAAGAGCGCTGGATTTGCCTGCATTTGAGCGTCCGGCAAAGGCTACCTCACGCAAGGGCGTGGCAGGCAGGCAATGGGTGTCATTGACTGTGGTGGCGAAGCGGGCTTGAAAGAGTTTAGACATGTCCAGAAGCTATTGTAAAATCACGCAAAATCATGAAATATCTCATGGTGTTGGGTAAAAGGTTGTAAATGCAGGGCCCAAACACTTTTAGGAATTTTTGCCAAGGTAAACATAATGCGTCAAACCTCTCAAATCTCCAAATTAACTGGCTTACGTGCTGGTTTTGCGGCTCTCTCTATTTTCGCCTTGATTGGCTTTTCTGGCACAGTTTTTGCTGCCGATGCAGCTCCTGCTGCTGAAGCCAAGGCCGCCGTTCCAGGCAAACCAAAGGTCGATGTAGCGGCCGGCGAGGCTCTGTATTCCAACGGTGATGCATCACGCGGCGTTACAGCATGCATCACATGCCATGGTCCTAAAGGTCAAAGTGCAGTTGGCACCTGGCCAAAATTATCTGCACAACACGCTGCATATACAGCTAAGCAACTGAAGAACTTTAAAGAGGGTACCCGTGCCAATCCTGTGATGATGGGTATGGCGGCAACATTAACTGAACAAGATATGCAAAATATCTCTGCCTACTTAGCCAAGCAACCAATTTCACAGGGTGTTGCCCAAAATAAGAACACGATTGAATTGGGTCAAAGCATCTATCGTGGTGGTATTGCAGCAAAAGGTGTTCCAGCATGTGCGGCTTGTCATAGCCCAACTGGTGCCGGCATTCCTTCTCAGTACCCACTATTAGGCGGTCAATGGGCTGATTACACAAATGCACAATTGCTCGCGTTCCGTGAAGGTGTTCGTAAAAATAGCAGCCAGATGACTGCGATTGCTACCAAGCTTTCTGATCAAGAAATGAAAGCAGTTTCTGATTACATCGCTGGTTTGCATTAAGCAAATTTCTTCAAATAAAAAAACCCGCTCAAGTAGCGGGTTTTTTTATTGCCTAAAACTTTTGCATTGCTATTACATCATTAAGACTAAGTAATTTTTAGTTAGGTAAAGTTTTTTCAGAAGAGAATAAGTCAGCGGTATTTTCACGCGCGCGAATGACGTAAGCTTTTTTTCCATCAACCATAATCTCTGCAGGTTTAGGTCGCGTGTTGTAGTTTGATGCCATCACAAAACCATATGCACCAGCAGACAGAATGGCAAGAAGATCGCCTTCTTCTACAGCAAGGTGACGATCCCTTCCCAGCCAATCACCAGACTCGCAAACTGGGCCAACAATGTCGTAAGTCAAAGCTGCTGCTGCTTTCTTTTGGACGGGCACAATGCCGTGATGTGCTTCATATAAGGCTGGGCGCATTAACTCTGTCATGGCGGCATCGACAATGCAGAAGTTCTTTTCAGCGCCTGGTTTTAGATATTCCACGGTGGTTAAGAGCACGCCAGCATTGCCAACTAAGGACCTGCCTGGCTCAAGGACGACATCTAAATGCCCAAAGCCACGTTCTGCCACTCGATTTAATAAGGTGTTCGTAAACTCAGTAATATCTGGGGGAGTTTCATCGCTATAAGAAATTCCGAGGCCGCCGCCGAGATCAAGGTGGTGAATAACAATGCCCTCTTTTTTCAGTTGCGCTACAAGATCTAAAACTTTATCGAGCGCATCTAGGTAAGGAGCAGTGGTGGTGATTTGTGAACCGATGTGGCAATCAATCCCAACAACGTCAATTTGAGCAAGTTGTGAGGCTTCACGATAAGTTTTTAAAACCTCGTGATAAGCGATACCAAATTTATTGCCCTTCAATCCAGTAGAAATATAAGGATGAGTTTGTGCATCCACATCCGGATTAACACGCAAAGAAATTGGGGCACGTAGATTCAGTTCGGTAGCAACCTTGTTAATCTTGTGTAGCTCAGCAATTGATTCAACGTTGATACATTTAACGCCAGCCTCTAAGGCTGCACCGATTTCAGATGCGGATTTGCCTACGCCAGCAAATACCAAACTTTTTGGATCTGCGCCAATGGCCAATGCGCGAGCTAATTCTCCGCCGCTAACCAAGTCAAACCCAGAGCCTAGTTTTTTAAAACAATCGAGCACTGCTAAATTACTGTTGGCCTTCATGGCGTAGTGCACGCGCGCACGACGTTTGTCATTAGCGTCTACGCATGCCTTGTCATAAGCCTGATAGGCTTCGGTCAACGCTTTTTTACTGTAGACATAGAGGGGCGTTCCAAACTCTTTCGCTAAGTCAGCAAGTGGAATTTCTTCGGCATACCAGTTGCCATTGCGTTCGGTAAAACCGGATAACTGAGGGATTGGAAGCGCTTTACTTGTCATTACTTGGCCGTTGAAGAATTGCTTGGACTGGCAGGTGTTTGGGGTGGGTATAGCTTGCCTTTGGGTTCTGGCTCTGTAGGGGCGGGCGGAACCGGTGGCACGTTTGGCATATATAGCGGTCCTCTTACCCCACACCCAACAAGGGATAATAAAAGGCTAAGGCAGAGGGTTCTATTAAGAATCGCTATCATGAATGTCTCTAAAACGAATGATTGAATATAGCATGCAGGACTCCACTATGAATCCAAATAATTCAGGCGCAGAAACCATTGATGACAAGCAGTTTTATCAATTGGGAAGCCATTTGCTGCATTCTATAGAAGTGGCACTAGAGGCTGCCGATGATGCATTGGATCTGGACTTAGATGTCGAGCGCCAGGGTGGAAATGTCATCAATATTCGCTTTAAAGATAAAAGCGTCATCGTAGTGAATACGCAGCCACCCTTACATGAAATTTGGGTAGCCGCAAAATCAGGTGGATATCACTATCGTTGGGCTGGCACTATGGCCAAACCTTTGTGGCTGGACACTAAAACTGGCAAAGAGCTTTTAAGTGATTTGTCAGAGTTTGCTACTGCTCAAGCGGGCGCAGAAATAAAGATTGTCCTAATTTAAGCGGCGCCTGTGGCGCTCAAGGTTTCAATCACTTGGGCATCAGCTACGCTTTTAATCTGGGCTTTGCCAATCTTTTCTAAAACAACGTAACGGATTTGGCCGCCTTCAGTTTTCTTGTCAACCTGCATGAGCTCCATATAACGTTCCGCACCAAACTTTGGCGGTGTGATTGGTAGATTCATCGACTGGATGATTTTGGTGAGACGTTGGACATCGGCTTCACTGATGTAGTTGAGGCGGCGAGATAAGTCTGCACCTAAGACCATGCCACAACCAACTGCTTCGCCATGTAGCCATTCGCCATAACCCATGCCTGCTTCAATTGCATGTCCAAAGGTGTGACCGAAGTTTAGAGTTGCACGAATGCCGCCTTCTCTTTCATCTGCAGACACTACTGCAGATTTAATTTCGCACGAGCGTAACACTGCATGACCCATTGCTTCTGTGTCGCAAGCGAGTAAAGATGTTGCATTGGCTTCAATCCAATCCAAAAATTGAGCGTCTGCAATAGCACCATGTTTCACTACTTCCGCAAGACCAGCAGAGAGCTCACGTGGAGGTAAGGTCTTTAATGTATTGAGATCTGCAATCACTGCCGCCGGCTGATGAAAAGCGCCGATCATGTTTTTACCAAGAGGATGGTTGATGCCGGTCTTGCCGCCCACCGAAGAATCCACCTGAGCAAGCAAAGTGGTCGGCACTTGAATAAAGCGAATGCCACGCATGAAGCTAGCCGCAGCAAACCCAGTCATGTCACCAATGACTCCACCGCCCAAAGCAACCAACATGGTTTGGCGATCAGCACCAAACTTCAGGAGATCATCAAAAATAAGCTGAAGGTTTTTCCAGTCCTTGTATGACTCGCCATCAGGCAAGACGATCGTTCTAACAGGCTTTCCAAGAGTATTCAGGGTCTTGGTCAGGCGCTCAGCATAGAGCGGGGCAACCGTAGTGTTGCTGACGATATAGATCGAAGTTGCTTTTTCGCAGGCGCTAAATAAGTTTGGCTGATCAATGAGGTCTGTACCAATATAAATTGGATAACTGCGATTACCTAGATCAACTTCAAGTGTTTTCATCATATTGCCAATGTATTTATGCGGAGAGTTCAAGTTGCATGATTAAGGTGTTAACCAGTTGATTAACACTCGGTTTACCAGTTTCAATCACGTGGTCAGCAATTTCACGATAGAGAGGATCGCGAATAGCGTACAAGTTCTCTAGTATTTTTTTGGCGTCACCATTTTTAAGAAGTGGGCGACCTTCGCCACCTTTAGTGCGATGCCAGAGTTCAATCGGATTGGCGTGTAAGTAGATAACAGTTCCATGCTCACTGAGTGCTTGGCGATTTTCTGGCAAGAGAATAGCGCCTCCGCCAGTTGCCAAAATGATATCGTTTTCAGAGGTGATTTCGCGAATTGCTTGAGCCTCGCGTCTGCGAAAACCTTCTTCGCCTTCCATTTCAAATATGACAGGAATTTTTACGCCGCAGCGCTCTTCGATGACGTGATCGGCATCTAGAAATCGACGCCCTAATTTTTTTGCTAAAACTTTACCGACGGTCGACTTCCCGGCGCCCATGAGGCCGATCAAAAAGATATTGTTTGTCGAAGAGTTCACCCTTCGATTTTATTAGGGTTTATCGAGAACGGTCGGAGTTAAAAAGACTAACAATTCAGTTTTGTCTTGTAATTTGGATTTATGGCGGAAAAAATGGCCAATTAGTGGTATATCCCCTAATAAAGGGATTTTGACTTCATCCTCTCGCTCGGTGGTTTGGAATATGCCGCCAATGATCGCTGTTCCACCATTCTCAACTGTGACCTCGGAACTGAGGCTTTTGGTATCAATCGCATAGCCCTGCTCTGTTTTCATGCCTACCGTGTCTTTATTGATGCCTACCAGCATTGAAATCTTTCCATCTGGATGAATTTTGGGAAGAACTTCAAGTCTTAAATTGGCTTTTCTAAATTGCAATTTGCTGCCATTTTGATTGGAGGTTTGATAGGGGAGTTCGGTACCTTGCTCAATAGTGGCCTTTACTTGGTCGCCTGTCATGATTCGGGGATTGGAAAGAATTTTTCCTTGACCCTCAGATTCCAGGGCAGATAGTTCTGCCTGAAGAATGCGGCTCCCATTTTTTGAGACTAAGGTTGCAGCTATGGTTGCTGGATTAAAGCCGCTTAATCCAGCGCCAGCTAAATCCATACTGCCAACTAGCTTTTGATCGCCTTCCCCATTTGCTTGATACCCCAGCTTGACCCCCAGTTCTTTAGCAAAGCGTTCATCCGCCTCCACAATGCGAGCTTCTATCAGAATCTGCCTTGGGCTATTGATGTGATCACCACCAAAAGGTAGCGCAGCATCCTCACGACGAAACTTCTGAAAGGCCTGGATTTCTGCATGGGGCCCAATCCAATAGATATCGCCATTACGAACGAGCCTCAAGCCGCGACTGGCAAGAATGGAATGGAGTGCAGTCTGCCAAGGAGTCTTGTTGAGATCGACTGAAATCTTCCCCTTAATCGACTCGCTTAATAAAAAATTGGTGTTACCTAATTTAGCTAAAACCCGCAAAAGATCTCTTACTTCAATGTCAGTAAATTGCAGGCTAATTGGACTCAGAAAATGATTTTGTGAGTCTGAGTTACCACCCGCTAGATTGGGTGAAAGCAGCATAAATAACGCTAGTGAAAAGCAGACTCTATTGAAGTATTTTTGGAGGCGATGAATGCAGGGGCTCATTCGTTCGATAAGGCTTTCAAAACTAGAAATTTGCCTTCGGGATGAGAGAAGATTGCGCTGCCATTTTCTATGCTGCTAAGGCGCCATTCGCCTAAAGCTTGTCCCCCTTTTTCAAAAGCAATATTGCTTTTCCCGGTATTAAAAAATGCCTGATGAGAACCTCCCATTTGGGCTGCACCCAAGTAGCGCCAACGGCGTAATTCGGCCTCATAGGAGGGCGTCTTAGGTTTGCTGGAAACCCTGCTTTCAGGCTTTTTATTAATTAATGAGTGAATACTTACTTCTATTTCATCTAACGCTGCATATAAATCATCTTGATCTTGATGCAATTCATCGCGCAATAAGGCCATCTCCTTTTTTAGCTCGGAAATGAGCTTTTGAGATTCCTCTTGAGTGCTTTGGGATGTCTGATTGAGGGTGTTAAAGGCAATGTAGATTGCAGCTGCTGAAGCTACTAATGCCCCAAAAAATAGGGCAATCATCCCGCCTATCTTTTGAATAGAAGTTGGGATTTGTAACTTGTTAAGTGGGTCTTTGAAGGCGGGGTGATTGCTCCTTCCTGAGGCCTTGGGTGCGGCGCTTTGATGTGGGGGTGGTTTGCGAATTCCATGGGGATCGGGAATGGCAGGGTCGTCGCCAAGATCACTCAAAATTTCGTCAAAAGATTGGCTGGAAATGTGGCGTGCAGGCATGATCCTATTCTTCAGTTTTGAGTCCGGAAAAGCCATCAGCTCAGATTGAACCCAGCGTCAGAAAGTAGGCATTTAGCATACGTAAAACAGGGTATTTGGAGCTTTTAGGGAAATTGACTAAGCACCCTATAATTTGGGCTTATGGCCTTACCTCCAAAAGACAAGCCGCCGCTCAATCAGCGTCCTATTCGTCCATCCGATAGACGTCCTCGGCAAACACGAGTTCAGCCTGGCTTGCCGCGCAAGAATTCAAGCAACCCATTAGTAAAGGCTTTGTTAATTATTGGCGTGGTTTTTGCCGTAGTGATTACTTTGCTGATGGGTTATGCCTTTTTGGTTGCAAAACCTAATCTTCCAAAGATCTCTGCATTAACTGATTACAACCCAAAGACTCCTCTACGTATCTACACGGCAGATAAAGTGTTAATTGGTGAGTTTGGTGAGGAGCGTCGCAAGGTAATCCCGTTAAATGAAATTCCTCAAAGCATGCGCAATGCTGTTTTAGCAATTGAGGACGATCGCTTCTATTCTCACGGTGGTGTGGACTATGTTGGAATTTTGCGTGCTGCATTAACCAACTTACGCGGACATCTTTCGCAGGGCGCTTCAACCATCACCATGCAGGTGGCGCGCAATTTCTTCCTCAGCAATGAGAAGACCTTTAGTCGAAAAATCTATGAAGTTTTATTAGCCTGGGAAATTGAGTCTCAATTAACTAAGGACAAGATTCTGGAAATCTATATGAACCAGATTTTCTTAGGGCAGCGGGCTTATGGTTTCTCTAGTGCAGCGCAGATCTATTTTGGTAAAGAGTTAAAAGATATCACCATCGCTGAGTCTGCAATGTTGGCCGGCCTACCAAAGGCGCCGTCAGCTTATAACCCAGTTAGCAATTTTCGTCGTGCCAAGATTCGCCAAGAATATATTCTGCAGCGCATGCGCGATCTGGGATATATCACTCCAGAGGATTATCAAAAAGCGATGATCGAGGAATTGCATATTCGCGGCCTTGGTAACGAGTTTGCAGTTCGTGCAGATTTCCCGGCGGAGATGGTACGCCAATTGTTATTCACGCAATATGGTGAGGCAATCTACTCCCAGGGAATAGATGTTTACACCACCATCTTGAAGGCAGATCAAGATGCCGCTTACAAGGCGGTACGTAAGGGAATTTTTGAATACGACTTGCGTCACGCCTATCGCGGCCCAGAAGGTTTCATTGATCTGCCTGAGGATTCTGTAAAACGCCAACGCGCCATTGATGAAGCATTACTTGCTTATCCACAGTTAGATGATTTGCAGTCTGGTGTTGTGCTTGAGATCAAGCCAAAAGAAATGCAGGTCATGATTGCCACTGGTGACACTATCACCATTAAAGGTGAGGGCATGAAGTTGGCAGCAGCATCCATTACCGATAGCACTCAACCTAAGAAACGTTTGCGTCCCGGTGCAGTTGTGCGGCTCCTGTCAGATGGTGGAGTTTGGAAGTTGGCCCAGCTGCCTCAAGTTGAGGCTGCATTTGTTTCTATGAACGCTGAGACTGGCGCAATCCTCTCTTTGGTGGGCGGCTTTGATTTCCGTCGCAATCAATTCAACCATGTGACACAAGCCTTGCGTCAGCCTGGCTCCTCATTTAAGCCATTTATCTATGCAGCTGCGATTGAAAAAGGTTTCACACCCAGCACGATGGTGAATGATGCGCCTTTATCGATTGGCAGTATGGAAACTGGTAGTCAAGCCTGGGAGCCTAAAAACTACGATGGTAAATATGACGGCATGATGCGCTTACGTACTGCTTTAGCTAAATCGAAGAACTTAGTTTCTGTGCGCATTATTCGCGCTATTGGCCCCTCCTATGCTCAGGAATACATTCAGCGTTTTGGTTTTGAGCCAGAAAAGCATCCACCTTATTTAACAATGGCGTTGGGCGCGGGTTCAGTTACACCATTACAAATGGCTTCTGCTTACAGTGTTTTTGCGAACGGCGGTTATCGAGTAGATCCATTCTTGATTAACAAGATGGTCGACTCCAAAGGGACTGTCATGTTTGAGGCAAAACCTACTCATGCTCGGGAAGATGCGCCGCGTGTGCTCGACGCCCGTACAGCCTTTGTCATGGATAGCATGTTGCAAGAGGTAACTAAGTCAGGGACTGCAGCTTCTGCGCGCGGCAAATTAGGCCGTAGTGATATTGCAGGTAAAACCGGTACAACCAATGATTCTCACGATGCATGGTTTGCTGGGTATAACCCTAAAGTCGTTGCGATTGCATGGATTGGTTTTGATAAGCCGGCTAGCCTGGGTGATCGAGAGACTGGTGGCGGCCTTGCGTTGCCTATGTGGATTTCTTATATGGGTACCGCGCTAAGAGAGGTTCCGCAGGAGACGCGTGAAGTTCCAAGCGGAGTAACGCAAGTGGATGGCGACTGGTTTATTCCAGAATTCTCAAACAATGGCGGTGTCCGCGAACTTCAATAGTTCGTATTCAACATGGCACGGCAAGCGCGCACTGTGATACCAGGCCAAGCAATGCATGTGATGGTTCGTGGTAACAATCGTGAAACACTATTTTTTACCGATGAAGATCGGCGCACTTATTTAGAGTGGTTACGCGAGGCGGCAAGACAATTTGGTTGCGCAGTTCATGCTTTTGCATTGATGCCGAATCATGTTCATTTATTGATGACTCCGCAAAATGAAGATTCCCTTGCAAAAACCATGCAATCTCTGGGACGTCGTTATGCGCAATATTTCAATCAGAAGCATCGACGCTCTGGAACTATTTGGGAAGGTCGGTATCGCTCATCCTTAATTGATCCAGATTATTTTTTGCGTTGTCAGCGCTATATCGAACTCAACCCAGTGAGGGCTGGATTTGAATCGAACCCCCAAAGCTCAACTTGGACTAGTTTTGCAACGCATATTGGTGGCAATGCTGAACCATGGTTAGTGGATCACCAGCATTTTTGGAAGTTAGGTAATACGCCTTTTGAAAGGCAAATGACCTGGGCTAGTTTTGTGAAAGAGGGGGCGCCTCACTGGGAGGACCGCCAAATTACGGAATCCTTGCTTCGCTCCAAACCGTGGGTGAGTGATATTTATGCGCAAAAGCTCTTCAAAAATGCCCCAGAGATAGCAGTAATACGGCATCGTGGCCGCCCTAGAAAAATAAGTCCATTAAATTCAACGACTTAGGGAACTAAAAACTTCCCCGAAATCAATTTGGGGTATTGAGTATTTTGACTCTGTCCCCATATAAGCAATACATATTGGTGCGACATCAAAATAAATGGGACAGACTCATTTTATTTCTATTGCATCGGTGTGGGTATTCACCTATATTTGATCCTCCAAAAGTAATTAGGCCTTTGTCGCCCCTCGGAAATACTATGACTACACAATTAAATACAGATCTTCGCCCTATCGCTCATGGTTTATATGACCCAAGTAATGAGCACGACGCTTGCGGCGTAGGATTCGTTGCACACATTAAAGGCAAGAAATCCCATGAGATCGTTTCTCAGGGTTTGCAGATTCTTGAGAACTTAGATCACCGGGGAGCGGTTGGTGCCGATCCTTTGATGGGTGATGGCGCTGGTATCTTGATTCAGATTCCAGATACTTTGTATCGCGAAGAAATGGCCAAGCAAGGCGTGACGTTGCCACCATTGGGTGAGTATGGTGTTGGCATGATTTTCTTGCCGAAGGAGCATGCGTCTCGTTTAGCGTGCGAGCAAGAATTAGAGCGCACTGTTCGTTTAGAAGGTCAAGTTGTTTTAGGTTGGAGAGATGTTCCGGTGGATGTGAAATTGCCGATGTCTCCAACAGTGCAAATGACAGAGCCATTCATTCGTCAAATTTTCATTGGTCGTGGTCGCGACATCATGACAACCGATGCGCTTGAGCGTAAGTTGTATGTCATTCGTAAGACAGCAAGTCATGCGATTCAAGATTTGCATCTCAAGCATGGCAAAGAATATTTCGTTGCCTCAATGTCTGCTAGAACCATTGTTTACAAGGGTTTGCTGTTAGCCAACCAAGTTGGTGCTTATTACCAAGACTTGCAAGACAAGCGCACTGTTTCAGCACTTGCTTTAGTGCATCAACGCTTCTCTACTAATACATTCCCTGCATGGGAATTGGCACATCCATACCGCATGATTGCGCATAACGGTGAGATCAATACCGTTAAGGGTAACGTCAATTGGGTGAATGCACGTGAAGGTGCAATTAGCTCTCCAGTGCTTGGCGATGACTTGCAAAAGCTCTGGCCATTAATTTATCCAGGTCAATCAGATACTGCGTGTTTCGATAACTGTTTAGAGTTGTTGGTAATGTCTGGCTACCCATTGGCGCAAGCCATGATGATGATGATTCCTGAGGCATGGGAGCAACATGCATTGATGGATGACAATCGCCGCGCATTCTATGAATACCATGCAGCAATGATGGAACCATGGGACGGTCCTGCAGCAATGGCATTTACCGATGGCCGTCAAATCGGCGCAACTTTGGACCGCAACGGTTTGCGTCCAGCACGTTATTACGTTACTGATGATGACCTTGTCATCATGGGCTCTGAGGCTGGTGTATTGCCGATTCCTGAGAGCAAGATCGTACAAAAATGGCGCTTACAACCAGGCAAGATGTTCATGATCGACATGGAGCAAGGTCGCATCATTGATGACGTTGAGTTGAAGAATGCCGTTTCTAAAGCTAAGCCATATAAGAGCTGGATCGATGCGGTTCGTGTGAAGTTGGACGAAGTCGATGCCAGCAAGGTGGATTTGGTTGATGAGAAAACCACGATTCGTCCAGCAGCTAAATTATTAGATCGCCAACAAGCATTTGGCTATACCCAGGAAGATATTAAATTCCTCATGGCTCCAATGGCCATGAACGGTGAAGAGGCGATTGGTTCAATGGGTAACGACAGCCCATTAGCGGTTCTCTCCAATAAGAACAAACCACTCTATAACTACTTCAAACAGTTGTTTGCTCAAGTTACCAATCCTCCGATTGATCCAATTCGCGAGAACATGGTGATGTCTTTGGTTTCTTTCATTGGCCCTAAGCCGAACTTGTTAGATACCAACAATATCAATCCACCAATGCGCTTGGAAGTAAGCCAGCCAATTTTGGATTTTGATGACATCACTAAGATTCGTCATATTGGTCACTACACCAATGGCAAGTTCCGCTCTTATGAATTGGATATTTGCTATCCAGCTTCATGGGGTAAGGCTGGCATTGAAGCGCGCTTAGCTTCTTTGTGTGCAGAAGCAGCTGATGCAGTGCGTTCTGGTTACAACATCTTGATCGTGAGTGATCGTCAAGTTGACGAGAAGCACGTAGCAATTCCTGCTTTATTGGCTACTTCAGCCATTCACCAGCATTTAGTGCAAAAAGGTTTGCGTACTAGCGTTGGCTTGGTAGTAGAAACAGGTAGCGCGCGTGAGACCCATCACTTTGCGCTCTTGGCTGGTTATGGCGCAGAAGCAGTTCATCCATACCTCGCAATGGAAACTTTGGCAGAAATGGCCAAAGGCTTATCCGGTGATTTATCTGCAGAAAAAGCAGTGAAGAATTTTGTGAAAGCGATTGGTAAAGGCTTGCAAAAAGTGATGTCCAAAATGGGTATCTCAACTTACATGTCTTATACAGGCTCACAGATTTTTGAAGCCATTGGTTTAAATCACGACATCATTGATCAATACTTCAAGGGCACTCCATCAAACGTTGGTGGTATCGGCGTATTTGAAGTGGCTGAAGAAGCATTGCGCATGCATTCATCTGCATTTGGTAATGACCCAGTGTTAACCAATATGCTTGACGCTGGTGGTGAGTACGCTTTCCGTATTCGTGGTGAGAACCATATGTGGACTCCTGACACGATTGCGAAGTTGCAGCATTCCACACGTATCGGCGCTGAGAAAGGCTATCAGACTTATAAAGAGTACGCCAATATCATCAATGATCAAACTAAGCGTCAAATGACTTTGCGTGGTTTGTTTGAATTCAAGATTGATCCAGCAAAAGCTATTCCGTTGGACGAAGTAGAGTCTGCAAAAGAAATCGTTAAACGTTTTGCAACGGGCGCGATGTCTTTGGGTTCGATCTCTACAGAAGCGCACGCTACTTTGGCAATTGCTATGAACCGTATTGGCGGTAAGTCTAATACTGGTGAAGGCGGCGAAGATCCAAACCGTTATGTGAATGAACTCAAAGGCATTCCAATTAAGAAGGGTGAGTCTTTAGCAAGCATCTTGGGTAGCGACGTAGTCGAGGCTAATATTCCATTGCAAGACGGCGACTCCTTGCGCTCTAAGATTAAGCAAGTTGCTTCTGGTCGTTTTGGCGTAACTACAGAATATTTGCGTTCTGCTGATCAGATTCAGATCAAGATGGCACAAGGCGCTAAGCCTGGTGAAGGCGGTCAATTGCCGGGCGGTAAGGTTTCTGACTACATCGGTAAGTTGCGTTTTTCAGTGCCAGGCGTTGGTTTGATTTCCCCTCCTCCACACCATGACATTTACTCAATTGAAGATATTGCTCAGTTGATTCATGACTTGAAGAACGTTAATCCAAAAGCAGACGTTTCTGTGAAGTTGGTATCTGAGGTAGGCGTTGGAACTGTTGCAGCTGGTGTTGCGAAAGCTAAAGCAGACCACGTTGTGATCGCTGGCCATGATGGCGGTACTGGCGCATCCCCACTGTCTTCAATCAAGCATGCTGGTTCCCCATGGGAACTCGGCCTGGCTGAAACACAGCAGACATTGGTTCTCAATGGCTTGCGTAGTCGTATTCGTGTTCAAGCTGACGGCCAAATGAAGACTGGTCGCGACGTAGTGATTGGTGCTTTGTTAGGCGCAGATGAATTTGGTTTCGCGACAGCTCCATTGGTTGTTGAGGGTTGCATCATGATGCGTAAGTGTCATTTAAATACCTGCCCAGTTGGTGTTGCTACACAAGATCCAGAATTGCGTAAGAAATTCTCAGGCAAGCCAGAGCACGTTGTGAACTTCTTCTTCTTCATTGCTGAAGAGGCTCGCGAGATCATGGCGCAATTGGGTATTCGTAAGTTTGATGACTTAATTGGTCGCGTTGATTTGTTAGATACCCGCAAAGGTATTGAGAACTGGAAAGTACATGGCTTGGATTTCAGCAAGATTTTTGCTGAACCACAGGTTGCTGCTGAAGTTCCACGTTATCAAGTGTTGACGCAAGATCATGGCTTGGCTAGCGCACTCGACAATATTTTGATTGAGAAGAGCGAGCCTGCCTTAGAGCGTGGTGAGAAAGTATCTTTCATTGTTCCTGTTAAGAACGTGAACCGTACAGTTGGCGCAATGCTCTCAGGTGAAGTAGCTCAGCGTTATGGTCATGCAGGCTTGCCAGATGACACTATTCATATTCAGTTGAATGGCACGGCTGGTCAAAGCTTTGCAGCCTTCTTGGCCCGCGGTATTACCTTAGATTTGGTTGGTGATGGCAATGACTACGTTGGTAAAGGTTTGTCAGGTGGTCGCGTGATTGTTCGTGCTCCACATGAGTTCCGTGGCGATACCGCGAAGAACATCATTGTTGGTAATACCGTGCTCTACGGCGCAATTGCTGGTGAGGCATTCTTTAACGGCGTAGCTGGTGAGCGTTTCGCGGTACGTAACTCTGGTGCGACAACAGTTGTTGAAGGTACTGGCGACCATGGTTGTGAGTACATGACTGGTGGCACAGTAGTTGTATTGGGCGCAACAGGACGTAACTTTGCTGCAGGTATGAGCGGCGGTATTGCTTATGTTTACGACGAAGATGGTCTGTTCGATAAGCGTTGCAACACCAGTATGGCTACTTTGGAAAAGGTTCTGCCTTCTGCCGAGCAGATTGCCAAGATGCCGAAGTCTGAGTGGCATGCCCCTGTCGATGTTAAAGATGGTGGTGAGCGTTTAACAGACGAGCAAATCTTGAAGGGCTTGATTGAGCGTCATTTCCGCCACACTGGCTCTGAGCGCGCAAAAGCACTTTTAGCTGACTGGGAAAATGCCCGTGGACGTTTTGTGAAGGTTCTCCCAACTGAGTACAAACGTGCTCTCGGTGAGTTGTGGGAAAAGGCTCAGAACAAAACCGTTGCTGCTTAATCAAATAGATAGACATTAAGAAAAGATACTGAGGATTCGATATGGGTAAGGTCACTGGATTTATGGAGTTTGAGCGCGTTGATGAAAAGTACGAAGCGCCGGTTAAACGTCTCCATCACTACAAAGAATTTGTTGCTGCTTTAACTGACGAAGAAGCTAAAGTTCAGGGCGCGCGTTGTATGGATTGCGGTATCCCGTTTTGTAACAACGGTTGCCCAGTGAACAACATCATTCCTGACTTTAATGATTTGGTATTCCATAGTGATTGGAAGAATGCATTAGACGTTTTGCAATCAACCAATAACTTCCCTGAATTTACCGGCCGTATTTGCCCAGCTCCTTGCGAAGCCGCATGTACTTTAGGTATTAATAGCACTGCAGTTGGCATCAAATCTATTGAGCACGCCATCATTGATAAGGGCTGGGAAAGTGGTTGGGTTAAGCCTCAGCCATCCAAGACCAAGACAGGTAAAAAAGTAGCGGTAGTTGGCGGCGGTCCTGCGGGTATGGCGGCTGCACAGCAATTGGCTCGTGTTGGTCATGATGTGACTGTATTTGAGAAGAATGATCGCGTTGGTGGCTTGCTGCGTTACGGTATTCCTGATTTCAAAATGGAAAAGTGGTTGATTGACCGTCGCGTAGAGCAGATGCAGGCTGAAGGCGTGAAGTTTGAAACCGGTGTGTTTGTTGGTAAAGAAGCGATTGGTGCTGAAGTAAAAAATTACTCCAACAAAACAGTTTCTCCTGAGCAGTTGATGAAAGATTTTGATGCTGTAGTGATCACTGGTGGCGCAGAGCAGCCACGTGATTTGCCAGTCCCAGGTCGTGAGTTAGCCGGTGTGCACTATGCGTTGGAATTTTTGATTCCACAGAACAAAGAAAATGCAGGCGATTTCAAAAACGAAATTCGTGCAACTGATAAGCATGTTGTAGTTATCGGCGGCGGTGATACTGGCTCTGATTGCGTAGGAACTTCAAACCGCCACGGCGCTACCAAGATTACTCAGTTTGAATTGCTCCCGCAGCCTCCAGAAGAAGAAAACAAGCCATTGGTATGGCCATATTGGCCAACAAAGTTGCGCACATCCTCTTCTCACGAAGAAGGTTGTGATCGTGACTGGTCTGTTGGAACGAAACGTTTTGAAGGTAAAAATGGCAAAGTAGAGAAGTTGATCGGCGTACGTTTGGAGTGGAAAGACGGCAAGATGTCAGAAGTGCCAAACTCTGAATTTGAGATCAAGGCAGATTTAGTACTTTTGGCAATGGGCTTTGTGTCTCCAGTTCAACAAGTGCTAAATGCTTTTGGCGTTGAAAAAGATGCTCGTGGCAACGCTAAAGCTACTGTGGATGGTCAAAATGCCTATCAAACGAACGTTCCTAAGGTATTTGCTGCTGGCGATATGCGTCGCGGACAGTCTCTCGTAGTTTGGGCGATTCGTGAAGGCCGTCAATGTGCCCGTTCAGTTGATGAGTATTTAATGGGGTCTTCTGTTTTACCTCGATAATGTCGAGGATATGAACAGTGGTGAGCCAAACTCCTTGGATGTAAGCAAGCAAGCTGCAGGCGAAGTTGTCGTCTCCATCAAAGACGTCAACTTTTCCTATGCTCGAGGTGAGCGGCAAATTTTGTCGGGACTCAATATGGAGTTTCGACGCGGTCAAGTGGTTGCTGTTATGGGTGGCTCTGGTTGCGGCAAGACCACCATTCTTCGCCTGATTGGCGGTCAATATACAGCTCAATCGGGCCAAGTTCTTTTTGAAGGCCAAGATATTGGCAAGATGAGCGGCGCTGAGTTGATGGCAGCTCGTCGACGTATGGGCATGCTATTTCAGTTTGGCGCTTTGTTTACCGACCTCAGTGTTTTTGAAAACGTTGCCTTTCCTCTGCGCGAGCATACCAACTTAAGTGAAGAGCTCTTACATTCATTGGTGTTGATGAAACTTAATGCGGTAGGCTTACGTGGTGCACGTGATTTAATGCCTTCACAAATTTCTGGCGGTATGGCACGACGTGTTGCTCTTGCTAGGGCGATTGCGCTAGATCCACCACTCATCATGTATGACGAGCCATTTGCTGGCCTTGACCCTATTTCGCTTGGTATTACTGCACGCCTGATTCGTGATCTGAATAATGCCCTGGGAGCCACGAGTTTATTGGTTACTCATGATGTTGAAGAGACTTTTGCGATTGCAGATTATGTGTACTTTATTGCTAATGGCCGCATTGGCGCAGAAGGCACGCCTGAAGAGTTAAGTCGCTCAACAGATCCTTTTGTCAGACAGTTTTTAGATGCCGCACCAGATGGCCCCGTGCCTTTCCACTACCCAGGTAAAACCTTGGAAGAAGATTTTGGAATGAGGCCTCTATGACTGCACTATTAAATCTCTTTGGCGATCTTGGATTTTTTGTTCGTCGTAACTTAAGTAGTCTTGGATTGGCTGCCCGCATGTTTGTAGCGGTGATTGTGCGCTCAGGATTCTTGCTTAAGAGACCACGCTTAGTGATTGATCAAATTTTATTTGTTGGTAACCATTCCTTCATCATCATTGCGGTCTCAGGATTATTTGTAGGTTTCGTATTAGGTTTGCAGGGTTACTACACTTTAAATCGTTATGGTTCAGAGCAAGCGCTTGGCTTGTTGGTCGCATTGTCTTTAACTCGTGAGTTAGGTCCAGTGATTACTGCTTTATTGTTTGCTGGCAGAGCCGGCACTTCATTGACCGCAGAAATTGGTTTGATGAAAGCTGGCGAGCAATTAACTGCTATGGAGATGATGGCAGTTGATCCTTTGGGTCGCGTGATCGCGCCACGACTCTGGGCAGGCATTATTTCTATGCCAATTTTGGCAACTATCTTTACGACTGTGGGTGTTCTAGGTGGCTATTTGGTTGGTGTTCCACTCATTGGAGTGGATTCAGGCGCCTTCTGGTCGCAAATGCAGGGTGGTGTAGACCTGTTTTCGGATATTGGTAATGGCCTAATTAAAAGCATGGTGTTTGGTGTGGCAGTGACTTTTATTGCCCTCTATCAAGGTTATGAATCTAAGCCTACGCCTGAAGGCGTTTCGCAAGCGACTACCCGTACGGTGGTTATCTCTTCTTTATCGGTTCTGGCATTGGATTTCTTGCTGACCGCGATGATGTTCTCAAATTAGAAAGAATAAACTGGGGCTCTTATGAGAAAAAGTGCAATTGATGTTTGGGTAGGTATTTTTGTTGCCATAGGTTTATTAGCAGCACTATTTCTCGCGTTAAAAGTGGGCAATATGAATGCTGTGTCATTCGCTCCAACATACAAAATTTCCGCACGCTTTGATAACATCGGTGGTTTAAAGCCTCGTGCACCGGTTAAAAGTGCTGGTGTAGTTGTTGGCAGAATTGCCAATATCTCTTTTGATGACAAGACTTATCAGGCAACAGTAGTCATGACAATTGAAGATTCTTTTAAGTTTCCAAAAGATTCTTCTGCAAAGATTTTGACATCCGGTTTGTTGGGTGAGCAATATATCGGCCTTGAAGCAGGCGGCTCGGATGACATGTTGACTAATGGTGAGAAGATTTCTCAGACTCAGTCAGCGATTGTTTTAGAAAACCTCATCAGTCAGTTTCTCTATAACAAAGCAGCAGATAGCGGTCAAGAAAAAGGCGCGGCAAAATGATGTTGTCTGTAGTGCGCAAACTCAAGGCAGCAATCTTGCTGAGTTTGGTTGCAGCCATGATTGGTTGTGCTTCGATTCCTGCTGGCTCAGAGCGCTCCCCTCAAGATCCTTGGGAGCCATTCAACCGTTCAGTATTCGAGTTTAATGAAGGCTTAGACGCTTATGTTCTAAAGCCAGTAGTTGCTGGTTATCGCTTTGTATTGCCCGAGTTTGTGCGCGATGGTATTTATAACTTCTTTAGTAACTACAACGATATTTACACTGCACTCTTTAACTTGCTACAAGGCAAACCAGGATTTGCCTTTAATGACTTTATGCGCGTAGTGGTCAATACAACCATGGGCTTGGGTGGACTATTAGACTTGGCAACGCCAGGCGGCTTAGAAAAACATAAAGAAGACTGGGGTCAAACTTTAGGTGTTTGGGGCGTCCCTTCGGGTCCGTATGTTGTTTTGCCCTTCTTTGGACCAAGTAATGTGCGCGATACCTTTGGTACTGTGGCCGATTTAGAGTCAGACTATCTCTTCAGTTACGTTAAGGATATTGGCCTAAGAAATAGTATTACCGGTTTGCGTGTAGTGAATGCGCGGAATACTTACTATGAAGCTGGTGATTTATTGGATGGCGCTGCAATTGATAAGTACAGCTTTATGCGCGATGCTTATATTCAAAGACGGGCATATCAAATTAATGAGGGTCGCGATGATGAGGAACCCATTGTTTATGAGAATCCATATCAATAAGCAGTTCATCAGTGCAGTTTGAAGTGACTAAAATGAGTCTCAATATAGATAAAGATAGTGGGCGGGAAATATGAAAAGTTTTAAAAAAATCGGTAGCTTTATTTTTGCAGGCCTGCTGTTTGTAGTCGGCACTGTTTTTGCTCAGACCCCTGATCAATCAACGCCTCCAGACGCTCTCATTAAGATGGTTGTTACAGATGTCATGGCAAGCGTTAAGGCTGATCCCGATATTCAGAAGGGCAATATTCCAAAAATTGTGGACCTGGTAGAAAAGAAAATTGTTCCTTATACCGATATGCGTCGCACAACAGAAATGGCGATGGGGCCTAATTGGAAAAAGGCGACGCCTGAGCAGCAAGCTCAACTTACTTCCGAGTTTAAGAATCTACTCATTCGTACTTATTCGGGTGCTTTGAGTCAGTTGCGTGATCAGACTGTGCAATTTAAAGCTTTGCGCGCTGCCCCAGACGATAAAGAGGTAGTTGTGAAAACCGTCGTGCTTGGCCGTGGCGACCCAGTGCCTTTGGACTATCGCCTTGAGAAAACAGCTAATGGCTGGAAGGTTTATGACATGAACATCATGGGCGTTTGGTTGGTTGAGGCCTACCGCAACCAGTTTTCAAATCAAATCAGTCAAAACGGCATTGAGGGCTTAGTCAAGTTCTTGCAAGACCGCAATAAACAATTAGCTACTGCTAAGCCAAGCAATTAATTATTAAATAAAGACGCCATGCCTTTTCTTTTGCCAAAAATCGTTACGCAAGAAAATGCCTTGCAGTTACAAAAAGAGGGCTTGTTAAATAGCCCTAGTTTGCAATTGATCGATTGCTCTGCGTTAAAAGACTTTGACTCCTCTGTATTAACTGTTTTATTGGCATGGCAAAAAAAGCTCCTGTCTGAAGGTAAGTCGATTTCGATAGAGCATGCGCCAGCGAAGCTAAAAGTTTTGGCTGGTGTTTATGGTGTTGCTGCATTGCTAGGTTTGTAATGGCAATGCATCCAGCGATATCTATTCAAAACATATCCAAGCAGTATGGGGCGCTTCAAGCTTTAGATGATGTTTCTCTGGCTATTGAGCCTGGAGAGTTTTTTGGTTTATTGGGCCCCAATGGCGCCGGCAAGACCACTTTAATATCCATTCTGGCTGGCTTAGTAAGACCTAGCCACGGTCATGCAGCCATTATGGGTGCTGATGTTCAAAAAGGTTTTCGTGAGGCACGCCGTATGCTGGGCGTTGTTCCTCAAGAGTTGGTCTTTGATCCCTTCTTTACTGTTCGAGAAACTTTGCGTTTTCAGTCGGGCTACTTTGGGATACGCAATAACGATGCATGGATTGACGAGATCATGGCTAACCTTGATCTCACCTCTAAAGCCGATAGCAATATGCGTTCTTTGTCTGGTGGAATGAAGCGCCGAGTGCTTGTAGCTCAAGCATTGGTACATAGACCACCGGTGATTATTTTGGATGAGCCCACCGCCGGTGTGGATGTCGAGTTACGTCAATCACTCTGGCAATTCATTAGCAGGCTCAATCAAGATGGCCACACGATTGTTTTAACTACACATTACTTAGAAGAGGCAGAAGCCCTGTGTCAGCGTATTGCCATGCTCAAGCAAGGCAAGATTGTGGCTTTAGACACTACCGCAAATTTATTAAGCCGCTATGGATCGGTCAAAAAAGATGGCGAAGGTAAAACCGATCTAGAAGAAGTCTTTGTCAATATTATGTCCGGAGGTGCTTTATGAGGCATGGCATAAATAGACCAGCTTTGGAATACGGCAGTGGTTTTCCGACTTTGTTGTTTAAGGAAGTGAAGCGTTTCTATAAAGTCGCATTTCAGACGATTGCTGCACCAGTTCTGACGGCTGTGCTGTACCTGATGATCTTTGGGCATGTGCTCGAAGGTAAGGAAATTTATGGTCGCCTCAGTTACACAGCCTTTCTGATTCCAGGCTTGGTCATGATGAGCGTTTTGCAAAACGCATTTGCCAACACATCCTCTTCTCTGATTCAGTCTAAGGTCACAGGGAACCTAGTCTTTGTTCTGCTTGCTCCATTGAGCCATTTTGAGTTCTATGCAGCTTATATTCTGGCTGCAGTATTTCGCGGAATCGTTGTTGGCTTAGGTGTTTTATTGATTACTATTTGGTTTGCTACACCTTCCTTGGAATATCCGCTGTGGATTTTGGTATTTGCCTTTTTGGGTGCGGCAATTTTGGGAAGTCTCGGCTTAATCGCTGGCATCTGGGCTGATAAGTACGATCAGTTGGCTGCTTTTCAGAATTTCATCATCATGCCAGCGACGATGTTGTCTGGTGTTTTCTATTCCATTCATTCTTTGCCGCCGGCGTGGCAAGTGGTCTCACATTTCAACCCCTTCTTTTACATGATTGACGGGTTCCGCTATGGGTTCTTTGGCGTCTCGGATAACTCCCCTTGGGCTAGCCTGGCAATTGTGTTCTGCTTTTTTGTGGTGGTGTCGGTGATTACCTTACGCCTGCTCCAAAAAGGCTATAAGCTCCGTTATTAATTATTTACCCCTGGTTTTATTAGGAGAAGAAATGCTACCCACCCCAGAACAAATTGAAGGCTATATCAAACAGGGTATTCAATGTACCCATATACAGGTTGAGGGTGATGGACAACATTTTTTTGCAACTATTGTGAGTCCTGAGTTTGAGGGCAAGCGCTTAGTGCAGCGTCATCAATTGGTTTATGGTGCCATGGGCGATCGCATGAAAGCAGAAGTACATGCTTTATCAATTAAGGCTTTTACACCCGAAGAATTTGCTCAGAATTCAGCAGCATAAAAAATAAATTCATTGCATATTAATTACTAAGTTATTACTGGAATCGTTTCATGGATAAATTACGAATGGTTGGCGGAACTCCTCTCAAAGGTGAGGTAGTAATTGCTGGCGCTAAAAATGCCGCGTTGCCAATTCTGTGTGCTTGTCTATTAACCGATCAACCAGTTGTTTTGCGCAATGTTCCTGACTTGCAGGATGTGCGTACCATGCTTAAGCTTTTGCAAGAAATTGGCGTCACAGTAGATTTTCCAGATGCGAGCGATCACAGTCATATGGTGCTGAATGCAGCAGTCATCAAAAGCTCCGAGGCTACCTATGAGATGGTCAAGACTATGCGCGCTTCCATCTTGGTGCTTGGCCCACTCTTGGCCAGAATGCATAGTGCCAAGGTGTCATTGCCGGGTGGTTGCGCTATTGGTGCTCGTCCAGTGGATCAGCACATCAAGGGCCTAAAGGCAATGGGCGCCAGCATCAAAATCAAGAGCGGTTACATTCAAGCTGAAACGAAGCCTCAATCTGATCGATTGAAGGGCGCCTCGATCTTGACAGACATGATTACCGTGACCGGCACTGAAAATTTATTGATGGCTGCTACTTTGGCATCAGGAACAACAGTATTAGAAAATGCTGCGCGTGAACCTGAGGTTGGCGACCTAGCTGAATTGCTAGTGAAGATGGGGGCCAAGATTTCTGGCATTGGCAGCGATCGTCTGGTAATTGAAGGCGTTGAGAAATTGCATGGTGCAGAGCATTCAGTGATTCCAGATCGTATTGAGGCTGGAACATTCCTGTGTGCAGTAGCTGCAACTGGTGGCGAGATTACCGTCAAACACTGCCGTCCAGATACTTTAGATGCAGTGATCGTGAAATTAAAAGAAGCTGGTCTGCAGATGGAGGTTGGTCCAGATTGGATTAAGGCATCGATGCAGGGTCGCCCTAAAGCGGTAAATTTCCGCACCTCTGAGTACCCAGCCTTTCCGACAGATATGCAGGCGCAGTTGATGACAGTGAATGCCATCGCAGCTGGAAGCTCAATGATTACCGAAACGATTTTTGAAAACCGCTTTATGCATGTGCAGGAGCTCAATCGTTTGGGTGCAGATATTGCTATTGAAGGAAATACCGCAATTGCTCAGGGAGTGGAAAAGCTCTCCGGCGCAATCGTGATGGCCACCGACCTACGTGCTTCTGCTAGCTTGGTAATCGCTGGACTGGCAGCTCAGGGTGAAACCCAGGTGGACCGGATTTACCACTTAGATCGTGGCTATGACCGTATGGAGCAGAAGTTAACCCTCTTGGGTGCCAAGATTGAGCGCGTCAAGTAAGGCTGATGGATAATTAGTCCATGAAATTGACTTTAGCCCTCTCCAAGGGCCGCATCTTCGAGGAAACCGCTGAGATCTTGTCCAAGGTCGGCATTGTGCCGCTGGAAGATCCTGAGAAGTCTCGCAAACTGATTATTGAAACAACCAATCCGGATGTTCGCTTAATTATTGTCCGCGCGTCTGACGTCCCAACATATGTGCAATTTGGTGGCGCTGATTTTGGCGTTGCTGGTTTAGACGTATTGATGGAAAAAGGTACTGATGGTTTGTATGTGCCTTATGACTTGGGTATTGCCAAGTGCCGTATGTCTGTTGCTGTACGCGAGGGTTTTGATTACGCCGGCGCAGTGAAACAGGGCTCTCGTTTAAAAGTAGCAACGAAGTATGTCAATTGCGCTCGTGAACACTTTGCCAATAAAGGTGTCCACATCGATACGATTCATCTGTATGGCTCAATGGAGCTTGCTCCATTGGTAGGGCTGGCTGACGCTATCGTAGATTTAGTTTCTACTGGCAACACCCTAAAAGCAAATGGTTTAGTTGAGGTTGAGCCAATCGCTGATATCAGCGCTCGTTTGGTAGTGAATCAAGCTTCGTATAAGCGTAAGCGTACTCAGCTACAGCCTATTTTTGAGCTGCTGAAGTAAGCAGCGGCCATCCAGAAGTCTCATCCATGTCTTTAAATATCAACGTCAAGCGCCTTAATAGCAAAGATGCAGGCTTCAGAGAAATTCTGCTGTCGAGCCTTTCTTTGCCTAGCGCTGATGACGAGGCTATAGATTCTGCAGTCGTCAAGATCTTGGCGGCAGTCAAAGATAAGGGCGATGAAGCGATTCTTGGTTTTACAAAACAATTCGATCGTTTGAATGTTGCAAGCGTTTCCGAATTAGAAATTCCGCGCAAGGATTTAGAGCAAGCCTACCTCTCTTTATCTGCTGAGCAAAAAAGCGCCCTAGATGTTGCTGCGCAAAGAGTTCGCGCATATCACGAGAAGCAAAAGATTGAAGCGGGTTGTCATTCTTGGGAATACGAAGAGAAAGATGGCACGCGCCTCGGTCAAAAAGTAACGCCCCTAGATCGTGTTGGTATTTATGTGCCAGGTGGTAAAGCAGCTTACCCATCCTCTGTATTGATGAATGCCATCCCCGCAAAAGTGGCAGGTGTTGCTGAAGTCATTATGGTGGTGCCTACTCCAGATGGAGCGCGTAATCCATTGGTCTTGGCAGCAGCATACCTTGCGGGTGTTGATCGCGTCTTTACGATCGGCGGTGCTCAGGCAGTGGGTGCTTTGGCTTATGGAACAAAAACTATTCCTTCGGTCGACAAAATTGTTGGACCTGGTAATGCTTATGTAGCAGCAGCTAAGCGCCGAGTATTTGGCATTGTCGGTATCGATATGATCGCCGGCCCCTCAGAGATCTTAGTCCTCTGCGACGGATCTACTAACCCTGATTGGGTTGCCATGGATTTGTTCTCACAGGCCGAGCATGATGAGCAAGCGCAATCAATCTTGCTTTGTCCAGACGTTGCATATATTGAGCAAGTGCAAGCAAGTATTAATAAGCTTTTGCCAGAAATGCCAAGAGCAAAAGTAATTGAAGCTTCACTAAAAAATCGCGCCCTATTGATTCAAGTTAAAGATATGGCAGAAGCTTGTGAGATTGCTAATGCCATTGCAGCTGAGCATTTGGAGATTTGTGCTGCCGATCCACGCAAGTGGGCAGATCAAATTCGTCATGCAGGCGCTATCTTTATGGGTAACTATACCAGTGAATCATTAGGTGATTACTGTGCCGGGCCTAACCACGTCTTGCCAACAGCACGCACTGCGCGTTTCTCTTCACCATTGGGTGTTTATGACTTCATCAAGCGTTCGAGCATGATTGAAGTGAGTGAAGCTGGTGCCCAAACTTTGGGTGAGGTTGCAAGTACCTTAGCTCATGGTGAAGGCTTACAAGCCCATGCTCGTGCGGCTGAGATGCGTCTCAAAAAGTAAGCGCTCAATAAACCCGCGCTTACTAATTCAATCTTTTAATTCAGAATTTCTTTTAAAGCGGCGACAAGTTCGTTGCTTTGTTCATCTGTGCCGATCGTAATGCGCAAGAATTCTTCTATACGCGCAGATTTAAAGTGACGAACGATGATGCCACGATCACGCAAGGCCTGATAGAGCTTGGCTCCAGCATGCTGTGGGTGACGGGTAAAAATAAAGTTAGCAGTTGAAGGAAGTGTTTCAAATCCCAAAGCATTGAGATGCTCAACTAACTTAGTGCGCGTTTGAATGACCTTGGCTGAGGTTTCTTCAAGATGCGCCTGATCTTCAATGGCAGCAATAGCCCCGGCTTGAGCAAGGCGCCCTAGCGGGTAAGAGTTAAAACTATTTTTTACTCGCTCTAAGCCTTCAATTAAGTCGGGATGACCAACAGCAAAGCCAACGCGCAGGCCAGCCAAGGCGCGTGATTTAGAAAGCGTGTGAACAACTAGAAGATTTTCTGGGCAGGTATTGCCGCGCAATAATGAAATGCAGGATTCAGTACCGTAATCAACGTAGGCTTCATCAATAACTACTACGGAGTCTTTATTACGAGATAACAAAGCTTCGATTTCAGATCTGGGAATAGATCTGCCGGTTGGGGCATTTGGGTTGGGGAAAATAATTCCACCGTTGGGCGTTTTGAAGTCGGCAGTATTGATCTCAAAATTTTCACCCAAGGGAATCGTTTGGTATTCAATCCCAAAAAGCTTGCAGTAGACCGGATAGAAGCTATAAGTAATATCCGGAAAGTGGACTGGCTTACTTTGTTTGAGAAGCCCAGCAAAGACATGCGCTAAAACTTCATCCGAACCATTGCCTAAAAAAACTTGTTTTGGGTCTAGGCCATGCAATTTGGCGATGGCTTGTTTGAGGGCTGTACCTTCTGGATCAGGATAAAGGCGTAAATCCGCAGTATTTTGACTTTCAATGGCAGCTAGCGCCTTGGGCGATGGGCCATAAGGGCTTTCATTGGTGTTGAGTTTGACCAGCCGCTGCATTTGCGGTTGCTCCCCTGGAACGTAAGGGGTTAAGGTTTTAACAACAGGGCTCCAAAAACGGCTCATGAGGGTTCTCAGGTCAAAAATCGGGATGAAAGTGCTGCAATATCGATATTTATATCTTCTCTAGGAATGATATTATGAGGCTTCAATCAACACTTCGCCTCGCGGCGCAATGAAGCATGCGGCAAGCCGACGTTACCCGAAACACTTCGGAAACCAAAATTCAGATTTCCATCAATTTAGATGGTTCCGGTAAGGCTGAGCTAGCCTCCGGAGTTCCTTTCCTCGACCATATGTTGGATCAAATTGCCCGTCACGGCATGATTGACCTCAAAGTGGTTGCTAATGGCGATACCCATATTGATGATCACCACACTGTTGAAGATGTGGGAATTACCTTGGGCCAAGCCTTTGCTAAAGCGGTAGGCGATAAAGCTGGTATTACCCGTTATGGCCACTCTTATGTGCCTTTGGATGAGACTTTATCTCGTGTTGTCATCGATTTCTCTGGGCGCCCTGGTTTGGAATTCAATGTTCCATTTACTCGTGCTCGCGTGGGTGATTTTGATGTTGATCTCAGCATTGAGTTCTTCCGTGGTTTTGTGAACCATGCTGGAGTGACTTTGCACATCGATAACTTGCGTGGCATCAACGCGCATCATCAGATTGAAACAGTGTTCAAGGCTTTTGGTCGCGCATTGCGTATGGCCTTGGCGGTAGATCCACGTGCATCCGGCTCTATTCCTTCAACCAAAGGCAGCCTCTAATCTAGATCATCTAGTTGCCAGTTAGATAACAGCAAAGATAGGCTCAATTTTGGCGCAAACCATTGCGATCGTTGATTATGGAATGGGCAATCTCCGTTCCGTGTATCAAGCATTTCATCATGTTGCACCTAATGACAATGTCCTGATTGCACATCAGCCTGAAGAAATTCGCGCCGCTGATCGTGTGGTTTTGCCAGGTCAGGGCGCTATGCCAGATTGCATGAAGCACCTACAAGAGTCCGGTTTATTAGAGGCCTTGTTAGAGGCAGCTAAAAGCAAGCCGCTCTTGGGCGTTTGCGTTGGCGAGCAAATGCTATTTGATAGAAGTGCAGAGGTTCGTGCCACTGAGCAATGGACACCGTGCTTGGGCTTGATTCCTGGTGAAGTGCGCCGTTTTGATTTGGCTGGCAAGAGGCAGCCAGATGGATCTGCTTTTAAAGTACCGCATATGGGCTGGAATCAGGTCCGTCAGGATCAAAAGCACCCCCTTTGGTCTGGTATCCCAGATTTGACCAGTTTTTATTTTGTGCATAGCTACTATGTTGTGCCGCAGCGCAATGAAGATATTGCTGGTTCTACTGAATATGGCGATTGGTTTACTTCTGCAGTGGCGCGAGATAATATTTTTGCAACTCAATTCCATCCAGAAAAAAGTGCAGAATACGGATTAAAGCTTTATCAAAATTTTGTTTCTTGGCAACCTTAATATTTATTACTCTTTGCTATGCTGCTGATTCCCGCAATTGATCTAAAAGACGGCCACTGTGTTCGACTCGAACAAGGTGATATGGATAAGGCCACGGTTTTTTCTGAAGACCCTGGCGCGATGGCAGCGCATTGGATTGGCAAAGGTGCGCGTCGCTTGCACTTGGTAGATCTCAATGGCGCATTTGCTGGCAAGTTAAAAAATGAGTCTGCCATTAAATCTATTCTCAAGGCTGTAGGTAATGAGATCCCTGTGCAGTTGGGCGGTGGTATTCGTGATCTGGAAACCATTGAGCGTTTATTGGACGACGGAATCAGCACCGTCATTATTGGCACTGCAGCAGTGAAAAATCCTGGTTTTGTGCAAGATGCTTGTACGGCATTCCCTGGGCATGTCATGGTTGGTTTAGATGCCCGTGATGGCAAAGTAGCAACGGATGGATGGAGCAAAATCACTGGTCATGAAGTGATTGATCTAGCCAAGAAATTTGAAGACTGGGGTGTAGAAGCCATTATCTATACTGATATTGGGCGCGATGGCATGCTTAAAGGTGTGAACATTGATGCTACTGTGAAGTTGGCCCAAGCTATTCGCATTCCGGTAATCGCTAGTGGCGGCTTATCGAATAATCAAGATATCGATGCACTCTGTAAAGCAGAGGAAGAGGGTGTGATGGGCGTGATTGCTGGCCGCTCTATTTATACTGGTGATCTCGATCTCGCTGCCGCACAAAAATATGCTGATGAGTTAACACTCAAATATAAAAAGAAAATTATCTAGTGTTAACCAAGCGCATTATCCCTTGTCTCGATGTGACTGCGGGGCGTGTAGTTAAAGGCGTGAACTTTGTTGGCCTGCGCGATGCAGGCGACCCTGTCGAAATTGCAAAAAAATACAACACGCAAGGTGCAGACGAACTGACCTTCTTAGACATTACCGCAACATCTGATGGACGCGACCTGATTCTGCACATCATTGAGGATGTGGCATCACAGGTATTTATTCCGCTGACTGTTGGCGGCGGCGTGCGTGCGGTTGCTGATGTACGACGCTTACTCAACGCTGGCGCAGATAAAGTCAGCATGAATTCCTCCGCAGTTGCTAATCCAGATTTGGTTTCTGATGCGGCTGCGTATTACGGCTCTCAATGCATTGTGGTGGCGATTGATGCCAAGCAAACAGAAGCCGGTAATTGGGAAGTCTTTACCCACGGCGGCAGAACAGCTACTGGCATGGATGTAGTGGAGTGGGCTAAAGAAGTTGCTAAGCGTGGTGCCGGTGAGATTTTGCTAACCAGCATGAATCGTGACGGCAGCAAAGATGGTTTTGATTTGGCTCTTACTGCAGCCGTAAGTGATGCGGTTTCAGTGCCGGTGATTGCTTCTGGTGGAGTTGGTAATTTGCAGCATTTGGTTGATGGCATTACCAAAGGCCGTGCAGATGCAGTCTTGGCTGCAAGCATCTTTCATTATGGTGAGTACACCGTTGGCCAGGCAAAGGAATATATGGCCTCCCAAGGAATCCCAGTTAGGATTTAGTTAGAGCTAAGCGCTTATCGCTAAATGGGCAATAAAAGCAGAGCGATTTTCACCGGCTGATTTAGCTTTAGCGTCCAGCCTTGCTAACACTCTTTTGGGCAGAGTGATGTTTACTCTTTCAATTTCATCTGAAAGAAGGGCGGGATCAATTTCAGCAATGGCCCAAATATATCCCTTAAATTCCTTTTTCTTTTGCAGGTTAGTAATTGGGCTGGGTCTGGGGATATCTTTGCCCGCATCCAATGCCATTTCAATCCAAAGTTCGATCGCTTCTTTGGCGTTTTCAATGGCCTCATCAATTCCGCTGTCAGCAGCTGAGAAACAGCCTGGTAAGTCGGGAACAATGACGCCCCATGCCGCCTTATCGCCACCTGGTTCAATTGCAATTGGATATTTCATGACGACTCCTTTATTTGATGCCCGCTTGTTTCAGTAGCTTTTGAACCAATCCAATTCCTAGATCCTTTTTAGGGTGGGGCACTGTAATGTGACCAGCCTTAAAGGGGTGATTAAAAACATGGTGAGAGCCTTTTGAGCCCCGCAAAATCCAGCCATCTTTTTCTAGCGCCTTGATTAGTTCTTTGCTATTCATTCACGAATTATAAATTCCATACACATCATACACATAAAAGAAGTTAGTGTCCATAAGGCGCAATGGGTTATTGCGTTAAGTTCTACACAAGCGTTTATTGGTTGGCACCCAACAATTCTGTCAAAATTGAGCAAATGTCAGATATAGATAAAAAATCCCAAGACCAAGCATTACTAGAAGCTATCACTTGGAATGACCAAGGCCTGGTTCCAGTTGTCACTCAAGAAATTGATAGTGGTGATGTGTTGATGATGGCTTGGATGAATCGAGATGCCCTCCTAGAAACTATGCGCTTAGGAGAGGCGGTCTACTGGACGCGCTCGAGACAGAAGTTATGGCATAAAGGCGAAGAGTCTGGCCACACTCAAAAGGTAAAAGAAATTCGTTTGGATTGTGACGGTGACACCATTTTGCTCAAGGTTGAACAAAAAGATGGAATTGCTTGTCATACGGGAGAACATAGTTGTTTCTTTTTGCGATGGGATGAAGCTAAAAACATTTGGCTTGATGAGTCCAAGAATAAAAAGTAATGGCGAAGACCTGCCTACAAAAGACATAAAATGATCCTATGACTAGTACTGCAAACAAATCCTCTAATCTGGACTCGGCATTAGCCCATTTGGCTGATGTGGTCGATCAACGTCGTGATGCGTTTAAAGCAGGCCAAGCAGATCCTAAAACTTCCTATACCGCTTTGCTCTTTTCGAAGGGTGACGATGGAATTTTGAAGAAGATTGGTGAAGAGGCGACTGAGGCGGTCATGGCTGCCAAGGATTTGCGTAACTCTAATTTGGCTCCCGACCAGCAAAAGTTGCTAGTAGGTGAGATGGCAGATTTATGGTTTCACTGCCTGATTGCTCTATCTCAATTCAATTTGCGTCCAGAAGATGTTATCGCCGAGCTTGATCGTCGTCTGGGAACTTCGGGTATTGAAGAGAAGGCGGCCAGAAAAGCTGCCGGCAAAGAGTAATCACGAAATACTCTGAAATAACTACGGAATCAGCATGTCACACGATCCAAATTGCCTGTTTTGCAAGATTTCACAAGGTTTAATCCCCTCCCAGAAGGTTTATGAGGATGAGGAAATCTACGCTTTTAAAGATATTAATCCTGCAGCGCCTATCCATTTTTTGATGATTCCTAAAAAACATATACCCATGTTGGAGTCTTCGGAAAGCGCAGATATCCCTTTGCTGGGTAGAATGATGGAATTAGCGCCCCGTCTTGCCAAAGAACAGGGTTGCCGTCCTGGTAAGGATGGCGGCTTTAGATTGATGGTGAATAATGGCGTGGATGGTGGGCAGGAGGTTTATCACTTGCACTTGCATGTGATGGGCGGTCCCCGCCCCTGGAAAAAATAATCCAAGGAGATTAAAGATGGGTTCATTTAGCATTTGGCATTGGTTAATTGTTTTGGTGATCGTGATGTTGGTATTTGGTACCAAGAAATTGCGCAACATCGGTCAAGACTTGGGTGGTGCTGTTAAGGGTTTTAAAGACGGCATGAAAACTTCTGAAGAGCCTAAAGAGCAAATTCAACAAAGTTCTGCAACTGCAGAGAAGACTGTTGATGTTCAAGCAAAAGACCTAAACAAGTAATTAATGCACGATAGAAACTCATGCTGCATTTAAATAACTGCGTTAAATGATTGATCTCGGAGTTTCAAAGCTTGCGCTGATTGCTGTAGTTGCTTTGGTCGTAGTTGGGCCAGAGCGCTTGCCAAAAGTTGCTCGTATGGCAGGTAATTTGTTTGGGCGTGCACAACGCTACATGGCTGATGTTAAATCTGAAGTCAATCGACAGATGGAGGTGGAGGAGTTTAAAAAGTTTCGAGAAGAAACTACTGCCACTCTTAAGGAAGTTGAAAATAGCATTGGCTCGACTGTTCAAGAGGCGGGCGCCAACTTAAGCGATCAAGCCGATATCTTTGAGACCAACTTTGAAAACCCTCCACTAGATGAAAAAGAGGTCCTTCGCAAAAGCAAGCGCCAAGGCCGCAATAGCTGGGGCGTCCGCCGTGCCGCAAGGCCGGTTTGGTTTAAGCGATCTGCAGGCATTCGTACTCGCGTGCAATCTGGCGCAGCCAGAATGAAGCGCTTTCATCACAGCGCTGGCAAATAAAAATAATACTTAAAAGCAAAAGAATAAAAACACCAACGCATGACTGATAAGAATTCAACTGAAGACTCGGGATTACAAGAAACATTTCTATCCCACTTATTTGAATTACGTGATCGCGTAATTAAATCGGCGATTGCAATTATTGTCGTCTTCGTATGTTTGGTTTATTGGGCGCCTGATATTTTTCATTTGTTTGCGCAGCCTTTGCTTGAGTCATTACCAGCAGGCGGCAAGATGATCGTGACCGATGTTACTGGTTCCTTCTTTGTGCCGATGAAGGTAACCATGCTGGTTGCTTTCCTGATTGCGCTACCTGTAGTGATTTATCAGCTCTGGGCTTTCATTGCGCCCGGCCTCTATCTACACGAAAGAAAACTCATCCTTCCTTTGGTAGTGAGTAGCTATAGCCTATTTATTTTTGGCATGGCTTTTGCCTATTTCTTAGTGTTCCCAACCGTATTTAACTTTATGGCTAGTTACAACGCGCCATTGGGTGCAGAGATGTCTACTGACATCGATAAATACCTTGGCTTTGCTATGAATACATTTTTGGCTTTTGGCATTACCTTTGAAGTACCTGTGGTGGTAGTTGTTTTGGTACGCATGGGTATGGTGCCTTTAGCAAAGCTGAGAGAGATTCGCCCTTATGTGATTGTGGGCGCTTTTGTGATCTCAGCGGTCGTGACCCCTCCAGATGTTCTTTCGCAACTGCTTCTGGCGGTGCCGATGACTCTCCTCTATGAATTAGGGCTATTTATTGCGCGCTTCTATGTGCCCAAGCCATCTGAGGATGAAGTTAAGGCAGAGGGTTCTGCGGCTTAATTAGCTTCTGCATCGACGATCTGATTTGCAAAGGTAGTCGTTAACCAGTCAGTAACACGGTCAAAGCGATAGCGCCTTTGACGAAGATTGCCTTCAAGATCCATTTCTGTGCCGGCAAATGCCTTGCCAGCTGCTAATAGAGCTCGGCGTTGCTGAATGGTTTCAATCTGAATTAATCTCGGCAATATCTTCGGTAGCTCCCAGCGAATATCCACTACTACGCAATGTTCATGTTGTAGCTGCCCAACTTCACACAACAATAATTCTGCTTTGCTGAAATTAAATTGATTGGCAATGATGATGCGATGACAAAGTAGTAGCCAGTCTTCATCGAGCTTGTGCTCAGCATGATGATTGAGTGCTTGCTCGGCGTATTGTGCTAACTCAAACCACTCATTCTTTTTGGGGTTTGGACAACTCTCCAAAATTTTGCTGAGTAATTCCTTTGCCTCTGCTACGCCTTGCTGTTGGGCTTGCCAAACCCAGTAAGAAGCCTGTAACCCGCGAACTTTTTCTTCTGACTTTTCACGCTTACGCCAAAGATTGGCGCCTTTGCGAAGTTGCGCTTGAGCATGACCAAGGTCGGCTGCGCGATCAAAGCAGCGATCACTTTCTGCTGCGTTGTATCCAGAAAATTGTGGACGGCGATAAATCTCACCGAGCGCATACCAAGCATCTCGATCGCCATCTTTAGCGGCGAGCTCCAACCAATGTGCCGCTTTCTTAAGAGAAGCATTAGATTTTGTTTCTACTGGCTCGTCCCTGTCATCCAGTTGTGCAAGACGTAATCCTAGGGTTAACTTAGCGATAGTTAGACCAAGTTCAGCGGCTCGGGTTAATGCCTCTTCATTTTTTTCATCTAGCCAAACTTTCCACAAAGATGAGAGTGCTTCATTTTTGGGTTGGAGTTTGATCAGCAATTCTTTTGCATTCGCTGCAAAAGTAGAGCCGCCTTCTGCCAGTTCATTTAAATAGCGCTTGGCAATCTTTTGAAGAGCAGCAAGATCTAAGCCGGAAATTTTCTCGACAGATGTAATTCCACTACTCTTTTTTAGCCAATCTAATAATTGAGATTGAATATCTTGATGTTGTGGATTGACTAATAAATTTACTAGTTGCCATTTAGCTGCTGAAGACTGCTCTGAGTCTTCAGCACCCTCAGCAAGCCTCCAAAAAGAATCCCAGCCAAAGCTAAATGCAGGTGAATTAAAGGTTTCGACCAGCGGAATGCTGGCAACTTGAGCCAAGACCTTAAAAATTTCAGCGCTACTTGAGCTTTGGTTCTCAAGTGTTTGATTTGTAATAGAAAAATAGGATTTTTCCAGCCAAATCAATGCGTTAGCTGGCTGAATGGGAGTTTTAAAGGCGCCGGTTAGATAGGCCTGAGCAAGATTTTGTTGCGCAGAAACATCACCTAAACGGGCTGAACTAAGGATTTTTAAGAATTCGCGGCTTGCCATATGACAATTTTGGCATCTAGAGCCCTTAAAAGACAGAAAAGAGAGGTCTTGTTGCCGAGATACAACGAAGAAAGCAAAAAAACTACCTTTTGACAAGCAAAAAGAGCTCCTAAATACCCTGACCCCCAGTCTGGGGAGGCAAAAGAAGCAAAATTCGTAGGTCCCAGTTTTATTTGGGCATTACTTTTAATTTTTGGAGATTTAAAGAATGAAAAAATCGCTATTAGCAGTTGCAGCTATCGGTGCATTTGCATCTGCTGCTCAAGCTCAGTCCAGCGTAACCGTATACGGTATCTTGGACGTTGGCTACATTGGTTCTAACGCTAAAGAAGGTACTAACGGCGCAACTAAGATTCAAAAGTCTGCTTTTGGTCAGTCTGCTGAACAAACTTCACGTTTGGGTTTCAAAGGTACTGAAGACTTAGGCGGCGGCGCTTCTGCTTTCTTTACTGTTGAACTCGGTTTGACACCACAAAACTCAGAATTGTCTGGAGGTACTGCTGAAGACCGTACCCAGCGTACAACTCAGGCTTCTGGCTCAGCTGTTGATAACCGTCAATCATTTGTTGGTTTGAAAAAGAATGGTATCGGCCAATTCGCATTCGGTCGTCAATACACTCCAGTATTTAACACTGGTGCTGCTACATCTCCTGGTCAATACAACAACGTTATCGGTGACGTAGTTTATGCAGGCGCATCTTCTGCATTCTCATCAGGCACAGTTGTTACAGGCACTAATAACGGTATTGGCTTCACAAACCGTGCTTCTAACGCGTTGACAGCTCAGTCTGATCGCTTTGCTGGCTTCCAAGTTGGCGGTATGTATGCAATGAATAACCAAAACCAAACTCAAACTGCTCCTGATGGTACTTTTGCTACATCAGCAACTGGTGGCTCAGCTGGTGGTAACACCAACTGGAACGGTTGGGGCTTGAACGGTAACTTCACATGGCAGAAATTGTATGTTGGTGTTGCTTACCAGTCATTTAAAACTCAGTACAGCACTGGCGTTCCTGCAGGTAATAGCATCCAAAACTTAGGTTCAGTTGGTGCATCTGCTGGTCAGTTAATCCAGGTAAATGGTGCTGGTGTTAGAGGTGTTGCACCTTTGTTCCCAGCAGCACAAATCTCTGACAAACAGACTTTGGTTGGTGCAACTTATGACTTCGGTATTTTGAAGGCATACGCACAATGGGTTGGCCGTAAAGTGCAAAACGATTACGCATATACTGCCAACACAGATGCTGCAGGCATTGCAACTGCAGCAGCCGGTGAGCAGCTAAACCGCAATGCACAGCAGATCGGTGTTCGTAGCTACATCACTCCAACAATCGAATCTTGGGCTTCTATCGGTAACGGTAAACTCAAAGGCGGCGTTGGTGCAGCTACAGCAAACTTTGTAGGCTGGCAAGTTGGTTCTAACTACTACCTCAGCAAGCGTACAAACTTGTACGGTATCTATGGTCAAAGCCAAACAAGCAGCGTTTCTGGCGCTGTTGGTAGCAACACAGGCGCAAACCAATACGCTCTTGGCGTACGTCACACTTTCTAATTCATTGCTAGCGTAAGCTAGTTTTAGATTAGATCTAAAAACCACCCTTCGGGGTGGTTTTTTTATGAAAATTTTTTAGTATCAATCTTAAATCTAATGCTGATAACTATTACAAATACCAATATAAGTATCTGTAAGCGGTTGTGAAAATACATCAAATTTATAAATAAATATGAAATGTATTTGCATACCGATTACAGAAATTGGAGTCGCCGCTAATGATCCGGGCAAGACTTCGGTATTTACTGTTAATGGTGCAAGCATTGCTTTCCCAGGCGTATTGCCCATCATAAAAAATGATTGTTCCGACTATAAGAATTTGGATTTAGGGAAATTCTCAAATTTAGCCAAAACAGCTCTCGAACGAGAGTTGCAAAAACATATTTCTGGTGACATCACCAAACAAACTTTGGGAATGTTTAAAAGCCGTCTCAATGCTCGATTATTGCCCTTTTTTGAGGAATTTTTAGTCAAAGATATTCATTATGAGGAGATTGTTGGCTTTATTAACTATTTGTACGCACACAATGTTAAGCCTGTAACAATTAAGCAGTATTTAGGATTATTGAGAAGAATTCTGATGCTGGCACTTGAGAAAGAGTTGATCTTTAAAATTCCATTGTTTCCTAAAATTAAAGCAAAAAGCATACCAAGGGGTGGATTTACATGCTCCGAATACAGAAAACTTCTAAAAACAAGTAGAGCCATGGCACCCAAAGAGGGCTACATTAAGGCAGGCCACCGAACTACATCTGGTGGTGCATATATCAAAAGTGATGCGGTACCAATAGAAATGACCTGGTTAATTCAATTTATGGTTAATTCATTTGTTAGGCCGGTTGATATTAAATTGATTCAACATAAGCATATTGAATCCATCACTGGCAACAATACATACTTGCGTCTTAACTTGCCCAAGACAAAGGGGCACAGTGGTCAAATTGTGACACTAAGATCGGCCAAATTTATTTATGAACGCCTACAGCGATATCAATCATCCAGGGGTTATGGGGGGCCCAATGACTATCTTTTCTTGCCAGAGGCTAGTGATAGGCAAGGGGCAATCCAACTTATATCAGGTCATTTCAGAAAAATTCTCTTAAATAGCAATCTATCGATTGGCCAGGAAGGGCAGACGCGAACACTCTACAGCCTTCGTCATACCGCCATTACTTTTAGGCTCTTATATGGACGTGGAATTGATTTGTTAACGCTTGCAAGAAATGCTCGGACTTCAGTAGAAATGATTGAACGTTTTTATTCATCAAACTTAACCGCTGAAATGAATATTGAAATGCTTCAATCAAAAAGAACTTCAGTGAAGGCGCCCTCAGGATAAGCATTGCATTTGCTAGCCAGAATCACTGCAGAAAAGAAAAAACCCACTGTGTTTCCACAGTGGGTTAATTTAATGCCTAACTAATTATCACTAGCTTACGCTAGCAATGAATTAGAAAGTGTGACGTACGCCAAGAGCGTATTGGTTTGCACCAGAGTTTGAACCAGCAACACCAGAAGCGCTGCTTGTGTTTGTCTGACCGTAGATTGCATACAAGTTTGTACGCTTGCTGAGGTAGTAGTTAGAACCCAACTGCCAGCCTACGAAGTTCAAAGTAGCTGCGTTAGCAGATGCTTTGATCTTACCAGTACCGATAGAGGCCCATGACTCGATTGTTGGAGTGATGTAGCTACGAACACCGATCTGCTGTGCATTACGGTTTAACTGCTCACCAGCTTGTGTATTCAAAGTTGAAGCGTAGTCGTTTTGCACCTTACGGCCAACCCACTGAGCATACGCCTTCAAGATACCAAAGTCATAAGTTGCACCAGCCAAAGTCTGTTTGTCAGAGATTTGTGATGCTGGGAACAAAACGCCACCTGAAACGATTTGACCGCTAGTAACAGCAGGAGAACCGAGGTTTACGTTTGCTGCTGTAGGTGTTGATGCAAATACACCAGTGCTGTACTGAGTCTTAAATGACTGGTAAGCAACGCCAACATACAATTTCTGCCATGTGAAGTTACCGTTCAAGCCCCAACCGTTCCAGTTGGTGTTACCACCACCAGCAGCTGTAGTTGAAGTTGTACCAGCAGCAACAGTTTCAGTTTGGTTTTGGTTGTTCATTGCATACATACCGCCAACTTGGAAGCCAGCAAAGCGATCAGACTGAGCTGTCAACGCGTTAGAAGCACGGTTTGTGAAACCAATACCGTTGTTGTTACCGCTTGTTAAAGTTGCAGTTGAAGCATAAACAGAAGTACCACCAGCATAAACAACGTCACCAACTACGTTGTTGTATTGACCAGGAGATGTAGCAGCACCAGTGTTAAATACTGGAGTGTATTGACGACCGAATGCGAATTGGCCGATACCATTCTTTTTCAAACCAACAAATGATTGACGGTTATCAACAGCAGAACCTGAAGAATTAGTTGTACGTTGAACGCCATCAGTAGCGCCGCCGCCAGACAATTCTGAGTTTTGTGGTGTCAAACCGAGTTCAACAGTAAAGAAAGCAGAAGCGCCGCCGCCTAAGTCTTCAGTACCTTTGAAACCCAAACGTGAAGTTTGTTCAGCAGACTGACCAAAAGCAGACTTTTGAATCTTAGCTGTGCCGTTAGTACCTTCTTTAGCGTTAGAACCAATGTAGCCAACGTCCAAGATACCGTATACGGTTACGCTGGACTGAGCTTGAGCAGCAGATGCAAATGCACCGATAGCTGCAACTGCTAATAGCGATTTTTTCATTCTTTAAATCTCCAAATACTAAGGAATGAAGATTTAAAGAGTTGGATTAATGACGAATGATCATCCGCTTAAATAGGAGTGAAATCAGCTTTAAGCTAAAAAGAAAAACAATGGAGCCGCTAATATTTGCTGCAAAAGTTGCCAATAAGATGTCCGGATTGAAAACCTTATTCAGCGCCAGGAGGTAGGCGGATCTGAATGCTGCGCTAATTAATCCACTTAGTAGGATTAAGTAAAAAAGTTCAATAAAACTCACGTTTACGAATTCATTGGAATGCTTAAAGGCCTTTTGCCATGTTCGATAGGCAATCAATGGGGCTAAAGATGAGAGTAGGCCCAGGGAAATGGCATCTTGGGGTTCAAAATACCTTAAAAAAATTCCAGAAATTGAATACCCTAGGAAAACACCCAATACGCCGGTCCACCCAAATAGAATGATTGCTACCAATCTAAAGCCAGCTAGCAAGTAGATTGCATATAAGAACTCATTAATCTTCACTGAGTCTAGAAATTTGATATTTAAATAGTCACAAGCTATCCAGAGGCATGCAATCGAGAGGGCAATCGAGGTTTTGGTGAGATAGTCGCGCAATTTGTATTAATTTTTTATTAATTATAAAAAATTTCACAATACATGGATAAAGGTAAAAACCCTTACTCTTTTTCATTTTTTTGATATAAAGTTAACTATGATAAAAATTACAAAATTGAGACAAAATTGAAGTCATCCGCTATAACTAATGCATATTTACGTTTTGTGCGTTTAATTGAGACTCTTGAAGGAGCTTCAGAATTATTTCAAATTTTGATGCCGTGGAAAAAAGCTTGCTAGAGATGATTGCGATACATTATCTTGAGGGTAAGCCTCTACTTGTTTCAGAAGCTATTTATTTAAATAAGTTAGGTTCGCCAGCAACCCTCCATAGGCGCCTAAGTAATTTACAAAAGTATGGGTTAATTCGTTATGGTGACGATCCTGATGGGCGTAAGAAATATTTAGAGCTGACGCCAAAATCAAGAGATTATTTTTCAACACTTAGTAAGTGCATTATTAAAGCTGGAAAGCCTATCTAAAACCAAGATAACTGACATGAAAAAAACACCAAATTTATATACAGCCATTATTCCCGCTCTATTGGTCGGCATGAGTTCAGTCTGTTTTGCTGCTTCCCCAACATTAGACAAAATCAAGTCATCTGGTTCAATCACCATGGGCGTGCGTGAATCCTCTATTCCAATGTCCTATACCACTGGCGATAGTCGCTTTGATGGTTATCACGTGGAGATTTGCCGCATGATCTTGGGCGACATTAAGGACAAGCTTAGTTTGAGCGCGCTTCGCATCAACTATCAGCCAGTGACTTCTCAGAATCGTGTTCCTTTGATGCAAAACGGCACGATTGATATCGAGTGCGGCACCACTACCAATAACACTGCTCGTGCAAAAGACGTTGGCTTTGCTAACACCCTATATGTAGAAGAAGTACGCATTGCCGTGAAGGCAAACTCTGGCATTAATTCTATTTCTCAGTTAGCTGGTAAAAAAGTGGCAACCACTACTGGTACAACCTCAGTGCAGTTGTTGCGCAAACATGAAAAAGCTAATGGTGTGAATTTTGATGAAGTCTTTGGTAAAGATCATGCAGATAGCTTTTTGTTGCTTGAGTCTGGCCGCGCTGATGCATTTGTGATGGATGGCTCTATCTTGGCTGGCAATATTGCCAATTCCAAGAATCCAAAGGATTACAAGATTGTTGGTGAGGTTCTCAGTACAGAGCCTATTGCGATTATGGTTCGCAAGGATGACCCAGAGTTCAAGGCTGCAGTAAATGAAGCAATCGCCAAGATTGTTAAGAATGGCAACATGCCAAAGCTGTGGAATAAATGGTTCCTATCGCCTATTCCACCTAAGAATATTGTGGTTGGTTTGGAGTTATCTCCTGCGACCAAGAACGCCTGGGCCAATCTAAACGACAAGCCCGCTGAAGATTATCAAAAGAAATAACTTATGGCTTTAGATTTAGGTGTTTTTTGTAAAAGCACCTTAGATGGGGATGTGGTCGACCACTGCATCTCTTCAATTTTCGGTTTAGGTCAGAACGCCGATCCCAGTTATCTCGATTGGCTCGTAAAAGCGTGGGGATGGACCTTAGCAGTTGCAGGCCTGAGCTTGACCATTGCGCTGCTGATTGGTGCTGTTATGGGTACCTTGCGCACTTTGCCTGAAACTGATTCATTAAATAAATGGCTAATCCGTTTATCTACTGCCTGGGTTGAGCTTTTTAGAAATATTCCAATTTTGGTTCAAGTATTTCTTTGGTATCACGTCATCCCTGCATTTGTTTTGCCCTTGAAAGCGCTGCCGTCCTATTGGTTGGTTAGTATTGCCCTAGGTTTTTTTACTTCCGCACGAATTGCCGAGCAAGTAAGGGCAGGTATTCAGGCTTTGCCAAGTGGTCAACGTATGGCTGCTACCGCTCTAGGCTTAACAACTACTCAAAGCTATCGCTACGTCATCTTGCCTATGGCTTTGCGCATTGTGATCCCACCATTAACTTCTGAGAGTATGAATCTGATTAAAAATTCATCGGTAGCATTCGCAGTTTCTGTGCCGGAGCTCACTTTATTTGCAATGCAGGCGCAGGAAGAAACGTCTCATGGTGTCGAAATCTATTTGGCTGTAACTTTGCTATACGCTTCTTCAGCATTTGCGGTGAATCGTGTAATGGCTCTGATAGAAAAAAGAACGCGTATTCCGGGTTTTATCACCCAGGCAAGCGAAGCGGGAGTGGCTCACTAAATGTTTGAACTCGACCTGAGCTTCTATAACTGGGAGTTGTTCACAAACTATATTTTGAAGGGCTTGCTCTTTAGCGTTCAGTTAACGGTGATTGCCACTATTGGCGGCATTGTTGTTGGCACTATCTTGGCCTTAATGCGTTTATCGGGTAAGTCCGCCTTGGTTTATCCCGCTACGTTTTATGTTAACACTATGCGTTCAATCCCGCTGGTGATGGTGATCCTATGGTTCTTTTTATTGATTCCGATGCTGATTGGTCGTCCTATAGGCGCAGATCTCTCGGCAACTATTACGTTCATCGCATTTGAGGCTGCGTTTTTTTCTGAGATTGTGCGAGCCGGAATTCAGTCGGTACCAAGAGGCCAGGCTTATGCGGCAGAGGCCTTGGGCATGACCTATGGTCAAAATATGCGATTCATTGTGTTGCCACAAGCATTTAGAAACATGATTCCAGTATTCATGACGCAAACGATTATTTTGTTTCAAGACACTTCTCTTGTTTACGCAATTGGAGCGTACGACTTACTGAAGGGCTTTGAAATCGCTGGTAAAAATTATGGCCGGCCCATTGAGACTTATATCTTGGCTGCTATTACTTATTTTGTGATTTGCTTCTCACTTTCAAAAGTGGTTCGTAAGATTCAAGCTAAAGTTGCCATCATCCGTTAGACATTTCTGAGCCATTAAATAATCATGATTGAACTTCGCAATGTATCAAAATGGTACGGATCTTTTCAGGTACTAAGTGATTGCAGCACCTCCATCCAGAAGGGTGAGGTGGTAGTTATTTGTGGGCCTTCGGGCTCAGGAAAATCGACCCTAATTAAAACCATTAATGCTTTAGAGCCATTTCAAAAAGGCGAGATTGTGGTTGATGGAGTGCATCTACATGATCCGAAAACCAATCTGCCCCAGCTTCGCGCTCGTGTGGGTATGGTGTTTCAGCACTTTGAGCTTTTCCCACACTTGAGTGTTACAGAGAACTTGACTCTGGCTCAGATGAAGGTGCTGGGACGTTCTGCTGACGAGGCTAACAAGCATGGCCTTAAATACTTGGAGCGGGTTGGCTTATTGGCCCAGAAGGATAAATTTCCAGGGCAGTTGTCTGGCGGTCAGCAACAGCGTGTTGCGATTGCTAGAGCCTTAAGCATGGATCCCATCGTAATGTTGTTTGATGAGCCAACTTCTGCATTGGATCCCGAAATGGTTGGTGAAGTATTGGATGTGATGGTGAAGTTGGCGAATGAAGGTATGACAATGTGTTGCGTCACCCATGAGATGGGCTTTGCCAGAAAGGTCAGTCATCGCGTGATTTTCATGGATCAAGGACGCATTGTTGAGGATTGCAGCAAAGAAGAATTCTTTGCTAATCCAGAATTGCGCTCACCAAGGGCTAAAGAGTTCTTATCTAAAATTTTGGTGGGTTAAGTCCAAAGCCCTCACCACAAATATGGCCGGCTTTTATTGCGTCATCTTTTTGGGCTTTGGTCGTTTACCAGTTTGCACTGTTAACTCAAGCTCTTTATCTTTGCGAAGTATTTTGAGCTTCGCATCATTGCCAGGAGCAATCTGTGCAATTTGATTTAAAAGCTGTCTGACGTCCTTAGTGGGATTGCCATTGACAGTGATTAGTACGTCGCCCGGCTTGACTCCACCCTTCGCTGCAGGACCTCCCTCCAAGACCCCTGAGAGCAATACACCCTGAGTGCTATTAGGTAAGCCCAGAGACTCCAGGAGCTCTTTGGAGAGGTTTTGTGGCTCAACCCCAATCCAACCTCTAGTAACACTGCCATTGCTCAGGATGGACTCCATAACCTGCTTGGCTAGATTTATGGGGATAGCAAAACCGATACCCATTGAGCCGCCATTATTGGAGTAAATCGCTGTGTTGATGCCAATGAGGTTCCCGCGGGTATCAATTAACGCGCCACCAGAATTTCCGGGATTGATTGCCGCATCGGTTTGAATAAAGTTTTCAAAGGTATTGATGCCCACATGATCTCGACCTAAGGCCGAAACGATTCCGGAGGTCACAGTTTGACCAACCCCAAATGGATTACCGATAGCAAGCACGACATCACCAACATGCACTGACTCAACTTTGCCAAGCGTAATCGGAGTGGGCAATTGTTTTGCTTCAATTTTTAATACTGCAATATCTGTTTCTGGGTCGCTACCAATCACTTGGGCTTTCACTTTTCTGCCGTCTGATAAAGCGACATCTATTTCATCAGCGTCGCTAATGACATGATGATTGGTCAAGATGTATCCCTCTGGACTAACTAAGACGCCAGACCCTAGGCTGGAGCTAGGCTCCTCTTCTGGCGGCTGATCTCCAAAGAAGAACTTAAATAAAGGATCCGCAGAATTTGGATTGGTACCTTTGCGAGCTCTTGGCTTGTTAGAGGTTTTGCTAGTGAAGATATTGACTACGGCAGGCATCGAGCGCTTGACAGCATCGTGGTATGAGCCGGGACTGAGTTGCCCATCGTAGCCGCTTTCTTTTAGGGAAACCGTATCTACTAAAGAATTCATTCTTGAATCTGATAACCACTCTGGCTTTAGAGTTGCCACAATAAATAAGGCTGCCAACATGATGGTGACAGCTTGCGCAAATAAGAGCCAATATTTATTGAGTGAAGAGTTCATTAAGGATCTACTTTATTTATTTGAACTTGCTCGATTAAAAATTTTTCTAATTCCCTAATAGGCTCTAGATCATTAAATAGAACCTCTTTGGACTGATTCATTTTTATCTTAACGGAGTTTAGTAATTCTCGGTTTTGGAGTAGCTTCACTATCAAATCAATATATTCTGACTCTGAGCTACAAACCAATTCCTTGAGATCTATCCTACTTAAAATCGAGCTGGCAAGACGGCCACGCATCTGCGGGCCTTCAAAGGCGACGATGGGCAGGCCCGAAGCTAGCGCTTGCATAGCAGTATTGAATCCCGAAAAGCCTATGGTGTCGAGATAGAGATCAGATGCCTGCATTAAGCCATGAAACTCTTCTTTTTTAAGGAAGGGAATAAAACGCAGAAATTGATTGGCATCGAGATTGGCTTTCTTAAAGCTTTCTATCAGACGCTCTTTTAAGATTGCAGTGAGATTTTCGCTAAAGTTAAAAAAGACAAGCTGACAGGCCCCAAGCTTTTGTGCAATTTGTACCAATACCTGGTCATGGTTTGGGTTGTATTTAGATGGTGAGCCGGCACATAACAATATTGGAGATTGAGAATCAATCCCGAGAGCGCTTAAATCAGGAGTCACCACTTGAATCGAGGTGTTCTCAAAGCAGGTTCCCAAATTCGGAAGACGAACCAGCTTTTCACTGTAAAGGTGGACAGATTCAGGAGGCTCCATTAGTTGAGCTGACAAAAAGAAGTCGATTGTTGGTAGGCCGGTTGTTTCTGGGTGACCCCAGCTAGCAGCCTGAACGGGGGCAAGTCGTAAGCATGCCAAAGCCTTACTAACCATATCCATGCCAATCTCAGGATAAAGAATCACATCCAGACGGAGATCCACAATGGTTTGAGCTGCTGTCATGACTGCAGTACCGCAGTTTGTATAGCTCACTGCCTTTGATTTAGCTAGCTCGGTCTCTTTGTCCTCTATCCCATTGGTATTTAAGATGTAAAGCTCAAATTGCGATGTATCTAGCTGACTTACCCATCCCTTGGTGATGGCATGCCAGACGGGATGGTCGCAAATAAAGCTGCTAACGATTCCAAGTCTGATTTTGGAGCTTGTTTTTGTGGGGTCCTGCCTTATCTTCACCCTCTCTTGAATTGGCTTGGCTAAATCAGTGCAAATCTTCCCAAATTGAGAGAGGAGGGCCTCGTTATTTAGGTCCTGGTAAGCAATATAAAAAGGGTGTCTAGCAATCAGTTTTTCACTCAAGGCCAAGTCAATTTTTTGCTCAGGAAGTGCTTGAAAAAATTGGAGTTGCTGAGCAAATGTAATTCTGGAATTGCTAAATTCTTGAATACTCTTTGCTACTTTAGGAATTTGTGCAATAGAGAGTGCGACATGAGAGTCTAGATCTCTCGGTTGTAATTCTAAAAACTTAGCGTAGTAAGTTTTTGCCAAATCACAATCGCCGAGATCGTAATAGACCTCCCCCAAAAAATAAAATGTTTTTGCATTATTTGAATCAATTTTCAATGCATGTTGGTAGCAATCAATTGCCGCTTCATATTGCTTGTATTTTTTTAGACTGTTACCAAAGTTCAAGCATGCATCGAGATAGTTAGGATTAATCTGCAGCGCTCTTTCAAAGCATTGAAATGCATCTTCGTAATATTCAATTTGAGTGAACGCATTGCCTAAATTGTTGTATGCAGTTGCAAAATGAGGATTCGCTTGAATTGCCCGCTCAAACAAGGAAATTGCCTTGTCAGACTTACCCGCTTCCAGCAAGAGAACCCCTTGATTGCTCAGGGCCTCCGCGTAGTTTGGTCTTAGGGCAATGGCTCTTTCATAAGCTTTATTTGCTTCATCAATTTTCCCCAGGCCTCGTAACGTATTGCCATGGTTGTTATGGGTCTCTGGAATATTGGGATCACAATCAATTGCCAAAGTAAAGTATGACAATGCTTCTGCATATTCAAAAAGTGCGTTGTGGACTAAACCTAAATTGCTGAGTGTTTGGGCAGAATGAGGCGCAATTAAATTTGCTCGACTCAAAAAATCAATTGCACTTTTGTGATCTTGTTTCTGATAAGCGCGAATGCCTAAAAGATTTAATGTATCAACATTATTTGGATCTAGTTTATGCGCTTCAGAAAAAAACCGATCTGCTTCGTCAGGCTTTCCTTGCTGAAGCAAGCTCAAACCATTTTGAAAAATGATCTGAGCTTGTTCTTGTGTCTCTTGGGAAATTTTTTGGGACAAATTATTTTTTTAGGCTGTCACGAATCTCGCGAAGCAAAATTACATCCTCTGGAACGGGCGGAGGAGGAGGTGCATCCATCAAGCGAACCTTATTGACCACCTTGACCATTTGGAAGATAACAAAGGCCAAAAGAATGAAATTGATCGAAATGGTAATGAAATTGCCATAGGCAAAAATTGGCACTCCAGCCTTTTTGAGGGCGTCAAAAGTTCTAGGAACACCCTCTGGGATGCGGCCAAGGACGAGAAAAAGGTTCGTAAAGTCGATATGACCCCCTAAAAGAGTCGAGATAACGGGCATAACGATGTCATTTACCAGTGAATCAACGATTTTCCCGAAAGCCCCGCCAATGATGACGCCAACCGCCAAATCGATCACATTGCCCTTGACGGCAAAGTCCCGAAATTCCTTTAAAACGCTCATAAATGCCTTCCTTTTAACTTAGATCCAGATTAACCCGAGATTAACCCCATAACTTTCTTGCTTACCCCACTTTTTACTTTAAAATCCTACCTTTAAGCAATTTCCACCCATAAATACCCTTTTTAGGAATTTTGTAAATGAGTGACAAGCCCTGTATGGACAAGGATCGCCGCAACTGGCTGATCGCCACATCGGCGGTTGGAGGCGTAGGTGCAGCCGCAGCCCTTTACCCTTTTGTAGACAGTTTTGAGCCTTCCGAGCGCGCTAAAGCCGCCGGTGCTGCTGTTGAAATCGATATCGCTGGCATGCAGCCAGATGAAATGAGAATGGTTGAATGGCGCGGTAAGCCTGTTTGGGTGGTGCGTCGTACCCCTGAGCAAGTTGCCGAATTGTCCAAGATTGATGGCGAATTAGCTGATCCAGACTCATTGCGCGATCCAGCCCAATTTACACCTCCTTATGCCCAAAATCAGTGGCGCTCTATTAAGCCAGAGTACCTTGTGGTTGTTGGTATTTGCACGCACTTAGGTTGCTCTCCTACAGCTAAATTTGAATCCGGTGCTCAGCCTTCCTTGCCTAATAACTGGCCAGGTGGCTTCCTTTGCCCATGTCATGGTTCTACCTTCGATATGGCAGGCCGCGTATTTAAAAACAAACCAGCCCCAGACAACATGGAAGTACCGCCACATATGTACCTGAGCGATACCAAGATTCTGGTTGGCGAAGATAAGAAGGCCTAAGGAGAGATAAATGGCATTTCACGAAAAAGAAGTTCCTGCAGACGCGTCAGCCGCAGTAAAGCTAATGGCATGGGTTGACTCACGTTTGCCTGTTACAGACGCATTCAAGCGTCACATGAGTGAGTACTACGCTCCTAAGAATCTGAATTTTTTCTACATCTTTGGCGCACTAGCAATCGTTGTTTTGGCAATTCAAATCATTACCGGCATTTTCTTGGTAATGAACTACAAACCAGATGCAGCTAAAGCATTTGAGTCTGTCGAATACATCATGCGCGAAGTGCCATGGGGTTGGTTGATTCGCTACATGCACTCAACTGGCGCCTCCATGTTCTTCGTTGTGGTTTACATGCACATGTTCCGTGGTTTGATCTACGGCTCCTATCGCAAGCCACGTGAATTAATCTGGATTTTCGGTTGCGCAATTTTCTTGTGCTTGATGGGCGAGGCGTTCTTCGGTTACTTGCTCCCATGGGGTCAAATGTCCTATTGGGGCGCTCAAGTGATTGTGAACTTGTTCTCTGCAATCCCACTCATTGGCCCAGATCTATCTTTATGGTTGCGTGGTGACTATGTTGTTGGTGATGCCACCCTCAACCGTTTCTTTGCATTCCACGTTATTGCAATTCCATTGGTATTGATTGGTTTAGTTGCTGCCCACATTCTTGCCTTGCATGAAGTTGGCTCAAACAATCCTGATGGCGTAGAGATTAAAGAGAACTTGGATGCCAATGGCCACCCAGTTGATGGCATTCCATTCCACCCTTACTACAGCGTTCATGACGTAATGTACTTGGGCGGATTCTTGATGGTATTCGCTTGCATCGTGTTCTTTGCACCAGAGATGGGTGGATACTTCTTGGAAGCGAATAACTTCATTCCAGCGAATCCATTTGTAACTCCGACACACATTGCACCAGTTTGGTATTTCACGCCGTTCTACTCTATGTTGCGTGCAACCACTACTAACTTCTTGTTGCCGTTGTGGATCTTCTTGGCCATCATTCTTGGAATGTTTGCCAGAAGTTCAAGCGACAAAAAAGTGAAGGGCGCTTGCGCAGCAATTGCAGTGGTATTGGCTGCCGGCTTCTATTTCTTTGATGCTAAGTTCTGGGGTGTTGTGATCATGGGTGGTTCTGTTGTGATCATGTTCTTCTTGCCTTGGCTTGATAAGTCACCAGTGAAATCTATTCGCTATCGCCCTCAGTTTCATAAATACATCTATGGTGTATTTATCGTTAGCTTTGTAATCTTGGGTTACTTGGGTATCGAGCCACCATCACCAGTATTTGAAAAGATTTCTCAGATTTGTACGATTTATTATCTGGGCTTTTTCTTGGCAATGCCTTTCTGGAGCAAGCTTGGTACATTCAAGCCAGTTCCGACGCGCGTTACTTTTGAATCCCATTAATTCAGACACCAAAGAGAAACTAGGAACTAGCATGAAACGAATTCTGCAAACTTTGATGGGCGTCTGCCAAGCAACAGTATTGGTTGCCGCCCTCGGCTTTGGTGTTGCTGCCAATGCAAGTGAAGGAGGCTTTCCTTTAGACAAAGCCCCTGATCGCGTAAGTAGCAATGCCTCATTACAAAACGGCGCAAAGATTTTTGTGAACTATTGCTTAAATTGCCATTCAGCAACCAGCATGCGTTACAACCGCTTGCGTGATATTGGCTTGACTGACCAGCAAATTAAAGACAATTTGATTTTGACGGACGCTAAGGTTGGCGATTTAATGACCATTTCCATGACGCCTAAAGAAGGAAAAGCATGGTTTGGCAAGACTCCACCAGATTTATCTGTTGAAGCTCGTGCACGTGGTATCGATTGGCTTTACACCTACTTCCGCACTTTCTATAAAGATGACACTACCCAAACTGGGTGGAACAATTTGGTGTATCCAAACGTTGGTATGCCGCATGTGCTCTGGCAATTGCAAGGTGAGCGTGCTGCGAAGTTTGAGGAGCGTAAAGATCCTCATGACGAAAGCAGAGTGGAGAAAGTATTTGTAGGGTTTGAGCAATTAACACCGGGCACCATGAAGTCACAGGAGTACGACGACAATATGGCCGACTTGGTTGCGTTCATGTCATGGATGGCTGAGCCAGTTCAGTTAGAGCGCAAACGCCTTGGCGTCATCGTGCTCTTGTTCCTCGCTGTCTTTACTCTCCTAGCTTGGCGCTTGAATAAAGCTTATTGGAAAGATATTCATTAATTGAATTTAATAGACCCTTCGGGGTCTATTGGCGACAAGATTTAACGCTGTTGTGCGTTTGTTGTATTGAAGTAGAAATTTAAGGAAATAAATTTATGATGGTGTTGTACTCGGGTACTAACTGCCCATTCTCGCAACGCTGCCGATTGGTGCTTTTTGAAAAAGGCATGGATTTTGAAATCCGCGATGTTGACTTGTTTAATAAGCCAGAAGACATCTCTGTAATGAACCCATATGGCCAAGTTCCTATCTTGGTTGAGCGCGACTTAATTTTGTATGAATCAAACATCATCAATGAATATATTGATGAGCGTTTCCCTCATCCGCAATTGATGCCGCCTGATCCAGTAGCACGTGCACGTGCGCGCCTCTTCCTCTTTAATTTTGAGAAAGAATTATTTGTGCACGTAGCAGCCTTGGAAAACGAAAAAGGTAAGGCTGCTGAGAAAGTTCATGAAAAAGCGCGTTTAGCGATTCGTGATCGTTTGACTCAGCTTGCGCCTATTTTTGTAAAAAATAAGTACATGTTGGGCGATGAGTTCTCAATGCTAGACGTTGCAATTGCGCCTTTGTTATGGCGTCTTGAGCACTATGGCATCGATCTTTCTCGTAATGCCGCTGCTCTCTTGAAATACGCTGAGCGTATTTTCAGTAGACCTGCATACATTGAAGCTTTGACTCCTTCCGAGAAGGTAATGCGCCGCTAAGCAGTTCCAGCGGTTCATTAATAGTCAGTATGTCTGACGTCCCAAGCAATAAACCCTATCTAATCCGTGCTCTACATCAGTGGTGCACGGATTTTGGTTTTACACCCTTCATTGCTGTATTTGTTGATGCTAGGGTGGAAGTGCCGATGGAGTTTGTGAAGAATGATGAGATTGTTCTTAATCTCTCTCTGGAGGCCTGCCACCAGCTGCAGATGGAAAACGACTGGATTAGTTTCCAGGCGCGATTTGGCGGGGTTCCACGGAAGATTTTGGTCCCCGTTAGTCACGTATTGGCCATTTATGCCAGGGAAAATGGCCAGGGTATGTCTTTCCCATTTGACCCTACTCAGGCTCGAGATTTACATATTGCGGATTCGGCCGATCAGAGCCCTGAAAAACCCAAAACAAGCAGACCTAGCTTGAAGATTGTGAAATAGGCTAAAATATCAACCGTTGCCCCTTTAGCTCATCTGGTAGAGCAACTGATTTGTAATCAGTAGGTGGTCTGTTCGAGTCGGACAAGGGGCACCACATTCCTTCCGGCATTTAAAATTCTCTAGATGTCATATAAAAAAATCGGATTTGACGCGGGCTTAATGTCTCTTAGAGGCACCCATATCGCCATCTTTGACTACGCACTCCAAAACCAAAAAATCTTAGGAAATGAGTCTATTGTTTTCTATGACCGCCGCTCAGAATTAATTCAACCATCTGTATTCCATAAATTTCAAAAAGAGTTTGATTTAATTCCTTACGATAGCTTCTCGGAATTAAATCCTGTCGCCGATCGCGGACAAATCGATGCGATGTATCTCATTAAGTCGGGTGAGCGTGACCAGTATGTTTTACCTGGAGTTCCCAATTTGATTCATGCGGTCTTCCCGCAAAAGATTGATGAGATGCATGGCGATATTTATGCCTATGTATCTAAGTGGTTAAGTGAGGAGTGCTCAAACGGAAAAATTCCTTATGTGCCACACATCATAGACTTGCCGCAAATAGGAGTCTCTCAAAGATCAAATCTTGGCATCCCTGAAGATGCGCTTGCATTCGGGTGCTATGGAGGTAGTGATAGCTTTAATCTTGATTTTGTTAAGAAGGTAATCGCTGAGCTGGTCGCTAAGAACTCGAAAATCTATTTTTTGTTCATGAACATCGATCGTTTTATCAATCATCCACAAGTGATATTTCTTCCGGGAAACTCAGACCCTGTATTCAAATCTAGCTTTATTAATACCTGTGATGCCATGCTTCATGCAAGAGGTATCGGCGAGAGTTTTGGTTTGGCTTGCGGCGAGTTTTCTATGCACAATAAGCCAGTAATCACCTATTCACTATCCCCGCAACGAAATCATATTGATGTATTGGGCTCAAAGGCGATTCTTTATAAAGGACCCAAAGATCTCAGTGAGATTCTCCTGGGGTTTGATAAGACCGCATCTCAAAAACAGAATTGGGACTGCTATTCCCAAGAATTTTCACCTACTGCGGTAATGAAAAAATTTGATTCAGTTTTCTTAAGTGATAACGCTGTGCAGCGCATAGAAATTGATATCAGTAGCTCAGATAAGATTGTCGTACAGGGAAAACGTCTTAGGAAAAAGCTTCGCAGCCTATCACGCAAACTCTACTTATAGGGCCGAGTAAGTATTTTGGCTAATCCAGCAGAGATACTTTTTTAGTCTCCGGCAAATACAGTAGCGCAAGAATTGCAGCACTTCCCAAGAAGATAGTGGGATACCAAAGCCCTGCTAAATCGCTATCCCATTTTTGATTTAACCAAGTTACGATCAGAGGTAATAGACCACCTATCCAACCAGCTGCAAGATTGTGTGGAAGTGTTGCTGCACTATTGCGTGATCTTGCCGGAAATAGCTCTGCAAGCAGTGCGGTCTGTGGGCCCACTACCAAAGCCAGCGCAAGAGATAAACAAGTAAGCAATAAACCAATCAATAGAATATTTTCTTGATGGCTTAGCTCTAGATATTGCGAGCCAAAATACTGAAGCGCATTAAAGGTCGGCAAAATAATAAATGCGCCTAAAAGAAGGCCGCTTACTACCACTGGTTTGCGACCCACCTTATCTGATAGCCAGCCAGCAAAAACAGTTAAAGGCAAAAGGGAGAGAGTTGCGTAAAGACTAAGTTGATCAACTGTTGCTGGCGCCAATTTAACGGATGTCTTTAAAAAGATTGCCGTGTAAACCTGAACACAAAAGAAAAGAACAGCACCACCAGAGGAGATGCAAAAGAAGAGTAGAAACATTCTTTTGCGAGTATGGGGATCGCGAAAATTAGCGACTAAAGGATTTGTAGCGTTCTGATTATTTTTAATTAGCTCCAAAAAGATGGGCGTTTCTTCAAGGGCCATGCGAGCTTTAAAAGCGATCATCAGCAAAACAATAGAAACCCAGAATGGCACTCGCCAACCCCAGGCCTGAAATTCTTCTGGAGTTAAGTAGCCTCTAAGCAAAGCAATTTGCAGTGTTGAAAATAAGATTCCTAGCGGTCCCATTAGTTGTAAAAAGCTTGTCTTAAATCCTCTGCGTTCATTGCCTGCATGTTCGGTGAGGTAGACAGCGCTCCCGCCAATCTCCCCACCTGCAGATAGCCCTTGAAGTAGGCGCAGGCTGACCAGCAAGATGGGGGCCCAAATGCCTGCTTGAGCATAGGTAGGTAAAAAGCCCACGCTAACAGTAGCGATACCCATTAAAGCAATGGTGATCATAAATACGGGTTTTCGGCCTATACGATCGCCCATAGAGCCAAATAACGCTGCTCCAATGGGCCTCACCACCATTCCCACTCCAAAGGTTGCTAAGCTCGCCAAAAGGGCTGTATTCGGGTCTGTGGACGGAAAGAATAGGGGGGCAAAAATAACGGCCAGAGTGGCAAAAGTTAAAAAGTCATACCACTCTAGAAAGGTGCCAAAGCAGGCTGCAATTGCTACTTTTCGATAGGAATGGGAATTCTGAATTTGCATTAAGTTATTGATTTAATTAGGTTTATATCTAAGTAATGATATATTTGTTGCAAAGCAGCAAATACTTCTTGATTTGTCATTTTCATTCAGTTACAGTTTCATGGTGCAGTGCAATATTTAAGGCATCTGAAATCTCCTTAAATGCACTTAATTGACAGTTGTACCACTTAATTTCTGGAGAAATACATGAACCAAGATCAAATCACCGCTAAATTGTCCCAAATTAGCAGCAAAGGCCTCGAGGCTACATTTTCTTTAAGCGAAGCTGCTTTGGAAAATGCTCAGAAATTGGCTGAGTTGAACTACGCTGCTTCTAAAGACGCATTGGTAAATACACAAGACAGCATTCAGCAAGTATTGACTGCAAAAGATCCAAAGCAAGTTACTGAAATCTTTACTGCCGATTCTTTGCAAGCTGCTGGCAATCAAGCTGTTGCTTACCAAAAGAAAGTAAGCAAAGTATTGCGTGATAGCAATAAAGAGTTCGTAAATGTTGTTGATGCAAGCATCGACCAATTGCAAGATGGCTTCCAAGATTGGATCAACACAGTTGCTGCTAATGCACCTGCAGGTTCTGATACTTTCTTATCTTCATTCAAAACTGTATACGGTAGTGCATTGCAAGGTTTTGAACAGTTCCGCGCTGCTAGCAAAGAGGCTTTTGCTACTGCGGAGAAAACTGCTGATCAAGCAATCGAAGCTGTACAAGGTCAAATTGCTCAAGTTAAAAAATCTGCTACTCCTGCATCACGTAGCCGTAAAGCTGCTTAATTTAGAGCTTATACAGAACTAGATTTAGTAGTAAGCCTTAAGAAAAAACCCCGCTTAGAGCAAACTAGGCGGGGTTTTTGTTTATCTATGTCTTTTAAATATTCACCAAGACAGAGGGGTGGAGTTACTCAAAGTCCGCAGATGATTCAATTAGTGGGGAAGCTAGGCTCTTACTGGGTTTGACACCTAGCTCACGCACTTTTTCGGCGGAGCGAATGAGGTTGCCTTTACCAGTTTTCAGTTTATTAAACGCATCGTGATAACTAGTTTGCGCTTGATCTAATCGTTGACCTAGCTTTTCTAAGTCATCTACAAAGCCAACAAATTTGTCGTAAAGATTGCCACACTGTTTTGCGATCTCCAATGCATTGCGATTTTGATGATCTTGTCGCCAGAGATGGGCAACTGTTCTAAGTGTCGCCATTAAAGTGCTTGGGCAAACTAGAACAATATTCTTGGCTAGCGCCTCTTGATATAAGTTGGGCGCAGTCTTTAATGCTAGTAAGAATGCAGGCTCTATCGGTACAAACATTAAAACGAAATCCACTGAGCCCACCCCATAGAGGGAGCTGTAGTTCTTTCCAGAAAGGCCTTGAATATGTTGGCGCAGTGACTGAATATGCGCGGCCAGTTCTTGCTCGGCTGTTGCAGGGTCTGTGGTTTCGGCATGTCTGGCATAGGCCGTAATCGATACTTTGCTGTCAACTACCAGGCTTCTGCCCTCAGGCAGCTTGATTACAACGTCCGGCTGCAGGCGTGAGCCATCGCTTTGTGTATGACTATCCTGAACTAAGTACTCTTCGCCCTTGCGCAGACCAGAGGATTCTAGGATCGATTCCAGCACCAATTCACCCCAATTGCCTTGAACCTTGGAGTCGCCCTTTAATGCTTGAGTTAAGGAGCGTGTTTCATCTGACATACGAAGATTCAGATTGGCTAAGCGCTCAATTTCGCTTTTCAGAGCATGGCGCTCGCGAGCTTCATTGCCATAAGAGCTACTTACTTGCTCTTTAAATTCAGTGAGCTTAGTTTGCAAAGGCTTAAGAAGGGCATCTAAGCTTGCTGCATTTTGTTCGGTAAAGCGCTTGGATTTATCTTCCAAGATTTCATTGGCTAAATTTTTAAACTGATTTGTCAGCGCTTCTTTTGCTTCGTTGAGTGACTCAATTCTGCCTAAACCCTGTTTGCGCTCTGAATCCAACTCTGCCTCTAGGCGGATTGCATTTTGTAACGCTTGATCACGTTCGATGCGAAGGCTTTGGGTGAGCGCAATCTCAGTCTGAGCCTGAAGCTCAACGCGAGCAAGGGCGGAGCGTAAGTTGAGTGCATAAACTAAAAGGCCTGCACATAATCCTAATGGCAGGCCAAACAGTAGAAGAGAGCTTAAATCAAAACTCACAGCGACAATAGTCTCTACAAAAAGAGTAATTAAGCTTTAACAAGCTTTTGGAGTTCACCAGACTGAAACATTTCAGTCATGATGTCTGAACCACCAATAAATTCACCATTGATATAGAGCTGAGGAATAGTGGGCCAGTTTGCATATTCTTTGATGCCCTGACGAATGCCTGCATCTTCTAAGACGTTTACGGTATGGAGTTTTTCAACGCCACTAGCGCGCAAGATATTCACTGCATTTCCGGAAAAGCCGCATTGCGGAAACTGAGCAGTCCCCTTCATGAATAAAACAACGGGGTGGCTAGTAACGATTTCTTTAATTTGAGCTTGAGTGTCCATACATTCTTTCTAATAAATTTCTACTGCAGCGGTCTTATTGCTAAGACAGTTTTAAAAACAAGGTTTAGTTGATTTTAAGACTTAATGTGAAAAAGGGTTATTTGGCTTTATTTTCTGCCCGAGGCAACGCGGTAATGCCCACCCAAATCTACATGGGTTTGAATATCACGCAACCCCCCTAGCTTCATTAGGGATACGACCGCTTCTGATTGGTCAAAACCATGTTCTACCGCAATCAACCCATTCGGATTTAGATAAAGCTGGGCCCCAGAAATAATAGATTCTAGGCAGCTAAGTCCTGTGCCATGATCGGTGAGGGCTGAAAGAGGCTCAAAACGTAAGTCGCCCTGATTTAAGTGTGAATCTTGGTAGGCAATATACGGTGGATTACTCAAGATGACGTCAAAAGAGGCGCCAGCCTCTAGAGCTTCATACCAGCTGCCTTGCAAAAATTGCACACGATCGGCAATCTTCAATTGTTTTGCATTAGCTTTGGCAATCTCCAATGCCTCGGTGGATTGATCGGTAGCGGTAACAATGGCCTGAGAGGCGTCACTTGCAATCGCGAGGGCAATCGCGCCAGAACCTGTACCAAGATCCAAAATGCTTACTAGAGTATTTAAGCGCTTTATTTCTTGTAGGCCAATTTCCACGAGAAGTTCTGTCTCTGGGCGCGGAATCAAAACGCCGGGGGCAACACACAGTTCAATGTTGTGAAAACCTCTTTTGCCAATGAGGTAGGCAACTGGTTCACCTTGTAGCCTCTTGGACTCTAGTTTTTTCCAGTCTTCAAGCGCAATGTCATTAAGCTCTAATTCATCGCGTGATAGTAGGGCGGAGCGTGGAAGCTGGTAATGTTTTTCCAGAACATACGCCATAAGTACTTTTGCATCAGCAGATGCAAGTGCCGAGCCTCTCAATAGAGCGCGTAGGCTTAAATTTGCACTCACAGTTTCGGCGATCGTTGATTGATGATTTAGTTATCACCAAGAGCCGCTAGCAGCTCTGCTTGGTGCTCGGAGGCAAGGGCATTGCAAAGATCGTCTATATCGCCATCCATCATTGCATCAATCTTATATAGAGTGAGGTTGATGCGATGGTCGGTAATGCGACCCTGGGGGAAGTTATAAGTTCGGATACGATCGCTGCGATCTCCAGAGCCAATCAGAGATTTTCGGGTCTGTGCTTCTAGTTGATGCTTCTCGCGCTCGCGCGCATCCATGATACGAGAAACCAATACTTTCATAGCTTGTTCGCGATTGCGGTGTTGGCTGCGATCATCTTGGCACTCCACCACCGTTCCTGTTGGCAAGTGAGTAATGCGTACCGCAGAGTCAGTTTTATTAATATGCTGTCCGCCAGCACCTGAGGCGCGGAAAGTATCGATTCTTAATTCAGCAGGGTTGATCTTGACCGCCTCAAGTTCATCTGCCTCAGGCATCACAGCTACAGTACAAGCAGAGGTGTGAATACGGCCCTGGGTTTCTGTCTGTGGAACGCGTTGGACACGATGACCGCCAGATTCAAACTTTAGACGCGAGTAAACGGCTTGACCCACCAGGCGCAAGACCACTTCTTTATATCCACCCAAATCAGATTCAGCAGCACTGACTACTTCAACTTTCCAGCCTTGGCGTTCAGCAAAGCGGGTGTACATACGCAAAAGATCGCCTGCAAATAGCGCACTCTCATCGCCACCAGTGCCTGCCCGAATTTCTAAGAAAACGTTACGTTCATCGTTCTCATCTTTAGGCAACAATAGCTTCTGGAGTGTGCCCTCAAGCGCTTCCATAGTAGCCAAAGCTTGCTTTTGCTCCTCGTCCGCGAAATCTTTCATTTCCGGATCTTTGCGCATATCTTCTGCTGCTTGAGCATCGGCTTCGGCTTGCTTGTAGAGTCCGAATTGTTCAACTACTGTTGCAATATCAGAATGCTCGCGCGTGAGCTTCCGATAGGCATCCATGTCTTTGGTTGCTTCTTCGGAAGTTAATAGGGAATTGAGTTCGGCTAAGCGCGTGTCTAGGTGGTCTAGCTTAGCCCGCATGCTGGGCTTCATCTAATGGTCTTCTGGCTTGGAATGCGAGGCGAATAATTTAGGTAACAACTTAATCAAGGCGTCACGCTCAGCGCCATTAGAGTGTTGTAACGCATGGAGTGAGCCATGCAAAAATTTATTTGTCAGACCTTGCGCCATCGCATTGAGAACTTCTTGTGGGTCATCACCGCGCATCAAGCGCTTCATTGCACGCTCAAGCTCAAGCTGCCGCAAGCGTTCACCTTGCTGTTGAATATCCTGAATGAGTGGAACAGAATTACGACCCTGCATCCAATGCATAAAGTTACCAACACGATCTTCGATGATCGCTTCGGCTTGACTTACTGCCGCTTGACGTAAATTGGCGCCAGTTTGAATCATGACTCCTAAGTCATCCACTGTGTAGAGATAGATGTCATCTAAGCGGGAGATTTCTGGTTCAAAGTCTCTTGGTACTGCTAAATCAATCATTACCATCGGCTTATGGCGACGCTGTTTGAGGGCACTTTCCACCATACCAAGACCAATGATCGGCAGTGAGGAAGCGGTGCTAGAAACAATAATGTCGAACTCGTGAAGGCGGCCGGGTAGCTCGGAGAGTTTGAAGGACTCAGCCTCTACATCTTGCGCAGAAATAGAGTCTGCTAATTCCTGGCCGCGCTCGATAGTGCGATTGGCGATCGCAACATTTTTAGGTTTACGTGCAACGAAATGTGTTGCGCATAAGGTGATCATGTCACCAGCACCAATAAACAAAATCTTTTGATCTGAAATTTTTTCAAAAATGCGTTCAGAGAGTCGCACAGATGCTGCAGCCATTGAAATAGAGTGAGCGCCGATTTCAGTTGAGCCGCGCACTTCTTTGGCGACTGCAAATGTTTTCTGGAAGAGTTGATTGAGATAAGTTCCCAAAACACCAGCATCATTGGCTGTGCGGACAGCATCTTTCATTTGTCCTAAGATTTGAGTCTCACCAATGACCATCGAGTCTAGACCGCATGCCACTCTGAAGGCATGTCGAACTGCATCGGATTGTGGCAAAGAGTAAATATGAGGCTCAAGACTGCTAGGCGCAAGTTGTTGAGTTTTTGCTAGCCAATCAAAAGTTGCTTCATGCAAGATACCTGCGGCATTGTCATCATTCGCAGCGCAATACAACTCAGTACGGTTACAGGTCGACAAAATAGTGGCTTCGGGCAGCCCAGCATGATTCGCACCAACTAAGTGTTGGCGTAGATCGTGCAACGCTTCTTGAAGAAATTCAGGGTCAAAGGCGACCTTTTCCCGAATGGCGACCGGCGCTGTGTGATGATTGATGCCGAGTGTCAACAACTTCATAATGGCAATTATAGATTTGATGGCAGCATTAATGGGGGTATCAATGGGGTTTTTAGCTTTTCTGGTGATTGGGGGTATTTCTGGGGTCTCATCCTGGATCTTTTATCCCGGACCCTTACAGGGCTTCAGGCCTGGAAAGGTCCTTGCAGCCTTCTTGCTCGGCTTCGTGGCGGCCGCTGGCAGCTCGTTTTTAGGGCAATACTTTGGATTTTTTCAGTCTGGGCAAATATTGGAGTGGGCCAGCGCTATTTTTGCCTCTTGTACAGTAGCTTGCGTATTTACCGCTTTAACTAAATAAGTCATTTTGAACGCTCTCCACCCAACGGATGGGTGAGCTTTTGTGTTCAATGAGCCACTGATTGGTGCTGCTGAAGTGATTGCAGCTTGCCTTGGCGCCGGGCTCCAAAAAGGGCTTATCTGTTTTATATACCCCTAAGCCTGATGGGTGCGAGGATTGGAGAATAAGTTGGTTTTGACTATCTTCAATTAAGGGCAGTTTGGATTGCGCGTGACCGCCCCAGAGCATCCAGACTAAATGCGGCTTAGATTTAGAGAGTGCGTTGATTAAATGATCAATCAAACTTTTCCACCCTAAATTGGCGTGACTGCCTGCTTCACCCAGCCTGACGCTCAAGGCGGTATTGAGAAGAAGAACACCCTGCTTGGCCCAGTTGTGCAGATCACCGCTGGGTAACTGACCAAAACCTTCTAGCGCAAGTGCTTTGCTAATGTTGCGAAGCGAGCTGGGAAATTCTCGAGAGTTGATTGCAATTTCCGCTGGAATAGAAAAAGCAAGTCCCTGGGCTAATCCTGGAGAGTGATAGGGGTCTTGACCCAGAATCACTACCTTAACCGAATCCACTGGAGTCAGTTTGAGTGCTTTAAAAAAGTTTTGCGGTTCTGGCCTTACTGCGCCTGGATCAGCATTCAAAACAGTCTGCAAATTCTTTTCTAGCGATTGCCAATCTGCCGACTCAAAATAGTTTCCCAGTAGTGCATGCCAATCACTGGGGATATCGTCTTTTGAAAATAGCGTCTTCAATTTTAATCAGACATCTTTCTTTGGCGATAGTGCATATTGTGTAGGTGCTTGGGCGGATTGCAGTGAGACCATGCGCTCATGCTCAAGATCATCGCGATAAAAAGTGATGCGTGTTTGAGTGTTTTCAGAAAGGCTGCCTAAAACCCTATCCCAACGTGCGCTGGTGACCCTTTGCCCATCAACACTAGCCAGTAAATCCCCGGCTGCCAGACCTGCTGCCTGGGCAATGCCGCTATCGAGTACATGAGTAATCTTGAGCCAACCATTCGCATCGGTATATCGCATGCCAAATTGCAGCTTAAGTTTTTCTAGGGTTGATTGGTGCTTCAGTTTGACGGCAACAAGGTTTGATCCAATCCATTTTTGCAATGGAATATCTTCAACGCCAAAAATGTAACGCGCTTTTATGTCTGCCCAAATTTTTCTGAAACCTTCGCCTAGCAATTCAATTAACAAATGATCTAGTTCATCTTCTGCGAGGCCGTCTAGGGTGATGCCATGCTTGCGCCACATGAGACGCATTAGATCATCTAGGGAGAGTTTATTTTTAGAGAATGCGCGGATTTGTAAATCGAGGCCAAGAGCCAGTAATGCACCCTTGCCGTAGTAGCTAACAACGGCATTAGGTGTGTTTTCATCTGCTTGGTAATACTTAGTCCAGGCATCAAATGAGCTATCAGCAAGGCTTTGCTTGTGACGCCCAGGACCCCGTAAGATGCCATTCCAGTTATCTGCAACAAGTCTCAGATAGGTTTTCAAATCAATCCGTTTGCTGCGCAATAGTTGAAGGTCATCGTAATAACTGGTGAAGCCCTCAAATACCCAGAGCAAGCGAGTGTGATTTCTTTTTGCGAGATCGTAAGGTTGAAAAGCTTTTGGCTGAATACGTTTAACTAACCACGCATGAAAATATTCATGACTGCATAGACCCAGAAATTCTCTATAAGCAGACTCTTCAAAGACAATATTTTCCTGGGGGATTTGATCACGTCGGCAAAGTAATGCAGTGCTATTGCGATGTTCAAGCCCGCCATAGCCATTCAGTACAGCATTAACTAAAAAGAGATATTCCTCAAATGGGGCGCGCTTGGTTTTGGGTTCAAACAATTCAATAGTGCTGCTGCAGATTGCCTGAAGATCTTCAGCAAGGCGCTTAGAGTCAACAATGTGATTGCATCCCTGAATAGCCATGCGATGGGATACGCCATTAGATTTCCAGTGCACCAGTTGAAACTCGCCCATAGCAACAGGATGATCAAGTAAATCATCATAATTTTTTGCTAGATAAAAACCAAATCCACGCTCATCAGTCTTTGCTGCTCTTAATGTCGTTTGCACTGTCCAATGGTCTGCAAAAGCAACTTCAGGCGCAGTGACAGCAAGAGAGCAAGGTATATGCTCTTGACCTTTGACTGCAAGACATAGGCTGGTTGCATTAAAGAAGGCGCGCTCAGTATCGAGATAGGCTGCACGAACTGATGAATCAAACGCGTAAACAGTTGTCAGGACTTCAATGGAGTCATTTGATGGCGGTAAACGCCAATGGTCATTATCAATCCGCTCGACCACGAGCTTCTTTCTAGGGCCTGTCGCTGAGAATGCTTCAAGTGACTCCACATGTTTACTGAAATCCCGAATTAAATAACTGCCCGGAATCCAGGCTGGCATTTGTAGGATCTGACCATTAGGGTCGGGGTTGCTAATGTGCAGCTTTACACGAAAGCGATGACCATGAAGGTCCGCCGGCCAGACCGTATATTGAATTGCAGGTAAGTCGGCGTTATTCATGATTATTTTAGTGAATTAAATTTCTTTTCAATGTCAGTGATTTGTACGGCACCAGGGAAGCGACTGCCATCTGTAAAGAATAAAGTTGGTGTGCCTGTAACCCCATAAGTCTTGGCAAAAGCCATATTTTTGTCTAGTGGTGTGCTGCAATCTGCCTTGCCACTAGGTGTAATACCGTTAATCATCCAATCCATATAGGCTTTATATGGATCTGCTGAGCACCAAATTTGTTTTGATTTTTGTGCAGAATCTGGCGATAAGATTGGAATCAGATAGGTATAGATAGTAACGTTATCTAGTTGCTGCAGTGATTTTTCTAAGCGCTTACAGTAGCCGCAATTGGGATCAGAGAAAACGGCAAGCTGACGACTGCCATTGCCGCGAACATTTTTGATAGCGTTAGCAGGGGTTAAGTCACTCCATTTAATGCGATTTAAATCTGCCTGCCTTTGCTCGGTAATATTTTTACCGCTTGAAAGTTCAATGATTTCACCCTGAATCAGATATTTTCCAGAGGCGTCTGTATAAAAAATATCGTTGCCTACCAATACCTCGTACAGGCCAGATACAGGCGCTGGTGAAACACTTTTGACTTTGGCGTTAGCGCCTAACTTCTTCTGAATTTCTGTTTTGATTTGCTGCTCTGGTTGCGCATGCGCTAATCCAGTGCAAATAAGGCTGGCGCCAATAAAAGCAACCATAGATAAGAATTTATTCAAAATCAATTTCTCCTAAAGCGCGTTCAATTAAGCGCTGTTTTATAAAGTGGCTTTTGTTCACAAGCCCTAGACCCCAGTTACGAAGTTGTCGTTCTGTGTTGCTGCTTGCAGAAAATAGTTTCTTCAGTTTATCGGTAACCCACAAAAGTGCACTGGTATCGCCTTGGCGTTGACGTTCATAGCGACGAAGTAACACGATGTCACTTGGTGTGCGGAAGGACTCACGTTTACCTAAAATATTCAGCAAGACAGCAACATCACGAAGTCCTAAATTGAGGCCTTGCCCCGCCAGAGGATGCATGACATGCGCGGCATCGCCAATGAGCACAACCTTTGGAGAGGCTTCTGGGCCGATAAAACGTTTGGCTCGAATTTTTCGTAAAGGATAGGCCGCTGGTATGGAGTTCAGAGTGAGTTCGCCTAACTGCTTAAGTATGACGCCATTCGCAATCGAAGAAAACTGATCTAGCCATTGGGCTTGATCAAGTTTTAATAAAGCAGCAGCACGCTCAGGGGAGGTAGACCAGACCATGGAAACTTGTTTGCCTGGTAAAGGCAACATGGCGACTATGTCACCACCTGGTAAGAACCACTGAAATGCAGTTTCTAAGTGTGGATAGGTACAGAGCCAATTAGCTACCACCGCGCTTTGTGAATAACTTTCTTCGCTGGCGCTAATCCCAAGCTCGTTACGAATAGGGGAGTTGGCACCATCAGCTGCAATTACCAGTTGTGCGCGAATACTGCCGCCATTTTTTAAATGCAAAGTACTTCCATCTGCATCTACATGAATTTTTTCTACGACATCACTGATACGTTCTAGCTTGTTTTGAAAGCGTGATGCTTGATCAAGGGTGTGCTCAATTAAGTTGGACTCTCCAATCCAGGCGAGCTGAGGTGTTCCAGCTTCAAAGGCTGAAAGGTGGAGTTGGTCATTTTTTTCGCCCCTATCGCCGTAGATGCGCATATCTCGAACCGGCTGCAGGCGGCTGTGATCAATTGCGTCCCAAATTTGTAGGTGAGCCAGCAATTTTTGAGTGCTTGGGGAAAAAGCGTAGATTCGTTGCCCCCATTGGGTGCCTTGTGGGCTAGCAACGCTTTGTCCTAAATCAGGGGCTATTTCTATGGTTTGCAGACCCAATTGAGCTAGGCCGAGGGCGCAAGCCTTACCAGCAATGCCTCCGCCGACCACAACAACGTCTGCTGTGCGCATTTGGGAGGGGTGGCCTGAGGATTTGGACAGGGAATTTGAGTGAGCTTCTGACATAACTCGATGATATCGAAACCAGCCCCTTTACAATAAGGTCATGTCTTTGAAATGTGGCATCGTCGGCCTGCCTAACGTCGGCAAATCTACCCTCTTTAATGCGCTTACCAAGGCTGGAATCGCAGCGGAAAACTATCCTTTCTGCACGATTGAGCCCAATGTAGGTGTGGTTGAGGTTCCTGACCCCCGTTTAGCCGCACTGGCTGAGATCGTGAAGCCTGAGCGCATTCTGCCGGCAGCAGTCGAATTTGTCGATATTGCTGGTTTGGTAGCTGGCGCCTCAAAAGGTGAAGGTCTTGGCAATCAGTTTTTGGCGAATATCCGCGAAACCGATGCCATTACCCATGTGGTGCGGTGTTTCGAGGATCCAAACGTAATCCACGTTGCCGGAAAAATTGATCCCATCGCCGATATTGGCGTGATTGATACCGAGTTGGCCCTATCCGATTTGGCTACAGTAGAGAAAACTCTAAATCGTTCAAGCAAGGCTGCAAAGTCTGGCAATGACAAAGAGGCTGCCGCTTTGGTTGCAGTTCTAACTAAAGTTCAAGCCCATCTGGATTCTGCTTTGCCAGTTCGCAGCTTGAACTTAAGTGATGACGAAAAATTACTGATCAAGCCTTTATGCTTGATTACAGCTAAGCCTGCAATGTATGTTGCGAACGTGAAAGAAGACGGCTTCTCAAACAATCCGCACCTCGATGCTGTTAAGCAACATGCCGCAAAAGAAGGTGCGCCGGTCGTAGCAGTTTGTGCTGCAATTGAAGCGGAAATTGCCGACTTGGATGAGGCTGACAAGATTGAGTTCCTGGCTGATCTGGGAATGGAAGAGCCGGGCCTAGATCGTGTGATTCGTGCGGGTTATTCATTACTCGGTTTGCAAACTTATTTCACTGCTGGTGTTAAAGAGGTTCGTGCCTGGACTATTCATCAGGGCGATACAGCGCCACAAGCTGCTGGTGTGATTCATACGGATTTTGAGCGCGGGTTTATTCGTGCCCAAACAATTTCTTATGATGACTTCGTTCAGTTCAAAGGTGAGGCGGGTGCCAAGGAAGCAGGTAAGATGCGCGCTGAAGGTAAGGAATACGTTGTGAAAGACGGAGACGTCTTGAACTTCTTGTTTAACGTTTAAGTAATTCTTTCCCAACCAAAAAAAGCCCTGAAAAGGGCTTTTTGCTTATGAGGCTAAAGAATATAAAGTCGCTTATTAAGTGGCTTTTATAGCCTTTTCTAAGCATTTAGAAATTTCTTCATAACGCTTGAGTGCCATTTTGGTGGGTAGCACTTCTTTTTTACGACCATCCACATTGGCAGCCATTTTGATGTAACCCATGGCGCTGAGATTTTTTAGGCGACCATGTAAAGTTGCTTGTGAGCCGAGATCGGTGATGGAAATGAGGTCGCCAACCAAAATAGCTTGCTTCGCATGAGCACAAGCAACGATCTTATCGAGCAAGCTTTCTTCAATGCAGTCCAATTTCTTTCCCGGATTAATGCGATCGATAGCATCAATCAGATTGAGAAACTTAATGTAAGACGAGGTTTTTGTAGTGGACATATTAACTGGCATTGATTTATTAGCTTAAAGGCTAACATGAGTGTATTCCCTAAGTCTCATTTTAGCAATTGACGCACATCAATTATTAAAATTAATCCATACTGATTGCAATGTCTAAATTCCTCACAATTTCTTCAGAATGGTTAATTGGCTGCGCTATTAGTGCGATGGCGTACACATTTCTCTTTTATTTAAATGGTTGGTTAACCAATAGCTTGGTATTTGGTTTGGGGGTAAATTGGATTTATCTTCCTGCTGGCTTACGTTTATTTCTGACTTTGATTTTTGGTTTGTCTGGTGCGCTCGGAATTGCAATCGCCTCTTTCCTGATTAGCTACTACGGTGACTTCCCGCATGAATTAACCCTTTGCATTGGCGTTGGATTGATTTCAGGATTTGCGCCGTACTTAGCTCGATATTTCGTATTTAGCAATCTGCGACTTGAATCAGATTTAAGTAATCTGAATTTTCCAAAATTGATATCCTGCATTTTGATTTATTCCTTGCTATCAGCAGGCCTACACCAATGGTGGTTTTCTACCATGACCTTGGAGGATACCGGCAGCGTAAATCACTTTGTAGTGATGTTTATAGGTGATGTATTGGGGTCGCTGCTGCTGATCTCGTTAATCAAATATTGCTTAGATCTCTTGAGAAAAGTTAGGCAAACAGCTCACTAAGAGCCGCGCCTGGGTCGGCGGCACGCATAAAGGCCTCACCCACCAAGAAGGCATTCACTTGATATTCGCGCATGAGCCGAACATCGGCACGACTCAATATTCCAGACTCTGTTACTAATGTTTTACTACTTGGAACCATAGATAGCAGGGAGAGTGTAGTTTGTAGGGTTACTTCAAAAGTCTTGAGGTTGCGATTATTAATGCCAAGTAGTGGTGTCTTGAGTTCAAGCGCTTGCTCCAGCTCGGGAGCATTGTGTACCTCGACCAATACATCTAAACCTAGTTCGTGCGCGCAGGCTTCCAACTCTTTCATTTGATTAAGTTCTAAGCACGCTACGATTAACAGAATTGCATCTGCACCAATCGCGCGGGCTTCATAAACTTGATAAGGGTCTATGGTGAAGTCTTTACGCAAAACGGGAATACTGCAGGCAGCACGAGCTTGTTGGAGATAGTCGTTACAGCCTTGAAAATAATCCACATCCGTTAGAACTGATAAACAAGCGGCGCCATGTTTTTCATAGGACCTGGCAATATCTGCTGGCACGAAGTTCTCACGCAAGATTCCTTTGCTTGGGCTTGCCTTCTTAATTTCAGTGATCACACCAGCTTTACCAGCCGAAATCTTTCTCTCTATAGACTGAATAAAGCCTCTGGGCTTCAGACGCGCATCTAGATTGTTGGCTTCAGCTTGCTCGCGTTGATTGGCAAGAGACACTTTATTAACGCAGTTAGCAACTTCAATCTTTTTGGTTGCAACAATTTTGTCGAGGATATCGCTCATAAATAATGACTTATTTAGATTGTGTTGCTGCTACGAATGAGTCTAGCTTCTGACGGGCGGCACCTGATGCAATAGCGGCTTTAGCAAGTTCAACACCGCTAGCAATGTCTTTAGCCACGCCCGCAACGTAAAGCGTTGCACCTGCATTGAGGCAAACAATATCGCTTGCTGCGCCTGGCCTGCCATCGAGAACCTCAAGAACAATCTTCTTGGACTCTTCAGCGTTGGCCACTTTGAAGCCATTGGTTGCGGCTGTATTGAGGCCAAAGTCTTTTGGATGAATTTCATATTCACTTACCACGCCATCTTTGAGCTCTCCAACCAAGGTGGGTCCCTCTAAAGAAATTTCATCAAGACCATCACGTCCGTAAACCACTAGTGCGTGCTCCATTCCTAGTGCTTGCAATACACGCGCCTGAATTCCTACTAGATCAGGGTGGAACACCCCCATCAAGATACGCTTGGCATCCGCAGGGTTGGTGAGGGGTCCCAAGATATTAAAAATGGTTCGTACGCCGAGCTGCTTGCGAATTGGAACAACATTCTTCATTGCTGGATGATGGTTTGGGGCAAACATAAAGCCTGCGCCTACCGTTGAGATACATTTGGCTACTTGATTAGCGGACAGCGCAAGATTAACGCCAAGCGCTTCTAAAACATCAGCGCTACCGGACTTGCTGCTCACACTACGGTTGCCGTGTTTAGCAATCTTAGCTCCTGCACCTGCTGCGACAAACATCGCTGCAGTCGAGATATTGAATGTGTGCGCGCCATCGCCGCCTGTGCCTACGACATCGACCAGGTGACTACGGTCATCCACGTTTACAGAGGTTGCAAACTCACGCATTACTTGTGCAGCAGCAGCGATTTCACCAACCGTTTCTTTTTTGGTGCGAAGTGCAACCAATAATCCAGCAACCAGCTCTGGCGACATCTCGCCGCTCATGATGAGGCGCATCATGGCAGTCATCTCATCATGAAATAGTTCGCGATGTTCAATGCAGCGTTGTAAGGCTTCTTGCGGAGTAATTGGCATAGCGCTGTAATTAAGGTTGCTTATTTGTTTTGTAAAAAATTCTTGAGTAGGGCATGACCATGCTCAGAAAGAATGGACTCTGGATGAAACTGCACGCCTTCAACCGCAAGCTCCTTGTGGCGTACACCCATAATCTCTCCATCAGACGATGTTGCAGTGACTTCTAGCATTGCAGGCAGTGAACTTTTCTCAATAGCAAGAGAGTGGTAACGCGTCACCTTGAATGGATCGGGTAAATCTTTAAATACACCCACGCCAGTGTGATGAATGCTATCGGTCTTACCGTGCATTACTTTTTGGGCGCGAATGACTTTACCGCCAAACGCTTCACCAATAGCTTGGTGACCTAAACAAACTCCAAGAATCGGAATTTGTCCGGCATAGTGCTTGATAGTTTCAACTGAGATGCCTGCTTCAGTTGGGCTACATGGCCCAGGTGAGATGCAGATACGTGCTGGATTGAGCTTGGCAATATCCTCAACGGTAATTTCATCATTACGAAATACCTTTACCTCTTCACCCAGTTCTGCAAAATACTGAACAAGGTTATAGGTAAACGAATCATAGTTATCAATCATTAGGAGCATCAAGTCCTCCTTGTACTAAATCTGCTGCAGTCAATACTGCACGTGCTTTTGCTTCTGTTTCTTTCCATTCGGCAGTCGGGTCGGAGTCGGCTACAACGCCTGCGCCTGCCTGAGAGTGCAGCATGCCATCGCGGATAACGCCAGTACGAATAGCAATGGCTACATCCATATCTCCCGAGAAGGATAGATAGCCAACTGCGCCACCGTATACGCCGCGCTTCACGATTTCCATCTCATCAATGATTTCCATTGCTCGAATTTTTGGTGCTCCCGATAAGGTGCCTGCTGGGAAGGTGGCTCGCAATACATCCATATTGCTCATATTGTCTAAAAGATCGCCTTCTACAGAGCTCACAATATGTTGAACATGTGAGTACTTTTCGATCGACATGGAGTCAGTCACCTTGACTGAGCCTGTTTTTGCGATGCGTCCCACGTCATTGCGCGCTAAATCAATCAGCATGACGTGTTCAGCGATTTCTTTAGGATCTGCCAAGAGTTCTTTGGCTAGACGCTCATCTTCCTCAGGGTTTGCTCCGCGAGGGCGTGTGCCAGCCAGCGGACGTATGGTCACAATCTTCTCGGCGGCACGTTTTTCTTGGCGCACCAGAATCTCAGGGGATGAGCCAACAATTTGCATATCCCCAAAGTCATAGAAGTACATATATGGGGACGGGTTGAGTGAGCGTAGGGCTCTGTAGAGTGCCAAAGGTGAATCTGTAAATGGTTTGCTGATGCGCTGACCAATCACCACCTGCATACAATCACCGGCCAAAATATATTCTTTGGTTTTCAGAACTGCATTTTCAAAATCGGCAGCCTTAAATTTGCGAATGAGTTCTGTCTTAGTGCTTGGTAAAGGTGCTGGCATATTGGCTGGCTTACCAAGACAAGTCATTAATTCTTTTAAACGTCCCTGGGCTTTTTCAAAACTATCAGTAATGCTTGGATCTGCATAAACGATGAAGTAAATTTTTCCAGCGACGTTATCAATCACTGCCAACTCTTCAGTCAACATGAGTTGAATATCAGGTACGCCTAATTCATCGGGTAGCTTATGTTTAGCTAGACGTGACTCAATGTAACGCACTGTGTCATAACCAAAGTAACCTGCTAGGCCACCACAAAAACGTGGCATATCGGGTTGTAGCGCAACCTTAAAGCGTTTGAAATAAGTATTAACAAAGTCGAGTGGATTATCGGTGTTACTTTCGATGACTTTTCCGTCCGTAACTACCTCATTGATTGGTTCAGTGGGTGTGCCAACAGTTCTGACGATTGTCCTGGCAGGTAGGCCAATAAAAGAGAAGCGGCCGAAACGCTCACCACCCAAAACGGACTCCAACAGATAAGTATTTTTCGTGCCAAACGCTTGGCTGAGTTTGACGTAAAGCGACAATGGCGTTTCAAGATCGGCCAAGACCTCCTTAATAAGAGGAATGCGATTGAAACCCTGTTTAGCTAGGGCATTAAATTCTTCGCGTTGCATTAGGATTTTCCTGACTTTCCTAATTCAGCGCGCATTGCATCAATCACTTGCGCATAATTTTCTTTGCCATAAATTGCTGAGCCAGCAACAAAAGTATCGGCACCCGCTTTTGCAACTTCAGCAATATTGTCGACCTTAATGCCACCATCTACTTCAAGACGAATGTGTCGACCAGTCTCAGCTTGGTAGCGATCGAGGCGTGCGCGAACTTGAGCAATCTTATTGAGAGTGCTTGGTATAAATGATTGACCACCAAACCCTGGATTAACTGACATGAGTAATACCAAGTCAATGAGCTCCAGCGTGTGATCAAGATGATCTAGTGGAGTTGCTGGATTAAATACAAGACCTGCTTGGCAACCTTGATCACGAATGAGGTTCAGAGTGCGATTGACATGTGGACTTGCTTCAGGATGAAAGCTAATTAAATTGGCGCCCGCTTTAGCAAAGTCAGGAACAATACGATCCACTGGTTCGATCATCAGGTGCACATCGATTACAGCCGGCTTGCCATCTTTGATTGCATACGGACGAATAGCCTCACAAACCAAGGGGCCAATGGTGAGATTAGGCACATAGTGGTTGTCCATCACATCAAAGTGAATCCAATCAGCGCCCGCCACTAAAACGTCTTGTACTTCCTTGCCCAGACAGGCGAAGTCAGCAGACAAAATCGATGGGGCAATAACAAATTGGCTATTTGAGGATGTTTTTTGGCTTTCCATCCCTAGATTCTAGCTTGCAGTTGACCTTAGGATGGAGCAGAATTCGACCATGAATCCCCACGAAATTAGCATAACGGTCAAAGCCCAGTATCTTCCGGAGCAATCTGACCCCGATAACCGCCAATTTGCCTTTGCTTACACCGTCACCATACGAAATACAGGCGCGGCCAGTATTCAGCTCATAGCACGCCATTGGTTTATTACAGACGGGGATAACGACGTCCAGGAGGTTCGTGGCCTGGGGGTTGTAGGTCAACAGCCGCTTTTGCGCTCTGGTGAGCATTTTGAATACACCAGTTGGGCTACCTTGCCCACCCCCGCAGGGACTATGCGTGGGGAGTATTTCTGCGTAACTGAGGAGGCTCAGTTCTTTCAGGCTCCTATTCCTGAGTTTGCCTTGGTGATGCCCCGTACCTTGCATTAGCGCAAGGTTCAGGAGACTACTTTTTGCCTTTGCCCGTCCAGAGGACAATAAACAACAATAGTCCTAAGGCAACGGCACCTTCAAAGACAAACAGTAGCATTGGGTATTCATCGAGTAAATTGGCGATCATGATTTTTAAATTTAAATATGTTTCATTAAGTGTATTCGCAATCCTGGTCGTTAGCTTGATTGCGGGATGTTCTACTCCCCCCACTCGTGGCACGGGATATCGCTCAAGTGGTTCTGGCGCCTCGCCATCAAGCTACAGTTCTTCCATTGCAAGTTTTAGTGCTGTCTCTTGGCAGGCGTTGCCTGGATGGCAGGATGATGACTTATCCCAAGCTTGGCCTGCATGGTTAAAAAGCTGTGATGCTTTGCGCAAGAAAAACAGCGAAGTCAATTGGCGTCAAGTGTGTGCTCAAGCAAGTAGTGTTTCGGGCCGTGACACACAGGCTGTTCGTAAATATTTTGAAAGCAACTTTCAAGCTTATGAAATTCGTACTAGCTCTGGAAGCGATACTGGTCTAATCACTGGCTATTACGAGCCAGTTATGAATGGCTCACTCACTCGCACCAGCACATACAACGTGCCACTCTATAGCTACCCAAGCGCGTGGCGTAAATCAAAGCCGAATCCTGGTCCGACGCGCGCAGAGCTTATGAGTTCAGGGGTTTTGAAGGGGTCGGAAATTGCGTGGGTACAAGATCCTGTAGCAGCAGCTTCCATGCAAATTCAGGGCTCTGGAAAAATTCGCCTTGAAGATGGGCGCATCTTGCGTCTTGGCTACGCGGGGACGAATGACCAGCCCTTCAAGTCATCTGCACAATGGTTGTTAGATCGTAAAGAAATTACGCGTAGCGAGGCAACGATGCAAGGTATTTCGCAATGGGCTAAACGCAATCCCGATCGAGTTAATGAAATGCTCAACGCGAATCCGCGTTTTGTTTTCTTTAAAGAGTTGCCGGGTAATGTGGCGGCAGATTTAGGTCCCAGCGGAGCCTTGGGTGTTCCGCTTACTGGTGAGCGTAGCATTGCTGTTGATTTGCAGGCTTTACCTTTGGGCGCACCAGTATTTTTAGCTACAACAAAGCCTTTGAGTAATCAGCCTTTACAAAAGTTGGTGATGGCACAAGATACTGGCAAAGCCATTGTGGGCGGTGTCAGGGCGGACTACTATTGGGGGTCAGGGGATTCTGCTGGAGAAATGGCAGGTCGTATGAAACAAAATGGCAGGATGTGGCTGCTGCTTCCACGTTAATGCATTCTTACTACTGAAAGAAATCAATGAGCTACAAAACAATTTTGACTGAAGTGGATGGCAAGGTCGCTACTATCACCTTGAATCGTCCTGAAGTATTGAACGCCTTGAATGACCAATTAATGGAAGAGCTTGGCGCTGCATTATTGGCTTTTGATGCAGATGACAATATTGGCTGCATGATTGTTACTGGTAGTGAAAAGGCGTTTGCGGCTGGAGCGGATATCGCATCCATGGCGAAGTATGGATTGAAAGATGTTTATCGAGATGACTTTATTACCCGCAACTGGGAAGAGATTAAAAAAGTCCGTAAGCCTGTAATCGCTGCTGTCTCTGGCTATGCGCTTGGTGGTGGTTGTGAGCTCGCCATGATGTGCGACACCATTATGGCTGCTGATAACGCGAAGTTTGCTCAACCAGAAGTGAAGCTAGGCATCATTCCTGGGGCTGGCGGAACACAACGTTTACCACGTGCAGTATCGAAAGCAAAAGCCATGGATTTAGCTCTGACAGGCCGCATGATGGATGCCGCCGAAGCTGAGCGCTCTGGTTTGGTCGCCAGAATTTTCCCGCAAGCAGATTTGCTGAAAGAAGTTAAAGTAATTGCTAAAGGAATTGCTGATATGCCTTTGTTGACTGCAATTATGGTGAAAGAAAGTATCAATACAGCTTACGAGACTACATTGTCTGAAGGTATTCATTTCGAGCGCCGTCTCTTTCATGCATGTTTCGCAACAAATGATCAGAAAGAGGGTATGGCTGCGTTTATGGAAAAACGCCCAGCCAAATTTACCAATTCTTAATTTCAGAAATTCAAAGAATCTAGTTTTTTTCTAGGAAGCGTTGAGCTAGTTTGACCCAATAGCTCACGCCTACTGGAATCAAGGAATCATTGAAGTCGTAAGAGGGATTGTGTAGGTGGCAAGGACCCATGCCATGACCTACAGAGCGATGATCACCATCGCCATTGCCAAGGAAAACATAGCAACCTGGCTTTTCCAGCAACATAAACGCAAAGTCTTCTGCACCCATCGTCGGATCGATTGAGGCATTCACATTTTGCTTGCCAACCAATTCGCTCATTACCTCAGTGGCAAATTCCACTTCATTGGCATGATTAATGAGGGGTGGGTAGTTTCTTGCAAATGTGATTTCTGCTTGGCAATCGAAAGCACTCGCAACACTGTGTGCGATTTCTCGAAGGCGTTGCTCAATGAGATCTAAGACATCCAATGTAAATGTGCGCACTGTGCCACCAATGAATGCGCTATCTGGAATGACATTGCTTGTTTCGCCCGCATGAAATTGTGTAATGGATAAAACCGCAGCATCTACAGGACGTTTATTACGGGTAATGATGCTTTGCAAGGCAAGAACTACTTGCGCCCCAGCAAAAACTGGATCTGCACTGTTATGAGGAAGGGCGGCATGACCACCTTTTCCTTTAATGGCGATTTCGAAAGTATTACTAGAGGCCATCATGGGGCCAGACGTCACTCCAAAGTGGCCTTCCGCTAATCCAGGCCAGTTGTGCAATCCAAATACGGCATCACATGGGAACTCTTTGAAAAGCCCATCTTTAATCATTTCATTTGCGCCGGCGCCACCTTCTTCGGCTGGCTGGAAAATAAAAATCACTGTACCTTTGAAGTCGCGATGATTTGATAGATATTGTGCAGCACCAAGAAGCATGGCAGTGTGACCATCATGACCACATGCATGCATTTTTCCTGGATTTTTTGAAGCATGCGCAAAATTGTTGTGCTCTTGCAATGGGAGCGCATCCATATCGGCGCGCAAACCAATCATCTTGCCGGGTCCTAAGTCGCCATCTAAGCGACCTACTACTCCAGTTTTTCCCATACCGCGGTAAACAGTGATTCCCCAGCTAGAAAGTGCCTCAGCGACTAAATCAGCCGTGCGGTTCTCTTCGAAACGCAATTCAGGGTGTGCATGAATATTGCGTCGAATTTCTTGAATAGCTTCTGCGGATTCGGTAATTTCTGGAAGTAAATGCATCCCTTCATCTTATCCGAAAGTCTTTTGATATGCCTTTAGAAGGCAATTAATACTGATTATTGATTGGGCAATTGAATGTGCTTTGCAGCAAAATGCAAAGCCTCAATTGAATAAGGGCTATCAGTGGTTTTTTGTAGCTCTTTTGGCAGCGACGGAATCAGACCTAAAAAGGGCGCGTCAATCCTAGCTCGCAGGGTCTGGAGATTTCCCTGTAGAAGAGGCATTTCCTCTTCAAGGGCATTGGCAATCCATCCAGCAATCTTTAAGTTGCGCGCTTTGATTACTTCATACGTTAACAGGGCGTGATTAAGGCAGCCTAATTTCATGCCCACCACAAAAATTATTGGCAAATCAATCTTCTTTGCAAACCCACCTAAATCTTCATCTTGATTTAAAGGTACTAACAGGCCGCCAGCTCCCTCAACCACAATGCAATCCGCATGCTTTTGAATATTCTGAAAAGCGTTATGCATGACGCTCATCTCAAGCTTTAAACCCTGCTGCGCTGCTACTAGGTGAGGCGCGGCGGGTTTATCCAGCACATAAGGACATAAACTCAATTCACCATGACTGAGGTCAGAGGCAATGCGTAGTGTTTCTAAGTCTTCATTGAGAGTTATGCCACTTTTATCTTTGTAGGTGCCAGCGACAACCGGTTTAAAGCCAATGGCATTTATTTGTTGCTCGCGCAATTTCACAATGAGCGCGCCGCTTACCAAGGTTTTCCCAACTTCGGTATCAGTTCCTGCAACAAAGAATCCAGCGGACTTATTCATGGGATATCTTTTGGATTGCTGTCTGCTCAATCGTTTTCAAGGTGGCGATTAGCTGACGTAAATCCGCTTCACTATGATTTGCCGAGAAGGTAATTCTCAATCGTGCACTACCAATGGGTACGGTCGGTGGACGAATGGCTGGAATCCAGTAACCAGCATCATCTAATAACTTAGCAGCCAGCAAGGCATTAGCATTACTGCCCAAAATAACAGGCTGAATGGCTGTACAAGAGGGTACCTTTTCCCACTGAGCAAAATGCATTTCATCTTGCCAAATGCGAATGAGTTTATTGAGTTGGGTGCGGCGACTGCTACCTTCATTCCCCTCAATGATGTCTAAACTCTTGGAGAGTGTGTGTGCTATTGCTGGTGGCGTAGCAGTACTGTAAATGAAGGGGCGACCTTTTTGGATAAGCCATTCAATCAAGGTTGCATGTGCACAAACAAATGCACCGCTGACACCAGCAGCTTTCCCAAGCGTGCCGATATACACAATGCGATCTGAGCAGATATTTTCCTGCTCCAATATGCCGTGACCGTGCTTACCTAAAACCCCAAAGCCATGAGCATCATCCACCAATAGCAAGGCATCGTATTGCTCAGCGACTTCCAGTAATCTCTTAACAGGGGCAAGGTCACCATCCATGCTAAAGACGCCATCGGTGACGATTATCTTGAGGGCGCTCTGATCAGCCTTTAGTGATTCACTTAATGTATTGATGTCTTGATGATCAAATAAGTGAACTCGTGCTTTAGTTTGCGCACTTGCTAGGCGAACACCATCAATCAAAGACGCATGATTTAACTTGGCTGAATAAATGTTGGTGGATCCATTTGGGGCAAGTCTTGCTAGGGCTGTAATCGCTGTCAGATTTGCAAGGTAGCCGGTACTAAAAAAGAGTGCACGTGCATCTGGGATATGTTGCCTCTGAAAATCTGCCAACTTACTTTCAAGAATCTCATGGGCAATGCTGTGGCCGCTGATGAGATGAGAGGCGCCACTACCAACGCCATACTGTGCTGCACCTTCAGCAAGGGCTTGAATGAGATCGGGATGATTTGCTAAGCCTAGATAGTCATTGCTGCAGAAAGCCTTTAATTCTCGTCCGTTCACCAGAGCTTTGGTGTCGCATGGAGATTCAGTTGACCTGAGTTTTCGCTTGAGTAGCTGCAAATCCAAATCTGCAATTTGCTCTTGCGCTAATTGAAGGGCATTACATGCGTTTGTCATACCAATGTCTTCTCGAGGGCAAGCTGCACTGCTTTACCTAATTGCATCGTTTCTTCGGATGACAGAATATAGGGAGGCATTACATAAATCGTATTACTAATTGGCCTGATTAATACAGCTGCTTCCAGGCTATTGGCAAACATCGTTCTTGCAAAAGTTTTGGGATTCTTAAGGCAATTGTTTTTAACGTCAAATGCCAAAATCATTCCCTGCTGGCGCCAATGCTCAATTCGGGGATCTAACTTTGCCCATGTAAATGCATTTGCTAGATCTTGCGAGCGCTCAATGTTTTTTTCTAATACGTTTTCGGATTCAAAAATCTCAAGACAAGCTAGAGCGGCAGCGCATGCTAACGGATTGCCTGTGTATGAGTGGGAGTGTAAAAACCCTTGCGACGTTTGGTCGCCATAAAACGCTTGGTAAATCTGATCGGTAGTAAGGCATAGAGATAGTGGCAAGTAACCGCCACTAATTCCCTTGGAGAGCGTTAAGAAATCTGGCCAGATACCAGCATGTTCACAGGCGAAGAACTTACCGCTCCGTCCACAGCCAACGGCAATCTCATCTGCAATCAGATGCACTTCATAGCGATTGCATAGTTCTCTGACTAGGCGCAAATATTCGGGAGAGTGCATCGCCATTTGTCCGGCGCATTGCACTAAGGGTTCAACAATAAACGCAGCTATCTGTTGATGCTCTTTTGCAAATAACTCTTCAAGTTGTTTGGCTGCGTGTTTTGCCACATCATCTGCGGTCTCACCAACTTTTGCTTTGCGTGCATCGGGGGAGGTGACTGTGTAGACATCTTGCAGCAGTGACCCATAAGCTTCTCTAAAAATGGCTACGTCAGTTACTGCTAATGCACCTAACGTTTCTCCGTGATAACCATTCTCTACACAAACAAACTTTTTCTTTTGTGGTTTGCCATTGAGTTGCCAATAGTGATGACTCATCTTCAGTGCAATCTCAACAGCAGACGCGCCATCGGATGCATAGAAGACGTGACCTAAGTGATGCTTGGTTAGTGCTGAAATTTTTTCAGATAATTCGACTACTGGAGGATGGGTAAATCCTGCGAGCATCACGTGCTCAATTTTTTCTAGCTGCTCAGTTATTGCATGATTGATGCGTGTATTGGAGTGGCCAAATAAATTGGTCCACCAAGAACTAATAGCATCGAGCAGGGCATTTCCATTTTCGTCATAGAGCCAAGCACCTTTGCCTTTGGTAATCGCAACTAGCGGAAAAGACTCATGCTGTTTCATCTGAGTGCAGGGGTGCCAAACGGCGGCTAGGCTGCGATCAACGAGTGCGGCTTGATTTAAATCAGAAATAACCTTCATGTTTGATATTTGACCACTAGTTTTCCCAATTTCAGGCCTGTATCTGTTATGTTTATGCCTTGAATCTACCTAATTTCTGGAATTTGCCCATGCAGGACACTCAAACCGTTGAAAAACCTTTAACTCAGTTCAAATCGAAGGCTGAATTGCATCAAAGTATTAATTCGGAGATTGAGGCGCCTGGAGAGTGGTCAGTGGCTCAAATTGAGGCCTTATTTGCACTCCCATTCAATGAATTGATGTTGAAGGCTCAAGAGACTCATAAGGCTTATTTCCCTGAGGGTGATGTGGAATTGGCTACCTTGTTGTCAATTAAAACGGGCGGCTGTCCTGAAGACTGCGGCTATTGCCCGCAAGCAGCGCGTTATGACACCGACGTTAAGGCCGAGAAGTTAATGGGCTTGGAAGAGGTTTTAGAGGCTGCTAAAGCAGCTAAAGCAGCCGGTTCTAACCGTTTCTGTATGGGTGCTGCATGGCGTGAGCCCAAAGATCGCGATATTGAAAAAGTGACCGCCATGATTAAGGGCGTTAAGGCCTTAGGCCTCGAAACCTGCGCTACCTTGGGCATGTTGGAAGCTGATCAAGCTCAGGCCCTCCAAGAGGCTGGCCTGGACTTCTATAACCATAATTTAGATACCAGCGAAGATTTTTACCGCTCAGTGATCTCCACTCGTGGTTATCAGGATCGCTTGGATACGATTTCCAATGTCCGCGCTGCCGGTATGTCAGTTTGCTGCGGTGGAATCGTAGGAATGGGTGAATCCAGGGAACAGCGCGCTGCCTTTCTGGCGCGCTTAGCCAATCTGAGCCCATATCCAGAATCAGTGCCTATTAATCATTTGGTGCCAGTTGCTGGTACTCCTTTGGCAGATCAAAAGCCATTAGACCCATTCGAGTTTGTTCGAACTATTGCGGTTGCTAGGATCACCATGCCTAAAGCCCGCGTGCGTCTGTCTGCTGGTCGTCAGGAGCTCGGCAGAGCAGTCCAGGCGATGTGTTTCTTGGCTGGTGCTAACTCGATTTTCTACGGTGAGCAACTGCTCACTACCGGTAATCCTGAGGCAGAACAAGACCGTGCACTCTTAGCTGAGTTGGGTCTGAAGACCAAGCAAAGCAGCAAAGCAGAGGTTTTAATTTAACCTTTGTCGCGAATGTCTCCGATAGATCGCTTTATTCTGGAATTTGATACTGCCCTTAGGTCGGTAGTTGGGGGCGCCAATGCTCAAAGACCCACCCCAGGGTCGGATTTTGCCAATCATTCTGGTTTGGATGCTGCCGAACGAAAACATGCTGCTGGACTCATGCGTGTCAATCACGTTGGTGAAGTTTGTGCGCAAGCGTTGTATCAATCACAAAAATTAGTCGCACGAAATTCAGATATTCAAGAGATGCTGGACCACTCTGGTCGCGAAGAAATGGATCACCTAGCGTGGTGTGAAACTCGCCTACAAGAGCTTGGGTCACATACCAGCTATCTCAATCCACTTTGGTATGCGGGATCCTTTGCAATCGGCTTGGCAGCAGGCTTAGCGGGCGATAAGTGGAGTTTAGGATTTGTTGCTGAAACAGAAAAACAAGTTGAGAATCACTTAGAAAGTCATCTCGAAAAATTGCCTAAAGAGGATCAACGCTCACGTGCAATTGTTGATCAAATGCGCATGGATGAAATTGCTCATGGACAAGCCGCAAAAAATGCAGGCGGTGCAAATTTGCCAGAAACTATTCAGAAAATAATGCACGCAATGTCTAAGGTAATGACTACTACTGCTTACAAAATTTAAAACTGAAATACGATTAATTCTTAAAAATTAATTTCCGATTAATTTTGATATATTTTTTTGATATTACTGTTTATAAATACAGTATATTTTGCGATTATCTAGCCCAATAGCTAAGATCTATTCTTAAGTATATTTTCCAAGCCATTGTTTCAAGTAGCTATTTTACTAACACCATTTTCTGAACACATGACGCTAAGTGTTTGTAAACACTAGAGAAATTCCTAAAAAAACTCCTAAAAACACTTGACCCTCTTAGTGCGATCCTCTAAAGTGGGAGGAAGTGTGAAAAAGTGGGGTAAATGGTGTTTCAAGGTGCGTCAGCTCTCAATTTAGATGCAAAAGGCCGCATGTCTGTGCCGGCAAAGCATCGTGACGCCTTGTTGGTACAGGGCGAGGGCCGAATCACGCTCACAAAACACCCCGACGGCTGCCTACTTCTCTTCCCAAGGCCTGAGTGGGAAACCTTCAGAGCGAGAGTTGCACAACTTCCAATGGATGCTCATTGGTGGCGTCGAATCTTCTTGGGTAACGCAGCGGAAATGGAATTGGATAGTGCTGGTCGCGTATTGGTCGGTCCAGAATTGCGTGCAGCAGCTGGAATAGAAAAAGAAGTGATTTTGCTTGGTATGGGAAGTCACTTGGAATTGTGGGATGCAGCAACATACGCTGCAAAAGAACAGGCGGCGATTGCGCAAGGCATGCCTGAAGCACTCAAGCAATTTAATTTTTGATGACAGGGTGCTATGAACATATCTCATCGCCCAGTGTTACTGGCCGAGGCGGTGACGGCGCTAGTTGGCGGCCCACTGATTCAAAATCAAAATTCAGCAAAACAAATTCTGGTAATCGATGGAACCTTTGGGCGTGGCGGTCATACTCAAGCGCTGCTCAAAGAATTGAATCCATCAGCACGAATGATTTCTTTCGACAAGGATTTGGATGCGATCGCAGTAGCGCAGCAAATCAACGATCCGCGCTTGAAAATTGTGCACGACAGTTTTGCGCAGATGGATCAGTACGCGGAAGCAGAATCAGTCGATGGAATTTTGTTGGACTTGGGGATCAGCTCGCCCCAAGTGGACGAAGCACATCGGGGATTTTCTTTTCGACGCGAAGGTCCACTCGATATGCGCATGAATACCGATCATGGTTTAACTGCAGCAGAATGGTTGGAGCAAGCACCACCGGAGGAAATCACGCACGTGATTAAGACTTACGGAGAAGAACGCTTTGCATATCAGATCGCTAAAGCCATTGTGGCCAAGCGTGAAGAAGGCTTGTCTCCAAAAACTACAACAGAATTAGCCAGTCTTGTAGCTAGTGTTGTACGCACACGTGAATCGGGTCAAGATCCTGCAACCAGAACATTTCAAGCCCTGCGAATTTTTATCAATCGCGAGCTAGAAGATTTAGAGCTCGGTTTAAAAGCGGCATTGAAATTATTAAAGCCTGGCGCAAGACTAGCGGTAATCAGTTTTCACTCTCTTGAAGATCGCATCGTGAAGCAGTTCATGCAAGCACATGCCAAAGTAGAGGTGCCTCGTGGCTTGCCGGTGCGCGAAAAAGATTTGCCGCAAAGCGCGCTTGAAATTATTGGTCGTGTTAAGCCTAGTGATGCAGAGGTATCTGAAAATCCTCGCGCACGATCAGCAATAATGCGTGTCGCTGAAAAGCGCATGGGGGCAGTTGCATGAATCGCGCGACATTGACCTTGCTCGCATTGCTATTAATTTGTGCTCTATCTCTAGTGGCGGCGCAGCAGCGTGCGCGTAAGTTATTTATTTTGCAGGAACGGGCGCAGATTGAAGAGCGTAAATTAAATCAAGAATGGTTACGTCTTGAGTATGAGCAACGCAATCTTTCGAAGTCCGCACGTATTCGTGATGTTGCGCGCAATCAATTACGCATGTCCCCAATTTCTCCTGAACGTACTTTGTATCTGAGGGAGGCTAAATGAGGCCGGTTGGTTTTTCTACTACGCCTAATTTAGTGTTGCGTCTGCCAATGTGGCGGTCGCGTTTAATGCTATTCCTCCTATTCTTTGTTTTCATGATGCTTTTGCTACGTGCATTTTGGATTCAGGGTCCAGGCAATGCATTCTATGAAGCAAAAGGCGTGCGCGGCACTCAGCGTGAATTAGAGTTGCCCGCAAGCCGCGGAAAAATTTTGGATCGTAATGGTCAGGTTATTGCGACTAGTCTTGAAGCGAAATCGGTTATCGCCTATAACGACACAGTGCCTGATGATTTGGCTGCAGATAAGGTGCAGAAGCTGGCAAGTCTCTTGCAGATGAGCGAATCAGATTTACGCAAGAAGCTAAAAGAAGAGCGCAAGCAAATCTTCTTAAAACGCCAAGTTGATCCAGCGGTTGCACAGCAAATTAAGCAATTAGAAATTCCGGGTATTGGTTTAAATAACGAATATCGTCGCTTCTATCCAGAGGGCGAGGCGATGGCGCACGTGGTTGGCTTTACAAACGTAAACGATAAAGGCCAAGAGGGCATGGAGCTTTCGAGAGAGAAAGATCTTGCCGGACACCCAGGGCAGAGACGTGTAGTGGTTGATCGTCTTGGGCGCGTTGTTGATGAAATGGCTATTTTGCAGTTGCCACAAAATGGCAAGGACTTGAATCTTTCGATTGATAGCAAGATTCAGTTCCTGGCCTATAACGCTGTGAAAGATGCAGTTGAAAAGCATCACGCTAAAGCAGGTGGCGCCGTAGTGCTTGATACACAAACAGGCGAGATTTTGGCTTTGGCAAACTATCCAAGTTACAACCCGAATGATCGAAGGGTATTAACTGGCGAACAATTACGTAATCGCGTCTTAACGGACACCTTTGAGCCTGGCTCAACCATGAAGCCGTTAACGATTGCAATTGCATTAGAAAAAGGCGCGGTCAAGCCTGATACCAATATGGTAATTGGCGCTAAATATTTAATTGGACCAAAGCCAATTACCGATACGCATCCTTATGGCAATTTAACGGTCTCACAAATTATTCAAAAGTCCAGCAACATTGGAACGGCAAAGATTGCAATGAATAGTCTTTCTGCTGAAGAGATGTGGGATTTCTATACGGCAGTTGGATTTGGCCAAGCGCCAAAAATTGGTTTCCCTGGTGCTGTAGCTGGAACAGTTCACCCATTTAAAAAGTGGATGCCTACCGATCAAGCGCGTATTGCATTCGGTTACGGTATTTCTGCTTCGCTATTTCAGGTAGCTCGTGCTTATACAGTTTTTGCCCGTGATGGTGAATTGGTTCCCCTGACAATTGAGCGTAGCCCAGAATTTAAACCAGGCACAAAAGTTCTTTCTCCAAAAACTGCAATAGAAATGCGCGCCATGATGGAGTCTGTTACTGAGCCTGGAGGCACCGCTATCAAGGCTCAGGCTGAGGGTTTCCGTGTGGGTGGCAAGACTGGAACAGCACATAAGTTAGTTGGCAAAGGCTATGGCAATAAATACCGCGCCTACTTTGCTGGTCTCGCTCCCATTAGCGCTCCACGCATTGTGGTTGCAGTCATGATTGATGAGCCTACAGGTGGAAGTCACTACGGTGGTGATGTCGCGGCACCAGTTTTCTCAACCATTGTGAGTGAAACACTGCATACCTTAAATGTATTGCCAGATAATAAAGTGAAGCAGATGGTGCTGCAAGACAAGAGTCCACACGAGATTCAGTCTGCAAATGCACAAGCTCAACATGTGGTTTTGAAACGATGAGGGTGGACTTGAAAATAGACACCAATCACTTGATTGACCACTTACACACACTAGCGAATTCCTCCGCAAAAGTGTGTGCGGATAGTCGCCAGATTCAGTCTGGCGATATCTTTTTTGCCTATCCGGTAGGTCATGGCAATGCATTGCGCGATGGACGTCAATTTATTCATGCTGCCTTAGAAAATGGAGCAGCAGCTGTGGTGTTTGATCCTACGGGTATGGACAATCAATTTATAGATCACCCACAATGCTTCGCAGTTGAAAATCTTGCTGCAGAGGCAGGCCAGTTGTGCTCTCAGTGGTACGGAAACCCCAGCAAAGAATTGAGCATTATTGGCGTTACTGGTACCAATGGAAAAACAAGTATTACTCAGTGGCTTGCTCAGGCTTTAGATGCCAGCAATCATCGTACTGCGGTTTTAGGCACTTTAGGAACTGGATTTCCAGGTGCTTTAGTTCAAACTGGATATACAACTCCAGATGCTCCAAAGTTACAAACTCAGCTAGCAGAGTTGCTCAGCGCAGGTGCAAAGCAAGTAGCCATGGAAGTATCTTCACACGCATTAGATCAATATCGAATCGCCGGAACTGACTTAAATTGCGCGGTCTTCACCAATCTCACGCAAGATCATTTGGATTACCACGGCAGTATGGAAGAGTACGCCGAGGCGAAAGCGAAGTTATTTCAGCAGTCTGGACTTAAGCATGCGGTCATTAATTTGGATGACGCATTTGGTCGTGAGTTAGCTATGAATCTGTTGGCTAAAAATGATTTGAAAGTTTGGGCGTACGCCTTGTCGCCAGCAATATTTAAAGGTTTTGAAAAATTTGGTGACCGATTACACCGTATTTATGCAAAAGAGACTGCGTTGAGTGGTGCAGGCTACGATTCCACTTTTGTTTATGACAATGCGGGAAGTGCTCAATTGCACATCCCGTTATTGGGTGAATTTAATTTAAGTAATGCGCTTGCAGTATGGACGGTATTGCTTACTCAAGACATGAGCTGCGAGCTTGCAGCGCATAAAGTCAGTCAATTAAATCCGGTGCTTGGGCGTATGGAGTTAATTCAGATTGGCAAGCCTCAAAAAACAGAAAGCTTATTGGCGGTTGTCGATTACGCACATACGCCAGATGCTTTAGAAAAAACTTTGCAGGCTTTGAGACCTATTGCAGATCAGCGTGGTGGAAACATTTGGTGTGTATTTGGCTGCGGTGGCGATAGAGATGCCGGAAAACGATCGCTAATGGGCGCTGTTGCAGAGCGTTATGCCGATCAAATTTTGATTACTAGTGACAATCCACGCTCAGAGGATCCGCAAGCCATCATGCAGATGATTCGTGGCGGTCTAAAAGTGGATGCAACAAATGTTCAGATGATTGCCGATCGTGCTGCTGCCATTATGGCGGCTGTGCGCAATGCGAATGCTCGCGATATTGTTTTGGTCGCTGGTAAGGGTCATGAAACTACCCAAGAAATTAATGGCAAGAAATTTGATTTCTCTGACCAGGAACATATTCGCTTGGCTGCAGGGGGTGGAATCTAATGTCCATCATGACAACGCTTGCTCAAGCACAGGCCATGCTGCCAGGAAGCAAGCTAATTAATACCTCTGTAGAAGCCGCTCAGGAGTTAGTTGTTGCTCGAGTGGGTACTGATAGTCGTCAGATAGAGCGCAATGAATTATTTGTGGCTTTGGTTGGCGAGCGTTTTGACGCTCATGACTTCTTATCTGATGTTGCTAAAGCTGGAGCAGGTGCTGCGCTAATTAGTAGTAAAGATAAATGCCCGACCGACTTGCCAGCAATTTGCGTTTCGAATACACGCGTTGGTTTAGGAAATTTAGCCAAAGCATGGCGCGCTAATCACCCCATTCCTTTAGCTTTGGTTACTGGTAGCAATGGTAAGACCACCGTTAAGGAAATGATTGCTTCTATTTTCAAGGCTGCCGTTGGTGAGCAACATACCCTGGTGACCAAAGGTAATTTGAACAACGATATTGGTTTGCCATTAACCCTATTAAAGTTACGCTCGACGGATCGTCTAGCAGTTGTTGAGCTTGGCATGAATCATCCGGGTGAGACGGCACAGTTGGCTGCTATTGCTCAAGCCAATATCGCATTAATTAATAACGCCCAGCGTGAGCATCAAGAGTTTATGGCAACAGTGGCTGCTGTAGCTGAAGAACACTCTGATGCAATTCGCGCTTTACCAAGTGATGGCATCGCTGTATTCCCAGCAGATTCTGAATTTGCAAATGTTTGGCGCCAGGCCGCTGGAGGTCGCAAGGTCATTGATTTTGTTTTGTCATCTGCACAGACTAAGGCATCGGCTGCAGTTACTGGGACCCTATTAAGCAATGGGTTAGTGCAGATTAAAACTGAACAAGGCAGCATCGAGGTTCAGTTAAATACTTTGGGTAGCCATAATGTTCGCAATGCCCTAGCAGCAAGTGCGGTAGGAATTGCTGCTGGTGTAGGTCTTGAAAAAATTAAGCAGGGTCTCGAATCTTTCTCGCCGGTCAATGGACGTATGCAAGCTAAGGCGATCGATTCAAATCGAACCCTCATTGATGATAGCTATAACGCTAATCCTGATTCTGTAAGAGCGGCTATTGACGCTTTAAAACAATCAGGAAATTTATCTTGGTTGATTTTGGGTGATATGGGTGAAGTTGGTAATCAAGGTCCAGAGTTTCATCGGGAAGTTGGCGCTTATGCTGCTGAACAAGGGGTTGCCAAGCTTTTTGCCTTAGGTGAGCAATGCCAATTCGCACTCCAAGGATTTAATGAGGCTGGTAAAGGTGTTGCAACTTCAGCTCGGGCAAAACATTTTTCAGATATGGACAGTCTGATTGCGCAATTAAGAGATGCGCTTCATACCCAGTCCAGCGGCAGCAATCAGCATTTAAATATTTTGGTTAAAGGTTCACGGTTTATGCGCATGGAGCGTGTAGTGCAGGCCTTGTTAGAGGAGGCTAAAACATGCTCTTAATGTTGGCGCAATGGTTGCAGGATGATTACGGATTTTTCCGAGTGTTTAACTACATCACTTTTAGGGCGGTGATGGCAACGGTGACTGCATTGTTAATTGGTTTGGCTGCCGGACCTTGGGTTATTCGCAAACTTACCGCTTTAAAGATGGGTCAGGCAGTAAGAACAGATGGGCCGCAAACGCATTTAGTGAAATCTGGCACTCCGACAATGGGTGGCGTCTTAATTTTGATTGGCATCTTTATTTCATGCATGCTGTGGGCGGATCTTAGCAATCGCTTTATTTGGATTGTGATGATTGTTACCTTTGGCTTTGGCTTGGTAGGTTGGGTGGATGATTACCGTAAAGTGGTCTACAAAGATCCTAAGGGTATGGCCTCTAAAGAGAAATTCCTTTGGCAAACTTTGATTGGTTTGTTTGCTGCAATCTACCTTGCGTTTTCTGTTTCCGAGGTCAATAACCTCAAAGTGCTGCAATTATTCTATGAGTGGCTCAGAAGCGGTTTCGCTTTAGACCTGCCAGCAAAAACCGACTTGTTATTACCGTTTATGAAGGAAGTGAGCTACCCATTAGGAATTATGGGTTTCATTATTTTGAGTTACTTGGTAATTGTTGGTAGTAGTAACGCAGTCAACTTAACTGATGGCCTTGATGGTTTGGTCATCATGCCAGTCATTCTGGTGGGTGCTGCATTAGGTGCTTTTGCCTATGTAATGGGTAATGCAATTTATGCAAAGTACCTCCTCTTTCCTTATATTCCTGGCGCTGGCGAGTTAATGATTTTCTGTGGCGCTATGGGCGGCGCAGGATTAGCTTTCCTTTGGTACAACACTCATCCAGCTCAAGTATTTATGGGTGACGTAGGTGCGCTAGCTTTAGGTGGTGCGCTCGGCACTATTGCAGTCATTGTTCGTCAAGAGATTGTGTTGTTTGTGATGGGCGGTATTTTTGTTGCCGAAACCCTTTCAGTCATGCTGCAAGTGTTTTGGTTCAAGTTAACTAAAAAACATTTTGGCGAGGGCCGTCGTATTTTTCGCATGGCGCCATTGCATCATCATTTTGAATTGGGTGGCTGGAAAGAAACACAAGTAGTTGTGCGCTTCTGGATCATTACGATTCTCTTAGTCTTAATTGGCTTATCTAGCTTGAAGTTACGGTGATCCAAAAGTAAATATGTTGATTTTAGAAAATACCTTCGCTAATTCAGCTTTCATGAGTGATGAAGGCTATCAAGCACCAAGCCGATTCCTCATTTTAGGTTTGGGTGAATCTGGTGTTGCAATGGCTAAGTGGTGCTTGCGTAATGGTGCAGAGGTGCGTCTCGCCGACACCCGTGAGCAATCATTATTAAGTGAGCGTCAGAATGCTTGGTTGCAAGAGCTTCACATTGCGGGTCTAAAAGATACTTGTTTTGGACCTTTGAGTGATGACTTACTCAAAGGGATTGATGTGATTGGTATCAGCCCAGGGCTTTCTCCGGTGCAAGACCCAATTTATTCATTCTTGGTAAAAGCTGAGGAAGCTGAAATCGACGTGTGGAGCGAAATTGAATTTTTTGCTCGTGCAATTTCTGCTTTAGGTCGCATGGCTCAGGCACAAGAGTCTAGCTATGAGGCTGCGATATTGGCGGTCACTGGTACCAATGGCAAAACAACGACTACTGCACTAACGGGTCAACTCTGTGAGCGCGCCGGCAAGAAAGTTGCTGTTGCGGGAAACATCAGCCCTGCCGCTTTGGAAAAATTAATGAGCTGCTTGGACTTGGCAGATCAAATTGTCGACATGCCTGATGTTTGGGTGTTGGAGTTATCCAGTTTCCAGCTGGTTTATACCCACACCTTAAATGTAACTGCAGCAACTGTGTTGAATATTACCCAAGACCATTTGGATTGGCATGGGGATATGCAGGCTTATGCAGACGCTAAGTCTAGAATATTTGGCGCCGATACAGTGTGCATCCTGAATCGTGACGACTCTCTTGTAATGGGCTTGCTTTCTGAAGAGCAGAAAACAGAGAAGTCTATTGTGACTTTTGGCTCTAATCGTCCAGATGAGCAAGGCGCATTTGGTATTGAGCATGACTTGCGTGCTGGAGGTATAGATTGGCTAGTATGGGCTGAAGTAGATGAGGATGTAGAGCCTAAGCCTAAGCGTCGTCGCAAGTCTGCGGTTGTTGAGGATGATGAGCCATTACGATTGAAGCGCCTCATTCCAGCTGATGCATTAAGAATTCGTGGTCGTCACAACGCCTTAAATGCCTTGGCTGCGCTTGCGTTAGCACGCGCTGCCAATTTGCCAATGAACTTGTTATTGCATGGTTTGCGTGATTACCATGGCGAGCCTCATCGAGTACAAAGCATTGCGATTGTTAAAGACGTTGAGTATGTGGACGATAGTAAAGGCACTAATGTGGGTGCTACTGTTGCCGCATTAAATGGTTTGGGTAATAACGAATTAGGAAAACGCATTTGGTTAATTGCTGGTGGAGATGGTAAGGGGCAAGATTTCAGCCCACTTCGTGAACCAGCTTTGCGTTTTGTAAAGGGCGCCTTCGTGATTGGCAAAGATGGTGTTGCCATTGGCGAATCATTAGGCGCTGGAATACCTGTCACTAATTGTGGTGACTTAGTGACTGCAGTTCAGACTGCAGCTGCGCAGGCAATATCTGGTGACATAGTGTTGTTATCTCCAGCTTGCGCTAGCTTAGATCAGTTCCGTGACTATAAAGAACGCGCTCAAGTATTTGCTGCAGAAGTCGAAGAGTTGGGAATGCGCTTTGAAGGGGTCCAGGCATGAACTTAAAAGAGAAATTCTTTCCTGAAAACCGTCTTGGATTAAATCGTTTCTGGAATTTTTCTAGAGGCGGAATCGATAACTTCCGTACTGGCTTGCGAGATGCGGTATCTGGCGTAGAACAAACTCGTTCACGCATGATGGAGTATGACCAGTTGCTTGTTTGGGCAATTTTGTCCCTCATGTTGATTGGTCTAGTGATGGTGTATTCAGCCTCTATTACTTTGGCTGATGGACCTAAGTATGCAAACTACAGTAGCAACTTTTTTTTGATCCGCCACATGATTTCTTTGGCGATTGCTATTGGAGTGGGGATTTGGGCTTTCAAGATTCCTACAAAGGTATGGGATCGTTATTCACCAGTCATTTTTGGATTTACCGTTTTACTACTTATCGCGGTACTCATCCCTGGTGTCGGCAAAGGCGTGAATGGAGCTAAGCGTTGGATTCCCCTTGGCTTGATGAACTTTCAGCCTTCCGAGCTAATGAAATTTGCTGCAGTGATCTTTGCGGCAAGCTATACAGTGCAACGCCAAGAATATCTCCATTCCTTTGTGAAGGGTATGTTACCCATGGGTATTGCGGTTGCCTTGGTTGGTGGCTTGCTGATGGCTGAGCCGGATATGGGTGCATTCGTTGTGGTTGCATTGATTGCATTTGGCATTCTCTTTTTGGGTGGTATCAACGCTAAATTGTTCGGTGGTTTGATTGCGGTTGGTTTGATGAGCGGTGCAACGATGATTGCGCTCTCACCATTCCGTCGTGGACGTATGTTGGCATTTATGGATCCATGGCAAGTAGATAACGCAGCCAATAAGGGATATCAATTAACCCATTCACTCATGGCATTTGGGCGTGGCGAATGGTTTGGTACAGGCCTTGGCGGTAGCGTAGAAAAATTACATTACTTGCCTGAAGCCCACACCGATTTCATCATGGCAGTGATTGGTGAAGAGCTTGGTTTTGTTGGTGTCGTCGTGATGATCTTCTTGTTCTACTGGATCGTACGTCGCGCATTCTTAATCGGACGCACCGCATTGCAATTAGATCGTAGCTTTGCAGGACTTGCTGCTAAGGGTGTAGCTATTTGGATTGGTTGGCAGGCCTTTATTAATATGGGTGTGAACCTTGGGCTGTTACCAACTAAAGGTTTGACTTTGCCATTGGTGAGTTATGGTGGTTCTGGTATTTTGATGAATGCTGTTGCGATGGCAATGCTATTGCGCATTGATTTTGAAAATCGCATTCTGATGCGTGGAGGGAAGCTTTGACAAAACCCTCAATTCTTGTGATGGCTGGTGGTACTGGTGGGCATATTTTCCCAGGCCTAGCTGTCGCTGAATATCTGCGGATTTGCGGCTGGAATGTCTCTTGGTTAGGTAATCAAGCGGGCATGGAATATCGCCTCGTGAAGTCTTGTGACTTTCCATTTGAGGCAGTTGATTTTGGTGGCTTGCGTGGGAAGGGTTTAAAGACCAAACTCATGTTGCCAATTAATTTGATGCGTGCATGCATTCAGAGTTGGAAAATCATGCGTCGCGTCAAGCCGAACGTTGTTTTAGGTATGGGTGGCTACATTACTTTCCCAGGCGGCTTAGTCAGTAAATTATTGAAGCGACCATTGGTTTTGCATGAAGCAAATTCAGTTGCTGGTAGCGCCAATATTGCGCTAAGCAAAATCGCCATGCGAACTTTGACTGGATTTCCCAATACGATGCCAAATGCAGAATGGGTTGGTAATCCGATTCGTGAAGAATTTGACCATATGCTCGCGCCAGCAGAGCGTTATGAGGAGCGCCAAGGACCTTTATCTATTTTGGTTGTTGGCGGTAGCTTGGGAGCTGCAGCCTTAAATGAAAATATTCCAGCTGCTTTGGCGTTGATTCCATTGGGGTCTCGTCCTAAGGTTATTCATCAAGCCGGCGATAAGCATTTGGCAGACCTAGAAAAGCGTTATGCCGATCTGGGTGTCGCGGCAGATATTCGTCCATTTATTGACGACATGCCAGCCGCGTATTCACAGGCAGATTTAGTAATTTGTCGTTCTGGTGCGATGACTGTTTCTGAAATAGCTGCTTGTGGAGTTGCTTCTTGCCTTATTCCTTTCCCATTTGCGATTGATGATCATCAAACCGCTAATGCACAGTTTTTATCTAGTGCAGACGCAGCAGTTTTATTGCCGCAGCCCTTACTCAATCCGCAAGATTTAGCAATGATGATTCAAAATCTGAATCGCAAAGAATTAAAAGAAATGGCGCTGAGAGCGCATGCCTTGGCTAAACCACATGCGACGCAGCGAGTGGCTGAAGTGTGTGCAGACTGTGCAGGAGTAGGCAAATGAAGCATATCGTTCAGCAAATTCACTTCATCGGTATCGGTGGCGCTGGTATGAGCGGCATTGCTGAGGTGCTTTTGAACTTGGGATATCAGGTTTCAGGATCAGATCTTGCGGAGGGCGCTGTTACTAAGCGCCTGAAAGAGTTGGGCGCCGTGATTTATATCGGCCATGATCCTAAAAATATTGGCACTGCTGAGGCAGTAGTCATTTCAACAGCAGTCGCTGGCAATAATCCCGAAGTCTTAGCTGCACGAGCAGCAAAAATCCCAGTTATTCAGCGCGCTGTGATGTTGGGTGAGTTAATGCGCCTAAAGCAGGGCATTGCGATTGCTGGTACCCATGGAAAAACAACGACTACTAGTTTGGTCGCATCAGTTTTGGCTGAAGGCGGACTAGATCCCACATTCGTGATTGGCGGGAAACTCAATTCTGCAAACGCCAATGCGCGTTTAGGGCGTGGTGACTTCATCGTTGTTGAGGCCGATGAATCCGATGCTTCTTTCTTGCAATTATTTCCAGCAATGGAAGTCGTCACCAATATCGATGCAGATCATATGGATACCTATCAGCACGATATGGCTCGCTTAAAGCAAGCATTTGTGCAGTTTATTCAGCGTATGCCGTTTTATGGTGTGGCAGTACTTTGTATTGATGATGCAAATGTGCGCGACATTATTCCATTTGTATCCCAACCAGTATTACGCTATGGCTTATCTGAGGATGCCGATATCCGTGCAAGTAATGTGCGCGCAGATGGCACACAGATGCATTTCACAGTTGATCGTCGCACGGTACGCAGACATGGCAATAAGCCTGGTCCACTCAATGTCACGCTGAACTTGCCTGGATTACACAACGTGCGTAATGCCTTGGCTGCAATTGGTATCGCTACAGAGCTGGGTGTGGGCGATGAAGCAATCACAAAAGCACTCTCTGAGTTTAGCGGGGTTGGTCGTCGCTTCCAGCGTTATGGAGAAATTCCGCTGGCATCAGGTGGCAGCTTTACTTTGATTGATGATTATGGACACCATCCGGTAGAGATGGCGGCCACTTTGGCTGCCGCACGCGGCGCCTATCCAGATCGTCGTTTAGTTCTGGCGTTCCAGCCACATCGCTTTACTAGAACGCGTGATTGTTTTGGTGAATTTGTACAAGTCCTTAAAAGCTTTGATGCGTTGGTATTGACTGATGTCTATCCAGCTGGTGAGGCAAAAATTCCAGGGGCAGATGGTAAGAGTTTGATGAAGGCCGCAATAGCTGAGGATAAGAATTCAAAAGCCTTATTAAATTCAGCTGCAGTTGCTTACGCCGCAAATATTGCAGAGATGCCAGAAAAATTGAGTCAAGTTTTAAAAGATGGAGATGTATTAATTACGATGGGTGCAGGATCAATTTCTGCTTTGCCGCATACGTTAGCGGAGGCAAAGCATGTCTAAAGTAGGTACTAACTTGAGCTCTTGGGGCGATCGCGTTAAGGCTAGCTTAGCTAGTATGGACGTTAAGTCATTCGGTCGTGTCGGCGTATTGCTTGGCGGTAAATCTGGCGAGAGAGAAATTTCTCTTATGTCAGGCAGTGGTGTGCTGGGAGCCTTGCGTTCTAAAGGTGTGGATGCCCACGCCTTTGATACCGGTTTGCGTTGCCCTACTGAACTACCTAAAGAAAAATTTGATCGTATTTTCATTTCGCTGCACGGTCGCTTTGGTGAGGACGGCACGATTCAGGGCCTGCTTGACTTATTAGGCTTGCCTTATACCGGTAGCGGAGTTTTAGCATCCGCTTTGGCGATCGACAAGATTGTCACCAAGCAAGTCTGGATTAGTAATGGACTGGCGACTCCTGAGTATGAAGAGTTGACCGCAACAAGTGATTGGAATGCTGTAGTTCAGCACCTAGGTTTGCCATTAATTGTGAAGCCTGCGCATGAGGGATCTTCCTTGGGGCTTACTAAGGTGAAATCAGTTGATGAGCTGCCGGCCGCTTACAAACTCGCCGCTGGTTTAGATAAAAAAGTGATTGCAGAGACCTGCATCATCGGCGACGAATTAACTTGCCCACTGGTTGGTTACGGTAAAACTGCCGAAGCATTGCCGGTGATCAAAATTATTCCTCCGCAAGCAAATTACGATTTTCATAATAAGTATTTCTCTGATGAAACTCAGTACCTATGCCCAACAGGGCTTGCGCCAGAGGTGAATGCTGCCGTTCAGGAATTAGCCTTGGCAGCATACAAAGCCTTGGGTTGCCGGACTTGGGGTCGTGCGGATGTGATGTTGGAGCAAAAAACTGGCAAACCTTATTTACTGGAAATGAATACTTCTCCAGGCATGACTTCTCATTCATTGGTGCCAATGGCCGCTAAGGCCGCAGGTATTGAGTATGCAGATTTGGTGCTTTGGTTATTGGGCCAAACACTGCCACAAAAAGAGGGTGCTCATGCATGAGTAACTTCATGGACCGCTTCGGTGAAATTTTCTCTATGTTGGTGGCTCCACTTTGGAATCACTCAGATCGCATGGAGAAGCTAAGTAGTTTCTTGATACGTTGCTTCATAGTGATGCTATTAATTGGTATTTTGGTTTGGCTTAGTCAGCGTCCAGTATTTGCATTGAAGCAAATACAAATTGAGCCAGTTGCAGGACAAACGCTCAAACATATTAAGAAGCCTATCGTGAGGCAGCAGGTCCTAGAAACGGTACAGGGTAATTTCTTTAGTGTTCGTCTAGAGGATGTAAAGCGAGGCTTTGAGAGCATGCCTTGGGTTCGACATGCCAATGTACGCCGTGTCTGGCCTAATGGATTGGTCGTCAGCATTGAAGAGCAGAAACCATTCGGTACATGGGGTGGTGCTGAGAGTCACACGTTAATGAACACTCATGGGGAGTTATTTGCTGGACGAGTCTCTGAGGTAGGTGACGACATCCATCTGGTTGACTTCTCTGGCCCCGCAGATTCAGGCAAGGAAGTGATGAGCCTTTATGAAAAAGCAAATAGCTGGTTTAAGCCTTGGGGTGCAGAAGTAACTAGTCTTGCCTTAACGGAGCGCTACGCATGGAACGTCAGACTGTCAAATGGTATGAGAGTCGAGTTTGGACGTGATGAAGAAAGCTCCGATAAAAATTTAACTGAAGAGCGTGTTGCGAGATTATTTAAATATTGGCCCCAAGTACAAGAGAAGTGGGCAAATCGAATTGATGCAATTGATTTGCGATATGCAAATGGTTTTGCGGTTCATCTTGCCTCTGCAAGTTTGAAGAAGAATGATGTAGATGGCAAAAAAAGCGAGCTGAAGCAATGAGGAATGGCAATGAGTAAAGACAATCGTGATGTGTTGGTTGGGTTAGATATTGGTACATCCAAGGTTGTTGCCTTGGTTGCTGAATTAGCTCCTGATGGTCAATTCAATGTAGTTGGCGTTGGCCAAACCGCATCTAAGGGCTTGAAGAAGGGCGTTGTAGTCAATATTGAGGCGACAGTTCAATCGATTCAAAAGGCGCTTGAAGAAGCCGAGGTGATGGCGGATCGTCAGATCGTCCAGGTATTTACGGGCATTGCTGGTAACCATATTGTGAGTTTTAACTCGAGCGGCATGGTGGCAATACGCGACAAAGAAGTTGGCGCTGGTGATGTGGAGCGCGTGCTCGAGACTGCCAAGGCTATCAACATTCCAACTGATCAGCAGATTTTGCACATCCTTGTTCAGGAATTCATTATTGATGGACAGGAAGATGTGCGCGAGCCGATTGGCATGAGCGGTCTTCGCTTAGAGGTGAAGGTGCACATTGTTACTGGCGCTGTAAGTGCGGCTCAAAACATTGTCAAGTGCGTACGTCGCTGTGGGCTTGAAGTAAACGATTTGATTTTGCAACCTTTGGCCTCAAGTTTGGCGGTGCTTACTGAGGATGAAAAAGAGTTGGGTGTGGTGTTGGTGGATATCGGTGGTGGAACTACTGATATTGCAATTTACTGCCAAGGTTCTATTCGTCATACCGCAGTAATTCCAATTGCGGGCGATCAAATTACCAATGACATTGCGATGGCTTTGCGTACACCAACAATTGATGCGGAAGATTTGAAGATTGCACATGGCATTGCTCGTCAAGACATGGCAGATCCTACTGCGATGATTGATGTTCCTGGTGTGGGCGATCGTGAGCCACGTCCGATGTCTAAGCAAGCATTGGCGGCAGTGATTGAGCCACGTGTGGAAGAGTTATTTACGCTCGTGCGAGGTGTAGTTCGCGACTCCGGTTACGAAGACATGGTTTCTTCTGGAATTGTTTTAACAGGTGGCACTGCGCTCATGCCTGGCATGGTGGAGTTGGCTGAGCAAGTCTTTTTAAGACCAGCCCGAATCGGTACGCCTGAGTACCGCGGCCATTTACATGAAGTTTTGCGTAGTCCCAGATATGCCACCAGCATTGGTTTGCTGATGGAAGGTCAAGCGCAGTTATTGCGCGGCCGTCGTGTTTCTCAATCAGGCGCGTTGCAAGGAGTTATCTCGCGCATGAAGGAATGGTTCGCAGGAAATTTTTAAGTTTTTTTCGTCGTCGTCAATGTAGTACGTTTTTTACCTAGGAGGGTATATGGAATTTGAAATGTTAGATCAAGAAACAGCTGGCAAGACCATTATTAAAGTGGTTGGAGTCGGTGGCGCTGGTGGCAATGCTGTCCAGCACATGATCCGTCGTGGTGTTAACGGCGTAGAGTTCATTTGCATGAACACCGATGCTGGCGCTTTACAGCGTTCTGAGGCATCTGTGAATTTGCAACTGGGCTCTAGCGGATTGGGTGCCGGGGCTAAACCAGAGATCGGTGCTGCATCTGCTGAAGAGGCGCGTGCACGTATTGCTGATACCTTGCAAGGTGCACATATGGTGTTCATCACTGCTGGTATGGGTGGCGGCACTGGAACTGGTGCAGCTCCGATCGTTGCTCAAGTGGCAAAAGAAATGGGCATTCTCACTGTTGGTGTGATCAGTAAGCCATTTGATTTTGAGGGCGTGAAGCGTTTGAAGGTTGCTGAGAACGGTGCTGCAGAGCTCGAGTCATATGTAGATTCGCTTATTGTTGTACTCAATGAAAAACTCTTTGAAGTAATGGGTGAAGATGCTGAGTTCGACAAAGCATTTGCTTGTGCTGATGACGTATTGCATAACGCGGTTTCAGGTATTGCAGAAATCATTAATGTTCAAGGTTTGATTAACGTTGACTTTGAAGACGTTAAGACAGTCATGGGCGAGCAAGGCAAAGCCATGATGGGAACAGCAACTGTTTCTGGTATGGATCGTGCTCGCTTGGCTGCTGAAGCTGCGGTGGCATCACCATTGTTAGAGGGTGTTGATCTTTCAGGCGCACGCGGTGTATTGGTTAACATTACTGCTAGCCGTTCATTGAAGTTGTCTGAGACTCGTGAAGTAATGGCTGCGATTCGCGGCTACGCTGCAGATGATGCAACAGTGATCTTCGGTACCGTATATGACGAGAGCTTAGGCGATGCCTTACGTGTGACTGTGGTTGCTACTGGTTTGAATAATCCTCAAGCTCGTAAAAATAACCAGCCTGAGGTAGTTTGGAGACAAGCTACTGGTACTCACGATGCAATGCCAACAATGGCTGATCTTAATAGTTTTGCCCCTGCAAGCCCATCTGCTGCAATGAGCAAAGTAAGCATGGATTCTGCTTTGGGAACTAGCGCAGGCTTGGCAATGACTGGTGTTGGTAGTGCTCCAGCAATCGCAGCTCAGCCAGCAAGTACTGGGGTTGATTACAGTCAATATGATTTACCACGCGTTTTTCGTAGCTCTCGTGAAGCGACTCCTGCGCCTACATTAGGTGCAGATAGCTCTCCGCAAGCTAAATCCATGTTGGACAAAGGGGCTGATTACTATGAAATCCCAGCCTTTTTGCGTAAGCAAGCAGATTAATTGACTGCTTTATACAATAGGTAATTGCAAAATGCCAGCGCGGCGCCCCTCCGGACGACGAATCCCGCGCTTGCGTTGGCATGCTTACTAACAATTATTTATTGGAGATGTCATGATTGCTGTTGGACAAAAATTACCGAACGCTACTCTTTATGAATTTATGAATGAAGAGACCGAAGGCTGCTCCTTGGGGCCAAATGCCTTTGAAGTTGAGAAATTAGCTGCCGGTAAAAAGATAGTACTCTTCGCATTGCCAGGTGCTTTTACGCCAACTTGCTCTGCTAAGCATGTGCCTGGATATGTTGAGCACTTTGATGCGATCAAGGCTAAAGGTGTTGATGAGATTTGGTGTGTTTCTGTAAATGATCCATTTGTGATGGGTGCATGGGGACGCGATCAAAAAGTAGGCAAGAAGATTCGTATGCTTGGCGATGGCAGTGCTGAGTTCACCAAAAAACTTGGATTAGAGTTGGATTTAACTGCTCGTGGATTTGGTGTGCGATCTGACCGTTATGCCATGATTATTGAAGACGGCGTTGTGAAGTCACTTGATCGCGAAGCTCCTGGCAAGTTTGAAGTAAGTGATGCAGCTTCTATTTTGAAAAAACTGTAATCAGAATTTACTAACGAATATCCCCTGAATTTAGATAGCCACATATGATGAAGCAACGCACTATCGCCACTCCGGTAAAAACCGTGGGGATTGGCTTGCACTCTGGCCGCAAGGTGACGATTTCTATCAAGCCTGCGCCAGTGAATTCAGGGGTTCAGTTTGTTAGGGTGGATACGCCTGAGCAGTCAGTTGTTCCCGCAACTGCCTTGGCTGTTTGCGATACAAGACTAGCCTCTGTCATTCAGAAAGATGGCGTACGTGTTTCAACTGTAGAGCATTTGCTATCTGCTTGTGCCGGGCTAGGTTTGGATAATTTATTAATTGAACTTGATGGCGAAGAAGTCCCCATCATGGATGGCAGCGCTGCTTCATTTTTGTTTTTAATTGAATCAGCGGGTATTGCCGAGCAAGAGGCTCCACGTCAATTTGTCGTGATTAAAAAACCAGTTGAGGTTCGTGAAGGCGACAAGCTTGCGCGATTAGAGCCATTCTTTGGATTTAAGTTGGACTTTACGATTGACTTTAAACATCCAGCCGTAGATAAAACTGGACAACGTTTTGTAGTGGATTTTGCAGAACACGCTTATCGCAGTGAAATTGGTCGTGCACGTACTTTTGGTTTTGCTCACGAAGTGGAAGCATTGCGTGAAATGGGTTTAGCGCGTGGCGGTAGTTTAGACAACGCGATTGTTTTGGATGAGCACCGTATTTTGAATAACGAAGAACTTCGTTACGAAGATGAGTTTGTGCGTCACAAAATCTTAGATGCGATTGGTGATCTCTACCTCATTGGGCACCCAATTGTGGGCGCTTATGTTGCTGAAAAGTCAGGACACGCCCTCAATAACGCACTTTTGCGTAAGCTTTTGGAAGATCCAAGTTCTTACGAAATTAGCTCCTTTGCTGAAAATAAGGCTCCTGAAGCCTATTCCCAAGAAAGTCAGCCCCTCTTTTTCTAAGAAGCTCAAAACCGCTTTTTAGCTTATTTCGGCTTGTTTTTGAGTAGTTTCTCGATAGAGGAGCGCAGGCCTGAATCTGGCCCTAATTTCTCCAAAAGAGACTCCCAAGACTTTTTAGCTGCCTCATTTAAGCCTTTTGGTTTTTCCCGTTCGGCTGGTCTGGCTTTTACCTCCCAGGCTGGCGGGGCTGGTTTAACCCGAATCATTATTGCACTACATACTAAGCCAGAATTAGCTAACTCTTTGATTAGGCTGGGTAAAATTTGCTGTAAGCGACTAGCAATGCTGGCGCTGCTCACCAGTAAAAAGAGCTCATCTTTCGAGCCAGAGCGCCATCCAGCTTCAATTTTTGAGCTGAGGTGACCTAAATCCAGGGTAGTAAGTGCTGAGTGGATCCGCCCCTTCAGTTTTGCCAGATCCTCTGTTCTGGCCAAAATCCCCCCAAGCCCATCGGATTCTCGTAGGTAATCCATCCAGTCATGGGCTGTGTGCTTGCGGGATGATTTAGGGGTGAAGTTCATAAAAAATGGGGTTGCGGGTGATAAACTCAAGGACTTATTTTTCTTCAATATCCCATGGTAATCGGTCTTCTTAAAACCCTGGTCGGCAGTCGTAACGACCGCCTCTTAAAACAGTATCGCAAAGTCGTTGCCAAGGTCGCCGCTTTTGAGGCGAGCCTGCAATCTTTGGATGATGCTGCACTTGCCGCAAAAACTGCAGAATTCAAGTCTCGCCTAGCTTCTGGTGAGTCATTGGATGACATTGCCGCAGAAGCATTTGCTGTTGTTCGTGAGGCTAGTGCCCGCGTCATGAAGATGCGTCACTTCGATGCCCAGATTTTAGGTGGTTTAGCCTTGCATCAAGGCAAGATTGCTGAGATGGGTACTGGTGAAGGAAAAACCTTAACTGCTACTCTGCCAGTCTATTTGAATGCACTGACTGGTAAAGGTGTGCACGTTGTAACAGTCAATGATTATTTGGCGCAGCGTGATGCCGAATGGATGGCCAAGCTATACAACTTCTTGGGCATGAAGGTGGGTGTGAATTTATCCCAGATGGATCACACAACTAAGCAAGAAGCTTATGCCGCAGATATTACCTACGGTACAAATAACGAATTTGGTTTTGATTACCTACGCGACAACATGGTTCAGGACTTGGGTCAGCGTGTACAGCGTGGTTTAGCTTATGCAATCGTTGACGAAGTTGACTCCATTCTGATTGATGAGGCACGCACACCGTTAATCATCTCCGGTCAGGCGGAAGATCATACCGATCTTTATATCAAGATTAATGCTCTGCCATCTCACTTAGAGCGTCAAATTGGCGAAGAGAAGGCCGATGGTACTGGCGTTGAAAAGCCGGGCGATTACTGGGTGGATGAGAAATCCCAGCAGGTTTATTTGACAGAGCAAGGGCACGATAAAGCTGAGCAAGTATTGGTTCAGTTGGGCGCGCTCAATGATGGCGATTCTCTTTATGCGCCACAAAATATTACTTTGATGCACCACGTATATGCAGCTCTGCGTGCGCATTCTTTGTATCACCGTGATCAACATTATGTTGTTCAAAATGGCGAAGTAATCATTGTTGATGAATTCACTGGTCGTTTGATGCAGGGACGTCGTTGGTCTGATGGTTTACATCAAGCCGTGGAAGCTAAAGAAGGCGTACAGATTCAAAATGAGAATCAAACTTTAGCTACGATCACTTTCCAAAACTATTTCCGCATGTACGGCAAGTTAGCTGGTATGACTGGTACTGCTGATACAGAGGCTTACGAATTTAAGGAAATTTACAACTTAGAAACAGTTGTGATTCCTCCAAACCGGATTAGCCAAAGAAAAGATAAGCAAGACCAAATCTATAAGTCTTCTCGTGAGCGCTATGATGCGGTCATTAAAGATATTCAAGATTGTTATGAGCGTGGTCAGCCAGTACTGGTTGGCACAACCTCAATTGAGAACTCTGAGTTGATCGCACAATTGCTAGATCAACGTAAATTGCCGCACCAAGTATTGAACGCAAAGCAGCATGCTCGCGAAGCAGAAATTATTGCTCAAGCAGGGCGTCCAAAAATGATCACGATCGCTACTAATATGGCTGGTCGTGGTACCGACATTGTGTTGGGCGGCAACGTTGGCAAGCAATCTTCTTTGATTGAGGCAGATAACTCTCTTTCCGATGCTGAAAAAGCATCCAAAATTAAGCAATTGCAAGATGAGTGGCAAAGTATTCATGATGCAGTCCTTGCGTCAGGTGGATTGCACATCATCGGTACCGAGCGTCATGAGAGTCGTCGTATTGATAACCAGTTGAGAGGGCGCTCAGGCCGTCAGGGTGATCCAGGTTCCTCCCGTTTCTATCTTTCATTAGATGATGCGCTGCTTCGTATCTTTGCAGGCGATCGTTTACGCGCTGTGATGGATCGATTGAAGATGCCAGACGGCGAGCCGATTGAAGCTGGCATGGTGACTCGTTCTATTGAGTCTGCGCAGCGCAAAGTTGAAGGCCGTAACTTTGATATTCGTAAACAGTTGCTCGAATATGACAACGTTGCTAATGATCAACGTAAAGAAACATATCGCCTCAGAAACGAAGTGCTTGAAAGTAGCGATATTGGCGACTTAATTGCCAATTTACGTGAAGATGTATTGCGTTCAGTTTGTTCAGTTTATGTACCGCTGGAGTCTATGGAAGAGCAGTGGGATCTCACTGGCCTAGAGAATGTGCTGGCTAGCGAGTGGGGCCTTACAGTTGACCTGAAGGGTTGGGTTGAAGCGGCCGATAGCGTAGATGATTCTGAAATTGTTGAGCGTGTATTGCAGGCTGCTAAAGAAGCTTACGATGCAAAAGTAGATCTCTCCGGTCGAGAATCTTTTGCTAGTTTTGAACGTTCGGTTCTGTTGTATAGCCTAGATAGTCATTGGCGTGAGCACTTGGCTGCTTTAGACCATTTGCGCCAAGGCATTCATTTGCGTGGCTATGCCCAAAAAGATCCTAAGCAAGAATATCGTCGCGAAGCTTTCGAGTTATATGGCGAGTTGCTTAACGTCATCAAGAACGATGTTGTCAAAAGCATTATGACAGTTCAGATTCGTAGCGCAAGCGAGTTAGATCAAGCCTCTGAATCGATGAATGATGATTTGGCTAAGATATCCGATGTTCAGTATCAGCACGCTGATCCAGAAAAAGAAGTTGCAGGATCAACCGGCGATGGTGGTGCTGCAGTGAATATTCAGCCCGCCCCTGTTCGCACAGGTCCAAAGGTGGGACGTAATGATCCTTGCACATGCGGCAGTGGTAAGAAGTATAAAAATTGCTGCGGTGCGTTAGCTTAAATTCAATTCAGCTAAGCATTAATCAAAAGGGGGCTAAGCCCCCTTTCTTTTTCCTACATCTCTGCAATCTTTCAGGGCTTTCCCTAGCTATCTAGCGCCACAAATTTCGATGATTATTGGCTCTAATATGCAAAAAATTGCATTTATTGCAAAAAGGAATCGACATGCAAAAGTCCCTGCTTATTAATGCAGACAAATGTACTGGGTGTCTTCAATGCGAGATGGCCTGTAGTTATGAAAACTATGGAGTTTTCAACACCTCTAAATCCCGAATCAAGGTTTTTGAATTTCATAAAACGGGCAAGAAGGTTCCTTATACCTGTACTCAATGTGATGAAGCCTGGTGTCTCCAAGCATGCCCTGTAGATGCGATTCGAGTAGATTTGGTTACTGGCGCTAAGGTGGTTTCAGAAGATACCTGTGTTGGATGCAAGGTCTGCACTATTTCCTGTCCTTTTGGAACCATCAACTATGTTCAAGAGACTGGTAAGGTGCAAAAGTGCGATTTATGTGGGGGCGATCCTGCTTGCGCTACGGCATGCCCAACGCAAGCGATTACCTACGTAGATGCAGATTGGACTGGTCTGGACAGAATGCGTGAGTGGGCTGACAAGCTTGGCAACCAAGATAGCGCTAACTAAAAAAGTATAGGAAAAAAATCATGTCATGGGCTGGAAAACTACTGCGCGTTAATTTAAGCAAGGGCACTTGCCAATCTGAACCTTTGAATATGGAGTGGGCCAAAGCGTATTTGGGTTCACGTGGTTTAGCGTCTAAGTATTTTATTGAAGAGGTTGATCCAAAAGTAGATCCCCTTTCTGCAGAAAATAAAATTATTTGGTCCACTGGCCCTTTAACTGGAACTACGGCATCTACTGGCGGTCGTTACACAGTTGTAACCAAGGGCCCATTAACTGGGGCTATCGCATGCTCTAACTCTGGTGGTTATTGGGGTGCAGAGTTGAAGATGGCTGGCTGGGATATGGTGATTTTTGAAGGCAAGTCTCCTAAGCCGGTATACCTTTATATAGAAAACGATAAGGCTGAATTGCTGGATGCTTCAGATCTATGGGGTAGATCAGTTTGGGAAACAGAGCCTGCCATCAAAATGAAACATCAGGACCCACAGATACGAGTTTCTTGTATTGGGCGCGCTGGTGAAAATCAAGTGTTGTATGCGGCCATTGTGAATGACTTGCATCGCGCGGCTGGACGTTCGGGTGTTGGAGCTGTAATGGGTAGCAAGAACTTAAAAGCTATTGCAGTTCGTGGCACCAAGGGGGTTGGAAATCTTAAAAATCCAAAGGCATTTATGGATGCAGTTGCAGCAGGTAAGGCCGTGTTAGCTGGTCATGCTGTTACTGGTCAAGGTCTTCCTACTTATGGCACACAAGTATTGATGAACGTGATCAATGAGGTAGGTGCACTGCCTACGCGCAATCATCAAGATGTTCAGTTTGAGGGTGCGAAAGATATTTCTGCTGAAGCGATGGCAGCACCTCGTGAGAGTGATGGCAAAGCGCATTTAGTAACCAATCAAGCTTGTTTTGCTTGTACGATTGCTTGTGGACGCATCTCAAAAATTGATGATACTCATTTCTCTATCGAAAATAAGCCACAGCATATGCATGCCTCAGGTGGTCTTGAGTACGAGGCTGCTTGGGCACTTGGTGCAGCGAATGGCGTAAATGATCTTGAGGCATTGCAATACGCTAATCAGCTTTGTAATGAGCAGGGCTTAGATCCGATTTCATTTGGCGCCACTATTGGTGCTGTGATGGAGTTATATGAGATGGGTGTTTTAACCAAAGAGCAAATTGGCATTGAGGCTCCATTTGGGTCAGCTAAAGCGCTTTGTTATTTGGCAGAAATTACCACTGAAGGTACTGGTTTTGGGAAAGAGATTGGCCTTGGATCTGCTCGTTTAACTAAAAAATATGGATACCCAGATCTCTCTATGAGCGTGAAGGGTCAAGAGTTCCCGGCTTACGATGGTCGCGTGATTCAGGGTATTGGTTTGGCTTATGCCACTTCAAACCGTGGTGCGTGTCACCTTCGTGGTTACACCATTGCTTCTGAAGTCCTGGGGATTCCAGTTAAGACAGAGCCTAGTGAAACTCAAGGTAAGCCAGAGTTAGTTAAGGCATTTCAGGATGCTACCGCTGCGTTTGATTCTGCTGGAATTTGTATTTTCACCAGCTTCGCATGGACCCTGGCTGATGTGGCCCCGCAATTGCAGGCAGCCTGTGGCGATGAATTTACAGTAGAAAATTTAACGACTATTGGCGAGCGTATTTGGAATATGGAGCGTGACTTTAATAATCGTGCCGGCTTTACGAATAAGGACGATAAGTTGCCTAAACGTTTGATGGAGGAGGCTGCTAAAACAGGACCGGGTAAGGGTGTGGTTAGCGGCCTGGATAAGATGCTTCCTGAGTACTACCAAGTTCGCGGTTGGGATGCTGAAGGGCGTCCAAGCGCTGAAACTTTGAAACGCCTAGGCCTTTGAGTTTTTATATATGAAGCATGTCATCCTGGGCAATGGACCGGCCGGCGTCATTGCGGCGGAAATCATTCGTAAGCGCGCCCCACATGATCAGATTGTGATGATCGGGTCTGAGGATTCGCCACCTTACTCCCGAATGGCTATTCCTTATTTACTCATGGGCAACATTAATGAGTCGGGGACTTATTTACGCAAGGATTCTGATCATTATCAAAAACTGAGAATTGAGCAGGTTCACGGAAAAGTGATCGCGGTAGATATAAAAGCAAAGAAATTGGAGTTAGAGGGTGGCCAGTCTATTCAATTTGATAAATTGCTGATTGCGACCGGCTCTGTTCCTGTGCAGCCTCCGATTCCCGGTATTGATTTGCCTGCTGTTCATCCATGCTGGACACTGGAAGATGCTCGGGCGATCACAAATTTGGCAAAACCTGGTTCTCGAGTTTTGCAGATGGGTGCTGGCTTTATCGGGTGCATCATTCTTGAGGCGTTAGCCAGTAGAAAAGTAGAGCTTACGGTTGTTGAGATGGGTGATCGTATGGTTCCGAGAATGATGACCTCTGTAGCTGGCGGCATGATTAAAAAATGGGTTGAAGATAAGGGTGTTCAGGTTCATACCAGCACTAAGGTGGAGGCAATTACAAAGGCCAATTCAGGTTTGACAGTAAAGCTGTCCAACGGAAAGACTCTAGAAGTTGACCTAGTAATTTCAGCGACTGGTGTACGTCCTAATATTGCCTATCTAAAATCTTCAGGCCTTGAAATTCAAACGGGAATTTTGGTTAACGAGCAGATGCAAACCTCTCATCCAGATATTTATGCAGCAGGGGATGTAACCGAGAGTATTGATTTTTCCACTGGCGAGCGCATCGTGAATGCGATTCAGCCTAATGCTGCTGAGCAAGCCAGAATTGCTGCTATTGCTATGACTGCTGGAGAAGTTGAGAGCTTGGGTGCGCTGCAAATTAACGTCCTTGATACCCTAGGATTAATTTCCTCCTCATTTGGTTTATGGTCAGGCGCCCAAGGTGGCGATCATGTGGAGTTAGTTGATTTGCAGCAATATAAATACTTGCGCTTAGAGTTTCTTGGCGACGTTTTGGTTGGCGCTATTTGCGTTGGCAGTACTGAGCATATTGGCGTACTTCGAGGTTTAATCCAAGGGAAGATCTCGCTGGGTGAGTGGAAGGAGGTATTGATGGCAGATCCTACTAAAGCAATGAGCGCCTATCTCGCTGCGGGCCAAGCACAATCTGCCTGGATGAATTAAGCTTCAGGAATGCAAGTTACTTTGAAGTTGTTTGCCAGCTTGGCAAGCTATCTACCTTCCAATAAAAAAAATAGCATCGAAGCAGATATTGAGTTAGCTGATGGCAGCACCATCGGTGACGTCATTAGTTTGTATAAGATTCCGAGCAAATCAGCACATTTGGTGATGGTGAATGGGGTTTATATCAAGCCGGAAGAGTGCGATCAATACGCCCTAAAGTCGAATGATGCTTTGGCTATTTGCCCTCCGGTTGCTGGCGGGTAATCCCCGCGTATTTCCGAATGCCGCAATTTGACAGAAATATGGGTTGCACCAGTGCAGACCTGATGCGTTGGCTACCCCAAGCCTTGGGCGAGCTTCATACCAATACAAGCCTTGTTGTAGATGGCCAGGTCTTGAAGGAGGCTACTCAACCCCAATTGCGAATTTTTGGGTCTAGTCAGCCGGTACGAAAAATTGCACTTTTAGAGATCCCGGTTCTACAGGTGAGGCTCCAATTTTCCGAAAGTTGGTCACGAAACGATTGTGAGGCTGTCCTAAAGCGATTTGATCTTTATACTCGAAGAGGTGGGGGTTAGTTGTGGCCCTCTTCAAATCCATTTATTAAGTTTTTATATGACAGTTAATCTACCACTCCCCCAAAAAGCCGAACTCAAGCCTGTTAAGGGTTTTCAGATGGGCATCGCTGAAGCCGGAATTAAGAAGGCAAATCGCAAAGATCTTCTGGTGATGACCTTGGCGCCTGGATCCCAGGTTGCGGGTGTTTTTACCTTGAATCGTTTTTGCGCTGCCCCTGTGCAAGTTTGCCGCGAGCATTTAGCTCAAGAGGGCCGTAATGGTGAGATCAGAGCTCTAGTGGTGAATACTGGCAATGCTAACGCTGGAACAGGTGAGTCAGGCATGAAGCATGCCTTAGAAACCTGTGCAGCTTTGGCAAAAGATCTGAAGATTAATCCTGAGCAAATTTTGCCTTTTTCAACGGGCGTCATTCTTGAGCCACTACCGATTGAAAAAATTATCACCGCCTTGCCAAAAGCGGTAGCCAATTTGGGTGAGGACAACTGGTTTGATGCGGCTGAAGCGATCATGACCACCGATACCCAACCTAAGGCCACATCAGTTACTGTGGAGACGCCTGCTGGCGTAGTGACCATTACAGGCATCTGTAAGGGTGCGGGAATGATTCATCCGAATATGGCGACCATGCTTGGATTTATTGCGACTGATGCAGGTTTTGCTCCAGGCCTACTGGGCAACCTGACGCGTGAAGTTGCAGACCTTTCTTTTAATGCCATCACGATTGATGGCGATACATCGACCAATGACTCATTCATCATTATGGCTACTGGTCAGTCAGCAGTTCAGATTCAATCTTCGAATGATCCTAGCTACGCAATTTTGAAAGATGCATTAATTTCATTAGCTCGCAAACTGGCGCAAATGATTGTGCGTGATGGCGAGGGCGCTACTAAATTCATGACTATTGAAGTGGTTGGCGGAAAAACTCCTGAAGAGTGCCGCTTGGTTGCTAAAGCAGTTGCCCATTCACCTTTAGTCAAAACGGCTTTCTTTGCAAGCGATCCCAATTTAGGCCGCATCCTTGCTGCGATTGGCTACGCGGGCATTTCTGACTTAGATGTGAACCGTGTGCAAATGTGGCTTGGCGATGTTTGGGTTGCGAAAGATGGTGGTCGTAATCCCGATTATCAAGAGGCGGATGGTCAAAGGGTAATGCAGGCTCCAGAAATTACTGTGAAGATTGATTTGGGTCGTGGCACGGCTACACAAACTATGTGGACATGTGATTTATCTCATGACTACGTATCGATTAATGCAGACTACCGCTCATAAAATACCACTTGAAATATGAATGAAAAATTAGATCGTCTTTTAGACCACCTTGATACTTTTTTACCTAAGCCTTTAACTGAAGAACAGTGGAAATCCTCAACAGCATTTAGATGGCGTCGTCGCGACAGTATTTTCGGTAGCATTGGATTTTTGCAGCCTGTAAAGCATGTGTCTGATATCACCTTCGAAGACTTGCAAAACATTGACCGTCAACGCGATGCCATTCGTGACAATACAAAAAACTTTATTCAGAGGAAGCCGGCCAATAATATTCTGTTGACTGGTGCGAGAGGGACTGGAAAGTCTTCTCTCATTAAGGCAAGCTTGCATGAGTTTGCTAGCCAGGGTTTACGCCTCGTTGAGGTTGAAAAAGAGCATTTAGCAGATTTGGCTGACATTACTGAGCTCTTAGCAGAGCGTCCAGAGCGCTTTATTATTTTTTGCGATGACCTTTCTTTTGAGGATGGAGAATCTGGCTACAAGGCCATGAAATCAGCCTTAGATGGCTCTGTTTCTGCCCAGGTCGACAATATTTTGATTTATGCCACCTCTAACCGCCGTCATTTATTGCCGGAATATATGAAGGATAACGAGAGTTATGTTCATAACGATGATGGTGAAATTCATCCTGGTGAAGTCGTAGAAGAAAAGATTTCTTTGTCTGAGCGCTTTGGTCTTTGGTTATCTTTCTATCCACCTAAACAAGATGAGTATTTAGCGATCGTGGCTCATTGGTTGCAGCACTTTGGTTTGAGTTCCAAAGAGATTGAAGCGGCTCGCTCTGAAGCCTTGGTATGGGCATTAGAGCGTGGATCACGTTCAGGGCGCGTTGCTTGGCAATTTGCCAAACACTGGGCTGGCTCAAAAGCTTAGATGAATAATTTTCATGATTGAAACCCAACGTTCAATTACCGAAGTCGCCGCAGGTATATTGCTTGATGCTGAGGGCCGCTATCTTTTGGGGCAGCGACCTGAAGGTAAGCCATATGCTGGATATTGGGAAGTCCCGGGTGGAAAAATCGAAAAAGGAGAGTCCGTTTTCGAGGCGCTTAAGCGTGAACTTTGGGAAGAGCTTGGTATTGAAATTGAATCAAGCGAAGAGCTTACCGTGCTAGAGCATGACTACCCACATGCCTATGTTCGTCTGCATGTCAGCATTATTCGTGATTGGAAAGGCACGCCCAAGGGCTGTGAAAATCAATCCTTGTCTTGGGAATTATTGTCCGCAGAAAAACCCAGTGTTGAGCCTTTATTGCCTGCGGCCTGGCCTATGCTAGAAAGGCTTAGAACCCTTTTATCTTAAAGCTGACAGAGGGTTAGCTTGAATGGCACATCTGCATTTACGAGCTGTGCTTTTTTATCGCGTTCCGACCTTAAGAAGCGTACTGAGAGCAAATATTTATTCGCGCTGATCTCAGAAAATAAAGTGTCATCTTCAACGGCAATACGCATTAATTGATACACCTTGCCAGAAGGAGCTTGTTGAAATGATCCGTTATGTGCAACCACATCCTTAGCTTCGCCAGACTGACGAAGTAGTCGCAAAAATAATTGACATGCTTCTTGCCAAGGCAGGAGTGGGCTAATATATTTTTCAAGCAATTCTCGGCGCTCGGAGGTGGGGCTATTTTTCCAAGCATGATAGCTAGGTAAATCAATTGGACTTGTGCCGCCTGGAATATTTAGGCGAGTACGAATTGCATTTAACCATTCACTCTCGGTAATTGCGGAGTTAGGTCTGCCGGCAGATTGATTGATGCTAGCAGCAACAGCATCAATTTCAGAAAGAGTTTGCGTGAGTGCTTCTTGATCTACTTTTTGTGATGACTTCAATCCATTGAGCGCATATTTCTGGCGCTCAAACTCTTTGAGCAGCAATGACTTGATATCACCACGAGCGCCAATATCCCCAAGATCAAACAAGATAGAAATAGCGTTGTGGTGTAACTCAGGGTCATCCGAGCGGATAAAGTGATTAAAGCGGGCGAACAAATACTCCAGTCGAAGCATGCTTCGAACTAATTCATTGAAGGGGTATTCGTAGACAATCACAAGCCCATATTCTATGACGAACTTGAGCGATCTTTCTGAATCTGTAAGATTTTTTGGTGCAAGCTCAAGACTTCTGCTTTGAGTTGATTAAGGGTCCCCTGGTTTTCAATCACCAGATCGGCCAAAGCAAGTCGCTCTGCTCTGCTTGTTTGGGCTTTAAGGATTGCCTCAACCTCATTACGGGGTAATTTGCTGCGGTGCATCACTCGTTCAATTTGTGTCTCTTCCGGGCAGTCCACCACTACCAAGTAATCCAGCAGGGACCTCCAGTTGCCTGACTCAATTAACAACGGGACCACAAAAACAAGATAAGGAGCCTTTTCCTCAATCAACTTCTGGGCTTGTTTATTCGTTTCATGCCGAATTAAAGGGTGGATAATCTCCTCTAGGGATTTCCTAGCCTGAGGGTCTGCAAAAACTAGGCTGCGCATTTTGCTTCTATCTAGCGCTCCGCTAGGGTCAATAAATTCTGCACCAAACTGCTTTTGAATTAAAGGAATGGCCGCACCACCTGGGGCGGTAATCTGGTGGGCAATCAGATCGGTGTCTACTATGCCCGCTCCTAACTTAGCCAACTCATCACTAACTGCCGTTTTGCCCGAGCCAATGCCGCCTGTTAGGCCAACAAGGGGCAATCGCCCTTTTAACGCACCTAGGCTAGCTTGCTCAGCAGGAGTGTTTGTATAGTCTGTGGCCATAACAACTCAATGATGCCAGCAATAGCAAGAAAGGGGCCAAATGGAAAAGCCGCCCGATGATTTTGCTTATTCCACACCAGCCAAATAATCCCACCAATCAGTCCAGTCAAGGATGCTGTGAGAAGAATGCCGGGTAATGGCTGCCAGCCAAGCCAGGCCCCTAAGGCTGCCAAGAGTTTTGCATCTCCCATGCCTATGCCATTCTGTTTCTTGAGTGCACGATAGAGTGCATTTAATAACCAAAGACCTGTATAGCCAAGAATGGCGCCAATGATTGAATCTTGAAAAGAGGCAAAACCTTGGTTTGAAAGGCTGTTGAACAAAAGGCCTGTGAAGAAGAGCGGCAGGGTGATGATGTCGGGCAGCCTGAAGGTGCGCAAATCAAAGTATGCTAAATACAGCAAGACCAATATTAGGAATATTTGGACCCACTCTGAAAAAGCAAGATTGATCATTAAACAATTTGTCCTAGGTTAAAGATTGGGAGATACAAGATTATGACTAGGCTTCCAATGATGAGTCCAACAACAATAATCAATAAAGGCTCCAAACTATGGCTGAGAGTATTTAGGCGATTGCTTAATTGGTTGCTCAATACAGTTGCGCGCCTCTGTAGCATATCAGCGAGCGCGCCACTTTCTGAGGCAATTCTTAAGAGTTGCAGTGTCTCCAGGTCAAATAGTGAATGTCGAGGATCAGCCTTTACTATTGCATCCCCAAGCGACCAGCCGCGGGTCAAGTGCTTAAATATTTCAGCGCTGAAATCATGACTAAGCCAATGGTTTGATGATTGGGCAGTCACTCTGAGGGCATCAGGCAGTGGCAATCCAGATTTCAGCAGATGGCCTAATGTGCGACACCAATAAGTCAGGGTAGCTAATCTGAGGAGCTGTCCAATTAGGGGTATGCAGAAGCTGAGTCGATCGCATTGCTTTTGTAGTTTAGTAAGCTTGATCCATGCAAAACTAAAGAGACTGACTAGGCTGACTAGAGTTATCACCATCTCAATATAAAAGGCCTCAAACCAGGCAGATAACTCAATCAATGTCTTCGTTGGGACTGGCAGCTCTGCTTGAAAATGAGCAAATACATCCTTAAAGACTGGCACAACCCAAATCATCATCACAATTACCAGTAGGCAGGAGCTTGTTAGGGTGATCATGGGATAGCTCATCGCCTGTTGAATTTTTCGTCGCAATTCTATTTGAGCCTCAAGTTGTGCGCAGATTGTTTTAAGTGCTAGATTAAAGTCCCCTGTACGTTCGCTAACCCGAATCAAGTTAATGAACTCCATAGAAAATAGATTTTGTTGGCTGCGCAGGCATTGAGAAAAGCTCTCTCCCTTTTTAAGTTGCGCATAGATGCCACCAATCCAGGGAAGCCAGGATTTGGGTGCGGTGGAGTAAATGAGTGCAATTGCATTAAGAAGTGGCAAGCCGGACTCGAGAAGTGTTAGGAGTTGGTCGGCAAAATGCAATTGTTCTTTCTTGCTCAGTGCCATGCACCTACTTCTGATTCTAGGTCCGCTTGAGTAATTAATCCGGCTTGTACATGAGCTAATCCAGCTGCTCGCATGGTAGTAAATGAAGGGGATGGGTCAAAGAGTTTAGATTGACTAAGTACTTCATGAACCCCAATACGTCCAAAGTAGCCGCTATCACCGCAGTTTAGACATTGGGCTTTTTCGCTAGCATTGCGATTAAGACATTGATGGCAAGTCATCCTGACTAAGCGCTGTGAACTGACAATCAATAGGCAGGACTCGAGAGATTCTCGATCAATCCCCAGATGCCGAAGTCTTGGTACAGCCCCGCATGCATTGCGAGTATGCAGGGTACTCAGAATGAGATGTCCTGTTTGTGCTGCCTGAATCGCTAAGTTCGCTGTGGCAGCATCGCGTATTTCACCAATCATGATGACATCAGGATCTTGCCGCAGTAGAGCGCGGATGATGGTTGGAAAGTCTAGCCCTGCCCGTGGATGATAGGCAACTTGATTGACTCCTGCCAGACGAATTTCAATCGGATCCTCTATGGAGCAAAGATTGCGATGAGATTGGTTGAGATGCCTTAGGCAGCTATACAGAGTACGAGTCTTACCGCTGCCCGTTGGTCCGGTCACAATAATGAGCCCATTCGGTTGGCTAAGTCCTTCTTGGAATATCTGTAATTGATCTGGAAGAAGTCCAATTTCCTTAAGATCAAGATCTTCAGTGCAGCTTGGCAGTATTCGAATGACGCCTTTTTCTCCATGAAGAGTTGGCAGAATTGAGACGCGACAATCTCTATCGGGCTTGGAGAAATTGTGCCCAATACAAAGACGCCCATCTTGTGGAAGTCGTTTCTCTGCAAGATCTAAGCGAGCTAGAACTTTGACGCGTGCAATCAGACGTTCATGTAATTCAATGGGGTAGTGCGAGTGAACTCTTAACAAACCATCTACTCGAAATCGAATGAGGGTTGCTTGGGCTCCAGCCTCAATATGAATATCACTCGCTCTAGCATCTAGGGCATGAGCGGCAATTTCATACCAAGTGCGAATGATTAGTGAGTCATCTTGAGCAACGCTCAATCTTGCTCTTGGGCTTGGAATGGGCGATAGAGCTTTACTGTTTTTACGCCATGTTCATCAAATTGAATAATTTCCATGACTATGCCTGCAATACGAATGCTGACATCGTGATCTGGAATGGCTTCTAGCTTTTCAAGAATGAGGCCATTTAATGTGCGAGGTCCATCCAAAGGAAGGTTGAGATTTAGCAGGCGATTAAGGTCTCTTAGTGAGGCGCTACCGCTTGCTAGATAGGTCCCATCAGCAAGCCAATGGGGGTCAGTTGAAAGATTGGAGAAGGAAGTTGTGAACTCACCAATCAGCTCCTCAACAATATCCTCAAACGTGACTAGACCCAGCACTTCGCCATATTCATTTACAACCAAGCTTAAGCGCTGTTGGTTGTCTTGGAAAAACTGCATTTGCTGCAAGACAGGTGTTCCGCTCGGTATAAAGTAAGGCTCATTGAGGAGGACTCTAAAATCCTCATGCTTTAAGTCAGTATCACCCAACAATGACAAGGCTTTTTTGACCGAGAGGATGCCGACAATTCGCTCAGAGTCTTGGTCACATACTGGTAATTTGTTGTGATAGCAGGTTTCTAGTTGTTGAACCACTTCATCAATGGGTCTTGATAGGTCTAAAACTTCAATCTTGGATCTAGGTGTCATCACATCATCAACCGTGATGTTTTCTAGGTTAAACAAGTTGAGCAAAATATTGCGATGATGGTTGGAAACAAAGCGATTTGATTCCAACACTAGACTGCGTAACTCTTCCTTGCTCATGGCTCTGCTATCAGAGGATGATTGCAGGCCGGAGACTTTCATTAGGCCAGAGACAAAGCTATTAATAAACCAGAGCAAAGGCTTCAGTAAAAATGTCAGCGGCAAAATAACCCAGCCAACATTGGATGCAATTTTTTCCGGAAATGCTGCCCCAATAACTTTGGGGGTGATTTCACTAAAAATAATAATGAGCAATGCAACCACTAAAGTTGCGATCGAGAGCACGAGCCCACTGTCACCAAAAATATGCAGGGCAATACCCGTTACCAGGATAGGTAAAACAGTATTAATAAGATTGTTAGAGATCAGCAGAACGGATAGCAGTGAATCAATACGTTTTAGGAGTCTTTCAGCCAGTGCTGCTCCTGCATTGCCGCTATTGGCCATTGCACGGAGACGATGACGATTGGAGGACAGCATGCTGGTCTCTGCCATCGAGAAGAAGCCAGAGAGTGCGAGTAAAAATAGGACTAGAGCAACTTGACCGTAAAACGGCCAATCGTCAAAAAAAGTGTCCATGCGGTCTACCTAAAAAAGTAAGGATGAGTCAATATAGCAAAGTGGCATGTAGCAAGCTATAGCCACAGTGTAAAGAGTGGTCAGCTAACCTGTTTAATTATGTGAGAATGAATCCCTATGACAGCCTCTCCAATGCCATGCACCGCGAATAGTCCAAGTTACTGTGTGATTGCAGCACCTTTTGGCCGCCTGGGAATTTTGACGGAGCTGGTAGAGGGAAGTTTAATGTTGTCAAAAATTGACTACTTACCAGCCGAAGAAGTATTAATAGCGCCAAAAAATGCACTAGCCAAAGAGGTAGCACGCCAGTGCAGGGCATACTTTAAAGATCCTACCTGGCAATTTGATTTGCCTACAAAACCTGCGGGTACTGAACATCAGAAAAAGGTATGGGCCAGCATTCAAGATATACCGGCCGGCACAACAAAAACTTATGGTGAGGTAGCAAAGAAAATTAAGAGTGGTCCACGGGCAGTGGGCACTGCATGTGGTGCAAATCCTTACCCCTTAATTGCACCTTGCCATAGAGTAGTTTCTGCTCAAGGAATTGGGGGGTTTATGAAAGAGAATTCCCCAGGTTTGTATCGCCAAATTAAGCTCTGGCTTTTAAAGCACGAGGGTGCTTTGTAAGTTTTTATTTAATTAAAGATCTGCTATTCAGGTAGAAAAAAGCCTTCATTAGGACATCACTTTTAACGGCAATCTTGGTAAAGCCATAAAACTTCATAACAGCACTTTTAGAAAGCTTTACTTCATCCTTGCTATCAAATTCTTTGCGCTGAGCAATTTTTGAAAGCGTCATAACTGCTAAGCCGAAAGCCAAAAAGCAAAAGCGCCTCATACCTTGCTCTTCTTTAGGAATCAGCAGAATATATTGCAGAGAGTCTTGTAGTTTTTGATAGGCAATCTTTAAAAGCTCTGCCTGACTTACATTCATTGGCTTCCATGAAACTCCGCGCGCCTTATCCTCCGGTGAGTCTTTAAGAATATTGGTCATTTGTAGCGCTTGACCAAATGCGATAGCTAGATTCTCATGCCCTACGAGTGCTCTTTCAAAAGCCCGGGAATGATTGCTGAATATGGTGGTAAGTAGCTCACCAACTACGCCAGCAACTACATAGCAATACTTTTCAAACTCTGCGAGGTCTTGAAGGCCAGCTTGATTCTGTTTGCCATGAAAGAAGGACATCCCCTCTGACATGATGGAAACGCAGCGACTGACGGCCTGTTGGTCATTGCTGGAGCAAGTGTGCAGTATTCGTAAAACTGTTGGCGTATTCGCAATCAAATCAATTTCATCTGGATTGCTGTAATTTTTTAATGCCTCAAGACAGGGTTCAACAAAACTTTCAACTGGCGTCTTTTCAAGAACGGCATCTAAAAAAAGCGCCGAGAGTGACTGCTTGGTCTGGGCGCTTAACTCTGCTGCATCTTCAATAGTGTCAACAATGCGGCAAAGCAAATAGGTGTTGCCAACCACTTTCTCGATACTTGGTGGCAGGAGCGGTATGGTGAGGGCAAAAGTACGCGATACAGAGCTTAGGATGGCTTTTTGGTAGGCCAGATCAGCAGAGGGGTTGGGTGTTGGGGTTTGCTTAGGCGCTCTCACTCTTGAATTATGTCAGACCAGCGTCTTTCGTGGAGCACTCCAAATGGGCGCTTTTTGTTAACTGCTAAAAGTGACATGGCCATATAATTTCATCACATTTCAGAAGGAGCATCTAGGCGTGCTAATTTGGTTCGTCATTATTTACTGGGTAGTCTCAGTGGGAATTGGTTTGTGGGCCGCCCTGCGAGTCAAAAATACTGCTGACTTTGCTGCGGCTGGTCATAGCCTTCCTCTGCCGATCGTTACTGCAACGGTATTTGCTACCTGGTTTGGATCTGAAACTGTTCTAGGAATTCCCGCCACTTTTCTGAAAGAAGGTTTGGGGGGTGTAGTTTCTGATCCATTCGGTTCATCTCTTTGTTTAATTTTGGTCGGCCTCTTTTTTGCGCGACATCTCTATAACCGTCGCATGCTCACGATTGGTGATTTCTTTCGCGAAAAGTATGGGCGCACTGTAGAGGTTTTAGTAACTCTCTGTATCGTGGTTTCCTACTTAGGTTGGGTAGCCGCACAAATTAAAGCTTTGGGTCTCGTATTTAATGTCGTGTCTGAGGGCAGTATTTCTCAGACGGGTGGTATGTTGATTGGTGCGGGTAGCGTGCTGATTTACACCTTGTTTGGGGGTATGTGGTCAGTTGCCATTACGGACTTTATTCAAATGATCATCATCGTGATTGGCATGCTTTATATCGGCGGTGAAATGACTTCTCAGACTGGTGGTATTGGCGTAGTCATTGAACATGCGGCCGCAGCTGGTCAATTCAGTAACTTCTGGCCGGATATGAATTTGGCGTCCATCTTAGGTTTTGTCGCCGCTTTGTGCACGATGATGTTGGGCTCTATTCCACAACAAGACGTCTTCCAGCGGATTACCTCATCTAAGAATGTCAATATTGCTGTTCAAGCTGCTTTGCTCGGTGGCGTGTTGTATTTCATTTTTGCTTTTGTGCCGATGTACTTGGCTTACTCAGCAACCTTGATTAGTCCGGATTTGGTGAAGCAATATTTAAATACAGATCCACAAATGATCTTGCCGAAACTGATTCTGAATCATGCGCCATTAATTGCGCAGGTAATGTTTTTTGGAGCGCTTTTATCGGCGATTAAGAGCTGCGCGAGTGCCACCTTATTGGCGCCATCAGTCACATTTGCTGAAAACATTGTGCGAGGCTTTTTTAAGCATTTGTCAGACCAGGATTTACTGAAGGTCATGAGAATTACCGTGCTCTGTTTCGCGGTGGTAGTGACATTCTTCGCCATCAACTCAAATCTTTCGATCTTCAAAATGGTTGAGAACGCCTATAAGGTGACTTTGGTAGCTGCTTTTGTTCCCCTAGCGTTTGGTGTGTATTGGTCAAGGGCCAATTCTTTAGGTGGCTTGTTGGCGGTGGTTGGGGGCCTTACGGTCTGGATCAGCTGCGAAACCTTGGCGCCTGATGCCATCATGCCCCCTCAATTAGCTGGGTTGGTGGCGAGTATTGCAGGCATGCTTTTAGGTAGCCTAGTGCCTAGAGATCAATTAAAAGCTATTTAAGTCAAAGGTTGCTTAAAAATTAAGCAACCTTAATTGCTGCAGTGCAAAAACCCAATTAAAATAAACCCAATTCAAAATTTTTAGTTCTTATGGAGTTCCTATGAAAATCTGTGTGATCGGTGGGGGTGGCGCTATTGGCGGTTACCTAGCTGTCATGTTGGCGCGAGCAGGCAACGATGTCACTGTTGTTGCTCGTGGCGCAACTTTAGCGGCGATTAAAGAGCGTGGTCTTGCTCTGATTATGGATGACCAACCAGAGCCTTTGGTTGCCCAAGTAAAAGCTGTGGAAAAAATTCGTGATGCTGAAACTCCAGATGTAGTCATTCTTGCAGTGAAGGCGCATCAAGTGGAGCCGATCATTGATGACTTAGCTGCGATCATGGGTCCAGAAACCATTTTGATTCCAATGCAAAACGGAATTCCTTGGTGGTATTTCCAGAAGCTTGGTGGCGACTATCAAGATCACTCCGTTGAAACGGTAGACGCTGGCGGCGTTGCTAAGAATGCGATTAATCCAAACAACATTATTGGTTGCGTAGTGTATCCAGCAACCTTTACTCAAGCGCCTGGCGTGATTCGTCACGTGGAAGGTAACCGCTTCCCGTTGGGCGAGCTGGATGGCAAGACTACAGAGCGCATTCAGAAGATGTCCGAGATGATGGGTGCGGCTGGATTTAAGTCACCCATCTTGGACGATATTCGTTCAGAGATCTGGCTCAAGCTTTGGGGCAATATGACTTTTAACCCAATCAGCTCTTTAACTCACGGTACCTTGGAAGGCATCTGCCAATACCCATTGACCAAAGAGTTGGCCCGTAACATGATGGCCGAAGCTCAGACTATTGCTGAGAAGTTGGGTGTTACTTTCCGTGTTGATATCGAGCGTCGTATTGCGGGCGCTGAAAAAGTTGGTAAACACAAAACTTCTATGTTGCAAGACTTAGAGGCTGGTCGTAGCTTGGAGATCGATGCTTTGTTAGGTTCAGTGATTGAGCTTGGCAAGATCACACAAACTCCAACCCCTTGCTTGAATACCGTTTTTGCTTTGACGAGGTATCTGGATGAAAACGTTCAAGCTTCAAAAGGCAGCTTGGCGTTGCCTTCAGTATCAGGCTACTAAAAAGTAAAGTTACCGCAAATAAAAAACCCTTGCTACTCAACATAGCAAGGGTTTTTGCTTTTCCAAGCCCTTAATTACTCGAAGCGATTATCGAGTTGTCCAACGCCATCAATGATGATGCTGACATTGCTACCAGGCTTCATTGAGCCGACGCCTACGGAAGTACCACAAGCAATGATGTCGCCCACTTCGAGCGGCACATCTTGTGAGATCAGACTGACCAATTTTGCAGGTGGGAAAATCATATCTGCAATTGGAAAGTTTTGACGCTCTTGATCATTGAGGATCGTCTTGATACTTAGCTTGCTTGGGTCTACATCAGTAGTGATGTAAGGGCCAAATACGCCAAAGGTATTAAAGCTCTTTGCACGTGTCCACTGCGCATAACCAGGATCGCGATTCAGAATTTCAATAGCAGTTACATCATTAATACAGGTGTAGCCAAAAATTGCTTTTGCAGCTTCTGCCTCATCCGCTTCATGGCAGCGCTTACCAATCACAATACCGAGCTCACCCTCATAAACTACTTTTCCTGTGTAGGATTTGGGCGTGCGAATCACTTGGTTTGCTGCCAAGAATGAGTTATTCCCTTTGAGGAAGTACAAAGGCTCGGCTGGCACCGCATGTTCAAGTTTGGTGACTAAGGCATGAAAGTTATCCACCATAGCAACCATTTTTGAAGGGGTGCATGGGATGTCGATAGTGACATCAGATAATTTGATGGTTTCACCGGTGGCCTTGGGTCCGTTGAATAAATCTCCTTCGTACACGGCGATTTGGTCGCCCTGCACCTGTCCTAAACCACTTTTTCCTTGATGCTGAAATCTAAGCCACTGAGCCATAATAAGTTCCTATGAAGTTAAATATTTGATATGCAATATCTTACAGGGATGAATTGATGTCTAAGACTTCTGAGCTTGAATTTGCACCAGAACAGGATCAGCCGGTTCGCTACATAGAGCGCACCCGCAGTTACTACTTGGGTTTGGGTTATGAAAATCCTTATGTTTGGGCTCACTACATTGATGTTCCATTTAGCCCCCTCAAAAAGCCGCTGACTCAATCAGTGCTGGGGCTCATTACTACGGCTGTCCCATATGACTCGGATAAGGGTCCGCAGGGTCAGGGCGCCCCTTACAACTCAACAGCTAAGTTTTATCAGCCGTACCAGCAATCCACCGAAGGGGAAGTTGATTTACGGATTGCTCATGTCGGCATTGATCGCAAGAATGCCAATATGGAAGATAGCAATTGCTGGTTTCCGCTAGAGGCTGCTAAAAGGGCATCTGCAACGGGGGAGGTGGGTGCGCTTTCACCTAATTTTTATGGCTTGCCTACTAATCGCAGTCAGCGCCATACATTGGAAATAGATGCGCCACTTATTTTAGAAATGCTTCAAGCGGATGGCGTAGATGTAGCAGTATTGATTCCGAATTGCCCGATCTGTCATCAGAGCCAAGGTTTATTGGCGCGGTATTTGGAGGCTGCGGGAATTTCAACTGTGGTGATGGGTGCTGCAAAGGATATTGTTGAGTATTGCGGCGTACCGCGATTGTTGTTTAGTGATTTTCCTTTGGGTAATGCTGCAGCAAAGCCGAATGACGTTGCTTCGCAGGATCTCAATTTTCAATTAGCTTTGCGTCTTCTGGAGTCTGCTCCTGCACCACGCACAACTGTTCAGTCACCATTAAGATGGTCTGATGATCCTTCATGGAAAATGGATTACTCCAATTTAGATAGATTGTCTTTACAGGAAATTGCTCGATTGCGTGAAGAGGCTGAGCAGACGCGAATTACAGCACGCGAACTGAGAGTGAAGACCCTAGGAACTTAGGTTTGTCTTGTAAGTGAATATGCGCAGAGCGCTTCTAGCGCCTGAGTAGCGGGGTTTGCAGGGAAGTCTTTGAGATAAGACAGAGCTAGGTCTGCTTCACGTTTAGCCGCTGCTTGCGTGTAATCCAGAGCACCAGAGTTTTGTACGGCAGCCAGGATTTGTGCAAAAACATCATCCGGTAAATCTTGGTTTTGCTCAATTGCTGCACGCACTAAAAGTCGTTCTTCGTTAGTGCCGTTTTCTAATAAGTAAATGAGTGGCAAGGTTGGTTTGCCTTCACGCAAATCATCACCAGCATTTTTTCCCATTTGTGCAGCATTGGCCGTGTAATCGAGAAGATCATCCATGAGCTGAAAAGCTGTGCCGATGTGACGGCCAAATGCAGCAGCTTGTTCGCGTTGTGCATCAGGAGCGTTGGCAAGAATAGCGCCTAACTCGGTAGAAGCTTCAAATAATTTAGCTGTTTTATAGCGAATGACTTGTAGGTAGCTAGCTTCATCAACTTCCGGATCATTCATGTTTAGGAGTTGCAAAACTTCGCCCTCGGCAATCGTATTGGTTGCATCCGACAGAATTTGCATCACCCTTAAGTCATTTGGACTCACCATCATTTGGAAGGCTCTGGAATACAAGAAATCGCCGACTAAAACGCTGGCAGCATTGCCAAAAGCAGCATTCGCAGTTTCGCGGCCTCTTCTGAGGGTGGATTCGTCGACTACGTCGTCATGAAGGAGGGTGGCTGTATGAATGAATTCAACAACAGCGGACATCTCCAAAATATGGGGGGTTTCTTTGCCATTAGCCAGGGATTTGGCCACCAACATCAAAAGGGCAGGCCTTACCCGTTTGCCGCCTGCCTGGATGATATAGGTTGAAATTTGGTCAATTAAGGCCACTTTTGAGGCCAAACGCTGACGGATAACCTCGTCTAAGGCCTTGAAATCTAAGGCAATTGGGGCCAGGATTTGGCTTAAGTCATTGGTTTTGACAGTGCTAGGCATGCAAGATATAATAATGGGCTTAGCTGGTCCAGGGTGGATTAGCTTAAATGTAGATATTAATTGAGGTTTCAAACCATGTACGCGGTCATAAAAACCGGTGGCAAACAGTATAAAGTTGCTGCAGGCGAAAAATTGAAAATAGAACAGATACCAGCGGAAATCGGCAGCGAAATCACTCTTGACCAAGTCCTCGCCGTTGGCGAAGGCGCTTCACTGAAATTAGGTGATCCATTGGTTAATGGTGCAGCTGTGATGGCCACTGTCGTCTCCCAGGGACGTCACGATAAAGTGACAATCTTTAAGATGCGCCGTCGCAAGCATTATCAAAAGCACCAAGGCCATCGTCAGAATTTCACTGAAATTTTGATCAACACGATTAAAGCCTAATTCAGGTAGGAGAAACAAATGGCACAGAAAAAAGGCGGCGGCTCAACACGAAATGGTCGCGACTCAGAATCGAAACGCTTAGGCGTTAAGGTATTTGGCGGCGAGCATATTAATGCTGGCAGCATCATCATTCGTCAACGTGGCACACGTGTTCATCCAGGTGCAAACGTTGGTATTGGTAAAGATCACACTTTGTTTGCCTTAATTGACGGACAAGTGGAATTCGGCGTTAAGGGTGCTTTGAAGAAGGCCCAAGTTTCAGTCCTGCCTCGTTCATAAGGCGCCTGACTGAGACTCGTTTGATTCAGATTTATTCCGAATTTAACTCTTAGGAACAGGCCTCGCTAAGCGAGGCCTTTTTTATTCATGAAATTTATAGACGAAGCACGTATTGAAGTAATTGCCGGGCAAGGTGGTGCCGGAAGTGCCTCTATGCGCCGTGAAAAGTTCATTGAATTTGGCGGTCCTGATGGCGGTGACGGCGGCAAGGGCGGTAGCGTCTGGGCAACGGCCGATCGCAATATCAATACTTTGATCGATTACCGCTACGCAAAAACGCACACTGCAAAAAATGGTGAGCCTGGTCGTGGCGCGGATTGTTATGGCCGTGCTGGCGATGACATTGAATTGCGCATGCCTGTTGGTACCATTATTTCCGACTACGAAACTGGCGAGCCTATCGCGGACTTAACTACGCATGGTGAGCGCCTTTGCTTAGCGCAGGGCGGTGTTGGTGGTTGGGGCAATATTCACTTTAAGAGCAGTACAAATAGAGCGCCGCGTCAAAAGACAAACGGCAAACCTGGCGAGCGTCGTAAATTGAAATTAGAGCTCAAGGTATTGGCTGACGTTGGTTTGTTGGGCATGCCTAATGCCGGTAAATCAACATTGATTACTGCTGTTTCGAATGCGCGTCCAAAGATTGCTGATTATCCATTTACAACCCTCCATCCAAATTTGGGTGTGGTGCGTGTGGGTGCTGAGCGAAGTTTTGTGATTGCCGATATTCCTGGTTTGATTGAGGGTGCGGCTGAAGGCGCTGGTTTGGGCCATCGCTTCTTGCGTCACTTGCAACGCACGGGTGTGCTGCTTCACTTGGTCGATATCGCTCCTTTTGATGCGAATGTTGATCCGGTAGCTGATGCTGTGGCGATTGTTAACGAGTTGCGTAAGTATGACGAAGCCTTGGTTGAAAAACCACGTTGGTTAGTGCTTAACAAAGTCGACATGATCCCTGAAGAGGATCGCAAAAAGGTTGTTGCTGACTTTGTGAAAAAGTTTAAGTGGAAAGGCCCTGTATTTGAGATATCTGCTTTGACCGGTATGGGCTGCGACAAGCTTTGCTACTCTTTGCAAGATTATTTAGATTCTGTGCGTCGTGATCGTGATGATGCTGATGAGCGTGCTCAAGATCCTCGCTATCAAGACCAGCTAGAAGATAAAAAACCAGATTAAATATTCCATTTGCTCTTTGCTATGAATGCTAAAAAAACTCAACGGATTGTTGTCAAAGTAGGTTCTAGTCTTGTCACCAATAATGGTGAAGGTTTGGATCATGCTGCGATTGCTATGTGGGCCGAGCAAATGGCAGGCCTATTAAAGGCTGGCCATGAGGTATTGATGGTGAGTTCAGGTGCAATTGCTGAGGGTATGCAACGTTTGGGATGGACCAAGCGTCCACAAGAAATTCATCAGCTACAGGCAGCTGCTGCAGTTGGTCAGATGGGTTTGGTGCAGGTTTATGAGAGTTGTTTTGCGCGCTTCAATTTGCGTAGCGCTCAGATTTTGCTGACGAATGCAGATTTGGCTGATGCGGAACGAAATGCCAATGCTAGAGCTACTCTGGACACGCTATTGAAGCTAGGTGTCGTTCCAATTATTAATGAGAATGACACCGTAGTTACCGATGAAATTAAGTTTGGTGACAATGACAGTCTTGCTGCATTAGTAACTAATTTAATTCATGCAGATCTCTTGGTTATTTTGACTGATCAAGGTGGTTTGTTTACTGCAGACCCACGTCAAAATCCTAATGCCACATTGTTAGCAGATGCTATTGCTGGCGATCCTACCTTAGAAAAAATGGCTGGTGGTGCAGCAAGCGAACTAAGCAAGGGTGGAATGCTCACGAAGGTATTAGCCGCCAAGATTGCTGTGAAGACTGGTGCAGCAACAGTAATTGCTTCTGGGCGCGAACCCAATGTCCTTACTCGTCTAATGGCGGGTGAGAAGATTGGCACTCGTCTGAGTGCCAAGTAATCCCTCAAAACTTTCTTTTACTGAATCCCGTTTGAATTGGTTGGCTTTTGCCCGCCAATAAAACCATTTGGGTTCAGTGAACTCAGGATATTTTTAATATTTTTTTCTTGAGAGTTGAAGTTGCAAAAAGCACCTTGAGCTAGAGAGGCTTGATAGCGGTTTGGTATATCGCTCTGGATGTTTTTCCAACTGCCAAGAGGGTTTTCTTTCCAACCAGTGCTTTCGTAGGTGCCGTAGAGGCGCCACTGAAATGAATCGCAACGAACACCTTCATATTGAGCTTGTTGACCACCGCTGGGGTTGGTAATTACAACGATGTAGCGTGTGACGCCATCAGCACCAATCAGGATTGAATCTGTATCTACCGCAAACTTGAAAACTGTTCGTTGAGATACGTAGAAGGGTACTAATGTTTTTTGGTTTGGTGGATTTAAGGGCATAGCAGTCGTACCCTCCTTAAATACCATCGGCGCAAATGGGTCCAGACCACTTTGTAGTGGGTCTCCAGCGCAGGCAGTCAAGCCGGCAGCCAAAATGAGGCAGTTTAGGGAAATAGCAATTCTGGGGAATATTTTTTTCATTTTGGTTTGTCTGATTTTTCTGAAGATTTGGGTTGATCTTCGTGTCCAGCATAAAAAGACTGGATCATATCCAGAGGAGTACCCCATGCCAGTTGCTGCATACGCATGCCCCTGGAAAGATAGCGTGCTAGCTCTGATAAAGCCAATTGATAGACTTCGCGTTTGAAGCCAATAACGGCATCTAATTGAATCCAAAATGGAACCCAGCGCCAAGCATCAAACTCGGGATGCTCCGAGGCGCGCAGTTGAATATCACTATCTAAACCTACTAGACGCAAGAGAAACCAGATTTGTTTTTGTCCGCGATAGGCGGCACGGTGGAGGCGGGTGGAGTTTTGGCGGCGCAGGTATTCCTCAGGGACGTCGTAGCGAAGCCAATCCCTGGTGCGTCCAATAATTTGGACATGCTCCGGTAGTAAGCCAACCTCCTCATGCAATTCGCGGTACATAGCCTGTTCAGGGCTTTCACCATGCTGAATCCCACCCTGCGGGAATTGCCACGAATGCTGCCCAACGCGTTTTCCCCAGAAAACCTCGTTACGGCTGTTGAGGAGGACAATGCCGACATTCGGGCGATACCCTTCACGGTCAAGCATGATCGTGCCTCAAATCCTTTAAAATCAACGATTTGATTATATCCATACATGAAAGCCTCACAATCATTTCTCGCCACGCTAAAAGAAGCCCCCTCCGACGCTGAGGTGGTTTCGCACAAGCTCATGGTGCGCGCAGGATTAATTCGCAAGCTCAGCGCAGGCGTCTACAACTATTTACCGCTGGGTTTGAAGGTGATTCGCAAGGTAGAAAACATCATTCGCGAAGAAATGAATCGTGCTGGCGCTATTGAATTGCTGATGCCGATGATTCAACCTGCTGAATTGTGGCAAGAGACTGGTCGCTGGGAAAAGATGGGTCCAGAGTTGCTGCGCATCAAAGATCGTCATGATCGTGATTTCTTGATCCAGCCAACTTCTGAAGAGGCGATTACAGATTTGGCTCGCAATGAGATAAAGAGTTACAAGCAATTGCCAGTCAACTTTTATCAAATCCAAACTAAGTTCCGCGATGAGCGTCGCCCTCGTTTTGGCATAATGCGTGGCCGAGAGTTCAGCATGAAAGATGCTTACTCATTTGATCGTGATGTTGAGGGTCTCAAGAAGTCTTATCAAATCATGTTTGATGCATACACCCGCATCTTCAAGCGAATGGGCCTCCAGTTCCGTGCGGTAACTGCTGACAATGGCGCCATTGGCGGCTCTGGCAGTCAAGAGTTCCACGTGATTGCCGATACGGGTGAAGATGCGATCGTGTATTGCCCTAATTCTGATTATGCAGCGAATTTAGAGGCTGCGGAGTCGTTAGCATTAATTGCTGCACGTGCTGCAGCTTCAGCGGCAATGAGCAAAGTTCCAACGCCTGATAAAACCAATTGCGCTGATGTGGCTAAGTTCTTAAATGTTCCGCTTGAGTCCACTGTGAAGTCCTTGCTGTTTGCTGCTGATCAAGAGAATGGTCCAGCCAAACTCTTTATGTTGTTGGTACGTGGTGACCATGAGCTCAATGAAGTAAAGGCCAGCAAGATTCCTGGTATGGCCGAATCTCGTTTTGCTACAGAAGCAGAAATTAAACAAGCTTGTAATGCACCTGCGGGCTATTTGGGCCCTGTTGGTGTTAGTGCTGATGTTACCGTTGTTGCTGATCGCACTGTTGCCAATATGGCAGATTTTGTTTGTGGTGCGAATGATGCTGGCCATCACTTAACCGGTGTGAACTGGGGCCGTGATTTACCTGAGCCTTTGGTTTTGGATATTCGTAATGCTGTCATTGGTGATCCTTCTCCAGACGGCAAAGGTGTTGTTGATATTTGCCGCGGTATTGAAGTGGGTCACGTATTCCAATTGGGCACGCGTTATTCAGAGGCGATGGGTTGCACTTACTTGGATCAACAGGGTAAAGCTCAGCCGATGGTGATGGGTTGTTACGGCATCGGTGTTACGCGTTTGCTTGGTGCTGCAATTGAACAAGGGCATGATGAGAAGGGCATTATTTGGCCAATCTCGATGGCTCCATTTGAAGTAGTGATCTGCCCAATGGGTTACGAAAAGTCAGAAGCAGTGAAAGCTGTGTGCGATCAATTGCATGATGAGTTATTGGCTGCAGGCATTGATGTGATTTTGGATGACCGCAATGAACGTCCAGGTGCGATGTTTGCTGACTGGGAGTTAATCGGAGCGCCGTTCCGTGTAGTCATTGGTGATCGTGGTTTGGCGGATTCTCAAGTGGAATTCAAAGGCCGCACTGATGCTGAATCTCAAAACATTCCGCTGGCCGAAATTAAGGCGAAAGTAATTGCTGCAGTTCAAGCTGCTAAGCAATCGATCGCTTAGACCGTCTCCTAAATTAGCTTTTAGATTTAGTTACTTCTTAAAGAGTCCGCCAATACCTTTGGCGGCTCCTTTTGCAGCCATGGTGGCCATGGTGCGCGCCATTTTTCCGCCCTTGAATTGCTTCATCATGGTTTGCATTTGCTCGAACTGTGCGAGCAGGCGATTGACTTCTTGAACTTCCACGCCAGAGCCCGCAGCAATACGACGCTTGCGACTGGCTTTCAGTAATTCAGGCTTTCTGCGCTCTTGAGGCGTCATGCTGTCAATAATTCCACGCATGCGTGTAGTTTGTTTATCAGCATTACTTAAATTAGTTTTGGAAGCCGCTTGCGCCATTTGACTGGGCAACTTATCCATCAGGCTGGCCATGCCACCCATCTTTTGCATTTGCATGAGTTGATCGCGGAAATCCTCAAGATCAAACCCACCTTTAGAAATCTTGCTGGCTAATTTTTCGGCTTTAGCAACATCGACATGCTGTTGAGCTTGTTCAACCAAGGCAAGGATATCTCCCATGCCCAGAATACGGTTTGCCATGCGCTCAGCATCAAATGCCTCAAGCCCATCCATCTTTTCGGCGACGCCGATGAATTTGAGTGGTACACCAGTAACTTGGCGAACTGAGAGTGCCGCACCACCACGGGAGTCACCATCTAACTTGGTCAGAATCACGCCAGTGAGTGGCAATGCCTCGTGGAAAGCCTTGGCGGTATTCACGGCATCTTGGCCGAGCATCGCATCAACCACGAATAAGGTTTCAATTGGATTAAGGCTGGCATGCAGAGTTTTGATTTCTTGCATGAGCACTTCATCAATACCAAGGCGACCTGCGGTATCAACGAGCACTACGTCAAAGTAGTGGCGACGAGCCCAATCTAGGGCAGCGAGCGCAATGTCATTTGGTTTTTGGCTGACATCGCTTGGGAAAAATTCAGCACCAACTTGCTTGGTAACAGTTTCTAATTGCTCAATCGCCGCTGGACGATAGACGTCGCATGAAACGGTGAGAACTTTCTTTTTCTTCTTCTCTCGCAACCATTTTGCTAGCTTGCCAACAGAGGTCGTTTTACCTGCACCCTGTAAGCCTGCCATCAAGATCACTGCCGGTGGTTGAGTAGCTAAATTGAGTTCACCACTTTGATTGGTGTCGCCCATCATCACTTGGGCAAGTTCGCGTTGCACTACGCCAACAAGAGCTTGTCCTGGGCTGAGGCTTCCAACCACTTCCTCGCCAAGGGCTTTAAATTTAATTTGCTCAAGCAGTGACTTCACTACTGGAAGCGCTACGTCAGCCTCTAATAGGGCTAAACGGATTTCCCGCAGCATTTCTGCGGTATTGGCTTCAGTAAGGCGGGCTTGGCCCCGCATTGTTTTAACAACGCGAGATAGGCGGTCGGTGAGGTTTTCTAGCATTTATCGATTAGACTTTCCAGATGGATATTTTAGGTTACTCAAGTTACGGATGGCTTCCTTCCGCACTTTATTTAGTGCTTTTGCTGGTTTTAAGCTTCAAAGCCAAGAGCGGCGTGGAGTCTAGGTTCTCAACAGCCATGGTTCAGGTTGCTATTTTTGTAATTTTGGTGATTCATGGGGTGCAGCTTCACGACTCTGTCTTCACTCCGGAGGGCTTTGTATTCGGTTTTGCGCAAGATTTATCCTTAATTGCATGGGTTGGCCTAGCCTTTTATTGGTTCCAGTCTTGGTTTTTGCCCATCTCCAGTCTGCGTTGGATGGCTCTAATGTTTGCGCTGATTTGCGCATTTCTCCCAAGTCTATTCCCCGGGGTCTTAATTTCGCCTAAGGCAGTTTCAGACCCTTGGTTCAAGGGTCACTTTGTTGTGGCGACGGTTGCAGTGGGCTTATTGAGTTTGGCGGCTATGCACGCCATGCTTATGAGCGTACAAGATCGTGCCTTGCATCGTCAGTTAGCCATTATTCCCAATGGAAGACTAGCTCATTGGTTGGAGGATCTTCCGCCCTTAATGACCATGGAGAGCCTCCTATTCAACTTGCTCTACGTTGGTTTTGCACTTCTAAGCTTGACGGTCTTCTCTGGTTTGCTCTTTTCTCAAACTCTGTTTGGTAAACCGTTGGTCTTTGATCACAAAACCATTTTTGCTTTGGTCTCATGGGTCTTGTTTGCAGGACTGCTTTTGGCTCGCTGGCGAGTAGGTTTGCGCGGTAGAGCTGCAATTCGTTGGGTATTAAGTGCTTACACAGCTTTACTGCTTGCTTATGTAGGCAGTCGCTTTGTGCTTGAAGTTATTTTGCAGAGAGTGTAATTCTTGTTTAAGTGGATTTTATTAATTGCAGGTGCTGGCCTTGTTTATCTTTGGATTAAGGGTAAAAAGCAGGCTAAGCTCAATGCTGAAAATCCCCCCAAACCCAGTAAAGATAAGCTTAAGAAGGCTGTCGATCCTGAGGTCATGGTGCAGTGTCAATATTGCAAAGTGCATCTTCCGCAACCAGAAGCAATTGCTTATGACGATCGTTTCTACTGCTCAAAAGAGCATCTGCACGATCTCGATTCTGAAGGCTGGATTGGTAATGCATATTGGCGCATTTCGCCTAACCAAGATATCAGACCTGAAAATATTCAACCTGATCTTGCGGTAATTCATCACATTAGTCTGCCACCTGGCGAATTTAGAAAGCAGGATTCCAGCGGATATATTGTGGATTTTTTTCAAAACAAGCTAGACCCAAATCAGCATCCCTATTTTGCGGAAATTGCCGATCAAAAAGTATCAAGCCATTTCTTGATAACACGCTCTGGATCGCTGGTGCAGTTCGTATCTACTCGCAAGAAAGCTTGGCATGCTGGGGTTTCTGAGTTTCTTGGTAGAGAAAAGTGCAATGACTTTTCTATTGGGATTGAGTTAGAGGGTGATGGTGACACACCATTTGAGGTCGCTCAATACCAAGCCTTAACAAACCTCATACAAAAATTGACAAGCTCATACCCTGACTTGCAATTTGCTGGACACAGCGATATTGCTCCTGAGCGTAAAACAGATCCTGGAATAAATTTTGATTGGAAAAAGTTCCAAAAAGAGACAGGAATTTCTGACAAAAAACTGCCTTTCGGTTTGGATTCTCGATAGGCAAGTTTTGTATGTGAGCGTCCGCTTACTTTTACAGCCTTTGTCTAAAAAGGGCTAAAAAATCCGCACCAAAATGACCCCAAAATTAGTAGAAAACTTAGTAAAAATACTAATAAATATTTGTCATAAATAGCTTACCAAATACTAAATATTTCCCTATACTTAGTGCCTAATGCACTTCAAGACACTAGATGTAGTGTTTGAATCCAGCAATACCCCATTGTTTTTTAACGATATTTTGTCCAAATAACTATATATAGACGCAGGAGCAACATGACATACGCTAATCCACAGACAGCAGACCAATCCGCTGGAGCGAATAACCCAGGAATGAGTCCTGCAGGGGCAATGAATCAAGCTCCTTCCGCCGGCTTTGTGGCTGGTGGTGTTGGTGGCACTCAGGCAACACAATTGTCTGATTACAAAATCATTCGCCGCAACGGTTCCGTTGTTGCTTTTGAACCATCCAAAATTGCCATTGCTGTAACCAAAGCATTTTTAGCGGTTAATGGCGGTCAAGGTGCTGCATCTGCACGCGTACGTGAGCAAGTTGAGCAATTGACACATTCTGTTGTGCGCGCATTGTTGCGTAGCCGTCCAAACGGTGGCACTTTCCACATTGAAGATATTCAAGACCAGGTTGAGTTGGCTTTGATGCGCAGCGGCGAGCACAACGTTGCTCGTGCCTACGTTCTCTATCGTGAGAAGCGCAACCAAGAACGCGCTGCTCAGCAAGAAGTTTCACAAGAAGCACAAACCGCTAATCAGGCTGGTGAGTCTGGTATCAAGGTGACGGATAACGGTGTTGAGAAGTGGCTTGATATGGCTGCTTTGCGCACAGTGATTGAGGCTGCTTGCGAAGGCTTGGGAACACATATTGATGCAACCCCAATCATCACTGAAACCATTAAGAATTTGTATGACGGCGTACCAATGGCGCAGGTGTATGACTCCGCGATCTTGGCATCCCGCACATTGATTGAAAAAGATCCTGCATACAGCCAAGTAACTGCGCGTATTTTGATGCATGTGATTCGTAAAGAAATCTTGGGCAAAGAAGTATTGCAAGGCGACATGCAAGCTGAGTACAGCACCTATTTTGCAAAGTACATCAACGAAGGAATTTCCGCTGAATTATTAGACCCACGCATGCGCGAGTTCGATTTGCCACGCCTAGCCGCAGCTTTGAATGCTAGCCGCGATTTGCAATTTAACTATCTCGGTTTGCAGACTTTGTATGACCGCTATTTCTTGCACATTGAAGACCGTCGCATTGAGATGCCACAGGCCTTCTTCATGCGCGTTGCAATGGGCTTGGCTCTGAATGAGTTGGATCGCGAGCGTCGTGCAATTGAGTTCTATGAAATCCTTTCTACATTTGATTTCATGTCCAGCACACCAACATTATTCAATTCAGCTACAACACGTCCACAGCTCTCTAGCTGCTACTTGACCACTGTAGATGATGACCTAGATGGCATTTATGAGGCATTGAAAGAAAATGCTTTGTTGTCTAAGTTTGCTGGCGGCTTGGGTAACGACTGGACTAACGTTCGTGCGTTGGGAAGCCATATCAAAGGTACTAACGGTAAATCACAAGGTGTTGTGCCATTCTTGAAGGTGGTGAATGACACTGCCGTAGCTGTTAACCAAGGCGGTAAGCGCAAGGGTGCGGTTTGCGCCTACTTGGAAACATGGCACTTAGATATCGAAGAGTTTTTGGAGTTGCGCAAGAACACAGGTGACGACCGTCGTCGTACCCATGACATGAATACCTCCAACTGGATTCCTGACTTGTTCATGAAGCGCGTTATGGAAGGTGGCGATTGGACTTTGTTCTCTCCATCTAATACCCCTGATTTGCATGACAAGTTTGGCAAAGCTTTTGAAGAAGCTTATGTTGCTTATGAGCAAAAAGCTGATCGTGGTGAATTGAAGCCATTCCGCCGCATTCCAGCGCAGCAATTGTGGCGCAAGATGCTCGGCATGTTGTTTGAAACTGGCCACCCATGGATCACATTTAAAGATCCTTGCAACATCCGTAGCCCACAGCAGCACATTGGCGTAGTTCACTCATCAAACCTCTGTACTGAGATCACTCTCAATACAAACGAGACTGAGATTGCGGTTTGTAACTTGGGTTCTGTGAACTTAACTGCTCACATGACAACTGATGCTAACGGCAAGATGATTTTGGATCACGAGAAGCTCCAAAGAACCGTTCGCACTGCAATGCGTATGTTGGACAACGTGATTGATATCAACTACTACGCAGTAGCTAAAGCTCGTAACTCCAATTTGAAGCATCGTCCGGTCGGTATGGGCATCATGGGCTTCCAGGATTGCTTGCATATGCAACGTATTCCTTACGCTAGTGATGAAGCCGTGAAGTTTGCTGATTCTTCCATGGAAGCGGTTTGCTACTACGCTTATCAAGCATCCAATGAATTGGCTGAAGAGCGCGGCGTTTACAGCACATACAAAGGTTCATTGTGGGATCGCGGCATCCTCCCGCAGGATTCAGTAGCAATGTTGGCAGCTGAGCGTGGCGGTTATGTGGAGGTAGACAACTCTTCCACTATGGATTGGAGCGGTTTACGTGCACGTATCAAGCAACACGGTATGCGCAACTCAAACTGTGTAGCGATTGCGCCAACAGCAACGATTTCCAACATTATTGGTGTTTCTGCTTGTATCGAGCCTACATTCCAGAACTTGTTCGTGAAATCCAACCTTTCTGGCGAATTCACAGTGGTGAACGAGTACTTGGTGCGTGATTTGAAAGATCGCGGCCTCTGGGATGAAGTCATGATTGCCGATTTGAAGTACTTTGACGGCACTTTGTCTAAGATCGATCGCATTCCACAAGATTTGCGTGATTTGTACGCAACAGCCTTTGAGGTTGAGCCGACCTGGTTGGTTGAGGCAGCTTCTCGTCGTCAAAAGTGGATTGACCAAGCGCAGTCATTGAATATCTACATGGCCGGCGCTTCTGGCAAGAAATTGGATGACACCTACAAGTTGGCTTGGTTGCGCGGCTTGAAGACGACTTACTACCTCCGCACAATGGCTGCTACTCACGTTGAGAAATCAACTGTTGCTAGCGGTCAGTTGAATGCAGTTTCAAGCGGTGGTGGCGTGAACGGTACAGATGCTGCAGCAGCACAAGAGGCAGATGGTCCGGTTTGCACAATGCGCCCAGGCGATGCAGGATTTGAAGAATGTGAAGCATGCCAATAAGCGATTCGCTTATTGGTGATAAATAGAAGAATTAGGAGAGAGTTATGTTGAATTGGGAAGAGGAAGTTGCTCCAGCGCTAGCGAAAGCTGGTATTGCACCGCAGCCGGTTGCAGTGGAGCCACAGCGTCCACAGCCAGATCAAGTGGCAATGGCACCACAAGCTGCAGCACCTGCGTCAGTGGCAGCCGCTAATTTATCTGGCGGCGCTGCCTTGCGTGTAAACGCCGCTGATAAGCGCGTGATTAATGCTAAGACTGACGTAAATCAGCTGGTTCCATTTAAGTACAAATGGGCTTGGGAAAAGTATTTGGCAGGTTGTGCAAACCACTGGATGCCACAAGAGATCAATATGAACCGCGATATCGCGCTTTGGAAAGATCCAAATGGTCTGACAGAAGACGAGCGTCGCATTATTAAACGCAATCTTGGTTTCTTCACAACAGCTGATTCTTTGGCTGCAAACAATATTGTTTTGGGTACTTATCGCCACATTACCGCTCCAGAATGCCGCCAATACCTATTGCGCCAGGCTTTTGAGGAAGCGATTCACACCCATGCGTACCAATATATTGTGGAATCTTTAGGCTTAGATCAGTCTGAAATCTTCAATGCGTACAACGAGATTGAGTCAATTCGCGCTAAAGACCAGTTCTTAATTCCCTTTATCGACGTATTAACAGACCCAAATTTCAAGACTGGCACATTAGAAAACGATCAAAAGTTACTTCGTTCGCTGATTGTTTTTGCTTGCGTGATGGAAGGTTTGTTCTTTTATGTTGGTTTTACGCAAATACTTGCAATGGGTCGTCAAAACAAAATGACGGGTGCTGCTGAGCAGTATCAATACATCCTTCGCGACGAGTCTATGCATTGCAATTTTGGTATCGATTTGATTAATCAAATCAAGCTGGAGAACCCGCAGTTATGGACTTCCGCGTTCAAAGACGAGATCAAATCTATCTTCGAAAAAGCGGTCGAATTGGAGTACCGTTACGCTGAAGATACGATGCCTCGCGGAGTGCTCGGATTGAACGCTCCGATGTTCAAAGGGTACCTAAGATACATTTGTAATCGCAGATGTTTGCAAATAGGACTTGACGCGATGTTCCCAAATGAAGAGAATCCATTTCCATGGATGTCAGAAATGATTGATCTGAAAAAAGAACGAAACTTTTTTGAGACACGCGTTATTGAGTATCAAACCGGTGGTGCGCTTAGTTGGGAGTAGTAAGACTGAAGTAAAGCGCACAACTGGCTAAATAGGAGATTAGACGGTTGGATAGTTTTAGAAGTCAGCAAAACCAGACTCAAATCCGAAAACCCTTGCTCAAGGGTGCCTGGGCTATTCTCTCTATTTTTTCCAGCACATTTAAGAAGCCGTTGTCCTTCGGGGCCACGGCTTTTTTTCCAAGATTCATTAGCGTGCAGCACTTAGTATCAAGCCGCGCGCCGATGAATGGCTCGCTCGTCAGATCCAAAAGGTTGCAAAACCAGGCGGAAATGAGTGGTCGGGTCTTCTTAATGTAGTTTGTACTAATCCTCACGTGAAGGAGCATTACTATGGCAACTGCCAAGAAAAAACCTGCTGCAAAGAAACCAGCTGCGAAGAAAAAAGTAGCTGCTAAGAAGCCTGCTGCTAAAAAAGTAGCTGCTAAGAAGAAGCCTGCTGCTAAGAAAAAAGTAGCTGCTAAGAAGCCTGCTGCTAAAAAAGTAGCCAAAAAGCGTCCTGCTGCTAAAAAAGCTGCTGCTAAGAAGCCTGCTGCTAAAAAAGTAGCTAAAAAGAAGCCTGCTGCTAAGAAAAAAGCTGCTGCTAAGAAGCCTGCTGCTAAAAAAGCTGCAAAAAAGGTTGCTAAAAAGCGCGTAGCAAAAAAAAAGTAAGTAAGCCTGCTGCGAAGAAAGCGGGCTCTGCTGTAAAAAAGCCCGCGGCTAAGAAAGCTGCACCAGCGACTAGTGCGTTGAATCCTGCCGCTGCTTGGCCCTTCCCAACTGGCACACGTCCTTAATCAGACGGGTGTTACTAGAAGGGGTCTCTCACGAGACCCCTTTTTTTATTGCCAAAATTTGGGCGGCTGAAAGAAAAACCAAAGAATGCTTAGAAGCTAAAGCCAAACGCTGCTTTAAATTGGCTAGCAATCTGATCTTTGCTTAATTGGTGATTTTGTGGTCCTTGATGGGTAATTTTGATTGATCCCATGAGGCTTGCCAGGCGACCAGTAGTCTCCCAGTCCATGCCATTTTCTAACCCAAAGAGTAAGCCGCCGCGGAATGCATCACCGCAACCAGTTGGGTCAACCACTTTTGCTGCTGGTACTGACGGAATAGCAATACATTTGCCATCAACATAGATATCGGCCCCTTCAGCACCTTTGGTAACAATCAGCGCCTTCACTCGCTCAGCGACTTTTGCCAAGCTCAATCCTGTTCTTTGTGAAAGCATTTCACCTTCATAGTCATTGACGGCTAAGTAACTAGCGATATCGACCAGTTCAAGCAACTCAGGGCCGTTGAACATCGGCAAGCCTTGGCCTGGATCAAAGATAAACGGAATATTGGCATCAGCCAATTGATGGCAGTGCTCCCACATGCCTTGACGACCATCGGGGGCGACAATTCCCAACTTCGCCGGGCCTTTAGCATTTTTATTGCGCTCCGCCACAACCGCAGAAACTTGATTTAAGTGTGATTCGCCCATTGCACCTGGATGAAAGGCGGTAATTTGATTATTCGCCTGATCGGTGGTGATCATGGCTTGGGCGGTAAACGCATTTTCGATCTGGCGAATATGGCTCGCATCAATCTTGAGTTGCTCAAGGTGGTTCATGTACGGTACCGCATCGCCACCAACGGTAGCCATGATGATGGGATCGCCACCCAAAAGATTAAGGTTGTAAGCAATATTGCCCGCACAACCACCAAATTCGCGACGCATGGTTGGAACCAAAAAGGCTACGTTCAGGATATGAATCTGCTCAGGCAGGATTTGATCGGCAAATTTGCCTTCAAAATTCATGATGGTGTCGTAGGCGATAGAGCCACAGATCAAGCTAGCCATAAATTGCTTTCTTTATAAAAAATGAGGGGATAAATGTGATGTTGATGAATGGATTTAGGGGTAGAGCACCCGTACGCGATAACCCGCGGCATTTGGTGGAAGTGAAATAGGTAGCTCAATCTGTAAAAGCTCGCCAGAAGGGACCCCCTTTTTAAAAAAATCAGGATGAGTCTCTTGCCAAGTTTTGGGAAGCCATTCTTGCGGGGTAAATTGCAGTGATTTGATTTCAGATTCTTCTGCATCAGTCAAAGTAATTTCTAAATTTGGCGGTAAAACAGTAATAGCAAGACGATTTTGTATCTCAACTTGCAACATAGATTGATTTGCGACGCTTTTAAGCCCTTCTCGAGCGTTTTCTGGTGAAAGTGTGGCTGAAGTTATTTTCCAAGCGGCAAAATCGCTTACAGCGCGATCTAGACATCCTAGTGCGCGACAAAGTTTTGCATCTACACGCTGTAAAACAGAAAATGAATTCACAAAAAAAGAATTTGATGTGCCATCAACGCGTGGTGCAAGTGCTGGAAGCAATGAATTTCTTGAGAGATGCTCTCCAAAAACCAGCAAGAGCAGCAATAAGCCTGCGTAAAGTACTAATTTAAGACTTTTTTTTTGAGCAGATGGAGCAAAAGCAGCATTGGCAGCACTTTGCTTCTCTTGGTTGAGGGTGCCATGCAAACAAACCCAACCTTCGCTCTCTTTCCAGACTGAAAGCGTTAGCCATTGACTGTAAGTGGCAATTACCTCTTCAGCTTGGCGTGCAAGTACGCCCGATAAAACAATCCGACCGCCCAATTTCATCTTATTTACCAGCGCTGGAGCAAGCACTTGCAGTGGGTTGGCCAAAATATTGGCCATAACAATGTCGTATTTGGTTTCTGCAGCTAACTCTGTGGCACCTTCATTTGGTAACACGAAAGTAATGGTGGTGTTATTGATTTCTGCATTACTGCGTGCCGCAACCATGGCTTGTGGGTCGATATCAGTGCCAATAACAGGGTTGCAACCTAACTTAGCTGCAGCAATGGCCAAGATTCCTGAGCCACAGCCGTAATCCAAAAAGCTCTGGTTCTGAAGATTTTTTTGTTGCTCAAGCCAAAGTAGGCATAAATGGGTAGTGGGATGACTGCCTGTACCAAAGGCAAGCCCTGGATCAACGGCTAGGCAAATCGTATTTGGATCGGTTGGCGCATCATGCCATGAAGGCACTACCCAAATGCGCTCACCAATTTGAATGGGTGCAAATTGACTTTGAGTTAGTCGAACCCAGTCTTGCTCTTCAACTGTTTTTTCTTGGGGAGGCGCTAAGTTAAAGCCTGCATCTTTTAAGGAAGCAAGCAGCTCCGGGATAAATTCCGCGCTGTCAGAAGCGTCAATCTCAGGATTAAATAGGGCAGTTACTGCAGATCGATCCCAAGCTTGCACTTCTGGTGAAAGCCCTGGCTCTCCGTAGAGAGGATTTTCATCGTATCCACCAGCAGCATCATCCTCGACGGTGACTGATAGAGCGCCCAAGTCCAAAAGCGCATCACCTAAAGGTTCTGCGGTTTCGGCAGCTACCGTGAATACCAGTTCACGATAAGACATGAGGCGCTCGCATTAATTAGGATTTGCCGCGACTTGCAGCTTGCTCTTCTAAGCGATGCTCCAAGTAGTGAATGCTGGTTCCGCCTTCAATGAAATTGGGATCCAACATCAATTCACGATGGAGTGGCACATTGGTCGTGATGCCATCAATCACCATTTCAGAGAGGGCAATCTGCATACGGCGAATAGCTTGCTCACGGGTATTGCCGTAAGAAATCAATTTGCCAATCATGGAGTCATAGTTAGACGGCACTACGTAACCGCTATATGCATGCGAGTCGACACGAATACCAGGACCACCTGGCATATGGAATGAACCAATCTTGCCTGGGCTTGGAGTGAACTTGAATGGATCTTCGGCATTTAAGCGGCACTCAATGGCATGTCCGCGGAAAACGATGTCTTTCTGGCGGTAGCTGAGTTTGAGGCCAGCAGCAATACGAATTTGTTCTTGAACAATATCCACACCAGTGATCATTTCAGTAACTGGATGCTCTACCTGAACACGGGTGTTCATCTCAATAAAGAAGAATTCGCCGTTCTCGTAAAGGAATTCGAATGTGCCAGCGCCGCGATAACCAATCTTGCGACAAGCTTCTGCACAACGCTCGCCAATTTTGGCAATTAAACGACGGTCAATGCCAGGAGCTGGGGCTTCTTCAATCACTTTTTGGTGGCGACGCTGCATGGAGCAATCACGCTCACCTAGCCAAATGGCATTGCCATGAGTATCAGCAAGAATCTGAATCTCTACGTGACGAGGTTTCTCTAAAAACTTCTCCATATAGACTTCTGGATTACCAAAAGCGCGACCAGCTTCCTCGCGAGTCATATTGACCGCATTGATGAGGGCCGCCTCAGTGTGAACTACGCGCATACCGCGACCACCACCACCACCGGCGGCTTTAATGATGACGGGATAACCAACCTTTTTAGCGGTTGCAAGAATCTCTTTTGGATTATCGGGAAGAGCACCCTCGGAACCAGGAACGCAAGGCACGCCTGCTTTAATCATGGCGCGTTTAGCAGAAACCTTGTCACCCATTAAGCGAATAGATGCTGCTGTAGGTCCGATAAATGCAAAACCCGATTTTTCTACGCGCTCTGCGAAGTCAGCATTTTCAGAAAGGAATCCATAGCCAGGATGGATCGCTTCTGCATCAGTCACTTCTGCCGCAGAAATAATCGCAGGCATATTAAGGTAGCTCAGTGGAGATGGCGCCGGTCCGATGCATACCGCTTCATCGGCAAGCCTCACATACTTCGCTTCTTTATCTGCAGTGGAATACACCACAACAGTTTTAATTCCCAACTCGCGGCATGCGCGTTGGATGCGGAGAGCAATTTCTCCCCGATTGGCAATCAGAATCTTATCGAACATGTCGGCTCTGAGTTAAGTAACGGTGAATTGGAATAGATCTAAGTGGATCTATTAGGCGATGATGAAAAGAGGCTGGTCAAACTCAACACCCTGACCGTTTTCACAGAGGATTTCCTTAACTACACCAGCATGCTCAGATTCAATTTCGTTGAGTAGCTTCATCGCTTCAATGATGCAAAGAGTTTGACCTACTTTGACGGTATCACCAATATTGACGAAGTTTGGTGATTCTGGATTTGGTGCGCGGTAGAAAGTACCAACCATTGGAGACTTCGCAACAAAACCAGTTTCAGCAGCAGGCGCTTCAACAGCTGCCGCTGGGGCAGGTGCGCTGGCAGATGGCGCAGCTTGCATGGCTTGTACAGGCGCTGGATTGGCGTAAACCACCTGGCCAGCAGGAGCTGGAGATCCAGCGTTGACGATGCGAACGCGATCTTCTCCCTCATTTACTTCCAACTCAGAAATACCTGACTCAGAGACTAAGTCGATCAAGGTTTTTAGTTTTCTCAGATCCATACGAGTGCTTCCTCTCTTGTAATTCTTTAAATAGATTTACTTCTTTAGACTTGTAATCGCTGCTTGCAGCGCTAATTCATAACCAATGGCGCCAAGACCACAAATAACCCCCGTCGCAATGTCGGACAGGTAGGAGTGCTTGCGGAATTCTTCACGCTGGTGAATATTTGATAAATGAACTTCTGTAAAGGGAATGGCTACACCAGCCAATACATCGCGTAGGGCAACGCTGGTGTGAGTAAAGGCGCCTGGATTGATGATGATGAAATCAACCCCATCTTGCTTGGCCTTCTGAATTCGGTCGATTAACTCGCCTTCATGATTGCTTTGAAAGGTGTTTAGATCAACAGATTGCGCTTTAGCTAGCTCACCTAGCTTTTGATGAATGTCTTCTAGGGTTGTTTTGCCGTAAACATCGGGTTCACGGGTGCCTAATAGATTTAGGTTTGGGCCTTGAATTACGAGAATTGAAGCTTTTTTCGACATAGATCCCTATTTTTAGAGGCAGTTAAGCGTTAATTGACGATTTGGGCTTTGTGCCCTACATACAACTTCATGCTTTATTGCTTATGAGGGAAAGTATACCTTTATAAGGGCGGTACAAGACCAAAAAGTTGCTTCAAAAATAGGAATTTTCGAAACTTTTAAGTGCAGATATTGAAAAATACTGAATGTACTGCCAAGAATTAAGGCGGAATGGCTTTAAGTTTGCATCATTAAAACTCAATAAAAATACTTATAAAGCGGATTTAATGGCATTTCTGAGCTCATCTTCGCTTATCTTGCCTAATTTGCTATAGCTGGATTTCCCTTTGGCATTAATGATGATGGTGTAAGGGAGGGCGCCTTGGGAATTTCCCATTTGCTTAGAAAGATTACTGCCCTGCAAACCACCAATCATGATCGGATAGCTAACTGGGGTTTTTTCGAGGAATTCACGAATATTGGAGGGTGAATCGATGCCGATACCAACAAATAAGACGTTTTGCTTTAAAAACTCTTGTTGTAACTTATCTAAAGTAGGCATTTCTTCAACGCAAGGGGGGCACCAGGAGGCCCAAAAGTTCACAACCAGGACTTTTCCTTGCCATTCTTGAGTATTGGCTACTTTTCCGTCTGGGGTTTGCCAAGGGTTTTCAAGAAATGCTTTTACGGCGGGGTCGCTAGCTAAACCAGTTTTGTAAATCCATTGCGAAGTCAGTACGCCTGAAACGAGTGCCAAAAGACTAATTACGACGATGATGATCCATTGTCTGCGGTTCATTACAGCTCCTTCGCTAAAATTCGTAAATGCATATACATATCTTGGGCATTTGCGGTACTTTCATGGGCGGCATTGCCGCAATCGCTAGACAAGCTGGACACCGCGTTACTGGCTGCGATGCCAACGTGTATCCACCAATGAGTACGCAGCTTGAAGCTCAAGGCATCGAACTGATTGAGGGATTTTCGCCCGAACAATTATCTCAGTTTGAGACCATGCCTGATTTATTTGTAATTGGCAATGTGGTTTCTCGCGGCAATCCTTTAATGGAGGCGATTCTCAATCAAGGCTTGCCCTATATTTCTGGTCCACAATGGTTGGGCGAACAGGTTTTATACGGCAGACATGTTCTAGCGGTTGCTGGCACACATGGCAAAACAACTACCTCAGCTATGCTGACTTGGATTTTGGAGTTCAACGGCTATAAACCCGGCTACCTGATTGGTGGGGTGCCTCTGAACTTCACAGTATCTGCGCGCTTGGGTGAGAGTAAATATTTTGTGATTGAAGCAGATGAATACGACACTGCATTTTTCGATAAGCGCAGTAAGTTTGTGCACTACCGACCTCGCACTGCTTTATTAAATAATTTGGAATTTGATCACGCCGATATCTTTGCGGATCTTGCTGCAATTGAAACCCAGTTTCATCATCTTGTCCGTACCGTTCCGGGCGATGGTTTATTGGTGGTAAATGGCGAAGAGCCTGCTTTAGCGAGTGTCATTACGCGTGGTGCGTGGGCCCCTGTAGAGCGCTTTGGCCAAGAACTTACAAATGAATGGTCATTAATCTCACAGAAGAATGACGGTTTTGTTGTGCGCAAAGCTGGTAAAGAAGTGGCAACAGTAAAGTGGTCAATGGATTCAGGTGTTATGGGTCGGCACAATCAACTAAATGCTCTTGCAGCGATTGCTTCTGCCAATCACATTGGAATTTCTCCTGTAGATTCTGCGCGTGCGCTGGCAGAGTTCAAGAATGTGAAGCGTCGTTTAGAAACCATTGGTGTTGCAAATGACATTACGGTCTACGACGATTTTGCACATCACCCAACTGCAATCACTACTACCGTTGATGGTTTGCGTCGTCGCGTTGGAAAAGCGCGCATCTTGGCTGTACTAGAGCCGCGTTCAAACACAATGAAGCTTGGCGTGATGAAGACTCAACTTCCTGGAAGTCTTGAAGCAGCCGACAAAGTATTTGCATATGGCGCAAACTCAGGAAAAGAGTCATTGGGCTGGGACTTGGCTGAGGTTTTATCTCCACTCAATACAAAAGAGCAGGATAAAGCACAAGCTTTCGATGATCTTGAAGCCTTAGTTAAAGTAGTTGCTCATGAAGCCAAGCCTGGTGATCATATTTTGGTTATGAGTAATGGTGGGTTTGGTGGCGTGCATCAAAAACTATTAAAAGCCATTTCGGCAAAGTAACAAAATACAGAAAGCAAAAAATGGGTAATAGATTAAAAGACAAAGTAGCCATCATTACCGGTGCCGCTAAGGGTATTGGTTTTGCTACTGCCCAGCGTTTTGCGCAAGAGGGTGCCAAGGTCATCATTACCGATATCAACCAAGAGGCTGTCAACAGCGCTGCTGCACAAGTCTTGAATTCCGAAGGCTATGCCATGAATGTGACTGATCGCGCCAGCATTCAGTCGGTAGTTGACCAGGTGATGCAAAAGCATGGACGCATTGATATCTTGATTAATAACGCAGGCATTACTCAAGATGCGCGCTTGATTAAGATGACCGAAGCTCAGTTTGATACGGTGATTGATGTCAATTTGAAAGGTGTATTTAATTGCACCCAGTTAATTGTTCCGCATATGCTCGAGGCCGGCTCTGGTGCGATAGTCAATGCATCTAGTGTTGTGGGTCTATACGGTAATTTTGGTCAAACCAATTACTCGGCTACAAAATTTGGCGTTATTGGCTTTACTAAAACCTGGGCACGCGAGCTTGGTCCTAAGGGAATTCGAGTAAATGCGGTATGTCCAGGTTTCATTGCTACAGAGATGGTTAAAGCCATGCCAGAAAATATTTTGCAAGACATTGAAAAGCGCAGTTGGCTGGGTCGCTTAGGTACTCCAACTGAAATGGCGAATGTTTACTTGTTCTTGGCTAGTGATGAAGCAAGTTATGTCAATGGAGTGGCATTAGAAGCTAGCGGCGGGATCTCGCTCTAAGCATGAATCTTTTATACGAAGAAGGTGGCGACATCAAGATCGCCACAGTGCAGTCTGCATCAGGTGCTGGAGATGCAGAGTCATGGCAGGCAACCAGTCTTTCTGGAAAAAAGATTAAGCTCAAAGCTAAAGAGGTTTGGTTGCGCTTTGAAAAGCCAGAAGCGCAGGCCGCTATAGACGAGGCCGGCACTCTGACTGCCGATATTGATTTGCAGTTACTTTGGGATTGCGCACCAGATGAAGAATTTGGTTTAGTTGATGTGGCGCATGAGTACTTTGGATCACAAGCCAGTATTCCGCAACAAGTTGCTCTAGCAATAGCTTTGCAGGGAGCCCCTGTTTTCTTTCGTCGCAAAGGACGTGGTCGCTTTCAGAGAGCGCCATTAGAGCAGCTTCGGGCCGGACTGGCAGCTTTAGAGCGTAAGCAAAAAGAGCTTGAGCAGCAGTCTGTTTGGCAGCAAGAGTTAGTAGATGGAACTTTTCCTGAAACACTCAAGTCTTCAGCCAAGCAATTACTTTTTTCTCCCGATAAGAATACTTCTGCGTACAAGGCACTTATTGCTGCTTGTACCGAGACCGGTGAATCTCCGGCTCAGTTGATGATTCGTTGTGGTGCAATTGATTCGCCTTTAGCATATCACCAGGGACTGTTTCTAAAGGCGCATTTTCCGAATGGTGCGGATCACAGCCCAGCTATTGGGGTTGATCAAGCAGCATATGCAGCTGCTATTGCTGAGCTTCCAGTCGCCCAAGTGCAGGCATTCTCTATCGATGATTCCGGCACTACTGAGATTGATGATGCTCTATCGGTCACGCCAATTGAGGGCGGGCATCGAATAGGTATTCATATTGCTGCTCCAGGTTTGGCCATTGCAAAAGATGATCCCTTGGATCAAGTTGCGCGTAATCGTATGTCTACGGCGTACTTCCCTGGCGACAAAATTACGATGTTGCCTGATTCAGTCATTGAGCAATTCTCCTTAGATGAAGGCATGCCAAGACCTGCCTTATCGATCTATGTTGATATTGATTTGCAGGGGGTCGTCAATCGAGCGACTTTGCAGATGCGTGCAGAGATGGTGCCTATGGCAGCCAATTTACGCTTGGAAGATATTGAGCATCTTGTGAGTGAAGAGAGTTTGCTTGATGAGGGTGCTAACTATCCTTATCGCAAAGAGTTAGCCATTTTGTGGCAAGCCGCTAAACATCTTCATGCTGGTCGTCAAGAAAAGCGCGTGGCAAATGGCTTACGTGCCGAGCAACTTGGGCCTGTGGATCCCAATGCTCTCGCAAGAGATTTTCACTTCCAGATTCAAGAGGTGGATGGGGTTCAGCACGTTGATATCTTGCCGCGTCAGCGTGGCTCCATTTTGGACACCATTGTTGCTGAGTGGATGATCTTCTGTAACAGCGCCTCTGGTCAGCTTCTTGCCGACCATGGTCTTCCAGGATTATTTAGAACTCAGAAGGGCTGGGGCCCACTGCGCACTCGCATGCAAACCACTCCAGGACCGCATGAAGGCTTGGGCTTGGACTATTACGCTTGGTGTACCTCTCCCTTGCGTCGATATTCTGATCTGGTCAATCAATGGCAATTAATTGCGCTTGCAAAGCATGGCGTGACAGCCAAAATGGTTGCACCGTTTCCGCCACGCGATGCTACGTTGATGGGTATTGCTGCTGACTTCGAGTCTTGCTATCAAGCATATGGAGAGTTCCAAGACCGACTAGAAAAATATTGGTGCTTACGTTGGATCACGCAAGATGGTGAATCAAAGACTGTGTATGTCCGTCATTTGAAAGAAGGCATGTCTCGAGTGGAGCAAGTGCCATTGCACTTACCTATTCCTGAGTTGGCAACGCATCCTCGTATGACGCGTGCAGAAGTAGTGATTGCCGATGTAGATTTATTGCAACTTAGCGCAGGTGTTCGTGTTCTAGAAATTGAAGCAAAGTTGGAGGCTCCTGAAAAGGAATCAGCTGACCAAGCTATAGGGTCGGGGCTAGAGCCAGAGCCTTCAGACAAACCTGAAGAAGATGCTAGCCCAGCTTAAATCTCTTGAGATTCCGTGTCCTGAGAGACTCGGTAAGGCCTTGCATTATCTGCATCGCGCATGGAATCGTTATCCATTTCGTTTTGCCTTATGTGCCTCCATTCTGATTCATCTGGTGCTCTTGTCATTTCGCTGGGGTGTTGGGGAAATTCAGAATCGCCGGCTCAATACCCCCCTGAGCGTGGTTTTGGTTAATGCCAGCAATAAAACGCCACCTCAAAAAGCGAGCAAATTGGCTCAAGCCGATTTACAGGGCGGTGGTAAAACAGAGAATCAAGACGCTACAGCTTTGCATCGCGCTAGATTGGGGGCGGAAGCAAGACTTGAAGTTTTGGAGAAGCAGCAAAAGCAAATGCTCGCAAAGCTAGATGAGCAGCGCAATCGCTCTGGTGGTCGTAAAAGCGGCGATGAGCAAAAAATTACACCGCAACTCAATTCTTTAGAAGCTGAGTTAGCAAAGCGGCTCCAGTCTGATGGTAGAGAGCCAAGACGTAAGGTGCTGACTGGTGACAATACAAAAGCAGTGAGCTTTGCACACTATTACGATGCCATGCGCCAAAAAATTGAGGCTTATGGCAGCGCATTTTTCCCGAGGGCAAATGGGCGCCCTTTATACGGCAGCTTGGTGATTGTGGTGAGTGTGGATAACCAAGGAAGAATCACCACGAACGCTCAAGGTAAAGATGGGCTTTCTATTGGCCGCAGCTCCGGAAATCCTGAGTTGGATCGTCAGGCCCTTGCCATCGTTAGGGCTTCGGCTCCCTTTGGCCCCTTCCCTTCGGAAATGCGTAACCAAATTGACGTATTGGATTGGATCTCCACTTTCGAGTTCACACGCGATGGAGTGGATCGTCTAGAGCTACGTCATTAAAGCTATTTAACTAACTTTATAAATTCGCTTATTCTGTAGTCATTATGAGTTCCACGAATACCACCCTTTTGCATACAGACCTAAGCCTATTTGCTGGCGTGGATGTTTATGCTGTGGCTGGTAATCCGATTGCCCACAGCAAATCTCCGGCAATTCATCAACGTTTTGCGGAGCAAGCAAAGCAGCGTATGCACTATGGGCGTCTTCAGCCTGAGGTAGGTGCATTTGCGCAAGCAGCTAAAGCATTTTTTGCTGCAGGTGGCAAAGGTATGAATGTCACAGTACCCTTTAAGTTGGATGCCCAAAACTTAGCTGATGTATTAACGCCTCGCGCACAATTGGCTGGCGCCGTTAATACTTTGTGGAAAACAGAGGGCAAAATTTTTGGTGACAATACTGATGGCGCTGGTCTAGTGCGCGATCTTTTGGCGCAAGGTATTAATCTGCATAGCGCCCGCATTTTGTTGATTGGCGCTGGTGGAGCTGCGCGCGGCGTGATTGGTCCTTTGTTGGAGCAAGCTCCTAAAGCTCTCATCATTGCAAATCGCTCCAGTGCTAAAGCCGATGAATTGATCAAACTTTTTGCTGATCTAGCAGCTTCCAAAGAAGTGGCGCTGGAGTCCCGAACTTTGGCGGATCTTGAAGATCCTGCAAAAACGCAGCACCCATTTGATTTAGTAATCAATGCCACTGCTGCTGGTCTGACGGATGAATCGCCTTTGAGTTCGCAGGCAGTGAGCAATATTTTTGTACCCAGCTCTTTTGCCTATGACATGGTCTATGGCAAAACCACTGCTTTTATGCAGCAAGCTCTTCAACGGGGTGCACGAGTAAGCGATGGTCTTGGTATGTTAGTCGAGCAAGCGGCTGATGCATTCTTGCTATGGCGTGGGGCACACTTGACAAATTTAATTGATCCTCGCGTAGTCTTGGCAGAGCTTCGCAGCTAAATTATCTTGATGCGCTGGCTTCTCTATCCAGTGAAATGTTTGCTAGCAGGATTTGTGGCGATGCAAATATTTTTTGCCCTGCAGATTGCTTTATGGATCGGCTTGGATCCAAGTAGCACTGCTTTTCAAAGGGCAGAGCGTTGGCGCTTATGTTCATGGCACTGGAGTTGCTCCGTGCAATCTCGATGGGTCTCATACGACAAGATCTCCAATAATCTCAAGCGTGCAGTTCTGGTCAGTGAAGACGATATCTTCTTTCAGCACAGTGGCGTGCGGGTAGAGGATATGCAAAAAGCTTGGCAAAAAAATCAACAAAAAACTCAAGCAAGCAATAAATCAAAAACAGCTTTGCGAGGCGGTTCAACCATTACGCAGCAGTTAGCAAAAAATTTATTTCTTTCTTCAGAGCAAAACTATTTGCGCAAGGGGCAAGAACTCATCATTACTGGGCTATTAGAGTTGATGCTCTCCAAGCAGAGGCTGTATGAGATTTATCTCAACTCAGTAGAGTGGGGTGAGGGTATTTTTGGAATTGGTGCAGCCTCGCAGCACTATTACGCTACAAGTCCAGCAGCGCTTGACCGAAATCAGGCTGCTGCACTAGCTTCAGCATTACCTGCACCCAAGTGCTTTGATAAGCAGCAGTATTGCCGCCGTGGAAGTATTAATTATTCTGCTCGCCAAGAATTCATCCTGGAGAACATGGATCGGGTTGCATTAGCGCCCAACCCAAAGAAGTAAAGATGTTTAGAGGCTGATTATTTATTTGCCGCAGCGCTAAGAGCATCGCGCGTGCTTATAGCAACTGCTCTGGCGGCTTCTGCAAAATCACTTCCAGAGCTAGCGTACAGAATGGCTCTGGAAGAGTTAATGATCATCCCGGTTCCCGGCTTACCTGGGACTTTTCCTGCGCTGACAGTGGCATCAATGTCGCCACCTTGAGCGCCAATGCCCGGAATTAGCAAAGGCATCTCACCAACGATGGCTCGTACTTTGGCGATTTCTTCTGGGAAGGTTGCTCCAACGACTAGGCTAATCTGACCAGACTGGTTCCATTGCTGCGCAGCGAGTTTGGCTACATGAAGATAGAGTGGCTCACCATTCGGGGCTACGTTTAGAAACTGCAAATCAGATCCACCGGGATTCGATGTACGGCACAATACAATTACGCCTTTACCTGCATGCTTGAGATAGGGCTCAATCGTGTCAAAGCCCATATAGGGGTTCACAGTTACCGCATCGGCGCCATAGCGATCAAAGGCCTCAAGAGCGTAATGGTCTGCGGTACTGCCAATATCCCCACGCTTGGAATCGAGAATCACGGGGATATGGGGGTATTTATCTTTGAGATGCTGAATCAGTTTTTCTAGTTGAGCCTCGGCTCTTTGGGAGGCAAAGTAGGCAAACTGAGGCTTGAAGGCGCAGACCAAATCCGCAGTCGCATCAGCGATTTCGCGACAGAACTCATAGATGCCCTCTGGTTTCCCTTGTAGGGATGGGGGTAAGCGCTTTGGGTCTGGGTCAAAACCAACGCACAGCATGCTGCCTTGGGAAGCCCATGCGGACTGGAGTTGCTGGTTAAAGGTATTTGAGCGAGAGTTCATTGGATTTGGCTTATTTTAGTGAAACTGTCATGTTGTATAGGATAAACTAGCGCACATTCCTTAGGAGTTCACCATGATCAACTTGTTCGTCCTGCAAAATGGCCGCCTCTCTCAAGAGCAAGTCGAAGATCGCAATGAATTGTTGCAATATGCCAATCCTATCTGGATTGACGTGGTTGATCCAGAAGAAGAGGAATTAATCTGGATTAAAGAGGCGTTTGGCGTACTCTTGCCAGAGTTAGATGACTTGGGTGACTTGGAAGCTTCTGCGCGTTACTTTGAAGCTGATGATGGCCACCTCCATATTCGTACTGATTTCTTGTTAGATGAAGAAGAAACTTCTCGTAACGTTCGAGTCGCTTTCGTTCTTACCAAACAAGTGCTGTTCTCGATTCATGATGAAGACTTGCCAGTGTTCCGTTTGGTTCGCTTGCGTGCGCGTTTGCGTCCAGGGTCAGTAAGTAATGCAAAAGACGTATTACTAGATTTGTATTCAACCGATGCTGAGTACTCTGCGGATGCTTTGGAAGAGGTTTATGAAAATCTAGAGCAAGCGGGTAAACGAGTCTTGCAGGATGATATTAATGATGCGGATGCAGAACAAGTTCTCGAGACCATTGCAAAAGAAGAAGATACCAACGGACGTATTCGTCGCAATGTGATGGATACCCGCAGAGCTTTATCTTTCCTGATGCGCAGCAAGTTACTCTCTGATGAACAGCAAGAGGAAGCGCGCCAAATTTTGCGCGACATTGACTCACTCGAAAACCATACCGCTTTTTTATTCGACAAGATTAACTTCTTGATGGATGCTACCGTCGGTTTCATTAATTTGAACCAATCTAAAATTATCAAGATCTTCTCGGTGGTATCGGTAGCTTTAATGCCACCAACCTTACTTGCCAGTATCTGGGGTATGAACTACAAACACATGCCGGAATTAGACGCGACTTGGGGTTATCCAATGGCAATTGGTGCGATGTTAGTCTCAGCAATCATCCCTCTTTGGTACTTCCACAGCAAAGGCTGGATGAAGTAATCGGCGATTTATAGTTTCTTTTAGCTTCTGAGTAGAGCAATTAGCTCAGTAAGTGCGAACTCGGTTGCTTGCTCTCTCACCTTTTGACGATCGCCGTCAAAGCGCATGGTTTTGGTTAGGGTTTGATTTGCAGTAGCCCAACCAAACCAAACAGTTCCAACCGGTTTTTCAGGTGTGCCACCAGATGGCCCTGCTACCCCAGTGATTGAAATAGCCACATTGCTTCCTGAATTGATCCTGGCACCCTCAGCCATCGCCTTGGCTACAGCCTCACTGACTGCCCCATGGGCCTCGATGATCTCTGCTGGTACCCCAAGGCATTCGGTTTTAGCTTCATTGCTGTAGGTAATGTAGCCACGTTCAAACCATTCGCTTGATCCTGATAGCTCAGTTAAGGTCGCACAGACTAAGCCCCCAGTACAAGACTCGGCTAGCGATACCGTCCAATTTCTGGAAAGCAAAATCTCAGCCAATGTTTTAGTGAGGTCCGCTGTATTCATTGATGTTCGTTATTTAATCAGAAACTGCAACAAGGCAATTACCAGAAGCGTGCAAAAGGCGGCTGCAAGATCATCAACCACAATACCAAAACCGCGCCAAATAATTTGTAATAAAGAAGAGCGCCTGGAATGATCAGTTGCCATATCTTTAAAGTGGCGGTCAATTATTCCAATTGGACCTGGCTTCATTGCATCAAAATAACGGAACAGCCCAAATGCAATTGCTTGCATCCAAATATTGGTTGGCATGATGAAGATCAGAACTAACCAAAAGGCAACAATTTCATCCCAAACAATTCCACCAAAATCTTTTTTACCAAGCTCTTCGCTGACCTGACCGCAGATCCAGCAGCCAAGCAATATACCGCCGCCAATAATCCAGAGAAAATCTTCGGTGCTAAGAAAGTATTCGCCAACCAGAAAGGCCGCCCAGGCCCAGAGCGTACCGGCAGTGCCTGGTGCTACGGGGCTGAGACCGCTACCAAAGCCAAATGCAATGGTCCGACTAGCGGTTTGAAATACCCACTTAAAAGTTGGCTTTACTTCAACAGAATTCTGGGGATTCGTCATGATGCAAAGTGATCAAATGATTTTAAAAACGGGGCAGCTTCTGCATCACTCAAAAGAGCGCCAGATTCGTGCAGTAAATATACTTTTACTGCATCATCCTTTTTTGGAACTGTTTTGCCAATGATGGTTAGTGGTAATCCGATAGATTTACTAATGGCTTGGATGTTGTCGCGTTGACTTGCGGAAGCAGTAAAGCAAATCTCATAGTCATCTCCACCGCAGGCTGCAAATTGATTTTGAATTTGTAGATCTTGCTTTTGCAGCGTGTCAGTTTTTGGCAGCTTGTCTAACTGAATTTCAGCATCGACTTGTGACTGTTTCAAAATGTGACTTAAGTCGCCAAGAAGACCATCGGATACATCTAAGGCGGAGCTCGCAATATTTCTAAGTTGCATACCCAGTTCAATTCTCGGTGTGGGGTTGTGCATACGATGTTCTATCTGTTGTAAATCCTCGGTAGATAGCGTTATTTCATGACGCAGTGCAGCAAGAGCAAGTCTTGCGTCGCCAACGGTTCCAGAAACCCAGATGTCATCCTCCGGCTTTGCCCCTGATCTACGAATGGCCTCTCCTTTGGGTAAAGCACCAAAAGCAGTGATTGAAATCGTCAGCGGTCCAGCCGTGGTGTCGCCTCCTATGAGGGGGCATGAATACTCTTCCGCCATGGCAAAAAGGCCCTTAGAAAATGCCTCTAACCATGTGTTGTCTGCCGTTGGTAGGGCAATTGCTAGCGTAAATCCGAGGGGTCTTGCACCCATCGCGGCTAAGTCTGAAAGGTTGACTGCTAGGGCTTTGCGGCCTAATAGCTCGGGATTGGCGCCTGCAAAAAAATGCCTGCCCTCAACCAGCATGTCGCTGGTAATGGCAACCTCTTCATCTGCCCTAGGTTTGATTAGAGCGCAATCATCACCAATTCCAAGGGTAATCGCCCGATCTGCATTGGTGCGCAAAGAATTAGCAGCCGTTTTAAAAAAACGTTCGATCAGGTCAAATTCCCCAAAGGGTTTGGAATGAGAAGACATACCTCATTTTATGGTGGTTATGTAACGAACGCCCGAGAGGAATAGAATTAAGCTCTTAACAGTCTTAGATGAAATAAAGATAAGACGAAATTTAGCGAGCTAGTGAATGAGTAAAGAAAACAATAAAGAGCAACAAATTGCAGCCTTGAGAGAGGCGGCCCTTCAGTACCACGAGTTTCCTACTCCGGGCAAAATTGAAATTGCCCCGACAAAACAACTAACTAATCAGCGAGATCTAGCCCTGGCGTACACGCCTGGGGTTGCTGCTCCTTGCGAAGAAATTGTTAAAGATCCTGCGAATGCTTTTAAGTACACGGCACGTGGAAATTTAGTTGGTGTTATCACAAACGGTACTGCCGTTTTAGGTTTGGGAAATATTGGACCATTGGCAAGTAAGCCGGTGATGGAAGGTAAGGCAGTTCTCTTTAAGAAATTTGCTGGCATTGATGTTTTTGATATCGAAGTCAATGAAAACGATCCAGACAAGTTGGTAGAAATTATTGCGGCATTAGAGCCAACATTCGGCGGTATTAATTTAGAAGACATTAAAGCGCCTGATTGTTTTGTAGTTGAGCGCAAGTTGCAAGCGCGTATGAAGATTCCGGTCTTCCATGATGACCAGCACGGTACTGCAATTGTGGTCGCAGCCGCCATCCTCAATGGTTTGAAGGTGGTTGGCAAAAAAGTTGAAGAGGTAAAGCTGGTTACTTCTGGAGCGGGTGCTGCTGCATTAGCTTGTTTGGATCTGTTGGTTGATCTTGGTATTCAGCGCAAAAATATTTGGGTAACAGACTTAGCTGGTGTTGCTTACAAAGGTCGCAAGGAGTTGATGGATCCAGAGAAGGAACCATTCTGCCAAGACACAGATTTACGCACACTCGATCAAGCAATTGAAGGCGCAGATATTTTCTTGGGCCTTTCTGCTGGTGGCGTTCTTAAGCAAGATATGGTGAAGAAGATGGCGCCTAAGCCATTGGTTTATGCATTGGCAAACCCAACCCCAGAAATCTTGCCTGAAGAAGTAAAAGCAGTTCGTCCAGACGCAGTGATGGCAACTGGCCGTACTGACTATCCTAACCAAGTCAATAACGTTTTGTGTTTCCCATTCATCTTCCGTGGCGCATTGGATGTGGGCGCAACCACCATTACTCGTGGCATGGAAGTCGCAGCAGTCAAGGCTGTGGCGGAGTTGGCTCAAGCGGAGCAGAGTGAAGTAGTAGCGTCGGTTTACGGTATTGAAAATCTTTCCTTTGGCCCGGAGTATCTAATTCCGAAACCATTTGATCCGCGTTTAATTACTGTGATTGCTCCAGCCGTTGCTAAAGCTGCAATGGATGATGGCGTTGCTTCACGCCCGATTAAAGATTTCGATGCATACCGCAATCAGTTGCAACAATTTGTATACCACTCTGGTACTTTGATGAAGCCGCTCTTTAGCATTGCTAAACGTGTGCCTGCAAATCAAAAACGCATTGTGTTTGCTGAGGGTGAAGATGAGCGCGTATTGCGCGCAGTACAAATCATCATTGATGAGCATTTGGCAACACCAATTCTGATTGGCCGCCCAGCCGTGATTGAGCATCGCATTGTGAAGTTCGGTCTTCGTATGAAGGCGGGCGATGACTTTGAAGTTGTTAACCCAGAGAATGACCCGCGCTACCGTGACTTCTGGCAAACCTATCTCGGCCTTACAGAACGTAAGGGCGTGACCGAGTCGTTTGCTAAGTTAGAGATGCGTCGCCGTAATAGTTTGATCGGCTCCATCATGATTATCAAAGGCATGGCCGATGGCATGATTTGCGGAACTGTAGGTAATTCTGCGACTCATCTCAAGTATGTTGATGAGGTAGTTGGTCGCGAAGCTGGCGCCAATGTGTACGGCGCAATGTCTGGTTTGATTCTGCCTGGCCGCCAAGTATTTTTGGTTGATACGCATATTAATATCGATCCAACCGCTTGCGAATTAGCTGAGTTGACTTTGATGGCTGCAAGTGAAATGCGTAAGTTAGGTCTCGTACCTAAAGTGGCGCTGCTTTCACATTCCAATTTTGGTTCAAGCAATGCCCCATCTGCTATCAAAATGCGCGAAGTGTTGGCATTGATTCAGAAGGCGGATCCAACCTTGGAAGTGGATGGTGAAATGCATGGCGATAGCGCTTTGGATGAAACCATTCGTGCGGGTGCGGTAACCTCATCTCCATTAAAGGGTGATGCCAATCTCTTGGTTTTGCCAAATATTGATGCTGCAAACATTTCTTACAACTTGCTAAAAACAGCAGCCGGTAACGGAATTGCAATTGGCCCATTGTTATTGGGTGTTGCTAAGCCAATCCATATCCTGACCCCAGCAGCGACAGTTCGCCGCATTGTGAATGTGACAACTTTGGCAGTTGTGGAAGCGGCAAGCAACGCGAGAGGTATTTCTTAAGACCCTAAAATTATGTAAGTTAGCGATAACTTACATAATTTATTTCTATATAAATCAGTGTGTTACATAAAATGCACTGTATTTGGGCTTGATTTGATGGCGTGTTACGGGTAACCTAGCACCCATCATGAATAATCGCTCTGAAAACAGCAATACAGCCAGCTTCGACGAACATAGCCGCGCTGAAAGTTGGGACAGCAATGATCGACTTGAAACCGAATCATCCGCTGCCAATATTTATGCTGAAGGCGGTTTATCTCGTTTACAAACCTATGCAGCAAATCAAGTTTCGGGGAAAAAAGTGACAGCTTCTTGGCGTGCCGCTTTGGCCGTTCGCGATGCCGGACCGCCGGCAATGTTGCGCAGTGTGCGCCCAAATATTGTGCAATCGATTCGCGCTTTCCGTACTCCTGATTTGCAGGAAGCGGCAACAGAATTAGGTCAACACTTCATTTATGCCAATTGCGCTAATGCAATGACAAAAGGTGAGGTTTTGGAATCCATTGCGATTGCTTATTCGTTTACTAAGCAGCAGGCAAAAAACTACGATCCTTTATTGGATGCTTTGACCACTACGGTTGATAAGTCTGGCCCACAGCCAGGTTTTGTTGTAGTCCTTGAAGGCTTGCCTTGCACTCAGAAGTTCGACAAAGAAGCGCGCGAAACACTTTTAGACGTTTTCCGTGATGCGGTTGATTTCTGGGCTGAGCGCCGCACCCCGTATCGCGTCTTCTATTCTTTCGCTTAATAGCAAAAGTCTTAGAAGTTAAATAAATCGCCTCTATTTGAGGCGATTTTGCATTTCTGGGTTCCACACACTATGAACCGCTGTAATAGCCACCACACCAGCCGTTTCTGTTCTCAGCACGCGCTCACCCAAGGAAACCAATTGATAGCCCGCAGCCTCTGCCTGAGCCTCTTCTTCTGGAGAGTGACCACCTTCGGGACCAATCATTAGTACAACATCCTGAGGTTCATTCTCTATGAGCACTGAATACAAGCTTTTGGTGGCGTCTGGACTTAAGAGTAGCTTGAGGGCTGGTTTTGGAGTTGTCTTTAAATAGCCCTCAAAAGTTTGAATAGGCTCCAGGCTGGCCAAGACAGTGCGATCACATTGTTCGCAGGCTGCTTGAATAATGCCTTCCCAGTGAGCAAGCCGTTTTTGGGCACGCTCAGCATCACTTGAACGAGTGAGTTTGAGAATAGAGCGCTCACATTGCATCGGGGCAATATTTTGGGCGCCAGTCTCCACTGCTTTTTCGACAATCCAGTCCATTTTGTCGCCACCAGCTAGTCCTTGGGCCAAAGTAATGGCGTAAGGGGTCTCGCGGTGGGTATCTTTGCGGATGTCAGTTAGCTGAACTTGACCTGTTTTTCCGCTCAAAGAGAGAAGTTCACCCTTGGCAACCTGGCCTTTTCCATCAAATACTGGGAAGAATTCCCCGGTCTGAATGCGTCGAACACGCAAATGGTGGGCAACCTCGGGTGTGAGGGTGGTTGGCTTTTGGGATTCCCATGGTCCGGGAAGATAAAATTGAGGCATTACTGAAATATAGCCAATTTATTTTCCTCGAGACCACTTTTACGATGTCAAACCTTCAAATTCGCATGGCCAATGCCATTCGCGCTTTATCCATGGATGCAGTACAGCAGGCAAATTCAGGTCACCCTGGTATGCCGATGGGTATGGCAGATATTGCTGTAGGTCTTTGGAACGAACATTTAAAACACAATCCAACGGATCCGCATTGGATTGATCGCGATCGTTTTGTTTTATCCAATGGTCACGGTTCCATGTTGTTGTATTCACTCTTGCATCTTTCTGGTTACGACTTGCCAATTGAAGAATTGAAAAATTTCCGCCAATTGCATAGCAAGACTCCGGGTCATCCTGAATATGGAATCACTCCTGGAGTAGAAACAACTACCGGACCATTGGGTCAGGGAATTTCGAATGCAGTTGGTATGGCATTGGCTGAGAAATTGCTTGCTGAAGAATTTAATCGTCCTGGTCACAACATTGTTGATCACTACACCTATGTATTTTTAGGTGACGGTTGTTTGATGGAAGGCATTAGCCACGAAGTTTGTTCTCTAGCTGGCACTCTCAAGCTGAATAAGTTAATTGCATTGTGGGACGACAACGGCATTTCGATTGATGGCAAAGTAGTTTCTTGGTTTAACGAAGATACGCCAAAGCGCTTTGAGGCTTATGGTTGGAATGTCATTCGATCTGTTGATGGACATGATGCAGAAGCGGTTTCTGCTGCTATTGCTAAGGCTAAAAAGAGCGATAAGCCAACACTCATTTGTTGCAAAACCGCGATTGGTCAAGGCTCACCAAATATGGCCGGCAGCGATAAAGTGCACGGCTCACCATTAGGCGCTGCTGAAATTGCAGCTACTCGCGTAGCTTTGAACTGGCCTTATGCTCCGTTTGAAATTCCAAAAGATATTTATGCGGCATGGGATTTTAAAAAGCGCGGTCAAGCGGCTGAGCATGAGTGGAATAAAGAATTTCAGAAATATAAAAATAAATTTCCAGAACTTGCTTCGGAATTACAGCGCCGCATGGAAGGTGAATTGTCAAAAGACTTTTCATCTACCTTAAATGCGTATTTAAAAACTTGCCAATCTAAAGCTGAGACCATTGCTACTCGTAAAGCAAGTCAAAATGCGATTGAAGCTTTAGCTCCAGCATTGCCAGAATTTATGGGTGGCTCTGCTGACTTAACAGGTTCCAACTTAACCAATTGGTCTACATGCAAACCTGTGCGTAGCGATCAGTGGGGCAACCACATTAATTACGGTGTGCGCGAATTTGGTATGAGCGCCATCATGAACGGTATCGCTCTGCATGGTGGCTATATTCCATTTGGCGGCACCTTCTTAACCTTCTCTGATTACAGCCGCAATGCCTTGCGTATGGCTGCGTTGATGAAGCTGCGCAGTATTTTTGTCTTTACGCATGATTCGATCGGTTTGGGCGAAGACGGCCCAACCCACCAGTCTGTCGAGCATGTTGCCAGCTTGCGCCTCATTCCAAATCTGATGGTTTGGCGTCCTTGTGACACCACTGAGAGCGCCGTAGCCTGGGGCTCAGCTATTGAGCGCAAGCATGGCCCTAGCGCCTTGATCTTTAGTCGTCAGAATTGCCCATTTGTGTCTCGTACTCCTGCACAAATCAAAGAGATTGCTCGTGGTGGTTATGTGTTGCGTGATCCATCTGGCAAGATTGATGCAGTGATTATGGCTACTGGCTCTGAAATTGCTCTAGCGTTGCAAACAGCGCAGCAATTGGAAAAAGAAGGCTTAGGCATTCGCGTTGTTTCGATACCTTCAACCACTGTCTTTGATCAACAAGACGCTGCATATAAAGCAAAAGTATTGCCAGCCAATATTCCACGCATTGCAGTTGAAGCAGGTGTAAGTGATTTCTGGTGGAAGTATGGTTGTGCAGCAGTGCATGGTGTTGATACTTTTGGCGAATCGGCGCCTGCTTCACAGCTCTATGAGTACTTTGGTCTAACAGCAGATCAGATTGCAAAGACAGTTAAACAATGCATAGCAAAGAAGTAATTTAAATACGAAATAAATTCAATATTAGTAAGGGGAAATAAATGACAATTCGTGTCGCAATTAATGGTTATGGGCGTATCGGCCGCATGGTATTGCGCGCCTTATATGAAGATCAAGTCAACGGCAAACCACGCCGTGATATCAAGATTGTTGCGATTAATGCGATGGGCGATATTGCCATTAATGCTCACTTGACTCAATACGATTCAGCGCACGGCCGCTTCCCAGCTGAGGTCTCGGTAGATGGTGATTGCATGGTGGTAAATGGCGATCGCATCAAGATGTTCTGTACGCGTAATCCTGCAGAAACTCCTTGGGGTGAATTGGGTGTCGATTTGGTTTTAGAGTGCACAGGTAAGTTCACTTCTAAAGAAAAAGCGATGATTCATATTGAGCAGGGCGCGAAGAAAGTATTGATTTCTGCTCCTGGTGAAAAAGATGTGGATGCAACGATTGTGTATGGGGTGAACCAAAACGTACTTAAGCCAAGCGATGTAGTTGTATCCAATGCTAGCTGCACAACAAATTGTTTGGCTCCACTGGTGAAGCCACTTTTAGAAAAGATTGGCATTGAATCTGGCTTGATGACAACGATTCATGCGTTTACAAACGATCAAGTATTGACTGATGTGTATCACAAGGATATGCGTCGTGCGCGCTCTGCTGTAACAAGCATGATCCCAACAAAGACTGGTGCTGCTAAGGCAGTGGGTTTGGTTCTGCCAGCATTGGCGGGTCGCTTTGATGGTTTCGCAATGCGTGTGCCGGTGATTAACGTTTCAGTAGTTGACCTCACATTTGCTGCAAGTCGCGCTACTAGCGTGGATGAAGTAAATTCCATTCTCAAGGCTGCAAGCGAAGGCGAGCTCAAAGGTATTTTGGGCTTCAATACCCTGCCATTGGTTTCAATCGACTTTAACCATGACCCACGTCCAAGTATTTATGATGCTTCCCAAACTCGCGTCTCTGCAGATGGTAAGTTGGTTAAGGTATTGGCTTGGTATGACAACGAGTGGGGTTATTCAGTTCAAATGCTCAATGCCGCTGAAGCATTAATGGCTGTAAAGTAAGGAAAAATAAATAAGATTAGCTAACAGTAGCTAAAAGTTGTTAAAAAACGCTTAAATCTTCTTTTTAGGCTTAATTATGTAAAAAAGACCTCGATTTGAGGTCTTTTTTGCTTCTAAGGGGCTTAAAACAGCTTATTTTGCTTGTTTATTGCGGCAATTTTTCTTCTGGCACTGGCCATACATGGCTAAAGAGTGCTCTTGGAGCTTAAATCCGAGGTTTTTAGCGATATCACGTTGCCTTTTTTCAATGGCTTCGTCTACGAATTCCTCAACATGGCCGCAATCAATGCAGACCAAATGGTCATGGTGCTGCCCCTCATTGAGCTCATAGATAGCCCTGCTATCACCCTTGCTGGACTCAAAATGGCTGCGTAGGAGCAGGCCGGCTTGTTCAAATTGGGTAAGAACCCGATAAACGGTGGCTAAACCGATCTCTTTATCCTCTTTGGCAAGGGCCATAAAAACGTCTTCAGCGCTAAAGTGAGTGCCGCCGTTTTGATGGAAAAAATCCAGAATTTTCATCCTTGGCCCAGTCGCTTTCAGGCCAATATCACGTAAATTTTCAGGGGTAGGGATTTGGGTCATATATATGGCATTGGGAGCTAAAATCAATGTCTTAATGATACGGCCAGCCATGCAAAATTGCCTTGAACTTTTTACCCGCTTTTTGAACCCAGTTTTAAAGGGTATTTATTCCCCTGTTCGACTGGGGGCTGTGGCTCTCACCCTGTTTGGGCTCATGGGGGTAGTTGGCTGCACTTCTGCGGTTGATGAAACTCAGCGCGCTTGGATGAATAAGATTTTTAGACCTTATGTTCCCGATGTTGTGCAAGGCAACTTTATTTCTAGCGAGCAGTATGCAAAGCTACAGCTTGGCATGAGCCGTGAGCAGGTACGTCAAATTTTAGGTACACCTTTGTTGGCAAGTTACTTCCACGCAAATCGCTGGGATTACATTTTTGAATTTAAACGTTCTGGTCAACCAATTGGCAAAGAGCGTCATGTCACCGTATTTTTTGATGGTGACAAAGTGGTGAAGTTTGAAGGTGACGCATTGCCCACTGAGGTCGAGTTAGTCGCGGAGATTGATAACTACGCCAAAACAAAGCGTTCATTCTGGGATGTTATTACTGGATCTAATAAACCCCCTGTTACTCCTCCATTGCAGAGTCCAGAATTATTGGTCCCAAGTAAGACGGATAACTTAGCTGCTGGTGCAGCTATACCTCCTGCACCAAATAGCAGTTCATTCTGGGACTTCTTTGGTTCTTCAAAGGGTGATCCAGCTACACAGGCTCCGCAGTTGGGGCCAGGCACCTTAAATGATGCGCCAAAGGCAGCGGATTCTAAATAATAGAAATCACTTTTGTACTGATGCCAAGATTACCGTTTTGGCTCTCTTGAATATGAAGCGAAGATACACATGATGAAGATTGCAATTGCAGGCGCGACAGGCCGTATGGGCAAGATGTTGATTGAGGCTGTCCTCAACACAACAGATGCGCAATTGGTTGGTGCACTTGAACATACCTCATGCCCACAACTGGGCGAAGATGCTGGCGCATTCTTGGGCAAAAAAACGGGTGTGCTGATTTCTGCTGATGTGGCTCAGGTATTGGCTGATGCACAGTTCTTGATCGACTTCACAAGACCTGAGGGCACCATGGCTCATTTAGCCGTTGCCGAAAAGACCGGCACCAAAATGATTATTGGTACTACTGGCCTAACCGCCGATCAAATCGCGAGCTTGAAAAAAGCTTCGTCAAAATTAGCAATTGTGTTTGCGCCAAATATGAGTGTGGGTGTGAATGCCACATTTAAGCTCCTCGAGATCGCAGCCAAGATGCTTAATCAGGGTTATGACATTGAGATTATTGAAGCTCATCACAAACATAAAGTAGATGCACCTTCTGGTACAGCGCTCAAGATGGGTGAAGTGATCGCGGATGCATTGGGCGAGAAATTAGATGACGTTGCAGTCTATGCGCGTGAAGGCCATACCGGCGAACGTAAGGAAGGTTCGATTGGTTTTGCAACTATTCGTGGTGGCGATATCGTAGGTGACCATACCGTGTTATTTGCTGGTGATGGTGAGCGTATTGAAATTAGTCACAAGTCTTCAAGCCGTCAGTCTTACGCGCAAGGATCATTACGCGCTGCCCGTTTCTTGCAAAGCCAATGCAATGGATTGTTTGATATGCAAGACGTTCTTGGCTTGCGCAAATAATTAGTCAATCAATTAAAGATAGAAGAAAAGAGTTGTCGCAGAATGAGTAAGGATTACGACTACCGCAGTATTGAAGCCGCAGCGCAGGCTGATTGGGAAAGTGCGCAAGTCTATCAAGTAGCAGAAAACGCAGTTGATACACAAGGCAAACAAAAGCCAAAGTACTACGCTTGTTCTATGTTGCCTTATCCATCTGGCAAGCTCCACATGGGGCATGTACGCAACTACACCATTAATGATGTAATGGCACGTCAACTCCGCATGCAGGGCTATAACGTCTTGATGCCAATGGGTTGGGATGCCTTTGGTATGCCCGCTGAAAATGCGGCGATTCAAAATAAAGTACCTCCAGCAAAATGGACCTACGACAACATTGCTTATATGAAAAAGCAAATGGCTGCTATGGGTCTGGCAATTGATTGGTCGCGTGAAGTCGCAACTTGTAGTCCTGACTACTATCGTTGGAACCAGTGGCTCTTTTTAAAGATGCTGGAAAAAGGTATTGCCTATCGCAAAACTCAGGTTGTTAATTGGGATCCGATTGATCAAACTGTTTTAGCAAACGAACAAGTGATTGATGGTCGCGGTTGGCGCTCCGGTGCTTTAGTTGAAAAGCGTGAGATTCCAGGTTATTACTTCAACATCACTGCCTATGCTGAACCTTTGCTCTCAGGATTAGAAGGTTTGGGTTGGCCAGAGCGCGTGAAGACCATGCAGCAAAACTGGATTGGCAAAAGTCGTGGTGTGCGTTTTGCGTTTAAGCATGAAATTGCTGATGACCATGGCAACTTTATTCAAGACGGTCTTTTGTATGTATTCACTACCCGTGCAGATACCATCATGGGTGTTACTTTCTGCGCAGTTGCAGCAGAGCACCCTCTGGCTGCAAAGGCGGCCGCTAATAATCCAAAGCTTGCTGCATTTATTGAAAAATGCAAAACCGGTAGTGTGATCGAGGCTGACTTAGCTACCCAAGAAAAAGAAGGGATGTTTACTGGCTTATATGTCACACATCCTTTGACGCATGAGCCAGTTCCTGTCTGGGTTGGCAACTACGTTTTGATGTCTTATGGCGATGGCGCAGTAATGGGTGTGCCTGCACATGATGAGCGAGACTTTGCATTTGCGTTGAAGTATGAATTACCGATTAAGCAGGTAATTGCGCTCAAAGAAGAGTCACCGATGTTCAATGCCACACGCTGGGAAGATTGGTATGCCCAAAAGGAAGGCGTTGTTTGCTTTAACAGTTCACAGTTTGATGGCCTATCTCATGATGAGGCTGTGAGTGCTGTTGCTAAAGAATTAGAAAAGCTCGGTATTGGCGAAATCAAGACGACTTATCGTTTGCGCGATTGGGGTATTTCTCGCCAGCGTTATTGGGGTACACCGATTCCGATTATTCATTGTGGCGATGAGAGCAATCCAGGTTGTGGCGCGGTGCCAGTGCCTGAAGCTGACTTGCCAGTGGTATTGCCTGAAGATTGTGTCCCGGATGGTAGCGGCAATCCACTCAATAAACGTGCTGACTTTTTGAATGTGAAGTGTCCAAAGTGTGGCAAGCCTGCACGTCGTGAAACTGACACTATGGATACCTTTGTAGATTCTTCTTGGTATTTCATGCGCTACACCGGTCCGAATGCGAAGACCATGGTAGATGGGCGCAATGAATATTGGATGCCAATGGATCAATACATTGGTGGCATCGAGCATGCGATCTTGCATCTCCTTTATGCGCGCTTCTGGACTAAGGTCATGCGCGATCTCAATCTCATTACCTTTGATGAGCCATTCCAGAATCTGTTGACGCAAGGCATGGTACTTAATGAGACCTATTACTCCGAGGATGCCTCAGGTAAGAAGACCTGGCTCAATCCCTTGGATGTGGAATTAGATCTCGACGAAAAGGGTCGCCCTAGAGGTGCCAAGTTAATTGGTGACACTTCAAATACCCCAGTAGTAGTTGGTGGTGTTGAGAAGATGTCCAAGAGCAAGAACAATGGCGTTGATCCGCAAGCTTTGATTGATGAATACGGTGCTGACACAGCTCGCTTGTTTGTCATGTTTGCCGCCCCTCCTGAGCAGCAGTTGGAGTGGTCAGGCGCTGGGGTGGATGGCGCTTCTCGTTTCTTGCGCCGAGTATGGATGTATTCCAGCAGTCAGGCGAGTGCTTTGCGTGATGCATCTGATTTATTGCCAGGCAACTTAAATGATGCTGAAAAAGAATTGCGTCGCGAAGTGCACACAATCTTGAAGCAAGCTAACTTTGATTATCAGCGCCGTCAGTACAACACAGTTGTCTCTGCCGCAATGAAAATGCTCAATGTTCTTGAGCCCATTAAGCTTGATCAAAATACCGCAATCAGCGCACCAGTCTTGCGTGAATGTTTAAGTATCTTGTTACGCGTCCTGTATCCAGTGGTTCCGCATTTGACTCACGTCTTGTGGAAAGAAGTTGGCTATGCCAAAACGATGGGTCCTCTACTCGATGCCCCATGGCCTGCTGTAGATGAAGCTGCATTGGTGCAGACTGAAATCACTTTAATGATGCAGATTAATGGCAAGTTGCGTGGTGATATTAAGGTGCCAGCAGATGCAAGTAAAGAGCAAATCGAAGCACTGGCATTGCAAAGCGAGCCCGCACAAAAAGCTTTAAATGGCGGTACACCGAAAAAAGTGATTGTGGTGCCTGGTCGCTTAGTCAACATTGTTGCTTAAACAGAAAATATAAACATGAGCGTAAATTCCCTGCGTCGTGCAATGCTAGGTTTGATTGCTACCGCTCCTGTAAGCGGTTTTATTGCTTGCGGTTATCGTTTGCGCGGTATGGTGGATTTGCCCTTCAAAGTTATTGCGATTACCGGAAATCCTTCACCCCCTTTGAGGGCTGATTTGCAGACGGCAATTTTGACGGGCACTGATGCAAAGGTCGCTATCAATCCTAAGGATGCTGATCTGATCTTAGAAATTACCAATGATATTAACGGTCGTGAGATCTTGGCCTATAACTCCAGTGGTCAGATTTCAGCTTATCGCCTTAATATTCGTGTTGGCTTTAGAGCTTATGATGTAGCGGGCGCTGAGATAGTTCCTGAAGCGGAGATTTATATGACTCGTGATATGGATTTTAGCGTTACAACGGTCTTGGCGACGGATGTTCAAATCCAGCAGTTTCTGGGGCTGATGCGTCGTGATTTGGCTATTCAGATCCTGAGACGCGTATCCGCCGCTGCCAAATCACCACAATCCAGAGCGTTTTAAAGCGGACCAGACTCGCATGGTTAAAGTTGATGCCCTGCAAGCACACCTCAAATCTCTGAGTTCGGGTGGACCCATGTTGCCGCTCTATATTTTTAGTGGCGATGAGCCTCTATTAATGATGGAGGCAATGGATCAATTAAGGGCTGCTGCGAAAAAACAAAACTATACAGAGCGCGAAGTCTTGCTACAGGAGCGTGGATTTGATTGGGGTGCATTATTGAGCGCTGGTCAGACCATGTCTTTGTTTGGTGATAAACGTTGGGTGGAATTGCGCATTCCGACTGGGAAGCCTGGGCGTGACGGAGCAGATGCTTTAAAGCAATTTGCCGCTCAAATCGCTGCGCAGTCAAATGGTTCAGATGGTCCAGATACGGTGGTTTGTATTGTTTTGCCTCGTTTGGATGGTAAGACCAAAACTTCCGCTTGGTTTAGTGCGCTCGATGATGCGGGTATGGCGATTCAAATTGATTCACTGGATCGCAGTCATTTACCGCATTGGATTGCGGGACGACTCAAGCGTCAAGATCAAGAAGTAGAAGCGGGACCCGAAGGTCAGCGTGCACTCGAATTTATAGCTGATCAAGTTGAGGGCAACTTAATTGCTGCCCACCAAGAGATCCTGAAGTTAGGACTTCTCTATCCCGTTGGAAAACTAAGCGAGGAGCAGATTCGCTCCTCCATTCTGAAGGTGGCGCGTTATAACGTCTTCGAGCTAACCGAAGCCATGCTTGCGGGTGACCTAGCGAGACTCAACCGCATGTTGGATGGCCTCAAAGGCGAGGGTGAGCCGCTAGTGTTGATTCTGTGGAGCGTAACCGAAGAGCTTCGGATACTATCTAAACTGAAGGCGGCGAGTGATGCTGGGGAGTCTGTACAAAACCTTATGCGTGCCAATCGAATTTGGGGAAATAAAGAGCGTTTATATCCAGCGGCGTTAAGAAGGGTTCAACCACTCAAACTCCGCAGAGCAATGCAAGTGGCCGCAGGATTGGATCGTCAAGTAAAAGGTCTGCACGCAGCAGAGTTACCGGCAGATCCCTGGGATGGTCTGCGTTTAGTCGGTAATTTATTGCGTTAATAAGTAAATACGTCAAATAAACAAAAGTAAATTAAAAAAGTAATAAGAGAGCAATAAGAGAGTAAAAATGAGTTCAGCGATTAAAGAAATGATGCAAGATATTGGGATGCGAGCACGCGCTGCATCTCGTGCGATGGCGCGTGCATCGAGCGAGCAAAAAAATCAAGCTTTATTACATATTGCAAAAGTGGTGCGTCAAAAGGCAGCTGAGATTCAGAAGGTTAATCAGGTCGACGTTGAGCGCGCTAAGGCTAACGGCCAAGATGCTGCTTTTGTTGATCGCTTAACTATGACGCCAAAAACAATCGAAACAATGGCCTTGGGTTTGGAGCAAATTGTTTCCTTGGATGATCCGATTGGCAAAATTACTCCGCTACAAAAGCAAGCATCTGGCATTGAACTAGGTCAGATGCGTGTACCGCTTGGAGTGATTGGCATTATTTATGAGTCTCGTCCTAACGTGACTATTGATGCTGCTGCTCTGTGTTTAAAGTCGGGTAACGCTGTGATCTTGCGCGGCGGCTCAGAGGCAATTGATTCCAACACCTTACTCGCTCAGATTATTCAAGAGGGCTTGGCTGCTGCAGGCTTGCCCAAAGATGCTGTTCAAGTAGTTATGACAACAGATCGTAGTGCTGTTGGTGAAATGATTACGATGACTCAATACATTGATGTCATCGTGCCACGTGGTGGCAAGAGTTTGATTGCACGTTTGATGGCTGAGGCACGTGTACCAATGATTAAGCATCTGGACGGAATTTGCCATACCTATATTGATGCGGATGCTGATGTAGCAATGGCCGTAAAGGTATGTGATAACGCTAAGACTCAACGCTATGCACCATGCAATGCGATGGAGACTTTGCTTGTGAATCAAGAGATTGCACAGAAAGTATTACCAACACTCTGTAAGATTTATCAAGATAAGGGTGTGGAGCTGCGGGTTGATGGCTTGACTCGCAAAACACTTGAAGCAAATGGCTTTCAGAATCTAGTCGATGCTACAGAAGAAGATTGGCAGACAGAATACCTAGCCCCAATTTTGTCTATTAAGACGGTTGCCAATATCGATGAGGCCATGAATCATATTGAGCAATACGGTAGTAAACATACGGATGCCATTATTACGAACAACAAAGCTCAAGCCGATCGTTTCTTGCGCGAAGTGGATAGCGCTAGTGTGATGGTCAATGCTAGCACTCGCTTTGCTGATGGCTTTGAATATGGCTTGGGCGCAGAAATCGGTATTTCAAATGACAAGCTGCACGCCCGTGGCCCAGTTGGTTTGGATGGCCTGACTTCCTTAAAGTACGTGGTCATGGGTCATGGCGAGATTCGTACTTAATTTAATAAAAAAGTAAGCACACAATATATGAGTAATTCTTATCTCTGGGTTAAAACTTTCCACATTGTATTTATTACTTCATGGTTTGCTGGCTTGTTTTATCTGCCCAGAATCTTTGTGAACTTGGCCGAAGAGAAAAACACTGAGGCTTATGCTCGCCTGCTAGGTATGGCTGATCGCCTGTTTCGCTTTATGACTATCTTGGCGGTTCCGGCGGTCTTATTGGGTATAACGATGTGGCTTCATTTTGGAATTGGTCGTGGCGATGTATGGATGCATGCCAAATTATTTTTTGTGATTCTGGTAATTGGTTATCACCATGCTTGTTTGAGCTTGCTTAAGAAGTTTCGTACTGGGGTTAATAAGCGATCCGGTGTTTGGTTTCGTTGGTTTAACGAAGTTCCAGTGATTTTGTTAGTCATCATTGTTGCTTTGGTCTTGTTTAAGCCTTAAGGCCAGCCGATAAGTTCTGTTTAATTTTTTAATATTCCCATTTATAGATTGTTAGCCCCATGAGATTTTTTGTTGTATGCCCAGGCGGTTTAGAAGTGCCGCTTGCCCAGGAGCTAGCTGAGATCGCTGGACGCCCAGAATGTAAGGCTTTAGGAGCTTGGGTGATTGACCCAACACCTACAAGTCCGACTGGTGGGGTTGGTCTGGCTGCGCCAATATCTGCCGCAATGGCATTAAATTTGCATTCGCGTATTGCAAGCCGTGTATTGCTGCAAATGGCACAAGCACCTTATCGACAAGAGGATGACCTCTATAAGTTGGCTAGCGGTTTAGCGTGGGAAGAGTGGTTTACCTCAAAGCAAACTTTGCGAGTGGATGTCACGGCCCATCGCTCTCCACTCAAGAGTCTAAATTTTGCAACGCTCAAAATTAAAGATGCGATTGTGGATCGTTTGCGTGATGTAACGGGTGATCGACCAAGTATTGATACTGCTTTCCCGGATGTGCGAGTACAAGCCCATTTAACGCCAACCCAAGTCACTATTTATTTGGATACCTCTGGTGAGGCTTTATTTAAGCGTGGTTGGCGTGATGAAAAAGGCGATGCACCCCTCAAAGAAAATTTAGCTGCTGGCATTTTGTCTTTTACTGCTTGGAGGCCTGGTCAAACATTATTTGATCCAATGTGCGGTAGTGGAACCTTTTTAATTGAAGCAGCCCAAATGGCTTTATCTATTCCGCCTGGGGCCATTCGTGCAGGCATATACGGCGACGACGCTAAACCAAGTCGACTGGCTTATCGTCCTTTAGTGACTTCGGCACATGGTTTTGGCTTTCAGCGACTCAAGCCCTTTAATGAAGCTGCTGAGCAGAAGTGTTGGGTTGATTTAAAAGAAGCCGCTCTTGCGCTGATGTTGGAAAAACGTAAGCAGTACCCTAGTGTTGATGCCTTAAAAATTACTGGCGGCGATATTAATGAGAAATTGGTGTCTATGTTCAAGGGCAATTGGCAAAGAGCGCAATTACCTGATCAGCCGGTAGTTCGTCAGATTGATGCCTTGGCTGCTAAGCCACCCGGAAGCGTGAATGAAGGCGTGATGTTGTTGAACCCCCCTTACGGTGAGCGATTGGTTATTAAGGGTGGTCGTGGACAAGATCGCGCTTCTAATCCAGATGCTAAATACGACGATGCAGATGAGCCAGATAACCGTTTCGAGTTGAATTTAGAGACAGGTCGTCAAAGTGCAAAACGCTCTAGCCGTGAATCATTGAAAAAGCTGCAGGCTCAAGAAGAGCAGGATCCTAAGTTTGTAGAGTTTTTACGTCAGTTTGGCCAGCATCTAAAAGATGATTTTGGCGGGTGGAATATTTTTGTACTTACCGCAGATATGGCGCTTCCAGGCCAATTACGCATCAAAGAATCTAAGCGTACCCCTTTGTTTAATGGCCCTCTTGAATGTCGTTTATTCAAGTTTGAGATGCATGCTAAGCGACCAGCTTAAACGGCTATAAAACCTTAAAATGAGATAGAAGCGTTAAAAAACGATAGATATATCAAAGAAAATCAGAGAGCAAAGTAATGGAATTTAAAACATACATGTGTTTAATTTGCGGTTGGGTTTATGACGAAGCAGCTGGTTTACCTGATGAAGGTATTGCGCCAGGAACGCTTTGGAAAGACGTTCCAATGAATTGGACCTGTCCAGAGTGCGGTGCTCGCAAAGAAGATTTTGAAATGATGGCAATTTAAGTAGAAATAACCATGGCAAAAGTAGATCAAAACGAAGCGCTGTTTGAGCGTGCACAAAAAACTATTCCTGGAGGGGTGAACTCCCCAGTGAGAGCTTTCCGTCAAGTGGGTGGAACACCGCGTTTTGTTGCTAAAGCCAAAGGCCCTTACTTTTGGGACGCCAACGATAAGCGTTATATCGACTTAATTATGTCTTGGGGCCCGATGATTGTGGGTCACGCAAATCCAGAGGTAGTAGCTGCCGTTCAGAAAGCTGCAGAAACCAGTTTTAGTTATGGCGCACCTACCGAGGGTGAGATTGAGTTAGCAGAGCGTATTTGCGCTTTGATGCCAAGCGTTGAGCAAGTGCGTATGGTTTCAAGCGGTACAGAGGCGACGATGAGTGCCTTGCGTTTGGCTCGCGGATATACCGGTCGCGATTTAATTATTAAGTTTGAGGGTTGCTATCACGGTCATGCCGACAGTCTTTTGGTAAAGGCTGGTTCAGGCTTATTGACATTTGCTGACTCTACGCAAAATGCACCATCTTCTGGTGGCGTTCCGCAAGATTTGGTGAAGCACACATTAGTATTGCCATACAACGATGTCGCAGCGATTGAGGAAGTATTTAAAAAGCAGGGCGATCAAATTGCTGCAGTCATCATTGAGCCAATCGCTGGAAATATGAATCTCATTCAACCGTCTAAAGCATTTTTGGCTGCGATCAGATCTCTGACTGCTAAGTATGGTGCTGTAATGATCTATGACGAGGTTATGACAGGTTTTAGGGTAGCCCTGGGCGGTGCTCAGTCTTTACAAGGAGTAGTCCCGGACCTGACTTGCTTAGGCAAAGTGATGGGCGGTGGCATGCCGATGGCCGCTTTTGGCGGCAAGAAAGAAATCATGTCCAAGCTTGCTCCCCTGGGTAATGTGTATCAGGCTGGCACGCTCTCTGGTAATCCAGTGGCTGTAGCTGCAGGCTTAAAAACTCTCGAGATTATTTCGCGAGAAGGTTTTTATGAGTGCTTAACAGGCCAAACTCAAAAGCTCATGGCCGGTTTAAAAGCTGCGGCCGATAAAAGTAATATCCCTTTTGCGGTAGATAGCGTGGGCGGTATGTTCGGTTTTTACTTTACCGATCACGTTCCCACTTCCTTTGAGGCAGTGACTAAATCTAATATTGATGCCTTTAAGAAATTCTTCCACCTGATGTTAGATGAGGGTGTGTATTTAGCGCCATCCGCATATGAAGCTGGCTTTACATCGATTGCGCATGACAATGCTGTACTCGATGAAATTATTACCGCAGCTGAGAATTCTTTTAAAAAGCTCTAAGGTTTTAAAATATAACTTTGTCATTGCTTACATTCTGAGCGGGTGGTCATAACCATCCACTTGAATGATGTCTGAATTCTTGTTGTCTTTATTGGATTCTGAAATCTCAAGAGCAGTCAGCTTTCCACCCCAGACGCAGCCAGTATCAAGGCCAATCACATTGTGTTTGCGTAGCAAGCCCAGTGTTGACCAGTGCCCAAAGTAAATTAAGGTATCAGTGGTCTTTCTGTGGGGCGCCATGAACCAAGGGGTATAGCCCTTAGGACCATTCTCTAAACCTTCTTTACTTTCAAACTCCATTTGACCAGTCGGGCTGCAAAAGCGCATACGGGTTAATGCATTAGTGATCACGCGCAGGCGCTCATAACCTTTGAGAGATTTATTCCATTTGGTTGGGGTATTGCCATACATATTGGCCAGAAAAGTTTTGTAAGACTTACTGCGTAGCGCCTTCTCTACTTCTTGAGCACATTCAATGGTTTGTTGTAGATCCCATTGCGGTAGCACCCCTGCATGAACTGTGAGTACTTTGCCGTTACTTAATGCCATAGGGCGCTTTCTTAACCAGTCAATGAGCTCTGCGCGATCAGGTGCGCTAAATATAGGCTCAACCGTATCTAGTCCTTTGGTTTTGCGAAGACCGGCATCAATCGCCAGAAGGTGTAAGTCATGATTGCCTAAGATGCACTCTGCACGACCAGATTCTTGCAAGGTTTTTAAATGTCGCAATGCGCCTAATGAATCTGGCCCACGATTGACTAAGTCTCCCAGAAAAATCATTTTGGATTTCGCTGGAAGCTTTTTAACTAAGGCTTTTAACGAAGGTGCGCAGCCCTGGACATCACCTACGGCATAGATCTTGCTCATATCTAATCTTAAAGCGGAAATATGCGCTTATATGCTTTGCTAAGCGATTTTTTTCACAATGCTATAGCGCACCAAAGTCTTTTTACGCGCTTCATCATGATCCACTACTGGCAATGGATAATCCCTTCCTAGGCTGATGCCTGCCGCCTCTAACTCGATATGGCCAGCCTTCCAAGGGGCATGAACCGACTTCTTGGAGAGCTTTTCTAGTTGTGGAAGGTAGCGTTTAATAAACTTGCCTTCAGGATCAAACTTTTCTGACTGGGTAATGGGGTTAAAGATGCGGAAGTAGGGTTGGGCATCGCACCCAGATGAGGAGGCCCATTGCCAGCCGCCGTTATTCGAAGAAAGTTCAAAGTCGTTTAGGTGTTCGGCGAAATAAGCCTCACCCCAGCGCCAATCAATGCCTAAATCTTTTGTTAAAAAACTGGCTACAACCATACGTAGACGATTATGCATATAACCACTTTGATTGAGTTGATGCATAGCTGCATCGACAAGTGGGTACCCAGTCTTGCCTTCGCACCACGCGGTAAATAATTTCTTGGCAGTAGCACCACTCTCCCACGCAATATTGTCGTAGTCGGGCTTGAACGATGCACCCATAGCAAGACGGGGATGATTAGCCAGAATCATGAAGTAAAAATCACGCCAGATAAGTTCGCTTAACCAAATGGTGGCACCCATACTGCCAGCCAACATGCGACGATGGGCTTCACGTACCAAACCTCTAATCGAGAGCATGCCAAAACGTAAGTGGGTGGATAGATAGCTCACACCTTTAATTGCAGGAAAGTCTCTACCAATTTGGTACTGATCAATACGAGATAGGAAGTCTTCTAAGAAAGCTTGACCGCCCTCTGAGCCAGGTGGTAAGTAGCTCTCAATGCCGGTAGGGCAAAAGCCCATGGACTCTAAAGACGGTAGTGGCTCTGATAATTTCTTGGGGATTGCCGCAAGCTGCCCTGGTTTTGGATTGCATTCGTAAGCAGCAAGATCTTTTTCTTGAAGCGTTTTAAGCCAATTATTTTTGTAAGGCGTAAAGATAGAAAAGACCGTATTGGAATTGGTCAGAATTTCTTTTTTCTCAAAGATAACTTGATCTTTAAATGTCAGAAATTCAATATCTTGCTTTTCTAATTTTTCTTTGACAGTGTCATCACGTTCAATAGCGGATGGCTCATAGTCATGGTTAGCAAAAACTATATTGACGCCCAGTTCCGCAGCTAGTTGAGGGATGCATTCAGTAGGATTGCCAAAGCGAACAATCAGTCCACCGCCTTGTTTACGTAATTGCTCATCAATTTGTTTGATGCCCTGCCAAATAAAGTCTACTCGGCGATCATGCTTAAGGCCGTTGGCATCAAGCTCACCCTTTATAAGCGGTTTGAGAATCTCGGTATCAAAAATAAAAGTAAGCCAAACCTGTTCACTTTCCTTGAGGGCGTGATGAAGGGCGGCATTGTCATACAGGCGAAGGTCACGGCGGAGCCAAACTAGTGCTTTTTGCATAGCCCATATATTAGGGCTTATTCAGCTTCAATGCAGGAGGCTGCGTGGGGTAGTCGGGTTAAGATCTTAAGGAATTATGGATACGATCTTTTTTATTCTGTCGAAAGTAGTGCAATTTTGTATTGAGCCGCTCAATTGGGTGATTGTTTTTGTTTTGTTGAGCATGCTTTTTTTATCCCTACGTAAGCCTGACCTTTGCAAGCGCTTTTTGTTACTTGCCTTGTTGGATCTTTTTCTGGTGGGCTGGTTACCAGCCTCAGAGGTCGTATTGAGAGGTATTGAGAATCTCACCCCTAAAGTGGCGTTATCCAAAGACTTGGAAAATGAAGTGGGCGGTATCATTATTTTGGGTGGCGCTATTTCTGGTGGTGAACTTGCCGTAGATCGAGGTGAGGTGTCGATACATTCGTCGGCTGAGCGCGTTACTAAAGCATTTGAGCTTATTCGCAAAAATCCTAGCTTGCCATACATATTCAGCGGCTACTCTGGGCGAATTACTCCAAGAGGAATTTCAGAGGCAGATGCATTTAAGCAGCTCGTTCAAGAGCAGGGCTTAAACGAAGAAAAAGCCCATTATGAAAAGCGGTCTCGCAATACCTATGAGAACGTGCTGTTCATGAAACCGATGATTGAGGAGCTGGGTTCTAGGGACCAGGCTGGGCAATTAAAGCCTTGGTTATTAATTACCTCGGCCAGCCATATGTATCGCTCTGTAAAAATCTTCCAAAAGCAGGGCTTGCCAGTATTGCCTGTTCCTGTGGATTACCAGACGGCTAATCGCCTTCAGTGGACTCAATTTAATCTGATAGATGGTGCGCAAAATTGGAAAGATGTGGTGCATGAGCTTGTAGGTCTCATTGCCTACTGGATTACCGGAAAAATCTAGATATTCGGTAAAATAGACCCCATGACTTCCGCTAAAAAAGCACCCCCTGCTTCAGACTTAGCGTCTATGCCGGAGTCATCCATTTCTTTCTCTGCTGATCACCTTGCTAATCAGTTCTTGGTTGCGATGCCAGGTATGGTGGACCCTAATTTTGCTGGCTCAGTCATTTATCTCTTTGAGCATACTGAGAGAGGTGCAATGGGCTTGGTTGTGAATAGGCCAACTGAAGTTAATTTAAGCACTCTTTTTGACAAAATTGATCTCAAATTAGAAATTGCCCCTTTGCTAGATCAACCGGTTTACTTTGGTGGTCCCGTTCAAGTTGAGCGTGGGTTTGTTTTGCATGAATCTAACCCCAACCTGTCTTACAGTTCATCATTAATTATTCCTGGTGGCCTAACCATGACTACCTCTAAAGATGTGCTGGAGGCGGTGGCTGGAGGTAATGGCCCACAACAGTTCCTGATGACCTTGGGCTATGCCGGCTGGGGTGCTGGTCAGCTCGAAGAGGAAATTACGCTTAATGGCTGGATCAACGTTCCACTCAATCGCGATCAAATGATGGACATCATCTTTAATACCCCCTCAAGCCAGCGCTACCAAAAGGCCATGAATCATCTTGGCTTTGATCCATCGGACCTCTCAGGAGAGGCGGGGCATGCATAAGTCCATTACAGCAATAGCATTTGATTTTGGAACGCGCCGTGTAGGCGTAGCAGTTGGTAACTCAGTAATTAAGGCGGGCGAGCCCTTAAAAACTATTGCGGCCCCAAATGCCGATGCCTTATTTAGGGATATAGAGTTGCTGTTGGCAGAGTGGCAGCCTAATCAGCTGGTGGTGGGTAGACCTACCCATCCAGATGGTTCACCTCATGAGATGACTGCTAAGGCAATTCGCTTTGGCAACCAATTACATGGCCGCTTTCAGTTGCCGGTGGCTTGGGTAGATGAGCGCTATACCTCAGCAGTTTTAGAGGGTGATGCCCAGATGCGGGACAATCTAGATGCGCATTCGGCAGCCCTTATTCTGGAGCAATACTTTTCAGAGTTAGGTGCGAATTTTGATGCTAAAGCCGCTGATTAAAAATGCAGTTTCGATACAGTGTGGATTAAAGAATGAATGCAGAAAAGTTATATGAAAAATTACTAGAGAAGCTTCGCGAGCTTAAACAAGTGAGCTCGTTTGAGCTGGTTGGACTTGCAATGGGCGGAGCTTGGATTGCTGAGCGTTTAGCTAAGGATTTAGGCTTACCGCACTATGGTGTCATTAATGCGGCTTTTCATCGGGATGATTATGCTGAGAAAGGTATGACGGCACTCCGTACCGCTAGCACCATGACAACACATCTACCATTTGATGTTAATGGCTCCAATGTGATTTTGATTGATGATGTTCTTTTGACCGGCAGAACGGTTAGAGCTGCTCTAAATGAATTGTTTGATTTTGGTAGGCCGGCGCAAGTGGAGTTAATGGTATTGGCTGATCGCGGTAGCCGAGAGCTTCCAGTAAGCGCTAACTTTGCTGGTGAAATAGTAAGCGTGCCAGATCATCAAATTTTGGCTTTAGAAAAAGATACGACTGGGAAATTCAGTTTCGTACTAGAGGAGCGCGAGTAATGAGTTCGATATATCAACCAGCCAACCAATTTAATGCTGCCGGTGAACTCACGCATCTATTGACCTTGGAGGGCCTCCCTAAAGAGCGGATCGTCCATATTCTGGATACTGCACAGCAGTTTGTAAGCGTTACCGATCCATCGCGTGAGGTAAAGAAGGTTCCATTATTAAGAGGTAAGAGTGTGTTTAACCTCTTCTTCGAAAACTCTACGCGCACAAGAACAACCTTTGAAATTGCTGCAAAGCGTTTATCAGCAGATGTGATTAATTTAGATATTTCTACGTCATCTACAGCTAAAGGTGAAAGCCTTTTAGATACTATCGATAACTTGGTGGCAATGCAGGCGGATATTTTTGTTGTGCGTCATGGGGTATCTAGAGCCCCCATCGAAATAGCCAATCATGTGCCGGCACATGTGCACGTTGTAAATGCAGGTGATGGTAGTCATCAACATCCGACGCAGGGTTTGTTGGATATGTATACGATGCGTCACTTCAAACAAAACTTTAAAGGTTTGAAGGTCGCGATTGTGGGCGACATTGTGCATAGTCGTGTAGCAAAGTCGAATATTCATGCGTTGACCACCTTAGGTTGTGAAGATATCCGCGCTATTGGTCCTGAGAGTTTGCTGCCAAGTGATTTAGATATGTTGGGAGTTAAGGTTTTCCATAGCATGGAAGAAGGCCTAAAGGATGTGGATGTCATCATGACACTGCGCATTCAAAAGGAGCGCATGGAGGCTGGCCAGGTTCCTGAGGGCGATGCATTCTTTAAACAGTACGGCTTAACGCCAGCTCGATTGGCCTTAGCTAAGCCTGATGCCATCGTGATGCACCCTGGTCCGATGAATCGTGGTGTGGAGATCGATTCAGTAGTGGCTGATGGGCCGCAATCGGTAATCTTGAATCAAGTTACCTTTGGTATTGCAGTGCGCATGGCTGTGATGTCGATTGTTGCTGGTAACTAATTAGTCCTGTTGAATTGCGCGAGACTGACTCAAATACGATGACGACAGAAAAACGTTGGCTCATTCTGTCGCATGGTTTCAACATGGATGGTCGTGCAGCGAGTCAAACCATCACCGATAAAATTCCGTATCTACTTGATGCTGGAATTAAGCCTATCGTGTTTAGCGCTATTACTGGTATTAAAGATCAGCGTTTTCCTCATCGTCAATTTTTAGCCTGGGGCCCAGCGGCATTTCGGTTTGACTTTAGACACTGGATTGCAAATCAATATGGTCGCGGACTTTTATACAAAGTATTGACCAGAACTGTATCGATTTTGTTGGCACCATTAATTGCCTTGGAGAAGTTGTTTCTTGGTTACTCTAGTCAATGGTCATGGGCGATACCTGCATTTATTCATGGACGCAAATTAATTCGATCAGGGCAGGTCGATCTGGTTTACAGTACCGGCGGCGCCTGGTCTGCCCATCTTGCTGGCCTGTGGCTTAAGAAATCTACCGGTATCAAGTGGATTGCCGAGATACATGATCCGATGGTGATTCGCAAGAGTCCGGCGGATGATGGTGCCGATAAGCCACGCAATCGTGATGCGCAGTTTCGGCAATATCTTGAAAAACAGATTATTCGGTTTTCAGACTTTGCATGGTGGTTTACTGAAGGCGCTGTTCACTACGCTAAAGTGCGCAATACCAATTTAAATATCCCAGGTAATGCACATGGCTTTATGGTTTTGCCTGGCGCAAATCCACCAGGCGGACTATCTAAAGAAGTGACGCATCAATATTCTGACAAGTTAAATCTTTGTCATTTTGGCTCTCTGGCAAAAGATCGTTCGCTTTCGACAATTTTGAACGCAGTTCAAGCGCTACTAAAAAAATATCCTCAGGCGCGTCAGCAGATTCGAGTACATGCTTATGGTGCTCCTTTGGATGTGCTTACCGTTGAATCAATCAACGATTTTGGTTTTGATGATTTGCTGCTTGCTCATGGTCGGCTAGAAAAAGATCCAGTAACGGGTAAATCAGGACGTGAGCGCGTAGTTGAAAAGATGCAAGAAGCCGATGTATTGATTCTGCTGCATGGCAATGATGAGTGGTGCGCCGAATACATCCCATCCAAGTTTTATGAATACCTTTGGGCTGATCGACCTATTTGGGGTATTACCCACCGCAATACACAGTTAGATGGGATGTTATTAGAGCGTGGAGCCTATTTAAGTCATGAGGGTGATTTAGAGGGCATTAATATGGCTTTAGAGCGTATATGGCTAGATTGGGAGCAAAAGTGCTTATCAGCACCAACCGGAAAACCCATAGGCGTAAAGCAAGCGGTAGATACAATCCTAAGTGTTGTGAACCAAACCCACTTTAATCTTTAGATAACCATGCCGAATATCGTTCTATATTGCTGCACCTTTCGTAAGGACTTGAAGAGAACAGTCAAGCTTGCGCAAAGCATCCAAAAGCACAACAAAGGCAATATTCCGTTTTACATCTCCGTTCCTGCGGATGATGTGGAGTTATTTAAGGAATATCTTAAAGATTACGAAGTCATTATTTTTGATGAGAAAGATATCTTTAAGGCTAATCCAAAATTAGATATTCAGAAGTTATATGAAATTCGGGGCGGCTTAAGACAACAGGTCATTAAGTCTGAGTTCTGGAGATTGGGTATTTCTGAGAATTACTTGGTACTAGACTCAGACTGCATCTTCATTCGCGATTTTGATGAAAATGATTTCATCGCCAAAGATAATATTCCGTACTCAGTGATCCACGAAGGGCGCGATGTGCTTCAGGCGACTGAGCGTTTTGGCCCTAAAAAAATCCGCCAGCATTTTTTAGCGGATCGTGAGCCAATTAAGGCTGCTTTGGGTCGTAAGGGTGTTACTTATGACTTTGGCTATGCCCCATTTCTCTGGAGTGGAAAAGTTTGGGAATCTCTGGATACGAACTATCTGACTCCAAACGGCATGAATTTCCTGGACGCAGTATTGCTCTGCGGCTCAGAATTTACGTGGTACGGCGAGTCATTGATTAACTTCCGCGCTATCCCGATCTATCCGCGCGAGCAGTTGTTTATGCACTACCACTATGAGCATCAGTTATGGGCCCATCAAGTCTTAGGCCTTAAAGAAGAATTACTAGCTCACGATTATTTGGGCGTAGTGTATCAGTCTAATTGGGAAAGCTGGGGGGATTACGGCCCCTCAAATAAGAGTATTCCATCCAGAGTATGGAGATCCATAAAGCGAGTTCTGAAGAAAACCCAATTCAAGCTCTCTGTATTGCGTGGATTTGTGAATTAAGCGCTAGCTGCATAAACACACTACAAAAGCAATGCTCAACTTAAACAATGTCACTCTGCTCTGCGTTGAAACACGCGAGCCTGAGTTGGCGCATTGGGCAATCGACAAATGCTTAAGTGGTACCCAATTTGCCAAGGTAGTTCTGATCACCAATTTGGATCGCGTTAGCAATAAAAGAGCTGATATTGAGTATGTTCAAGCGCCTCCGATTAAGACAACTAAAGACTATTCAGAGCTTTTATTAACGGGGTTGGATCAGCACGTTCAAGGCTCTCACGTGCTGGTGATTCAGTGGGATAGCTTTGTTATACATCCTGAATTGTGGACAAACTCTTTTTTGACGTATGACTATATTGGAGCTGTTTGGCCGCACCATCCAACGACTGCAGTGGGTAACGGCGGATTTTCTTTGCGCTCAGTGAAGCTACTACAAGCCATGAAGAAACCGGGCTTTGTGAAGAGACATCCTGAGGACTACTGTATTTGCGTGGATAACAAAGAGTTTCTAACGCAAGAGTGCGGAATTCGAATTGCGCCAACAGGAGTTGCAGAGCAATTTGCGGTGGAGCGTTCCCCATGGCACCCCGCATTTGGATTTCATGGATTCTTTAATTTCGGTCACGTCTTAAGCGATGCTGAATTAACGGCTTTCATCAAAATGCTACCTGAGAATTACTTAAGCGGCCTAGATGTCTATGACTTAATCTCCTATCTCAGGCAAGAGGGTAGGTTGGAGATGGCAAAAAAAATTGCCACTAAAGTTCGCTTCAAATGGAAAATGCGTAAGCGTTATTTGGCATTAAAACTTTGGCTATTCAAAAGCTAATGAAGCTTAGCAACAAACTTCTATCCAATATTTCTGTAGCAAGTGTTTGCACATTACTGTGGATCTGGGTTTTGCCTGGAACTATTGCCTTACGTCATGGCTTGCTAGGAATTGGCTGCATTGCCGGTGTGCTATTGATTAAAGAAAATTGGTCTAAGTTATCGAGTGCAAAACTTAATCTCATCCCTCTTTATCTGATTTCATCTCTTTTTGTGTGGGTTGGAATTCACTACCTCTTCTTCTCATTAAATCCAGCGCTTGAGCTGAGTGAGATTAAGGGCTTATGGGCGAGATCTTTTGCGGGCTGCATTATGGCTATCGGCTTTGGGCTTGCTCTATGTCAACATAATCAACTGCGTAAATATTTCTATATCAGCATCTTTGCTGTGCCGCTCTTAAATTTAATTGTTTATGTAATTGCGTGTATCCAAGCTGGAGGCTTGGTTAAGCCGATGGATTTTTTTCAGTTTTATTTCGCCAAAATTGAAACTGCCTATTTTGGCGCGATAGCCACAGTAGTTGCCATAGCCAATCTTATCTATTTATTGTTTGGTCAGAAGCGCAGTAATGCTTATTTTCAAGCGGCACTTTATTTCTTGGGAATAGCGCTTGTCCTTCTTTCAGATTTTGTTGCAAACACCAAGAATGGGATTGCTATTACCTTAAGCCTTTGTATATTGTTTTTACTTGTTATTTTGGGCAAGGTACTTTTTGGGTCAAAGGGCTCGAAAATAAGTGCAGGTATTTTGTGGGTCTTAATGTTGTTGATGCTCGCATTTGCATGGCAAGGCCACAAATCGTTTGCTTATAAAGGTTGGGATACGATTTTTGAGGATGTTAAGGTAGCTATAGAGATTGATAAAAATACCCAGTGGCAGCGTAAAGAGGGGACAGTAGAGCCCCCGCTGAATTCATTAAATTTACCAGCGTCTCTTAATACATATTCCCGCTTTGCGTATGGCATCGTTGGCATTCGTTTAATTGGTAACCACCCTTTTGGCTATGGATCGATTAATCAATCTTTCAATGGCCTGCAAACTTATGAAAATATCTATCATGAACATGAAGGACAAGTGCATAGCGGCTGGATTGATTTTGGATTAGCCTTTGGCCTTCCTGGCTTATCCATAATATTTTTATCTTTAGTGGCAATCTTCTTTATTGGGCTAAAACAAAAAAGTATTCTCTCTCTAATTGCGGTGCTTTTTTCAATCATGCTGATCCCATTCGGACTCATTGCAGAAATATCGTATAAGCAGTATTTTGAGGCAACCCTATTCTTTATTACCTTCTCTTCTACTATCGTGGCTTTTGTTGGGGTTCAGAAGTCTGACCAGAAGCTTTAGTTATTACACACTCATGTCATCAGATCACAATATCCCAGCAAAACTAGTAATTGCAGTTTGCTGCCACTTTAATGAAGTGAGACTCTCATATTTAGATCAGATTAGTAATCAATTTGCCAGTCTTGGATCCGAGGTATTGGTGGTTATTGTTACCAACACTTCCAATGCAGAAGAAATAAAAAAACTCGAATCCGTTATTGCCGGCAAAGGGTTTAATTACCAATTCTTTGTTCCCGATACATTGGGTCATCCCTTGTTGTTAACTTGGGCTCACTTCCCTGTATTTAAAGGTCTCCTAAAGGATGAGTCTTTTACTCACTTTATGTACTTGGAGGATGACACTCTCATTACTCGTGAAAATATGAGCTATTGGATTGAGAGTAGAGAATTACTCAGACCCTATGGCTTAATTCCATCGTTTATGCGTGTTGAGAAGAAGGCAAACGATGATCGTTGGTATAGCTCAGATTGTCCACACCCGTTTTATATCTATGCTTTACCTAGAATTGAGGTGAGTAAAAATTTTGGCTTCGTTAATTTCCCGGAGTTGTACCAAGGGATGTATTTATTAGATCGGGAGCTAATGATTGAGCACTTGAGTGGCTCAACCTATAGTCCGAATTCTGGAGTGTGGGGTATTCAGGAGAAAGCGGCGCAGGGGCTTACTTTTGCGAACGTACCCAAAGGCTATACCACTCGAAATCTCATTCCTTACAAGATCGATAGCCTACAAATTGATGGGCGATGCTTGATTCACCATGTACCAAACAACTATGCTCAGCCAGGACCCAATGGAAAGATTGTGATTACATCTCCAGTCGATCAATTATTGACAAGACGGCCCACTAAACAATTTCTGGCGCCCAAAAATCTCAGAAAATTTTTGCGCAAGTACCTAAGACAAAGGTTTAAACGCAATTAGGTAGGTATTTTGCTAAGGGCGTGACCACAGCTGCTGGAATCTTATGGCGCTCTTTATCACTTAACTTGGTTTGTCGATCGTAGAGATCTAGTCCAGACAATATTTTCTGGCTAATTTCATCTTTTGATAGTGTTTTGAACTGACTTAAGTTTTCTACATCGCTAATGGCCAAAATTTTATTGAGTATCTTTTCTTCATCCATGAAGTAGGAAAAATGCCAGCCGCCTGAAGAGATATGCTCAAAATCGTTTTTCCCACTTCTAAATCGATGTGGGAGATATTTTCTAAATGTACCCAATGAAGTCATAACCGAGCCATAGAATTTTTCATCCGGGGCCGCATTATTGAGGTTGTAGTAATAGAAGGTTTGATCTAGGCTATAAGCATGTGGCTCGAGATTGTTTCGATTACTAGATTGCAATGCCTTAATGCCCTCATGAATTGCCGCTTCACTAGGGAACTCATCCAGGTCGCTAAATATGACAATGTCATTTGAGTTAAATGGCTTTAAAGGGGTCAGCGTCGAGTTTCTTTGGGCATCCTGAATTTTCCAAAAATAGCGAGTCATGCGATTACGGTATTTGAATCTTTTAAATAACCAGGGAATCGAATTGAGATTGAGATGTTCGCGGTGATAAATAATCTTATCGGCAAAGGGCAGTGTATTGACAAGCTCTTGGCTTAATAGGAACTCCTTTGACCGTCCCGAAAAGTCTACGTTGGCTTCAGAGATGATGAAGTGATCAACAAAAGGTCCCATGTACTCAAGACGGGCTTTGAGTAAGTCGAGCTCGTTATAAAACAAAAAAACGTCTAGTAGCTTAGGCTGCATTATTTAAGAAAGTGATTTAGCTTTACTTGGGTAAGTCTGCGGTGGTAAAGAAAAGCGAACTTCATCACCCTTCTTTAGATAGGCCTGTTCTAGATGAAGCGCTAAACCCGGAATGCTAATGCCTAGGTAGCGCTTAGGCTTGGACCAGAACTGTAGGCGGCGCGGTATTTGCTTGATATATCTTGATTTAGCCATCATCGGTTGCTTGGTGATGACACAGAAGTTATCAAAATCAAAATCTTTCTTTGCTGTTTTGGTGATAGACCAAATATCAGCATCTGCTTTTAATGTTTTGCCTGTTACTGCAAAGGTCATGGTGGTGGAATTGGAAGTGCGCCACCATTGCGTGGGACCGCAAACTACTTCTGTTGATTCAGAGTATTGGTTACGTTTGGCGTATGGGTTGATGGGGCCATGATGGAATTTGTATTTATCCGGATGATCGTAGAGCGTGACATAGTCAAAATAATTTAAACCCTCCTCCAGAGCGCTTGGCGCCTCTGGAAGATGTAGATAGTCATCTTCGATAAAGTAAAAGATGTCATCGTCTTTAGCTGACTCTAGGGCTATTTCATAAAGCTTCCAGAAAGAGCCCGGGTTACCTAATTTTGTCTCAATCAGTTGGTCAAACTGATAATGAGTTTTTAGATGCTCAATTAATGCCTCGTCACAATTATCGGCAACGCAAATGAATTTCCAGCCACTAAAGGTTTCGGTAAGATTCTTTAGGGAGTCGTATTTATTGACACCATCAACCTTGACCTTGGGGTAGCCTTTGCTGCTGATTCGAAAAAGGACAATTTTTTGCATGAAGTGTAATAACTCTTTTACCGATTTAAAAGGGCGATCTTAGGCGGCATTAGATTGCTATTTACCCGAATCTCATCCATAAGCATGATTTTTAGAAAGACTTTCTGAAAACTTTATAATCTAACTACTGATATACATGTAGATTATTGATCATAATCTACAAGAGAAGGTGGCAAGTAAAGATAAATGGAAATTTTATGATTCTCGTAACTGGTGGTGCTGGCTTCATTGGTGGTAATTTTGTCCTGGATTGGCTTAAGGTTCCGGGCAATGAAGGCGTAATTAATCTTGATAAATTAACCTATGCAGGTAACTTGGCCACCCTTGAGTCCCTCAAGAAGGATTCCCGCCATATATTTGTTCATGGCGATATTGGCGACAAAGAATTAGTAACTAAGTTATTAAAAGAGCATAAGCCGCGTGCAATAGTCAATTTTGCTGCCGAAAGCCATGTGGATCGATCCATTCATGGGCCTGCAGATTTCGTGGAAACAAACATTGTTGGCACATTCAATTTATTAGAGTGTGCTCGCGAGTATTGGAATGCTCTCGAAGGCAAAGCTAAGCAAGAGTTTCGCTTTCACCATGTATCAACTGATGAAGTGTACGGCTCCTTATCTTCGACTGATCCTGCTTTCACCGAAACCAATCCTTACGAGCCTAATAGTCCTTACTCGGCTTCAAAGGCTGCTTCAGATCATTTAGTGCGCGCTTGGTTTCATACCTATGGATTTCCGGTAGTGACAACCAACTGCTCGAATAACTATGGTCCATATCACTTCCCGGAAAAATTAATTCCGCTGGTGATCTTGAATGCCTTAAATAGTAAGCCTTTGCCAATTTATGGCGATGGTCAGCAGATTCGTGATTGGCTCTATGTGGGCGATCATTGCTCCGCCATTCGTGAAGTATTGGCTAAGGGTAAATTAGGTGAGACATACAACATCGGTGGCTGGAATGAAAAAGCCAATATCGATGTTGTGAAAACCATCTGCAGCATTCTGGATGAGCTCAAGCCTCGTGCAGACGGAAAGCCCTACGTGGATCAAATTACCTTCGTAAAAGACCGCCCAGGACATGACCGTCGCTATGCAATTGATGCTAGCAAGGTTGAGCGCGAGTTAGGCTGGCGGCCAGCCGAGACCTTTGATACCGGTATTCGTAAAACGGTGCAATGGTATCTAGACAACCCAGTTTGGATTGATGGAGTGGTTAGCGGTTCTTATCGTGACTGGTTACAAAAGCAATATAACTAACAATAAATAATTAAATTCAATAGCCGCGTGAATATTTTAGTTTTCGGAAAAGATGGCCAACTGGGTAAAGCATTTTCTGCTTTACTTGGGCAGCCTTCTGTTTTTGCTAACGCGCAGATAACTTACCTTGGTAGAGTTGAGTGCGATCTTAGTAATGAGGCTAATGTGCATGCGCATCTCAATGCGGCAAAACCGAATCTGATTATTAATGCCTCTGCTTATACAGCAGTGGATAAAGCAGAAACTGAAGTTGATTTGGCTTTCGCAGTAAATGCAAAGGCCCCAGAAATCATGGCGCGCTATGCCGCAGAAAACGATGCCACTTTTCTGCACTACTCAACAGATTATGTATTTGATGGCAGTAAAGACGGTTTCTATCTAGAGGGTGATGCTCGTAACCCATTAGGTATTTACGGAAAAAGTAAGGCTGCCGGTGAGGAAGCAATAGAAGGGGTATTCGCAAATTCATCTAAGGGTCAATTTGCTATTTTTAGAACCAGCTGGGTTTATGGTGATGGCAGTAATTTCATTCGCACGATGTTGCGCTTGGCAAAAGATCGTGAAGAATTAAAAGTCATTCATGATCAGCATGGTGTGCCCACTAGTGCGGAATGGCTTGCTCAGATCAGCCTAGACTTGGTGTTAGATCATCAAGGGAGACTAAAGCAGTTTCCATCGGGTATTTATCACGCCGTACCAGCAGGTGAGACCACCTGGCATGGTCTGGCCTCTTTTGCCGTTCAGGTGGCTCTAAATGCAGGTGTTGAGCTCAAAGCAAGGCCTGCGGCTATCAAACCTATTCTGGCTGTCGAATACCCATTGCCAGCACCAAGGCCAATGAATTCCCGTATGGATAGCGCTAAATTGCGTTTTGCCCTCCAAAATGGGTCTTCAAAAGCTTCAAACTCTTATAATGAACCCCAAAATATGCCAAATTTCCCAGCCTGGGATGGCATGGTTCAAGAATATGTATCCAAGTTGGCCTCGAAAGGTTTGATTTAAAACCTCTTAGGCGGCTTGAAATGCTGAAATAGGGGTTTTAAATGGCTGTAAATCGCAAAGGCATTATCTTAGCTGGCGGGTCTGGTACTCGTCTCTATCCAGTAACTCAGGCAGTTTCAAAGCAGTTAATGCCGGTCTACGATAAGCCAATGGTGTATTACCCATTAAGCACTTTAATGTTGGCTGGTATTCGTGACATTCTCTTGATTTCCACCCCGCAAGATACGCCCCGCTTCTCAGAGTTATTGGGCGATGGTTCGCAGTGGGGTCTCAATATTGAGTATTGCGTGCAGCCCTCACCAGATGGTTTAGCGCAAGCCTTTACGCTAGGCAAAAACTTTGTTGGAAATAATCCAAGTGCATTGGTACTTGGCGACAATATTTTTTATGGCCATGAATTAGTAGATCAACTCAACAGTGCAAATGATCGTACTGTTGGTGCATCGGTATTTGCATATCACGTCAACGATCCAGAGCGTTACGGTGTTGTGGAATTTGATAAAGATTACAAAGCATCGTCAATTGAAGAGAAGCCCTTAATGCCGCGTAGTAGCTATGCAGTGACGGGTTTATATTTCTATGACAATCAGGTTTGTGATATCGCTGCCTCGATTAAGCCTAGTGCCCGTGGCGAACTCGAGATCACGGATGTGAATCGTGTGTATCTTGAAAAGAATGAACTCAATGTTGAGATCATGGGCCGAGGATTTGCTTGGCTCGACACAGGCACTCATGATTCATTGCTTGATGCCGCAGGTTTTATTGCTACCCTACAAAAGCGCCAAGGCCTTATGGTGGCATGCCCCGAAGAGATTGCCTACCGTCAAGGTTGGATCAGTGCGGATGCGGTTCAAAAGGTAGCCAATCAGCTTAGTAAAAATAGTTATGGCCAGTATTTAGGCAAGATTTTGAAAGAGCTCAATAGCTCGGCCCAACCCATTTCACTTTCTGCGAAGAAGGCTGCTAAATGAGTGCCCCTTCTAAGTTGCAGTTATCGCCTACTGCAATCCATGATGTTTTTATTGTGGAGCCAAAGGTATTCGGCGATGAACGTGGTTGGTTTACCGAGTCATTCAATGCGGAAGACTTTGCAAAAGCGACTGGACTTGATGTTCAGTTTGTACAAGACAATCATTCATTTTCTCGTCAATGGACTTTGCGTGGCTTGCATTATCAGATGGAGAAGACTCAGGGTAAATTAGTGCGAGTCGTTGCTGGTAGCGTATTTGATGTGGCAGTAGATATTCGTAAAGATTCACCTACCTATGGCAAGTGGGTTGGGGTTGAATTGAGCGCAGAAAACCATAAGCAACTCTGGATTCCGGCGCAATTAGCCCATGGCTTTTTAGTCTTATCTCCAACGGCCGAGTTCCTTTATAAAACTACGGATTACTACCATCCGCAAAGCGAGGCTTGTCTTGCTTGGAACGATCCAACAGTCGGAATTGAATGGCCGTTACCTAGCGGTGTTCAGCCGAATATGAATGCTAAGGATGCGGCTGGCCAGTTATGGGATGCGGCCCCCAAGCTCTAAACATCTGGTTTAGTTGTAAAAGATAAGATAATGCTCGTATGAGCAATGCATCGGCCCAACTCAAAAAACCCAAGATCTTATTGGTCAAGCTCTCCTCTTTAGGGGATGTTTTGCATAATCTGCCGATTGTTTGGGATCTACGGGCGCGTTTACCAGAGGCGCAAATTGATTGGGTGGTTGAAGAGGGGTATGTTCATCTGCTGACCCCGTTGTTATCAAAGGATGGATTTAAAGGAATTGACCGCATCATTCCCTTTGGCTTGCGTCGCTGGAAAAAGAACTTATTTAAGCTATCTACTTGGCAGCAATTTTTTGCGTTCAAGAAAGAGCTTCAAGCCGTTTCTTATGATGTCATTATTGAGACTCAGGGCTTACTCAAATCAGCCATTGTTTGCTCATTGGCCAAAAAGTCTTCTAATGCAGTGATTGCAGGTCTTGCCAATGCAACCGAATTTTCTGGTTACGAGCCCATCGCAAGATCTTTTTACAACCAGTCAGTGCAAGTTCCTTTTCAGTGTCATGCGGTTGATCGCTCACGCTGGGTTACGTGCTCAGCTTTGAATTGGAGTTTGATCGATCGCAAAAATGCTCCCCAGTTTTTCCCAGAAACTTACGTTAATTCCTTGGGGAAAGCTTCAGTAGGCCTTAATGAATTAAAGTCACCCTATATCTTGTGTTTTCATTCAACTGCTAGAGAGGCTAAGCGTTGGCCTAATGCAGACTGGATTGCTCTAGGTAAGGAGTTATCTAGTCGCGGCTATCAAATGGTTCTTCCTTGGGGTAATGTAGCCGAGCAATCAGTTAGTAGAGAAATCGCTGCACAAATTCCGAATGCGTTAGTTCCACCAGCATTTTCAATTGAGGATGCTTTCGGTGTGATTGCCGGCGCGGTATTAATAGTAGGTGTTGATACGGGTCTAACGCACTTAGCGGCAGTGCTAAACAAGCCTACAGTTGAAATTTATTGTGATTCCCCGCTGTGGAAAACCGAAGGGTATTGGTCTAAGAATATTCGTAATGTTGGAGATATTCAAAAGCCTCCGACAGTAGAGCAAGTTCTTCAGGCCGCTTCTGAATTACTGCCTTAATTGATTCTTGAGTTAACGCAGTAAGGCGTTAATAGCGACTAAGTCTTCATCTGTTAATGCAGCTGCATGAGCCTTCAGCTTGATTGCATTGAGAATAGTATTGTAGCGTGCTTGCTGCAATAACGAACGCGTATTAATTAATGAATCCAATGCAATCAATACATCGATATTAATTAAGGTTCCAACCTGAAAGCCAAGCTTGCTTGACTCAAGGGCTGATGAGGTGGAACGCTCTGCTGCTTCATAAGCTTTCACACTAGCTAATCCACCGTAGAAACCAGTGAACGCAGCGCGCGTGTTTTGAGCTGCCGTACGTCTGGAGTTGTCGTAGTTTGCCTTGGCGGCATCAACTAGGGCAGCATTTTGACGAATGACTGAACTGTTATATCCGCCTGATACCAATGGAATCGTCATTTGTAGTGCCACTGTGTTGTTATACACATTGGTGTTAGCAGGCGTGTAGTTGTTGGGCGTTCCGTTTGAAGTGTTGTAACCGCTTGTGCCCACTAAATTGATGGTTGGATAATTTAAAGCTTGTGCGCCACGATAGGTGCTCTCCGCAAGATTTACAGAGAGTTGACCGGCCAGCACATTGAAGTTCGCAGCCTCAGCTTGATTTATCCAATCATCTAAAGTTTGACCCGGTGGCAAATGCGGATTAACGCTATCAGCAATCGGATTACCTTTTGCATCTTTAGATTTGCTGCGTGGATCTCTTAATACACCTTCAATCTTGGCGTCTTTCACTAGAGGCTTTAATGCGCCTACGGGGCGACCTACGATTTGTTCCAGAACACCGCGCTTCACAATAAGGTCTGCTTGTGCGGTGATTTCTTGTGAGGTTGCTAAATCCATTGCTGCTTGTGCAGTATTCACATCCACGATCGTTGCTAAGCCGGCATCAAATTTTGCTTGTGCAACTTCTAGCTGTTGTTTGATTAAATCTTTTTTATTTTTATATAGCGCAACATTATCCTGACTAGTCAGCGCATCAAAGTAGGCCTGAGATACACGCAAGATCAGATCTTGCTGCGCCAAGAAAAAACGCATATCTGCTAATTTGGTATTGAGATCACCTTGCTTGAATAACTCTAGTGCGCCAACGTTAAATACGGGCTGCGTTAAGGTAACCGTATAACTCTTTTGATCAAAGACACGTGAGTTACCAGCATTATTCGAGACTACAGTGCTGCCGGTGCCGTGTTGGTAGTAGCGTGTGCCTCCAGGTGTGGCATTAGCCTGCGGCATGAGCAAGGAGAAACCTTGCCAATAGAGCTCTTTACTGGCTTGGTAGTTAAAACGCGCCGCTGTTAAAACGGGGTCACTAAATGCAGCTTCTTGATAAAGCTGAATCAAATCATTTAATTGACCCTTGTTATCGCTAGCTTTGCTTCCATTTAAATTGGACGGAGCTGAAATAGCCGGAAATGCTGGCTTAGTCGGTGGTGGGGCTACCTGGGGTGGCTGCTCTAGGCCAATCAGGGTTGAGGCGCTCATTGGGGTCGGTAGAGCAGGCCTTGGAGCTGCGTTAGGGCTTTGAGCCATGACATTGCCAGACCATGCATTCCAGCCGAGCGCTTGACTAAGGATCAAACCAAAGGTGGTAAGTCGAGAAAGTCTAAAGCGGCTTGGGGTCATGGAATTCAGATACTTTTCAATGTGCCATGCAGTTTAAGGCCAATTTATTCAAATTGCTCATTTAGGCACTATTTTGCCAAAACCTCTAGATCGCTTCTCTATACCTATAAAATTTAGCCTATGGATCTAATTTTGTTACTAAAAGCAGTCATTCTGGGAGTGGTGGAGGGATTAACGGAGTTTTTGCCGATCTCTAGTACTGGGCATCTGATTTTGGTTGGCGATTTGCTCGACTTTAATGATGAGCGCGGTAAGGCATTTGAAGTCATTATTCAGTTTGGCGCAATTCTGGCAGTGTGCTGGGAGTTCCGAGAAAAGCTTCTAAAGGTTGCCACTTCTTTTTCAGGTAGCTCTGCGTCTCGTCGTTTTGTTTTGAATCTGCTGATCGCCTCTATTCCTGCAATGGGCTTAGCTTTTCTATTTGGCAAATACATCAAGGCAGTACTTTTCGCCCCCATCCCAGTAGCGAGTGCTTTTATTATTGGCGCACTCATTATTTTTTGGGCTGAGCGTCGTCAGCAAAATCTCACAGATGTTTCTGTACGTATTCAGTCGGTGGATGATTTGAGTCCATTAGATGCACTCAAGGTTGGATTGGCACAATGTGCCGCTCTGATACCCGGAACATCACGATCTGGGGCAACGATTATTGGTGGCATGTTATTTGGCCTACCTCGCGCTGTTGCTACTGAGTTTTCTTTCTTTTTGGCTATCCCAGTAATTGGTGGTGCTACCGCTTATGAGTTATTGAAGTTGTGGAAGAATCCTGTAGCCTTTTCTGGTGAATTTACTCTTGCTATTGTGGTGGGTTTTATTGCAGCCTTTATCTCTGCTTTTGTTTGCGTGCGCTGGTTGATTCATTACGTAGCACACCATAACTTCATTCCATTTGCTTGGTATCGAATCGCGTTTGGATTATTAGTTTTATTTACTTCTTATACCGGCTTAATTGCTTGGTCTCATTAACATCTTAAGCGACTGAAAGATCAGGAAATTCTCATGGATGCATCAATAGACGCAATTACTAACAATATTCAACTGGCATTAGCCCCTGTTTTTTTATTGACCGCAGTTGCTACCTTGATTAATGCCATTTCAGGACGACTTGCTCGGTCAGTTGATCGTATGCGTGAGATTCGTCAGGCTATTGATAAGGGTTTAGTAAAGGATGCTGTCTTGTTGCGCCACATGAATAAAGAGGCTGATGAGGCTAAGATTCGTGGTCGTCTTTGTACTGCTGCTATCTTTTTTGACGTTCTGAGTGGCGTATTTATTTCTCTCACTGTTCTTGAGTTGTTCTTTTTTCAAGCTGGCGCAGTTCGTTCATTACAAACGATGTATGTAATTTGGACTTTTGTATTGGGATTAATCTTTTTTATGACTTCGCTCTCAATTGTTCTAGCTGAGATTGTTTACGCTTATCGTTCCGCAGGATGGAATAACCCTAAATTAGATGAATAGCTAATTTAGTTAAACATTACTTTTTATAAAAGATTGGCTATGAATAAAATTCTCATCACCGGCGGCGCAGGTTTTCTAGGTTCTCATCTGACTGAGAAACTCCTCAAAGAGGGTAATGATGTATTGGTGGTAGATAACTATTTCACAGGTACTAAAGAGAATTTAGCGCACTTATTACCAAATTCTCGTTTAGAGCTCATGCGTCATGACGTGACTTTTCCACTTTATGTAGAAACCAATCAGATCTATAACTTGGCTTGCCCCGCATCACCGGTGCATTACCAATATGACCCCGTGCAAACAACCAAGACCAGCGTGCATGGCGCCATTAATATGCTGGGCTTGGCTAAACGCACTAGAGCTCGCATCTTGCAAGCATCCACCAGTGAGGTTTACGGTGACCCTGAAGTGCATCCTCAGCCTGAAGCTTATTGGGGCAAGGTTAATCCTATTGGTATTCGGTCATGCTATGACGAAGGTAAGCGCTGTGCTGAAACCCTCTTTTTTGACTACAACCGTCAGCACAACTTAGATATTAAGGTTGTACGTATCTTCAATACCTATGGCCCGCGCATGCATCCAAATGATGGGCGAGTAGTCAGCAACTTTATCGTGCAAGCCTTGCAAGGTAAAGACATCACTATCTATGGCGATGGTCAGCAAACTCGAAGCTTTTGCTATGTCGACGACTTGATCGACGCTATGGTCAAAATGATGAACTCCGAAGAGGGCTTTACTGGCCCAGTCAATATTGGCAACCCTGGCGAGTTCACTATGCTCCAATTGGCTGAAACGATTCTCAAGCTCTCAGGCAGTAAATCAAAGATCATTCATCAACCATTGCCATCAGATGATCCAAAGCAGCGTCAGCCTAATATCGAATTAGCTAAAGCTAAGCTGGGCTGGCAACCTAAGGTCAATTTAGAGGATGGTCTCAAAGAGACGATTGCGTACTTTAAGAAGGTAGTGGGGTAAGGGTGACAGTTGATGCCACTTCTTCAGAGAAGCGTTTTGATCGCATTCGCTCTTTTGTCTTGAGGGCTGGACGAACTACTGCTGGTCAGCAGCGTGCGATTGATGAACTGGGACCACAGTTCTTGCTTTCATTTAAAGGCACCCCTATAAATTTAGTGGATGCATTTGGGGGTTCGAGCAAGCCAAAGATTCTAGAGATCGGTTTTGGCATGGGTGAGACAACTGCAAAGATTGCCGCCTTGAGATCCGAGGATGATTTTTTAGCAATTGAAGTTCATCCGCCGGGTGTAGGCGCATTGCTCAAGCTGATTGGTGAAAATCAATTAACCAATTTACGCTTAATTCGTCACGATGCTGTTGAGGTGCTAGAGCAGATGATTGACACAGATTCATTAGATGGCATTCATATTTATTTTGCAGACCCATGGCATAAGAAGCGTCATCACAAGCGCCGTTTGATTCAGGCAGAGTTTGTTCGTTTATTAGTTTCTAGAATAAAACCTGGTGGCTATTTGCATTTGGCTACTGATTGGCATAACTATGCTGAGCAAATGCTCTTGGTACTAAATGCAGAGCCTGCTTTGCAAAACACTTCGAGTGATTTGGTAAAGATTGAAACCTTTGATGTTTCAGATGTGGCTAAACCAGAGGAAACGCCAAATGAATTTAAGCCAACGCTTGAGCAATTAAATGCACGGCATGCTGGCTATGTTGAAAGACCAGCTTATCGCCCGGTCACGAAGTTTGAAAACCGTGGCATCAAACTTGGCCACGGTGTTTGGGATCTGGTTTACAAGAAGAAATAAAAAATTTAGAAATGTAAGTATCAGTAGGGCTTAGCTTGCTTATAAGCCCACACAGACATATTTCATTTCGAGATATTCATCCATACCGTAAACGCTACCTTCGCGGCCTAACCCTGATTGCTTGATGCCGCCAAAGGGGGCAACCTCATTGGAGATGAGACCAGTGTTTACTCCGACCATCCCGTACTCCAAAGCCTCTGCTACTTTCCAGACGCGACCGATATCACGGCTATAGAAATAAGAAGCAAGACCAAATTGACTGCTGTTTGCCAGCTGGATGACTTCTTCATCACTTTCAAAAGGAATGATTGGTGCTATAGGGCCAAATGTTTCTTCGTAAGTAATGAGCATTTGGCTATTTACGTTGGATAGGATGGTTGGCTCGTAAAAGTTTTTACCTTCAACCGATGGTTTGCCGCCGGTCACCAGTTTGGCGCCTTTGCTAATGGCATCAGCAACATGCTTTTTTACTTTCTCAAGTGCAGCAGTCTCGATTAGCGGGCCCTGAGTAATCCCAGCTTGCATACCATTACCCACCTTGATGGTTTCAAGGGCTTTAGCAAACTTTTCCACAAAAGCATCCTGTACTTTTTTATGAACGTAAAAACGATTTGCGCAAACGCAGGTTTGACCTGAGTTTCTAAATTTAGAGGCCATAGCGCCGATAACGGCTGCATCAATATCAGCATCATCAAAAACGATAAATGGAGCATGCCCACCTAACTCAAGAGCCAGTTTCTTTACTGTAGGAGCGCATTGCTCCATGAGGATGCGACCAACTTCTGTCGAGCCTGTAAAAGAAAGGTGGCGCACTATAGGGGATGCGCAGAGTGTTTTGCCTATGGCAATTGATTGATTGGCATCAGCTGTGATGATGTTGATAACGCCATCGGGTACTCCAGCACGCTTTGCTAGTTCTGCCAATGCCAATGCAGAGAGTGGTGTAAGTTCTGCAGGTTTAATCACAATCGTGCAGCCAGCAGCCATGGCCGGTGCAATTTTGCGGGTAATCATGGCAATCGGAAAATTCCAAGGCGTGATTGCTACACAAACTCCAATCGGTTGCTTGAGAACCATTAGGCGCTTATCGCCCCAGGTGGTGCTCAAAATAGAGCCTTCAACTCGTTTCGCTTCTTCAGCAAACCATTCCACAAAAGAAGCGCCGTAGGCTACTTCACCTGCTGCTTCAGCAAGAGGCTTGCCTTGCTCCAGTGTCATTAAGGTGGCGAGATCTTGTGTATTGGCAATAATCAGATCAAACCATTTACGCATGATTAGCGCACGCTCTTTTGCTAGCTTGCTGCGCCATGCTGGCAGTGCTTTTTCTGCGGCGGTGATGGCGAGATCGGCATCAGTTGTTGCAAGATTGGCAACATTGGCTATGACTTCATCAGTAGCAGGATTGTTAACTGCAAAGGTATTTTTAGAGTCAAACCATTGTCCATTTATGAAGGCAGCTTCTTTAAACAAGCTGGAATCTTTTAGTTGGGCACGTATATCTACTTTTTGCATGATGTCTGATCTTGATATGGATGCAGATCATTTTATCCCCTAACAAGTAAAAAAGCCTCCAGGCGCGTACGCTTGGAGGCTTAGCTTCTTAACAGCTGGCAACTTAGTATTAGCCTGCTTGAGTCTCGGCGGTGCGTAGTTTTTGCGCGAGCAGGTCTAAAACGCCATTAACGTATTTATGGCCGTCAGTTCCGCCAAAGGTTTTGGCAAGTTCAACGGCTTCATTGATTGCCACTTTGTAAGGCACTGAGAGATCAATTGCTAGTTCATATGCGCCAATCAAGAGGGCTGCATGCTCCACAGGAGACAATTCATTGATGGGGCGATCTAGTGCTGGGGTGATGATTGCTTCAAGTTCGTCTGTACGGGCTAAAACACCATCGAAGATGCCCTGAAACAAATCAAGCTGGCAACGACGAAATGCAGGATCTTCGGATAACTGCTTAGCAATAGCAGCACCATTTGGAATGCTGCCAGCGCGACGCATGACGAGACTTTGATACACGCCTTGAAGAGCGTATTCACGAGCGCGACGGCGTGGGGTTAAAGAGCGCTTAGCGGGAGCCTTGGCATCCTTGGCGGCTACTAAGTTTTCTAGGTTTGGGATAGATTTAGACATGTTTTACTCTTGGCTCGAATTGATTTCGATATCAATATCTGGTGTTAGGGCAAGTGCCAAGTTGGCCATTTCTACAACGGCTTGAGCGCATTCAGCGCCCTTCACTTGGACACGTGCAAGAGCTTGTTCATCCGTATCGCAGGTGAGCACGCCGTTTGCGATTGGTAAACCAGAGTCAATGGAGATGCGAGTAATGCCTGCAGCAGATTCGTTGGAGACTAATTCAAAGTGATAGGTCTCACCACGAATGACGGCTCCTAGAGCAACTAAGCCATCGAACTCTCCAGTCTCAGCCATTTTTTGCAAGGCAAATGGAATCTCTAATGCGCCAGGTACAGTGACGAGCTTGATATCGGATTGATTAACGCCTAGGGAAATCAATTCTTTAATACAAGCATTTGTGAGTGCTACGCAATGATCTTCATTGAAGCGCGCTTGCACAACGCCAACACGTAGATCTTGCCCGTTTAAATCAGCCTCTAATACGCCTACAAATTCATTGGTGGAGTCAGTCATAGTTTTTTAGATTAAAGGTTTAAAAGGGGTGTAGCCTGTTACTTCCAGCTTGTAGCCGGAGAGACTTGGTACTGGGCTTGGGTTGGCTAGTAAGCGCATTTTCCCTACGCCAATATCTTTCAGAATTTGTGCGCCAATACCGTAGCTTCTGAAATCGGTTTTACGTGCCAAAGGTTTTTGTTCGGCATCATGGGGGCGATTGAGTTTCTGAAACTGGGCAAGCCAGTCTGCATCGCTAGGTGCTGCAATTCCGGAAGCATTTAACAATACAGCGACACCGGCAGGCGCTGCTGCAATTGCTTGTAGTGCTTGGGCTAGTGGCCAGGAGTGGGTACTGACATTAGAGTCTAAAAAGTCCAGAACGGTAACGGGCTCATGTACGCGCACTAATGTTTCTTGCGCTTCAGAAGGCTTGCCGTGGACTAATGCAACGTGCACGCATGAACTTGGAGTATCGCGATAAATAATTCCCTGGAATTTCCCCCAAGGAGTAATAAATTCACGTGTACCTTCGCGCACCACAATGCTTTCATGTTGGCTGCGATATTGAATCAAGTCAGCAATGCTGCCAATCTTTAATTGATGTTCTTTTGCAAATTCAAGTAGGTCAGGAAGACGGGCCATGCTGCCATCGTCTTTCATGATTTCGCAGATGACTGAGGTTGGTGAGCAACCGGCCATAGCTGCAAGATCGCAACCGGCTTCAGTATGTCCAGAGCGAATCAATACGCCGCCAGGTTGAGCCATCAATGGAAATATATGACCAGGTTGAACTAAATCACTAGGCTTAGCATTTGGTGCCACCGCAGTTTTAATGGTGAGTGCACGGTCTGCCGCAGAGATACCAGTAGTCACGCCTGTCGCAGCTTCAATAGAAACTGTGAAATTGGTTCCCATGGAGGTACCGTTATCTCTCACCATTAATGGCAGGTTGAGTTGTTGGCAGCGCTCGCGGGTCAGGGTAAGGCAAATAAGGCCTCGACCATGTTTAGCCATGAAATTCACCGCTTCTGCAGTCACATGATCTGCGGCCAGCACCAAGTCCCCCTCGTTTTCACGATCTTCTTCGTCGACAAGGATCACCATTTTGCCGGCACGCATGTCGGCAATGATTTCTTCGGTGGAGGCTAGGGTATTTGGCATAGCCCTCTATTTTAAGCTCAGGATAGGGTTGTCGTGAGGTCTCACAGCAATATCCAGCCGTTCAGACGGCAAGAGCCTGGCAAGACTGTTTTATCCAGCCCTTACCCCTTAGAAAATGGGTAATGACCACAAAAAACTGCAGCCACTCAATTCATTGGCTTGCAAGCCCGGATGGGTTCATTTTGCTTGAGGTCTTGGTGGCTATGAGTCTGATTATGGGTGCCTGGATGGTCTCAGCCAATGCTTATCAGCGATTGGCTTTAGTCCTGGGCCAACAAGAAAGCAAAAGATCAGAAATAAGGAGGCAAATTGACGCGCATGAACTTGAGGTCTATTCCAGGGCGGTTGCTCTTTATGAAGCGGGGAGTGTAAAGAATGAGCTTGCTCGAGTGTCTGGTCGGAATCACACTTTGCGCGCTTCTTCTAAATCCCCTCCTAAAGGCAAGCGCTGAATTAGCAACTAAGCAAATAGAGTATGAAAAAACCCAATCCTTAATTTCTGAAGCGGAGCGTGCATTTGAACTCGTGGGGCGCGCGATTCGAATGGCGGGCTATCAAAACATCAAAAATAAAAATGACTTTAATAAATCCGATGCTGCAAAGTGGTTTATTCAGGTAAATAAAAAAGTAGGCTATCGAGGATCAGATTCACTGAGTGTTCAATATGAATTATCTGATGGGGTAGATTTTGATTGCATTGGCAATATTCTTAGCAAAGAGCGCACCAATAAAGATTTAGTGTTTCAGGGTTTTATCGTGGAACGACAAACAGGCATTGCTAAAGGCGCGAAAGTAAATGGAGGCTCACTCATTTGCCAATCGCTAGATCGACAGGGAAGGGTGCAAAACACCACGCTTATGAATGGCATTAATCATTTGTTTATTGAGGACATGAGCTCCCCCCAAAGGGTGAGCGGCATTGGTGATAGGGCTCCCAGGCTATATAAGATCAGCCTGCAAATGACCGACGGTGCTCTGATCAATATAGATTTTGAGAGAACGTATGCGACTAGGAATATGCCTTGATTCTGGCTTGGGTAATTTCTTTGTTATTGCTTTGCTCTTCCCTAATCTCATACATAGAGCGTCTTGGGGCTTTACGCATCATTGAGGTTAATACTATGAGCGAGTCCCAGAAAAAATTTATTGCCGCAGAAAAAGCAGTGCAAGAGTGCGAAGAAAATATTACTGCGTTAAGTCAAGCACAAAGCAGCCTTTGTTTTATACAGCCAGCCGGCAATCATCGCTGGCTTATATCCAGCAAGGAAAAACCAGGCATACAGATTGGTGTTGCAGTTGATGAAAAAACAGGTGTTGTTACACGTTTAAATTGGCGCCAAGTCTTTGAATAAAAACCGCGTGTGTCAAAAAGGTTCAACCTTGCTGGAGTTAATGGCAGTTGTGCTGATTATTGCTATTGCTGCAACGATAAGTATGCCGCTCTTGCAAGAGCAAATTGCCGTTCGTGAAATCGAGACTGCTGCTCGCAGATTCATTACACATGCTCACTTCGCGCGTCAGCAAGCTTTGTTTAAAGGGGAGTCCGTCAAACTCGCCCCCGTGAATGGTGAGCTCTGGGAAGATGGCTGGGTAATTCAAAGTGGCTGTATTGGTAAGCGGGCTATCTCAAACTGCCAGCCCAAAAATTGGCTTTCTCAGGGGAATATTGAGCCTGTGTACTTTAAGGGTGGAGGCAGGCAATTTTCTGACCCGCATTCTGGCAAGAGGGGGATTTTGTTTAACGCTGCCGGCGCTGCCAAGACTGGAAAAGGTGGGTTTGTAGCCAATCGTCTGATACTGGGGCACCAAAGGGCTGCGCATCTAGAAAGGCAAATGATTCTGGGTAGTGGCGGGCGATGGCGTATTTGCGATCCCGCTAAGGATGCAAAGCGCTGTCATTGAATGGTTTAATAGACCCTATGTACAGCGCAGTTGACCACCAAATGATGGGCGAGGCTTTGGCCCAAGCTCAAAAAGCACTTTATCTATCCAATCCGAATCCGCGGGTCGGTTGCATCATTGCAAAAGATGGGAAGGTGATTGGGCGAGGCTTTACTCAAGCAGTCGGAAAGGCGCATGCAGAAGTGCAAGCGCTGGCAGATGCCAAAGCCCAGGGTAACGATGTTGTAGGCTCAACAATCTATGTGACCTTAGAGCCATGTAGTCATACAGGTAGAACACCTCCTTGTGTGGATGCTTTACTAGCGGCTAAGCCAGCAAAAGTGATTGTGGCGATGTCTGATCCCAATCCGCTTGTAGCCGGTAAAGGTTTGGAAAAGCTAAGAGCTGCCGGCATTGAAGTGCAATGCGGTTTGCTAGAGCCAGAAGCGCAATCACTCAATCGTGGATTCATTTCTAGAATGACACGTGGCTTGCCATGGGTGCGCATGAAAATTGCGGCTAGTCTAGATGGCAAAACTGCTTTGCCCGATGGTCGTAGTCAATGGATTACAGGCCCACTTGCTCGTGCTGATGGTCATCACTGGCGCGCACAAGCATGCGCCATCGTTACAGGTGTTGGTACAGTAAAAGAAGATGATCCTAGTTTGAACGTGAGAGAGGTTGAGACTCAAAGACAACCGATGCGAATCATTATTGATTCCAAATTAGAAACTCCACAAACAGCTAAGATTTTGCAAAACCCAGAGCTATCTGGTGTCTTGATCGTATGTGCAAATCTAGATACCCCTGAGATACAAGCAAAGGTCCAGAATTTTGAGGCGCGTGGCATTCAAGTGATCGCAATGGCTAATGCATTTGGTAAGGTGGATTTGCCGAGCCTATTCTCCTATCTCGCCAAAGAGCATGAGATGAATGAAATCCATGTTGAATCTGGCTTTAAGCTCAATGGCTCAATGCTCAGAGAAGATTGTGTGGATGAGCTGTTGCTCTATTACGCGCCATTCCTAATGGGCGAGGGCATTGGCATGGCTAATGTTGGCCCATTCAATGAATTAAGTCAGCGCCAGAACTGGCAGGTCATAGATCAAAGCCTTTTTGGCCCTGATCTGCGCTTACGTTTGATTAAGAACTAAAATCTCCCTATGTTTACAGGAATCATTACGGCCGTCGGCCAAATCAAAAGCGCCCAACCCAAGGGCGATGGTCTACATCTCCTTGTAGAGGTGCCAGACGGCTATCTTGATGATGTTGCCTTGGGTGACAGCATTGCGATTCAGGGTGCATGTATGACAGCCACCCAATTAACAAAAAACTCATTTGCCTTAGATATCTCTCGCGAGTCCCTCAATAAGACAGTGGGCTTAGATAAAGTGGGCGCAGTGAATTTAGAGAAGGCCTTGCGTTTAAACGATCGTCTCGGTGGTCATTTAGTCAGCGGTCACGTAGACGGCGTTGGAAAAGTAGCTCACTTTTCTCAAGTGGCTAACGATGCCTATGGATCTTGGCTGCTTCAGATTGAGGCGCCTAAAGAACTAGCCCCGTTTTTGGCATACAAAGGTTCTATCGTTGTGAATGGCGTATCGCTTACAGTGAACAAGACCGAAGACAGTGCTACTGCTTGTATTGTCGATATCAATATCATCCCTCACACCCTAGAAAACACTACTCTAGGAAAGCTTGTGCAAGGCGATGCAGTAAATCTTGAGATAGATTTGATTGCGCGTTACGTAGCGCGTATGCTTGATAAGATTTAAATCTTAACTTTTATCGTATTGCCGCCCTTACGAGCCATAACGGTATGAATAAGCGAGGCATCATCAATTAACTCAAGTAATGTCTCGTAAGCCCTGGTCGAAAAAAGATAGGCTATTGGCTTATTGCGACTCGATATGGCTGTGGGCTGACTATCCGAAAGCTGTTTAAGTATGTTCGGATTGCGCCTTAATTCAGTCATGCTGATTGTGTTTTATGTGCATATCTGGCATATAAGAAGTTTGATGTAAAGCATCAGTATGTTGTCTGATAACAATGCTACATTCCCCAACTTATCCTTGCTAGATAAGTGGTTTTAATTTCTTCTGTAGCATCGCTGTTTAAAAGATAAATATTTAAAATTAATCCATAAAAATACAAATGAATAATTTAGGGTCAGATCAAAATGAGTTGGAGTATCAAGCCGCATTAGCTGAGGCATCTTATTTTTTTGATAATGAACCTATTCCAGGCACTGAAAAGGCTGATAGATTTAAATCTTTACTTAAATTAATAGATTCTTACGAATCTATTAATTTTCCGATCTGAGTTATGTGGTACTAAGATCTAAAGGTAACGACAGAGCTTTATTTGTTTTTTTGGTAGCGCGTAGGATCGCTCACATTGGCCTGCTTAAAGCCAGCCTGCCTTAGACGGCAAGATTCGCATTCACCACAGGCTTCACCCAAATCATTAGCTTGATAGCAAGATACCGTTTGGGAGTATTCCACGCCCATAGTGTTGCCTAGCTGAATAATTTGCGCTTTAGTAAGGTTAATGATTGGTGCATGCACCCGAAAGCGATTCTCATCATTAATAGCTTCTACACCTGCTTTGGTTGCTAGGTTAGCCATGTGCTCAAAAGAAGCCACGTATTCTGGTCTGCAATCTGGATAACCTGAGTAATCAACAGCATTAGCGCCATAGAAAACATCTAGACCGCCCAATGACTCTGCCCAACCCAGGGCGAGAGATAGCAAGATCGTATTGCGTGCAGGCACATAGGTAACTGGGATCTCTTGATCTTTGCCTGGAGTAATGGGAACTGCGATAGAAGAATCCGTTAGAGCAGAGCCGCCAAAGCGGGTGAGATCTAAATTCACCACCTCATGACGTGCAACACCAATTTGTTTGGCGATATGCTTTGCAGCAGCAAGCTCAGAAGAGTGCCTTTGTCCATAACCCACGGAAAGGGCATAAGGCGTGTATCCAAGGTCTTTCGCAAGAGCTAAAACAGTTGTGGAATCTAAGCCGCCAGAAAACAAGATCACCGCAGGGGCGCCAGGCTTGCGTGGCGCCAGTGATTCAAATGCAGCAGATAAATTAGACATGCTTAGACAGGGATGATGAATTACTTCGTAGCAGCGATCATTTGCTGCGCATCTTTAGCGGCATCAGTATCTGGGTACTTGGCAATAATGTCACTAAATGTTTTTTTGGCCGCCGCTTTGTTACCACTTTCTAATTGAGCATTACCTAAAGTCACCATTGCTGCTGGAATGCGCGGATGATTCGGATATTTCTTAATCAGACTTTGGAGTTGGCTAATGGCGCCAGCATATTCTTTATTCGCGTATTTGCTATTACCGCTCCAGTAGAGAGCAAGTGGCAAGTAAGGGCTTTTTGGATATTTCGCAGTGAATGCAGTAAAGCTATCGTCTGCCTTTTTGAGGTTACCTGCTTGAAATGCTTTTAATGCATCGTCGTAAGCTTTTTTCTCACCTGGTTGAACTGTGCCGCTGACGCCTTCAATTGTGGCTGTACGTGGCTCAAAATTGCCTAAGCGAGTATCCAGATCTTGGTAGTAAGTCTTTTGGCTGGTGTTGATGTCTTCGCCTTGCTTCTCAAGCTCTTCTACCTTGCCGCGCAGCTCTGCGTTCTCTGTTTTGAGTTTGTCTATTTGACCTTGCAACTCAAGCTGGGTGGTGGCAAGAGACTTACGCAGATCCAAAATCGCCTTACGGGCTTCATCATCGGAGAAGAGGGCCCAAGCACTATTGGATGCGCTCAAGCAAATGAGTGCAGTACTTAAACAAAACGCTCGTGAGAGCGTTTGTTTTACTGAGTGAGAAAGCGTCATCATTAGTTCGTGATGTAAACAATATCAGCGCGGCGATTTTGTGCCCATGCTGCTTCGTTGTCACCTTCAGCTTTTGGCTTTTCTTTACCAAAGCTCACGGCTTCCATTTGATCATCGGAAACGCCCATCAAGTTCAATGACTTGCGCACTGCATCAGAACGACGTTGGCCAAGTGCCAAGTTGTATTCTGCTGTACCGCGTTCGTCGGTATTGCCTTGAATGATTACTTTTTGTTTTGGATTTGCTTTTAGGTAGCTTGCGTGAGCAGACAACATTTTTTGATATTTAGTCTGAACGGTGTACTCATCAAAGCCGAAGTAAACGCTCTTTTCAAAAAGCGGGCTGCTTGGATCATTCCATGGCTGTGAACCAAATTTGCCACTACCGCTGCCGTTGGCACCATCGGTGTCGTCCAACTTCACGCTAGAACATGCTGCCATGAGCAATGCAGTTGCGCCAATAAGAGCAAATGTCGCTGCGCGACGTGCGATAGAAATCTTCATGAATTTTCCTTTTTCCTACAAGCTGAATGACAAATTAACTAATAAAGCGGCTCAACAGGAGCTAATAGTTAATATTATGCCCCCAAGAGCATCAAAAGTGACTATTTAAGCCCTTAAAAAGGGCTTAGTCCATGAACGGACCCCAGGAAGGCTGACGAACGTCAGATCCTGGGATGCTGAGCACCTGCTTAGAGTTTCCGTCTACTGAGACAGCAGCTAGGACACGCTTGCCACCCACTTTGGTGGAATAGAGAACGTAGCGACCATTAGCCGCAAAGGAAGGGGATTCATCGCTAGTGCCATCAGTGAGAGCTTGTGCGTCACCAGTTGCTAAATTGAGAATATAGAGACGATAGGCGCCACCAATGTTCGCAATGTAGGCTAAATACTTTCCATCGGGCGAGATGCGTGGTGAGGTAACGAAACCTTGTTTGAAAGTTACACGTTTCACACCTTCAGCTTGTTCACCATCTGCGCTCATGCGATAGATTTGCGGATTGCCACCACGATCACTGGTGAAGTAGATATAACGACCATCAGCTGAATATTGTGGTTCGGTATCAATTGTGTTGCCACGAGTTAGGCGATGTAAACCAGTGCCATCTGCATTGATGCCGTAGATCTGCGTGTTGCCATCTTTAGATAAGGAGATCGCCAATTTTTTTCCATCAGGCGACCAGGCTGGTGCACTGTTGTTGCCTTTTTGGTTGGAAAGAGAAATACGACGACCAGTAGCAAGTTCGTGAACATAGATTACCGGTTTGCGATCTTCAAAAGAAACGTAAGCAACTTTTTTGCCATCAGGCGACCATGATGGAGAAATGATTGGCTCGCCGCTGTTCATAGCATTACGAATGTTTTGACCATCTGCGTCAGAGATCACAAGGCGATAGCGCTTGCCATCCTTGATGACGTAAGAGAGGCGAGTAGAGAACACGCCACGCTCACCAAGTAATTTATAAATAATGTCATCAGCAATTTTGTGAGCCGCTGCACGCAAGTTGTCAGCGCTAGAGTTGAGGTTTAAGCCACCGAGACTGACTGATTTACGAATATCAAATAGCTTGTAGTGAATCTCAAATTGACCATTGCCTGTTTGCACAACCGATCCAACTACTAATGCATCAGCACCACGTACTGCCCAGGATTTGTAATTCGGCGTGCCTTCATCACTCTCAACGGCATTGCCGTTCTCGGTATTTTTAAAGTAACCGCTGCGAGCCAAATCTTGACGAATGATTTCAGTAACGCTGGTTGGTAATTTAGTTTCATCCTTAAAGCGCATGACTGCGATTGGATAGAGTGACTGACCTACACCAGTGATTTCAATATTCATCTGCGCCAGCGCAGGTGTTGCGAAGCTAGCGCACAAAGTAATTACGATTAAGCTAAAAGAATTCAGTTTTGATAGCAGTCTCTGCTTCAATCTTTTTGCTAGTTGCAACATGCATTAATCCTTAGGTTTAAAAGTCAGTTTCACTTCGCGTTGTGGAATTTTGCCATTGTCGTCTTTTGGTAGGCTCTCTGCACGTGAAAGTGCCAGTAAGACCGCACGATCCCAGCCAGCATTGCCGCTCGAAGACTGAATGCTAGTACTCAAAATAGCCCCATCAGGCGCCAGGCTAACCAAAATCACTGCAGCTGGGTTGCCGCTGACGGATTCTGGATTAAAGACGATCAGTGGCTTGACCTTCTTAATGACTTTATCGGTCCATCCTGGAGGAGCATTGCCACCACCGCCAACTCCACTTCCGACTGTGCCACCACTACCACCTTCAGCGCCGGCAGCTGCACGCAAGCGTGCCAGTTGATCTGCGCGTGCTTTTTCTGCTGCAGCATTCGCTTTAGTCTCAGCAGGAGATTGTGCTTTTGGTGCTTCAGCTTTTTTTGGCTTCTCAGATTCTTTCTCTTTCACCTTTTCTTTTGGCGGAGGAGGCTTTACTGTTTTTGGTGTTTCTTTTACTTCCTTTTTGGGCGGCTCTTTCTCTACCTTCTTTTTCTTAATGGCAATATCAGCAGCTTCTTCTTTTATTTCCGTTTTGAGTTCTGGCTCGGGTGGTGCTTGAACTTGTGGAGTGGAATCCCAGAGCTCTACTTCTACACCTGATGATGTGCTGTTGTTCCAACTAATACCAATCATTAAAAATGCAAGCAAGCCAAGATGAACTACTAGAGAAAAAGTAAACGCACGTTTCGTGCTTTCTGACTTAGTGTATCGACCTCGCTTGAATGGCGAGAAAGAGGGTTGAAAAGTAGGGGCGCTATTCATGGGCGATTAAAACAAGCCTCTAAGCCTTATTGAGTCTTGACCGCAAGTCCAACGCGCTTCACACCATTCTCTTTGAGCTTGGACATGACTTCCATTACTGTTTCATATTTAATGGATTTATCAGCTGCAATCACAATCGGTTGTTCCGCAGATTTTTCTGCTTGTGACCGAGCAAAGGCGCCGAGTTCAAACTTATTAAGTGTTTGTGTTGGGTCACCATCTTTTTTCACGATGACATTTTCATTGGCATCAATAGTTAAAAAGACTGGTGGCAAAGATTGCACTTTCGCACCACCAACGGTTGGCAAATTGACAACACCAGGGTTGACCATTGGTGCGGTGACCATAAAGATCACGAGCAATACCAACATCACATCGATATACGGGACGACGTTGATGTCAGACATTGCCCGACGTTTGTTTTTACGCAATGAAGATCCGGCCATAATTTTTTCGTTTATAGGTTCACTTGTTCGTTCAATCAACGTCCAGCAGTTTGACGCTGCAAGATGTTGGTGAACTCTTCAATGAATGTTTCAAAGCGAATTGAAAGGCGGTCTACATCAGTGGCTGCGCGGTTATAGGCAACCACTGCCGGAATCGCTGCAAACAAGCCAATCGCAGTTGCAACGAGTGCTTCGGCAATACCGGGGGCAACTGCTGCCAAGGTGGCGTTTTGGACGTTAGCTAAACCGCGGAAGGCGTGCATGATGCCCCAAACAGTGCCAAAGAGGCCGATATAGGGGGAGACTGAGCCTACGGAGGCCAGGAACGGCAGATTGGCCTCCAGGAGGTCCATTTCACGTTGGTAGGTGGCTTTCATGGCACGGCGGGCAGCGTCAATCTCACGGCCCTTGGTGAACTCTTGCATGCCAGCTTCAAAGATGTGCTCTAGGACTGCATCACTGCGGGTATTGCGCTGGGCAGCTTCCAGGAGGGTATTGAGGTCGCCGCCGGACCAGAAATCACGCTCAAAACGCTCTGTATCTAGCCTAACCCCTCGTAAAACAGCTGTTTTCTTGAAAATAATGGTCCAAGAGGCTATCGACATGCTGAGTAATAACAACATTACCAACTGTACTAATAGGCTGGCATTGAGGACTAGGGAGAGGAAGGAGAGGTCTTGTGTAGAGGTCATGGTGGATTTTGTATGATGTAGGTTGATTTTACTAAGTTAATCAACTCAGCAATCGAACTTCACCAGGATTATCACCATGTTTGACCGTCAAAACACTTTAGCTAAAACCGACCCACAGTTATGGGAAGCCATTCAGAATGAAAATAAGCGTCAAGAAGACCATATTGAGCTGATTGCTTCTGAAAACTACACCTCTCCAGCGGTCATGGCAGCCCAAGGCTCCCAATTGACCAACAAGTACGCTGAAGGCTATCCAGGTAAGCGCTATTACGGCGGTTGTGAATTCGTTGACGTTGCTGAGCAACTAGCTATCGATCGTGTAAAGACTTTATTTGGTGCTGAAGCAGCAAACGTTCAGCCTCATTGCGGAGCATCTGCTAACCAAGCAGTATTTTTGGCTTTCTTAAAACCGGGCGATACCTTTATGGGTATGAGTCTTGCTGAAGGTGGTCACTTGACTCACGGCATGGCTTTAAACATGAGCGGCAAATGGTTTAATCCAATTGCTTACGGTCTTGATAAAAACGAAGAGATTGATTACGAGCAAATGGAGCGCCTCGCTCGCGAGCACAAACCAAAACTGATTATTGCTGGTGCATCTGCATACTCCAAGAAAATTGATTTTGAACGCATTGGTAAATTAGCAAAAGAAGTAGGCGCGATCTTCATGGTTGACATGGCTCACTACGCTGGCTTAGTAGCTGCAGGCGTCTATCCAAACCCAGTGCCGCATGCAGATATCGTTACCTCTACAACTCATAAGAGTTTGCGCGGTCCGCGTGGCGGCATTATCTTGATGAAAGCTGAGCACGAGAAAGCGATTAACTCCGCAGTGTTTCCGGGCTTACAGGGCGGTCCTTTGATGCACGTGATTGCTGCTAAAGCGGTTGCATTTAAAGAGGCAGCTGAGCCAGGCTTCAAAGAGTATCAAAAGCAAGTTGTTGCAAATGCGAAAGCGCTTGCTGAAACTTTGATTGCTCGTGGATTACGCATTGTTTCTGGCGGCACAGATTCACATGTGATGTTGGTGGATTTACGTGCCAAGAAAATGACTGGTAAAGAAGCTGAGCGCGTATTGGGTGAGGCGCATATCACTTGTAACAAAAACGGTATTCCAAACGATCCAGAAAAACCAATGGTGACTAGCGGTATTCGTTTGGGTTCACCAGCGATGACCACTCGTGGATTTAAAGAAGCTGAAGCCAGACAAGTAGGCAACTTCATTGCTGATGTTTTGGATAATCCAAATGACCCAGAGAACATTGCTAAGGTGCGCGCACAAGTAGCTGAGTTGACCAAGCGCTTCCCGGTTTACGGTTAAGTAGGCGAAGACAACTTTGCGCTGCCCTTTCTGTCATAACGACGATACCCAGGTTTTAGATACTCGGGTATCCGACGAAGGCGATACCATTCGCCGTCGTCGCCGTTGTGCCAAATGCGACAAGCGCTTTACAACCTACGAACGGGTTGAATTGGCACTGCCTGCTATTGTTAAGAAAAATGGTAGCCGCGTTGAATACAGTCACGATAAGTTAGCAAGTTCAATTAAGCTTGCCTTACGTAAGCGCCCAGTGTCATCTGACTCTGTAGATGAATCGATTGCTCGCATTGAAGAAAAGTTACTCAGTCTTGGTGAAAAAGAGATTCCTAGCGAGCGTGTTGGTGAGCTCGTGATGCGTGAGCTCAAGCGCTTGGACAAAGTGGCTTACATTCGTTTTGCATCGGTCTATCGAAGCTTTGCCGATATTGAATCTTTTGAAAGTGCTTTAAAAGAGTTGAAGTAATCTAGTTTTTAAAGGACCACACCCAATCCTTTTCTCTCAATGAGAGACAAGAGTTTTAACGATGGCCCGCTTGGACTTTTATCTCCAGCTTCCCACTTTTGAACTGTCGAGAGACTTGCGTTAATCGTAACGGCAAATACTGCCTGACTAAGGCGGGTTTTTGCCCGTAATCGTTTGATACGATTAGGACTCATGGGTTTTACATCAAGGTTGTGAAGGGCTTCAAACTCCTCCAAACTCTTCTTAGTAATAACGCCTGCCTGATGCAAGCCCAGAACGGTTTCTTGCATCTCTTGAATAATTCGACTTTTCTTATTATTTTTCATCGATTTTTAATTCCTCTAATTGGTTGGCACAAATAGCCGCCCCTATTTCTCGGTCTGACAAATGGAGCAATCTTTTTGCTGTTTCTTGCAAAGAGATCAGCTCGTCTTTGCTGATATTCGATTTCTCATTTTTTGTAAATCCAAATATTAAATACCACCGTTTTAACAGTTTAGTGGCCACAATAATTCTGGCGCCACCTCTTTTGCCCATGCCTGGAAGTTTCACCCGTTTTTTATAAACATTGCATCCAAGATCAACATCAACAAGTCCTTTTTCCATCTCTTCAACTGCTTCTATTAACTGGTGTTGATTTAAGCCACTTTTATTTACCCATCGCGAAAAAGTTTTTGTTTTTAAGATGCGTTTTTTGGTCATGTAAAACTATACCACTTAGTGGTATATACATAATAACCCATATCTCGATAATGAAAAAGGGGTTGCCGAAGCAACCCCTTTAATGGAAGACTAAATAAGGCGTTATTTCAAGACATCAAAAATAGAAGCAGTAATGTCTTCAACGCTACCTGTGCCGCTGACCTTGCGGTAGGCAGGCGCTTTCACCTTGTCTGAAGCATTGGCCTGCGCAGCCCATGTGGAGTAGTACTCCACCAGTGGACGGGTTTGATCGTCATATACCTGCAAGCGTTTGCGAACAGTTTCTTCTTTGTCGTCGTCACGCTGAATCAATGGCTCTCCAGTGACATCATCCTTGCCTTCAACCTTTGGTGGGTTGTATTTGATGTGATAGGTACGACCAGAAGCCGGGTGAACGCGACGACCACCCATACGATCGATGATTGCTTCGAATGGCACATCAATTTCTAAAACGTAATCAATTGGCACGCCAGCATCTTTCATGGCTTGAGCTTGTGGAATAGTTCTTGGGAAACCATCAAACAAATAACCTTTGCTGCAATCCGGCTGAGTCAAGCGATCTTTAACAAGACCAATGATGATGTCATCGGAAACGAGACCACCCGCATCCATAATTTTTTTAGCAGCAACGCCAAGTTCGGTTCCAGCTTTCACGGCAGCGCGCAACATATCGCCTGTAGAGATTTGTGGAATAGCGAACTTTTCGCAAATAAACTGAGCTTGTGTGCCTTTTCCAGCACCTGGTGCACCGAGCAGAATCAACCGCATTGTTTTCCCCTTAGAAGAGCTGACATTGTCCCGTATTTTGTTGGGCTCATTGATTAGTAATGCCTAGGATTATCCCCGAGAAGAGCCTCTCGGAGGCTTTGAAACCAGTTTTTTTAAGAATTACCCAGTAATTGCCTGACTCGATCGAGATCTTCAGGTGTATCGACCCCAGCTGGCGGGGCTTCTGGAGCAATGTGGACGGCAATTCGGTAGCCATTCCAGAGGGCGCGTAGCTGCTCTAGGGCTTCTGCTTGTTCTGGCGGAGCAGGTTCCAACCGGCTATAGGCTTGTAAAAAGTCTGCGCGGTATGCGTAGATCCCAAGGTGACGTAGATGCTCAGTTTTTTGATTTGCCTGCGGATCCCTCACAAATGGAATGGCCGCCCTAGAAAAGTAGAGCGCCTCACCCATGCGATTTAGGACGACTTTCACTACGTTTGGATTGTTTATTTCATTGACATCGGTAATGGGAACCGCAACTGTGGAGATGGCGCACTGCTCATGTTTGGCTAATGTGCGTGCAACTTGATTAATAAGTTCTGGTGGAATCAGCGGCTCATCACCTTGAACATTCACAATCAGAGCGTCATTCGGAAGTTTTAATAGTTGTGCAACTTCAGCAATGCGGTCGGTGCCAGTTGGATGATCTGCGCTCGTGAGTAAGCACTCAATTCGATGCTCATCACAAGCTGCCTGTATTTCTGTTGAGTCTGTTGCAACAACTACGCTCTGCGCTAGTGATTGCTTAGCGCGCTCTGCTACACGAATCACCATCGGCTTACCACCAATGTCTGCTAATGGCTTGCGCGGCAAACGAGTAGACCCCAGTCTTGCTGGGATCACTACTAAAAAATCTGGCGCCTTGGAGTCAACGTTCATGGGAAGAGGGTGTGTAATAAATTAAGCGATTTCATCAGCACTCAGGTTGCGTGCTTCATCTACTAGCATTACTGGAACGTCATCCCGAATAGGGTAGGCCAAGCGATCCGCTTTGCAAATGAGCTCCTGTTTATTTGCATCCAAATGCAGTTGGCTTTTGCACAAAGGGCATACCAAAATATCGAGTAGTCTTTTATCCATGATTTCTTTAAGGGTGTTTCTAAATAAGTGTTGAGACAGTGTAGTGCTATGTCCGTCAAAACTACAAGGTATAGCGATAAGGGTCGGGCCTTTGCAGAATCGATTGCAGCCATTCTGCGAGGCTGTCAGGCAAGGTGAGTGACATTGGCACTACCCAAATTCGCTCATCTGTAATGCCTGAGCATTTCACAGCATCTTTTTCGGTAATCAGAATGCACTGCGCATTGATACCATTAAAAAACTCACTGGTATAGCTAGCATGATCAGGTAGTGGAATTGTTTTGCCGGCAATCCCTTGTTTTAAGAGGTCGTCAAAAAAACGTTGTGGATTACCAAGGGCAGCAACAGATGTAATCTTGTTCGGCAGGAAAGCATCCGCAATCTCAGCGAAGGTCTGTTTATTACTTGGGTTGATTAGTTGGTATGGCTTACCGAGGTTGCCTACTAATGAGAAAGCACGGCGACCTAAAAAGTATTCATCATGGGCACCACTTCTATTGGAGCTATCTTTTTGTGGAGATGTAAACAAAGTCGCATCCCGCTCTCGAGTAGCAGGTTCGCGTAAGGGACCAGCAGGCAATAGAAAGCGATTTCCTTCGCCACGCCCATCACGCACTACAAATTCGATATCGCGACCACCTTCACGGGCAGGCCAGCGGGCTAAACCGGTGTGTTGCAAGCCATCGTCGCTAATGATGACGTTGACATTAGGATCTTGTTTCAGCAGCGCACGAATGCTGCGTTGGCGTTTTGAGAAAACCCAGATCGGAAATTGGTCATGTGTGCGTTTGGCAATCAACACTGGCTCATCGCCAACTAAAGCTGGATCGGAATTGCTACTTACTTGGAGGGGGGCGCTTTGCGATGAAGCACCGTAGCCTCTGCTGATAATTCCGGGCCTCCAACCAAGTTGACTTAAGCGTTCTGCAAGCGCAATCACGATCGGAGTTTTACCTGTACCACCAACACGAATATTGCCCACAATAATCACAGGCACTGGCGCCGGACGATGTTTAATGAGACCAGTCTCTTGTACCAATTTTCGTAAACGCAAGACTGCGCCATACAACCAGGATAGTGGCCAGAGTATTAAGCTAGTCGGCCCACGTCTTTCCCAAAATTTAGGCGCTTTACGGAAAAAAGAAAATGACATGAGTGGTAGTTTCTTTATTTGAAAATTATTTCTTAGCTTGGTTATTAAATTGGCTACTAAATACAATATTGGATAGATTGGCATCGCGAGCCGCTTCTAGAGCGCTCATCACGGCTTGATGGGGCGCTTTAGCATCGGCATCAATATTGACTTGCAGTGAACTGGCGCCTTCCTTTTGATTGCCTTGTCCGCTGAGTTGATTGAGTACAGCGCTCAACTGTGAGCGATCTGTAACTTTGCCATTAATTGCAAATCGACCATCGCGACTCACGGCAATATGAATTTGCTTCATCTCTGCTTGACTCTCGCTACCATTTGCGGTGGGCAGTGTGATGGCTAACTCCTGAAAGCGCGTGAAGGTGGTGGAGATCATTAAAAAGATCAGCACCACTAAGAGCACATCGATAAAAGGAATGAGATTAATTTCCGGTTCAATAGGTACAGAAGTTGGCCCGAGCGAAAATGGTTTTCGTCCCTGTGAGTGCGTTTCAAGCCAACTCATTTTGCCGAGTCAGTTGGGTAAAGTTTTTTAAAGATTTGACGCGTAAATTCTTCGCACTCGCGCTGGCGTTGATTGGCTATTGCACGCAAGCCACGCCACGCTGCTAGTGCAGGAATGGCAATAAGCAAGCCAAATGCGGTGTTGTACAGCGCTACAGAAATTCCATGTGCTAATTGTTGCGGGCTGCCAGCAGAGCCATTAATAGCGCCTTGACTACCGAAGATTTCAATCATGCCCACGACTGTGCCAAACAAACCGAGTAGCGGTGCAATGGTGGCAATCGTTGCCAGAGCACCCAAATAGCGATCAAACTTTTGCCAAGTTGCTTGGGCGCTTGCTTGTAATTCTTCAAGCGCTGCTTCAGGGCTATTTCCATTTAACTTTTCTTTAAGAGCGCAGGCTAAAAGTGGGCTGGCAGGGGAAATGTTCGCCAAGTCCATCACTTGTGGCTCAGAAACGGCTGATTTGTCCTTAACCATCTGATTTGTCAGGGAAAAGACGCTTTCTAGGCAATTTTTAGGAAAAATATGGATTTTTCGCAAATACCAGCTGCGTTCCAAGACAATAGCAAGACCAATAATGGAGATGATTAATAGGGGCCAAATAGGCCAACCTGCGGATAGTAAGATGGAGTACATAAGCTCAGTACTTTAGCTGAATTAAAAAGCCCTTTTGGGAAAGCTAGCCTGTGGATAACTCTGTGCAAAACTTTTCTTGTATTTTCCTGTAAGTCCTTGATTGATGGTGGAATGCCGCAGAAATGGGGTACGAGGGCATATAGGAGTGTGAATAATTCATTATATAAATCAATGGGTTAGTATGTTGTTGTTGGATTTATGAGACGTTTTGGGTCAGTAATTACTTACTTATGAGTGTTCGACCAAGAGTGAATAAGCTTCTGTGGATAGTTATTGCCTTCTAAGGCTTGTGGCAGTGTGAACAAAGAGAAAAAATGTCGGAAATATCAAGAGAAATCCTTACTGTTGGCGATCTAAACCGCGCTATTGCAGCCTCCTTGGAGGATCGCTTTGACACGGTTTGGGTTAGCGGGGAGATTTCCAATTTCAAGGCTTACGACAGCGGGCATTGGTACTTCTCATTAAAGGATGAAGAAGGTCAAATTCGCTGCGTTATGTTCCGTGGTCGTAATGGCCAGGTTGGTTTCATGCCGCAATCAGGTGATTTGGTTGAAGTAAGCGCCAGCTTAGGCATGTATGTGCCCCGCGGCGATATCCAGCTCACCATTCAGACATTGCGTCGTGCAGGTATGGGCGGCTTATATGAAGCTTTCCTAAAGCTCAAAGCTAAATTAGCAAAAGAAGGTTTGTTCGACGAAGATCGTAAACGCGAAATCCCAACGCATCCACGTGCTATTGGCATTGTTACTTCGCCACAGGCAGCTGCATTAAAAGATGTGTTGAGTACATTAGCAAGGCGCGCACCACACATCCCTATTGTGATTTATCCGACATTGGTTCAGGGGCCAGATGCACCAGCCGGAATTATTGCTGCACTCAAAGCAGCCGAAAAAGAAAATGCAGTCGACGTTATTTTGATGGTGCGTGGTGGTGGCAGCATTGAAGATCTCTGGGCATTTAATGATGAGCATTTGGCATACGCAATTGCAGATTCTTCTATTCCGGTGGTCAGTGGTGTTGGTCATGAGACAGATTTCACGATTGCTGATTTTGTTGCTGACTTGCGTGCACCGACGCCTACTGGGGCAGCAGAACTTGCTGCGCCACGAAGAGATCAAATGCTGCAAGAGCTCGATGCCATCATGCAAGCGCTTTTGCAGCGCGTTAACCAACGTATTGAGCGTGAAGCACAAACCTTGGATCAATTAGCCCTCCGCCTAAGCCATGCCTTGCCTAATCCAGTTCGTATGCGTGAGCAAATTGCTAGCTGGCAACAGCGCCTTAATCAGGCTTGGTCTGTGCGAATGGAGAATTGGAAGCGCAATCAAACTCACTATCAGTCCCAGTTAGAAATGCTTAATCCGCAAAGAACGCTTGAGAGGGGATATGCGGTCATTCTCAATAAAGAGCATGATCAATTGCAGGCAGTGCGCAACACTAAAGAGTTGATGCTTGAAAAGACATATCAGGTGCGTTTGGCAGAGGGTGAAGCAGAAATACAATTTTCAAAAGTAACCCAGGGCGATAACGCATAAGGTAACAAAAACTCATATTTGCCTCAGTGTTTGCTCTCTAGTGATAATCAGCTTCATACTTGCCACCAATGCGATTAACTTCGGTGAATGCGGATATGGCCGGAAATATTTGGGCGGCAAACAATTGGAAGCCATCTGGTTTAAATGACTTGCTCTTAAATCCCGGTGGTGATGGCATGGTCATTTTTGTTGGTGTTGCTGCACCTACTAAAGCGCCAAGCTTAGGGCCAGTGCAATCACCATAAATCTAAATGGCATTACAAAATATTGGGCTCTATCTGCAGAGTGACACCAAATTTGTCATGCACTTTATCTTGGATGCATTTGGCTAGGCCTAAGATATCTTGGGCTGTGCCGCCCCCATGATTTACTAGAACTAATGCTTGGTTTTCATAAACACCAACCGCTCCCATGCGTTGACCTTTAAAACCACATTGATCAATTAACCATCCTGCTGCGAGTTTTCGTTTGCCTGGTATGTCTGGATAGGAGGCTAGATCAGCATAAGTTCTGAGTAGCGTCTCGTACTGTTCATTGGGAATGATCGGGTTCTGAAAGAAACTTCCTGCATTACCAATGACTTTAGGGTCTGGCAATTTATGAGTACGAATTTTACAAACCGCTAAAAAGATATCTTCTGGACTTGGATTGGCATCAGTAGAAAACTGCTTAGCAAGATCGGCGTAATGAATGCGAGCCTGCCATACTTTTGGCATTTTAAAAACGACCTTTGTCACAATAAAGCGTCCGGCATTTTGCTTAAAGTAGCTATCGCGATAAGCAAAGCGGCAGGCATCTTTCTGGAGTGTGACAAAGGCATGGTCTTTTACATCAAAGGCTTCGATGTGATCAATGTATTCACCGATCTCAACTCCATACGCGCCGATATTTTGAATGGGGGCTGCACCTACTGTTCCTGGTATGAGCGCAAGATTTTCAAAGCCAGGCAAATCGTTCTCTAAGGTCCAGGTAACCAGATCGTGCCAAATGACTCCGCCTCCAACTGATAAATAAGCAGCCTCTTGATCGGTTTTAATAATTTCCTGTCCCAGAATATTCATAAGGAGGGTGGCGCCAGCTAAGGTGTTAGGCAAAATTACATTGCTACCACCGCCTAGTACCCGCCAAGACATTTTTTGCTTTGCAATCTTAGACATCACTTCTGGAATTTGCTCGGCTGCGGTAATTTCATAGGCGAGCTCCGCTACAGCGTCTAAGCCAAAGGTATTGTGGTCCTTGAGTCCAAGATTTGGGGTCAATTTTGCAGGGTTGGGCGCATTTTGAGCACGAGTCATGCCACAATCTTATTCGTAAACGAATCTAGGGCGAAGATTTTGTGTTTCCGTTAAAAAATGGTCGCAATTTCCCCTTGTAATTCGTATTAATAGAATTCAAGCTTAATTAAGGAGTAGAAATGCCTTCATTTGACGTAGTGTGCGAGCCAGACATGATTGAGCTCAAAAATGCCATCGAACAATCCAATAAAGAAATTACCAATCGTTTTGACTTTAAGGGTTCCGATAGTCGCGTTGAACAAAAAGATGAAGCCTTAATTCTATTTGGCGATGATGACTTTAAATTGGGTCAAGTGCGTGATGTATTAATTAGCAAAATGGCTAAACGTAATGTGGATGTACGTTATCTCAAAGATGATAAAACTGAAACTATTGGTGGCGACAAGCGTAAGCAAACTATGAAGATTCAAAAAGGGATTACTTCAGAGCTGGCTAAAAAAGTCGTGCGCATTATTAAAGACAGCAAGATCAAAGTGCAGGCAAGTATTCAGGGTGATGCAGTGCGAGTCACTGGCGGTAAGCGCGATGATCTGCAAGAAACAATGGCCCTCCTTAAAAAAGAAGTTACTGAAGCGCCATTAGGCTTTAATAATTTCCGTGACTAATGTTGCACCAGCAATAGCCCCAGCAAGCCAAGAGGCCATTGAGCGCTTCTGCGACGCTTGCTGGTTGGAAGATGGCCTAGCTCAAAACAGCTTGGCTGCATACCGTAGAGATTTATTGCTATTGGCTCAATGGCTTTATAAAGATTCTGGTGGTGACTTATACGGTGTTACAGAAAAAGATCTCACTGCTTATATTGCTTATCGCAGAGCTGATAAAGCAACTACGGCAAATCGCCGCTTAACGGTATTCAAGCGCTTTTATCGTCATGCCTTACGGATGAATTTAGTGAAGAGCGATCCATGCATGGGCTTACGAGCAGCAAAGCAAGCACTGCGTTTTCCTAAGACCTTGAGTGAAGATCAAGTTACCGCATTACTTAATGCGCCAGATATTGAAACGCCTTTAGGTTTGCGTGACCGCACCATGTTGGAATTAATGTACGCCAGTGGTTTGCGTGTCTCGGAAATCGTCTCCTTAAAAACTGTCGCCTTAGGTTTGAACGAAGGTGTAGTCAGAGTGGTGAATGGTAAAGGCGGAAAAGAGCGCTTAGTACCTTTTGGGGGTGAAGCAGGGCAGTGGTTAAGAAAGTACTTGGCCGAAGCGCGCACTCCTTTGTTGGAAGGCAAAACTACAGATGCTGTCTTTGTGGGTCGCCATACAGGCACTGGCTTAACAAGGCAGGCATTTTGGGCCCTCATTAAGCGCTACGCCACAGTAGCCAATATTCCTGTTGCGCTTTCACCGCACACACTACGCCATGCTTTTGCTACCCACCTGCTCAACCATGGGGCTGATTTAAGGGTAGTGCAGCTACTTTTGGGGCATGCGGATATCTCTACGACCCAGATCTATACCCACGTGGCCCGAGAGAGACTCAAATCAATCCATCAGCAACACCACCCACGCGGCTCATAGTTGCCTGATCTCAAACAAAGGGCGCTAGAGCTACTTCCAGCCCATAAGTGTATAAGATAGCGGTATGGAATTGACTCTAGATCTATTACTTATCCCAATTGCCTATTTAATAGGCTCTATTTCTTTTGCGGTGGTGGTGAGCAAGTGCATGCGCTTGCCTGATCCTCACTCATACGGTTCTGGTAATCCAGGCGCAACGAATGTCTTGCGTACAGGAAATAAGTTGGCTGCGGTACTCACATTAATTGGTGATGCGCTCAAAGGATATTTCGCAGTGATGCTCGCACGCGCACTTTTAGGCGATGAGTCTTTAACTTCCACATTAAATTCATGGCTTTTATGTGGTGTGGTGATCGCTGTATTTTTAGGTCACCTCTTTCCGATATTCCATGGCTTTAAAGGTGGCAAGGGCGTTGCAACAGCTTGCGGTATTTTGTTTGGTATTAATTGGATCTTAGGGTTAGCTACATTAAGTACCTGGATCATTGTTGCTATGTTCATGCGCTACTCATCTTTAGCTGCATTAGCTGCTGCAATCTTTGGCCCGATTTATTTTGTTTTCTTGTTTGGCTTTCAGCCAATGGGTATTGCACTCCTAATTATCTGCTTCCTACTCATTTGGCGCCATCGTAGCAATATTCAGAATTTACTGAATGGCAAAGAGAGTCGTATCGGCTCTAAAAAGCAGTCTTCATAATCAAAATCCATCAGGAAAGAATTTCATCATGACCATTGCATACGCTTGCATTCTCTTTATGGGCCTTCTGCCTTATGTAGCAGTAGGCATTGCTAAAAAAGGTTTTGAGGGCTACGACAATGCGATGCCAAGACAATGGCTGGCCAAACAAACGGGTTTTAGGGCGCGCGCCAATGCTGCTCAAGCAAACCTATTTGAGTCTTTGCCATTCTTCTTTGCTGCAGTAATCATTGCCTCTGTTGCACATGCTCCGCAAGACAGAATTGACTTGTTGGCAGTGGGTTTTGTACTTGCGCGTATTGTCTACCTTATTTGCTATATCGCTAACTGGCCAACTACTCGTTCGATTGTTTGGTTGTTTGGAATCATCTGCGTTGTGAGTTTATTTTTCCAGATTTAAATTCATCAATAAAACAAAACACATCAAGCTTTTAATTCATTTATTAACAAACAAGAACAACTTAATTTCGAGACACAAGACTGCTCATGCCAACTAAAAAACCAACGGTAGCAAAAAAAATACCAACAAAAAAGACAACAGTAAAAAAAGTAGCCAGTCCGGCAAAGAAAGCCTCCAAGAAAGATGATGCTGGTTTACCTTTGTCGGTTGTCATTCGTCGCCGTATTGAGGCGCAAAAAGCCCGCTTTCATGCCAATGACAATATTTCTCAGTTCATTCAGCCTGGAGAGCTGGAGGGTTTAGTGGATGAAGTTGCTGAGAAGATGCAAGCAGTTCTAGAAAGCTTGGTGATTGATACTCAAAACGACCACAACACTAAAAACACGAGCCGTCGTGTAGCGAAAATGTATGTCCAGGAAGTCTTCAGTGGCCGTTATGTTGAGCAGCCAACGCTAACGAAGTTCCCGAATGTCAGTCGCCTAAATGAGTTAATGATTATTGGGCCAATCACAGTGCGCAGCGCGTGCTCACATCATTTATGCCCTATCATGGGTCGTATTTGGATCGGTGTATTGCCTAGCAAAGAGTCTGCTCTGATTGGTCTATCTAAATACTCACGTTTAACTGAGTGGGTCATGGGTAGACCGCAGATTCAGGAAGAGGCTGTAGTGGAATTAGCCGATATGCTGGAAAGAAAGATTAAGCCGATTGGCGTCGCAGTAGTCATGGATGCCGATCACTTTTGCATGCAGTGGCGTGGAGTAAAGGATCGTGATTCAAAAATGATCAATAGCGTGATGCGTGGAGCTTTCTTAAAAGACTCTAATTTACGTCGTGAGTTTTTGGCACTAATTGATCGAAAATAGGGCGATGAAAAAAGTTCTCATCCTTGCAGTATTGTTTGCTGTCGGTTGTACGTCTGGGCCAATGAGACAGAGTTACCAAACAAAGATGACTGAAGAAGTAGAGTCACCATTTTTTTACATTCCACCACTGAACCAAAAAGATTACGAAACTCGTACATGGATTTTATTGGCCGAATCGAAATCCAAGGTTTGGTACTACGACCCATACACACTCATCCAGAATGAGGATGACATTCTCACTTTTGATGCTTTCTTTTCTCCCAGAGAAATTAATAAGTTTACGCCTTTCAACTCAACCATGGTTGGCCCTTATCGTCAGAAAATAGATTGCTTTAGCAATCATCAATGGTCTGAAACTTTGTATACCAAAAATATGGTTGCTAAAGCACCTTTAGTCGGCGAAACCAAGCCCGTTAACGGCTCTGGCTGGGTGAAGATTGCCCCAAGAACAGCAATGGCCTATGTGCGAACTCGCCTTTGTGGTAGAAAGTTTATTGACAATCAAAATGTTAATTACTTTCTATATCAAGATGGTGCATTACCCGCACCAATTGCCCAGAAGGCACCAGTAGAGGTGTTTGATGAAAAGCAAAATAAGCAGCTTCTCATCGCCAAGCAAGAGGCAGTCCTTGATCCCGTCAATACAAAACCGCCTACTTTCTATGATGTTATCAATAACGAAATTACTATTATTGATAACAAAAAAAATATTCGCCAAATGAGCTTAAGTTCATATACATTGGGTAGGGATTTGATCAAACAAGAGGATTATATTTTTACGGCTTATTGTCAGGAAAATTCATACTCATTGGTTGCCCAAGGTCAGAGTTCAAAATCTAATTCCTCTATTGGTGCCAGAGAATCAATGCCTGCAGTTGCATTCAATCGGGCATGCGGCAATCATGGCGCTTATATGAAGTTGTTAAATAAGAGCGGGAAGTAATTATGCATAAACTAAGCCCACTTTTTAAAGCCCTTAGCATTCTCTTATTTATTTCTATTGCTGGATGTGTCAGTCTGCCAACTGAGAATCAAGATCCCTCCAAAAACAACAAGGCCACCTACAACAAAGATTTGAAAGAATGCAAAGAGGATTACCCAGAGGCAGGCTCTGGCGTTCATCTTCGCCAGTGGATGGGTTGCATGAATCTCAAGGGCTGGAAGTAGCCACTCATTCAAAATCCAGCTGTTTTGTTTTCATCGACTCGTTCTTTGCTTGAGCCAAGCTTTCAATTGCAGTGTTTAATTCTTGAGAACAATTCTCATCTATATATCCATATAAATCATTGACTTACGGAGTATGTGGAAACATTAAATCATCTCGACTATGATCAATTCTAGTTTTTAAACGGGCGCGTTGTTAATAGATGCGCTTACACATTTATTACTGATTTATTTTTGGAGAATCCATGAAAAATAGTCGTCGCCAATTTATGATTTTGTCTGCTGCTGGTGCCTGTACATTGGCATTGAACGGTAAAGTTCAAGCTCAAGCAATGGTTGCTGAAACTGATCCACAAGCTGCTGCATTGGGTTACAAAGCGGATGCCTCTAAAGTAGATAAAGCAAAATATCCTAAGTACGCTGCTGGTCAAAAATGTGACAACTGCGCACTTTATCAAGGTAAGGCCGGATCTCCAGCTGGTGGTTGCTCATTGTTTGCTGGTAAGCAAGTAGCAGGCCCAGGCTGGTGCTCTGCATACGCCAAGAAGGCTTAATGATTTTTTAGTTAATCATGTATTTATGTAAGGCCACCTATGGGTGGCCTTATTTATTTATAAATGGTTTTTAGCAGCTTAGGTAGACCTCTTCGATCTCAATGCTTGCATGATCTTTTCCAGCATCCCATCAGCTTTAAGCACCTTTATCAATATCAAAAGATACATAGTGAGGATCAAAAAAGCTTCGATGAGCCTGATTTGAAGTGATGCGTTAAAGACGGACGGAATGAGAAGGCCTACAGACAGTAAAAGCGTCCACAAAGGGAGGTGAAGGACCTTGAAATTATCGGGATTGATCTTTTTGGTGAATACCAATAACCCAATTAGGTCAATACTGACTCTAATACACCAAGCGACCGCCGCCCCTGCAATACCCCACCAATATAAGCAGGCATAAAGAAGACCCAGATAAGGTAGAACTTCGGCAAGATGAAGTTTGGCAGTCCAATCGGAGCGCCCCGAACCTTGGACTTTTGCAAAGACAATTTGGGCGGTACTGTTAATTAAGACGCCAATCGTTAGCCAGCACACTACTAGCCTGGCTTGTTCTGCAAATTCAGGTGTGAGCCAAAGGCTAAGCCAGTCAGTTGCAAAAAAGACTAGCAATACTGAGGCGGGAAATAGTAACAACAGCGTATATAAAAAACCTTGCTTCAGTAAATGGGCTGTGTGAATCGGATCCTTTTGCCATGTCTTAGAAAATAAAGGGAAGAGTACTCCAGCAATAGATCCAGGGATTATGAAAAGCTTAAAAATCACCTCAGTAGGCCCAACGTAATAACTTGTTGCGACTACACCCAAAATACTGGCAATCATGAAGCGATCCATATACTCCATGAGGGGGCTGATGATATTGCTAATAGTCATCCAGCCGCTAAATTGAAGTAGTGATTTAAGTTGTTCTAAGTTAAATAATTTTGTTTTGAAAATAAGAATTTTTGAGTGATACACGGCGTATAAATAAAGCAACCATGTAATCAAGCGGGTGATGATGAGTGAGATCACGGCGCTGGTCAGTGTTGGCGATACAAGGGATGCCAGGTAAGGCGCTAAAAAAGTTCCTACCCCCAAGACGGTTCTAATAAGGCTAGTGGATTTAAATAGATGAAGGGCATCGAGCACGGCGCGTAGCCCTGCCGTATGAACTACTAGTGGAATAGATAGTGCAAGCAACCCAAATGCTTGCAGGCTGTCAGCTTGCAGCGCATCTGAAATCTTGAGGAAGTGATTCAATATAAGTGGTGAGCAAAGCCACAGCACTAAACCACCAAGAATGCCCAAAAGCCACATTGAAATAAACCCAGTACGAATGAGTTGGGCAATCTCTTGCGGAGATTTATCTTTCGACATGTAGTCGGAAACTTTTTGGGTGAGGGCGCGAGATAGCCCCAAATCAAATAGGCTGAAGTAGCCAATAAAGGCCCAAGCTAAGGTCAGTAGACCAAATTGCTCCAAGCCGTAGGCTGCAATAATTTTGGGAAATAAAATTAAACCAGCGAGCAGAGGTGATACGTTAGAAGATAAGCTCCAAGCAATATTCTTTTTAACTGAGCTCATTCAGGGGTAAGCCTTCATTTCTTTATGTTGGGGTCCGGGCAACTTCTATGTGATTCTAGTCTTTTACTAGCTGCACCTGTCTTGCCAATGTATTGACCTTTTAATCATTGGGGACCCTATCAATGGATAATCTTCTAAATAAAGCAAAATTGAGAAAACCATTAAACGGGCTTAGAGGAAAAGGCAGGCGGCAATCATGAGGTATTTCTTCAAATCTTTACTTAAGCATTACGCCTTCTATTTGGGTGGAGACCAGCCAACTGTTGCCTGGGTGGAGCGCTGGCGCTCAGTTTTTGGGGCTTTTATAGGACTCTTGTTAGTGTTCACTACCGCTAAGTTCCTTGGTGAGCTTGGTGGTATAGGTGAATGGCTAATGGCTTCTTTGGGCGCGAGCGCTTTATTGGTATTTGTTTTGCCACAGAGCCCTATGGCTCAGCCTTGGGCTGTGATTGCTGGGAATACTCTATCTGCATTGGTTGGCATTTTGTGTTTTCAACTGCTGGGGGATGCGCTCATTACCTTGCCTTTGGCGGTGGCTCTCTCTATTTTGGGCATGTTCATATTGCGTTGCTTGCACCCGCCAGCTGCCGCCGTGGCGCTCATCGCTGTTTTGGGGCACGTAGGACATTACCGCTATGCTTTTTTCCCGGTGATGGTCGATTCGATTTTATTAATCCTGGTCGGCGCCATATATAGCAACTTAACAGGCAAGTCTTACCCTAATAAACCTCTCAGATAGTGGGTCTGGTGCAAAATCCACCATCTGGCCAAGTTAAAGATAATGCTTTTTGTGCGAATATCCTTTTAAATACTAGAATTATTAGTACTATTATGTAGTATCAATTTTTTTCATAAGCTCAATACCCATTTTGAATTCTCCCAAGATCATCGCTGTTGTTGTCACCTATCACCCTCAATGGAGTGACTTGTGTGCTCTATTGAAATTGACATTACCGCAGGTCGATCAAATTATCATTATTGATAATGGCTCGAGTAAGAAGGCCATTAAGGAGATTTCCGAGTTTTCAAAAAAGCACTCAATTGAGTTGCATTGTTTAGGCCAAAACTATGGGATTGCCGCAGCGCAAAACAAAGGCATGGTTTTGGCCAAGTCATATGGGGCGCAGTATGCCGTGCTATTTGATCAAGACAGCCTTCCAGCACCTGATTTGGTTAGTAAGTTACTAGAGGCTAGCGTCAGTAAAGAAGCCTCTGGTATCAAAGTAGCGGCTGTTGGACCATTCTATGAGGACCCGCGCCGCTTAGTACCTTCTCGTCCATTTGTTAGCCTTCATGGCTTGCGTTTAGTGCTGCAGAATAATCAGGGCCCTGAAGAAATTATTCCAGTGAGCTATCTTATTGCGTCAGCATCATTGATTTCTATTAAAGCTTTTGATGCAGTGGGACCAATGCAAGAGGAGCTGTTTATTGATTATGTTGATATTGACTGGGGCTTAAGAGCTCGTCAATTAGGCTTTCAATCTTTTGGGGTTCGAGATGCTTTGTTAGAACATAATCTTGGCGAAAAAATCCGCTTTATCTTTGGTAGAAGCTTTTGCTTTCATAGCCCGCTTCGTCACTACTATCAGTTTCGTAATGGCCTATGGCTTTATCGTCAACCCTATCTCTCCGCCAGTGAGAAGATAGGCGGCTATGGACGTCTATTGAAACGCTTTATAGCATGTGCCTTATTTTTTAAACCACGTAAGAAGAATCTCAGGATGATGTTTGAGGGATTGGTGCATGGGTTCAGTGGACGACTTGGCAAGCATTAAAAATAGCAAATACTTGCCAAGGCATTAACCCAGTGATTTATTTGATCTTGCTTGCTGCAATCGAAACAATGCAATCCTTAATGGCGTAGTTTTGATACTTTCCTGCATTTTCTTTGCGCACGGACTTGCCGCATTCGGTCACGGAATTACGTAAATTGATCTTAGGTATATTGTTTGTAGTCATTTTGCCTCCTTCTGGTTTATGTCTTAGCGGCCTTAAATGCAGCCGAGAACCATTTTAATGAATTTGCCAACAATTTGCGTCTGACGGCGTGCTCTGGAATCCTAAAAAGCCTCTATACATGGGTAAAATGTGCCCATGACTATTCTTATTACTGGCGGCCTGGGTTTTATAGCAAGCCATGCGGCTGCAAGCTTGCTTGAAAGTAATCAAGAGTTGGTGCTTTTGGATAACCTTTGCAATAGTCAAGAAAGCGTCCATCAGAAGCTTGAAAAACTCACTGATCGGAAATTCCCTTTTTACCGGGGCGATGTCCGCGATAAAAAATTACTCCGAAAGATTTTTTCAGATCATTCAATTACTGCAGTCATGCATTTTGCGGGCCTTAAATCCGTGGCTGAGTCTGTTAAAGACCCATTACTTTATTTTGATAATAATGTGGGCGGTACGATTACCTTATTGGAAGTAATGCAAGAGCTGGGTGTGTATCAATTTATTTTTAGCTCTAGCGCTACGGTCTATGGTGTGCCCGAGTACTTACCGTATGATGAATCACACCCTACTAAGCCTATTAACCCCTATGGGCAAAGCAAGTTACAGGTAGAAGCAATTCTCAAAGATTTAGCTGCATCCGACAGTCGTTGGGCAATTGCATGCTTGAGATACTTTAATCCTGTAGGCGCGCATCCAAGCCACTTGATTGGCGAGTTGCCTAATGATCAGCCCAATAATTTGATGCCTTTTATGATGCAAGTTGCAGCTAAGCAAAGACCTTTTTTAACGGTATTTGGCAATGATTATGAAACGGCTGATGGCACGGGAGAGCGTGACTATATACATGTGATGGATTTGGCCGAGGGCCATGAAAAAGCCTTGGCTTTAATTCAGAAAACCCCAGGGATGCATATTATTAATTTAGGTACAGGCAAGCCTCATAGCGTTCTAGAGTTAGTGCGCACCTTTGAAAAAGTTACCGGAGAGTCAATCCCTATGCAGATTGGCAAACGCCGCGATGGTGATTTGCCGGTTTATTACGCTAGTGCCGACAAGGCTAAAGACGTTTTGCAATGGCAGGCGACTCGAACTTTGGCTGATATGTGCCTCTCTTCTTGGCAATTTCAGTTGCAGCATTTATCTTCCTAGGTTTCTTAAATTCAAAAGCATGGCATTTCCTAAATTTTTACCTTCCACAATCGCTCGTATGGTCGATCTGTTGGTATTTGTAATTTGTGGGTTTCTCGCTTTTTATTCCTATGACGCGTACCAAGATGCGCATCTCGATATTGGGCGCTATGCACTGCTCATATTCTTAGGCGCATTAACTTTTATCTTTTTAAGTAACCGCCTGTATCGCTCATGGAGGAGCGAGGGATTTTTTAAGCTCATTCAGTCTATCGGCACAGTGATTGCTAAGACATGGATTTTGATTATCTTTGGCCTGTTCTTCACCAAGACAAATGATTACTATTCGCGCACTTGGATTGTGGCTTGGGCAATTTATGCTTTCTTTGGCTTGCTGATTGCACGCTACTTGATGTATGTGGTTCTGGGTAGATTGCGCATTCTTGGGATGAATCAAAAGCACGTAGCCATTATTGGATCAAGCGGTACGGCTAAAGAGTTGCAAGAGCGCATTGCCCGCTCACCCTGGTCAGGCTTCAAGGTGGGAAGATTTTTAACCAATCCTAAGCAAGAAGACCTAGATGATTTGGCCAAAGAATCTTTTGATGAGATTTGGCTGGCCCTAGCAATGGATGAACAGCATCAGATTGGCGTATTGATGGAAGGACTTAAAAATAGCACCGCCAATGTGCGCTTAGTTCCCGATTGGTTCTCCTATCGCTTAATTAATCACGGGGTCTCTGAAGTATTGGGCGTAGAAATGGTTGATTTATATGGCACCCCAATGACTGGTTCCAATCTCTTGGTTAAAACAATTGAAGACATTGGGCTGTCGCTCTTCATTGTGATTTTGTTGTCCCCGGTGTATTTAGTGCTGGCGATCATGGTTAAGGTCAGTTCGCCAGGCCCCATTTTTTATCGACAGCCTAGGGTGGGTTGGAATGGTGAGATTTTTGAGATTCTTAAATTTAGGACCATGCCTGTTAATACTGAGAAAGAGGGCATTGTTTGGGGTAATTCTGCACAAAAGGCAATTAGCCCAATCGGTCGCTGGATGCGTAAAACCAGCTTAGATGAGCTACCTCAGTTTTTCAATGTCCTAAAAGGGCAGATGTCTATCGTCGGACCAAGACCTGAGCGCCCCGAGTTTGTGGAAAAGTTTAAAAACGAGATACCTGGTTATATGAAAAAGCATCTCGTTAAGGCTGGTATTACAGGCTGGGCTCAAATCCATGGGTGGAGGGGCGATACGGACCTGCAAACCCGCATTGAGTATGACCTGTTTTATATCGATAACTGGTCATTAATGCTGGACCTAAAGATCATTTTCTATACCCCTTGGCGTGGTTTAGTGAATAAAAATGCCTATTAAGCTCATTAATTGAGTGTTACATAAACCCAAGAAGTGTTACGTAGTTTTACACCCTCTATTTTGATGATGGCGGCGTAGTCTCAGGCTAAAATACCTTTAATTATTAAAGCTTTAGCTTACCGATCGAATTTAAGTTTGCACTAGACATGAGATTAGTCAAGGCATGCAAAACTTAAACGCTTAATGGGGTTATCTGCATGGCATATGTTGTACCGGTCATTTTGTGTGGAGGGTCAGGCACTCGTCTATGGCCTTTATCTCGCTCGGGATTTCCTAAGCAGTTTTTAGTACTATCTGGGGATAGCTCCTCGCAAAGTCTTTTTCAGCAGGCGATTGAGCGCATTCGTTCTGTTGGTGCTGCTGATATTGCCCTTGGCAAAACTTTGGTTGTCACGAACGAAGATCATCGTTTTTTAGTATTGGATCAACTTCGAGATCTCAAGTCTATCGATGCCACTTTATTGCTCGAACCAGTTGGCCGCAACACGGCACCTGCCTTAACCGTGGCTGCGTTTTGTGCGGCTCAAAACTCCAACGAGCAAGATCCAATTTTAGTAATTACGCCTGCAGATCAAACTATTCAGAATCAAGGTGCATTTTCAAAAGCATTACAAGATTGCATTCAAGCAGTGCAGAGTAACCCACAAACGATTGCTATTTTAGGTATTAAACCTACAGCGCCTGAAACTGGCTATGGCTATATTCAGCGTTCAGGCACAAAAGATAAAAACAATGCTTATGTAGTAGATCGCTTTGTTGAAAAGCCCGATAGCAATACTGCTAAAACTTATTTAGCGAGTGGAAATTACCTTTGGAATAGCGGCATGTTTGTGCTCAGGGCCAGCACTTGGCTATCGGCCCTAAAAGAATATCACTCTGATATATTATTAGCCTCAGAAAAAGCATGGCAAGCAAAGACTGAAGATGGTTCTGGTGGTATCGGATTTATCCGCCCTGGCAAGCCAGAGTTTGAGGCTATCCCTAGCGAATCGATTGACTATGCAGTCATTGAAAAATGTCCAGGCAGCCAATCATTTCCAATCAAGATGGTCGAGCTCGATGCCGGCTGGAATGATCTTGGAGCATGGGATGCTGTATGGCAAGTAGGTCAACGGGATCAAGATGGCAACATCACTTCTGGCGATACTTTAATCACTAATACTAAGAATTCTTTAGTGCACTCAAGTAGTCGCTTAGTCAGTGCGGTCGGCGTTGAAAATTTAGTGATTGTGGAGACTGCTGATGCGGTCTTAATTGCCAATCGCAATAATAGCCAAGACGTAAAAAATATTGTCAGTCAACTAGAAGTCCAGGGGCGCGAAGAAAAGAATTTACATCGCAAGGTCGCTAGGCCTTGGGGTTGGTATGACAGTGTTGATGAGGGTGAGCGCTTTAAGGTCAAACGTATTCAGGTAAAGCCGGGCGCAAGTCTTTCGCTCCAAATGCATCATCACCGAGCAGAACATTGGGTTGTGGTGAAAGGTACCGCAGAAATTACCAATGGCGATCAAGTGATCACGCTCACAGAAAATCAGAGCACTTACATCCCACAAGGACAAGTACATCGCTTAGCAAATCCTGGAAAAGAGCCATTAGAAATTATCGAGGTTCAATCGGGCGTTTATTTGGGCGAAGATGATATTGTTCGTTTTGAAGATAGCTATGGCAGAAGTTAATTTACTGAATAGAAAGAAGACATAGAAGAGTCAATATGAGTAAACAAAAAGTCGCCCTCATTACTGGTATTACCGGTCAGGATGGATCTTATCTGGCAGAATTTTTATTGGAAAAAAACTATATCGTTCACGGCATTAAGCGTCGCGCCTCTTCATTTAATACTGAGCGTATTGACCACATTTATCAAGACCCACATATCAATCATCCTGATTTAATTCTGCATTATGGCGATTTAACTGATACAAGTAATTTAGTGCGTATTATTCAGCAAACTCAGCCTGATGAAATCTATAATCTTGGTGCACAGTCACACGTAGCAGTCTCTTTCGAATCTCCAGAATATACTGCTGATGTTGATGCTATTGGACCTTTGCGTATATTAGAAGCCATCCGTATATTGGGGTTAGAAAAGAAGACCCGTTTTTATCAAGCATCTACTTCTGAATTGTATGGCCTCGTGCAGGAGATTCCGCAAAAGGAGACGACTCCTTTTTACCCAAGAAGTCCGTATGCAGTAGCGAAACTTTATGCTTATTGGATTACTGTGAACTATCGTGAGGCCTACGGTATTTACGCTTGTAATGGTATATTGTTTAACCATGAATCTCAGCGTCGTGGTGAAACCTTTGTAACTCGTAAGATTACCCGTGGACTTGCTAATATTGCCCAAGGTTTGGAGGGATGTTTATTTATGGGCAACATTGATGCATTGCGTGACTGGGGTCATGCAAAAGATTATGTACGCATGCAATGGTTAATGCTGCAGCAAGAAAAACCAGAAGATTTTGTGATTGCAACGGGCATGCAGTTTACCGTTCGGGAATTTATAGTTCGCAGTGCCAAGCAACTCGGAATTACCTTGAAATTTGAAGGATCTGGCGAGAATGAAAAGGCTATAGTCACAGCGATTGAAGGGGATAAGACGCCCGCCTTAACAGTTGGAGACACCATTTTGCGAATTGATCCTCGCTATTATCGCCCTACCGAAGTAGAAACTCTGCTGGGTGACCCAGGCAAAGCTAAGGCAAAGCTGGGATGGGTGCCCGAAATCACACTCGATCAAATGATCTTCGAGATGACGAGCAATGATTTGGACCAAGCAAGACAACATGCTTTACTTAAAAAGCATGGGTATTCAGTGTCTGTTGGCAAAGAAAATTAATTTAACTCCTTAAAAGTATGGATATTGATTTCAACAGCAAGATTTATGTTGCCGGACACCGAGGAATGGTCGGCTCTGCAATCGTTCGAGATTTGCGGGTAAAGGGTTATCAAAATATTATTACCCGTACGCATGCAGAGTTAGATTTAACTAATCAAGCTGCTGCTCAGGCCTTCTTTGAATTAGAGCGACCCGATCAAGTTTATCTAGCCGCTGCAAGGGTTGGCGGTATTCATGCGAACAATACTTTTCCGGCTGAATTCATATATCAAAATTTAATGATGGAAGCCAATGTGATTCATCAAGCTTTTGTAAGCGGAGTAAAAAAACTCCTCTTTTTGGGTTCGAGCTGTATTTATCCAAAATTAGCAGTGCAGCCAATGAGCGAAAATGCTTTGCTAACTGGAAAGCTGGAGCCTACAAATGAGCCGTATGCTATTGCAAAAATAGCGGGCATTAAGTTATGCGAAAGTTATAACCGTCAATATGGTCTGTCTCATGGAATTGACTATCGCTCAGTAATGCCAACCAACTTATATGGTTCTGGCGATAATTACCACATTGAAAACAGTCATGTGATACCGGCCCTAATTAGAAGGTTTCATGATGCTAAAGTGAATCATTTGGCAGAAGTGTCAATATGGGGTACTGGAACCCCAAAACGAGAATTTTTGTACGTTGATGATATGGCTGCAGCCTCAATTTTTGTAATGGATCTGGATAAAATAATTTATGATCAATGCACAGAGCCAATGCAAAGTCATATTAATGTCGGCTTTGGGTCAGATATAACTATTGCACAATTAGCCGCAGCCGTTGCTCAAACTATAGGATTTAAAGGAAAGATCATTTTTGATCTCACTAAGCCCGATGGCGCACCACGTAAGCAGATGGATTCATCCAGATTAAATAGATTGGGATGGGCGCCTAAGGTTGATTTGACAGAAGGTTTGCAGCTAGCCTATGCAGATTTTTTGTCTAACAAGGCGCTATAGACTATCTAGGCGCATGTAAACTAAGTTAGGCTGCTTTCATTGCGCTAAAGAGAAGGCTTTAAAGCTCAGATTTGGCTAAATTGAGCTCATATTTTTGGCAAAATAATTTCTGTCAAAAGTTATAATTACGCAATGAGCATATTGGAGTCAACATACCCGAAAAGCAGTCTATCTGTTGCCATATTACTAGCCACATACAATGGCGAGAAATATCTGCGCGAGCAGCTGCAATCGATAGCGGCACAGGATATGACTAATTGGGGCCTGTTTGTTTCTGATGATGGATCATCTGACGCTACCAAAAAGATATTGGCAGATTTTGCTGATGAATATGCAGATCATGAGGTAAAAGTTTTTGACGGCCCCAAAAAGGGCTTTGCACAAAATTTTCTCTCTCTTGTTTGTAATCCAGATATCGGGGCAAACTTTTTTGCTTATGCAGATCAAGATGATGTTTGGATGAAAATCAAATTGAAAAAGGCGGTGCAGTGGCTTGAGAGCGTACCATCTGACTTACCGGCGTTATATTGTTCTCGAACCGAATATGTAGATGAAAACTTAAAACACATTGCGTATTCTCCTGATTATGGGCGGCCGGCAATATTTGCAAATGCTTTAGTTCAAAATATAGCCAGCGGTAACACCATGGTATTTAATGCCGCTGCCCGTCAATTACTACAGAAAGCTGGCAAAGATGCCGATATACCTTTGCATGATTGGTGGACTTATATGCTTGTCACGGGTGCTGGTGGCGTAACGCATTTTGATAAATCCCCCACAGTTTTTTATCGCCAACATAGCAATAACCTCTGGGGCATGAATGCTGGTTGGCGCGCTAGCCTGAGTCGAATTCAGAAATTATTTGAAGGTCGATTTAAGGGTTGGAATGAGCGCCATATTATTGCCTTGAACGGTGTTACTGGCTTACTTACAGCCGATGCTAAAAAAAGAATAGATCTCTTTTCTCAATGCAGGGTTAGCAGTGGACTTGTTGAGCGCCTTATGAACTTCGAAAAATCAGGTGTCTATAGGCAGACATTTATAACGAATTTAGGTTTGCGAGTAGCCATCCTATTTAGAAAAATCTAATGCAAAACTTTTCAAGCTCACCCTTAGCAATCCTCAAAAGCTTGCATAAAAATCAGGGCCTAATACATTCTTTGATCATGAGGGAAGTTTTAGGCCGCTACCGAGGTTCAGCGCTTGGTATTTTATGGTCTTTTTTTAACCCACTTTTAATGTTGCTCGTATACACCTTCTTCTTCAGCATTGTGTTCAAGGCCCGCTGGGGCGGTGAGGGTGAGTCAAAAGCAGAATTTGCTTTGGTGCTATTTGTGGGATTGATTGTCTTTAATCTGTTTGCAGAGTGCATCAATCGTGCGCCCGGCATCATATTGGCTAATGCAAATTATGTAAAAAAGGTAATATTCCCTTTGGAAATTCTTCCTATGGTTAATCTGGGAGCTGCTTGCTTCCACATGTTAATAAGCTTTTTTGTATGGCTACTTTGCTATTGCATCTTTTTTGGTATTCCTGCGCCAACAGTTTTGTTGTTTCCTATTATCTTGTTGCCGTTCCTTCTTTTAATTTTGGGCATCTCTTGGTTCTTGGCTTCCTTAGGCGTGTATTTGCGTGATGTTTCACAAGTTACGGGCTTGGCAGTAACGGCATTGATGTTTGTCTCGCCAATTTTTTTCCCAATTACCTCATTGCCGGAGCAATATCAGCGTATTTTGATGTTCAATCCATTGACTCTGGAAATTGAGATGATGAGAGGCGCTTTAATTTTAGGGAAAGCTCCAGATTGGCTGAACTATTTTCAATATCTGGCTATTACAAGTTTAATTGCATCTATCGGATTTGCATGGTTTCAGAAAACTAGAATAGGATTTGCTGATGTCATCTAATCAGTTTTCGATCGCGGTAGAGGGGCTAAGCAAGTGCTATGAGATATATGATCACCCTCGTGATCGTTTAAAGCAATTTTTCTTTCCTAGAATTAAATCCCTTGTTGGCGCCAATCCTCATCACTACTTTCGGGAATTTTGGGCGCTAAAGGATATTTCTTTTTCAGTACCCAAGGGTGAGACTGTTGGTGTTATTGGAAAGAATGGTAGTGGTAAATCCACGCTGCTTCAGATGATATGTGGCACCTTAAGTCCAACCCTAGGCTCGATTAGAACTCATGGCCGAATCGCCGCTCTTTTGGAGTTGGGGTCTGGGTTTAATCCAGAATTTACGGGGCGCGAAAATATCTACCTAAATGCAGCAGTACTGGGATTATCTAAAGAAGAGATTGACGCTTGCTATGACGATATTTTGGCATTTGCAGATATTGGGGAATTTGTTAACCAGCCGGTGAAGACATACTCAAGTGGTATGGGTGTGCGCTTGGCATTTGCAGTTCAGTCTCAGATTAATCCAGACATTTTGATTGTTGACGAAGCGCTATCCGTTGGTGATGTTCGTTTTCAGGCTAAATGCTTTGAACGTCTTCGCCAGCTTAAAGATAACGGCACTAGCATCTTATTGGTGACGCATTCGAGTGAGCAAATCGTCTCCCACTGTTCGTCGGCCATATTGCTGAACGAAGGTAGGCAAATTGAGCTTGGTGAGCCGAGAAAAGTAGTCAACCGATATAACGATCTTCTATTTGGAAAAGAAAAAAAATCATTAGAAGTTTCCATGCCGCCAGGCAAAGATCTCAGTCCGGTTACAAAAGAAGATGAATTTCAATTAAATTTGATAGAAGATGTTTTCAGTACGCATGTTGGGTTTAATCCGCATGAGTATCGTTGGGGCGACGGCTCAGTTTCTATCCTTGATTTTTATCTGTCTGCAGATGGAGTCAGCTATCCCAGCGCAATTGAGTCGGGCCAAGAAATTCTTTTAGCCCTATCAATTAGATTCACAAATGAATTGGTGCGTCCCATCCTGGGGATTACCATCAAGACAAAAGAGGGTATTACTGTCTATGGCGCTAATTCTGAAACCTTGGATTGTGAGGCAATATATGAGTCTGGTTCTAAAGGCTCGGCGATTGTTGTCAAGGCAAAATTTAAGGCAGATCTAGCCCCTGGAGATTATTTCATCTCCTTGGGGGTGGTAACAAAACAGGGCGAAGATCTCACGCCACATGATCGCCGCTATGACTCGATACATCTAGCAGTAAGACCAAATAGACAATTTTTTGGATTAATTAATTTAGCTATGCAATTAGAAGTAAGTGCCACTTCATTATGAAAAATACTTTAAAGAATTTGGGATATCGGTTTGATGACGAAAGAGCTATTTGGAGACATCCTGAGTATCGAGGTATTTCATACAACGATGGCGATGAGATTGAAACAAGAATCGGCGGCATTATTGCATCTAGCGAGGATATTTCCGTGCTCTCAACGGAGTTGCGCGGCAAAGTGACCGATTGGGCCTCCCTCTACCATCTATCTAGTGTGCGCTCTAATATCCTCAGGCCTTATCAAAAGATATTCAAAGGCGATGTATTGGAAATTGGTGCCGGATGTGGAGCGATTACTAGATATTTAGGTGAGCAGGGTGCAAACATATTGGCATTGGAAGGGAGTCCTAGGCGAGCAAGCATTGCGCGTTCTCGTACCAGGGACTTGGAGAATGTAACTGTTTTAAGTGAAAGGTTTGATCAATTTAAAACTGACCAAACCTTTGATGTCATTACCTTAATTGGTGTGCTGGAGTATGCTAATTTATTCACGCCCGGTGATGAGCCGGCGTTGAATATGTTAAAGCGCGTTCGGCAGCTTCTGAAGCCAACGGGGCAGCTAATTATCGCAATTGAAAATCAACTGGGATTAAAGTATTTTGCTGGTGCGCCTGAAGACCATTTGGGCACTCCAATGTATGGTGTGGAGGGAAGGTATCAGAAGGACCAACCTCAAACCTTTGGAAAAAAAGTGCTAGAGGAAATGCTTGTTAAGTCTGAGCTTTCTCATTCCCAATTTATGGCTCCGTTTCCAGACTATAAATTGCCTACTTCGATCGTGACTGAAAGCGGGTTTAAAAGCCCAAATTTTGACGCAGCCGCCTTTGCATGGCAAAGCGTTAAAAAGGACCACCAGCTGCCACCCTGCACCCATTTCTCATTGGAGCTAGCTTGGGCTGATGTAGTTAAGAATGGATTAGGTCTTGATATGGCAAATTCATTTTTAATTCTTGCCTCCCCAGCTGCTGCGGGAGTTCCGTCAACTGATATTTTGGCTTATCACTACAGTGCAGAGCGTTTAGCTTCTTACTGTAAAGAAACTTTATTTATTTCAAAAGATCATGACGTTGATGTAGTTCACTTCCCGCTAAAAACAAATTTTAATAAAATAAGTGATTTGGATGGACCTGTAAATTTTCTATTTCCAGAGAGTCAGAAATATAGCTTGGGTAAAACGCTCTCATGGGAGTTCATTCAAATCGTTAGTCGAGATGGATGGACTTTTGAAGAGGTTGGAAAATATTTCAAAAGATATGTACGTATTTTAGAGGGGCTTATCTCAAAAGATGGAGGATTGGCTGAACTAAAATCATGCCAAGATTTGGTTCCTGCGAAATATTTTGATGGCATACCTCAAAATATTGTCATCACCCCAGAGGGGGCGCCCATCTTCTTTGATACGGAATGGGTTTTAAAAACTGATATAGAGCTAGGAAGGGTGTTGTTAAGGGCAATACTCAATCTCCTTCCATTGGTAAGTAGATATGGAAAAAATATTTCTTATGATGAATTAACACACCGTCAATTCATTGAACAAGTATTTTCTTCGGTTGGCATTAATGTTAGTGACGATGACATTAATTACTACATACAGCAAGAATCAGAAGTGCAAAATCAGATTTACGGCAGACCGCTTGAGAAGCCAATGGAGTGGGGCTTAGGCAATCACCTTAATTTTTTAAATACATATTTGTATTCGAGAAAGAAAGATCAAGAAGTAGTGCAAAATGTACATACCATTAGCCAATTGAATGATGCAATTAGGATGTATGAGAATTCTAAAAGCTGGATCTTAACAAGACCTCTCAGAAAAAGTGTAAAGCTTGCAAAAAAGATATCGTCGTTCATAAAAAATTTACCAAATACTATTCGCAATAAATTACATTTAGAAAATGGGGTTCAAGCTCAAGTAAAAAGTTGGTTAAAGATTTTGCGTGATGAAGGTTTTGTTGAATTTCTTAAGGCAATAAAAAAATTCATTCGTCGGATTGGCACAGAAAAACAAAGCGCTTTTTCAATTTGGCTGGATCAATATTCAGCCTTATTCAATTCTGCGGAAGAGAATCTTAATTCTAAGTCTAAGGATTTTGAGAGGACCCCACTGATTTCTATTGTGATGCCAGTCTATAAAACGAATCATCAATGGCTTAAAGAGGCTATTGAATCGGTGATTCAGCAAAGTTATCCGCATTGGGAATTATGTATTGCTGATGATGCATCTCAGGATGGTAAATTGCGAGAAATACTTGAGAGTTATGCGGCAAAAGATGCCCGCATAAAAGTATATTTTTCAAACATAAATGAACATATTTCTGCAGCCTCAAATCATGCGCTAACTTTAGCTACTGGGGAATGGGTTGGTCTCTTGGATCACGATGATCTTTTGGATAAAAATGCCCTTTTATGGATTGTTGGGTCGATTAATGAAAATCCTAATGCCAGTCTTATTTATTCGGATGAGGCAAAGATTGATGAGGTTGGTAACAAATTTGCGCCATATTTTAAGCCCGACTGGAATAGAGATCTTTTTTATTCTCAAAATTATATCTGTCACTTTGGAGCCTATAAGACCTCAATTCTTAAAGATGTAGGCGGATTTAGGCTTGGCTTTGAGGGGGCCCAAGACTATGATTTGGCGTTAAGATTTATAGAGAAGATTTCAGATGGCGATATAGTTCACGTGCCACGACTCTTGTATTATTGGCGCGCCCATCAATTGAGTACCGCTCAATCGGGTTCAGCTAAGAATTATGCAAAAGATGCGGGTAAAAGGGCGTTACAAGAGCACCTCGATCGAATAGGCATTAGAGCTAATGTAAACTCAACTATTGACGGATATCGCGTAAGTTATGCGTTGCCAAAAAACTTGCCATTAGTTAGTTTAATTATCCCAACAAGAAATAGTAAGGCACTTGTTGAGCAGTGTATTGAAAGTATCATTAAAAAAACTAAATATCAGAATTATGAAATTATCTTAGTTGATAACGGTTCTGATGAAAATGAAAGCCTCAATTATTTCAAAACAGCTGAAATCGAGTATGGAATTAGGGTTATTAAATATGACGGTGAATTTAATTATTCCGCTATAAATAATTATGCAGCTTCTGAGGCTAAGGGAGAGTTGTTATGTTTAGTAAACAACGATATTGAGGTTATAAGCCCTGAGTGGCTCGGCGAAATGGTTTCCTTGGCCATTCAGCCAAGGGTTGGGGCGGTCGGCGCGAAACTACTGTATTCAGATTCTTCACTTCAGCATGGGGGGGTGGTTTTGGGTGTTGGCGGAGTGGCTGGGCATAGTCATAAATATCTTTCGGATGGGGGGGCAGGTTACTTCAACCGCGCAAATCTTATTAGTTCCTATTCGGCAGTTACAGCAGCATGCCTCTTGGTTAGAAAAGAACTTTTTCTAATGGTTGGCGGGTTGAATGAATCTAATTTAAAGATAGCTTTTAATGACGTTGATTTTTGTCTAAAACTTCAAGAGGCTGGGTATGCGAACGTATGGACACCTTATGCAAAGTTATTTCATCACGAATCAGCAACGCGTGGCCCGGAAGATAGCCCAGAAAAAGTTAATCGATTTAACTCTGAGGTGGAGTATATGAAAAAACGTTGGGACAGCATCCTTGGAAAGGATCCTGCATATAACCCAAATTTAACATTAGAACGTGAAGATTTTAGTTTGGCTTTTCCGCCAAGAATGTAATGTGATTTTTTGGAGATAAACTATGAATGAAGTACCAAGTATTGAGACTTTAGTCTCCCTTATTCTGGAGAGGCTTAAAAAAGCTGAATCCGAAATACTTGAGCAGTGGGAGAATCCCAAGGGGACTAAAACTAAGCACTTTTTTATTGATAATTTCCTCCCCCTGGAGATTGCAGAGTCAATATATGAAGGGTTCCCCAAAAATGCCTCTGGCTTTCATGATCGTGAGTCTTTTAGGGAGAAAAAGAGAACTTCAGCAAATTTATCCGATCACCCTCAAATTCTTGGCAATATTACTTATGCCATTCAAGATCAAAGAGTTGTCGATTGCATAGAGAAGTTGGTTGGGATGAGCGCGTTAGAGCCTGATCCAAGGCTATATGCTGGTGGGTTGTCAATGATGTTCAAAAGCGACTTCTTGAATCCACATATTGATAATAGTCATGATGGCCAAAGAGATCGCTATCGTAGATTAAATTTGTTGTACTACGTAAGTCCTGATTGGGGCTTTGAAAATGGTGGGAATTTTGAGCTATGGAACTACGATAGAACTATTCCCAAGACTATAACTTGCATGTTCAATCGCTTTGTTGTTATGGAAACAAATAAAGACTCTTGGCATTCTGTTAGTCCGGTTCAGGTTGATAGGCCAAGATGCTGCGTTTCAAATTATTTCTTCTCCGTAAATTCGCCTGATGCAACTGAATATTTTCATGTCACATCATTTGATGGCAGGCCACAGGAAAAATTAAAGCGCTTATTTGGGCGTATTGATAATTCGGTTAGAAATTTTATATCTAAGGCCATTAAGCTTAAGGGATAGCGCTGGAGTTTAAGATTAGTTGATTGAGGTATCTTTTGGATTCAGGGGTGCCCTCCTCTGGAGCTCATGGCGCGAGTTCTTTGGCGTGGATTGGATTGAATGGCCCCTCTTTGATTTCTAGCAAAACAGAGCCTGGCGATTTTGAGAGGACTGTATGCCAGGATGCCGGAGAAACCTCCGCCCCTAAGCAGGGGTCGAGATTTGAATCGGCACCAAAATTTATTATTTGATCTATATGCCCAGAATTATCAAATATAAAAAGAGAAAATGATCCCCTTATCGCAAGGAGCAACTCTTTTTTGCCATCAATGCTATGGCGATGCGGTCTAATATAGCTATCTGGTTCAATGCCGTTAAATAATCTTTGGCATAACTCATTATGATTAGTGTGAATATTTAAATGCTGCCTTAATCTTGGGGAGAGCCTTGCTTTTCTGGATAACTCATCCAAATCTAGGTGTTTTAATTCAAGCTCATTCATACGATTAGAACTATTTTTTCCAAACTTTACTATTAACAAAGTCAGTGTAGCTTTGGATAATTCTTAAAACTTTATCAGAGACGTTTTGCGTTTCATAATCCTTCACCATATAAATATCTCTTTTTGACCCTCTGCTTTGGCTCTCTAAAATTTCAAGACATTGCAAAACCCTGTCGACGTTTAGACCTGAAAACATTACTGCTGCCTCCTCGAATCCCTCGGGTCTTTCATGCACTTCTCTCAAATTTATCGCAGGAAAGTTAAGAATTGATGATTCTTCCGTGATTGTGCCGCTATCTGAAAGAGCTGCTTTTGCATTCATTTGTAAATGAACATAATCTAAAAAGCCAAATGGCTTATGAAAAACTACCAGTGGATCTATATCGATCTTTAATTCATCAAGTTTTTTTCTGGTGCGGGGATGGGTTGAAACAATTACTGGGTATTGATATTTTTTTGCAATAGCATCAAGGATTTCCAGTAATTTTTTCAGGTTATTCTGTGAGTCAACGTTTTCCTCCCGATGGGAGCTAACGATAAAGTACTTTTCTTGTGAAATGCCTAATTCTTTCAAGATGTTAGATGAATTTATTTGCGGCAAGTAATATTCAAGAACTTCTCTCATTGGACTTCCTGTTTTGATGACTTGGTCAGGTGGAAGCCCTTCTCGGAGAAGGTAGTCTCTAGCTATTTCACTATAAGTTAAGTTGATGTCAGAGGTGTGGTCAACAATCCGTCGATTGATTTCTTCTGGCACTCTAAAATCAAAGCATCTATTCCCTGCTTCCATGTGAAAAATTGGTATCTTTCTGCGTTTGGCGGAGATAGCTGAGATACAGCTATTTGTATCTCCTAGCAGTAAGATGGCTTCTGGTGAGTAGGTTTCCATGGCCTTATCTGCGGAAATAATGACCTTTCCTATTGTTTCTGCTGCATTTACACCGGCTGAATCTAGAAAACTATCCGGCTTCCTGATACCTAGCTCCTTGAAGAAAACCTCATTTAATTCGTAATCATAATTTTGGCCGGTATGTACTAAGGTGTGGTCTGTAAATGCATCTAATTTTGGAATGACGCGAGAGAGGCGAATAATTTCTGGCCTAGTGCCGATGATGGTCATTATTTTTAATTTACGCATTTACTGCTTTCTGTACCCAGTCAAGTTTAAGCAAAGTTTTTTTAACGCCCGGTATATCTAGCCTGTCGGTATTGTGTGATGTGTAATCATCAATTCTAGAGACTTTTGTTTCTCCTTCGACAAAGAATTTGCTGTAATTAAGATCTCGGGTATCTGCTGGTATACGGTAATAGTTGCCCAAATCCTCTGATCTTGCCATTTCCTCGCGGGACACTAGTGACTCATAGAGTTTTTCGCCATGACGCGTTCCGATTACTTTAATTTCTGTATTAGACTTTAATAGCTCCTTGATTGCCGTTGCTAAATCTCCAACAGTAGAGGCTGGTGATTTTTGAACGAAAATATCACCTGGTTTTGCGTTCGTGAAGGCATAGATTACAAGGGCAACTGATTCCTCAAGTGACATCAGAAATCGAGTCATAGTGGGGTCTGTAATGGTGAGTGGTTTTCCTGATTTAATTTGATCTATAAACAGGGGTATAACGGATCCTCTGGATCCCATTACATTTCCATAGCGGGTAGCACAAAGAACGGTTTTATTTGGATCGCAAATCCGAGATTTGGCTACCATTACCTTTTCCATCAGAGCCTTGGAAATACCCATGGCATTAATCGGATAAACCGCCTTGTCAGTACTTAGGACAACGCAGCGCTTTACCTCATGTTCAATTGCTGCGGCCATTACATTTTCAGCGCCAAGAACGTTCGTTTTTACTGCCTCCATTGGGTAAAATTCGCATGAAGGCACTTGCTTCAGGGCAGCAGCGTGAAAAATGAAGTCAACCCCGCGAACTGCATCGCTTACGCTGCTGTAATCTCGTACATCACCTATATAAAATTTAAGCTTGTCATTATTTAGGGCAAGACGCATCTCTTCTTGTTTTTTTTCATCTCTACTGAAGATCCGAATTTCTCGCAAATCAGAATCTAGAAATTGCTGAAGCACAGCGTTCCCAAAAGAGCCGGTGCCGCCAGTTATAAGTAGTATTTTATCTTTAAACATTATTTGCCTTAGTGCGTCTATCCAAAATTTTTCATGCTTAATATAAGATCCGGCCAGCCGGGGGGGGAATATCCTGTTGCCGCTTGAAATCGAGATGAATCCAAAGACCTATCTATTTTTAGTTTGTCGGTTGGGATAATATTAATTTCTTTCCCATAGATATTCTTAGTTAGCTCTAGTAGATGAAACTTGTCTATAGGATCGCTGGAAATATGGTACACACCACGCATAGATTTATTGGGTATTACATAATCTCGAATTACTTTAGAGAGTTCAATGGTTGGCAGACCAGAAAATATTGCTTTCGTAAACCCCTGAATTTCACCGGATTGGGATAAGAACCAATTAATTAAACTTTTATTGGAATGCATTTCATGCCCAATAATTGATGTGCGGAGGGTGATGGTATTAGGGTAATCGACTTCCCCGAGATATTTGCTTCTTCCGTATAAATCATTCGCGTCTGGAAAGTCGGACTCTGTATATAAGCCTTTATTGCCAGAAAAAACACAGTCTGTACTTAGGTGAATAAGTCGCGATTGGTGCGATAAACAGATTTTGGCTAATTGATGTGGAAGCAGGGAATTGATAGGGATTACTTGCAGTGGATCATCCGCTTCAGATAATTGTTTGACTATTCCGATGCAGTTAACTACAACATCAGGCTTAAGGGTTTTGATAATATCGGCCAATTGGGCTAAATTACCTACATCCAGGCCACTTAGGATCTGCTGCGCATCTTCCGCCTTGAAGCGCTTAATATCACTTGAGTTGCGAATGGTTCCGTAAGAGATAAAACCTGGGCTCTGATTGAGATATCGAAAAAGTGTATTCCCCATCATGCCAGTAGCGCCAAGAATCAATGCAGTGGTTGGTTTTAGTGTCATTTTTATCAGCATTTACCTTAAATACAGCAAATACTTACTAAGCAAGTAAGAGTGGCTCTAATTATTAAGGCGTTATAAAATAATCGATACATATAGTCCTTAAATTGATAGGGCTAAATATAGTCTATGTGAATATACAAACATTTTAATCGGGAATGCTTTGCTAAAAGCCAAAACTAATAATAGTTATTCAATTGCGGTTGTTATACCTTGCTATAAGGTAACCAAGCATATTTTGGGGGTAATAGGCTCAATAGGGCCGGAAATCGACCATATCTATGTGGTTGATGACGCTTGCCCGGAGAATACGGGCAAGATGGTGCAGAAGGAGTGCAATGATTCTAGAGTATCGGCGATTTTTTCTAAAAAAAATCAGGGCGTTGGAGGCGCTGTAATGGCGGGATACCAGGCTGCAATAGATGCTGGGTACGACATCATTGTTAAATTAGATGGTGATGGTCAAATGGATCCCAATTTAATTGAGCAATTTATTGAGCCAATAATGTCGGGAACGGCAGACTATACCAAAGGTAATCGATTTTTCAACCTCGAGGAAATTTCAGCGATGCCAAAAGTCCGTCTTTTTGGAAATGCTGGACTTTCCTTTTTAACTAAGATTTCTTCGGGTTATTGGGATCTATTTGACCCCACAAATGGCTATACTGCAATTCGCTCAAGCGTAGCCAGTATTCTGCCCTTCAAAAAAATTAGTAAAAGATATTTCTTTGAAACCGATATGTTATTTCGCTTGAATATTGCTCGCGCTGTTGTGGTTGATGTTCCTATGAATGCGCGATATGGGGATGAGATCAGTAATTTAAAAATCTCAAAAGTAATTGGCGAATTTTTTATTAAAAATATAAAAAATTTCATTAAGAGAATTTTTTATAATTATTACCTAAGGGATATGTCTATAGCTTCACTTGAGTTACCCATCGGTCTTTTCCTTCTGATTTTCGGCGGTGTTTTTGGTGTCTCAAATTGGATTTCTTCTGCTCGAGCTGGAGTTGCAACCTCTGCTGGAACTGTAATGATAGTAGGAATGTCTTTGATTATGGGGCTTCAATTGGTTTTGGCCTTTTTTGCCTATGATATTTCTACGGTCCCGAGGCGTCCATTAGGGGGGCGAAAATCTCCTTTGGCAAGCTCTTCAAAAAGCGACTCTAAGTCTATATGAAGATTTTTGTTATTCACGAAGTAAGTTATGTTGAGAAGCCAGTCTACGAGTATCAAGATTTTGCGGAGCGATTAAGTTCGCGCGGTCATGAAGTAACGGTGATAGATTTTTGTGAGCATCAGACTTCAAAATTAAAAAAAAGTTTAGTCAGTAAAACGGGTCTTTCAAAGATAAGACTTGTTAACTTGCCAAATAACGGCATTCCCTTAATTAAGTACCTGACTGCAAAATTATTCTTTCCCATTCGGTTGCGGCGTTTAATTAAAGAATACCAGCCAGATGCAATTCTTCTCTACTCTGTTTTTATAAATGGAGTGGGGGCAGTTAGGGTGGCACAAAAAAAGAAAATTCCCATTGTGTTTAGAGTGCTCGATGCCTATCACTTGCTGAGAAATAGCCCCATAGAATCACGGTTATTAAAGTTGAGCGAAAAATTTATTTATCAACACGTAGATAAATTATCAGTAACCAATGCCAAGATGGGCGACTATGTGAAACGATTAGTTGGGTCTGAGGCTCCATTGCCAGATTTAGATGTTCTTGATCATGGCGTTGATACGACTCACTTTAGACGCTTAGCCAAGGACGAGTCTATGGCTAAGCAGCTAGGGGTGCTGAATGATGATTTCGTATGTATTTTTTTGGGTACTACATATGAATTTAGTCGGTTAGATAAGTTAGTGGAGGCAATCCCCTTGATTCTGAAGGCGGTTCCAAATTTTAAGTTGTTAATTATTGGGGCTGGTGAACTCGATGACTCTATTGCAAACGCAGCAAATCAGCTTAATGTAAATGACCGCGTTATTCAGGTTGGAATGATCCCCTACCAAAAATTGCCGCAATATTTAAGTCTTGGAAATATAGCTATAAATCCGTTTGAAATAAATTCTATTACACGCGATATTGTTCCAATTAAAATACTTCAGTACTTGGCCTCTGAATTGCCTGTAGTATCGACCCCATTGCCTGACCTGGTTTTAAAGATACCCTCAACTTCAGGTGGTATATGGTTCTCAGCTAGTGATCTGATGACAGATTTTATTAGTACTCTATTGAAGGTCATTGAGTTGCAGAATCTTTCTAAAGCAGGCGAGCAAGCGAGAAGTTTTATGGAGTTAAATTTTTCAATCAATCACGCAGTTCAAAAGCTTGAGAAGGCATTAGGCGGCTAATGGAATATTTTTTAATTATAGTTGTTACATGTATAACCCTTGGGAGTCAATTGCTTTTAAAAAAAGCAATTGGTGCGATAGGTCCCTTAGCCGAAATTAGCGCATTTAAATTTTTATTTGCTGCGCTTACCTCACCCTATGTGTTGACGGCTATTGCACTTCAAGGCATTGGTTTTATGCTTTGGTTTTTTGTTTTAAGCAAAGTGAAGCTCGGAGTTGCTTTCGCAATTTCTGGTGCTTTTTTTTATGTGCTAATTGCAATCTCCACTTGGATCTTCTTTGGGGAGAAATTAACGCTGACCCAATGGATTGGGTTAGTGCTAATTAGCTGTGGCGTTATTTTGCTCTCTTGCTTCCAAAGCTAATGGTATTACAAAGATACGCCGCTAGAATTTCTTTTCTACTTGCCTTATTGGCGCTAATTTTATTTTTTTCTGTTTCTCTAAGGACCTACTCTAGTTTTTATATCGACCTTGCAACAAATAATGTTGATACCATCACCTTCTCAGTAGAGAAAAATCGCTCCGAATTGGTTTTGGAAAAGAACTTGAGGGTTAATCCTGATAATCTACTTCATCGCTATGCCATTGATTTTCCCTCTGCAGCTCCCAGGGCTATAAATTTAACAATTGAGTCTGGTGAAATTAGGGATGTAAAAGCCTTTTTTGAGAGCTTGTTAATTTCTGTAAGTTACTCATGTCCGTCGATTTATTTGAAAAAAGAAATCGTTCAATCAGACTCAGTTCCTGCCAACTGTAATGTGTATCAGAATAATGGGAAATCAAATATTGTCTTTCCCGTTATTCAAAAATCTGGTCTACAAGAGGTAAGGATTCATTGGCAAGGTTTTTTTTCGGGTCTGATATTTTCTATAGCTACATTTTTCATGGCTATGTTTATGTTCCGTATTAATAGCTCGAAACTGCTCAAATCTCGTGGAGTGCTCCTAAACGCAAGGTCATGCAATCTCTATCTGTTGGCAGCATATTTTTTCATTGCCTTTTTGTCATTTAATTTGCACTCATCATCAATAGGTGTTTGGAAAGCCTACGTACCTTCCACACCAACAAATGGCGTTCTTCTTGGTGAGCCAAGGGCAATCCGTTCTGATGAATGGCTAGTACAAACTCCCTTAATAGCCTCAGAGGTAGAGCATGATTTCAGGTTGAGCAATCCAGCACTGGGGGCAGATGGAAGCTCCTTGGTTGCAGGAGTTCCGGTGAATGGGGTTCATGCATTTTTTCAGCCCAGATATTGGGGTTTTTATTTATTTGGCTTTGAAAAAGGCCTTTCCTGGCTTTATGCATGGAGAATATTTGGGCTTATATTGACTGGTTTTACCCTATTTTCCTTAATTACGCGCGGGGATTTTTACTTATCCCTTGTTGGGTCTTTGTGGATATTTTTATCGCCATTTACGCAATGGTGGTTTGGGACTAATTTGCCAGATATGTTGATAGGAATGATGGGGGGAATTTCTTCACTCTATTTCTTATTTTTTGCTAAGAAAATTAGCAATCAAATTATTGGCGCAATATTTTTTCTATTATTTTCTATATCGTTTGTATTTGCCTTATATCCTCCATTCCAGGTGCCACTGATGTATTGTGGGGTATTCATACTGCTTGGGTTAATTTTCAGAGATATATCTTATTACCCCAAGATGACCAAAATGACTGGAAAGATCGCAACCCTTTTCTTGGCGTTGTTAGCCATTTTTTCAATTTTATTAATTTGGTATTTACAGGCAAAAAATATCATCAGTATTGTTCAATCTAGTGCGTATCCAGGAGCAAGGGTTTCTTTGGGCGGTGACTTTCCCGCAAATAGATTTTTTGCAGGGCTATTTGGGCAATTTTTATCGGAAAATAGCTATCCATTGTCCTTGGGAAATGTTTGCGAGGCGGCTAGTATGTTGTTATTGTTTCCTGTGGCGTGGGTGGCTCTCATCTATAGGTGGAAGGGGGTGAAAAAGATTGATGCATTATCTTTTTTCTTATCACTCTATTTGCTATTGATGATTGTATGGATGTTTGTTGGTTTTCCAAATTTTTTAGCTTTAGCTACTAAATTTAGCTTATCGCCTCCTTATAGATCCTTCGTGGGAATTGGTATTGGAAGCATCTTCTTGGTCATCTCAGTTTTTTCTTTGAATGCCAGCCTTCATAAAGCAATTTACCTAAAAGATCGATTCTTTTGGTTGGCTTTCCTTTTTAGTGCAAGTTTGATACTTGTCTCGTTATATTTTTTATATTTATCCTTTCCGGATTTCTTAACGCCATTTCGCACTGGTTTGATTTTGCTTACCTGTCTAGTCTTGATCTATGCACTTCTTTCGAGCAATAAGACGCTATTTATTATTGCAATCATGTCGTTTTGTATTAACGGGTTATGGGTTAATCCCATCTCTTCTGGGGTTAATGTACTGAGGAATTCTGAATTAAAGGTGTTAATTCATGAGGAGCAGGCTTCTGGTAACGGTATGTGGTTGGTATCGCCCGGGACAATTTACCCCCAATATTTCAAAGTTTTGGGTGCAAATGTATGGAATGGGGTGCGTTTTATTACCAGCCCCGGGGATATGTCATCGCTTGACCCAGATGGAAAAAATCGAGATATTTGGTACAGGTATGCACATATCTCAGTTGATAGCCTTCCGAGCGGCAGTCAACCAATTTTTAAATTAAAGCAATCTGACTTATACGAGCTTTCCCTCGATCTATGCTCTAAAGGAGTTCAGGAGATGGGTATCACAAACTTTGTTTTTGTTGAGAAGCAAGAGGCCATGAAAGTGCCGTGCCTTGAATTGGTAAGGCCATTTCCGGTAAGTGGGTTCTGGATTTACCGGCGAAAAATCGAATAAGTTAGCTCATTAAGCTGCATTTACTGCTTGCATATTGATGGATTTGGATTTTGGACATCAAAAATCGGTTTATGATTTTCAAAATGATGAATAATTATGTCTCCATGAAATCCAGATATGAAAGTTTTTGTCTTGTGATCGGAGAAATACTCCCTGTATCGTTTGCTTCTATCGCTGCACCAAAGTTTTTGAGGTGATGGAACTATCGCATAACTTGCTCCAACTTTATCTAAAAACTCATTAGTGGCTACACCTTCAGTTCCGTGATGCGGAGCTTTTAAGAAATCAGAACTTAGATCTAATTCATTTAAAGCCAAGTATTCAGAGAGTGGTTTATTAAGATCTCCTGTAAACAAATAACTAAAGCCATTAGTTGTTAGTTTCATGATCATGGATAAATCATTAATATCCATTGGGCCAAGCGAAGGGTTAATGGGTGATGATGCATACAGCAACTCTAGTTTGTTATGGGCATCCTGGAATAATATTTTTTTCTGATTTACGTCTTCTAAAATTAATGACTCTAAGATAATGCCCTTTGATTTAATGAGATTTGTTAGGTCAACTATTTCTTTGTAGTTACAACCCCATGGAATTTCTTTGTCGCAGATTTCTTTGTTTGGAATATTCATCCAAATTTTTTTAACCGGGAAGTTATTGTTAATTAAGGCCCACAACCCACCATAATGATCCTGATGGGGATGGGTAATAAAGATCTCATCAATTTGAGAAATGCCTCGAGACTTCAGCCATGAAATTAACTTTTCATTTGCTTGGTCAGTAAAGGCGGCATCAATCATTACATTGTAGGATTCTTGAGAATTTCCTTTGCGAAACTGTAGGACGTGAATGTCTTCTTGTTTATCGGTGTAATTAAAGTTGGGAATAAGAAGGCGGAAATTTTCTTGATGCGCATAAGTGATTTGATTAACCTTAGTTGCGTCTGTAGTTGCATCCTGACTCAGAATTATTGTGTTGTCACGATTTGATTTGTATAAATATTTTTGGATGGCAAAAGCAGCTCCAAAAAGCAAAAGAAATGCAAAAAAAATAAAGAGGGGTTTTTTATGTCTAATCATAGTGGCCGACCATCCTTTAGAGATATGACCCTAGAGCCTTCGAGTCTCGTTGTTTGATTATTGTAAGGCTCTGGCCGTAAAATAATTTTTTGCTCATCTGGTAGTTGATGAAATAGGAGTCTTATTTGCGTATGGTTTGAGTCTGACACCAGCAATGGACCGCTCATGATAAATAATCCTAGAAAAGCACCTATCGCAAATATTTTGATTAAACGATTCCATGCCGAGCTCAAAATCCAATCAACTAGAGCCATGACGCAAAGAAGGAAGGGGCAAACAAACAGCCATCTCCATGCAAAACTTCCTGCAGAAAATTGAGCCATAACCGCTGAAGATATCGGAATCAACATGAGGGTAATGCACGCTGCTAAATAGGCTCTCATCAGATTTCGGGCTGGAGATTGGGGGAGTACAAATGGGGCAAGAACTAGCGCTAGTAATGCAAGCCAGAATCGCTTAGTGTCGCCCAGGACGAAATGAAGCATCTCCCAATTAACGAGGTAATCTGAAAGTCTATTGAGCTGGCGAATGCCGACGCTAGAGTGGATGCCGCTGCTATGGTAATTAAAGTATTTGCTAATCAAGAGACCAAGCATTAAAAATCCTATTAGCGAGATGCTTAAAAGAAGGGTTCGCCCCAGAAATGCCTTTTTGCTCTTGACCTGCATTAAACCGGAGATAAAAAATAAAAAGGCCATTAGAATGGCGATTGGGATTCCAGTGGGGCTAAATCCTACCCCGCAAATTGCAGCTAAAAACAACAGGAGAAGTGAGTTTTTGTTGCGCGTTATTTCAAAATTAAGCCAATAAAAAAGCATTGCTGGAATAGCAACCCAAACTAACGCGCCTTTCCCTTGAAAAAATTTAACGTAACCTAGATTGGCGGGAGAGCGATGCACATCGCCCCAAGCTAGCATCACAATGAAAAAAACCAGGAATGCGAGTCCAATGTACTTTATTGATAAAAGCTTAAGTAGACGCCATTGAAAAATAATCACAAAAATAGAAATAATAGCCGGCCCAAGTGAATAGAAGACATATAAAATTGGTATGCCGGTGTAATAGCTCAGCGCAGCCCTAATGAAGTCGTAGCTAGTTAGGGCATAGCCTGTACTAATTCCCGTAAGGGATTTCATCTTCTCAAAAGTAAAATCTAAAGCCAAAATCGCATGACCTAAATATTGCTCATCATCAGAATCGGGTCTATAAAGGAGTACTGCTAATAATGAACTTAATAGGGCGCAGGCCCACACCACGCTAGGGCCCAAAAATACGGGTTTACCCTTAAATTTCAAGGTGCAAAAACAGTTGGCAAGAACTCCAATGCAGGAGAAAAAAAAGGCAAAATTCCAACTTTGATGGAAGGAAAGCCCTGCAAAATAGCTTAATTGGTGAGTTAAAGTCCAAACCCCAAAGAAGACTATGAATGCATCGCCCAAAGCACCCAGCAAGTCAACTTCGATGGGCTTGTTTGGGATAAGGTTGGGGTATTTAGCGGTATGTGAGGGGGGCATATTGGATTAAATTGAGCCCTTAATTCACCTTATCTTAATGGCTTTGTGGTTGGTTATGTTGCATTCGCTTAGTTTAATGGCCTAATTGGAAATAAAAGTCTTTATTGTCCGGTTGATCTTCCAAGGGTTATCGATAAATATCTCTTCGATAGTCTTAATTTTTTAAGGGTTTTTAAAGGTAAAATACGGGGATAAATAGTTGCGCATGTAGCCTTTATTTATAGGTTGCCTTGAAAATTTATTGGACTTAATTGCATTTATCTGATTCTGTTAATTTAATGCTTAAGCATTCCTTTTGCTAGAGGTTTGTAGTGATTTGTTTGCTCACTTTAAAATATTTAATAATTTTTTAAAGTGAGCGTGTTAAAAAAACAGCTTTTATAGCCATCAATCAAAAGTATCTTTGTGAATATTTTGTTAACCGGTGGTGCCGGATACATTGGCAGTCATACCGCGGTCGTTCTCACGCAGGCAAACCACGAGGTTGTGCTTTTGGATAATTTTTACAATAGCCATAAAAGAGTACTTGGGCAATTACAAAAGATTTTAGGCAAGAATTTACATTGTGTTGATGGTGATGTTCGGAATACCACACTAATTACTAAAATATTGCAAGATTGCAAAATTGACGCCGTGATTCACTTTGCAGGATTAAAGGCGGTGGGTGAATCTGTCCAAAACCCGATTGAGTATTACGCTAACAATGTACAGGGTGCGATAAGTCTTCTTGAGGCCATGAAATTTGCCAATGTAAAAACCTTGCTATTTAGTTCTAGCGCCACCGTTTATGGCGATCCCCAATATTTGCCAATTGATGAGAATCATCCTACTGGTCCAACCAATCCTTATGGCAAAAGTAAGCTCCATATTGAAGAGATGCTTAAGGATTTAACTAATTCGGATAATGAATGGAAAATTGCTTGCTTGCGCTACTTTAACCCAGTTGGTGCTCATGAGTCAGGGCTGATTGGAGAAAATCCTGCTGGAATTCCGAATAATCTTTTGCCTTATATTGCTCAAGTTGCCGGAGGGATGAGGTCGGATTTAGCTGTTTTTGGGGATGACTATCCCACAATTGATGGTACGGGTATTCGCGATTACATCCATGTCATGGATTTAGCTGAAGGACACGTCAAAGCCCTTGAATTTTTAGAAGTAAATAATGGATGGCACGCCCTTAATCTTGGGACCGGTAGGGGATATAGTGTTTTTGAAGTAATCGAAGCATTTGAAAAGGCTAGCGCGAGGAAAGTGCCTTATCACGTAGTGTCGCGCCGCCTAGGTGATGTTTCTGAATGCTATGCAACACCTCAAAAAGCTAAAGTCGTAATGAGTTGGAGTGCAACCAGAAGTCTTCATGAAATGTGTTTAAGTGCCTGGGATTTTCAGAGGTTAAATAGCGTTGCCGCGCCATAAATGAGGGGATTCTCTAGCGTATTAGATTTTATGCAAATTCTTTTATGTTGCATACTCAACTTGTCGTTGCATCGAATTATAAAATATGAATAAAAAAATAGCCTCCTATGAACCTCTCATTATTGAGGCTGGCTTAGCGGAGCGAAACTATTGGGTGGATATCTGGAAGTACCGAGAGCTATTTTTTGTTCTTGCATGGCGAGATATTGTTGTCCGTTATAAGCAAACTTTCATAGGTTTAGCGTGGGCAATTATTCAACCACTTTCAACTATGTTAGTTTTTGTTGTTATTTTTGGGCGAATGGCAAAATTTCCTTCTGACGGAAATATTCCATACGCAATCCTTGTTTTTGTTGGTCTCTTGCCATGGCAGCTTTTCTCTACAGCCCTAATTGGGGCATCAGGCAGTTTAATCGGAAATGCGAATTTGATAAACAAGGTATATTTCCCAAGGCTGATTGTTCCAGCGGCGGCGGTAGTAGTGGCCTTGGTAGATTTTTTAATAAACTTCATTATTCTTGTTGTATTAATGGTTTGGTATCAAATTCTTCCTGGATGGCAGATTCTGACATTGCCTCTATTTGTAGTAATGGCACTTCTAGCTACACTAGGCCCAGGATTATTGATTACTGCTCTTAATGTTAAGTTCAGAGATTTTCGTTACATCATTCCTTTCATTGTGCAGTTTGGCTTATATGTGTCTCCTGTAGGCTTTAGTTCATCCGTGGTACCAGATAGCTGGCGCTTAATTTATTCGATTAATCCGGTGGTAAGTGTTATCGACGGATTTCGTTGGGCCATTCTCGGTGGTCAAGCCCAGCTCTACATGCCAGGTTTCTTGCTTGGCTGGTGCGTCATTCTTTTCTTTCTCTTTTTGGGTTTGAGACAGTTTCGAAAAATGGAAAGGAGTTTTGCTGATCTTATTTAAATAGGATTGGCAATAAATATGTCTGATACAGCCGCTATTTCCGTTAGCAATCTTGGAAAGTCTTATCTTGTAGGTCACCAGTCAGTCAGTTCTGAAGGGTACACATCCTTGAGGGATGTGATGGCAAAAAACACTAAAAACTTGTTTAGGAAAACATATGACATGCTTCAGGGTCGCCCCATTGTAGATGGAGATGAGGTTGAAGAATTTTGGGCTTTAAAGAATATTGATTTCGAGATTAAGCAGGGCGATCGAGTGGGGATAATCGGTCGTAATGGCGCTGGTAAATCCACATTATTAAAGATCCTGAGCAGAATTACAGAGCCCACTAAAGGCCGCATATCTATTAATGGTCGGGTAGCTAGCTTGCTTGAAGTTGGAACTGGCTTTCATCCTGAATTGACGGGTCGAGAAAATATTTTCTTGAATGGAGCCATTCTCGGTATGAGTCAAAGAGAAATTCGTCGGAAGTTTGATGAGATAGTAGATTTTGCAGAGGTTGAGAAATTTTTAGATACACCGGTGAAGCGCTACTCTTCGGGAATGTACGTACGCCTAGCGTTTGCAGTTGCAGCACATTTAGAGCCTGAAATACTGATTGTTGACGAAGTTCTAGCCGTTGGCGATGCACGTTTCCAAAAAAAATGTATGGGACGCATGGAAGAAGTGGGGAAAGAAGGTAGAACAGTTTTATTTGTTAGTCACAATATGGGGGCCATATCCGAGTTGTGTAATAGAGCTATATTGTTAGGCGATGGCCAGATTCTATTGGATGGCAACATCAATGAGGCTATCAGCAGATATTCGGAGGCTGAAGGGGCGGCAGGAACTATTACGCTTTCTAAAAAAAGTAAGTACCCTATTTATGTGACCCATATGCGTTTGTTAGATTCGCTTAATAAGGCCGTAACCAAATTATCCTTAGGCGAGGATGCAATTTTAGAGTTTGGTTTCAATATTGACCACCCTTCAACTGGTATATCAATCGCCATACTTCTCTCACGGGCGGGCACGCCATTAATTTACTCTCATGATAATGACATTCATTCTGAGTTACTTGACGCATATCGCGAGAGTGGAAGCTATGTGGCCCAAATTAAGCTACCGCTCGGAAAATTTAAAGAGGGAAACTATACGCTTGAGGTGCAGATGGGTGTTGGTGCGACGAACATGACAGATAAAGATGCGGTCATATCCTTTTTAATTGAAAACCATGAAATCAATACTCAGAATAAGGGTTACAGAATTGATCGCCCAGGTCAGTTGTATTGGCCTCTAGATTGGGACATCAAATCCTCTTAATAGGATATTTAAGCAAAGGAAACGTAGATGAATTTATCCTCAAATAGGGTGCTTGTAACAGGGGCAGATGGTTTTATAGGCTCCCATTTGACTGAAATGCTTGTAAAGCAGGGTGCTTCTGTACGAGCATTATGTCAATATAACTCTTTCAACAGCTGGGGTTGGTTAGAAGGATCTTCCTGTATCGATGCTGTGGAGGTGGTAACAGGCGATATTAGAGATCCAAATTTTGTGGAGTCCATCACAAAAAATGTGGATACCATCTTTCATTTGGCTGCATTAATTGCCATTCCTTATTCTTATGTTGCGCCAGATAGTTATGTGCAAACAAATATTTGCGGCACTTTAAATGTTGTCCAATCCGCCCTCAAAAATAATGTGAAGAGGGTGATTCACACATCAACCAGTGAAGTGTATGGTTCTGCACAATACGTGCCAATTAATGAACTGCATCCACTGCAACCACAGTCACCTTATAGTGCAAGCAAGATTGCTGCAGATGCAATGGCGCTGAGTTTTTATCATTCATTTGAATTGCCTGTAGTTGTTGCTAGGCCTTTTAATACTTATGGGCCAAGACAGTCTGCGCGAGCTGTAATTCCAACCATTATTTCCCAAGTCCTTGCCGGTCAGAAAACGTTGAAGCTTGGCAATCTTTCGCCTACAAGAGATTTTAATTATGTAGAAAATACATGCGCTGGAATGCTAGCGCTAGCTGGTTGCAATGAGGCAATTGGACAATCCTTTAACATCGGTTCCGGAGCTGAAATATCTATTGGTTCTTTAGCGAGCTTAATAGGGGAATTAATAGGGTCCGATATTGAAATTATTGAAGATGGGCAAAGAAATCGACCCAGGGGTAGTGAGGTTGAGCGCCTTGTATGTGATTCTTCGAAATTATTACAAATGACTGGGTTTTCTCCAAAGGTAGACCTTCGTCAGGGGTTACAAAAAACTATTGATTGGTTTTCTGTACCTGAAAACCTTAAGCGTTACAAGGCTGGTATATACAATGTCTAATTGCAAAGAGGCAGTAATTTTGGCCGGTGGAAAGGGCACACGATTGAGGCCTTATACGGTAGTTTTACCAAAGCCGCTCATGCCAATTGGGGATATGCCAATACTAGAAGTCATTATTCGGCAGCTTGCCAAACATGGCTTTTCAAAAGTTACTTTAGCGGTCAATCATCAGGCTGAAATTATTAAAGCATTTTTTCACGATGGTGAAAAATGGGGTATCAAGATTGAATATTCTAACGAGGATCGTCCATTAGGTACTATGGCTCCGTTGAGAAATATTCAAGGTTTACCTGAAAATTTTTTGGTAATGAATGGAGACATTCTGACTAATCTTGATTATTCAGAATTTTTTGATGAGCATGTATTAAATAAAAATATTTTTACTATTTCTTCTTATTCAAGAAAGCAATCGGTTGATTATGGCGTGCTCGTGCCTAATGAAAATCGCTTACTTCAAGACTTTATTGAAAAACCAACTTATTTTTATGAAGTGAGTATGGGCATCTATATGATGAGTAGATCGGCCCTTAAATTTATACCCCAGACAGGGGAGTATGGTTTTGATAAATTAATGTTGGATTTAATTGCGGCTCAACAACCTGCGGCTGTTAGAAAGTTCGATGGCTATTGGCTAGATATCGGTCGCCCCGATGATTATGCTCAGGCAATTGATGAGTTTGATAAGTTGCGGGAGTCTTTCATTGGCGAATAGGGTATTAATAACTGGTGGAACTGGTTTTGTTGGTAGGCCATTGATTGAGAAATTAAGGATTGAAGGATTTGATCCAATTGCTCTTGGTTCCTCTGATGGAGATATCGCAACACTTGATTTTCAGAAATTCAAACACGAAAGAATTGAACGAGTTGTTCATCTGGCGGGGAGAACATTTATTCCAGAAAGTTGGCAAAACCCATTAGAGTTTTACAGAACAAATATTCTGGGTACAGCAAATGTTGCAGAATTTTGTAGGCATGTAGGCGCATCTTTGACTTATATAAGCGCATATGTTTACGGGAGTCCATCAACCCTTCCTTTAAAAGAAGATGATCCCGTAAATCCAAATAACCCTTATGCCTATACAAAATTGCTTGGTGAGGAAGTATGTTTGCAGTATGCCGATCTATTTGCCGTGCCCGTAACTATCCTAAGGCCATTTAATATTTATGGCATGGGGCAGTCAAACTCGTTCCTTATACCTAAAATTATCCACCAAGTTTTACATGAGGAGCGGATAGAGCTGGAAAACTTAAATCCATGTCGCGACTATATTTATATTTCTGATTTAGTGGAGGCAGTCACGCTATCATTTCGAGATCAAAATAAATGCGCTACCTATAATTTGGGCTCAGGTGTATCGATCAGCGTTGCAGAGGTTGTTGACATTATTCAAAAAGCCGCAGGAACAAATAAACCGGTTATTTCAAAAAATATTGTGCGCGATAATGAAATTATGGACGTGATTGCTGATGCTTCTAAATTTACAGAAATGTTTAACTGGCGGCCGAAGTTTGATTTCGCTAGTGGCATTGAGAATATTTTTTCATTTCGGAGAAAAAATGATCTCTAGGGGAGAGTATTTTGGCGATTGAGCTTGCTGATTTGCGAGAAATTCTTCTCTCTCTTAAGGGGGTGGAAGAATATGTAGGTGGGAATCTACTGATTCTTGGGAGTGCAGAAGTGCACGTATCTGCGGATGAATACAAAGCATTAGTCGCAGAGACGGGTTTTTTGAGCCACTCTTTCCCGGATAAGTTAACCCCTTTTTCACTTGGCGAGGCCTTGGGCTTCAAACTCACAGAAACATTAGACATTAATGGTGAGGCAACTATAACTCATGATTTGATGCTTCCTACTCCTACTTCTTTGTGTGATAAGTACCACATGATCATTGATGCAGGGGTATTGTTTTGGTGTTTTAATCCAGGGCTGGCATTAAATAATATTTATTCAATGTTGAGACTTGATGGGATTGCGGCGCATATTACAGCGGTTTCGGGATTTTATGGCAGGGGCTACTACAATATCCATCCAAAATTACTGGATGATTTTTATCGCTTAAACGGTTGTAGATATATACGAGGCATATATAGACAAAGGCAGATTTCAATCTCAAGGTGGGATAGGGTTAAGCGCCGTATTTTCCTTATCTTCGGTTATCACACTACACCTCGCTTTATTGATCCTCCGGATAAGTTTGGGTTCGTAAACTTATCCTTTCTTGCCGGAGAGGGCTACACTTTTAGTGAATCAGGCAATGATTTATTGTCTCCCATTTTTATTCCAAACGATGTAATAGGAGCTCTCATTTTTCAAAAGGGATTGCATCCCACGCTAGTTGAGCCAGCATTAATATGAAAAATTCAATTTTAGGAAAGAGATTTTTCAATGATGGCCATGAGATTGTTGTATTGACCGATCTTCAGAGGAGGGCTCGAGATTCGATATACGAGAAGATGCTTGATGGTAGATATGTGAGCGAAGTAGTGAAATGCCCATTATGTGATGGCAATAGTCACATAACGCTTTCGGAAAAAGATTTTTATGGGCTCCCTGTGAAGACGGTCATTTGCCGCAACTGTTCGATGATCTATGCTAACCCTAGATTATCTAGAGATGCTCTAGTGGGAATGTATGCAAATGAATATCGTGATTTAGATAGGGTACATCCGACAAGCGGCGAATACTTCGAGCTTGAGATTAAAAAAGCAGAGCGTATAGCAGAATATTTAACAAAAAATGGAGTGCTGTCAAAGTTAAATGACAAGCTAATTATAGAAATTGGATGCGGCGCTGGAGGGGCGTTACATCACTTTAAAAAGCTTGGATTTAATACGATGGGCTGCGACCTTTCCCCTCGAAATGTTGAGTATGGGGTAAGCCGTGGGCTAGATATAAGGTATGGCGATATAGATGCGCTTATGCTATCGCTCGACTTCAATTTTAAAGATATTGGCCTGGTGATTTATGAGCAGGTCTTTGAGCATTTAAGTGAGCCCAAGTTAGAGCTGGAAAGATTGCATGGCTTATTGCCCAAAAACTCTTTTCTTTATATTGGTGTTCCAGGCATCAAAAACATTGCCAATCACTATGGATCTGACTTCCTTCGCTTTCTGCAATTGCCGCATTTATGTCACTTTGAGCTACGCACTTTGGTAAAACTAGTTCAGAGTACAGGCTTTTCCTTTTTATGTGGGGATGAGTCTGCAAGGGCCATATTTAGTCGGAGTGGCGTGCGGAGTTTATTGCCAGTAAGCGACAGTAATTATTTGGCGACCATAGAATATCTTCGTATTCTTGAAATCCGAAGGAAGGTGGCCGTTCCATTTCGACGCCTGAAAGAAGTCCCTATAATTTTAGGAATGGGATTGGCTAGTAAAATTCGTAATTCTCGTTTTATACCGCAACCAATTAAGTCTGCGGCAAGTCGATTTTTAAAATTCGCATATCACCAATTTTTTAAATAGGGTAATTTTTAAGATGATTTTGGTGATTGTTTGCCATCCCGATGACGAGACGCTTTGGTTTGGTGGATCGCTAAATGCTTTGGCCAAACTAAGCTCAAGTAAAGTCTGTGTTCTATGCTTATCGGGAAGGGATGCTAATTCTCTCCGTGAAAAAGAGTTTCATGCAGCAATGTCCGTTGCAGGATGCTCTAAGGGTGTTGTTCAGGGATTTCCACTTAGAGATGCTCATCAGGCTTTGCCAAATATCTCCAAGACGGTAGAGCAAGGTTTAGTTGAGTTGGGGTATGACACATCAGATATTGAGCTATTAATTACTCACTCCCCATATGGAGATGAGCATCGTCACCCTCATCATGTGCAAGCCTACCAAGAGCTTTTTAGTTGGACTAAAAAAAGGAAAGTGCCATTAGGATTCTTTTCAACGATACCCTTGCCGATTGGTAGTATTAGAAGTTGCTTGCATAACTACCAAAGAAAAGATCAGGTGCATCTTAATTTTTTTGGACATTGCACCTATAGCCTATTAGACATTCTCAAGGCCAATTTTTTTTATGGCAGAGGCTGGATGCCTAAATTTTATTTTCAGTGGCAAATCAATTCATCCATCAAAAAAGCCATGCTCAACTGCTATGAGTCAATCAATTTGAGGCAGCATGAAGAGGGTTATGCCATGTTTACTTCTGGTGTTGAGTCATTCTATTTGTGTGATGAGGCGGGATTAAATGCAATAAAGGCCCTTATTGAGAAAATGGATGTCCCTGGAGCTTCAGATCTATTCGATTTACCCTCTCGCCCCAGAGTATTTGCCTCTAAAATTTATAGAAAATTAAAAAATGCCTTGTATTCTTAAGCAACCAACCTCTGAGTCGCCAGGAATCATTACTTTTACACATGGAGAGGCATTATGGGGGCTTCCAAAGCGATCCAAACGGGTAAAAAACTTCTTACTAGAAGCTAAGCGCAGTGGCAAATGGATATTTGGGATTCACATTCAAGGCGACTGCTCATACTTGGAAAAATGGCCAATGCCTGAATGGCAATCATTTGTAATGTGGCCAAACCAGCAGGCCAAATTTTTACATAATCTACCAAGTGATCAGTTTTGCAAATATACCTGCGTTAATTTCTTACCGAAATTTTTGGCTATAAAACCAGTAGAATTCAAAGAGTGGGATATTTGTGTTATTTCTCGGGCCTCATCAATCAAGAGAATAGAGGAGACATTATTATTATTGAGGGCTTTATTAGATCGGCGACCTGAAACAAAGATTGTCTGTATCGTTCCAGATTCTAGACATTTACATCTTGGCAATAAGTCTTATGCAAAGCAAAGTATTGATAAGAGTTATTTTGAATTACCAAGAAACTTATTTTCTGCGCGTGAATTAAAGAATATTTCCTTTATTTCTAGCTCTCAGGATGCGTTTGGGAATTTTCCATTGGCGGATAGTTTAGTTGCAGACATACTGATTAAATCAAAATTTATGATGCTGACATCACACTCGGAGGGTGTCCCGCGGGTTATAGCGGAGACTTTGCTTTTAGGCACGCCTTGTATCGTGTCAGAAAATTTAAGTTCTGGGTTAAATGAGTCATTAAACAAAGAGAATTCACTCAAAATTGTTGATGATCCTCTGGGTGCCGCTCTTCAATTAAACCTAGCATTAGAAAATTATGAAAAATTTTCAGTCAATAGACATCAAGCAATGTCTTTATTTAGTGAAGCAGAGCATTTGAATGCGTTTAAAAAATTCTTATCCGACAAACTCATTGCGATGGGATCAAAAGATCAGGGAAATTGGTACTTGGAGGATTTGCATCTTAGGCTGGCATGTCATGGACAAAAACAGCAGTCCCAATTTTTTTACAATGAGAAAATATTTTTTAAATGGCTTGAGCGGGCATCTGCATTGCAAGGAACTTATGCAGACGAAGATTTTTTAACGAATCTCGATGGACTGAAGGATAGTCCTAATGCTCGGCAAAAGTTGAGATCGTATCTTGGCACAATAAGAAGATGGCTAAAAAATAATTTGAAAGCTCTTTATGCTAAATATTAATTTTTATCAACCTTTAGGGGTGATTAGAAATGACTAACAATTATTTACAAAATTTTCTAACGATAAGTAAATCTACCTTATTTTTTAATCTTAGAAAATTTAAGCGTAGAAAGAATTTTAATGCTAAAAAAACTGATGAAATTAAGAAGCACTTAAATAATCTAAGGGCGCATGGTTATTCTATAGTTGAAAATTTTCTTTCCAAGGAAGAGTGCGCTAGCATGATCAAGTCAATTGATCATGCATTTGAAGTCTATCCGGAAGCAACTTGGACAGGCCTTAAAAGTGCAGATCGGCGAATTTTTGGGGCCGAACATTTGGGTGGTTTATTTAATGAGTTTTTTAAGAATGATTTTATGCATCAGGTAGGCTCACAATATTTTCGCGGTCTCCTAGGAAATTTACAGACCTTAGCAGGTCGTATAGATGCAGTGGAGGGAAATATAGGATCGGGTGAAGGCTGGCATCGCGATGGAAATAATTTCCAGTTTAAATCTTTGGTTTATCTTAGCGATGCAAATCCTGAAAACGGCCCCTTCCAGCTGATACGAAACTCCCATCGCCTCTCTCAGATCCTTAAAGATAGTTATGTATTAAATTTGCAGAATCCACTAGGTACCCGTTTCACAGATGGGCAAATAAATACCTTGCTAGCCAATGACCCCGATCGATTAATTACTTTATCCGCGCCTGCTGGAACAATGGTTTTGGTGGATGTTAGTGCAATTCACAGAGGCTCTCCAGTTGAAGTGGGGCGGCGTTACGCAATGTTCAACTATTACTATCCTTCTTATGACCTTACTGGACGCCTTGAAAAGTTTTTGCCTCGCCTAACTCCTGAGATGGTTATAGCTAATATCTGATATATGGCTTTGCGCCCCTTAATGTATCTAGCATGAAATCAATTAATTACTGGACGTTCGAAGAAAGTCTCAATGAGGCAATTGAGACTTTATTGTTTAAATGCCGATCTGCCGACTCTGGACTTGGTTCTAAATTTTCCAATATTGATTATGGTGGCGCTATTGCAAGACTTCTATACACCTCGGCTCACAATGATGACTTATTGCGCCGTTATTTTGAAAGAATAGTTGAAGGGGGAGGAAAGCCTTTATGGGCTCTTGTGCCTTCGGATTTATCTGCACTTGCTCGAGAATTACTGCCCATTTGGGGGGCATCAAGTACTGTTGTTATAGGCATACCCACAAAAAGACAACTGCATCGATATTTGTTTTACTTCCCTTGGCTTTTGAATATTTGGATACTTCTGAAGCGCTTAATGAATCCGAGCTTATATTCATCTAACGTTTTAAAAGTAGACCCTTCTATCTTATGCTTTGCCCATCATAAAAAATTTGTGGGTCTTATTAGACCTATTGCGTCTAAAACTGGTAGTAGATATGCATTTTTAGTTCGGGATAAACGGCAACAAGCACTTCTAGATCTGAGGGATGATGAGGTCGTATACTTATCATCAAGCCCTTACCAGCAGATTAAAAGTGGATTCAAATCTAAATGGCCAGATGTTTTAAATCTAGCATCCAGGTTTGACAACATACTATTTAAAATCAAGCCAAAAATGCTGATTTATTGTGAAGGGGATGCATGGCCTCAAGATTTATTTGCCCACACTGGAAAAAAAAATTTAATTCCAAGCATATGCATGCAGTGGGGTGCATATCCATCGTCAAGACCTCGAATTGGATTTAGACACATGGGGTGTACTGCGTTCTTGACCTGGGGCGATTACTTTGGCGACCAGTTAAAGTCATATAACACCGAGACACAGTTTATTTCTGTTGGTCATCCTGGTTTACAGTTAGGGTTGCCAGAAAAAATTAATAGAAGGATCATTTTTCTTTTAAATACAGATCCCAATGGCAAAGTTACTGGCTTAGATGCATTTCATGAGCAATTTTGGGCTCTTTTGCAATGGGTTGCCGAGAATGCTGATGGCTGGGAGATAATAGTTCGCATGCATCCGATGATTCCTTTGTCGATTGCAGAGCGAGATTTATTATCTCGTTTTAAGTGTATTCAACTTCACGACCCTGCTAATAAAACTTTAATGGAAAGTCTTAATAAATGCGATTTGGCTTTAACGGTTTCTTCGTCTTCAGTAATTGAAGCTGCAGCTTGTGGGGTAATTCCTTTTATTCTGAATCCGGCGCCTTGGAGTTTTAAGCCGGAATTCTATGCTCATCGAGCTGGTTTTGAATTTGATAATGTACCCCTTGCAATTGAGAGGCTAAAAGCCCTCATGTTAAATCCCGGAGACCTTTTAGAAATTCGTGGCAATCTTATTGAGTTTAGAAAAAAGTTATTTTTGACTGTTGGTGATTCTGCATTAAATAATATAGTGGCTGCTATTAATTCCTTAATAATATCTAGTAAAGCTGGTAGGAACTGATGGATTTATTGTTATGAAAATGTTGGTTCTAGCGGGTGGAATGGGCTCTAGATTAAGTCCCTTAGCTTTAGGAGTTCCTAAGGCACTGGCTCCAATAGGGAGTACGCCATTTTTAGATTTACAATTACAGCAATGGCGTAAGCAAGGCATTCGAGAATTTATTTTTTTACTTCACCATCAATCCGACCAATTGGTAGCATTTCTTCAGAAAATAATAGATCAAGATTTAGGCGATATTTCAATACGATGGATTGTGGAGCCAACCCCATTAGATACTGGTGGGGCAATTGCTTATGCAGTTGATCGGATGTCTCTTGGTGAAAGCTTTTTACTCACTAATGCTGATACTTGGCTTGAGGGTGGCGTTCAAGCCTTAATAAATAGTCAAGATCAATCTATAGCAGTTGTTGAGGTAAATGATGTAGGGCGATATGGGCAGATAATTTTCAATAATAAATTTAAAATTACTGCTTTTTCAGAAAAAAATAGCATTGAAAAAAATGGGTGGATAAATGCTGGCTTCTACCGTTTATCACCCTCATTATTTCAAGGGTGGGATGGTTTACCTTTTTCCCTTGAGAGAGATCTATTTAGGCGTCTTTTGAAAGAGGGCGGGCTGATGGCTGTCCCACTTAAAACTGATTTCATAGATATTGGGATACCCGACGATTACTATCGTTATTGTCACTGGATTGAGTCTGGAAAGGCCGCAAAATTATGAAGCTAGAGTTTTTTCTGGTACCCATAGATGAAACTTTACGAGGTGCTTTAGCGCATGTCGAAAAAAACCATCATGGAATTATTTTTTTTATAGATGAAGCAAAAACTGTCGTTGCTCTAGCTACTGATGGGGATATTAGAAGGTGTCTTCTCAATGGAGGCGGGCTAGATGATCCAGCAATAATATGCGCAAACTCAAACTTTGTTTGGGCGCCGCCGGATACCAATCGAGAATTACTGCTTAAAAAGCTAGATCATCATATTCGTGTAATTCCGCTGCTAGATGAGTCGCGTCGCTTAGTTGGTATAGTCTCTCGTGATCAATTACCCCTAGAGGCCGAGGGATCTGTTTACGCTCGTGCTCGTGCCCCGGTCCGAATTAGTTTTGGTGGTGGAGGATCAGATGTGACGCATTATTTCTCCGATAATAATGTAGGCGCTGTTATTAATACCACTATTTCACTTTATAGTCACGCCACCTTACGTTTAAGAAATGACGAGGAGGTAATTATCCAATCTTTAGATTTGAGAGAGTTGGTTCGATCAAAGAATTTAAAATCATTTTTAGCGGAGCCGGGATCTTTTGGTTTAATTCAGGCACTATTAAAGACAATTAATCCGGACTTTGGATTTGAGTTATATCTACATTCTGATTTTCCTATGAATTCCGGATTAGGCGGATCGGCTGTAGTTTCTGCAACAGTATTGGGATGTTTTAATCAATTCAGGCGGGACCGTTGGGATTTGCATGAGTTGGCGGAAATTGCATACCAGGCTGAGCGTCACCATTTAGGAATTGCTGGTGGATGGCAGGATCAGTATGCAACAGTGTTTGGGGGATTTAACTTTATGGAGTTTCGAATGGACCAAAATATTGTCCACCCCTTGCGCATACCACAAGATACTCTGCTTGAGCTTGAAGAGAGCTTGATTTTATGTGATACGGGCACAACTCATGATTCGGGAGATATTCATTTGGATCAGCAAGAAAAAATGCATTCTAAAAGTGTGCGTGAGTTGGTTGGTGAAAATGTAGATTTATCTTATGAGATGCGCAATACTTTGTTGCGTGGACGTCTATTAGATTTTGGCCGATTGTTAGATAGAGCTTGGTATTTTAAGAGGCAAGTTAGTGAAAAAATCAGCAACACTCATTTGGACCAAATTTATGAGGGTGCAAAAAAGTCAGGCGCTGTAGGGGGTAAATTATTGGGTGCTGGCGGAGGCGGATTTTTCTTGTTTTATGTCCCACCCTTTAAAAAGCACGAGTTAATACAGCACTTGCAAAGTTTGCACTTAAATGTAAGGCCATTTAATTTTGAGCCAAAAGGCTTACAAGCTTGGACGGTTCGAGAGCGAAATAATCATACAGAAAGTAACTCCTTATGAGTTTTAAGATAAATAATTTTGAGGTTGGTAGCAGTCGCGCTTTTGTTATTGCTGAGATTGGTAACAATCACAATGGTAGTTTTGATCGGGCTATTGAAATGGTGGACCAAGCTCGTCAGGCTGGAGCTGATTCTGTTAAGTTTCAGATGAGGCACTTAGAAGAGGTGTACCGAAATCGCAGCCTCACCAAGGGCGGGGAAGATCTTGGTACAGAGTATGTGATTGACTTACTGCGCCGCTTTGAATTAACCGTAGAAGAGCATCGGCAATTGTCTGAGTATTGTACTCGTCAAGGAGTAATTTATTTATGTACGCCCTGGGATTCTAAAAGTATTGATGTTCTTGAGGGTTTTGGAGTGCCCGCTTATAAAGTGGCCTCTGCTGATCTCACAAATTTACCGCTATTAGATAAGCTTGCTAAAACTGAAAAGCCATTAATCCTTTCAACGGGGATGAGTAGCGTTGAAGAGGTTCGCAATACGGTCGAATTTTTAAATAAGAGATCTGTGAAGTTTGCGCTACTGCACTGTAATAGTACATATCCCGCACCCCTTCATGATATTAATTTGCGATGGATGTCTGGTCTCCATCGAATTCATCCTTTGGTTGGCTATTCGGGACATGAGCGTGGTATTAACATCTCTTTAGCAGCAGTTTCATTGGGCGCCTGTATTGTTGAGCGACATTTCACTCTGGATCGCAATATGGAGGGTCCTGATCACGCTGCCAGTCTCACGCAGCCTGAGTTTGGGCGTATGGTTGAAGGCATTCGAGAAATTGAGCAGGCACTCGGTAGCGGAGATACTAGATCTATATCTCAGGGGGAGATGATCAATAGAGAAAACTTGGGCAAAAGTTTAATAGCTACTATGCCACTTTCTCGGGGCACTATTATTGGTCCTGAGCATATTAAAGTTCGAAGTCCAGGTCAGGGGTTATCACCACAGGCCTATGAAAAATTATTAGGTCGGGTTTTAACTCGAGACATTCTGGAGGAAGATTTTTTCTACCCATCAGATATTGGGGGTGGTCGAATTGAACCAAGGGCCTATAAATTTGCTCGTCCATGGGGTGTGCCAGTCAGATACCATGACTTTAATGAGTATGCTCAGCGTATAAAGCCGGATCTTTGGGAGTTTCATTTATCTTTTTCCGATATGAACCTAGATCCATCGAAGTTTTTAAGTGGAACATATGAGCAAGATTTTGTTGTTCATGCGCCTGAATTATTTTCAGGCAGTCATTTGATGGATTTAGCTTCGCCAGATGCACAATATCGCGAAGAATCTCTTAAGGAGACACAGCGCGTAATAGACATTACCAGGTCGTTAAAAAGCTACTTTCCAAAGTCCGAAAGACCTATGATTGTTGCGAACGTCGGTGGTTTCACGATGGATGCACCCCTATTAAGTGATGATATTCAAGCTTACTATGAGCGCTTTGAGGATAGTTTGAGTAAGCTAAACATGGAGGGTGTGGAATTAATTCCCCAGACCATGGCTCCCTTTCCCTGGCATTTTGGTGGTCAGAGATACCAGAATCTGTTTGTTCAGATCGACGAAATTATTGCCTGGTGTGGCAAATTAAAGCTACGTATGTGTTTTGACATTTCACATTCTCGCCTGACTTGTAATCATTTTGGCCTGGACTTTTATGAGTTTTCTCGGAAGATTGCCCCTTTTACTGCGCACTTGCACTTGGGTGATGCTATGGGTGTGAATGGTGAGGGCTTGCAGATAGGTCAGGGCGATATTGATTTCAAGCGCCTAGGGAATATCCTAAATGAGGGCTGTAAAGAGGCATCATTCATTCCGGAGATCTGGCAAGGTCATAAGAACGGAGGCGAAGGTTTTTGGATTGCTTTTGAAAAATTAGAAAATTGGATATGAAGGCCATTTATGTGACAACGAAGATTAAAGAAAATATATCCACTTTAATTCTATTGGCGCTTATATTCAGCCTTCCATTTTGGGGAATCGTAAATACAGGTTGGTTGATAAGGCTCGAAGTGGTTTTTACTTTATTGACAGTTGTTTATTTTTTTTTAATTAATGGCGCTAATTGCTTAAGAGATAGCTCTTTTTTATTTTATCTGTTGGTGTTGTTTTTATGTGGATTAAAGATTTATCCAATGGCGGCATTAATTCCTCCTGCAGGGCTAATTTTTGGAAAATTTTTAATTTCATTAAACATTAAATGGAAACCCATAAATAAAACATTATTGATTTTTATTATTGGCGCCATAATTTATTTTGGAAAGGAAAATGAGTTAGACACTAATTTTCTATCCTTTTATATCGCCTGCTTATTTGTGTGCGCAGATTGGACGAAAAACAAAAGACAATTTGTAAATAATATTATATATATTTTAATATGTGTAGTTGTGGTTTCGTTGCTTAATTCGAGGGCTTTTACTTATGCGTCCATTATTTTGTTTATTGCACCATTTTTTAAAAGATACATATCTAAATTTAATTTAGCCGCTACGATTTATTCATTTATTTTTTTATCATTAATATTAACATTTTCTATAACTTTTAGTGATGGTGAGGTGGTTAAGCTTTATCGACAAGGCCAACCTGATACGGAAATTTTTTCTGGTATATCAAAGCCTTCGGAGGGTCCAAATTTCATAGAAAAAATATCCAATATTTCTGATAAAAATAGATTCAGAATATCCAGGATGTGGGTAGAGGAGTATTTATTAGATAACCCACAAAATTTTTTATTGGGACTGGGGAAAAATTATCCTAAAATTATCTCCGATAAGCTTTATTATCCTGCGCATAACTCATTTATTGAAATGGCTATTTATTTTGGATTTCCATACCTTTTAATATTCATTTTTTGTTTTTATAAATCAATATCAAAAATAGATTTTATAAATTATAAAATAATTTACATTATAAGTTTTGGAATGGTTTTGCATGGAATATTTTATATTTTTTTAATACCTTATTATTTTGTACTTTGCAAAATATCTGAAGCTGAAAAGAATCTAGGCTAGAATCACATATTAGAATATTATTTCAAAAAATATGCACGATATCTTAGATGCAGAAAAGCTCATAAAAAAATACATTCAAGAATCTATTGATACAAAAAGAGCTATTTTAGGTAACCAGAAATTGATGGCGCAGATTTCTGAGTTGTCTAATAAATGTACTGCAAGCCTTCTCTCGGGATCGAAGATTATTTTTGCTGGAAATGGGGGTAGCTTTGCTGACGCCCAGCATTTGGCTGCGGAGTTCATTTCTAAATTCATGCTTGATCGCCCTCCTTTGCCGTCCTTGGCCTTGAGTGCGAACAGCTCGGTGATGAGTGCAATTGGCAATGATTATGGTTATGAAGAGGTTTTTGCGCGGGAGCTGGAAGCTGTTGCTATGCCTGGGGATATATTTATTCCTATATCCACTAGTGGTAATAGCCCCAACATCTTGGCTGCCGTTAAAAAGGCTAATGAGCTCGATATAGTTGTGGTTGCGTTAGCTGGACAAAGCGGTGGCGCATTATTTTCAATGTGTGAGTGCCTGTGCATCCCATCTATAGATACGGCTCGAATACAGGAGTCTCATATTATGGTCGGGCATATTGTTTGTGGCTTGGTTGAGCAGGCAATTTTTAAATCAAAAAAACTATGAATCAACGTAGCGTACTAATAATTCAAGCCCGAATGGGGTCAACTCGTTTGCCCGGTAAATCGATGATGGATTTAGCGGGAGAGCCCTTGGTTGGCAGAATTCTGGAAAGAGTAAAGCGTTGCGTAGCATTTGACGATATTGTTTTGGCTATCCCAGATACAAAGCAGGATAGAGTTTTAATTGAACTTGGCGAAAGTTATGGAATAAAGGTATTTGCGGGGTCTGAAAACGATCTGTTGGATCGCTATTATCAGGCTGCCGTCTGGTCTAAGGCGGATATTGTAGGTCGTTTGCCTGCTGATAACGCAACGCCGGAGCCTTCTGAAATTGATAAGATTTTGAGACATCATTTAATGCTAGGCCGACGTGGTTTTTCGTCTAATTTGTCTGTGATTAATAACTCAGGTTATCCCGATGGAATAGGCGCTGAAGTCTTTGACTTCTCCCTATTAGACGAAGCTAGGGCTCGTCATACTGATGCTAATCTACGTGAGCATGTGCATTTAAATTTCTTTAATTACAGCTCTGGTGAGGCGGTTAAAGAAAGCTGGTGCCCGATTAGCACTCTTGAGTGTCCAATAGAATTCCGACGCCCTGATTTGGTTTTGGATGTCAACACACAAGAGCAGTATGAGTTTATGAGTCAGCTGTACCAATATCTGTATCCCAAAAACTCTAACTTTCATATTACCGATACTATTAAATGGTTTGACAATATTTATCTACCTGGGCGCATCTAGATAGAGTGAGTTTTAGTTTTTTACGGCTAGTTGCCTAAGTTGTCGCTTGTGGATGATTGGCATCAAAGCGCAATTAATAAATTTATGTTTTTAAATTGAGGATGAATTTAGATGCAAAAAACACATCGACTTGTATACTTTAATGGTCAATTGGTTCCGGAAACGGAGGCAAAAATTTCCATATACGACTCAGCCTTGATGTTTGGCGATATGGTTTTCGAAATGACCCGCTCATTTAATAAGCAACAATTTAAGTTGCGAGAGCATATTGAGCGCTTGTACTCCGGTTTAAAGATTTTAAGAATTCCTCTTGAAATGACGCCCGCAGAAATGGAGGCGGCTTGTTATCAAACTATAGAAGCAAATGAGCATTTATTTCAATCTGATGATGAGCATCGACTCATGATTGATGTTTCGCGAGGTTTACTTGGCATCTATCAAGGTATTGAGGGGCTGCATAAGGGGCCAAATGTCATCATTGCGGATTTTCCACTTCGTTGGACTGTAGCCACAATGGGCGCCTTATTTGATAGGGGAATCAACGCAGTGATTACATCTCAGCGCGCTATTCCTGGTACTTTGCTTGACCCCAAAATTAAAAATCGTAGTCGCATACATTATTTGATGGCTAATATTGAGGCGGGGCAGATAGAGGGGGATAACAACTGGGCCCTTTTAATAGATCCAGATGGATTTATTGCTGAAGGAACGGGCGATAACTTTTTTATTATTAAAGATGGTGTTGTCATTACTCCAGAAGGTCGAAATATTTTGCGCGGCATTTCACGAGATTATGTAATGCGCGAATTGTGCCCCCAATTAGGCATGCCAATAGTTGAGAAAAATATTGAGGCTTACGATGTATTTACTGCTGATGAAGCCTTTATGACGGGCACCCCATTTTGCATGCTTCCGGTAACGTCTTTAAACGGCAATCCAATCGGTAATGGTTTAGTGGGTGAGGGGTTTACCCGCTTGCTTAATCAATGGAGTTTAAATACTGGGACTGATATTGTTGGCCAAATACAAAAATGGGATAAAGAGCGCGGCAATAGTACTACAGGAGATGCTCCAACACCTTATCGATTTAAAACAAAATGAAATATTCAATAGGCTTCATGCAAGGGCGCCTCTCGGAAAAGGTTGATGGGAAGATCCAAGCGTTTCCTTGGAAGAACTGGGAGAATGAATTCTCAATAGCAAGCAGTATTGATCTTCATTTAATGGAGTGGACCCTTGATCAGGAGCGACTTTATGAAAATCCATTAATGATAAAAGAGGGTCAAGCGAGGATCAAAGAGCTTTGCCTACTCTTTGATTTAACTATCCCATCCTTGACTGGGGACTGTTTTATGCAGGCGCCATTTTGGAAGGCCGGCGACCTAGAGTGCGAAAAATTAAAACAAGATTTTTTACAGATCGCAGATGCCTGTGCTTTTATTGGTATCAAGATGTTAGTAGTGCCTTTGGTTGATAGTGGTCGGATAGAAAATTCTCGTCAGGAAGATTTTTTGGTTAATTTTTTGCTTGAGCAAGAGGAGTTTTTCACTCAAAGAGGGTTGAGAATTATTTTTGAGTCTGATTTTTATCCTAACGAAGTTGCGCGCTTCATTGGACGCCTACCTTCAGATCAATTTGGCATCAATTATGATATTGGTAACAGTGCAGCATTAGGATTTGATCCGGTTGAAGAATTTTCTAGATATGGTCATCGTATTCAAAATGTTCATATTAAAGACCGTGTTTTGAATGGAACGACAGTAGCGCTTGGCCAGGGAAATGCTAATTTTAAAAAAGTGTTTGAGTTACTTAAAAGCCTGAACTATTCCGGAAATTACATCATGCAAACAGCTCGTGATGAGAGTGGTGATCATGTTGGTGCATTAAAGCGCTATCGAACAATGACTGAATCTTGGGTTGGGGGAGTTAATGGAGCTTGATCTAAAAGGAAAAACAGCGCTTATTACTGGTTCAAGTTCGGGTATTGGTTTGGTAATTGCTAAAAAATTTCTTGAAGAGGGTTGCTCGGTCGTTATAAATGGGCGCGATCTTGATTCCTTAAAGAATGCTGCTTTGGAGTTGGGAGAGAAAAATATTGCATTGGTCGCAGGGGATGTTTCCAATCCTAATGAGGCGGCACATGTAGTGAGTCAGGCGATTGAATTATTGGGTGGCAGTCTGGATGTTTTAATTTGCAATGTCGGGAGTGGAACATCAGTGCATCCTGGTGAGGAAACATTTAATGAGTGGCAAAGAGTGTTTGCTGCTAATCTTTGGAGTGCAACGAATACTATTGAAGCGGCAAAGCATGCATTGATCGCTAGCAGGGGCTCTATTGTTTGCATATCATCAATTTGCGGAATTGAGGTTATCCCAAGTGCTCCCATCACATATTCCGTAGCCAAAGCCGCTTTAAACGCCTATGTTCGTGGTATTGCTAGGCCGCTAGGTAAGTATGGGGTCCGTATTAATGCTGTAGCTCCAGGAAATATATTGCATGACGGATCCGTTTGGTCTAAAAAGATAAGTGCCAATCCAGAAGCTACCATGTCTATCATTGAGCGTGAGGTTGCTTTGGCGGTACTTGGTGAGGCAAAAGATGTGGCCAATTGGGCAGCATGGCTAGCATCACCAAAATGTAATTTTGTCACGGGCGGTATTTACGCTGTAGATGGCGGGCAGCTACGCTCTTGATCTGTTAAGATTTTTTATGACTTTAAAACTTGAAAAATATAATTTATCGGGAAAAAAGGCGCTAATAACAGGCGCAGCTGGATTGCTAGGTATGCAGCATGCGATTGCTCTTATTGAGGCTGGGGCAAAAGTAATTATTACAGATGTCAACCAAAGTGCTTTAGTGAAAAGTAAGGAGCTTCTAGTTGGACATTGTTTCGACGAATTTCAGGTTGAAATTATACCGTTAGATGTAACCAATCAGGGTTCCGTACAAAGTGTGGCTAGACAAATTTTAAATTCTGGCGAGCGATTAGATATTTTAATTAATAATGCCGCAATTGATCCAAAGGTTAAGAATGCAGACGGACTGAGCGAGGCCTCACGACTGGAACATTTTTCTTTGGAACAATGGAACCAGGAGATAGCGGTTGGATTAACGGGTGCTTTGTTATGTAGTCAGATCTTTGGTGCTGCTATGGCTAATGATGGAAAAGGTGGGGTGATCCTTAATATCGCCTCTGATCTTTCCGTGCTCTCTCCTGATCAACGACTGTATCGAAAAGATGGTTTTCCCGATGATCTTCAGCCTGTTAAGCCAGTCACATACTCTGTTATTAAAGCTGGCCTCATTGGCTTGACACGCTATCTTGCAACATATTGGGCTGATAGGAGCGTTCGCTGCAATGCACTGTCTCCTGGAGGAGTATTTAATGGGCAGTCAAGCGAATTTGTCGATCGCTTAACTGGCCTTATACCTATGGGAAGAATGGCGAATCAAGACGAATATAAATCTGCTATACAGTTTTTATGTTCCGACGCTTCTGCCTATATGAATGGCCAAAATATTGTTATGGATGGCGGTAGGAGTGTATGGTAGACGCACTGACACTCAAAAATTTATTACGAAAATGCCGAGGCGCACTTCGAATTGGGAAAAAAGATTCAACATCTCAACTGATTAATTTAATTAATGAAGATTATCTATTGGGCAGCAATGAGCTTCTTCGTCTAGGTACAAAATATGGCGGATGGCTACTGCCTAAGAATGTATCTTTAGATCAGAATAGCGTGTGCTATCTTGCTGGCGCTGGTGAGGATATTAGCTTCGATTGTGACCTTGCTGAAAAATTTGAATGTAAAGTATTGATAATAGATCCTACCCCTAGGGCAATTGCCCACTTTCAACATCTGAGTAATGCCGTGAATAAAGGGGAGAAGTTTCCAATAAATGGAAGCAGGGAATTATTTTATAAAATTGACCAAAATAAATTTTCAAAAATACAATTTCTTCCTTATGGTCTAGCAGGTGAAGATGTTGAAATGAAGTTCTTTATGCCAAAAGATCCAAGTCATGTTTCATGCTCTACTTTGAATCTTCAGCAAACAAATGCTTGGTTTACAGCGCAATGTTTTAGATTATTAACACTGATGCATGATCAAGGGGATCACTCGATCGATCTATTAAAGATGGATATAGAGGGCGGTGAGTACGCGGTTATTGATAATTTTGTCGTTGAGGGCCCCCTCCCCAGTCTTTTACTCATCGAGTTTGATGAGGCCCATACACCGTTAGATGATGGTGCTCTAAGTCGTATACAAAATAGAATTGAATCCCTGCAAAAAGTTGGTATGCGTTGCATTGCTGTAGAAGGATGTAATATGACTTTTCAGCGTCAAATATAAAGTATATGAGCACTTCTTTATTGCATAAGACTATTTCTAGAGTGCGCTGGGAGTTATCTATGCGATATGGGATATTGTCCGACGGGCCAGCAATTAAGAATGAGGTATTGCGCAGGCAGAGAAATCAATCCCCAATTTTCCTAAATTTAGGATGTGGAACTTGTGCGCATTCAGATTGGGTAAATATTGATTTTCGTGGAGATGGCATTACAACTTTTTCTTGGGATCTCCGCAACAAACTTCCTCTCGATGATCAAAGTTGCGATGTGATTTATGCATCACATGTCCTGGAGCATTTTGACTGTGATGCAGCTCGAAAATTGCTATTAGAGTGTCGAAAACTATTGCGCCCCGGGGGATGTATTCGATTAGTGGTTCCCGATCTGGAGGCTATTGCAAGAGCCTACTTGTTATCGCTAGACGAAGCGCGTCTAAATAAATTAGGGGCGGCGTCCCGTCATGAATGGATGGTGATTGAATTGCTTGATCAATTGGTGCGCCATCAGTCAGGTGGTGAAATGATGAAATATTGGTCTCAGGAAAGTGTTCCTGAAGAGTCTTTTATTACAGAGCGTGTTGGCGCAGAATATACGCACGCCAGAAAATTTTGCAGGACAAAACCAGCAACTAAAGTTGCAATCGGGAATGCAAAATCAGTTGGAAAGTTTAGATTGGGTGGCGAGGTGCATTTGTGGATGTATGATGACTTTTCTCTTGCCAGTCTACTTCAAGATTGCGGGTTTATAAATCCTACAACTTATAAAGCATCAGAATCGTCTATTAAAGGGTTTGTAAATTTCCATCTAGATACATTATTAGATGGGTCAGTTCGAAAACCGGACTCTTTTTTCATTGAGGCTTACGTGGTTTGAAGATGGATGAGCAATGTGCACCAATCGCTCTTTTTGTTTATAACCGAGCGCAACATACGAGAGCTACGATTTCTGCTTTAGCAGATAATGTCCTAGCTAAAAATAGTGATTTATTTATTTTTTGTGATGGCCCAAAGAGTGAAAAAGACGTCTTAGCTGTTGAGGAAACTCGTAAGATAGTAAGACGAGTTGCTGGTTTTAAGAGTGTTACATTAATCGAAGCAGATAGTAATAATGGCTTAGCAAGCTCCGTCATTCAAGGCGTTTCTAGAATGCTAGATCAATTTGAGCGTACTATTGTTTTGGAAGATGACCTTGTAACCTCCAAGTACTTTTTGACGTTCATGAATAATGCACTCAAATACTATTCAAATGATCCAAAAGTGTTTTCTGTCACTGGGCATACATTTCCTGATTCTATTTTTCAAATTCCAAAAAACTACTTATACGATACCTATTCAGGATATCGCTGTTCATCTTGGTCATGGGGAACTTGGCGTGATCGGTGGGAAAAAATTGATTGGGGGATGAATTATTATCCTGAGTTTATTGCGGACATGAATCAGCAGACTGCATTTAATCAGGGTGGCGAGGACTTAACACCAATGCTATCTATGCAATATGGACAAATGATAGATTCTTGGGCAATACGATTTTCATTTGCGCATTTTATTAATGACTGCAGGTGTATTTACCCAACTAAGACGCTTGTGCGAAATATTGGGCTAGATAATTCTGGTACTCACACTCGTTTAGATAGGCGATTTTTCCATGCGTCAGTAGATTCGAATTGGCAGCCTATAAAATATTGCAAGGCAGATCCGGTTGATATTGAAATAGTAGAAAAATTCAGAAAAATATTTATTGATGAAAAGGTATCTGTTTATGCTCGTATAAAAATAAAAGTGCTCCGTGCCCTAAAAATGTTCCAGCTGAGGCTGAGGAGCATATTAGATCATCTTATGCGGCCATCAACAGTAATGGTCCAAAAGACTGATATTTTGATGATAAATACTATTCAACTTCAAGGTGGGGCTGCTCGAGCTGCATTCCGTTGCTTTAATGGTATGCGTAACTTATACCCTAATGCTGGATATCTCAGTCTATTTGGTGAGCTTTCGCAAAACCAGCTCTATTTTCTCGATAAGACGTCATTGATTGGTAAATTGACTAGCCGCTTCTCTGTGCTAGATAGATTGCAATTGCTACTTTATCCAAACCGTAAAGCTGTTATTTTTTCGCCTGGACTTTGGGCAAACCCTAGAAGAATTCGTGCGAATTCTTTTTCCCCAAAATTGATTCATCTTCATTGGGTGAGCTATGGAATTCTTAATATAAATGAGATTTCCGATTTCAACATACCCATAGTTTGGACCTTACATGACGAGTGGGCATTTACAGGCGGATGTCATTATGCTGATAGCTGTAGAAGATTTGAAAATCAGTGCGGATGTTGCCCATTACTTGGTAGTGATAATCCGTACGATATCTCCAATGAATTATGGTTGCAAAAAATGGTTGCCTATAACAAGTCCAATATAGTTGTTGTAGCGCCAAGTCGCTGGATGGCTAGTGAAGCTAAAAAAAGTAGTTTATTTTCTCATAAGCGAATTGAAGTTATTCCCAATGGTTTGGATGTTGATATTTTTTGCCCGATTGATCGTGATGAGGCTAGTAAATTCTTTAACATTGAATTGACTGCTCCTATTTTGTTATTCGGTGCAAATTTAGTCTCAGATGATCGTAAGGGTGGAGATTTACTGCTTAAGGCGCTCAATATGATTAACTTCTCCTGCACGCTGTTAGTTTTTGGTGAAGGAGATATTGGATTAATTTCTAATTCGTATGTAAAACTGCATAGAGTTGGAAATATTGAAGATGACCATCGGTTAGCAATGATGTATTCCCTGGCAGATGTGTTTATATGTCCGTCTAGGATTGATAATTTGCCAAATACTGTAGCAGAGGCAATGGCTTGTGGCGTGCCATGTGTAGCCTTTTGCATCGGAGGTCTGCCGGATATGATCGACCATATGCAGAATGGTTGGCTTGCTCCTCCATTTGACGTTGCTGATTTATTTAAAGGCATTAAGTGGGTGCTTGAGCATGAGCGGCCATCCTCTCTTAGGCAGTCTGCTAGAGGAAAAGCATTGTCTGAATACAGTTTATCCGTGATGAGTAGGCGCTATGAAAGTTTGTATGAGAATTTGCTTTCCATGGAAGGGAAATAAATGTTGCCCGCTAATCAATTAAGTAACAGTTTTGTTGTTGTTACGCCAAATTTTAATATGGGATCTTATTTGGCCGAAACTATTGAATCTGTATTAAGAAATATACGACCTGGCGATGAGTACTACATCATTGATGGTGGATCAAGCGACGAAAGTGTTGAAATTATCAAGAAATATGCCCATCGCTTAACTGGTTGGGTGAGCGAAAAAGACGATAGTTATGCTGACGCAATTAGCAAAGGATTTATGCGTGGCACAGGTAGATATCAGTGTTGGATAAATTCTGGAGATTTGCTTTTAAATGACTCACTCGATCTTGCGCGTAAGCTTCTTGATAAATCCAATGCAGATATGATATTTGGAGACGATTTTTATATTGATTGCAATAGCAATGTTTTGGCGTATTCACGTGGTGCTTGTCGAAATTTGCGATTGGCTATGCTCTACGGTGCATGGACTCCACTTCAGGACGCATGTTTTTGGCGGTCGGATTTATATAAACGTGTTGGCGGTCTTAATAAATCCTTGCAAAATGCGGCAGACTATGATTTATTTGCTAGATTCGCTGTGGATGGAAACGTTTGTTATATGCCATATGCATTTAGCGCATTTAGAAAGCATGATGGACAACATTCTATTGCGCATACAAAAAGTTATCAAAGAGAGAAAAACGACATTCGCTGTAAACTTGTCGCTAAGAGCGATGAGAGTTTGCTAAAAAAAATCTTTCTAAGGTGTTATTTCTTTATGGCTGTTAGGTGGCGTGTTTATGTAATGCAGCGCATATGGGATAAGTCTAGATTGCACTTTAAACCAATAAATCAACTAAAGGCAACTCGTTATTGGTAAATTAACTAACTTAATATTTATGAATTCTTATTTACAACGTGCAATTAAAAAGTTATCAGCAATTTTTATACAGGGGTTTATTTTTCTTCCCCAATATTTTCTATTAAAAAGAAAGGGTCAACTAGGTTCCCGATTTAACCTGAGCGTACGAAATCTTAAGCCATGTCTAGGAGATGCTACCGCTACAACAGGATTTGATCGCCATTATGTTTTTCACGTTTCTTGGGCAGCGCGTACTTTAGCTCGAACACTGCCAAAAGAGCATGTTGATATATCAAGCAGCCTTTTTTTTTCCTGTTGCGTATCTGCATTTTTGCCCATCACTTTTATAGATTATCGGCCTGTAAAGCTTAATCTGCCCAATCTTAAAGAGCGATCTGGGGATCTCTGCAAATTAACTTTTTCAGATAATAGCCTCGCCTCCCTTTCGTGTATGCATGTTGTTGAGCATATAGGTCTCGGACGTTATGGCGATCCGTTGGATTACGATGGGGATATAGCCGCGTGCTCTGAGTTGAAAAGAGTTTTGGCTCCAGGGGGAAGGTTGCTTTTTGTTGTTCCGGTGGGTGCAAAAGCGATCATTATGTTTAATGCGCACAGAATTTATACATATTCTCAGGTTGTAGATATGTTTGATGGTCTTGATGTGGAGGAATTCTCCCTCATTCCTGAAGATCCATTGGATGGGGGGCTTGTATTGTGGCCAAGCAAGGAATTATTGGCGAGACAATTTTATGGGTGCGGCTGCTTTCTGTTTAGGAAGCCTCAATCCCCTACCTAATCCTTGGGTAACTCAATAGCTTACGCGGTAGATAATAACTTTATTTTACATAGGGAATCTCTTGATTATCGTCCGACTAAATGGTGGCCTTGGGAATCAATTATTTCAATATGCCGCAGGAAAATCTTTGTCAATCATCAATAATGATATTCTAAAGCTTGATGTTGCTGACTATTATTCAAAAATTAATCAAAAGCAGATTAATAGAAGCTTGGATATAACTGATTTCATGATAACGGCTTCACAAGCAGACTCGAGTGAGATTTTTCGTATTAAATATCCGTATGGAATTTTATCCAAAATTATTAGAAATATTAATCAAAAGTTTTTCTCTCGATACTATGTCGATTGGCATCCACAAATATTGCAGCAAAAAGGGGATGTATATTTAGATGGTTATTTTCAGACCGAAAAATACTTCTTTCAAAATAACAATGAAATATTAAAAGAATTTATTTTAAAGCCTGACTTTAGCCGGGGAATTGAGCCCCATCTGAATGTCATCAAGGCTACGAGAACTCCTATAAGTCTTCATATTAGAAGGGGTGATTTTTATGACAACCCCAAAACAAGAGAGCATCATTTGGTCTGTGATGTCAATTTCTATAGACGAGCAATTTCTTTTATGCAGGAAAAATTCCCAGGTCTTCACCTTTTTATTTTTTCTGACGATCCAGGCTGGGTTAGGGAGAATCTTTTAATTTCGGTACCATATACAATTGTATCGGCTGAGCGAGGTGCTGAAAATTCACTTAGAGCTTCACAAGAGCTTGTACTCATTTCAAAATGTAGCCACCATATACTATCCAATAGTTCCTTTAGTTGGTGGGGGGCATACTTAAATAAATCAGAAGCTAAAATAGTTTTGGCTCCAAATATATGGATAAAGGGACCTATTTCACAGCCAAATATACTTGCTCAAGGTTGGGTTCCCTTTTCAATATCAGAATGAAAAAAAGGGCAGATAAATTTAATCTATCTGTGTTGATGCAGTAGCCTTAACCGCTTTATTATGTTGTTTAAAGTGTATGGTGTATTCTGCGCATATTAAAAAAACAATCACTCGATGTTGCTTTTGGATGGCAGTCTAATACTGAATTTCAAAAATATTAAAGCTAATGTTTTGTTAAAAAATAAACCCTAAAATATAGTGAGAATTAAGTAACTATTAGTGTTGTATGTATAAAGGTGAAATCAGCGATAAATGAAAAAGCCATTAGTTTCAGTTTTGCTATGCACGAATCAAGTTAATTATTATCTTAATATGGCTATAGATTCAATTTTGAATCAGACATTCGATAGTTTTGAGTTGATAATAATTGCTAATGGTCTTGCGGATGATCAGTTTGATCTCCTCGGGGGGGTTACAAAAGATGAGAGAGTTAGAATTTACAGAACAAGTTTTTCGGGTTTAACCTTTAGCTTGAACTTGGGACTTCATTATTCAATAGCTCCTTTTGTTGCTCGAATGGATGCTGATGATATTGCGTATCCAACTCGATTGGCCAAACAATATGAGCTATTAAGAACCAAAGAGTCAATTTGTGTTTGTGGTTCATGGATAGAATTAATTGACCCTAATCACAAACCGATAAGGGTTGTTAAATACGCTGTGAATGACGCGAAATTAAAGCAAGCACTATATTTTTCTAATCCATTTTGCCATCCCTCGGTAATGGTTAGAAAGTCTGCAATTCAAAGTTGCGGAGGGTATATGGGTGGTACATATGCCGAAGATTACGATTTATGGGTTAGATTGGCTCGCGATAAGAAAAACTCTTTTGCAAACATACCGGAGGTTTTGCTGGGCTACAGGGCTCAATCTATTGGGTATGCGCGCGGTTCTGCTCAGGCATATGCTTCAGTTTCTGGTTCTCAGTGGTCTGAATTTGTATTTGGTGGAAATGTGGTTTGGTTTTTGGCATCTTGTTTGACCCTACTTAAGCGAGTCTTTGTTTTGCGACGCCTCATGTCTCGCGATGCTTTTATGCGGGCTTTGAAAAATTTTAATAAGTCATGAAAAAAATTTGTTTTGTATCTGCCACGCCGCTTTCAATACACTTTTTTCTAAAGCCTCACATACGAGAATTATCTAAGGAGTTTGATGTTACGTTAGTTTGTAACTTTGGTGCAGATTTGTATATTCCCGATATAGGGCTACCAACCAAAAAGGGAGATATTCGCATTGAACGCAACATATCTATCGGAAGAGATGTTATTGCTCTTTTAAAGTTGATTCTTTTTTTTAAGAAAAATTCTTTTAATTTGGTTGTTAGTGTTTCCCCGAAGGCTGGCCTACTTGGAATGTTAGCGGCATTTATTGCAAGAGTTCCCAATCGGTTGCATATTTTTCAGGGCGAGGTATGGGCGTCAAAACAAGGTGTTAAAAGATTCATCTTGAAATTTGCCGACAGGGTAACTGCCTATTTTTCCAATAAAATAATTGCTGTTAGTCGCTCGGAGAGACTATTTTTAATAGATGAAGGGGTTTGTGAGTCTAAAAAAATTAGAGTCCTAAATCATGGATCTATCGGTGGGGTGGATCTTGAGAGATATAAGCCGGATCATCAAATGCGTGACAAAGTTCGATCCCAATTGAAAATTCCTGCAGATGCGGTTGTGGTGATATTTGTTGGTCGACTGAATCCCGATAAAGGTATTTATGAACTGGCAAACGCTTTTCGATATGTTTTTGAGGAATACCCTGAGGTTTATCTTCTTTGTGTAGGGCCTGATGAGGGGCAGGTTTTGGGAAGAGTTCGATCTATGCTTGGTGCAGCGCTAACTAATGCAAGGTTTATTGGGTTTTCTGACAAGGCTGAAGAATTTATGATGGCTGCAGATTTTTTATGCTTGCCCAGCTACCGAGAGGGGCTTCCAGTGGTGGTTTTGGAAGCCGCTGCACTCGGCTTGCCTGCAGTTGCCTCCAATATTTATGGTATCTCAGATGCGGTCGTAGATGGATATACTGGGATACTAGTTGAACCCAGGAATTCAGTACTTTTGGCTGCTGTATTAGAGTCTTTAGTAATCAATCAACCAAAGAGAATTTTTTTGGGATTGAATGCACAAAAACGAGTGAGGATGGACTTTGCAGATGTTAATGTCGTGTCTTCCTATGTTAATTACATTCGAGGAATATTAGAGTGAGGAGTATTGTAGAGGAGACTTCTTGACTATCATCGAATATGTTATCGGTTTTTTGTCTAATAAAGTTACAACTCCGTGCTATTAATTAAATTAAAAGAGCGCTTACTTCTGGAGCAAGGCTATTTCTAATGAAGAGAATATTTGATATTTCAATGAGCCTTTTTTGTATGATGATTTTGTCCCCTCTTATTTTTTTAATTTCTTTGATGGTTGGCTTGTCGTCCAGAGGGTCAGTTTTGTACTGGTCAAATAGAGTAGGCAAAGACAATCATTTTTTTAGAATGCCAAAATTTCGCACCATGCGAATGGGTACACCTACCGTAGCAACTCACATGCTTTCTGACTCGCTGAAATACTTGACTCCCGTTGGACCTTTTCTGCGAAAATCGAGTCTTGATGAATTGCCCCAGCTCTGGAGTATTTTTATTGGTGATATGAGTTTTGTGGGGCCACGCCCAGCACTGTTCAATCAGGACGACTTAATTGCTTTGAGAACCCAATATGGGGTTGATATGTTACTGCCAGGATTAACCGGCTGGGCACAAGTAAATGGCCGAGATGAGTTATCTATTTCAATCAAAGTGCAATATGATGTGGAGTATCTTAAGAAACAGTCTTTCTGGTTTGATATGTACATATTGGGGTTAACTTTTTTAAAGGTAGTTCGGGGATCTGGGGTTTCTCATTAATTTTTAATTGGTAATCCCCCATCTTTTAGGATCTCCAATGATTCTGGGTGAATGGCTTGTAGTCCGCTACTTAATCTTTTAAATAAATTTTTTTGATGGGGGAGTTGCCAATCCCCTCTATTAGCATTCATTTACCCTCTTTTTGCTATGTAATTTATAATTAGTTTGTGCCCATTACCGCAACAAAACAGTCTCTATTAAAACTACCTCGCCCAGTTAAGCGGGGCTTGGTCATGTTTCTCGATGTTTTTATTTGTGGAATTAGTGTTTGGCTAGCATTTGGACTTCGCTTGGATCAGTGGGGTCATTTTGAGGTTGAACAATGGTTAGTTTTTATTGTCGCTATTGGATTTTCATTTCCCCTCTTTATTTCTTTCGGCTTATACCGAGCTATTTTTAGGTATATTGGTTCAGCTGCGCTTGCCTCAATGGCGCGCGCTTTTATTCTTTATTCAGGCTTATTCTTTTGTCTTTTTACGCTGATTGGGGTGGATGATGTGCCTCGCTCAATCGGAGTCATTCAACCCATTTTATTATTTATCGGAATTGGTACAAGTCGCTATTTTGTGCGTTACTGGTTGGGGGGTATTAACAATGTACAAAAAGCATTTCATAAGGCTTCGCCTATTGCCTTAATTTATGGGGCAGGCTCAGCAGGCCGTCAGCTGGCGGCAGGCCTTAATAGCAACAAAGAAATGTTAGTCAAAGGCTTTGTTGACGACGACCCTCGCTTGCAGGGAAGTACTATTAACGGAATTGCTGTCTATCCAAATAGTGGCTTGCGGGATCTGATTTATCGACTGGGTATTACGGACGTATTGCTTGCCATTCCCTCTGTGAGCCAAGGTCGTAGAAGTGAAATCATTTCATCATTAAATGGGTGCGGCGTTCGTGTGCGTACCTTGCCAGGACTCATTGATCTGGTCGCTGGTCGAGTCAGAATTTCTGATTTGCATGATTTGGATATGAATGATCTCCTCGGAAGGGCAGTTGTGCCGCCTGAAGTCGGGTTGCTGGAGAAAAATATTCTAGATAGAGTGGTTTTAGTAACTGGGGCTGGCGGCTCAATTGGTAGTGAGCTATGTCGCCAAATTATTAAATTTACTCCTAAATCATTAATTCTTATCGATAGCAGCGAGCACTCTCTTTATTTAATTTATGAAGAATTAAAAAGAGCGCTTATTGAATTAGGTTTTGATCGTACGTCAGCATCCGAAAATGATCAAAAATTTTCAGCCCCACAGAATTTGCCAATAAAAATAGTGCCATGCCTTGCTTCGGTACGCGACGATGATTTATTGCGTAAAATTTTTAGGGTCCATCGACCGGCCACAGTATTTCATGCTGCAGCATATAAGCATGTTCCGCTGGTCGAGCAGAATCCTGCTGAAGGAATTCGTAATAATGTTTTTGGTACATTCATATGTGCAAAGGCAAGTTTAGAGTGTGGCGTTTCGCAATTTATTTTAGTTAGCACCGATAAGGCGGTTAGGCCAACCAATGTCATGGGGGCCAGTAAGCGCATTGCAGAAATGGTTTTGCAGGCCATGGCGGAGTTGGCTGCTAAGGAAGGGCATGCAACCAATTTTTCCATGGTGCGATTTGGTAATGTACTTGGCTCATCAGGATCCGTAGCACCACTTTTTAGTGCACAAATTGCTGCGGGTGGGCCCATAACCCTGACGCATTCTGAGGTAACTAGATATTTCATGACAATACCCGAAGCGGCGCAGTTGGTTATCCAAGCTAGTGCAATGGCTGTGGGAGGGGACGTCTTCGTATTGGATATGGGTGAACCTGTTCGAATCCATGATTTAGCAGTCAAGATGGTTTATTTGTCTGGCCTACTAGTTAAGGACGAAGAACGCCCTCATGGCGATATTGAAATTAAGGTTACAGGCTTACGTCCAGGCGAAAAGCTTTATGAGGAGCTCTTGATTGGCGATAACCCACAGCCAACAGCTCACCCTAAAATTATGAAGGCGCATGAAGAATTTTTATCTTGGAACCCTTTGCAGCAAGAGCTTGAAAAGCTGAACTTGGCATTGGAGTCATCTGATATTAGATTGATTAGAGAAATGCTAAAGAAGTTGGTGCCTGGGTATGTCCCAGATGGACGGGTTTGAAAAGAAAAGCCTGCTTAATGTGGGCTTTTGGTTGGGTAATTACAGCTGTTAAAGCCTCACTATTGCCACCTTTTAGTATTTTTTATAGCAATGGATTTTGTCTATAGGAGCCATCTTCACTAATAGCGCCATAGACTTTATCTAGTTCATCACCGGCAAGATCTCTTGCCACTAATTCGGCCACGTCATCTTTCTGCGTTGTTGTGAAGGATGGGGTAATTAGATTTCTGGAGGCCTCAAAGACCTTGCCGATGGATTCAATGGAGTAGCCATGTCTTTGCGCCGCTGGTTTGAATCTTAACACCATCATTCCTGATGGATGAACCAGGGTTATGTGCCCCAAAATTTCGCTTGCATAGATAAATATAGTCTTTAGAAGATTTATTTTAAGGGTTAACCCTTTTTTAGTGCGCGCCCTAATTTTGGGTAAATTGCCGGCATTTTTGTTCTGAAGAATATCTCTATTAATACTAATATTTGTCATTAATTTAATAATGACCAAAATTAACCATGAAAATACATCTCCCCCTAGTTTCTTTGTTAATTGTATGTATGGTGCTTCTTTCAGGATGTGGAGGGGGTGGAAGTAGCACATCTGCTGCTGCCCCGACTCCAGTCACAACTGCTCCCGCTGTCGCAACCGCCTCCAATCAGCTTGCAACATCGGTATCCGTCTCTGGGTATAGTGCGCTTTCAATTGCAAGCAAAACTTCTAGCACCATGCAGACTGCTGGCATTAAAGGTTTATTTCAAAACCTGCTGGCTCGTTTAGTCACCCCCGCTTATGCCGCTACATGTACAACAGATGCTTATAAATTAGTTGGCGTTAATGCAGACGGTACAAGTACGCCAATTTCAGTAACCGCTGGTGGTGTTGACCAATGCGGTGTTGGCTTTAGAGGAATGTTTGATGCTGGTAACTATATATTACTTACTGGCGATAGTATTTATAAAGATGACTTGACTTGTAATTTAGTGTTCTTGAATAAAACAAGCGGTGAGTTGTTTTGCGTGGGCGAAACCAGTCCAGCGAAATACGACATCTTAGGTCAATCCTCATGGAAAAATTATCCTCGTCTTCAGCTGAGCGCAGATAAAAATTATTTATTTTTAGAAGCTGCCGCAGTTATCTTTGACTCTAATAATCAAATTACCGGTAAAAAGACTAAGTTAATGCGTTTTAATTTGTCTGATTTAGACAAAGGCCCCCAGGGTACCGTGTTGGTAGAAGGTTTTCAGAACTCTTGGCTCAATACTGCTGGGAGTGGTTTTGCCGGGGATGTGACGCAGTTTGAAGGATTTGATCTAAATAACTATGCTGGTTTAGATAATGGCGATGCCATGGTGATGTACAACCGCTATGTCTATTCTGTTGGTGGCATGGCTGGATCCATGACTCCTTTAAGTCGCCAAAATAACTTTTATTATCGTTTTGAGCCTGATGGCACTTATAAGCGAATAGAGGTTGATTCAACATCAGTAGCCAATTTGGTAACTGCCGAAATGAATTCTACTGGTAATGGTGGCTCCTATGGAACTGGGGCAATTGGTCAGATTCCTTGCTACTTTAAATCCCCTGATAAAGATAAGTTTTATTTTGCAATTCCCTTTACCAGTGGTTACGGTGGTGGCGTTGGTTTTGTAAATCGATCTCTAATAGTTTCTGCTACAAGACCATCTGCAAGCGCTGCAACATTGTTAGTGAGTCGCTACACAACATCTGCTATTTGCGCAAATACATGGGGGTCAACAACCCCATTTCAGGTTATTAATGGCGTGTACTACAACATTGACTCCAGCTGGGTCTGGAATCCGACCACTAACACTAGCGCTCAGAAGACTACCTTAATTAAGAAAGACTTTGGGTTTGCTACAGAAACACCTCAAGCTGACGTCTTTTATACAATTGATGCTAGCAATAATTGGATGGGTGGAAGAACCTTCTACGTAAGCAAAGATTATTTATATCTAAAGACTCCATTCACTGGTCCTTGGTCTATGGGAGTTACTCCTGGCGACGGCTTACAGCGTTTCGATCCAGCAACTTTTGATAATACTAGGCCTGTAGGGTCTCAACTGGGCACGCCTATGGATATCATGACAAGTTCTGAAAATGTGTCCATTCAGAGTATTGCATCTACTTCTAGCGATAATATTTTGAAGGTTGTAGGTCGCAGAACTGATGATGCAGATCTTGTTAAGGTGTATGGAACAGTGGATGATGCAGGTTTATTGAGTTGGGCTGCGCAAAAATCTACTACCTATTCACCGGTGACAATTGTTAAGCTTTAACTAAATAGCAATTTAGTATTTGCAAATAAAGCTCTCAAATGAGGGCTTTATTTTTGTTCGCTCTGTTCAAAAACTTTTAGCTTCAGTTGTAGCGCTATCGCCCCGTGTACCCGATCTCCAATGGTCGGAATGACAAATACGTTCGCTCCCACCTAATCACCTTCCCAAGTCAGTGCAGGCATTGCTGCAGCAAACCAGCCACCATTATTGGTGGAGGGGTAGCTGTTGAAGCCACCTACTACTGCGCCAACCTAGATGGAGCCAATGGCTATGGGCTGGTAATACACACCAGCGTAATTTGAGTAATCCCTGTCGCCGTTATAAAAGTGACCGGCAGTTAGAGATGCAACGGTATTAAATCGATACTCCAAGCCTGCGCCCCAATTACGATTATTGAAATTCTTATCCTGCTGAAAGTGATATGACACCATTCCAGGATTAATCCAGAGCTGGCTTTTAGTTTGAGTGTCAATGATTTGTACTAAGCTATTGGATTCACTGGCCAGGGCTTGATTGAGTAGGGCAGGGAGCGTTAAGAATGCTGCAAGTGCGTATTTGATTACACTTCTGCTTGCATCACTTTTGTTTGATGAATGCTTGTTGCCGGTACTCATAACACTTACTTCTTAGCTGAGTCACTCTTACTGTTATTCTTATTGCTGTCAGATTTGTCTTTGCTCTTATTGAGCTTGAAGTTCAGTTTTTGTCCTTGATAGAGCAAGGTAGCAGTTTCATCGCCAATGCTTTGCAGGCTTAAGCCTTTGCCAATCGTTTCGCCAACGCTAATGGCGTTAGTTGGTTTGCCGTCAATTTCAAAGAGAGCAAACCCATCTGGTGTCCCGTCAGGATTTTTAGAAGTAATCACAACACCACGTAAGTAAATATTTTCTGTAGCCAATGGCTTGCTGCCAAAAAGAGCGTAAGCAGCACTGGCATCCTGATTGGAATACAGAGTCATGCCTTTCGTAATGCCATTTGCTGGTTGACTTGGTGTTCCTGGTATCTGAGCAATCTTCATTATCCAGAAAGTGACTGAGAGCCCGCACAACAGCATCAATCCATAGGTCAAGCCTTTACTACTAGATGTTGGGGTTAGCCATCCCAATAGTATAAAAGGCATGCTCAGAGCTCTTTGTGCACGCCCTTGACTTGCTTGGTTGGTGGATACATCTGCGCCTGACTTTGAGTGCGTCATTGAGCTTTGCTGAAGGGCTTGTTTAGAGCTCTTCAGGCTGTCCTGTATTCGTTTGATAAATTCGCTCAAAGTGACAAAATACCTATAAAATTTAATTCAGTTTAAATCATTGAAAGCGCCACCACATGTCTCAGTTTTTTGCTCTGTCCGTTGCCCGCTTCATGTCTCGCTTTGCACCTATTAGCAAGCCTGCGTTTTTGGATCAAAAGTCGCCTAAAAAATCCATGGGATTTACTGGAGTGGTCAATTGAGCCCCCAAAGATGCGGGTTTCACCTTAATCGAGATTATGGTGGTGATTGCCATTATTGGTATTTTGGCGACCTTAATTGTTCCGAAGATCATGGGGCGCCCTGATGAGGCTCGTGCAACGGCTGCAAAACACGATGTGGGCACCTTGGTGCAAGCATTTAAGCTTTATCGTCTCGATATCGGTCTTTACCCAACGACTGAGCAAGGCGTTAAAGCTTTAGTAGAAAAGCCAACCTCAGAGCCAGTCCCGCAGAACTGGAAAGCAGGCGGATATTTGGATTCCATTCCGAAGGATCCGTGGGGTAATCCATATCAATATGCCAACCCAGGTATTCGTAGTGAGATTGATGTCTATAGCTTTGGCGCAGATGGTAAGCCAGGCGGAACCGGAAACGATGCCGATATTGGCAATTGGCAGTAAGCGTATCAAAACTTCTTGCGCTCCTTTCTTAATTAAGAGAGTGCCAGTCGCTGTAAATGCTGAACACAAAAGTGATGCTGGCTTTACCTTAATTGAAATGCTCGTGGCGATTGCTGTGATGGCAGTCATCTTGGCAGTTGCCGTATTAGCCATTCCAAGTCATGATGATCGTTACTGGCGAGACAATCTTGATCAATTGGTTTCTTCTCTCAATTTAGCGCAAGAAGAAAGTGCTATGTCTGGCACGCCGATGATTGCGCAAATAGATTCTGCAGGCTGGCGATTTTTTATTCCTAACGCTAATAGTGGTGCAAATACTTCTTATGGCAACGCATCTATGGGGCAGTCCGGCAATGCCGTAGCTCTTGGTGGATCTGCTAATGCGCCTAGCCCTATTACTGCGAATACCTCTGGCCTCATGCCCGATGTGTATAAAGCCCAGTCTTGGTACAAGCCAGTTGATATGGCGCCAATTCAGCTTACGTTGGGTGGCGAACAGGTGGCACAAGTATTGCAAATTCCGATTAAGCAAGTAAATACTCAAGCAACTTTACAGTCCAATTCGCAATCAGGCGCACAAGCGATATTGATGCGTAATAGCAATGGTCGATTTAGTTGGACAAGGTTGTGAAGTTATCCTTACTCCAACATTTATTAAATAAAAGAGTTCTATTAAAGATCTCTTTTATGAAAGTGTTTTTTCATAAACCTAGACTCCAAAATGGTTTTGCACTGATTGAGGTATTAGTTGGTCTTGCTGTATTGAGTATTGCCATGCTGGCTGGCTTGCGTGCAATCGCTAATGGTGCCGATACACAACTTGCCGTCTCCCAAAGAACAATGGCCTTATGGAGCGCAGACAACACACTCATTAATTTACGCACCAGTCGTGCTTGGCCTGAGCTAGGCACAACAACATTTAGTTGCCCACAAGCTAGTTATGTCTTTGTGTGTCAACGTAAGGTGCTAAGCACACCAAACCCTGCTTTTAGAAGGGTTGAAGTCACAGTTTATCTATCCAGCTCAAATCCGAATGGAAATTTATCAGTCACTTGGAATGACGTTGGTGAAAGTGGCACTTTATATAGTGCTGGGACTATGACCGCATCGAGTGATGGCTTTACCATGAATAGCAAATGGAGAGAGTCTTCATCTAGTGCTTATGCTTATGATCGGATGTACTTGTCTGGTACTACTTCGTCTGCAAGCGGTGCTGTTAGTTACGAAGATGTTAATGGCTCCAGTAGTACCCAGTATGCAAGCAGTATGGGTATAGACAACAACACTTACTGTCGCGCTCAAACCATTCCAACTGCGTCAACTAGATGTTATAGCCGTTCCAAGAGCGCTGCAGGAGCGAAACGTTTTTCTTGGCGGTATGGCGTCTATGATGCGCAGGGCAATCGCTTTGATTTACCCAGCCCAGGATTTAATCTGAGAGGTCCTGATGGCTCATGGGGAAGTGCAAATCGCTGGGGTATTTGGAGTGGTAGTTCTGTCTGGGCTAATGGATCGACAGTAACTCAGGTAAGCGGTCAAAATATTGGAAAAACATATACCTACTTTACCTATCCAGGCCGTTTGGAGAGAAGTTCTTCGGATGGTCGCTCATCTGTGTTGGTAGCTCCATCTAGTACGCCGCTGACCTTAACCTGTTCGTCTAACTGCCCTACTGCAGCTAGTATTGCTGCTTGGGATGTGAATAACTCTTCTTCATCACCATATCTAAGCGCATCCCAGGTCTACACTTATCAGGATGGGGTGTTAAAGGATGCTGCTAATGGCGTAGTTACTACAACAAAGTCGAGCAGAAATCGAGATGGGGTTTGGATTAGTTTATCCTCAGGTGGAAATAACTATTGGTATAACTCTGGTCCAAATAACTGGCAACGATTTACTGGTCTCAAGGATGCCGGTCAGTTTATTGCGTTTAGTGAGCCTATTGCATTTACCTATAGAGATGCAAACTCAAGCTCTGCAGATACTTTGTATTTTGACGGCTTTGGAAGTAATTTAAGCATTCCAAATAAAGTTTATTTGCGCTCAGATGGCTCTGAGGTTGATCAAACTATTTCCAACTGGAACCAAAATATTTGCAATAGTGGATCATTATGTCAGTGGGTGCCAAACTACCTCATTGAGGACAAGGCTATTACTTTAAATGGCGGTGTTTATTATGTTCAATGGTTACAGTCGGAGTTATCACCAGCTTATGTGGGCTCCACAGTTCCATCAACAGTAGTTTTGGGTGATATTAGTAGGTTGCCTGCAGGCGAGCCTGAGTCTAATGTAAGGGGCATCATTGGAACAATGCCATCTTTACCATCAACCACACCGGTAAAAGTAAAGGATGGAGTTTATCAGCAGTAATCTTTCTAAATAATTTGCCTTAATTTAGAAATGGCACGCCTTGGCGTGCCATTTGTTTTCAATCGCATCAATATCAATGCAGCTTGGCATGGGCGTTTCAGAAGAGTTTTCAATCTGATTTAAAAGTTGCGCAATTTTTTCAGACTGCATAATGTCGATAGAACCCTTGCATATAAATAGGCGCTCAAGTCCAGATCGTTTGCATTGCAGGCTTGAGGTTGGCTCAGCAATCAACTGTTGAAGAGTATTTTCAACTTGAGTAAAGGCTGTCAATGGGGGTTGATCTCCAAAATTTCTAGATCTGTTCTCTGCAGGCCTACGTAGCCATGGAGATCCACGCAGCAGAGAGGGTGGAGGCAATGCCTGAGAGGGATTGATTGTCTCAAAATTTTCCTTATTAGAGGCATCAGCAACATTGTTTTTTGATAGTGCTAATGATGGTTGATTGTCAGAAATTTTAGCCACAATGGCTGGTGAAGTATTTAAAGTGCTACTACTTTCTAAATGCTTAATTCTCTGAAAAATAGGCAATGATAATACCCACCTATGTAATGCGATTGAGGCGATAATAAAAAGGAGAAGTGGTTTTATTTTTGGCATGCACTAAAGTGACTAGTTACTTAATGAACATCATAAATGAAGAAGATGCGAAAAGAATCTAAAATAATCCCTTGGGTAGTGGCAATATTCACTTCTGTTACTTACGCCCAAGACTCTTCAATCACGATTGCCACTCAAACTGGTAATACCCTTGGCTTAACCTTTTCTGGTTATCAATATAAAGAGCCAAGCTTAGATGTAGTGATTAGCGCACCCTTGCTTGGGGTCGATTACACCGGCACTTATGCATTTGGTAATGATTGGTTTGCTAAAGCGGATGCTCGTTATGCATATGGCTTTGCTAAATATAGTGGCAGCGGTACACAAAATAATATTCCATATTCTTACTATGATTTGCGCGGTTTAGTTGGTTATGACTTTAACTTTACTGAGTTAGGTGGCTTTGTTCTTGCTCCTTTCACGGGTATTGGCTATCGCTATCTCTTTGATAACCAGGGAGGACAAACAACATCAGGCGCTAACGCCTACAATCGTTCAAGCACTTATGTGTATCTGCCTATTGGTGTGACACATCGCATGAAGGTAAATGACACCCATAAGCTGGAAACCGTTTTTGAGTATGACTATTTAATTCAGGGGACTCAGGTTTCTCAGTTGTCTCAAGCGGCACCTTATCTTCCGAATTTCACAAACCAACAGACTAGTGGTTATGGTTTGCGCCTATCATCCATGTATCAGTTTGATGCATGGTCAGTTGGTCCATATGTCACTTACTGGAATATTCAGAACTCTAATACAGTGACTCAAACTATTACCGTTAATAGAGTGAACTACCGATTGACCGCTTATGAGCCAGCCAACAATACTATCGAGGCAGGCATCAAGGTTGCTTATTCGTTCTAGGGAACGAGACTTAAGAACAAATACTCCAAGAAGATGATGATGTGAACTATCCCTTGCAAGAGGGTGGTTCTGCCAATGGCGAGTGTGAGTGCTCCAATAAAGAATGACAAATACATCAGCGTCATATTGAGGTCGCTAATACCTAGGCTGAGCGGAAGATTAAAGAAGATCGCAATAGCTGCCACCGTAGGAATGGTTAATCCAATACTGGCTAAGGCGGAGCCTAGAGCTAAGTTCAAACTACTTTGCAAACGATTGGCCTTTGCTGCTCTCACAGCTGCAAACCCTTCAGGGAGAAGCACCAGCAAAGCAATAGCAATACCCACAATAGTCTTTGGGGCGCCCGCAGCAGCAACACCTCTTTCGATTGCTGGGCTGAGCAATTCCGCGAGACCGACGACAGTAATCAGTGACAGGATCAATAAAACGGCACTAACGGCAGTCTTGAGATTGCTGGGCTTTAGTGCATGCGCATTGCTATCGGTTTTCTTATCTTCTGTTTTCGGTAAGTAGTAGTCGCGATGGCTTACTGTTTGAAAAAATAGAAACGCAATATAGAGCGCAAATGAAGCAATCCCTGCAAAAGCGAGTTGGCTTTTTGTAAAGTCTGGACCAGGTGTGCTGATGGTCACCGTGGGCATTACCAAAATAAAAGTTGCCAAAGCAGTGAGTACTGCTAGCGCTGAATTCGTACCTTCATTGCGGAAAGTCATTTCATGATGGGTAAGGCCACCCATAAAGATACAAAGGCCAATTACACCGTTAATGACAATCATGACGGTTGCAAATACAGCATCACGCGCAATAAATTCTGCCCCCTCATGACCCGTTAGCATCATCGAGATAATGAGTGACACCTCAATAATTGTCACACTTATGGATAGCACCAGCGTGCCATAAGGCTCACCAGTTTTGTGAGCGATTACCTCGGCGTGATGAACTGCGGCAAGAACGGCGCCAATCAAGGTGACACTCATCAGGGCAATAAACCAAGTTTGGCTCAATAAGGCAGTCATAGATGCAATCTAGAAAATAAGGTTAAGCTAGCGGGTGAAGACACCCAAAAAACCATTGATTACTGAGAGTTTAAAGCCATCCATGAAAGCCATTATCTTATTTGGACACGGAGCAAGAGATGCCCGTTGGCGTGAACCATTTGATCGCTTGGCAGGATTATGGCGTGATCAGAACCCTCATACTCCCGTTGAACTCGCTTTTTTAGAAATGATGCAACCTTCGCTAGAAGAGGCGGTCGCCGCTTTAGTCTCTAAGGACGCCAGCGAAATTATTGTGGTGCCGGTGTTCTTTGGGCAGGGCGGTCATCTCAGAAATGATTTCCCAGTGTTGCTAGAGTCCTGCCAAAAGCAGTTCTCTGGGGTCAAATTAAGCGCTACGCCGGCTGTTGGCGAAGACTTGGCAGTCTTGCAAGCTATCGTTGATTTCGGAGCTAGAGCTCTTTAAAGTTTCGCTGGTTTGACTTTCGTTTCTTAAGGCTTCACCAATCATGATGAGTGCTGGCGAGCTGCTATCAAACCAAGCATCCGCTTTACCTGCCGCTAATTCTGCCAATGTGCTTGTCCATTGACGCTCACGTGTGGTGCTGACTGCTTCCAGTATTTGCACCGGTGTATCCGAGGTATGTTTGCTGAAGCCCTGGGTATTTTGCTCAATCAATTGTTTAGCAATACGAGCCGCATCTTTACGACCCATGTAGTACACCAGGGTGTCTGCATTTGGATTGCTTATTGGCGAAGTCGAGTTTGCTTCAGGTACATTCTCAGCGCCTTGCGCAAGCGTTACAAAGGCAACACTGCGAGATACTCCGCGTAGCGTTAACGATTGCTGAATACTAGCTGCGCCTGCTAATGCAGCGGTAATGCCTGGAACAATAGAAACTTCTATGCCCGCAGCTTTCAGGGTCTGAATTTCTTCATCGGCACGACCAAAGAGCATTGGATCACCACCCTTAAGGCGCACAATCACCTGATGCTTATGTGCGGCATCTACTAGGCGCTTATTAATAAATTGCTGTGCAGAAGAAAGCTTGCCGCAACGTTTACCAACAGCTACCTGAATTGCTTTTGGGCAGAGCTCTAACATGGCTGGATCAACTAAGGCATCGTAGAACACGATGTCGGCCTGTTCTAGAAGCTTGGCACCGCGCACAGTAATGAGATCAACCGCACCAGGGCCGGCACCTACTAGGAAAACCTTACCCAGTGTATTGATTGATTGTTTAGATTGATTTGATAGATTAGACATACGTTCTACTTTTCTTAGGCGCTGAGTGTGGCGCGCGTAGTTCTGGCTCCACGCCAGCTATTTTGAGTAGTCACGCTGTATAAATCAAACTGCTTTAGGGCAACATCCAGATTTTGATCAGGGCGCAAAGCAAAACTATCAAAACCAACACGTGCACCTTGTAAAAGTTGATCGATGAGTACGTCGCCAATCGCACGAATTTCACCCGACCAAGCAAACCGACTACGCAATAGCGCTGCAGTACTAAAACTTCTGCCATCTCTAAAAATAGGAAAGTGCGCAGCCACCAAAGGCCAGACAGTTTTACCTGCTTCGATGACATCCGCATGCTTCAGAATGTCATCATCGGTTGCGAACCAAACACCGATCTGACCATCTTTTGCTTTAGCAATGACATCAGCTTCATGGTGGTGAGTGATCCACCAGGTAAATGGCACCAGCACTTTATGGGCGCCGTGCTCTAGGTCAGGCAGACCACCTTCATCTTGGCTACCCCCCCAGATTTGCCATTCATTTTTGGCTAAAGTGGGCTTGCCATCTTTTGGAAAATGCACAATTTCTTGATGGGAGGTGATATTCAATTGACTCATGTCGCACTTCCTTCAATTGCTTTCTCGGTCTTCTCTTTTTTCTTGGCGTTTTCGTTTTTATCTTTATAGGCAGCTTCTTTGAAAGGAGTAACCCCTAAGCGACGATAGGCCTCAATAAAAGATTCATGTTCGCTACGTTCTGCAACATAGGTGTTGATGATGTTAGTCATCACATCCGGTATTTCATCTGCATAAAAAGACGGGCCAATGACTTTGCCAATGGCGGCATCGTTGCCTTGCTCGCCACCTAAAGTGATTTGGTACCACTCTTCGCCGTCTTTATCTACACCGAGCACGCCAATATTGCCTACGTGGTGGTGTCCACAAGAGTTAATACAGCCAGAGATGTTGAGGCTAATGTCACCTAAATCAAATAAGTAGTCCAAGTCATCAAAGCGCTCCTGAATGGCTTTGGCAATCGGCAGGGATTTAGCATTGGCGAGCGAGCAGAAGTCACCGCCAGGGCAGGCAATGATGTCAGTAAGTAAGCCAATGTTTGGTAGAGCTACTTTTTGCTTTTTAGCTTCTTGCCACAGTTCATATAGCTTGGCTTGCTCTACATCCGCTAGTACTAGGTTTTGTTCGTGGGTCGCGCGTAATTCTCCAAAGCTGTATTGATCGGCCAAATCAGCGATTGAATACATTTGTGCTGTAGTTGCGTCACCAGGGGCAACTGTGCCATGAGGCTTTAGTGACAAAATCACACTTGCATAACCTGCCACTTGGTGTGGTTTGATATTGCGCTCTAACCAACGTGCAAAAGCAGCTCTATCAGCTTCGCTAGCCGTATTAATGACTTGCTCATTTGTTAATGCTGGCAATGTTTTGTACGCAGGCTTTGTGAAATGCTTAGCAACGCGATCCCACTCAGCTTGAGTGAAATTGTCATCACCATCTTTAATGTGAATCCATTCACCCTCTACTTGGCGGGCAAATTCTTCTGGTCCTAAAGCCTTCACCAAAATCTTGATGCGAGCCTTATAGAGGTTATCTCTTCTGCCAAAGCGGTTGTAAACGCGTAGCAAGGCAGTGAGGTAGCTTGGCAGCACATTCCAAGGAAGGCCTTGTTTAATGAGTGAACCCAAAATAGGGGTGCGTCCCATGCCGCCACCAGCGTAAATATCAGCAGTCAATTGACCGGCAGAATTGTTCTTGAGCTCAATCCCTACATCATGACAAAGCAATACAGTGCGATCTTCTTTCGCACCATTTACTGCAAATTTAAATTTACGTGGCAAGTGGGCAAACTCAGGGTGCAGTGTTGACCATTGACGTAGTAATTCACAAATGGGGCGAGTATCGACATATTCATCACCAGCAACGCCAGCAAATGCATCGCTCGTAATATTACGAATACAGTTGCCTGACGTTTGGATAGCGTGCATTTCAACTTTGGCAAGCTCAGCCAAAATATCTGGAGTATCTTCAAGTGTTACCCAGTTGTATTGGATATTCTGGCGTGTAGTGAAGTGGCCATAACCACGGTCATACTTTTCAGAAATCAGGGCCAAGGTGCGCAACTGTTTTGAGCTAAAGAGACCGTAAGGAATGGCAACGCGCAACATGTAAGCATGACGTTGGTGGTACAGACCATTTTGCAGGCGCAACGGACGGAATTCTTCTTCGGCTAAGCTGCCATCTAAACGGCGGGCAACTTGGTCGCGGAATTGGGCAACCCGTTGATCCACCAGGGTTTGGTCAATAGCATCATATTTATACATAAGGAGGCTATTGTCATATTTGATTGATATTTCCACAAATAATTAAAAATTTATTCTATATACCTAAAAAGATATAAACAGAGCAAATTTCAATATTTCATCAAAAGTCTGCTTCAATAGCTCTGGAGAGATATAAATCCTCTGGTAAAGCACCTAATAACAATAAATTGATAGTGAGACAGAAAATGAAAAAGTCACAGGCGATCAGCCTTATTGCTGGTTTACTAGCCAGCGCCACCCTATTTGCGGCAGATACCTCAAAAACTCCATTGCCCTTGAGCTCCACCCCAGGGCAGGGATTCAGCCAAGAGGGTCTCAAAAGGATTGATGCCTTTTTCGCGGATCAGATCGCAGCCAACAATATGTCTGGTGCAGTTCTCGCGGTTTCTAAAAATGGCAAGTTAACTATTTTCAAACCATATGGTTATTTAGATAAGGCTAATAACAAGCCTATGACCACCGATGCCATCTTTAACTTGGCATCAATGACTAAAGTGATGGCCTCTGTAAGCGCTCTCACTTTTTATGAAGAAGGCAAGCTTCCATTAAATGCACCAATCTCCAATTGGCTCCCGCAATTTAAGGATATGAAAGTTGGCCAAGTTGACGCGGATGGAAAGCTCAATCTAGTGCCAGCAAAAAATCCAATCACTGTCCAAGATTTAATGCGCCATACCAATGGCTTAACATATGGTGGACGTGGTGCAACCCCGGTGCATAAGATGTATCCAGCCGGCTCTGCCCCAGCGGCGATTCAATATAACTCTGAGGAATTTATCGATAAGTTAGCGAGTGCACCTTTGTTATATGAACCAGGCACTGCTTGGGACTATGGCTTTGGTATTGATGTGCTTGGCATTATCGAAGAAAAGATTGCTGGCAAACCTTTGGGCGCAGTGATGCAAGAACGCATCTGGAACAAGGTGGGTATGCCTAACACCACATTTGATCTGGCCGATAAAGATCGCCCTCGCTTAGCGCAACCTTTGCCAATAGATCCACTAACTGGCAAGCCTCAGAGAGTAGATATTCATACAAAGAAGGTGAAGTTTGATTGCGGTGGTTCATGTGCTTATTCAACAGCAGGCGATTACATTCGTTTTGGTCAGATGTTGCTCAATGGTGGAAGCTTAGAAGGCAAGCGTGTACTTGGACCGCAGACTGTTGCGTTCATGACTTCAAACCATCTAAACAAAGATATTAAAAACAATGTGAGCGGTACTGAACCTGGGCGCGTGGGTTATGGATTTGGCTTGGGTGTTGCGGTACGCACAGATAGAGGTTTAGCTGCCATTAACGGAAACGTTGGTGACTTCACTTGGAATGGTGCCTACGGAACAGTGTTCTGGGCGGACCCAAAAGAGCAGATGGTTGTAGTGATGATGGGCGTTGCTCCAGGAGAAATTCGCAAGGTACATCGTGAACAACTCAATGCCGTTATTTATGGAGCGCTAGAGAAGTGATTTATCTAGGCACCATTATTTGAGTGTGGTTTTTTCCGCTCTTTAAAATAAACGCAGTCACTAAATATGACTGCGTTTTTTATTGTTTAAATTTTTTCGAAGGAGATCGACATGATGTAACTAATTAATCAAAGTGTAAGGAGTTTGTTATGTCGAGAACTTTTAGGCGTAAAAATCAACAGCATGAATATGTTTGGGTGTTAAAAGATTGGGATACTTTTTTTAAGGGGGAACGAACGGTTCAATATAGCCCGAAATCTCCCGCTGGACGAAAAGCAATCGCGATCTTTCACTCAGATGCACAGGTCACCATGGCTAGTTCAGCACCCCGTTGGTATAGAAAGGTGTTTGAGCATCGACGCCGTACAAGAAATAACAGGGTAATGAGGCTTTGGCTTAAAGGCTTGGCAGATCCGGTTTTTGAGGTGCGCCATAGACATGATGCCAATTGGTCATGGTGGTAATTGCTAGCTCCAACCCCGCTTTAGGGTGTAAAAGTGCTAGTCGTAACCTTTTATGGGTATATGTTTGCATATGCCCATAATTAACATATAATTAAAAATGTATTTAAATATATATTTAATGGAGTAAATTGTGGAAAACCTCTTAACATCTCTCACCGCATCCCTTACCGAGTTAAGGGAGCCTAATAAGGTAATTGCCCGTGCGGGCAATCAACCTGTTGCTATTCTGAATCGAAATGAAGCTATTGGCTACTTTGTGCCTAAAAGTGCAGTTGTTGATGTTCAATTAGAGCTTGCCTCCAAAGATCAAGTGACCGCATTCATTAGTACTAAGCTAGCAAAGATAGATCATGTTATTGACTATCTGAAGGATAAATAATAAGTGGCTCAATTTGTTGTAATTGATGTTGAAAATGTCATATTGATCCACGATGCAGTTATCGGCGATAAAGAGTTGCAAGGCTTGGCAAAAGATAAATCTCTGGAAGCGACTCTAGGGAGAATCCATAATCGTTTGCAGTATGGGTTTATTTCGGATGTTTTTGATTTGGCAGCATGCTATGCGGTATTTCTTGCTAAAGCCCATTGCTTTAATGATGCCAATAAGAGAACGGCAGCTGCGACTTTATTTTTTATTCTCAATACTAATAAAGTTGAAATTAATTTCCCAGACTTTGCTTTAGGCGATTGGATTATTGATGTTGCATCAGATAAAAAATCAGAAATTGAATTGGCGCAGTGGTTAAGAAGCCAGGCAACTTAATCAAGATAACGGCCCAGTGTTTTGGCGTTAAAGCCCATTCTCGCGATAGTGTCTGTATAGATTTGCAATTGATGCAAAGCCAAGAACCACAATAAGTACGGCAAATAAGTATTCAGTGGTGAGGTAAGTAAATATGCCCGCCTGAATCAATATGACTGCGCCAATAAAGGCTGCAATAGATCCAAGTACAACGAGTTTGAAATTGGGGATAAAGGCGCCTAAAGTAATCGCAATAAATACAAGATACAGTTCAGAAACCAATTGATCGGCAGTTACGAAGATACCGTTAGTCAGTTCTGGATTGGTAAATTTACCGAGCACAGCAATAACTAGGATGGCAACCAAAATGGCAAAGTTAAGTTTCGCCTTAAGGAGAATGGTCTTAAATTGATCGGTCATTTTTTATGAAGCGCTACCGTTAAATACGAGGCTGATGCCAATCCATAAAATTACAAATGCGACTAAAACGGTTGACCCAATCTTTTTGAGAAAGTATTCCAAGCTATCCATATAGGCCTCATCGCCTCTTCCGAAGTAATGATCAAAACGTTTCCAAAAAAGGCGCCCTACAACTAGGGGCAGGAGTATTGCAACGATTCCTAAAATAACGGTGAGCGTGTTATCCATAATAATTTCTAATCTTTCTAACTAAATTCATAAATGTGGACCTATCTTTTGGGGATTTAGGTCTTCTAGCTTTTGAAGGCTGGAAAGTCATACAGAATACAGGGGTTATTGACCAATATCGCATTTCTGAGACTTTCATCTTGTACCCACTCCCCAAGGAGGTCGCACAGATCAGCGTCATGCGGCATTTGTTTTTTTACCATTACATGGGGCCAGTCGCTTCCCCAGATTAAGCGGTTGGGATTGGCCTCAATAACGGCATCGTTAAATGGACGCATATCCACATATGGAAGATCGCCATCGCAGATGCGATAAGGCCCCGTCATTTTGACCCAGGCATGCTGATGTTTCATTAAATCTAATAGCCCCTGAAACCCTTTGTCGACAACACCATGCTTTGCATGTGCGTAGCCAAAGTGACCAAATACTAAGTCCACTGGAAAGTCTTCAAAAGTCTTGGCAAGGTCGGGATACTCATTCACATGCATCAATAGTTCTAAGTGCCAACCAAATGGTTGAATGCGTTTTGCTAGGTTTCGTAATTGTTCAATAGGAAGTCCAGCGGATTTATCAGCGATATCAACAATATTGCAACGTAGCCCTCTTACCCCGGCTGCGTGTAAGTCAGAAAGCTTTTGATCACTCACTTCTTTAGGGTCGCTAGAAATAACTGCGACGCCTCTAAATTGATGAGGGTCAGATTTGAGTGCTGCAAGCATTGCTCGGTTGTCTGTGCCATAAACACTAGGTTGCACTAAAACTGCACGATTTATTCCGAGCATCCTTAAGAGCGCTTGATAATTCTCCAGGGTTGCATCCGGTGGTGTGTAGATGCGTTCTTGCGCATATGGAAATTGAGTAGCAGGACCGCATACATGGGCATGGCAATCCACGGCCCCTGCCGGAAACCTGGTCAGGGGTGAACGTAGCTCAATACTTGGGGCCTGGCACAGAGGCGCTGAATTACTGGGGCTCAATTGCTGCTTCTTTGGCAATCTTCTGGTACTTGCCCATTTCTTCGCGAACAAACTTGGCAAATTCTGCAGGGCTCATTGGGGTTGCCTTAATGCCTTTGGTTTCGTATGCAGTTTTGACTTCAGGGTCTTGCATTGCTTGATTAATGTCTTGGTTAAGCTTTTTCACAATAGCAGCTGGGGTTGCTGCAGGGGCCCAAACTCCAAACCACAAACCAATTTCAAAATTGGCATAACCTTGTTCTGCAACGCTGGGTATTTCTGGAACAGCTGGGTTACGAGCTTTACTAGTAACCCCTAGGGCACGTACTTTTCCGCCTTTGAGTTGACCAATTGCAGTGTCTAAAGGGGCCATGTAAAAAGCAGTGCGTCCGGACATCGTGTCAGAAATAGCTTCGGGTGATCCTTTATAAGGAACGTGAATAAGTTTGATGCCCATCACCTGATTGAAATACTCAGCAGCTAGGTGGGTTGAGCTGCCAACCCCCGCTGAAGCGAAAGTAATTTCATTTGGCTTAGATTTGGCTGCAATGACAAGATCACGAATGGATTGATAGGGGCCATCTGCCGCGGTAATCATGACATAGGGTGTTTGTCCCAAAATTGCGACATCAACCAAGCTCTTGAGTGGGTCATATGGAAGTTTTTTATAAATAGCTGGATTGGCTGCATAAGAGGCTGATTGCACTAATAGGGTATATCCATCGGGTTCAGCATTCACAACCACCCCAGTGCCAATAAGACCCCCCGCACCAGGCCGATTTTCAATAATGACGGATTGCTTCCAGGTTTCTGAAAGGCTTTTAGCCACTACGCGACCAGCAATATCTGCGCCAGAGCCTGTTGTTAAAGGAACAATCATTTTTACCGTGCGGTTTGGATAGCTTTGTGCATAACTCAGACTCGTGCCTAGGGCAAGACAAACCATCAGGATCAGTTGATTAAATTTATGGGTATGGCATCTCTGCTGTAGTGCAGTAAGCATATTGTCTCCTTAGTATTTTTATAGTTTCGTTGGATAATCTAACACGCTCTGAGAAATAGATAAATAGCGCTTAAGGTAAGGTGGAAATAAATGACTCAAATGCAAGATTACAAAACTGTCAATGTGAAGGGTGTCGATATTGCCTATCGTTTTGATGGCCCCAAAGATGCCCCTGTTTTGCTAGTGGCAAATAGCTTGATGGCAAATGGCAGTATGTGGGATGGCAATGTGCCCGCTTTAGCAGAGCGCTATCGCGTATTACGTTATGACAAACGAGGACATGGCGGCTCTGGCCTTAGCGCTGGTCCATACACTATTGCTCAATTAGCTGACGATGCGCTCGGATTGCTAGATGTCCTTGGTATTCAGAAGGCTCACTTTATGGGTTTATCCATTGGCGGCATGATTGGCCAACAATTAGGCGCACGTTTTCCTGAGCGAATTCTGTCGCTAACACTCTGTAACACCGCTTCAGAAATGCCGCCACGCAGCTTATGGGAAGAACGTTTTGAGATTGCGCGTACCCAAGGAATTGTTGGACTAGTGGACGGCACCATTAAGCGTTGGTTTACTGCGCCTTTTATCGAGAGCGCGCCTCAAGAAATCGAAAAGGTTCGCCAAATGATTTTGGGTACCAATGTTGACGGCTATATGGCTTGCGGTAGTGCTGTCCGAGATATGGCTCAAAGTACAATGTTGCTGAAGATTAAGATTCCTACCCTGGTATTGTCAGGTCGCGATGATCCGGCTTGTACTGTTGATCAAGGAATTGTTTTGCATCGCTTAATTGATAACTCAAAAATGGTGATACTTGAGAAAGCAGCGCATTTATCGAACATTGAACAGCCAGAAGCCTTTAATAAGTCCGTACGACATTTTATTGATTCTGTGGACGATGCTTGTTAACCGCTCTTTATGAGCGGATTTGTTAATAGATTTTTTAAAAGAAAGTATCCCTATGACCGAACTATCAACCGCTCAGATTCAGGAGCTCCGCACAAAAGTATTGGGTGCGGCTGCCAAAGTTCCAGGCGCATTAATTGGTCTTGGGATTTTATTTATCGTTCTGGGCATGATCGGAATTGCGGGTCAAACCTTATTCTCATTTATCTCAGTTAATGTTTTAGGTATTTTCTTATTTGCTGGCGGCCTTCTTCAGGGCGCTCATGCTTTGAAATCACAAGGCTGGAAAAGCGTAGGTGTACAACTTGTTTTGGCAGCTCTCTACATTGCAGCAGCAATCTTTACTTGGGCTTTCCCAATTCCTGCGCTGGAAGCAATTACTTTGTGGTTGGCCGCAATCTTTTTTGTAACAGGTGCTTTGCGTTTGATCTCAGCATTTCAGTACCGTCACTTCCGTGAATGGTTCTGGTTGGTACTGTCATCAGTCATTTCCATTTTGATGGGCGTACTGATTATGAATGGCTACCCAGAATCTAGCCTTTGGCTTCCTGGTATGTTGATTGCGATCGAGCTTTTGTTGCAAGGTTGGTCAATGTTATTTATGGGCTTAGCAGCACGCTCACTGATTAAATAACTCAGTAATTAGATTTAGAAAGCACAGCAAAGAGTCTTCATCATGGCAATGAAAAAAACCGATCTCTATAAGAATTTAGCTTTGAAAACGGCACAGGGAATGAAAAATGCTGCCAAGACTCCTAAGCTGGGCGCGGACGAGAAGGCAAAATCGAAAAAGGAATTAGCGAATGCTAATCCCTTGTTGGCTTCTTTGATGGGCAAAACCAAAGCTAAATAATATTTGTAACTATTACTTGAAACAAACAAGCCCGCTTTTTCTGATTGATTTCCTCAAGGTCTTTGCGGCCCTGTTAATCATCCTGCATCACCTCTCAAGCTATGGGCAAATTGCAGAAGATGCTCGTCGTGTTCTGCCAGGTCTAATGACTTGGCTATTTGAGTACGGGCGCTATGCAGTGCAAATCTTTTTGGTGATGGCTGGTTATTTAGCCGCTCAATCTTTGAGTCGTTATGCCAATCTCAAATTTAGCGCTAATAGTTTGCTCAAGCTAATACTGAATCGTTATCTACGTTTGTTTGCGCCGTATGCTGCCGCACTTATTTTTACTATTGTGTGTGCATACATTGCGCGCTTCTGGGTCAATGATGAATTTGTTGGCGAATCAGAAACACTATCGCAGTTTCTGGCGCATCTCTTTTTCATTCAGGGTATCTTAGGCTTAGATTCGATTTCTGCTGGCGCTTGGTATGTGGCGATTGATTGGCAGCTGTATTCAGTATTGGCGATCTTATTTATTTCTTTTCCGAGCTATCAAGCATTAATTTGGTTAATTAGCGTACTGGCTGTTAGTTCTTTACTGTTCTTTAATCGCTCATCCGAGTATGAGGCCTATTTCATTTATTTCATTGGCTCGTATGGCTTAGGGGTGTTAGCTTACTTAGCCAGCCGTTTTCAAAATATGGGTATCCAGCGCTTGGCTAAGGTGGCGTTGATTTTGATTGGTTTAATTATTGCGGCCGCTTCATTACAACAAGTTTGGCTCAGAAATTTCCTCGCCTGGTTTGTGGCCTTGGCCTTGTATTTATGGGGTGACACTCAATATCCGAAAGCCATTGCTCAGAAGGGGCTGGCAAAAGCTATTACCTGGGGAAGTCAGCGCTCTTACTCTGCTTTCTTAATTCACTTCGCATTTATCTTGTTGGCAAACACGCTCTATATTGCATCAGGTTTGCATGCTCACGAAAGTGGCACATTGGCTATTGCATTGATGTTGGGGGTTGTAACAACTAGTGTGATTGCGGCTAATTATGTTTATCGCTGGATTGAAGTCCCAGCGAACAAGCTTAAGGTTTAACGCAAAGCCTAAGGTATAGCTTAGTTTAAAGACCCATATCTTTGAGAACGCGGAAGATCTCACGATAAGCCTTGGGCGGTTTATTTTGCTCTTTTTCTTTGCGCGCATTCCTAATTAAGGTGCGCATATTCTGAATATCCATATCCGGATATTGCTCAATCATCTTAGTAAAAGCTTCGTCATTCGCAATCAGTCTGTCGCGATAGCTCTCTAGAAAATGTAACTTTGCAGTTTCTGCTTTGCTAACGCCTTGAATAGCATCCAAGCGTTTCTGAATCGCGTCCAACTCTTCCTCATCCAAAAAGCGCATGAGTTTGCCAAGATATTGCTTATGTCGACGAATCGCCTCAAAACTTTTGATCTTGTTGGTTTCTGCAATGGCAGCCTTGATAGCTTCATCCAAGGGAATCGTTTTCAAGGCATCGCTGCTGAGGGCTGCCAAAACCTCGGCCAGCTTCTGGCGCTCAGTCATTTGGCGCTTTAACTCTGACTTGCTTGGCCCTTCGTCGGCGTCAACCACCTTGGGAGTGCGATTTTTCTCATTAATATGCATTTAGCCATTTTAGACGGGTATTGAGCTTTAACTATTCTTTGTTGATTTTCTGCTTTAGTAGTTTCAGATCGGTGCTAGAAAATAACTGGCTTCTTCCAATGATTGAAGTGGGTTTTAATCTGCCAGCTTGCACATATCTGCGTAAAGTTGGCAGTGAGACCTCTAAAAATTCTGCAGCCTCTTCTGCTGAAAAGGTCGCATTTCTAAGATGTCCAAAAACTTGCTCATGCGTATATTCTGGCTCTTGAAAAGCATTTATCGCAATTAATGAGAAAAATTTAACTCGTTCTTTCGAGGGCATTTTTTGGACCTGAGCAAATAAATCCTCAGCAGTCATGTATTGAGTCATATATAGACCTTACTTTCCGTATTGAAGCAACTTGTAGTTTTCATTTGAATCGAATGGATTTTTTTAATTGTGTATAAAAATTTTCATGGGGCCCGATTTGACAAAATTCAATCCAAGTTATTTCTATTACTTCCGCAAAGTGATCATATTGATAAGCCATCAAATATTCCTGTGCATTAAACCGAAACTTATAAACAAATACCCCTTGAAGGTCCCCTAGTTTTTGCTGTCCTATCCTAGGGTTGCTACAAACTTCGGCAACTCTGATTTCAATTGCTAACTGCAAAGGCTTGGAGGACTTCTTTACAAATTGAGCAAATGCTTTTTTAAAGGTGGTTCTCATGATCTAATATTAGATCAAATTTGATTTTATAACAAATCAACAAAAATGCCAAGTAGTACCTAAATTTTTGTATTGGTAAATAATGGAGCTGAGACAATTCATTCAAAATAAGATCATGACTCAAGTAAGTACCTACGACTACATCATTATTGGGGCAGGAAGTGCGGGCTGCATGTTAGCCAAGCGCTTAACTGAAAACCCCAATAAGAAAGTTTTACTGATTGAAGCAGGCAAGAACGACAACTACATCTGGATTCATATTCCGGTTGGTTACTTATATTGCATTGATAACCCAAGAGCGGATTGGCGTTTTAAGACTGCAGCAGAAAAAGGTTTAAACGGTAGATCTTTGTTATATCCCCGTGGTCGTGTGCTAGGAGGCTGCTCATCTATTAACGGCATGATCTACATGCGCGGACAAGCGGGCGATTACGAATCTTGGGTACAAGCAACGGGTGATGATTCTTGGTCTTGGGAAAATGCACTCAAGCGTTACATGTCATTCGAGGATTATCACGGCGCTGCTAATCAATGGCACGGCAAAGGTGGCGAGTGGACCGTATCCAAGCAGCGTCTGCGTTGGCCCATCATGGATCGTTTTAAAGACGCTGCCGTACAGGCTGGCATTCCAGCATCTGATGACTTCAACCGTGGCGATAACTTTGGTGTGGGTTACTTCGATGTGAGTCAACGTGCTGGTTGGCGTTTAAATACTTCAAAAGCATTTTTAAGAGACGCTGCTAAGCGTAGCAACCTCACCATCATTACTGAAGCGGTAGTGAATAAACTGAAGATCGATCCTGCAACTAAAAATTGTTACGGCGTTGAATACATTAAGAATGGTCAAACATGTGAGGCCTTGTGTGCCATTGAGCAGGGCGGTGAAGTGTTGCTGAGTGGTGGTGCAATTGGAAGCGTACAAATTCTGGAGCGCTCTGGCATTGGATCGGCGGCGCACCTCAATCAATTGGGAATCCCAGTGATTGCCGATCTACCGGGCGTAGGTGAGAATCTACAAGACCATTTGCAGCTTCGCATGGTTTACAAAGTGAGCGGTATTAAAACCTTGAACACTAAAGCCAACACGCTCTGGGGCAAAATGATGATTGGCTTGGAGTATGTATTGAAACGCTCTGGACCAATGTCGATGGCGCCCTCACAGCTCGGTGCATTTGCATACAGTTCGCCTGACCAAAAGAGTGCGAACGTGGAATATCACGTTCAACCTTTGTCTTTGGAAAAGTTTGGTGAAGACTTGCATTCGTTTAATGCATTTACTGCGAGCGTTTGTAACTTACGCCCCACTTCACGCGGTAGTGTGCACATCAATTCAATTGATCCAGAAGCGCCACCAGTTATTAGCCCCAATTACTTGTCGACAGATGAAGACCGCAAAGTGGCAGCAGAATCTTTGCGCTTAACACGCAAGATTGTTGAGCAAGCTGCACTTGGCCCTTATGCTCCAGAAGAATACAAGCCTGGTGCGCAGTACCAAACCGATGAGGAGCTGGTAAAGGCGGCAGGCGATATTGGCACTACGATCTTTCATCCGGTGGGCACGTGCAAGATGGGGCGCGCAGATGATCCGATGGCTGTGCTTGACTCCCAACTACGAGTGAGAGGTATACATCATTTGCGTGTAGTCGATGCTTCTGCGATGCCGACGATTACTTCAGGCAACACCGCTGCACCAACCATGTTGATTGCAGAACGCGTAGCAGAACTGCTCACGCGTGAATAACATTCCGCAAAAAAGCTACTCATTGCCAGCGAGTCATTTATTGCTGGCGCTGGCCATTGTGGCGGTGTGGGGGACTAACTTTGTAGTGATTAAGTTATCCCTCCATTCTTTTCCACCGTTCTTGTTTGCTGCACTTCGCTACACGTTTGCTTTTCTGCCTTTGGCACTTTTCTTTCCTATGCCCAAAGTTTCATGGATCAATCTCTGTATTTATGGAGTTGCAGTGGGAGTGGGGCAGTTCGGAGTTCTGTACTTTGCGATCGATGGCCGCATCTCCCCTGGCCTAGCTTCATTGGTTATTCAGACACAGGTATTTTTTACCATCGGCTTTGCCATGTTCTTTGCCAAAGAGCGTTTGCGAACTTATCAAACAATAGCGCTGTTGGTGGCAATCATAGGTTTGGTAGTTATTGCACTGCACACTGATGCCAGCACTACTCTCGTCGGACTTGCCTTGGTCGTGTTCGCCGGCCTCTCCTGGGGGGTGGCTAATACAGTTAGCCGCAGGGCGGGCTCGATCAATATGCTGTCCTATGTAGTTTGGGCAAGTGGATTTGCTATTCCACCGTTATTTGTTATGTCCTATCTATTTGAGGGTGGCTGGAGTCATATGAGCAATTCATTAGCCTCGGCGCCAGCAGGGGCTTGGGCCGGTGTTTTATGGCAATCCTGGGCTAACACCCTCTTTGGTTATGGCGCTTGGGCCTGGCTGCTCTCCAAGCACCCTGCAGCGGTTGTGGCGCCTGCCCCCTTGTTGGTGCCTATCTTTGGTATAGGGGCAGCTGCTTATTTCCTGGCTGAACCATTACCCCCATGGAAGATCGAGGCGGCGGGGTTAGTGATCGCTGGCTTGATAGTGAATTTATTTTGGCCAAGCATTGAACTCAAACTCAAGCGGCATTTTTCTTAAGAGTTTCCTCCGTTAGAGGCTAATGTAAAACCCTAATAGATACCTCTTTTTTTGCCTTTGTATTAACAGTAAGATAACTGTTCGTTTGTGTTTTACCTATAAAAAAGTATTTATTCATTAGCAATTTTTAGTCATGGAGACTTTATGAACATTCGTCGTCACATTTTTGCAGTAGCTGCTACTGCAATGCTTTCAACCGGTGCTTACGCTGCCGACATCAAACTGGGTGTTTCAGGCCCTTTCACCGGCGGCTCCGCTTCTATGGGTGTGAGTATGCGTGATGGTGTGCGCCTTGCTGCAAAAGAGATTAATGCTGCTGGTGGTATCAACGGTAACAAAATCGTTTTGGTTGAGCGCGATGACGAAGCAAAAAATGAGCGTGGCGTGCAAATTGCACAAGAGTTGATCAATAACGAAAAAGTAGTTGCTACTTTGGGTTACATCAACACTGGCGTTGCATTGGCTTCCCAGCGTTTCTATCAAGATGCGAAGATTCCAGTAATGAACAACGTTGCTACTGGTTCTATCTTGACTAAACAATTCCCTAACGCACCAGAAAACTATGTTTTCCGTAATGCTGCCCCTGACAATATTCAAGCTCCATTGATCGCTAAAGAAGCGGTTGAAAAGCGTGGCTTGAAGAAAGTGGCGATTTTGGCTGACTCTACAAACTACGGCCAGTTGGGTCGTGAAGACTTAGAGAAGGCATTGAAGGGCTATGGCGTAACACCAGTAGCAGTTGAGAAATTCAACATTGGTGACGTTGATATGACTTCACAATTACTCAAAGCAAAAAATGCTGGTGCTGAAGTTATTTTGACTTATGCGATCGGACCTGAGTTGGCGCAAATTGCTAACGGTATGGCGAAGTTGGGTTGGAAGAAGCCAATGATTGGTTCATGGACATTGTCTATGGCCAGCTTTATTGATACTGCTGGTAAGAATGGTAACGGCGCAACAATGCCACAAACTTACATTCAGACTCCATCTACAACAGCCAAGCGTAAAGCTTTCCAAGCAGCTTACTTGGCCGAGTTCAAGCCAAAGAACAACAACATTGCATCTCCAGTTTCTGCAGCACAAGGATATGACTCTGTTTACCTCTTGGCAGCTGCTATCAAGCAAGCAAACAGCACAGAAGGACCAAAGATTGTTGCAGCATTGCAAGATCTGAAGACTCCAGTTGATGGTGTTGTTATTACTTACAACAAGCCATTCTCTGCAACTGATCACGACGCTATCAAGATGAAAGACGTAGTGATGGGTGTAGTTGAAAACGGTCGCGTTGAGTTCTTGAATGCTGAGGACGCAACTCCTAAGAAGAAGTAATTCAACTTAGCAAAGCGGGCAAAAATATCTTTATTTTGCACTGCAGCAATTGATAAAACAGAGCGCCGCCCAAAAAGCGGCGTTTTGCTTACAATGTCGGATTCGTTAATAAAACAGTTTTAAGTATCTTTTAGGCCAACAATAATGGACATGCTTGCACAAATCCTCTCAAGCGGTATCGCTGTGGGGATGATCTATGCGGTAATCGCTTTCGGTTTCCAGCTCACTTTTGCCACATCAGGCACTTTGAACTTCGGTCAAGGTGAAGCGCTGATGTTGGGTGCTCTCGTAGGTTTAACCTGCGTTGACACTTTTGGCATGAACTACTGGGTAATGATTCCAGTCGTTTGTTTATTCGGCATGATTCAGGGTAGCTTCGTTGAGTTAATCGGCGTACGTCCTGCGATCAAAATTAAATCCGAGTTTGGTTGGATTATGTCCACCATCGCTCTGGGTATTATTTTTAAGAACGTTGCTGAAAACATTTGGGGTCGCGATGCATTGCCATTCCCATCGCCTTTGCCAATGGAGCCAATGAGCTTCTTGGGCGCAAGTATTCTGCCAATGGAAATTTTGGTGGTGGTTGGTGCGTTGGTCATGATGTTGTTAGTAGAATTTTTTAACCGTAAAACAATTTACGGTAAGGCGGTTGTGGCAACAGCAAACGACCGCGATGCTGCTGGCTTGATGGGTATTAATACCAGCGTAGTGATTACCTTCTCTTACGCGCTCTCTTCTTTAACTGCAGCGTTTGCTGGTGTGTTGATTGCACCATTGACGCTGACTGGCGCAACTATGGGTGGCGCGCTGGGCTTAAAGGCATTCGCAGTGGCGATTATTGGCGGCTTGTCTAGCGGCATGGGCATCATTGTGGGTGGTCTGATTTTGGGTATTGTCGAAACAGCTACCGGCTTCTATGTATCTACTGGTTATAAAGATGTTCCAGGTTTGATTTTGTTATTGCTTGTATTGGCATACAAACCATCTGGTCTATTCGGCAAATCTGCAATTAAGAAAGTTTAATGATGAAGAAGTCTCTAATACCGCTATTAATTGCGATTGCGGCACTCTTTTGTTTGCCGTTGTTTGTCCATAACCCTTATTACATTCACTTAGTTGAAACCATTCTCATCTACACCATCTTGTTATATGGTTTAGACATTGTGGTGGGTTATGTTGGTCAGGTTTCCTTGGGCCACGCAGCTCTGTTTGGTATCGGTTCATACACCGCTGGTGTTTTGTACTTCCACTTTGGCTGGACAATTTGGGGAACGCTACCTGCGTCTATCGTTGTAACCTCTATCTTCGGCGGTATCTTGGCATTGCCAGCCCTGAAGGTAATTGGGCCGTATTTGGCGATGGTGACCTTGGCTTTCGGAACCATTGCGCAGATTCTCATTAATGAGATGACTTGGTTGACTGAAGGTCCATTAGGTATCAAGATTCCAAAGCCTGATTTAATGGGCGTGCCAATGACCAAAGCAGAGTACTTCTGGATGGTTGGCATCATTTTGATCCTTTCCATGATCGTTGTAGACCGTTTTGTAAAGTCACAAATTGGTCGCGCCTTTGAGGCTTTGCGTGATAGTCCGATTGCCTGTGACTGTATGGGTGTTTCCGTATATCGCTTTAAGGTGATCGCATTTGTGATCAGCGCTGCTTTTGCAGGTTTGGCTGGTTGCTTGTACGCCTACTCTGAGCAATATATTTCACCAAATACTTACAACAACGAACTTGCTGTTTTGTTCTTGCTCGGCATCATTATGGGTGGACGTAAGTCTCGTCTAGGCGCTTTGATTGGTGCAGCCATCATTGTGTTGTTGCCTAAGCTTTTGGACGATATCAACCTATTCCGTATTGTTGCTTCGATCATTGCAGTCGTAGTTCTGGTTGGTGCTGGCATAGCTTTGTCAAAGAAAACAACTACTCCGCGTCGCGTGGCTGTACCTATCGCTGGCGTAGTGGGCTTAGCAGCATTCTCATTCTGGCTCAATACGATTTCCGACTGGCGCTTGAGTATTTTCGGCTTCATGATTTTGTTGGTGGTGTACTACTTGCAAAACGGTATCGTTGGCTTTGTGAAGAGCTTCTATCAGTCAATCGTTGGCAAAGCTAAAACTACCCGTGGTGGTGATGCTGAAGCGGTGGATGACTCTATCAGCTTCATTAGCAATGTATCGAGCGCAAATGCTGGTGCTGAGCTCCTGAAGGTTGACTCTGTATTGATGCAGTTCGGCGGCCTCAAGGCATTGAATAATGTTGATTTGAGCATCAAACGCGGCACCATTCATGGCTTGATCGGTCCTAACGGTTCCGGTAAGAGCACGATGATGAACGTCTTGACTGGTATTTATGTGCCTACAGCTGGTAATGTGTTGTACGCTGGCGAAAGCGTTGTTGGTAAGACATCTTCCGATATCGCCTTATCTGGTATTGCACGTACCTTCCAAAACGTTCAGCTTTTCGGTGAAATGACTGCTATCCAAAATATTTTGGTTGGTTTGCATCACACCTTTAAGTCAAACATGGTGGAAATCGCTTTGAATCTGCCACGCTATAAGCGTGAAGAGGCTGAAGCTCATGCTCGTGCAATGGCACTCCTCAAGTTCGTTGGTTTGGATGACTTGGCTAATGAAGAAGCGCGTAACTTGCCATACGGTAAGCAGCGCTTGCTCGAGATTGCTCGTGCCTTGGCATTGGATCCTGAGTTGCTCTTGTTGGATGAGCCAGCAGCAGGCTTGACAGCTCCTGACATTAAAGAACTCTTGCGCATTATTCGTAAGATCCGCGATAGCGGTATTACCTTCATCCTGATTGAGCATCACATGGATGTGGTGATGTCAGTTTGCGATACCGTTTCTGTATTGGACTTTGGTCAGAAGATTGCAGAAGGTAAACCAGCTGAAGTTCAGGCAGACGAGAAGGTGATTCATGCCTACTTGGGTACTTAATCACTAGAACATATTGAATCGGTAAATACCATGTTATCTATTAAGAATCTTGAAGCAGGCTACGGCAAAGTCAAAGTCCTCCACGGCATCAATATTGATGTTCCTAAAGGACAAGTCATTACTTTGATTGGCTCAAACGGCGCCGGCAAAACAACAACTATGCGTGCCATCACTGGCATGATTAAACCAACAGCTGGTGAGGTCACTCTAGGCGGTGAAAAAATTGATGGTTACGACTCTCATAAAATCGCTCGCTTAGGTTTGGCACACAGCCCTGAAGGTCGTCGTGTATTTACGACCATGTCAGTTACCGACAATTTATTGTTGGGCGCATTTCCACGCTTTACAGGCAGCCGTCCAAAAGGCGACATCAAGAATGACTTGGAAAAGTCTCTCGAAATGTTCCCTCGCTTGAAAGAGCGTCGCAATCAATTGGCGGGAACGCTATCTGGTGGCGAGCAACAAATGTTGGCAATGGCCCGTGCAGTGATGCTCAATCCAGAGATTATTCTTTTGGATGAGCCATCGATGGGTCTGGCACCAATTTTGGTTGAGGAAGTATTTAAGATCATCTCTAACCTGAAGTCACAGGGTGTGACCATGTTGTTGGTTGAGCAGTTTGCTGCTGCAGCATTGAATGTGGCTGACTACGGTTATGTGCTTGAGAACGGCAAGATCGCTACTCACGGACCTGCTGCTAAGCTCAAGGATGATCCTGCTGTGAAAGCAGCTTACTTGGGTGGTGCTGGTGGCCACTAAGTAGTTATCCAAACTACCGGTAATAAAAAAGCCCTTAGTAATAAGGGCTTTTTCTTTTTAGCTAGCTAAAAGCTTTACCGCTTCTCGTATCAGCAGGGCGCGATACCCCATGTATATAGCTACTACAGTAAATCCAAACAAAAAGAGCTTGGGTACCAATGCGCCTTCAGCTACTAATTCACTATTGAGTAAGCCAATCGCTACGGCAAAAAAGAAGAGCGCTCCTAGTCCGAGGATGATCCAATTCTCATTGCTGCTGACTTGTTGAGTTTGGTTGTTATAGGCGAGAACCTGAAGGGACTCACCCTTTTGATATCCAGCTACTGTAATTTGATCGCCATCTGCAATCTGCATCGGTGCTGAAAACTTGGCTTCGATTGCCTTATCTCCCAAATTAAATTTAGAGATAAAAAAGCGCTTGTAGTAGACCGAGGAATGGTCGTGGGTGGGCTTTTCAGGGTTTACGTATTCGAGCAATTCATTATTAAGATTGCTCACCGTGCCAGAAATCGAACTTATAGAACTGGATAGCAAAGAGCTTGGTTTACTTATGGACATCAGCAGAACTCCCAGGAGACTGATTGCTAGTATATAGAGGAGGGATTGGATAGGCTTTCTCATAAGGCATTAATGCCCTTGATGGTAAGACTGATGGCAACGCCAAAAGTGAGTATGGCAAAGATTTGTTGCAGCCTTGGCCCGCTTAATTTTTTACCTAGCGCTCGACCAATCAGAAGACCGCATAAAGCCCCTAAAGAAAAGGGCGCTGCAAGTGATAAATCCAAATTGCCTGAGACGGCTGAAAAGACTACGCCACCGCTAGAGATGATAGCGAGGACGCCTAGCGAGGTGGCAACAATTGATTGCACGGGTAGGTCTGTATAGCGTTTTAATGCCGGAACAATAACAAATCCACCACCAACACCCAATAGTCCCGATAAGAATCCAGCCCAACCTCCGGCGAACATTAGAGATCTTGCGCAGGGAATATTCCAGCTTAATTTACCTACTTCTGGATTCAGTAGGCATGGAGGTGGCTTGCGCTTTTTCATGGGGAGATGAAGGATTTCTCTTCTAGCTTGAAGTAGTAAACGGGTTGAGACAAAAAACAGCGTGGCACTAAAAAGAATTAGTAGCGGAGCGTTAGGAACTCTTTGTGCTGCCCAAAGACCTAGTGGCGATAGGAGAAGTCCAAATAACGCCATGAAGCCAGCTGCTTTGTACCGCAAAATTTTATTCTTCAGTCCAAGTAGTGCGCCTACACCTGCAGAGAGTGCAATAGCGGAAAGAGAGACTGGCGCTGCCTCCGCTACTGGAAGATGTAAGACAAAAACGAGTAGAGGCACAGACAGAATGCCGCCTCCTGCGCCGGTAAGGCCCATTAATAAGCCTACGATAAGGCCTAGGGCGGGGCTGATGAAGATTGAGTAGTCCATTGCAATTAATTTTATATTAAGATAATATATAAATATATATATCAATTACTCCTTTTGAGCGGTAATGAAGGTATTTTTAGGAAGCTCTGATATGAACCCAAAACCAAGTGCTGACGTAAAGGCTTTCTTTGATCCAGAAACCTGGACTTTTACGTATGTGGTGTATGCGGGTAAGAAAAGCCCTTGCGTAGTCATAGATTCCGTATTGAACTACGACCCGAAGTCGGGCAGAACATCTACTCAGTCTGCTGATGAAGTCATTAGCTTTATTCAAGGCGAGCAATTGCAGTTAACTTGGATACTTGAAACCCATGCGCATGCTGATCACTTAACTGCAGCACCTTATATTCAGGATAAATTAGGCGGCAAGATCGTTATTGGCGATCACATTACTAATGTACAAAATGCATTTAAGTATGTCTTTAATCTCAACGAGCAATTTGCTATTGATGGATCCCAGTTTGATTACTTATTAAAGGATGGTGAGTCTTTGCAATTCGGCGCTCTCTCCTTAAAGGCTCTTTATGTGCCCGGCCATACGCCTGCTTGTATGGCTTATGAAATTGGGGATGCGCTATTTGTTGGGGACACACTCTTTATGCCAGATGTTGGCACGGCGCGTTGCGACTTTCCGGGTGGTAGCGCTCAGACTTTATATCGGTCTATTCAGAAAGTATTGGCTTACCCCGATGAGACAAAGTTATATATGTGCCATGACTATCCACCTACAGATCGGCCTGAAGCCTATTGCACAACGGTGGGTGATGAGAAGAAATCAAATATCCACGTTCACAATGGAATAACCGAGGAACAATTTGTGCAAATGCGCACTAAGCGTGATGCGACTCTAGATATGCCTACTCTGATACTGCCATCCATTCAGGTCAATATTCGTGCAGGTCATCTGCCTGAGCCAGAAGCCAATGGCAAATCCTATTTAAAAATTCCTTTAAACGCTCTTTAATATGACTATTACAAAATCCGAGCTAAAGAAAATGCAGGCGTCAGCTGCTGATGCTTGTAAGTTAATGAAAGTCTTATCTAATAGCGACCGTATGATGCTCTTATGTGAGATTGGCCAAGGTGAAAAGTGTGTCAGCGAGTTAGAAGCCGCTTTGGATCTACATCAGCCTACGCTATCGCAGCAATTAACCGTCCTTCGTAAAGAAAAGTTAGTAAAGACGCGCAGAGAGGGTAAGCAAATTTACTATTCTCTAGCTAGTGAAGTGGCTGTAGCAGTCATGAGTCTGCTTTACAAGCATTATTGCAAGAAGTAAGTTCTTTAGCTGTGCGGGTTGGTGCTACGCAGTTTTTGAAATGCATGTAACAAAAAAATAGCAAAGAAAAGTAAGCCGGTCATCCAGTGGGTATCGACCGTAACGTCACGAATCTCCTCGGGGCCGTAATACAGCAGTGCACTAGTAACAAGAAGCACAGCCAAAAAGCTTAATTGACTAAAGCCACTCCAGCGCTTCCTATTGGACTTATAGCCTGCCTTGAGATGAAATGGCAGTACCGAACCAAGGGCCAGGGTTGCCAGCATAGCGGCAATACCATGGGCCGCTAGGATGCTATGAGTGCCAAGAGTGGATCGCTGTATCTGAAATTGATGTCCTAGTAGATACATGAGGCCCGTAATAGAGCAAGTCATCATGCCGATAATCACGAACTTTCTTTGCCAGTTCGGCATTTTTCCAAGGCGGCTCATGCGGAAATTCTCAGGGCTTGCGCTGAAAAGCGCGTGAAACAGGGGTGATACTCATTATTGGATAAGGCTAGAACTTTGGTGAGAGCGTCTGCATAGACACACTCCTTAGCAAGAATTGAAAATGAGCCCAAAACCTCAGCGTGTACTTCAGAAAGATGCTGGGCTAGGGGATTAATGATGTGGCTTAACTGTTGATCTCTTTTTGCGAAGTAAAGACTGCTTGTTGCAATGGCGCCATCTTTCAAGGAACCAATCTCAATCAACTTTTCAGGAAGCTCTGGATCGCGGATCTGAATTGGTAGGGCAGTTTTTCCAAAGACCCGTAAGTCACCACCAGCATTGACGGAGCCCGATGTTATTCCCTCGGAGATTAAAACCCTTACTGCCATATCCACTGCAAACCCTTTGGCGATTCCACCAAGGTCCAAGCAGACTGGTCGATCTGATTTGATGAGATCGGGCGCCAAAAACTGAATATCTTCAATACCGCCAAGCTCATGGTTTGTGAAAGTAATGTGTCTTGGTAATAAGCCTGCAGCAACGAGGCGATGGCCAATGCCGCAATTGAATAGGCCATCCGAAGCCAAATACACCTCTTTGGCAATCTTGATTACTTGCGCTGTCCAAGGATGAACTTCAACAGCTTCTTTATGGGCAAGCTGATTGATGAGGCTGAGCTCACTCTCAGGATTATGAAATCCCATGAGGTCGTGGACTTTCTGAATTGCATTGAAGGCATTTTCAACTGCCTCCAATCCATCTTGATTCTCCCGAATGGAGATTTCCACAAAAGTCCCAAGTAAGGGTTTGCAACGAATCATTTTGTTTTGATAGTTTGGGTTTGGGCGCCTGGCGAAGAGGTGTTCTTCAGAGCTAACTCATACAAAACAGTAACTCGCTTCACGCCATCAGTGAGATGCTTGCAAGAGAGGGTGGCTCCCCCAATATTTTGAATGTCTTGATTGAGCTTAATAGGATCATTCACAGTCTTGCCAATAAATTGCTTACGCCATTGCGCCTCAGCCACTTCATAGCCATAAGACTCTACATACTCCAGTATTTCGATGCCGGAGATGCTGCCATTAGGATTGATGGCAACTGCATAGGTAATCATCTCGTGCTTGCCAACCACTTCATCAATGACTAGCCAACTCCCGTCAGATGCTCTCCAGATGCGATCTCCTTGAAAAGGGTGACGAATGCTGGATGCCGCTCGCATCTTGTCTTGCAGATCATCGGTAATGATGATGGGCGTTTTTGAGAGCGCTTTATTGGGAAGGAGAATCTTCTGCGCCTGCTCTACAGAAATATAAATTTTTGCATGGGCAATCATGGGCGCACTCATCATTGCTAGGCCAATAAGGGCCAATGGGTTGGGTTTCCAAATCATGATTTCTTTTATGCGGTAAGCAATTCGTTTGCATCATTGCAAAGTGCTTGGATTTCTGGGTTGACGCCTTGAAGAGTAGATAGCTTTTCAAACATCATGAGTGCTCGTTGCTTGGCAGTTTGGCATTGTGTCGCTTGAAATCTGACTAAGTGGGTGAGCGCTGCTACTAGTAGATTCTGAATTTCCATAAACTCTTTCTTTTAATTGAGGGGGAAGCCAACTTTGACGATGAATTCATTTACGGAGTGACTATCCCAAACGCGTGCGTTTGAACATTCCGCTTCACCACCACCCATACAGGTGCCACCTGCAAGTTGATAGCGCCATGCACCCGTTACCCACCAATCTTTTGCTGCATAGTGCAGATTGGGGCCGACGAACGTTGCTCTTTGCACTTGATTGCGTAAATTCAACTCGGAATAGTCATTATGAAAACGTGCTTCTACTCCGGCCGACCATTTGGGGGCGAAGCGATAGCTGGCGCCAACTAAGAAGTCCAGCATCGATTCAGGAACATTGCCGTTTTCAATAAACTTCAGACGTTCATTTGCAACCACAACGTTGCCCGCCAGAATTAAGCGATCATCAATAAAGTTTGATTGCAGCAAAAGCCTTGCCTCTAATTCGTCTTTATTTCTGCCCCAAGTAGGCTCAAGGTATAAGCCCACACCAACGGGTGCAGTTACTGGGTTGGTGATGCGATAAATTGCTTCAAGAGATCCACCCTCGATGCCACTTTTTTTATAGGATGTAGCAGGGTCATGTGAAGAAGGTACGCCATAACCACCCGTACAGGTTGGGGAGTCGCCACAGGCCTCTGGATTCGTGTAATTTTGATTGGCGCTGGTGTAGTAGGAGTTGATGTAGCCTGCTACTTGGAGATCATTAGTTAAGCCGTACTCCAATTCTGTTCTTGCGGTCCATGCATCGTAGGTGCCCGATGCCTGTTGCTTATTCAGTTGCAGTCTCTGCTCAAACTCGAGCTTTCCTTTGGGCTGCAAATCTAAGGTGTAAATCCAGCCGAATGCGCCCTCACCAGCATGGGCAAAAGAAAAATGAAGAGTGGCAAGGAGAAAGATGCTGAAAGCGAGAAGTCTATTAATGGTCAATTTCATGGTCATTTGAGGTTGATGGTTAAAAGTCTAAATGAGAACGGTTCTCAATATAACATTAAATGAGAATGATTCTCAACTAAATAAATGACCATTTCCTCAAAGATGGTGGAATATATAAGCTCATTCTTGTTTGCTTGTAAGATTTCTCTAGATGAACGCTGAGTCCCTGGAAAAACTGGTTTTGATGAAGATGCCTTTTGGTAAGTACGCAGGGCGTGCTTTGGCAGACTTGCCGGGGAGTTATTTGGCTTGGTTTGCGCGCGAAGGTTTCCCTAAGAGCGAGTTGGGTCAATTGCTAGAGTTGATGCATACCTTAGATCACAATGGTTTGCGAGGATTATTAGCGCCAATCCAGCGGGCCCATGGCCTTGCAGCTAAATCTAAATTACTTTGAGTGAATAATGAGGGTGACGCGATTGCGTTCGTAGGTCACCGTTGCAGACTCTGGTGGACTGCTTTGCATTAAGGTTGTCTTGAGATGGGTTTGAGATTCAATTTGCAAGACGATTTGTTTCGCCAGACTCTCATTGCGATCGTATTGAACTTGAATACTCTCCACCTTACCCGCCTTGATGTTGTCAATGACTCCATTGAGCTTGCTTGAGGAATACGCATCAAAAAATACTGGATACCAGCCACCTATGAATGGCCTCTGACCCTGTGTTTTCAATGGTTCTGGGGTTATGGCACCTGGCTTAACCGTATCATCAATCCCAGATAATTGAAAATCAATCCCCGTTTTTTGTACTAACTCTTTATAACTAATTGGAGGAGTCATATTGGCTTCATTGGTGTTCTCAATCCAATAAGTCCATGCAGTATTTTTGCTGGGGTCATAAACCAGTTTGAAGAGATGACTCGGAATTGTCACGCGACTTCTACCAATGCTGCCGCTATTGCCGGTGGAGCCAGTAAATACATAAACATCACCAGTAGCTCTTTTAACGTAGGCTCGTGTAGGCTCTTCTACATTTTTTGCCCAGATGCCCTGATTGTTTTGTCTCGCCTGGGGCATCATGTTTGCCAATGAGAATGATTGAGCCATAGAACGCTCGTTGCTCATATCGCCGGCAGGTGCGTTGTGACCGCGGTCATAGCCGCTACCACGGTAATCTGAGAGTAAGGCTCGTTCAGAGAAGGGTAATCTGGCCTCTTCGTAAAACTGATTACTTCTGCGCGGGTGCGGGGCAGAAAATTGTTCCTTGTTGAGTTTCTCAACCGTGTAGATAGGTTTCTTATCCTGGGGGGAGTAATAAATCGCGAAGCTGTCAAAGCAGAGGTCACGTCCAACTTGGGTGCTGACTGGTATTTGTTGGCGAGGAAAAAGATCCTTGCAGTCATCAAAGGCTGCAATAGTATTTAGTGAGATGGAGAGGGCTGCAAGGGCTAGCAGGCTGCGCAAAAACTTCATGGGTTCTAAGTGTAGGACTACTCCTTAAGGCGATACCAATTTTTTATCTAGAGCTAGCTCCATAGCTAATGGGAAATCTGGACATGGCTGCCGATATTCTTTGTCTTAAGAGGTGCTTATCGCTGTATCTGTCTTGGTTGATAGCTCATTGCAATAGGCCTTTGTCGCCTACTACCCGTAGAAAAAGAGGGGCTTGAAAACACTAGATATATGGTTTTTGAGCTTCCATTTTTTAGGAAAATCGCAAAAAAGTCCGGTTTTATGTATTTTTTTATAGAGTGAAATTAGCGTCTCCTAACTTTTATAAGTCATTGATTTTATTAACTTATATATGGTTTTTGGGGTGTATACACAGGAACTCTCGGATTTCTAGATTAATAAGTTATGGTTTATTACTTCTTTATTCTTGACTTGATATAAGAATCTTCTTAGGATGACCCATGTTTTTTAGATATTGCAATGCAGCATAAAACCGCAGTTCGGTTTTTTGAGGTCTTGCAAACAATGAATGAGTAAATGTTTATCTAACAATTTGAGCGATACGCAGAGCTCGCAGCCATCCATGTTGGTTGCTAAAGAGCTGCTAGCGCATGCCATGGCTCCGGTCTATCGAGTCATCAATGGCTTACTCGTTGTTACTGTATTTATGGTGGTTGGTCTTTGGCTTTCAGGTAACGGCACTAATGCTGGTGCTTTCGACCTAGCACGCATTCTGGTCCCGGATGAAGCCCGTCACATAGTTTGGAGCAATGGCTTTGGCATGCTCAGCCAATATAAAGAAGCCAATGATGTGGCTGCTGCACCGGCTGCAGATACCGAAATCGCAGCAGTGATCTATAACAAATCCAAGTTATCAGCCACTACCGGCCTAGCAAGTGCTAAGCAGCAAACGGTTGCTTTATTGATGCCTTCTGTAGCGCAAATGCAGGTGAAGTCGATTTCTCATTTGTCTGATCGCATTCCAACTTCCAAGATTGATCCCCAGGCTTTGGATAGCAACCTCATGGGTTCCCTACAGAACCAACGAGCGGTGGCGGATTTCTTTGAAAAGAAATACAGCCTCGATCGCTCCAAGATTGAAGAGTATGTTTCTAACACTATCTTGATTGCAAAAGAAGTCAACATTGATCCAGTTCTTTTGTTGGCGGTAATTTCTGTGGAATCCAACTTCAATCCAAATACCAAGAGTCATGCTGGTGCTGAAGGGTTGATGCAGGTGATGACTTCAGTACATAAAGATAAGTATGCAATTTTTGGTGGTACCTCAGAGGCTGTTAAGCCAGAGGTCAACATTCGTGTTGGCGCTTATATCCTGAAGTATCTGATTGCTACAGCGGGTTCATTACGCAATGGCTTGAAGTACTACGTAGGCGCTGCCAACGCTGAGGATGACGGTGGTTACGCTGACAAGGTTATGGCAGAAAGAAATCGCCTCATCAGCTTGTGCCAAAACCGCTCAACAAATCGCTTAACCTTGAATGGCAAAGATATCCGCTCTTAAGATTTCAGAATTACAAGATATAAAAAGCCACCCGAGGGTGGCTTTTGCTTTACTGCTCACTAAGATCTCTTAGTTAACGCCGTGTAATTCCACATCAAATACGAGAGTCGCATTTGGGGGAATAACGCCGCCAGCGCCGCGCGGTCCGTAGCCCATTTCAGAAGGAATGATCAAAGTGCGTTTGCCACCAATTTTCATACCCGCTACACCCTCATCCCAACCCTTAATCACATGGCCGGCACCCAATGGAAAGCTAAATAGTTGGCCGCGATCTAATGAGCTATCAAACTTTTGACCCTTGTGGTCAGCAGCTTTCTCGTCATATAGCCAGCCGGTGTAATGTACGTCCACATGATTACCTGCTGCAGCTTCTTTTCCTTCGCCAACAACGGTATCGATTTTTTTGAGTTCACTCATGATGTTTTCCTATTTCACGCAAATTGACTGGCTAGTATATTCTGAGCTTTATAAATTCTGATGGCACGCTAACTTTAGTTAAAACGTATGACAAATTATTGGGCAAATTCCGCATATAAGACTCTGGCAATCAGTCCCGATCGCCAGTTGCTGGTCACAGACGACTTTTTGCGCACATATATGGCAAGGCCTGAGCTAGCGCTAGTGCCAGAATCTTGCCCCGCTGAGCGGGCCTTACATCAGCGCCTGACAGATAACCCTCGCGTTGAAGTGGTTGAAGCAGATATTGCCGCAATGGCCGATGAGGACATTCAGGAAAACTATCGTGTCTGGTTGCGATATCGGGCGCGCCTACTGTCAGCTAGCTCTTTAGAGGCCTTTTATATGAGCCTCTTCAAAGGCGAGGGGGTGGATGTACCTCCTTTGTTCATATCTCTACTAGCCCAAATTTTTATCAGACATATTCTTGGTGATGAAGCGCATCCATTAGAGGTGCGCATGGGAGAGATCTTTTTCAGAAATCAGAAAATTACTGTCATTGAAGATGGCATCGTGATGGGCGCTGATGAAGAAGTGGTCGCTCGCAATGCCCAGGCTGGTGATACGGGCAACATCATGGATTTGCTAAAGGGCAAGTCGATGATCATGAGGTCCGCAGATCTAGATGTGCTCCATGAAGACAATGCGGATGAGTATTGGTCGCGTAATGAAGATTTTGATTTGGCAGTGCAACTCAATTTTGGGCACGAGCCTATTAATCGTTTTTGCCGTGTTTTAGAAAAATGGGTCAAGCATTTTTTGGGTGCCAGCGTTCGCATAACGCCTATGCAGCAAATTAGCGATCCCAAATGGTCATGGCATGTAGGCTTGGATGCGGCTGCAACTGAAATTCTGAATAAGCTCTATAACAAAGAGTTGGTTGAGGCGGATGAGCTGCAAAAAGTCATTTGCTTATTCCGGTTGGACTTTATTGACGAGGCTGCTGTAGCTAAGGCTCAAGCAGGCAAGCCGGTCTATATGGCCATTGCCATGAATGATCAGCAGCAGCTCAAGTTAAAACCTCAAAACTTGCTATTTAACTTGCCGTTGGCAAAAGCTTCTTAAGCTGGAGCCTGTGAATTTTTGCGCTGCTGAGCAAGCCAGTAAAGCGCAAGACCAGTAATCGCTACGGGAATCAGTGATCCCCAATTCAGAATGCTCCACCCATGAGAGGTGACGAGGGCGCCTGAACCAAAAGAGGTAAAAGCCATGGTGCCAAAGACAAAGAAGTTAATGGCTGCTTGAGCTTTGTCTCGTTCGTTAGGTTGATAGGCAGTCATTGCCAAAGAAGTGGCGCCAGTAAATAAAAAGTTCCAGCCAATACCTAGTAAAAATAAAGCAATAAAGAATTGATGCAGGTTAGTGCCGGTAAGCGCAATGGCGATACAGATGAAGTTCAGTAGCACGCCGACGCCCATAATTTTTAATGTCCCAAATCTTTGAATGAGGGATCCCGTAAAAAATCCAGGAGCAAACATGCCGATCACATGCCACTCCAAAACTAAAGCGGTGTCCGAGAATGGCAGGCCGCAGATTTGCATTGCTAAGGGCGTGGCCGCCATCAATAGATTCATCACCCCATAACCTAAAGCTGCACCAATGATGGCAACCACAAATACAGGCTGACGGAGAATCGCACTTAAGGGACGCCCATCAGAGAGTGAGTGTTGAGTCTTTGACTCTTGGGGGAAGTGAATGAACTGCATCACAAAGATGCCAATGAAGCCTGCGATGGAGAGGGTCAGGTAGGCGCCCAGAAAAGCAGTATCGAAGAGGTCTCGTGTCCATGAGGCAAGGTTAGGTCCGATAACAGCGCCAAGGATGCCACCGGCAAGCACCCAAGAAACGGCTTTGTCACGCTGCTTTAGGTCTGTCAGTTCTGCTGCAGCAAAGCGATAAAGTTGACCATTGGCGCTGTAGTAGCCGGCAATAAAGGTACCCATGACCAAAAGCCAAAAGTTTTTACTCACAGCAGCATAGGCGCATAAAAGTGCGGACAGCATTGCCACCAGCAGGCCCAGCTGAAAGGAAATCTTACGCCCAAAGTAGTTCTGAGATTTGGCTACGATGGAGGTGGAAAAGGCGCCCCCAACTACATAACCCATAACCGGCAGAGTAGCCATCCAGCTTACTGGGGCGAGACCAAGACCTACTAGCCCATTAATGGCAATAAAAGTGACGTTATTGGTTAGAAATAGCCCCTGACAAATGATCAGCAGTACCAGGTTTCTGTTGAGTAAGGGATGTTTGCTGGTCATGGCTTGCAGTTTACGGTGAATTTGCCTTAACAGTTGGCTCGGTGGATTCCCTTAAATTGGCCTTTATCGAGCATTTTCAGGGTCAAAACCACCATTTTTGCCAAGTCCAATGATTTAAAATGGAGGACTCGCTTCATTGGCAATAAGTGCGCTAAAAGCGACTTGCAAAATGGGGATTTGAGGGCGACAGGGTAAAAACCTGACTCTGTAATTTTTTCAAAATTGAGGAAACATTCATGGCTTCAGAGAAATCAAAGATTATTTATACGCTGACAGACGAGGCGCCACTTTTGGCGACTTGCGCATTTCTGCCAATTATTCGTACTTTTACGGCACCTGCTGGCGTAGAGATTGTGACGAGCGACATTTCTGTTGCTGCTCGTATCTTGGCTGAGTTTTCTGATTGCCTGACTCCTGAGCAACAAGTTCCTGATAACTTGGCCGCGCTCGGCAAAATGACTTTATTGCCTGACACGAACATCATTAAGTTGCCAAACATTAGTGCTTCAGTTCCTCAGTTGCTCGCAGCTATTAAAGAGTTGCAAGCAAAAGGCTACAAGATCCCTAATTTTCCTGAAGATCCAAAAACGGATGAAGAAAAATCTATCCGTACTCGCTATTCCAAATGTTTAGGTAGCTCAGTTAACCCAGTATTGCGCGAAGGTAACTCAGACCGCCGTGCGCCACCCGCAGTAAAACGCTACGCACGTAAAAACCCACATTCTATGGGTGAGTGGAGCCAAGCTTCCCGTACGCACGTCTCTCATATGCATGGCGGCGACTTCTACTCTAGCGAGAAGTCAATGACCATGACTAAAGCTTGCGATGTGAAGATGGACTTGGTGACCAAGAGCGGTAAGACAATCGTCCTCAAGCCAAAGGTCTCATTATTAGCTGGCGAAATCATCGACAGCATGTACATGAGCAAAAAAGCGCTATGTGAGTTCTACGAGAAAGAAATCGAAGACGCTTACAAGACCGGCATGATGTTGTCCTTGCACGTTAAGGCCACGATGATGAAGGTTTCACACCCGATCGTATTCGGTCACGCTGTGAAGATTTTCTACAAAGACGCCTTTACTAAACACGCTAAGTTGTTTGAAGAGTTGGGCGTGAATGCCAATAACGGCATGAGCAGCTTGTACGAAAAGATTAAAACTTTGCCAGAATCTAAGCGCGAAGAAATTATTCAAGACTTACACGCTTGCCACGAACATCGCCCAGCATTGGCGATGGTTGATTCTGCTAAAGGCATTACCAACTTGCATTCCCCAAGCGATGTGATCGTGGATGCTTCTATGCCTGCCATGATTCGTGTTGGCGGCAAGATGTGGGGCGCGGATGGTCGTTTGCATGACACCAAAGCGGTTATCCCAGAAAGTACCTTTGCCCGCATCTATCAAGAAATGATTAATTTCTGTAAGACACACGGTAACTTTGATCCAACTACCATGGGTACTGTTCCAAACGTGGGCTTGATGGCTCAACAAGCCGAAGAGTACGGTTCACATGACAAGACCTTTGAAATTCCAGAGGCTGGTATAGCTCGTATCGTTGCTGATGATGGCACTGTATTACTCGAGCAAACTGTAGAAGAGGGTGATATCTGGCGTATGTGTCAGGTTAAAGATGCCCCAATTCGTGACTGGGTCAAGTTGGCTGTTAATCGTGCACGTCTTTCTAATACTCCAGCAGTATTCTGGCTTGATGAGTACCGCCCACATGAAGCTGAGTTGATCAAGAAGGTAAATACTTACCTTAAAGATTACGATCTCACAGGCGTTGATATTCAGATCATGTCCCAGACTCGTGCAATGCGTTACACCTTAGAGCGTGTGATTCGTGGCAAGGACACTATTTCTGTGACAGGTAATATTTTGCGTGACTACCTCACGGACTTGTTCCCGATTATGGAATTGGGTACCAGCGCAAAGATGTTGTCTATCGTTCCTTTGATGGCCGGTGGCGGCTTGTTCGAAACTGGTGCAGGTGGTTCTGCTCCAAAGCACGTTCAACAGTTGGTAGAAGAAAATCATTTGCGTTGGGATTCACTTGGTGAGTTCTTGGCTCTAGCGGTATCTCTTGAAGATATCGGCGATAAGACAGGTAACAACAAAGTGAAAATTCTGGCACGTACATTAGATGAAGCCACTGGCAAATTGTTGGACAACAACAAGTCACCTTCACCACGTACTGGTGAGTTGGATAACCGTGGCAGTCAGTTCTACTTGGCAATGTACTGGGCTGAGGCTTTGGCCGCTCAAACTGAAGACAAAGAATTGCAAGCTTTCTTTGCGCCTCTGGCTAAATCATTGATTGAGAACGAGCAAAAGATTGCAGATGAGCTCAAGGCTGTTCAAGGCAAGCCAGTAGATATCGGTGGTTACTTTGTGGCGGATTCCGAGAAGTGCAAGGCTGTAATGCGCCCAAGTCCAACTTTCAATGCAGCCCTCAAGGCAGCAAGAGGTTAATAGGTAGAAGCGCTAAGTATCTATTTTTTCTCATTAGTTTTAATATTTAAAGGCAAACCTTCGGGTTTGCCTTTTTTATTTATAAATCCCCCATTTACTATTGTTGAGCGATGCCAAGACCAAAAGACCTGGTTGAATTGAGTTATCAGAGCGAAGCAGTCTCGGATATGTCTTTTCTTGGCTTAATGCGTTTGCTAGAGTCAGCTCGCGCTTTTAATCAGACAAATGGTATTTCTGGGATTCTCTTATATGACAACCAGCAGTTTGGTCAAATTATTGAAGGTGAGCGCGCAAGCGTGATGAAGGCCTGGAAGCGCATTCAGGAAGACAAGCGTCATCATCGGATTGAGCTTTTAGAAATTCGTGAAATTTCAGAGCGCAGTTACCCGGATTGGTTACTCCGCTTCTATGGTGGTGAAACGCTCACTCGAGACTATCCAGCTCTTGCTGAGATGGTCGGCGGCATGGATAAACACAGCCTTGCCTTAATGAATAAAATGCGCACCAGCCAGACTTAAGCAAGAAAAACCTATCGGTAGCAAAATAGGAGCATTACATTCCCAAGGGGTGCGTTATGCGTTTTATCGATAAGACTATTCTTGCGAGTGACATTACTCCACAGGCTGTTTTTGAAAACCGCAGAAATCTCATTAAGACAGCAGCCGCAGGCGGATTTGGAGTGGCCTTGGCTCCTTGGTTTTCAAGGCAGGCACTTGCAGCATCCCCAGATAAGTTAGCGGCAACACTGAACCCAGCGTTTGCTGAGAAAGAAGGTCTCACGCCATATAAGTTTGTCACTGGCTATAACAACTTTTATGAATTTGGTACGGACAAAGAAGATCCTGCAGCCCATGCTGGAAGTTTGCAAACTCGTCCTTGGACAGTATCAATTGAAGGCTTGGTAAAAAAGCCAATGACGCTCGATATTGATGCGCTGCTCAAGTTGGCGCCAATCGAAGAGCGTATTTATCGGATGCGCTGTGTCGAGGGTTGGTCTATGGTCATTCCTTGGGATGGTTATTCACTCTCTAAGTTGATCAATAAAGTGGAGCCCCTAGGGTCTGCAAAGTATGTGGAGTTTGTTTCTTTGGCTGATCGCAAGCAAATGCCGGGAGTTAAAAGCAACATTATTGAATGGCCTTACCGTGAAGGCTTGCGTATGGATGAGGCTATGAATCCCCTCACGCTTCTCACCTTGGGTTTATATGGTGAGGTTCTGCCAAAGCAAAACGGTGCTCCAGTCCGCATTGTGGTGCCCTGGAAGTACGGCTTTAAAAGCGCCAAGTCAATTGTCAAGATTCGTTTTACTGAAGAGATGCCCAAGACTAGCTGGAGTCAGTTTGATGCTAGAGAATACGGCTTCTACTCCAACGTCAATCCTCAAGTGGATCACCCACGCTGGAGCCAGGCAATGGAGCGTCGTATTGGCGATCCTAAGGGAATGTTTGCACCCAAGATTAAAACCCAAATGTTTAATGGCTATGGCGATCAGGTAGCCAGCATGTATACCGGTATGGATCTGAAGAAGTACTATTAGTAATGAACAAAATATATTCAGCATTATTTGGCGCTTGTATTTTCTTAACTAGCTTCTCTGCTTATAGTCAGACGTCTGATGTAGCGGTAAAGACAATTCCCTCTCTGGATGTCCCGCGTTATTTGGGTACTTGGTATGAGATTGCTAAATACCCTAATTGGTTTCAGAAGAAATGCGCCAGCAATACCAAAGCGGTTTATTCCGCTAGGGGCGACGGCACTATTAAAGTCTTGAATAGCTGCAAAACTGCTGAAGGTGATATGTCTGAGGCAGAAGGTACCGCTCGCCAAATAGGGTCAAAAGACTCACCTAAGTTGGAGGTGCGCTTTGCACCTGCTTGGTTGGCTTTTATACCTTTGGTGTGGGGTGATTATTGGGTAATTGATCTAGATCCTCAATATCAAGTGGCAGTAGTGAGTGATCCACGCCGTGAATACCTCTGGATTCTGTCGAGGACGCCGCAATTGGATAAAAAAGTCTATGACGAAACGTTGCAGCGCATACGGGATCAGCAGTTTGATGTACGTAAGCTAGAGCTTACAGTCCAAGCCACTCCTTTAAAGAATTAGAGTATGACAGCGCATTTATTGCCACCTGGTATTGAAGTTTTTGAAAGAGGGTGGCTCTCCGCGAATAATATTTTTCACTACGGCAAGGATGATGTCTCCTTGGTGGACTCGGGGTATTGCGCTCACCAAAAAATGACTTTGGATTTAGTGAGTGGTGCTCTTAAAAAACATGGCTTAAGCGCATTAAATAAGTTGGTGAATACGCATCTTCACTCTGACCATTGTGGTGGCAATGCTGCTTTAGCAGAAGTATTTCATTGCGAGGTTTATATTCCAGCGGCTGAAGAGGCGGCAGTCAAAAATTGGGATAGCGCTTTATTAAGTTATGACAACTTAGGGCAAGAATGCCCACAATTTTCTCATCATCATGTTTTGGTTCCTGGCGAGGAAATTGTATTGGGGAGATATCTCTGGAAGGTATTAGCTGCGCCAGGTCATGACCCCCATTCCATCATGCTTTATCAAGCAGATCATCGGATATTGATTTCAGCTGACGCTCTATGGGAAGAGGGCTTCGGGGTGATTTTCCCTGAGCTCTGGGGGGAGTCTGGATTTGAGGAAGTGGCGCAAACTTTAGACCTCATTGAGGCCCTACCGATTGATTTGGTAATTCCAGGTCATGGCGCGCCATTTTCCGATGTTGCTAAGTCTCTTGCTACAGCACGATCAAGATTAGATTATTTAGCATCTGACCCAGATCGTAATGCCCGTCACGGCGCTAAAGTCTTACTGAAATATCGTCTATTAGAGTGGCGTAGTCGTGAGATGCAGCAAGTGAATGATTGGATTGCTAATACGCCAGCGCTGATCAGCGCTGCAAAACTACTCAATATGAGTATGGATGAATTTACCCAATGGCTACCCAGGTCTTTGGTTAAATCGGGCGCGGCAAAATTAGAAGGTGAAACTTTGGTTGATCTTGCTTGATTGGTTTATTTAAAAAGTAAGAGAGACTTTTCCGTACACTGTCCAGTTGTAGAGCTGGTAGGTTTGAACCACTTGCTTTGCGCCGCCAATAGCAAATAAAAGATTTTTATTGATTCGTTGAGTGACCATGGCATCAATTGGCACAAACCAACCGCCACCCGCTGCGTTATAGACGGCGCCGTTTTCATCCCAAAAGCGAATTTGAGTGCTAGGCCCTAAGTTCACGCCAACCGTTGGATATAGTTCAAGACGGCTTGCTAAAGGCGGCGGGGAAAAGCCTGAGGGCGCCTTTGCATTAAATCCGATCATGTAGCGCGCTAATGGCGAGATATCTGCCAGAAGACTTTTGCTGCTGCCAGCAGGTGTGAACGAAGTGCTTACTTGAGGGCCAGCTAGCCATTGACCTACATCACTGAGCGGCGCCACTACTCGTGCCCCTACATTGCCAAACCAGCCTGCCTTGCCGCCCCATATCGTGACCATTGCATTGTTTGCAGAATACGTGCCAGTAGATTGCGCCGGCAATAGAGGGCCATAAGCAGCTGTATAAGCAGTATCAAGTCTCAGCGTGCCATGCCAATCGCCGATATTGAGAGGGTTGTAGTAACGTAACTTCAGTGTGTCGGCATAGTTTTGTAAGCCGTCGTATTCATGGTAGCCCCAGAATTCTAGGATACGGTTTTCAGATCTATCCTGAGACGCATTAACAAGACCCAGAATGGGCGTAGAAGTTTGCTCTGCTGCACACGCTAAAGCACTAGAAATACATAGCAACAAAAAAGTCAGTGTGCGCAGAAATATCATAAGGGTTTGCTTAAGGTCTAAGGCTTCCAGCGATAAAATTTGGGAAAGACGCGCATCACCACTGGGCCATTAAAGTCCCAGGATTTACAGGTACCCAAGTAGAGTGGCGGTTTTTCTCCGGTGGGATCGAAAAATGCTCCTGGTATAGATTGATAGGCTGCGGTGGCAAGACTGGTGAGTAGTTCTCGTAAATGGGTGCAGCCCTTAATGCCACCAAGATGTGTATCTATTGTCTTGCGCCAACCTTTACCTATCTGAGTACCAATGAGTGAGTCCATTGGTGGAATGACAGCAGTGCACTCTGCGTGTGGATGACCATCCATGACTACTTCAATATCTTGAATCACAAATTCTTTATTAAGTGTGACGCGTACCCACATGTCATGAAACGCCTCGCCAGGCTGCCAGACTTTTGCGCTGGTTTGAAAGGGATTGGTTTTGAAATCCTTAAGATGCCCTTCAATATCCCACAGCCCATCCTCTCGTGCATACCCCTGAAATGTGATTTCTCGGGTGTGTAATAAGGAGCGAGGTTTTGGGGTGGATAACATGAGTAATTGCCTTAGGTAATGGCGTGAATACCTAATGATAATGAATTGGCGAATGAATCGACGGACCCAATGCAGTCTTGCTCTGTAGTATCCTTTGCAGCATATGGCAAAACCTATTTCTCTCGAAAAGATTCTCTTTAGCCAAGGCTTTGGTACTCGTCGCTACTGTAGTGATTTGGTATATGCCGAGCTGGTGAAGGTGAATGGCGTATTGGCTGAAGACCCAGAAGAAAGAATTGCTACCGAGAATCTCATTCTCAATGTTGAGGGTAAGGATTGGGAGTATCACGAGAAGGCTTACTTAGCATTCAATAAGCCAGCTAATTATGAGTGTTCGCATAAAACGACCCATCATCCTAGTGTCTACAGCTTATTGCCTAGCCCCTTTGTTGAAAGAGGTTTGCAATGTGTGGGGCGCTTGGACTATGACACTACTGGCCTGCTCTTAATCTCCGATGATGGTCAATTTATCCACAAGATGACTACTCCGAAGAAAAATATTGGCAAGGTATATCAGATCACTACGCCAGAGCCCATTACACAGAAGCAAATCGATCACTTGTTAAATGGTGTTGTATTAGATGATGATCCAAAGCCCTGCTTTGCGACTGCTTGCAAACAAATCACAGAACATGTTTTAGCAATGACGATTGTTGAAGGACGCTACCACCAGGTGAAGCGCATGATGGCCGCGGTCGGCAATCACGTTGCTAAATTGCATCGCACTGAAATTGGCGCCTATCAAATGCCTGCTGATCTGGCGGAGGGTGAATGGCGTTGGCTATACCCGGAAGATTTAAAGCAGCTTTCACAAAGTGTTGCCAGTTAAAGGAGTCTACCTTGATCGTTGACGGCTTAAATATAGAAAACGAAATTCCTCTTTGGGTTCTAGAGGGCAAGACAATTCAGCGTGAGTTTGTCTTTAAAAATTTTAAGCAAGCGTTTGAATTTATGACTCTGTGTGCCGGGTACGCAGAAGAGATTGATCATCATCCTGATTGGTCAAATTCTTGGAATAAGGTATCGGTATCTCTATCAACTCATTCGGCTGGCGCACTGACCAAGTTAGATATTCAGTTGGCAAAAGCAATGGATGCTTTTGCCTCCCAAGTGAGTCCTAATTAATTAGTGCTCGTCGCCTTCATGCTCTTCCTCATTCATGCTCATGAGGATGGTTGCGAGTAAGCCATAGACCACTTCGGTGGAGATCATGCCATCTTCATCAAGCTCATCAATTAAGTCGTTTAGGCGATCCTCAGTGGGCTCGTTGAGCAAGGTCATTGCGCACTCGCACCCATAGTCAAAGTCTTCATCGTTCTGGGTTTGGTTCTCTTCGGTCATATTTATCCTTAATTGAACGCTCAGGATAGCAAATTACAGCCTAAATCGATAGACCTAAATAGTTTGTCATTATTCCATCCGTCATTGTTTCGCCTTCATGGCAAAAAGCATCTATCAGTTCTTCGCTTAGCTTGGTTTAAAGTGCTGTTTATGAAGTTATTAAAACCAGCCATTTTCATTTTCTGCTTGGTGCCGCTGGCCCGCCTGGTTTGGCTTGGTGTTTATGGCGATCTAGGCGCCAATCCCATTGAATTCATTACCCGCTCAACCGGTACCTGGGCGCTTGTATTTCTTTGTATTACGTTAGCAATGACACCCTTGCGCCTAATAACAGGCTGGACCATCTGGATTAAGCTGCGTCGGATGTTGGGATTATTTTGTTTCTTTTATGCCTGTATCCATTTTTCCATTTGGTTTTGGTTAGATCAGAATCTAGATATTCAATCGATGTGGAGCGATGTTGTAAAGCGTCCTTTTATTATGATGGGCTTTCTGACATTGGTATTACTAACTCCCTTAGCCATTACATCTAACCGGTGGTCGGTACGTCAGCTAGGAAAGCGCTGGTCTGCATTGCATAAGCTGGTCTACATCATTGCATGTACTGCAATTGCCCACTATTGGTGGCATAAGGCTGGTAAAAATGATTTGGATACTGTCTCAATCTACGGAGCAGTCATTTTGGCATTGCTTGCTTGTCGCTTGCCAATCGTAAAGAGCTTTCTGCAAAGGCTCAGAAATTAAGTGATCTGAGAGCTTAAAACTCAGTCGTATAGCGTATGGCAAGGCGCCGTGTTTCTACAAAACCATTTTTGATTTCTGTATCACGTCCATATTGCAGGCTAATTCTGCCAAAGGGGTAGTAAGCTAATGCGCTAAGCAAAAACCTCTGAGTGTTAACGACATTATTTTGGTAGGTATTGCCAATAGTCGTTGCGCCACCAGCTACATAGAAATAGGAGGCACCCAGTGTATAAGTTTGATTGAACTTGTAAATTGGGCCCAACTGAGTGGTGGTTAAAGGTTTCTGATTTAAGGAGGTGTTGCTTGCAGATAAACAGGCTGCAGCACATTGGCTATTGCCTCCAAACCACATGGTATCGACGGCAACCATCCCGTCTAAATTCCCAATAATAGGCTGCTGATAGCCCATCTGAATATCTGACCGATAACGGTTCTCACCAAGATTAAAAGCTTGTTGACTGTTATAGCTGCCGGTTGGCGCTGTTAGATATCCAGCAACGCCAAAGTACCTTCTTTTCTCCCTATCGGCATACGGCCAAATCGCTGTTGCAAATGTGAGGTCGCCAATGCCGGTGCTAGCAGGAGATGATGCCAGTGATCCAGCAGGCTTAATGGTGCCGTATGGTAGTTGTAGATAAGAGATGGCGGGTAAATTGGTAATGGAGTAGCTAGTACTTAGACGAGCAATCGCTGTTTGAATACCAATATCAGGGCTACCAAATGGTCTGCTTGAAACGGCTGAGCCATTTCTGTAGTAAGTGCCACTCTCTGAATTAACGTAGCTGATCATCGCATGACTTTTGCCTGGTAGTGGGGCAACAATATCGTTCGGCTGCAAATCAATCGCTAAGCAAATTGATGGCAGCATCAATATGGCTGTTGCGATGATGCGGTGTAAATTCATCGAGGTATTGTAATTAATATAAAAACAAGATGCATGTAGTTACCATACAATGGGCTGTATGAATATATACGCCCTTCGGCTAGTGCCTTGCATGATATTGATGAGTATTGTGGCCTGTACTCAAGCGCCTCCTCTGCCGCCTGGATCCACAACGAAATCCCCGTATACCCCACAGCAGATTAAAGAGTTTAATAGTCAGACACTTTCTCCGGTGGAGGGGCCTTTTGGTCCGGTAGATCCAAGAGCAGAAGATCTTCGCTTATCTAAAGAGCGTGCATTGGATTCAAAATTCTATAACCAGCCTCAGGGCGAACAGGAGGCTGAGGCTTTAGAAATGCAATCGGCTGACCCCTACCAGGCGACCAAACCCGTTTTAACTTTCTAGGCAATTACAAGCTCTGGGATTGACTCCAACTGAAGTAATGCTTGCGCTTCTTCTGGTGTGGCATTGAGCCATGCATTAAAAAGCACGGGACGTAACGGAACTACCGTACGTTTTTCATCTTCAGGCTTGTGCATGCGATTCATCACTGGATGATTATTAGCTTCAATCGTGAGCATGGAAAATGAGACTATGAGCTCTCCTGTTTCTGGCTCAGTCCAGGTATCCCAGATTGAGGCAATCGCCATCGGCTCATTATTTGCTTGTTTAATCGCGGTGCGCACCGCTTTGCCAGATTCATAGCAAGGCTCATAAAAAGCATCTGCTAAAGCTAATGCGTAATGCCGTTTTGTCCACGCATTCTTATAAGATGGTTTCTCAGCTACAGTTTCAGCCCGGGCGTTGTATGTCTTTCTTCCAAAGGTTTCCTCTTTGGCCCAGGATGGCAATAAGCCAAAGCGAGCTAAGCCAGTTGCAGTGCGTCCAGTGTTGTGACTTTTGAGGACGATGGCTCCTGGATAAGTTGGGAATACATCATGCGCTGGAGACACCGGTAAATCCAGGCCAAAGTGGGTTTTAACCCAATCTGTATTGACCGTAGTGAGGTATTGAACACACATGCCACTATTTTACTGTGGCTTATTGAGATTGAGCTCATGCCAGCTGGTAGTATTGAGGCTAAATTTTAGAAAGATCTCCCCCTTATGAACCCTTTTTCCTCTGCATTTAATCCAATAGTAGTGCGCTTTATTGCTGCCGGTATCTTAGCTAGTGCTTTTGTTGGTAGCGCGTTTGCGCAGCAGAGTGGTTTGCCAATTAATGTTGCAGCCTCTGTTAATGGCGCCCTAATTACTAATGATATGGTTGAGCAAGGAATCAGGGCCGCTATATCTCAGGGTCAAAAAGAATCACCCCAATTGCGTAGCGCTGTGATTGAGAAGTTTGTTGAGGTATTGCTGCTTTCTCAACAAGCTGAAAAAGATGGTTTAGCCAATTCAGAAAAGGCCAATACACAGCTAGCGATGATTCGCCAAAATTATTTAGCTGATCTTGAGCTATCTACTTATATGGCTCAAAACCCAATTACCGATGCGGATGTTCAGGCTGAATACAACCGTGAAATTGCATCCTTAGGCCCTCAAGGGATGATTGTGGAATATAAAGTCAGTGATATCGCTGTGGCGACTGAAGCTGATGCACAAGCTGCTTTGGCGCGTATCAAAAAGGGCGAGTCATTTGATAAGGTTGCCAAGAGTGTTTCCTTGGCTCCAAACAAAGTTCAAGGCGGAGCGGTAGGTTGGATCCAGCCTGGTCAGGTTGCTCCTCAGTTGGCATCTGTGCTTGTCACGCTCGCTAAAGGGCAAGTATCCCCTGTACCAATCCAGATGCAGCAAGGTTGGTACTTGATCAAATTGGAAGATAAAAAGTCGAGCAAGCCGCCTTCATTTGAACAAGCAAAGCCAGCTATTCGTGCTGGTATGACGCAAAGAAAGCAGTTTGAGTTTTTAAGTCAGCTCGCAAAAGATGCAAAGATTATTGTTCAGCAATAAGAATTTACGCTGAAATAAAAAGGACCCCACGGGGTCCTTTTTATTTGCGCTCCAAGGTAATGAAGCTAAAGGTGATATCACCTTCGGATCCAGGAGTTCGCTCTACCTCTTTCCAGTCGGATACATTAGGTACCTCAAAGAATGTGTCTCCACCTTCAATATCTAAGTCAATTTCAGTGATGTAAAGACGATCGGCCATATCAAATGCTTGGGTAAAAAGTTGTTCGCCGCCAATAACAAAGAGTCGGGGAAATTCGCTTAGACTCTTCAAGGCTTCATCCAGGGATCCAACTAATTCACCACCGGTTATTGGGTAGTTTGCATTGCGGCTCACTACGATATTGCGACGGCCAGGAAGCGGGCGACCAATGGACTCCCAGGTCTTGCGGCCCATGATGACAGGGTGACCCATCGTGACACGTTTGAAGAATTGCAAATCAGCAGAGATCTTCCAGGGCATTTGATTGTCGCGTCCAATCACGTGATTACGTGAGCGCGCAACAATCATAGAGATGGCGGGTTGAGTCATATACTTAATTCTTAAATAGCTACAGGAGCTTTAATGTGAGGGTGAGATTCATATCCTACGATTTCAAAGTCTTCGAACTCGTAATCAAAAATAGAATCAGGCTTGCGCAAAATATTGAGCTTAGGCAATGGGAAGAAATCTCTAGATAACTGAAGCTCTACCTGCTCTAAGTGGTTGCTGTATAGATGGCAATCACCACCAGTCCAAATAAAGTCACCCACCTCTAGATTGCATTGTTGCGCCATCATGTGGGTGAGCAAGGCGTAGCTGGCGATATTAAATGGCACACCCAAGAAAATATCCGCGCTGCGTTGGTAGAGTTGGCATGACAGCTTGCCATCTGCTACATAAAACTGAAAGAAGGCATGACAGGGCGCTAAAGCCATACGGGGAATATCAGCAACGTTCCATGCGGAAACAATAATGCGACGTGAGTCTGGATTCTTTTTGATGGTCTCCACTACTTCAGAGATTTGATCGATGTGCTGACCATTTGGTGCGGGCCATGAACGCCACTGATAACCATAGATTGGACCGAGATCACCATCGGGAGCTGCCCATTCATTCCAAATGGAAACGCCACGCTCCTTAAGCCAATTATTGTTTGTGCTTCCTTTGAGGAACCAGAGTAATTCATAAATAATGGATTTGAGATGCAGCTTCTTAGTGGTGACCATCGGAAAGCCATCTGCCAAATTAAAGCGCATTTGGTGTCCAAATACAGAGACTGTGCCAGTTCCGGTTCTATCGGACTTTTGAACCCCCTTGGCGAGGACTTCTTTCATGAGATCGTGATATTGGCGCATATGTATCAGCTAAATGTAGTTATATGTAGACGGATTAGGGATAGCTTACTCGAATGTGGGCGACTTCACTCCCAGGGCCTTATGTAGCTTAGGCGAAGTGGTCGTGTATTGGAGTGGAATCTGTTTTTCTGGGTTTAGGTACTCTGCGGCTGCAAAGGCAGCCAGAGCTGCTTCATGAAATCCAGACAAAATGAGTTTTTTCTTGCCCGGATAGACATTGATGTCGCCGACCGCATAAATGCCAGGGATACTGGTTTGGAATTTCTGGGTATCTACGCAAATTTGTTTGCGATCGATATTGAGACCCCAATCAGCGATGGGTCCTAATTTAGGGGAGAGGCCAAAAAATACCAAAAGATCGTCGAGTGGGATCTGCTTATTCTCGCCGTCAATATTGGTGAAGGTAATTTCTGCAAGTCGATCATCTTGTGCTTCGTAAGCGGTCACTTGTCCGATAAGCAATTGCATTTGGTTGCTCGCACAAAGTTCACGTATCTTTGCAATGGATTTGGGGGCCGCCTTAAAATCATCACGGCGATGAATTAATGTCACGCTGGCAGCAATTTCAGAAAAATGAATTGCCCAATCTAGTGCGGCATCACCACCTCCGCAAATCACAATTCTTTTGTTTGCAAACTGCTCAGGACTTTTAACGTGATAAAAAAGTTGCTTGCCTATAAAGCGATCTATGCCCTCTAGGTTCAAAGTACGGGGCTGGAAGGCGCCAACACCGGCAGCAATGAATACGGTCTTGCTGAGGAAGTGTTTGTCTTGCGAGGTGCTAATTAGAAAGCGACCATCAGTCTGCTGCTCTAGCTTGCTTACTTCTTGACCAAGATGAAACTGTGCATCAAATGGCTTAATTTGTTTGAGCAAATTATTCGTAAGCTCGCGTCCAGTACAAACTGGAATAGCGGGAATATCGTAGATGGGTTTGTCAGGGTAAAGCTCGATGCATTGACCGCCAACTTCTGGCAGCGAATCAATTACATGGGCTTTGATTTCTAGTAGGCCTAACTCAAAGACCTGAAAGAGACCCACAGGACCGGCGCCAATGATGACAGCATCGGTTTGTGTGGGTGAGTTTGACACGAATACTTTTGCTAGAAAATTACTTTACTAGCTGGTCGAGTTTGTTCTTAACGTCTTTCCACTCTTCAGCATCTGGAAGAGCAGCTTTGGACTTAGTGATGGATGTCCAAGAAGGGGAGAGTTCAGCATTGAGTTTGATGAATGCTTGTTGATCGCCAGGCACATCATCTTCAGCATAAATAGCGTTTACTGGGCACTCTGGAACACAAACCGCGCAATCGATGCACTCATCAGGATCAATCACTAAAAAATTAGGACCCTCGCGAAAGCAGTCAACTGGGCAAACATCAACGCAGTCGGTGTATTTGCAGCGGATACAGGATTCGGTAACAACGTAAGTCATGGCAGTTTTGTTTCGTGAGCCCCCAAAAGCCGGGTGCTAGGTTATAAAACCTCAATTTTAGCCGAAATAGCCTATTTTTCAGGCTAAAGGGTTAATTTACTTGAGGTAAAGTTCCCCTATGAATAAACAGCCCAATACCCAAGTAAACATGCAAAAACCCAAAATTTTGGTGGCAAGAGCCATTTTTCCTGAGGCTTTGGCCAAACTGGAAGAATCATTTGATGTGCGGTCCAACCAAGAGGATCGCATTTTTAGTCCAGAAGAGTTGCAAAAAGAACTCTCGGGAGTTGTAGGGGCTTTAGTAGCGGGCAGCGAAAGAATTGATGCAAATGCACTAGCGCATGCCAAAGATTTAAAGATCGTAGCTAACATTTCAGTGGGATATAACAATTTTGATGTTCCAGCAATTACTGCAGCAGGAGTGATGGCCACCAACACTCCCGATGTATTAACAGATACCACTGCTGACTTTGGGTTTGCATTGCTGATGGCAACTGCAAGACGCATTACTGAATCAGAGCGCTGGGTGCGTGCGGGGCATTGGGATAAGTGGTCGATTGTGAATAACCCCCTTGGCATGGATTTGCATCACAGCACCGTTGGCATTATTGGTATGGGTCGTATCGGTCAAGGTATTGCAAAGCGTGCGTTAGGTTTTGGAATGAATGTGATCTATCACAACCGCAGCCATCTATCCGATGCTAGTGAAAAAGCCTGCGGCGCTAAGTATGTTTCTAAGGAGGAATTGCTGCGCACTGCAGATCATGTTGTCTTGGTATTGCCCTATAGCGCCGAAAGTCACCACACAATTGGTGCCAAAGAAATCGCTCTCATGAAGCCGACTGCAACCTTGATAAACATTGCCCGCGGCGGTATTGTGGATGACGCAGCTCTTGCTCAAGCCCTCAAAGAAAAGCGCATTTTTGCAGCTGGTCTAGATGTGTTTGAGGGCGAGCCTAAAGTGCATCCGGAGTTACTCAAGTTGAGCAATGTTGTGTTGGCTCCGCACATTGCAAGTGCAACAGAAAAAACACGCAGAGCGATGGTTGATCTAGCGGTAGATAACTTGCGTGCCGCGCTTGATGGTAAAAAACCACCCAGCTTGATTAATGCGGAAGTTTATAAAATTTAGTTAAATTAGATTAACTAAGTAGTAAAACTAAGTAGTAAAAAATAAAGCCGAGTGAGAACTAGGCTTTATTGCTTGGAGTGTAAATCCGGATACTGACTCTTTTATTCTGCTTCGATTTCTTCTGGTAGCTCGCGCATTGCTAATTCAATACCACCGAACTTACCTGCAACCCAGTTGTAGACTTTGCATGCGATCCATAGCAAACCAAATCCCAATAAAGCATTGAGAATCAGCGCTGACAGCACAGTAAATCCAGGGATGGCGCCATCACGAATGAAGGCAACAAACAATGCCAATAAAACGATTGGAACGGAGAAGCAGAGGTAAACCAAAACTAAGGTTTTGGCGGTATGCATTGGGTCGAGGAAGACTAGTTCTTTTTTGGTGAGTTTCATGATGACGCAATCTTAAAGCAGTCCATCAAAAAGTGCTATATCTACCCAGTCTCCAGCGGCAACATTTCCCTGTTCGTGACCTAGGATGACAAAGCAATTTGCTTCACTCATGGAGCGTAAGATCCCCGCACCTTGGCTGCCAGTTAATCTGACTGTTGGCTTGCCATCAGCACTACGTCCCAAGATGGCGCGCTGAAACTCAGTGCGACCAGGCTTTTTCCGAATAGGGGCCTCGGCCATTGCCTGAGTCAATGGCGGCTGTGTTTGATTGGCGCCGTTGAGTTGCATGAGGGCAGCACGAACAAATTGATAAAAGGTCACCATGACTGCCACTGGGTTTCCGGGCAAGCCAAAGAAGAGTGTTTTGCGAGCGGGTGATTTTCCAGCAACTGGCTTGAGTACGCCAAATGCCATTGGTCGTCCTGGGCGCATGGCGATTTTCCAGAAGCCAACATCACCTAACTCTTGCATGATTTGTTTTGTGAAATCAGCTTCGCCAACTGAAACGCCACCAGAAGAAATTAAGACATCTGCTTTATTAGAAGCCTCAATAAATGCTTGTTTCAAAGAGGCGGGATCATCACGCACAATGCCGCAGTCAATGATTTCTAGATTTAATCGATTTAGTAAACCTGTGAGGCTATAGCGATTGCTGTCGTAAATGCTGCCAGCATCCAATGCCTGACCTAAAGATCGCAGCTCGTCTCCGGAAGATAGAATGGCAACCTTCAGTTTTCGTTTTACTTGGAGAGTTGGAATACCCAAAGAAGCTGCGAGACCTAAGTCAGATGGGCGGAGCAAGCGGCCCGTAGCAATAGCGGGTTTGCCTTTTTGCAGATCTTCGCCGCGTAAGCGTCTGTTCTCGCCAAGCTTTAATTGATCTTGCTTAAATTCAATGGTGAACTCATCTTTTGCAGTAGTGAACTCTTGTGGAATTACTGTATCGCAGCCGGCAGGCATCACCGCGCCAGTCATGATCTTGAGGCATTCGCCAGATCCAATTATGCCGTCATAAGGTTTGCCTGCAAAGGCAGTGCCCACAATCCGCAATGAAATTGTTGGGCTAGTTGTATCAAGGCACTTTCCATCAAATGCAAAGCCATCCATCGCTGAGTTATCTGCAGCAGGGACATCAATTGGCGAGAGTAGGTCGACTGCTAGGATGCGGTCAATGGCTTTGTCTAGAGCTACTGTTTCAATATCAGCAGGATCATTAATTGCTCTGGACTCTTGAATGAGGTCATCTACCAACGCCGCTATTGCTTTGCGAGCGTCATCAACATGCAGTGATGAAGTCAAAAGAATAGGTTGATTTGGGGAGTGACTCATGCAGACACTTCTTCAAGTTTTTTAAGTTCGTCAGGAGTATTGACGTTAGCAAATACTAGAGGGTCATCAAAAACCACCGTACTACTGCGCAACTCTTTAAACCAACGATCAATTTTGAGATCGCCTTTTTGTAGAAATTGGTCCAAGGAATCTTGTAAGTTGCTGCGCATCAAACAGAAAACGGGTTGTGCCCAGACTTTACCATCTGCCTCTTTGCTGGAGGCGTAAACCAATTGAAAGTCACCACGCCCCATCTCGACAGCTAATAGCTCAGCGAGATTATTGGGGAGTAACGGTGAGTCGCATGGTGATGTCAGTAGGTAAGGCGTCCTGCAGGCCTTCAAGCCTACTGAGAATCCAGCTAGGGGTCCTGAAAAATCAGGAGTCTCATCCATGACGACTGGGTAGCCATAAGTCGCGTACTTTGTGATGCTGCGGTTGGCATTAATCACAATGGTTTGTACCTGCGGCTTGAGCTTTGCGATAGCTGACTCGATCAGTGGTTTTCCATGAAATGGAATTAGACCTTTATCGATGCCACCCATGCGTTGTGCGCGACCGCCAGCAAGTATGAGTCCAGTAATATCTTTAGTTGAAATCATTAACCACCAATATAAGACATTTCAACCTTGCGATTGCCTGAGGCTAGTTTTGCGGTATTGGAACCTCTAATCTCAGAATAGTGGTCTTCACGTGCCGCCCAGGTATTCATGACAGCGTTGGCAATTTCTAAATCGGATTTGCCTGAGCGCAATAATGTTTTGAAATCAAAACCTTCATTAGCGAAGAGGCACAGATACATTTGTCCATCAGTGGAGATGCGCGCTCTAGAGCATTCATGACAGAAGGTCTGCGTGACGCTAGAGATCACTCCGATCTCGCCTGAGCCATCGACATAACGCCAGCGTTGTGCAACTTCGCCAGCATAGTTAGCCTCAATAGGCTCAAGTGGAAAGACTTCATTGATTCGGGCAATGACTTCTTTAGAGGGGAGTACTTGCTCCATATTCCAGCCATTAGAGCTACCCACATCCATAAATTCAATAAAGCGCAGAATGACGCCGCTGCCCTTGAAGTGTTTGGCCATCGCAACGATCTCATGATCATTGGTTCCTTTTTTAACCACCATGTTGACTTTGATGTTCTTAAAGCCAACCTCTTGGGCTGCGGCAATTCCATCGAGCACATCAGCCACTGGAAAATCGACATCATTCATTTTCTTGAAGATGGCGTCATCCAAGCCATCAAGGCTGACAGTTAATCTGTGCAGACCAGCTGCTTTTAAAGCTGCAGCTTTTTTCCGCAAGATACTGCCGTTAGTAGTGAGGGTAAGGTCTAGCGGCTTGCCATCGGAGGTCGGAATTTTTGCCAGCATCTCGATGAGCACTTCTAAGTTTTTACGAAGCAAAGGCTCGCCACCAGTAAGTCGAATTTTTTCAACACCTAATGTGGAAAAGATGGAAGTGAGTCTAGCGATTTCTTCGAAGCTCAGTAATTCTTTGTGAGCAAGATATGGATAGTTTTGATCAAAGACTTCCTTAGGCATGCAATAGGTGCAGCGGAAGTTACAACGATCGGTAACAGATATGCGTAGATCTCTTAAGGTGCGCCCACGAGTATCTTTGGTATGGCCATGAGGCGTGACAAGCTGTGCGCCAATAAATGGCGTCAGGCCTTTGCCTTCGTCAAGTCGGATGGGGATTACTTTTTCAACCATGTTCGCAATTATGGCTGTGAAACGGGGTTTCTGCCAAACCGCCAAATATCCTTTTGGGATAAATGGCGGTCTGGAGAAAAAGCTTTAGATGGCTTAAACCGTTTTTTCTTGGCCGCCGGTTTCAACTAAAACCATTGGGCCGTCAGGAAGCTGGGCAGCAGGCTTAGGCGCTCTGCCTAAGTTATGTACCACAGGCTCAGCCTGAATCTGATTTTGAGCTTCAGCGTGCTTTGATGAGTCTGTAGCAACCCAGATCATGCCGGCAGATTGCACAACGCTATGCAACGGAGTTTCCTCAAGAGGCTGGAAGGCAACCTTAGGAAGTGTTGGAGCAGGCTTGCTAATGACTTCTACAGCAGCGGCTGCTACTACCGCAACAGGCGCTGCTGCTTGGGTAGTAGGAGCTGAGGCAGGCGCAGTATTTTGTGCAGGGCGATTAGATTGACGTGGAGCACGTGGTGCGCGCTCTTGTCTTTCTTGTTTCTCCGCAGCAGGCTTTGCATTTCCAAAGCTATTAGCAAGGTTCTGAATCGGCATGCTTGCAGATGCGCCAGCCATTCCTGCTGGAGGGCCCGCAAAAGGACTTGCTGAAGTAGCTGTTGCTGGTGCAGCAACATCGTTAGCACCTTCAGTGCGTTCGCCACGTTCACGCTGACCACGACCACGACCACGACGATTACGACCACGACCACGACGCTCTTCACCATCTGCACCTGTAGTAGCTTCACTACCCGGAGCTGCTTCTGTTGCAGGTGTTACTGCTGCAGCATTGGCTTGATTGCGATTACCTTCTTGACGTTCTGGCTTAGGGCCGTTTTGATTGCGATTGCCGTTACGGTTGTTGCGTCCGCGATTGTTGTTACCACCTTCTGTTGGAGCACCCTCAGCTGCAGTCGCTGCTGGACGCTCAGTGCGTTCACCGCGACGGTTGCGACCGCGATTACGATCACCGCCATTGCTATTACGGCCTTGGTTGCGACCACGGTTATTGATTGGCGCAGGCTTTTCTTCAACCGCTGGAGATGAGCCAAAGAGACTCTTAATAAATCCAAAGAAACCACCAGAGCTTTCGGCTTTTACTGTTTCAGTACGAGCAGGGCGTGGTTGGCTAATTGGCGCTGGTTGTGTTGGTGTAATGCCTTTAACTGCAGCCTCAGGACGCACTTTGATATCAGCATCTTTCTTGCTAACGGTTGTGTCTGTCTCGAGTTCACGCGCAGCTTCTTCAGCCATGACATAACTTGCTTTTTGATCGTCAAGACGTGGATCGTCATGACGTAAACGCTCTAGTTTGTAATGCGGTGTTTCCAAATGCTTATTAGGAACCATCAAGACGTTCACTTTGAAGCGAGTCTCAATCTTGATCACTTCAGCACGTTTTTCATTCAAGAGGAATGCAGCCACTTCGACTGGTACCTGAGTATGAATCGCTGCTGTGTTTTCCTTCATTGCTTCTTCTTGGATGATGCGCAGAACTTGCAGTGCAGAAGATTCAGTGTCACGAATGTGGCCAGTGCCATTACAACGTGGGCAAGTTACATGGCTACCTTCAGATAGGGCTGGACGTAAGCGCTGACGTGACATTTCCATCAAGCCAAACTTGGAGATCTTGCCCATTTGAACGCGGGCACGGTCATGACGTAGAGCGTCGCGTAGGCGATTCTCTACATCCTTCTGAGCCTTGCTTGATTCCATATCAATGAAGTCAATGACGATTAAGCCACCCAAGTCACGTAAACGTGCTTGACGGGCGATTTCATCAGCAGCTTCTAAGTTGGTGCGGGTTGCAGTCTCTTCGATATCAGAGCCGCGAGTTGCACGTGCTGAGTTCACGTCCACTGAAACCAAAGCTTCAGTGTGGTCGATCACGATTGCGCCGCCTGATGGCAATGGCACAGTGCGTGAGTACGCAGTTTCAATTTGATGCTCAATTTGGAAACGCGAGAACAAAGGCACATCATCTTGATAGCGCTTTACGCGTGGCAAGTTGTCTGGCATTACAACAGACATAAATGCAGCAGCTTGTTCGTAGATGTCATCGGTATCGATGAGGATCTCGCCGATATCTGGTTGGAAGTAATCGCGAATTGCGCGAATCACCAAGCTAGATTCGAGGTAGATCAATAATGGTGCTGAGTTGCCTTTAGCGGCTTCATCAATCGCTTTCCACAACTGCATCAGGTAACTTAAGTCCCACTGCAATTCAGTAGCATCGCGACCAATACCTGCGGTACGAGCAATGATGCTCATGCCATCAGCTACCTCTAATTGAGACATGGCTTCACGGAGTTCTTGACGGTCTTCACCCTCAATACGGCGGGATACGCCACCTCCACGTGGGTTATTTGGCATCAAGACCAAATAACGGCCTGCCAAGGAGATGAAGGAAGTGAGGGCAGCGCCTTTTTGGCCGCGCTCTTCTTTTTCTACTTGAACAATGATTTCTTGACCTTCACGCAAGGCATCCTTAATGGAAGCATTGCGGACGTCGATACCCTCTTTAAAGTAACTACGGGCAACTTCCTTGAATGGCAAGAAGCCATGACGTTCTTCGCCGTAATTGACAAAGCAGGCCTCAAGGGAAGGTTCAATACGGGTAATGACACCTTTGTAGATATTGCCTTTGCGTTGTTCGCGGCCGGCAGCTTCGATATCGATATCAATGAGTTTTTGACCATCAACGATGGCAACTCGCAACTCTTCTTGTTGAGTTGCATTAAACAACATGCGTTTCATAACACTCTCCTATGGGGGAGGGTGACCTTGCGCGCTGCGTTAGGGGACAAGTTAAATACCACTTAGGACTGAGCCTAAGGCGGTTTATGAGTGTGGATCATGCAAATCTAAGCACTTTTTGCTTAGTTCACCCAGTTAACGGTTGGTTAAATCGGTGCCACACTTGACGATCGCCGCAGAGACCTCCTTTAGGTCATCAATGCAGGCGCGCGCCTGAAAACTGTCTTCTAATCGCGGGTCGCGGCATACGGCACACCAACCCTGCGCCTCATTACAACGGGGGAGGGGCAACCCCGGGAGTCTTTTAAAGGGCGACTCCAAGCTCCACGATTCAAACCTGACTTCAGGTTGGTCTCGGGCCAATAAATTGGCTAGAGCGTTGATTATACGGCACAAGTTGCGTGACAATGGGGTATTGTTGAGTCCCTTGTCGTCCCTCGCCGGGGTCACAAGAGAGATAAATCATGAAATCTGAACCCATTTCCATGCCTTCCAAGGTAAAAACCTCCGCTCCCGCAGCAGTTCATCTCCAGACTATTGGTCCGGAAGAGGCTGGCCAGCGCTTGGATAACTATTTGCTGCGTTGGGCTAAAGGGGTGCCAAAAAGCCACGTTTACCGAATTATTCGATCTGGCGAAGTCCGAGTTAATAAAAAGCGGGCTGAACCAACAACCCGACTGGTTGAGGGTGATGTGGTGCGCCTCCCCCCGGTTCGCATTGCCGAACCAGCCCAAATGGCCGCTGTTAACTCTGCCCAAACCAAGTCTCGGGCGCATGGCTATTCAGACAAAATGCCGATTCTGTTTGAGGATGAAGCACTCTTAATAGTGAACAAGCCAGCCGGTTTGGCTGTGCATGGAGGTTCAGGCATTGCTCTGGGTGTCATCGAAACCCTTCGTATTACTCGCCCCGAACTCAAATTTTTGGAATTAGTACATCGCTTAGACCGAGATACCTCAGGCGTTTTGCTTTTGGCTAAAAAGCGTAGTGCATTAGTTGAGCTGCATCGCCAAATTCGCGAAGGTCAAACGGATAAGCGCTATTACTTGCTTGCACATGGTGAAATTGTTCAGGGCGCGCAAACCATGCAGCTCAAGTATCCATTGCACAAATACCTACTCCCGAATGGCGAACGCCGTGTGAAAGTTGACCCAGATGGCTTGCCAAGTCACACCGCTTTGCGAGTAACCAAAGTTCTCAAGCGTGAAGGAGCAGATATTACGCTTGCAGAGGCTCAGCTCAAAACGGGACGCACTCACCAGATTCGTGTTCACTTGCAAAAATTAGGACATGCAATTTTGGGTGATGATAAGTATGGTTTTGAGGATTTAGATAAGCTGATTAAATCTAAGCGCCTTTATCTACATGCCCATCTAGCTGGATTTACACATCCCCGCACTGGTGAAAAGATGCGTATTGAATCACCATTGCCTCCAGAATTTACCGCCATGATGAATACCTTTGAGCAGTAAAAATAAAAATGCCTCAAACAAATAAATTGAATAGACCATATGACCTGATTGTTTGGGATTGGGATGGAACTATTATGGACTCCACTCCAACAATCGTGCATTGCATCCAGCAAGCTTGTCGTGATTTGGGCTTTAAGGAGCCAGATGACACCTTAGCTAGTTCAGTGATTGGCTTGGGAATTCAGGACTCATTGAGAAGAGCGGTTCCTTGGATTGAGCCGATTCATTTTCCAAAGTTAACTGAACGTTTTCGATATCACTATTTAGCAAAAGATCACGAGCTCGATTTATTTGTGGGCATTCGTGAGCTCTTGGAGGAGCTGCATGCTCAGCAATATTTATTGGGCGTAGCTACTGGCAAATCTCGCGTAGGTTTAGATCGCTCACTCAAGCATCATCAGATTGGTCATCTCTTTCATGAGACCCGTACAGCTGATGAGTCATTCTCTAAGCCCCACCCGGGAATGTTGCTGGAGTTGTCGGATGTAACCCAGGTACCCACGCGCCGCATGCTCATGATTGGCGATACCACGCATGACTTGGACATGGCTGCTAATGCTGGTGTAGATGCGGTAGCAGTGACTTATGGCGCCCATCCACCAAGTACTCTGAAAGAATCACCATCATTGGTTCATGTTGATGATGTTGCGCAACTTTCGCTTTGGCTTAAAAATAATCTGCAACACTAAGGAAGTAAAAAGATGGAAAACAATCCAAACCCAAATTGGGAGCGTCAGGCTCTCGAGCATCTCTTGTTGGAGAATTTAAAAGAGACTCGTAAAGCGCGTCGTTGGAAGGCCGTATTGCGAGTACTGACTTTGTTGGTGATCGTGGGCGTCTTGTTATCGATATTTGATTTTCATCTTCCGGGCAAAGGGATGGGGGTTGAAAAACATACCGCACTAGTAACTCTTGAAGGAGAAATCTCCTCTAGTTCAATGGCCAATGCAATGGATGTCAATTCATCTTTATTGGCGGCGTTTGAGAATGAAAGCAGTGCCGGTGTTGTATTGCGTATTAATAGCCCTGGCGGATCGCCGGTGCAGGCCGGCATGATTAATGACGAGATTCATCGTCTGCGTAAGCTTTACCCCAAAAAACCTTTTTATGTAGTTGTAGAAGATATTTGCGCATCTGGTGGTTACTACGTTGCCGTAGCAGCAGATCAAATCTTGGTAGATAAAGCGAGCTTGGTAGGTTCCATTGGCGTGATCATGGAAGGCTTTGGTTTTACAGGTTTAATGGATAAGTTGGGTGTGACTCGCCGCATGATTACCTCGGGCTCCAATAAAGGCATGCTGGATCCATTTAGCAAAGAGGATCCAAAGCAAGTAGAAATGGTTAGAACCATGATTGATGAAATTCATCAACAATTTATTGCGGTAGTTAAAGAGGGACGAGGCGATCGCTTAAAAGAGGTTCCGGATTTATTTTCTGGACGTATTTGGAATGGCGAGCAAGCAGTCAAGATTGGTTTAGTTGACGGTTATGGCACGGTTGATACCGTTGCGCGCGATGTCTTTAAGGCGCCCGATATTCTGGACTACACCATGAAAGAGAATTTTGCTGAACGTGTTGCTAAACGCTTTGGTGCAGAAGCTGGAGCCGCTGCTGGCAAAGCGTTGGTTAAGGCGCCTGATTTGAAATAAAAAAAGCAAAAACAAAAAGCAAAAACAAAACTAAAGCATTAAAGACTTAGGCCAATAGTAGAAATACTGTTGGCCGATTTTGTAATGAAGCACATGCAGCTTCATTCGGATAGCGTTTACGCCAGTCTGTAATTGATAGAGTGGTAATCATTTCTGATGGAAGACTCAGGTCTACACCAAGACACAACAAACTTTGCGGCGCTAGTGAACTGATACATGCCATCAACATCGCAGTATTGCGATAGGGTGTTTCAATCCAAATTTGGGTTTGTTGCAATTTGCGGGATTCAACTTCTAGCTGCTTCAGTTTTGCTGAACGCTCATGAGTGTCATGAGGCAAGTAACCCTGAAATGCAAAGCGCTGGCCATTGAGTCCACTAGCCATTAGTCCTAGCAAAATTGAGCTTGGTCCAACCAATGGCTTTACTTGTGCGCCTAACTTATGTGCTGCTAGAACTAATTCAGCGCCTGGATCGGCCACACCAGGCACTCCCGCTTCTGACATGAGGCCCATATCATTTCCAGCAAGCAGGGGCTTTAGTAGGTCGGCAGGTTTTACTGAATCACCATACTTTGCATTACGCGCTGCACCTCGCCATTCGCTCATCTGCATTTCTTGAATAGTGCAGATTAAGGGTGAAACAGAATCAATTGCTTTTAATAGGGCGCGTGCTGTTTTAGCGTCTTCCACAATCCAATGTTTGAGCTTGGCTGATTTCGCAATCGTTTCCGCAGGAAGCACCCTAGGTAGTTGATCAACGCGGCCGTCATCGCCCAAGGTGTTTGGAACCAAATACAGAGTGCCGAGTTTGCTCATAAATAACTTCTTTTATTTTTATTACTTAGTTTTTTTGATGGAATTACAAAGCCTGCATCGCGCAGTAGGCCTGTTAATGCAATAAGAGGTAGGCCAATGAGTGCAGTAGGATCATCACTCTTAATGGATTCCAGCAGACTAATACCAAGGCCTTCAGACTTGGCGCTACCAGCGCAATCATACGGTTCTTCCGCCAGCAGGTAGGCCTCTAAGACGTTATCTGGAAGTTTGCGAAAGGTGACTTCGGTAGGAACGCATAAAGTAGTTTGGGTATCGCCCTTCATTAGGCATAGAGCGGTTTGGAAAATGACTGTTTGACCGCGCATGAGTTGCAATTGCGCTAACGCTCGTTCGAAATTACCCGGCTTACCAATTGCTGCGCCACAAAGATCTGCAACTTGATCAGATCCAATCACCCAAGCATTAGGATGTTCTTTGGCAACTGCAGCCGCTTTTGCACGTGCGAGACGCATTGCTAAATCGAGAGTGCTCTCACCAGTGAGAGGTGTTTCATCTACCTTTGGTGAAATGACTTCAAAAGGAATCCGCAGACGCTCTAAAAGTTCGCGGCGATATTTGGAGGTAGACCCCAGAATCAAGGGTGGGTTTTGGAAACTGCTCATCGTATTCTGTGCTTTCTAGTGCTGCTTCATTTAGACTGATGCTATGAATCGTAATCAAGTTTTACCTCAAGTCGAACTATCTTCTGAGCCTAGCGCCTTAAAGAGGCTAGATTTTTGTGCCCCTCAATCTTATAAGGGTGCTGGTTTCTTAAGCATCCCAGATCTGCCAAGAGTGGCTGAGGAGGCTTCAACCATCAATCCGGGCGACGGGTTTGACTGGTCGGTCCAAACGCATTTTGAAGATTCACCCGGTAGTGAGCCGCATCAAATCCTCGAATTAGGCCTAAAAGGCCGTCTGCACCTAGTCTGCCAGCGCTGTTTGCAGGATTGTGCGGTGGATATGGAAGAAAAGCGGCGTTTTGTCCTTGTGGCCACTGACGAAGAGGCTGACGCCTATCCCTTGGAGGATGAAGAACAAGAGCCTTTGGTGGTAAATCAGCATTTCAACCTCTTGGAAACCATTGAGGATGAGGTTTTGCTGTCTTTGCCCCTGATTCCCAAGCATCCAGAAGGCTTTTGCGAGCCTCATGCCTCTACTTTCGGGGATGAGGGTGATGAAGAGACGTCAAATGAGCGTGAAAATCCCTTTAACATATTGAAAAATATGAAGAAAAACTGAAATCAGTAACTTTATTTCAGTTGTTGTTTTGAGTATGTTTTGTCAATGAATCAAGCATTTAGGTGCTTTTCCATGCTAGAATGTCGCCTTGCTTAGGAGTTCAATATGGCCGTTCAACAAAACAAAAAATCACCTTCCAAACGTGGCATGCATCGTGCGCACGACTTTTTGACCGCACCTGCTACGGCTGTTGAAGCCACAACTGGTGAGGCTCATTTGCGCCACCACATTTCACCTAACGGCTACTATCGTGGTCGTAAAGTTGTTAAAACTAAAAACGACTAATTTTTTAGTCTAAACAGATAGAAGCGGCTCCAGTAAAAGCCGCTTTTTTCTTGGATAAATCACTTGCAGCAATCAATGAGTTTATGAGCGTTACTCTTGCTATTGATGCCATGGGCGGAGATCATGGAGTCGTCGTGACGGTTCCAGCTGCCTGCGATTTTCTAGAAAAACATGCAGATGTGAAGATTGCCTTGGTAGGCGATCCCGATTTAATCAAGCAAGTCTTGAGTAAATCTCCTAAAGCTCCAATGGAGCGAATTCAAATTATTCCCGCTAGTGAAGTTGTCTTGATGGATGACCCCATTGAGGTTGCCTTGCGTCGCAAAAAAGATTCTTCAATGCGTGTTGCTATTGAGCAGGTTAAAGAGGGTGCTGCTGATGCAGTCATCTCTTCCGGTAATACGGGCGCGCTCATGGCGATTTCTCGTTACATCTTAAAAACTCTTGAGGGCGTTGATCGTCCTGCAATTGCTACTGCCATTCCTAATGAATTGGGGCGTGGCACGACCATGCTGGATTTGGGCGCGAATGCTGACTGTGAGCCAATGCACTTGGTTCAGTTCGCCCAAATGGCCAACGTGATGGTGCAAGTGGTCGATGGCAAACAAAACCCTTCGATTGGCCTTCTTAATATTGGTGAAGAAGTAATTAAGGGTAATGAAGTGGTTAAGCAAACCAGCGAGCTACTGCGTCAAACTTCCTTAAACTTTTATGGCAACGTAGAAGGCAATGACATCTTTAAGGGCACCACTGATATTGTGGTGTGCGATGGCTTTGTGGGTAACGTTGTATTAAAGGCTAGCGAAGGCTTGGCTAAGATGATGAGCGGAATGATTCGTGAAGAATTTAATCGTTCATTGTTGACTAAGTTAATGGCAATTTGTGCAATGGTTCCTTTGCTCAGAGTGCGTAAGCGCGTTGATCATCGTCGTTATAACGGTGCGGTATTGTTAGGGTTACGCGGCTGCGTGATTAAGAGTCATGGTTCCGCAGACAGTTATGCATTTGGCTTTGCCTTAGATCGCGCTTATGAAGCAGCAAAGAATCGCATGGTAGAGCGCATTGCCGCAGCCTTTGTGGTGGAGACAAAAGTATGAGTATCTTTGCAAGAGTAGCTGGCACTGGAAGCTATCTTCCTGAACTGCGTCTAACTAATCAGGACTTGGTAGAGCGCCTCGCCAAAACTGGCCTGGAGACAAGCGATGAATGGATTAAGACGCGTAGCGGAATTTCTGCGCGTCACTTTGCTGCTGAGAATGAGCTCACAAGTGATTTAGCGGTAAAGGCTGCAGAGGCCGCTCTCAGTAGCGCTGGGATTACCTCTGAAGATTTAGATCTCATTATTTTGGCTACTTCTACACCTGATCATTTGGGTGGCTTTCCAAGTACTGCTTGTGTAGTTCAAGATAAATTAGGTGCACATACTTCATGTGCAGCATTCGATGTGCAGGCGGTTTGTGCCGGCTTTACTTATGCGCTTGCAATTGCAGATGCTTTTATTCGTTCTGGTTCATGCAAAAAAGTTTTGGTGATTGGTGCTGAAACCTTCTCGCGTATTCTGAATTTCCAAGATCGCGGCACTTGTGTCTTGTTTGGCGATGGCGCTGGAGCGGTTGTGCTTGAGGCCTCCAAAGAGGCTGGCATTCTTTCTACGGCATTGCATGCTGATGGTAGTCAGCGCGATATCTTGTGTGTTCCTGGTCGCGCTGGTAATGGCGAAGTGCACGGTTCACCGTTTATGACGATGGATGGTCAAGCAGTATTCAAATTGGCTGTGAAAGTTTTAGAGCAAGTCGCTCATGAGGCGCTTGATAAAGCCAACCTCAAGCCTGAGCAAATTGACTGGCTAGTTCCGCATCAGGCAAATATTCGCATCATGGAAGGCACTGCCAAGAAGATGGGCATGTCTATGGATAAGGTGATTGTGACTGTGCATGAGCATGGCAATACTTCCGCCGCATCGATTCCGTTGGCATTAGATTCTGGTGTGCGTTCCGGACAAATTAAGCGTGGCCAACATCTTTTATTAGAAGGCGTTGGTGGTGGCTTTGCTTGGGGCGCGGTAGCTATTAAGTACTAAGAACAATTCACTTTTATTTATCTATATCTTTAATTTCTTTCATTAGCGAATTAATCACATGACATTTGCATTTGTATTCCCCGGTCAAGGTTCTCAATCTGTTGGCATGCTCAACTCCATTGCGAAGCGTCCAGAAGTACGTACAACATTGCAAGAGGCATCTGATGCCTTGAGTGAGGATGTCACAAAGCTTATTGCTGAAGGTCCTGCTGAAGCATTGTCTTTGACAACCAATACGCAGCCTGTGATGCTGACTGCTGGCGTTGCCTTTTATCGCGCCTGGTTAGCTTCCGGTGGCGCTGCCCCTAAGGTTATGGCGGGTCATAGTCTTGGTGAGTATTCTGCTTTGGTTGCGGCTGGCGTAATCGCATTTAAAGATGCTGTGCCTTTAGTGCGTTTTCGTGCTGAAGCTATGCAAAGCGCCGTTCCAGTCGGTACCGGTGGTATGGCTGCTATTTTGGGTTTAGATGATGCGACCGTGATTAAGGTTTGTGCTGAGGCCAGCGCCGCTTCTGGTGGCGTAGTTGAGGCAGTGAATTTTAATGCGCCTGGACAAGTCGTGATTGCTGGTGCAAGCGACGCTGTTACCAAAGCATGTGAGCTATTAAAAGCTGCTGGTGCTAAGCGCGCCTTACCGTTGCCGGTATCCGCACCATTCCACTCTTCTTTATTGCAGCCTGCCTCGGAAAAGCTCCAGGGCTACTTAGCGAATATCGAATTTAAAGCGCCAAGCATTCCTGTTATCAATAACGTGGATGTTGAAATCTTGAATGATCCGGTTGCCATTAAAGATGCTTTGGTGCGTCAAGCAGCTAAGCCTGTGCGTTGGCAAGAAACGATTCAGGCGATTGCTGGTCAAGGCATCACTCAGGTGGTCGAATGCGGTCCTGGCAAAGTATTGGCTGGCCTGACAAAGCGTATTAATGAACAAGTTACTGGCGTGCCAGTGTTTGATGAAGCTAGCTTGACTGAAGTTCTCGCAAGCCTTAAATAAAATCCAGATTACAGAAATAAGACAGCGGAAGACAAATATGAATCTCGACTTAAGCGGACAAATTGCATTAGTAACTGGTGCCTCACGCGGTATTGGTCAAGCAATTGCGGATGAGTTAGTAAAGTGCGGCGCCAAAGTCATTGGCACGGCTACTTCGGAAAGTGGTGCCAAAGCCATTGATGAGCGTCTGAAAGCTTCTGGTGGTGCGGGTAAGGTATTGAATGTCACCGCACCAAATGCTTGTGAAGAAATTATTGATTTGATCGTGAAAGAATATGGCGGCATCAATATCTTGGTAAACAACGCTGGCATTACGCGCGATAACTTGGCGATGCGCATGAAGTCCGATGAGTGGACCGATGTGATTGATACCAATTTAAGTTCTGTCTTCCGCCTTTCTCAAGCGGTGATGCGTCCGATGATGAAGGCTCGTGGAGGTCGCATTATCAACATCACTTCTATTGTTGGCCATATGGGAAATCCTGGTCAGGCAAATTACGCAGCTGCAAAAGCAGGTGTTTCTGGTATGACTCGTGCCCTAGCTCGCGAAATCGGTAGCCGTAACATCACCGTGAATTGCGTGGCTCCTGGATTTATTGATACCGATATGACCCGCGCTTTGAGCGAAGAACAGCAAAATGCCCTAAAAGTGAACATTCCTTTGGCTAGATTGGGTAGCCCTGAGGATGTAGCCCAGGCAGTGGCATTTTTGGCCTCTCCGGCGGCTGGTTACATTACGGGTAATACCCTACACGTCAATGGCGGACTATATTTAGCCTAACGGCAAAGCTAGGATTTGATCATTTTTAGGCGAATTTGCTAATTCGGCCCGCCGAACTGATAAAATCCTTTTCATCGTTTTTACAACCCCTGGGGAAATTAATGGACAACATCGAACAACGCGTTAAGAAAATCGTCGCTGAGCAATTAGGCGTCGCAGAAGGAGACATCAAGAATGAATCTTCTTTCGTGAACGACTTGGGCGCTGACTCTCTTGACACTGTTGAGCTGGTTATGGCTTTGGAAGATGAATTCGGCATCGAAATTCCTGATGAGGAAGCTGAGAAGATCACCACAGTTCAGCTCGCGATCGACTTCGCTAAATCAAAAGCTCAGGGTTAATTCCCTAGCCTAGGTATTACTGTGTCAGCATCAAATGGCCGACGCCGGGTAGTAGTCACCGGCCTTGGTCTCATCTCACCTGTTGGTAATTCAGTTGATGTAGCTTGGTCTAATTTGCTTGCGGGCAAATCAGGCATTGCTACCATCACCAAGTTTGACCACACTCCGCTTAGCGTTCATTTCGCTGGAGAGGTGAAAGATTTCAACGTTGAAGAATATGTTTCTGCCAAAGAGGCGCGCCATATGGATACCTTTATCCATTACGGTATCGCTGCTGGTACGCAAGCTCTTCGCGACAGTGGTTTAGAGATCACAGAACAAAACGCCGAGCGCGTAGGTGTGATGGTTGGCTCCGGTATCGGTGGCCTGCCAATGATTGAGGAAACAGGCGCTGAGCTTTTGGCTCGTGGCCCTCGTCGTATTTCACCTTTCTTTGTTCCAGGCTCAATCATCAATATGATTTCTGGGCATCTTAGTATTTTGTTTGGTCTTAAAGGCCCAAACGTTGCTGCAGTGACTGCCTGTACAACGGGTTTGCATAGCATTGGTTTGGCCGCACGTTTAATCCAGTACGGCGATGCTGATGTCATGGTGGCTGGTGGCGCTGAATCTACTATTTCTGCTTTGGGTGTTGGTGGTTTTGCTTCTGCAAGAGCGCTCTCGACACGCAATGATGATCCTGCAACCGCATCACGTCCTTGGGATAAAGACCGCGATGGTTTTGTTCTCGGCGAAGGCGCTGGCGTTGTGGTGCTCGAAGAATATGAACATGCTAAGGCACGTGGCGCAAAAATCTATTGCGAACTATTAGGCTTTGGCATGAGTGGTGATGCGTATCACATGACTGCTCCAAATATGGATGGCCCACGTCGTTGCATGGTCAATGCAATGCGCGATGCCAAGCTCAATCCAGATCAAATTCAATACTTAAATGCTCATGGAACTTCTACACCGCTAGGTGATAAGAATGAAACAGAGGCTATTAAGGCAGCTTTAGGCGATCATGCCAAAAAGGCTTTAATTAATTCCACTAAGTCGATGACTGGCCACCTTTTAGGCGGTGCTGGCGGCTTAGAGTCTGTATTTACGATCTTGGCCCTCCATAACCAGAAGTCGCCACCTACTATCAATATTTTTAATCAAGACCCTGAATGTGATTTGGACTACTGCGCCAATACAGCCAGGGATGTGAAGATAGACCATGCAGTCAAAAACAATTTTGGCTTTGGGGGTACTAACGGTACCTTGATTTTTGGCAAACTGACCTAATATTCTTAGTATCTCCACTGTTGGTCTTTACCAAGTAGGTCTATAGCATTATGAAAAAGTACTTAATTACGCTCATGACTATTTTTAGTCTTGGGCAGTTTGCATTTATTCAACCTGTCTCTGCACAAAATCCTCGGGTAACGATTCCTGATTTTGCTGATTTGGTTGAGCGTGCTAGTCCAGCGGTCGTGAATATTCGTACCACTGAAAAAGTGGTGGTTCAGCAAGCTCAAGGTGGCATACCTGGAATGTCTGAAGATCAAGCGGAATTCTTCCGCCGCTTCTTTGGTGTACCTATTCCTGGATTGCCGAATGGACCAAAACAAGCGCAACCAAATCCCGGTAAGCCGCAAGAAGCAGATCGTGGTGTGGGCTCTGGTTTCATTATTGAATCCAATGGATTAATTTTGACAAACGCGCACGTGGTTGAGGGTGCTACAACTATCTATGTGACCTTGACTGATAAGCGCGAGTTCAAAGCAAAGTTACTCGGCATGGATAAACGTACTGATGTTGCTGTTGTCAAAATTGATGCTCGTGATTTGCCTAAGTTGCCTTTGGGCGATTCCTCAAGAGTGCGTGTGGGTGAATGGGTTCTAGCGATTGGCTCCCCATTTGGTCTTGAGAATACGGTCACCGCAGGAATTGTGTCTGCTAAGAGTCGTGATACTGGCGACTACTTACCATTCATCCAGACGGACGTGGCGGTTAACCCAGGTAACTCTGGTGGCCCTTTATTAAATACCGCCGGTCAGGTAATTGGTATCAACTCACAAATCTTTAGTCGCTCTGGTGGCTACATGGGAATTTCATTTGCTATTCCGATTGATGAGGCGATGCGTGTTGCCGATCAATTGCGTACCAATGGCAAGATGACCCGCGGTCGTATTGGTGTTGCTTTGGGCGAGATGACCAAAGATGTTGCTGAGAGTTTAGGTTTGGGTAAGCCGCGTGGCGCATACGTTCGTAACGTTGAGCCAGGTGGACCAGCTGCTGCAGGTGGAATTGAATCTGGTGATGTGATTCTGAGTTTCAATGGGCGCGATATTGCTAAATCAACTGACTTACCAAGAGTGGTTGGTGAAACTAAGCCAGGTACTTCAGTGCCAGTGCAAGTTTGGCGAAAGGGCGGTACTCGTGATTTAACCGTGACCGTAACTGATGCCGAATCTACTCAGGCGGCAAATAAGAAGTCGGATGCTCCAGCTCCAAATAGCAATAGCGCAAATGCCCTTGGGGTTGCTGTAAGTGAGCTATCCGATAGCAAAAAGAAGGATTTGAATATCAAGGGTGGTGTTGAGGTTACCGGTTTGGGGGAGGGTCCCTTGGCCAGGGCTGGAATTCGACCTGGAGATGTCATTATTCGGGTTGCAGATGCCGATATTACGGGCGTTAAGCAGTTTGAGGCTCTAGTTAAGGGCCTGGATGCTAACAAGGCCGTCCCGGTCTTTATACGCCGTGCTGATAGCACTTTGGTAGTCCCCGTAAGACCTAAATAACCCTATTTTGGGCTTAGAAATGGGGTTTGGCGTCTTTTAGGCGCCACCCATTACAATCACTTTAAGACGACTTTTTGCAGCGCATCATTGTGGTGCGTTCTGACAAGGCGTTTTTTGAATGACCTATTAAGACGCTATGGATTTAATCCGCAATTTTTCTATCATCGCCCATATCGATCACGGCAAATCGACGCTTGCTGATCGCATTATTCAACTCTGTGGCGGTCTTTCTGATCGCGAAATGGAAGCCCAGGTTCTCGACTCAATGGATATTGAGCGTGAGCGTGGCATCACGATTAAGGCGCAAACCGCTGCTTTAAATTACAAAGCCAAAGATGGCAAGATTTACAACATTAACCTGATTGATACCCCAGGTCACGTCGACTTCTCCTATGAGGTTAGCCGCTCTTTATCTGCCTGTGAAGGTGCTTTATTAGTAGTTGATGCTAGCCAGGGTGTTGAAGCGCAAACAGTTGCTAACTGTTACATGGCTCTTGAGTTGGGCGTTGAGGTTGTTCCAGTTCTCAATAAGATTGATTTGCCGCAGGCTGATCCTGAGCGCGCTAAAAAAGAAATTGAAGATGTGATTGGTATAGATGCTTCAGAGGCTGTAACCTGTTCAGCCAAGACAGGTCTGGGTGTTCAGGATGTAATCGAAGAAATGATTGCTAGAGTGCCTCCGCCAAAAGGTAATGCAACAGATCCATTACAAGCCTTGATTATTGACTCTTGGTTTGATAACTATGTTGGTGTTGTCATGCTGGTGCGCGTTGTTAACGGCACTTTAAAGCCAAAAGAAAAAATTACTTTAATGGCTAACGGTTCAAGCCATTTAGTTGAGCACGTAGGCGTGTTTAGTCCGAAGTCTGTAGATCGTCCAGAGTTGTCTGCTGGTCAAGTAGGCTTTGTGATTGCTGGTATTAAAGAATTAAAGGCTGCTAAGGTTGGTGACACTGTCACGCATTCCCCTGGACAACAAGGTCGCGTTCCTGCGTCTGAGCCATTACCTGGATTTAAAGAAGTTAAACCCCAAGTGTTCGCGGGCTTATATCCTGTTGAATCGAGTGAATACGATCAGCTACGCGAGTCTTTAGAAAAGCTACAACTCAACGATGCTTCGCTCTTGTATGAGCCAGAGGTATCACAAGCGCTTGGATTTGGTTTCCGCTGCGGTTTCTTAGGTTTGTTGCACATGGAGATTGTGCAAGAACGTTTAGAGCGTCAGTACGGTATGAATCTCATCACCACCGCTCCAACGGTGGTCTACCAGGTAGAGCAGTCGGACGGTTCAATTATTTCTGTAGATAATCCATCGAAGATGCCTGAGGCTAGCAAGATCAATACGATTCTTGAGCCTATCGTGACAGTTAATTTATATATGCCCCAAGAGTACGTGGGTTCCATTATTACTTTGTGCGTTGGTAAGCGCGGTATACAGATGGATATGAATTACCTAGGCCGCCAGGTCAAGCTCACTTATGAACTACCAATGGCAGAGATTGTTTTAGACTTCTTTGATAAAATGAAGTCGATCTCACGTGGCTATGCCTCGATGGATTATGAGTTCAAAGAATATCGTCCAGCTGACGTAGTGAAAGTCGACATCTTGATTAATAGCGAACGCGTTGATGCTCTTTCTGTGATCGTTCACCGTAGTAATAGCCAACATCGCGGTCGTGAAGTTGTAGCGAAGATGCGAGGCATCATTCCCCGTCAAATGTTTGATGTGGCTATTCAGGCGGCGATCGGCAGCAATATTGTTGCTCGTGAAAACGTCAAAGCATTACGTAAGAACGTTCTGGCTAAGTGCTATGGCGGTGATATCTCCCGTAAGCGCAAGTTATTAGAGAAGCAAAAAGAAGGTAAGAAGCGTATGAAGCAGGTGGGTAATGTGGAGATTCCACAAGAGGCCTTCTTAGCTATTTTGCAGGTGGAAGATTAATGAACTTTGCTCTAGTCCTTTTTATCCTGGTGATTATTTCTGGTATCGCCTGGGTTGCTGATAAATTGCACTTTGCTCCGCAAAGACGCTTGGCAGGCAACGACCGCATGCCTTTATGGCTTGAATACACTGCAGGCTTCTTTCCGGTTATATGTGCGGTGTTTGTATTGCGTTCTTTCATTGCTGAGCCGTTCAAGATTCCATCCGGATCAATGATTCCGACTTTACAAATTGGCGATTTCATTTTGGTGAATAAATTTACCTATGGAATTCGTCTACCTGTGCTCAATCAAAAGGTAGTCGACCTAGGCACACCTAAGCGTGGTGATGTTGTTGTGTTTCGCTACCCACGCGATGAGTCAGTAGATTACATTAAGCGTGTAGTGGCCCTTCCGGGCGATGAAATCACTTATGAAAATAAACGCCTGACCATCAATGGCCAACCATTGCAATATAGTGGTGGCGAGCCTTATCTTGATCCAGAGAATATGCGCTATGCCAAACGTTTCACGGAAACTTTTCCTGCGGACTTAGGCGGCAATCGCCATGAGATCCTGAATGACCCAGATCGTCCGGCTGCTGTATTCCCCACTGAACGTTTTCCCGGTTCTGAATTCTGCCAATATCAACAATCAGGCATGACTTGTAAAGTACCGGCAGGTCATTACTTTGCGATGGGTGATAACCGCGATAACAGTGCAGACTCTCGTTATTGGGGCTTTGTGCCAGATAAAAACATTGTGGGTAAAGCCTTCTTTGTTTGGCTTAATCTCGGCAATCTTGGTCGCATAGGCGGATTCGAGTAAATATCATGAATGCGCGCGCCGTTATCGAAACTGGACCGCTGCAAGAGCGCCTTGGCTACACCTTCAAGAAGCCTGAGTTACTGAACCAAGCTTTAACTCATCGCAGTCATAGCAAGAAAAACAACGAGCGTTTAGAGTTTCTGGGCGACTCTATTCTCAATTGCGTAGTAGCAGAGATGCTATATGAACGTTATTCCGATTTAGATGAAGGTGATTTGTCTCGCGTGCGTGCTAATTTAGTAAAGCAGCAGGCCTTATATGAAATTGCTCAAACCCTATCTTTGTCAGATTACTTGCGTTTGGGTGAGGGCGAATTGAAGAGCGGCGGATTTCGTCGCCCATCAATCTTGGCTGATACCCTAGAGGCAGTTACTGGCGCCATCTTTATGGATGGTGGATTTGAAGCGGCCAAGGCAAGCTTGCGCAAGCTCTACTCCATCATCTTGGAGCATGTTGATCCAAAAACCTTGGGCAAAGACGACAAAACACTTTTGCAAGAATGTTTACAGAGCTATCAGCTGCCTTTGCCGGCTTATAACGTTACTGGCACTACTGGAGCTGCTCATAACCAGCAATTTGAGGTGGAGTGTCTAATCCCCAGTCATAAGGTGGCAGTCAAAGGTGAGGGTGCTTCACGTCGCGCTGCTGAGCAGGCTGCGGCTAAGTTGGCTTTGATTGCGATGTTAAAAGCTTTGCCGCAAGAGTCTCGTAAACCCAAGAAAACTCGGTCAGCGAAAAAGAAAGCAGCAAAAAAAGAAGTGACCGAAGAGCAGTTCAATCTTAAGCTGAAGGGCTAATCGTGTTTAGATGCGGCACTATCGCCATTGTTGGGCGTCCTAATATGGGTAAATCAACCTTGCTCAACGCCTTGGTTGGTCAAAAGATCAGCATTACTTCACGCAAGGCTCAAACTACGCGCCATCGTATTTTGGGAATCCAGAATCGCGAAGAGGCACAGTTCATATTTATTGATACGCCAGGTTTTCAGACGCGTTTGATGAATACCTTAAACAAAGCGCTTAATCGCACAGTAACCACTGCATTGCAGGATGTGAATGTGGCTTGCTTTGTGGTTGAGGCTGGCTACTTTGGTGAGGATGACAAAAAAGTTTTGAAATTGCTCCCGGATGATTTACCGGTGGTGCTGGTACTCAATAAATTGGATTTGTTTAATAGCCGTTTTCAGACGCCATCAGAGCGCGATCAGGCCTTGTTGAACTTCATTAAAGATATGGCTCGCCCTTGGTGTGAATTAGGTGGTCACGAAGACCAAAAATGCGAGTTTGCTGAAATTATTCCGATGAGTGCAAAGAGTCCAGGGGATATTGAGAGATTGTTAGACGTGCTTGAGGGCTATCTGCCCGAGGCTCCAGCCGTGTACGATGGCGATACCATCACCGATCGCAGTGAGCGATTCTTGGCTGCTGAGATTTTGCGTGAAAAAGTATTCCGCTTTACTGGCGAGGAGTTGCCATACACCAGCACGGTAGTGATCGACCAGTTCAAGATGGACGGTAAGATGCGCCGTATTGCAGCAACTATCCTGGTAGATCGCGATAGTCATAAGGCTATGATCATTGGTCAAAAAGGCGAGCGTCTGAAAAAGATTTCTACTGATGCCCGTATCGACATGGAAAAGCTCTTTGATGGAAAAGTTTTCCTAGAGACCTGGGTGAAAGTCAAACGTGGCTGGGCTGATGATCGCGCCGAATTGCGGGCGCAAGGGCTGGAATAAATTCAATGGCCTCGATTCGAGTTGCTGACGAACCTGCTTTTGTATTACACAGCATCCCTTATAAAGAGACGAGCTTAATTCTGGATGTATTTACACGGCAATATGGCCGTATGGCCTTAATTGCTAAAGGTGCTAAACGTCCGCATTCAACACTAAGACCTGTATTGCAGCGTTTTCAGCCATTGCTGGTTTCTTGGAGTGGTAAATCCGAGCTGCGTACCTTAACGAAGTCAGAGTGGGTAGGTGGCATGCCCTCTTTAGTTGGAGATGCCTTGCTTTGCGGCTTCTACTTGAACGAGTTGCTTGTGAAGTTTTTAGCGCGTGAAGATGATTACGAAAAGCTTTATGACCGCTATGCAGAAACGATTAATGCCTTATCAAATTTAGAGTTTGAGTCCAAGGGCTTAGAAGAAATCCTACGTCCTTTTGAGTTATCACTCTTGCAGGAGACTGGTTATGCCGCAGCATTAGATCGCTGCGTTGAAACTAATGAGGCACCTTTGGCTCATGAGCAGTATGTTTACCAGCCTGAGCGTGGTGTTCGTCCCGTCCAGGTCGATGATCCGGGGCACTGGCCAGTCCTGACTGGAAAATCCTTATTGGCGATTGCTGTTGGTGATTTTTCCGATTCAGAGACTCTCTCTGAAAGTAAGCAGTTAATGCGTTTTCTGTTGGGCTTACATTTGCAGGATCAAGTGCTCACTACGCGTCAAATTTTGATTGATCTGAAGAAAATCTAGTAATCTACAGAAATGAGCAGCCATCCAAGCCTTGAACTAGGCATCAATATTGATCACGTCGCCACCTTGCGTAATGCGCGTGGCACGATCTATCCTGATCCATTAAGGGCGGCTGCTTTGGCTGAAGAAGCAGGCGCAGATCTCATTACCCTTCATTTGCGTGAAGATCGTCGTCATATTAAGGATGCTGATTTACTGGCCTTACGACCACTGATTAAAACCCGCATGAATTTAGAGTGCGCAGTCACTCCTGAGATGATTGACATCGCCTGCCAAGTAAAGCCGCATGATGTCTGCTTGGTCCCGGAAAAGCGTGAAGAAGTGACAACTGAAGGCGGATTGGATGTCTTGGGTCATTTCGATGCAGTAAAAGTAGCCACAAAGAAATTGGTCGATGCCGGCATTCGGGTGTCATTATTTATTGATCCCGAAGAGAAGCAAATTCAGGCAGCTAAAGATGTGGGCGCGACTGTGGTTGAGTTGCATACTGGTCGTTACGCCGATTTATCGGGCGCCGATCAGGCGAAAGAATTGGAGCGTATTCGTAAGGCTGCAGTCTTTGGAAAAAGTATTGGCATGAGAGTCAATGCTGGTCATGGTTTGCATGAGGGCAATGTAAAGCCTATCGCAGCAATTGCGGAATTATCCGAGCTCAATATTGGCCACGCTATTGTTGCTGAGGCCCTGTTCAAAGGCTGGCAAAAGGCAATCATCGATATGAAAACCTTGATGGCTCAGGGTAGAGCGCTCGCTTAAGAATAATCAATAGCTACAAAATAAAAAAATGATCATCGGTATCGGTACAGACATTCTGCAGATTGAGCGCTTACAAGCGGCTTACGATCGCACGAATGGCCGCTTAGCTGAAAAAATTCTGGGTCCAGAAGAGATGCTGGTATTTCAGCATCGCCTCGCTAGAAATCATAAGCGTGGAATTGCCTTTTTAGCTACGCGTTTTGCGGCGAAAGAAGCCTTTTCAAAAGCAATCGGGCTTGGCATGAGAATGCCGATGACTTGGCGCTCGCTTCAAACTTTGAACGAGTCAAGTGGCAAGCCGGTAACGAGCTATTTAGGTGTGCTGGCGCAATTCATGCAAGAAAAAAATTGGGAAGCTCACGTAACGGTAAGTGATGAACAAGATATGGCAATTGCGCATGTAATTGTTACTCAAAAATAAGAGGAAAAGATGAGTAAGTCAAAGATGGCCCCAGGCCCAATCACTTTAGATGTAGTTGGTTTGGAACTAAATGCTGAAGATCGTCGACGCATTTTGCATCCACTGACTGGGGGCGTCATATTGTTTGGTCGTAACTTTGCCAATCGTCAGCAGCTCACAAAACTTACCGCCGCTATTAAAAAACTTCGTCCTGATGTCTTGATTTCGATTGATCATGAGGGCGGCAGAGTGCAGCGCGCTAGGACTGATGGCTTTACCCATCTTCCAGCAATGCGCAAATTGGGTGAATTATGGAGTGCTAAAAATAAATCGTCTCATGCTGCGGAGTCAGCTGCCATTGCGATGGCTGCAGCCACTGCCTGTGGTTATGTGTTGGCATCTGAATTACGGGCCTGTGGTGTAGATTTCAGTTTTACGCCGGTTTTGGATTTGGATTTTGGTAGAAGCGGTGTGATCGGTGATCGGTCTTTTAGTCGTGATCCACAAATTGTTTTTGCTCTAGCGAAAAGTTTGAATGAAGGTTTGCGCCTTGCTGGTATGGCTAACTGTGGCAAACACTTTCCAGGCCATGGTTGGGCTGAAGCTGATTCACATGTGGCAATTCCAGTGGATGAGCGCAGCTTGAAAGAGATCTTGAACGATGATGCCAAGCCTTATGAGTGGCTTGATCTCAGCTTGGCTTCAGTGATGCCGGCGCATGTGATTTATCCAAAGGTCGATAAGAACCCAGCTGGCTTCTCTAAAGTTTGGCTCCACTCTATCTTGCGCCAAGAATTGGGTTTTGAAGGAGTGATCTTTAGCGATGACCTTTCGATGGAAGGCGCGAGTGTTGCCGGGTCAGTAGTTAAGGGTGCGGAACTGGCGCTAGATGCTGGTTGTGATGCAGTGCTGATCTGTAATCGCCCGGATCTTGCTGATCAGTTATTAAGTAAGCTAAAGGTTTCAAAAGCCAAGCTGGAAGAGTCAAGAGGGCGATTGAATAAACTCATGCCAACAGCTCTTGCCCTAAATTGGCAGGAACTCCAAAGTGAGCCCCAGTATGAACATGCCAAGGGGTTGCTGGAACAGCTTAATTTAATTTAAGCGGACTTCTGGGTGCGTTTCCATTCTGAGACAACATAGCTTTTGACACTGTCTCCTTGCGGTCTTGCGCAAACAATTTCATCAACGTTAACCGTTTGATTAATTTTTTGCAGGCGCACTACATCGCCTTTACTTGAGTAGTTTGGCATCCAAGATCCCCAGAAAAAACCGCGCTTTTCTAGGTCTTCGAAAGCCCTAGACGCAGCCTCTTGCTGGATGGGTAGGTCTAGGTAAATAGAGGCAAGATTTAAATACTGAATACTCTTTAATTGGTTCTCTACCGCTTGAAGGAAATCGTTGCCTATCAGTTCTACAGAAATATTGGCAGTTTGAATACCGGAGTTAACAACTGTATTGATGATGGTTTGGCCTTTGCCGGCCTGATTTGAAACTAAGACCTTGCGATCTAGATTTAAGTCCTGCGCGAGCTCTTGAGTATGTGCCGTATGGTTGCTTGGGAGGTAGATGGTATGTGGCCGATCCTCAATAGATAGGTAAAAAGCGAGCAATGACATTCTGGTATCGGGGTGATTCTCCAATCCCTTCATGGCAATGGTCGATGGCATATCGCCAATAAAGAGACCGGTTTCTTTTGCATTAAATGCAATCATTTCGTGCTGGCTGTAGGGGTGATTGGTTACGCACTCAGTCCAAAACCCCGGAAGCGCTAGCGTGCGTGCAATTTCAATTCGTTTTTGAGCCATTTTTTCGGCAACTTGATGACCTCGGTAATTCGGGTCAACCATCATCTTCCCAGCTTCTGGCGAAGTATTTTGGGGGCCATCAAAGGTAAGGGCGCAGTGGCCAATGATTTCGCCGTTGGGGAGTTTTGCGATAACCGAATGCATCAATTTTGTATCAATTGCTTCCTTGAGCTTCGATGGGTCATACATCACTGGGTTAGGATAACTTTCCCCGTAGCACCGCCTTACGCAGTCAATTAGCGGCGTTATATCTGTCGGCCCTAAGGAAGCGATATCAAAGTTGATCTCATTGGTCATAGTCTGAGCATTATGACTTGTACTCGGAAAATAAAAAAGCCCGGCAAGCCGGGCTTTTAACATCGTAGCTAACTAGTTAAAAATTAGTTAGCGCGGCTACGGTATTCGCCTGTACGAGTATCGATTTCAATCTTGTCGCCAGTGTTGCAGAACAATGGAACTTGCAATTCATAGCCAGTTGCTAATTTTGCAGTCTTCAATACTTTGCCAGAGCTGGTATCGCCTTTAACTGCTGGCTCAGTGTAAATGATTTCACGAACCAATGAGTTTGGCATTGCTACTGAAAGAGCTTTACCTTCGTAGAACACCACTTCACATGGCATGCTTTCTTCGAGGTAATTCAATGCGTCACCCATGAACTCAGCTTCAACTTCGTATTGGTTGTAGTCGCCATCCATAAATACATACATTGGATCTGCGAAGTAAGAATATGTGCACTCTTTTTTGTCGAGAATCACAACATCAAATTTGTCATCAGCTTTGTAAACGCCTTCGTTCGGCGCGCCAGTTAACAAGTTTTTAAATTTCATTTTCACAACAGAGGAGTTACGGCCAGAGCGGCTATATTCGGCTTTTAAAACGACCTGGGCATCAGTGCCGATCATTACTACGTTACCAACGCGGAGTTCTTGTGCTGTTTTCATCTTGCTATTCCTGGGGGCAGAGCTATTTTTCTGCGGTTTTTATCAAAAACAAGATTGTAACCGCCCGCAAGCCTTTATTGCTTGGGATTAGGCGACAAAGCGGATTAAACGTGCTGGCAAGCCGCCATCCGCTTGTTTTTCGAGTAAATGGGTGCGCCAGTGCTTTGCATGCGTATCCCAGACTCCAAGCTTGCCAAACCATTCACTTGGCATTCCCCAGGTCATTGCGGCAATAGTGGTCAGCCTTAATTCTTGGCTAGCTTCCTCAAGATAGAGATCCAAAAAAGCAGCTAATTTCACTTCATGAGCGCGATCTTCCTGGGGATAGATGTGCCAAATAAATGGTTTCCCTGCCAGTTGTGTACGTACAAAAGAATCTTCTCCACGCACAATGTTGAAATCACACTGTGAAAGCACCCAGTCGTATTCATCCTGAGAAACGAACGGCATGGAGAGTAGTTGTAGGTTTTTTGGTAGCGATATAGGTTGTTCGCCATATAAGTTGAGCTGCTCCGCATGACCATGAGCTAGCAAGATATCAATCTCTTCACCAAGACCACCTAAGTTCTCTAGCCATTTTTTTAGCGGCGCCCCTGGGTAGCAAAAAACACTGATTCGCTTTGCTCCAGGCCGTAAGTTAGACCAGACAGTTTTGAGATCATTCGGAATATTGTTGTCGGTGAGATGACCTTCTGCTGGAATAGGATCTAGTAATAGCCCGCCAACTTCCTTTTGGAATCCAGGAAAGAAAAAATACTTGGGAATGCCGTGAGACTGGGGTGATGCTTTGCCGTGGAATTCTGTTATCCAGGGTTCAGCGCTGAGGTATTCCAGGTTAATGATGATGGGCTTGATGGAGGCTATAAACAGGCCGGCAAGATAGCGCTCAGGTAGTTCGCAGCCAAATGCTTCAATCACCACATCGGGCGTCTGTACTGGGTGTCTGGCATTGTTATGGCTGACATCCCATGGCTGCATATCAATTTTTTTCTTTATGGCGGGGTCCACACCCGAAGCGAGTAAATTAAGGGTTGGCAGATCATCGCAAAAAATACGCACCTCTTGCCCATGAATGCTTGCTAAGCTTCGGGCTAGACGCCAGCAAATACCGGCATCACCATAGTTATCGACGATTTGACAGAAAATATCCCAACGCATGAGCAATTCGCTTTTTGAAACCCTTCAGCAGGATGTTAAACGGCTACCCGGATTGCCGGGGGTATATCGCTTCTTTGATGAAGCGGGGCATATTCTGTATGTAGGCAAAGCTCGCAACCTTAAAAAGCGTGTCTCAAGTTATTTTCAGCGTACACAGTTATCACCACGTATTGAGCTGATGGTGGGCAAAATTGCCCGTTACGAGACAACGGTAACACGGACCGAAACTGAAGCTCTCATTCTAGAGAACAATCTCATTAAAGAGTTGGCACCTCCATTCAACATCTTGTTTCGTGATGATAAGTCCTACCCATATGTGATGCTAACGGGCCATCAGTTCCCAAGGTTAGCTTCATATCGCGGAAAAGTGGACAAGCGCAATCATTACTTTGGGCCATTTCCGAATAGTTGGGCAGTACGTAATAGCGTGCAGATTCTACAGAAGGTATTTCGCTTGAGGACTTGTGAGGATTCAGTATTTAAGAATCGTAGTCGCCCTTGTTTATTGCATCAGATTCATCGATGTAGCGCTCCGTGTGTGGGTCGGCTCAGTGTTGAGCAATACGGCCAAGATGTTGCTCAAGCAAGCCGTTTTTTAGAGGGCGATCACAGTCGTGTTTTATCTGAGCTTGAAAAAGAAATGCACAAGCATAGCGAGGCGATGGAATTTGAAATGGCTGCCGTCTTGCGTGATCGCATTTCAGATTTATCCAGTGTTTTGCAGCAACAATCTATGGATGTGGTGGCGGAGGGCGAAGGTGATGTAGACATCATCGCTGTTGCGCAAATGGAAGGTATGGTTTGTGTGAACCTTGCCATGGTTCGTGGTGGTCGTCATCTTGGTGACAGAGCATATTTCCCGAAGGGCCTGCGCACTACTTCTGGTGAGTTGCCGTCTCCCGCAGAGATATTGGAAGCCTTTATTACACAGCATTATTTAGAAGAGAATTCGAGCGAGACAACTAGCAATTTAATACCGCCGGTATTGGTTTTAAATCATGCTTTGCAATCAAAGGGGGATGACCTTGGTGAGTTAAATGAATCTCCACCCGAAGATTTACATGAGTTGCTCAATGCACAGGCAGGAAGAAAAATTACCTTCCTGCATCAACCTCAAGGTCAAAGACGTCATTGGCTTGCTATGGCTGAAGGCAATGCCAAGATCGCACTAACAAAACGTTTGGTTGAGACGGGTGGGCAGCTGGCAAGGGCACGTGCCTTGGCAGATATTCTCGGTCTTGAATTAGAAAGCCTTGAGCATTTACGTATCGAGTGTTTTGATATTAGCCACACATCAGGTGAAGCAACGCAAGCATCGTGCGTTGTCTATGCCAAGAATGCAATGCAGTCTAGTGAATACCGACGCTTCAATATCAATGACATTACGCCGGGCGATGATTACGCAGCAATGCGTCAAGTTCTGCAAAGACGCTATGCTAATTTTCAGGAGTTACCAGTAGAAAAAATTCCGCAAGTGATTTTGATTGATGGCGGCAAGGGGCAGGTAGAGATGGCGCGCCAAGTCTTGTCTGAGTTTGGTATGGACGTAGGTTTGATTGTCGGTGTCGCTAAGGGTGAGGGACGCAAGGTAGGACTTGAGGCGCTTATTTTTGCTGATGGACGTGAGCCTCTTGAGTTGGGTATTGATAGTGCAGCATTGTTATTGGTGGCGCAGATACGGGATGAGGCTCACCGCTTTGCTATTACTGGTATGCGTGCTAAGCGCGCAAAGGCTAGAACGATTTCTCGTCTTGAGGAGATCGAGGGTATTGGTGCCAAGCGCCGTCAAAAGCTGCTGGCACGTTTTGGTGGCCTTAAAGGGGTTGCTAATGCCAGTATTGAGGAGATAGCCAGCGTAGAGGGTGTTTCTATGACATTGGCCGAACAAATATATCGCCAGCTTCACTAGGGGCAACATCACTTGGTTTATGCTTAACAAATGCCCTTCAATTTACCAATAGCCCTAACCTGGTTGCGTGTTGCAGCAATCCCGCTGTTGGTGGCAATCTTTTACCTCCCCAATTCTTGGCTCACCCCATTTGAAAAGAATTTAATAGCGGCAATTATCTTTATCTCTGCTGCTATTACCGATTGGTTGGATGGTTTTTTAGCGCGTCGCTTAAAACAAGAATCTGCATTTGGGCAGTTTTTAGATCCAGTGGCAGATAAGTTAATTGTTGCTGCTGCACTATTGGTTCTGCTTAATATGGATCGCGTGCAAGTTTGGGTGGCCCTCATCATTATTGGCAGAGAAATCACAATTTCTGCGCTGAGAGAGTGGATGGCTTTGTTAGGCGCTGGAAAAAGTGTGGCAGTTCACATGGTTGGAAAGCTCAAAACGACCGCTCAACTCGTAGCTATTCCATTTTTATTGCTCAACGACACCTTATTTGGATGGCTCAATTGCGCACAATTGGGTACCTGGTTGATTTGGATTGCATCCTTTTTAACGCTTTGGTCGATGTTCTATTACATGAAAAAGGCGTTGCCTCAGTTGGTCGGAAAAATTGACTAATTCTTCAAAAGCCCAGCCAGTTAGGGCTTTGAAGGTAGTTTCAATCCTCTATTTTTTAGGCTTTACGAGGAATAATGCTTTCTTCGCGATTGTTTGTTAAACTATCGCCCTGTTATGCGGGAATAGCTCAGCTGGTAGAGCGATACCTTGCCAAGGTATAGGTCGGGAGTTCGAACCTCCTTTCCCGCTCCAAGTTCGATGGGAAGCCCTAAAAAGCTTCCCATTTTTGATTCAAGTGTTTGGCGCGTTGGCCGAGTGGTTAGGCAGGAGCCTGCAAAGCTTCGTACGGGGGTTCGATTCCCTCACGCGCCTCCAGTAATTTATCTTGACGTATTAGGTGCATCACCTAAAATACTTTTAACTAATGTAAGTAAAAAAGCGTCAACCACCTTAATCAAATAAAACACATGATCAAAATTCAAACTCTTAAAGTTAGCGCTCTAGCACTATTTTTAGCTGCGCTCTTAGGTGCCTGTGCAAGCTCTGGAGATTCTCCAACTGGTTCGGCAGAAGAGATTCAAGAAATTCAGAGTCAGCTTTTAGGTGATATGCCTTTGCCTCAGGGTGCACGTCTATCTGGTGGCGACTCTATCATTATCGGTCGCGGCAATGAGTGGGTTGGTAGAGCGGTAGTGAATGCACTACAAGGTGCAACTGATGTTTACGCTTTCTTCCAGTCAGAGTATCCAAAAGGTGGTTGGACAACTGTTACTGCTGTGAAAGCAAAAACCAGCATTTTGGTTTTCACTAAAGGCGATAGAACTGCTACTGTTGAAATCGTTGATGGATCCCTTGGTGGTCCTAAGTCGGTCATCATCGTGACCTCTTCACCGAAGAATGCTAACGTGGTTGCTCCAACACGAAAGTAACTTCAGCAAACAATTTGATTGCTTAATCGAATTCAATAAAAAAGGCCTCTAACAAGAGGCCTTTTGCTTTAAGGGGTTTAGCTTACAGCCCTTCAGCCCTAATCAAGCCAACGGCCTGACCTTCAACTGCAAAGTTAGGTTGACGATCGTCTACTAAAATGTTTTTGAAGTCAGGATTTTCTGCTTGAAGTTCAATCACCATGCCATTGGCAGTTTTCTTTTGTTGCCAACGTTTTACCGTCACTTCATCATCAAGTCGAGCAACTACGATATCGCCATTGCGTACTTCAGTTGTTTTTCTAACGGCTAAATAATCGCCATCTAAAATTCCAGCATCGCGCATGCTCATGCCTTTTACTTTTAACAAGTAATCAGCACCCTTACTGAACAAACTTGGATCAATCGGAACATGTTTCTCAATATGCTCAACAGCCATGATTGGTGATCCAGCAGCAACTCGTCCAATTAATGGCAATGTAAGTTGCTGTAATGCACCTGATGGTAAAGAGAGCTGGCGATATTTATTGCTATTGTGTGTTTGATTAAATCGCTGTGGAATACGAATGCCACGTGAAGTCCCCGGCGTTAATTCGATATAACCTTTTTTGGCTAGTGCACGAAGATGTTCTTCCGCCGCATTGGCAGAAGCAAATCCCAGTTGCGTAGCAATCTCTGCGCGAGTCGGCGGAAGACCGCTTTCATCGATTGCCTTAGTAATTAACTCCAAAATCTCATTCTGACGTGGAGTGAGCTTGGGGAGGGCAGTCAGCTCCTCGGGAAAATCGACTGTGTTTATGTCCATACTGGGATTGTATACAGCAGTTTTTGATAGATCAAGCGATTTAGAGGGGATAATGGGGGTATGAGCACAATTGAAAATCATTCAGAAAATTCATCTCACATCCTAGTTTTGGGTATGGGCGGCACAATTGCTGGTTTGGCGTCCAATCCTGCCGATAAGCCCCTGCAATATGAGGCGGGCCAAGTGGAGGTAGCTTCTTTGCTGGCTCATGTTCGATCTGCTATCCCCGAAGGCATTAGCCTGGTTTCAAAGCAGGTTGCCAATATTAATAGCCGTAACCTCACAGAGTCTTTATTGACGCTTTTGGGTGAGGCTGTGAGAGAGGCCCTTGCTAATTCCTTGGTTCAAGGCGTAGTAGTCACTCACGGAACAGACACAATTGAAGAAACAGGCGTCTTTTTACAGATGACTTGTGGCAAATATGCTCAAAATTTAGGCAAAAGAGTTATCCTGACTGGCGCTATGCTGCCGTCAAATGCGCCCAAGGCTGATGGCCCATCAAACCTTTTGGATGCGATTCGTTGGGCTTCCACCCCAATTGATAACTGCCCAGGCGGGATTTATGCCGTAATGGATGGCAGGGGCTGTTTGGCTATGGATTTGGCTAAGCGGCATGGTAGCGCCATCAATGCACCCATTCAGACCTCCCCTAGTAGCTCGGTTGGACTCATCAATCCCTCTTGGCTTTCAGGCGTAAAGGCGGTTCAAGAGCTCTGGACTGAGGATTTGCCGATTCCTAAGGAGAATGAATGGCCTTGGGTGGAGATATTGACTAGTCATGCAGGAGCGCGCTCAGAAACAATTACCCATTGGCTGAACTCCAAAGTGAAGGGTTTAGTCCTTGCCGGCACTGGTATGGGTGGATTTCATGATGCTTGGCGCGATTCCTTGGTGGCTGCGGTAAAACATGGCATTGCCTTGGTTAGAACCACTAGAACAGGGGCTGGGGAAACCTTGACCGATCTTCCTGAAAAGGACATTAGCGGATGCTTGGCCTCAGGGAGTCTTTCTGCGCCTAGGGCCAGAATTGCTCTTCAGTTGTCCCTAAATGCCGAGAAACAAGCTCAGGCAGCTGGTAAATCCCTGACTTGGCAGGATTTTTTTGCTAGAATAGCAGTCTTGCCTGTAATTCGGTAAGCGCTGAAAAGCGGCTGTAAAAGTGTTGTAAGCAGTACCTACAATTTGTTACTACCTTGTCACACTGGCGCTGAGTTCACAACCATCAGAACTTAGCAAGACGCCCAGGTGACTTAATCCTTAAGGAGTGTTTGATGCGTCATTATGAAATCGTCTTTATCGTCCATCCGGACCAAAGCGAGCAAGTGCCAGCGATGATCGATCGTTACAAAGCTACATTAGCAGCTGCGGGCGGCAAAATTCATCGTATGGAAGACTGGGGTCGTCGTCAGATGGCTTACATGATCGACAAGCTTGCTAAAGCCCATTACGTTTGCATGAACATTGAGTGCGACCAGAAAACTCTGGAAGAGCTCGAGCATGCGTTCAAATTTAACGATGCAGTTTTGCGTCACCTCATCATCAAGACTAAGAAAGCTGAAACAGAGCCTTCAATCATGATGAAAGAAGTGCAGCGTGAAGAGGCGCGTAAATCTGCTCAATCTGACGCTCCTGTAGCGGCAGCCTAAGTTAGAAATTTGAAGAGGAATACACAGACTAGAAAACGTATCAGAGAAGCGGAGCGGCGTTGAATCATTTCATCCTCACTGCGATCTTGGTATCTAAAGACGCGATTCGATTTACACCTGCAGGAATACCGGTGATGCATTGCCAGCTAGAACATAGTGGCCAAGCTAACGAGGTAGGAGTGGCAAGGAAAATTCAGATGAACGTTGAAGCCATCACAATCGGTCCGATACAAAAGGATCTAGAGCGAATGGATTTAGGAGCCGAGGCAGTGTTTGAAGGATTCTTAGCACCCAAGACTCTACGTAATCAAAGACTTGTTTTCCATATTACCCATATTCAATTGAAAAATTAAAGAGGAAATCATCATGGCGTTTGGAAAGAAACCCGATTTCAAAAAGAAACCAGCTCAGAACCCATTGTTCAAGCGTAAGCGTTATTGCCGTTTCACTGTTGCTGGCGTAGAACAGATTGACTACAAAGATGTAGATACATTGAAGGACTTTATTGGCGAAAACGCCAAGATTACTCCTGCTCGTTTGACAGGCACAAAAGCTAAATATCAGCGTCAGTTAGACACTGCTATCAAGCGTGCTCGTTACTTGGCTTTATTGCCATTCTCTGATCAACATAAGAAATAATTGGGAGCCCTCAATGCAAATCATTCTTTTAGAAAAAGTAACAAACCTGGGCAACCTCGGCGACATCGTTCGCGTTAAAGACGGTTTTGCTCGTAACTTCTTAATCCCGCAGCGTAAAGCTCGTCGTGCAACTGAAGCAGCGATTGCTGACTTTGCAGTTCGTCGTGCTGAGTTGGAAAAATTAGCTGCTGAGAAATTGGCTGCTGCTGAAGCTGTTGGCATCAAGCTTAAGGACATGGTTCTCGAAATCGGTCAAAAAGCGGGTGTTGACGGTCGTTTGTTTGGTTCTGTAACCAATCACGACATCGCTGATGCTTTGAAAGCTAAAGGTTTCACTATTGAGAAGTCTTCGGTTCGCATGCCTACTGGCCCATTGAAAATGGTTGGTGATCACCCTGTAGCGGTTGCTGTTCATACCGACGTAGTTGCAGAAATCACTATTCGTGTAGTTGGCGAGCAAGCTTAAGTTTTAACTCTGTAAACTAGCCTCATGGCTGAATCCCGTTCACGTTCCGTTACGCTGAATCCCGGCATGATGGGTTCTGGGGATGCAGTCGTGCAGGCTTTAAAAGTCCCGCCGCATTCAGTAGAAGCCGAGCAATCACTGCTCGGCGGTCTACTTATCGATAACTCCTCTTGGGATAACCTTGGTGGAGTATTAAACGATAAAGATTTCTATCGCCCTGAACACGCTTTGATCTACAAAGTCATTGCACGTTTGGTTGGTGACAATCATCCTGCTGACGTGATCACTGTCTATGATGCAGTGAAGTCTGAACAGGGTGGTGACCTAGTCAGCATTGACTATCTCAATTCATTAGCGCAAAACACACCAAGTGCAGCGAACATTAAAGGCTACGCCGATATTGTTCGTGACCGCAGTATTCTGCGTCGCTTGATTGAAGTCTCAGACAGCATTGTGAATTCCGCATTTGTTCCAGAGGGGCGTACTGTTAGAACGCTTTTGGATGAAGCAGAATCACGCATTTTGCAAATTGGCGAAGAGGGTAGCCGCAAAGCGGATTACCTCGAGATTGAGCCTTTACTCAAGGCTGTTGTAGCCCGCATTGATGAGCTTTATAACCGCCAAGGCGGTAGTGATATTACTGGCATTGCAACTGGCTTCTTAGATTTAGATAAGCAAACTAGTGGCCTACAAAAAGGCGACTTAGTTATTGTTGCCGGCAGACCCTCGATGGGAAAAACCGCGTTCGCATTGAATATTGCTGAGAATGTTGCTCTTGCTGAAGGATTGCCAGTTGTCGTGTTCTCAATGGAGATGTCAGGTGAGCAGTTAGCAGCACGTTTACTTGGATCAGTTGGGCGCGTTGACCAAGGTCGTATGCGTACTGGCAAGTTGCAAGACGATGAGTGGCCACGCGTTACTGATGCAATTGCGCGTTTAAGTAACACCCAAATTTTGATTGATGAAACTGGTTCTTTATCAAGTCTAGAGTTGCGCGCACGTGCACGTCGTATCGCCAGAAACTTTGGTGGCACTCTTGGATTGGTGGTGATCGACTACTTGCAGTTGATGAGTGGTTCTGGATCGGAAAACCGTGCAACTGAAATATCTGAAATTTCTCGCTCACTCAAATCTCTTGCAAAAGAATTGCAGTGCCCAGTAGTGGCGCTCTCCCAATTAAATCGTGGCCTTGAGCAGCGTCCTAACAAGCGTCCGATCATGTCTGATTTGCGTGAGTCAGGCGCTATTGAGCAGGATGCCGACTTAATTATGTTCATCTATCGTGATGAGGTTTATCACCCAGATACTACGACAGATAAAGGTATTGCAGAGATCATTATTGGTAAGCAACGTAACGGCCCAATCGGTACAGTGCGCTTAAGCTGGCAAGGTCCGTATACCAAGTTTGACAATTTGGCGATGGGCTCTATCGGTTACTCTTCTGGTGGTTACGAGCCGTTCTAGGTAAAGAAAAAATAAACTGAAACATAAACAGATAAAAAAAGCCTCACAGTGTGAGGCTTTTTTAATGGATCAAAAATTAGATCGTAATAGGTAATCTTATTTACCACCCATGCATTTCTTAATAGAGGCATCTTTAGCTGCGCCATACAGTGGCTTACCATCTTTGCTTACTGCCTTAGCTTCGCAATCATTCGGCTTGGCATCACCCATGCATTTCTTAATAGAGGCATCTTTAGCTGCGCCATACAGTGGCTTGCCATCTTTACTTACGGCCTTAGCTTCGCAAGCGGCTTGATCTGCAAATGCATAAGTAGGGATTGCAAAACTCAGTGCAATACTTAAAGCGACGATGATATTTTTCATGACATCTCCTGTGAGGGTATTCAGTTAATGGATTGCTCGATAAATTACTGTAATCAAAATTAAGAATTTAGGAAATATAGGGAAAGCGCTATTAACCCTTAAGAATCTCGCTATCAGGGTGTTATACGACGGGCTTCAGTAAACTTCGCCGCCCAATACGGCGAGGTAATGTAATCGAGGCGTACGGTTCCACCTGCGCTTGGGGCATGAACAAACCTTCCTTGTCCCACGTAGATGCCTGCATGGGAATATTTTTCACCAGTGGTGTTAAAGAAAACTAGATCACCTGGAGCAGGTGGTTGACCTTCAATACTCCTTCCTTTGGTACTCATCAGCTGAATCGTGCGAGGCAATTTGATTCCCGCTGCTTTGTTATAGACATAAACAATCAGGCCGCTGCAATCAAAACCACCTTTTGGCGTATTGCCGCCATAACGGTAAGGTATATCCACTAAGCCTACTGCTGCAATCGAGATATCTTCAGTGCCAACACTAGTGTCTTGCTTGAATTGAGCAACCTTGGAGGATGAGCTAGATTTGCCGCTAAATGTGCTGCACCCACTTAGGATGAGTAAGCTACAAATAAAAATGCCGCACCCAATTAGAGTGCGGCATGAGAAGGCTTGATTAGAGTGCGTCAGCAGCATGATCCGCAAGACGGGAGCGCTCACCGCGGGCTAAAGTCACATGACCGCCGTGACGCCAACCCTTGAAGCGATCAACTACATAGGTTAAGCCAGAGGAGCCCTCAGTTAAGTATGGAGTGTCGATCTGAGCGATATTGCCAAGGCAAACAATTTTGGTTCCTGGTCCCGCGCGCGTAACCAGGGTTTTCATTTGCTTTGGTGTGAGGTTTTGAGCTTCATCAATGATGACGAACTTGCTGACAAATGTCCTGCCGCGCATAAAGTTCATGCTCTTTACTTTGATGCGTGAACGAATCAATTCCTGAGTGGCAGCACGACCCCACTCACCAGCACCATCATCATTACGTTGCAAGACTTCGAGGTTGTCATCAAATGCGCCCATCCAGGGTTGCATCTTTTCTTCTTCGGTACCTGGGAGGAAGCCAATATCTTCGCCAACTGGTACTGTGGCGCGTGTGATGATGATCTCGTTGTAACGCTTACTATCAAGAACCTGTTCAAGACCAGCAGCCAATGCTAGCAAGGTCTTGCCGGTTCCTGCTTGGCCTAGCAAAGTCACAAAGTCCACATCTGGGTTCATGAGCAAGTTCATGGCAAAGTTTTGCTCACGATTACGTGCTGTCACACTCCACACATTATTTTTCTGGTGAGAGAAGTCTCTCAATGTCTGAAGGAGGGCAGTCTTGCCATTAATTTCTTTAACTTGAGCATAGAACGGTGTTGAGCCATCTGGATTTTCTTGATACACAAATTGGTTTACCAGCATGCTATTAACAGAGGGGCCCGTCACTCTGTAGAACATCGTGCCAGATTTGGAGTCTGCCCAGCTCTCCATGTCTTTGCCATGCTTAGGCCAAAAATCTGCTGGCAATGTCATCACGCCGGCATACATCAAGTCGCGATCTTCTAAAACCTGGTCATTGAAATAATCTTCAGCAGGCAATCCCAATGCGCGGGCTTTGATGCGCATATTGATATCTTTGGATACCAACACTACTTCTTGACCCTTGCGTGTCTTTTGCAGTTCGCTAACTACCGCCAAAATTAAGTTATCACCCTTGCCTTCAGGAAGCCCCTCTGGCAATGCTTGTGTTGTTAATTTGGTTTGAAAGAATAGACGGCCTGTGACATCTTGATTCCCAAGTTTATTGAGAGGGATGCCATCATCCAAGGTACCACTCGTACCGGCAATAAGCTGATCCAGGGATCTGCTGACGGTACGCGCATTGCGTGCTACCTCGGTCATTCCCTTCTTGTGGTTATCCAGCTCTTCTAGAGTGGTCATTGGCAGATACAGATCATGCTCTGAGAAGCGGAATAGGGAGCTTGGATCGTGCATTAAGACGTTGGTATCTAAAACAAACAAACTTGGAGGTCCAGTACGTATTACGCGTTTTGGTTTTGCAGGCGTAGGCGCTTTAGTTTCGCTGCGAACTGGGCTGCGATCTAATTTAATTTTCTCGAGGGCTACTTCAGCCTCAGTTAAATCTTCTTCTACATCATTGGTCCAATCAACCGCTTCTACTACCACTGGTTTTGCTGGAGCAGGGCGCTTCTTTAAGTCGGGAGTATCTTTGCGACTGAGCTTCACTTGATCAGCAATTTGAGTGGGGATTGGGGGCAGTGGCATGGACTCTCCTAAAAGAAAAAACCGCCAAGCGGAGTGCATTGACGGTTTATTACGAAACTGATTGCATTGAGACTTAAAAAACGGCGGGGGTTGCTCTCCAAACCTGATCTGAGATATTCAGGTTTCTGATTCAAACGGATTGTCAGACTTTCCCGTCGTTTACGGTGCATATGAATCACTTTACCCCAAATTTTGGGGTTTGCAAGCACCCTAGAACAAATTGTTGTAAAAATTATTTGGTGGCTTGGGCTGCTTGTAACACCTCTGTCACATGGCCTGGAACCTTAAGGCCGCGCCACTCTTTAACCAGGTTTCCGGAGGAGTCAAATAAGAAGGTGCTGCGCTCTACGCCACGGACTTGTTTGCCGTACATATTCTTCATCTTCATGACGCCAAAGATCTGGCAAAGCTTTTCTTCGGTATCGGCAACCAGCTCAAAAGGAAGCTCCAGTTTACTGCGGAAGTTATCGTGAGATTTGAGGCTATCTCGGGAAACCCCTACCACCAGAGTATTAGCCTTAGTGAATGCTTCAATGTTGTCTCTAAATTCACCGGACTCAGCTGTGCAGCCAGGAGTCATGTCTTTAGGGTAAAAATAAAGAACCAGTTTTTTGCCTTTTGCGGATGCAGGTGAGAATGTCAATCCAGAGGTTGCTGGAATTGCGCACTGCGGCATAGGTTTACCGATAGCTACTGTCATGATGATCCTTCGTTAGTTGTCTCTACTGCTTATTGAATTATTAGTTATTTTGAATGATTAATTCACCACTGCGATTAGGTATTTCACCCCAGGTCAGCGGCAATACAGCTATTTTATCGAGTTGTTTAGTGGCTTCCCAGGATTTATGAAGCTCGCCCATTGTCACAAGATCGTGACCTTGATTTAGCCATCCAGCCAATAGCTGCTCAAATGCAGGTAACAGCTTTTGCCCCTCTAGCTCTGCGTGTAGCGTGAAGACTTGATCATTAGGGTTGCTTTGAGTGATCTCTAAAAGCTTTTTGACTGCACCAAACTCATCGGCACCATCGATGCCAATCAGTTCGTCAAATGTTGGGAGTGTTGTTGGATATTGAACATGCTTAGCTTTACCAGAAGGTAGTTCAAGGCGATAGGGTATGAGGTTAGGTTCGGCCCTACCATCAGATGAGTAATTAATCCCCCATTGATCGAGCTGTTCAAAAGCTGCTGAATTCATTTGCCATCCAGCAGCGCCATAAGTAACTGGCGCATGACCAAATATCTCAACAAATCTATCCCAGCTCTTTTGCATCATGGACTTTGTCCATTGCGCATCTTGAGTACGTACTGCATCTTGCCAGGCAACGTGATCCCAGGTGTGAATGCCAGTCTCATGACCTGCTTGATCGATAGCGCGCATTTCTGCTGCAGCCTTCTTGCCAATGTCTGGTCCTGGGAGCAGAACACCGTAGAGCAATGTCTTAATGCCGTAGTGCTCTACAACGGAAGTGCGACTCACTTTTTTCAGAAAGCCTGGTCGAAAAACGCGCTTTAAAGCCCAGCCGGTGTGATCCGGTCCAAGGCTAAAGAGAAAGGTCGCCTTAAGTCCAAAGCGCTCAAGCGTGCGAGCTAAATTAGGTACGCCTTCTTTGGTGCCGCGTAAGGTATCAACATCAACCTTGAGAGCAATCTTAGCCATGAACCTTTGGGTTTGCTTTCTTTTATTCTTTGTCGACCAAGGTGCGTGCTTTTTCTACATCTTCGCGATAGGCTTCAAAAATATTCTTGAGCGCATCGGACATCGTAGTGGTTGGCTTCCAACCTAGTTCGCTCATTGTGTTATCAATTGCTGGCACACGATTTTGAACGTCTTGATAACCTTCACCGTAGTAAGCGCCAGAAGTAGTTTCTACAATCTTCACTTCATTAGCAGTCTTCGCATATTCAGGAATGCTGCGAGCAATTTCTAGCATCTGATTTGCGAGTTCACGAATAGAGTGATTATTTTTTGGATTGCCGATGTTGTAGATCTTGCCGTTAGCAACACCATCTTTGTTGTCGATGATGCGCATTAAGGCATCGATACCATCGTCAACATAAGTAAAGGCGCGCTTCTGGGCCCCACCATCAACAACGTTAATAGATTCGCCACGAACAATATGACCCAAGAACTGAGTCACAACGCGGGAAGAGCCTTCTTTTGGTGTGTAGATGCTGTCTAAGCCTGGGCCAATCCAGTTAAATGGGCGGAAGAGGGTAAAGCGTAAGCCTTCCATGCCGTAACCCCAAATCACACGATCCATCAGCTGTTTAGAGCAAGCATAGATCCAGCGTGGCTTATTGATTGGACCGTAAACCATATTGGACTTAGCGGGATCGAACTCACTATCCTCACACATTCCATATACTTCAGATGTGGATGGGAATACCAAATGCTTTTTGTATTTCACTGCAGAGCGCACGATTGGTAGATTGGCTTCGAAATCGAGCTCAAACACTTTGAGTGGCTGCTGAACATAAGTTGCTGGTGTGGCAATAGCAACCAAAGGCAAGATGACATCGCACTTACGGATGTGATACTCAACCCATTCTTTATTGATGGTGATGTCACCTTCAAAGAAGTGCATGCGCGGATGATTTACTAAGTCACCAAGACGATCGTTTTGCATATCCATGCCATAGACATGCCAATCGGTTGTCTCAAGAATGCGCTTGGAAAGGTGGTGACCAATAAAACCGTTAACACCAAGAATGAGTACTTTTTTCATCTTTACTGCCTCGTTTTAATCTAATTTATTTGCTTGCTGGAAACCATTCCAAGATTTCTACTACTTGGCGGTCGCCGCAAATGCCGAATACCCGATTATCAACCACTTGGATGCCGCAAACCCCAAGATCGAGATTGGCTGGAAATGGCCCATTTAGGCTAGTGCGGCCAACAATCATGGTCTTACCGTCATAGTCTGCAAAGGCGCCTGGATAGGGCGGTGCAACGGCTCTGACAAGGTCATGAACCTGTTTGGCAGTCTGATTCCAATGAATTTGGCCATCCGCGGGCTTTCGACCCCCAAAATAGCTCCCTTTTTCGAGCTCATTAGGCTTACGGGGAATATTTCCTTGAATCAAGCTAGGCAAGACCTGCTTAATGACGGTCACAGCGGCCTGGCTTACTTTGCCAAATACATCGGTAGCGGTTTCATTTGGGCCAATACTGACGGCTGCTTGCCCAACAATATCTCCTGCATCCGGCTTTGCTTCCATGACATGCAAGGTAGCACCGGTTTCTGTTTCGCCATGCAGGATGGCCCAATTCACTGGCGCACGTCCGCGATATTTTGGTAGAAGTGAGCCATGCATATTGAGAGCAGCAATTTTTGCGCACTTCAGTATCTGCTCCGGAATCATGAAGCGATAGTAGAAGGAAAAGATGTAATCCGGCGCAAGCGCTTGAAGCTTCGGAATGAGGTCTACCAATTCATTTGCATTAGGTGTGATGTACGGAATATTTTTCTCAGCACACAGTTTGGCCACACTCCCAAACCAAACATTTTCATTGGGATCATCTTGATGGGTGACCACGAGATCAATTTGTATGCCAGCGCTGAGAAGTGCCTTCAGGCAATTAACACCTACATCGTGATAAGCAAAGACGACTGCGTGCAATTATTTTTTCTCTAAAACAGTTTGCACAACATAACGAGGACGTTTGCGAATTTGCTGATAGATACGACCAATATATTCACCTAAAAGACCAAGCCCAAAGAGCATGACACCAATCAGGAAGAAGGTCAGCGCGAAGAGTGTAAATACTCCCTCAACCTCAGCACCTAGAACGAAGCGACGCACTAGTAGGTAGGCGAAAAGGCTGCCAGCAGCAAGGGATAAGAGCATGCCGAGAATCGAAAAGATCTGCAGTGGCATGATTGAAAACCCGGTAACCAAGTCAAAGTTCAAGCGAATGAGTTGATATAGGGTGTATTTAGATTCACCAGCAAATCGCTCCTCATGCTTAACTGAGATCTCAACTGGGTTAGCGGAGAAGGTGTAAGCCAGCGCTGGAATAAAAGTGTTGCTCTCATCGCATTGGCGAACAAGGTCAATAATGCGACGGCTATAGCCACGTAACATACAACCTTGATCAGTCATCGTGATGCGTGTAATGTTTTCACGCAAACGATTCATGGCGCGTGAAGCGAATTTTCTAAAGAAGCTATCTTGACGGTCTGCGCGAATGGTGCCGACATAGTCGTGACCTTTTAGAAGTTGCTCGGTAAGCGCATCAATCTCTTCTGGTGGATTTTGTAAGTCCGCATCCAGGGTAATAATGTATTCGCCCTTGGCGTATTCAAAGCCAGCCATGATCGCCATATGTTGACCAAAGTTGCTATGAAATAAAACAGCGCGAGTGACGTCAGGGCGTAATTCCACCTGCTTAGAAAGAATGCCGGCGGAGCGATCTTTGCTACCGTCGTTGACGAAAACGATTTCGTAAGTAATTTTGCGTTTAGCGGCAAGCGTATCAAGCGCCGGGTAGAGGCGATCAAAGAGAGCTTGGAGACCATCTTCCTCGTTATAGACGGGAATAACAATACTGAGTGTTGGGTTGGCAACTAAATTGGCAGTCATGCAGCAATTTTGCCTGATTCTCAGGGCTCAACCCCAATAACGCTAGTTTTTGCGGTATTTCTGCAAAATTCCGATCAATCCCTTGGCTATACGGCCAATATCCTCATCTGCCATTGCGGGGAATAGAGGAAGTGTGAGGATGGATTTACCGATTCGTTCTGCAATCGGTGTGTCGGAGCTTTTATAGCCTTCGTTTTTATACAGCGTAAAGCCTGTAATAGCGGGGTAATGAACGCCAGTGCCAATACCCAAATCTTTTAACTCAGTCATGACTTGGGCGCGATCTGTATTTAACTGATCAAGCGGTAAAACCACTTGGAACATGTGCCAGTTACTTTCAGTAAAGTTTTCAACTGGAAGTTCTAACTTCAAATTCTCTAATGCAGCAGCTTTTAATTCAGCGCGAATGACATCAAAGTATTGGCGCGCTAAAGCAGCGCGACGTGCTTGATATGCAGGCAGCTGTTTGAGTTGTTCAAGACCAATTGCCGCATTCACATCGGTCAAATTATCTTTGCCACCCAATACATCGACGTCCATACCGTCCATGCCTTGACGGGTTAATCCCTGCAGGCGGAATTTCTCAGCAAGCTTTGCTTCATCTGCGTTGTTGAGCACAAGGCAACCACCTTCAATGGTGGTGAGATTCTTGTTTGCTTGAAAACTAAAGCTGACTAAGTCACCAAAGCTACCAATCCTCTTGCCTTTCCATTGGGATCCAAAAGCTTGTGCTGCATCCTCAATGACACGAAGATTGTGTTGCTTTGCCAATGCATAGAGTTGATCCATATCAACAGGTAGGCCGGCCAAATAGACCGGCATGATTGCTCGCGTCTTTGGCGTGATTGCAGCAGATATTTTATTGAGGTCAATATTGCGCGTGACCGAATCGATATCTACAAACACCGGTTTAGCACCTACACTCAAAATGACATTCGATGTTGCCACCCAAGAGATTGGAGTAGTAATCACTTCGTCACCAGCACCAATACCTGCAACTTGTAAGGCAATCTTCATCGTTGCAGTGCCGTTAGCAAAACAGCGGACGGTGCGACCGCCAAAGTAAGTGCTTAAGCTCGCTTCAAACTCTGCCAGCTTTGGACCTGATGTTACCCAACCAGAACGCAATACTTCCGAAACGGCGTCAATCGTTTCTTGATTGAAGCTAGGACGTGTGAAGGGAATGAATGGTTGGCTGGAGTCTGACATGATGTCTTATATTACTTTAATGCGTTACTGCATCACATTCGATGCATCTGGATGTTTCACAATGACTCTACGAGAATCGCGATCAACTTCTTGCATTGGAAAATTTTGCGCCTGAAGTGCATCAAACTGTTCTGGAACCATGATCGCGTAGGCCGTTTGGTCTTCTTTCCAGCGGGCGATAAATGCATCTAAGGTCGGCATCCAGAGGTCAGGCTCTTGGTTGACGCCAAACTCTAGCTCATCGGGGGATTCAACCATGATCATCGTTCTACCTAAATAGAAGGGCACGGTGTGATCTAAAAGACGAACAGAATAGAAATTTACTTTTTCAGGAATGGATGCTTTCACTCGTCCTACGAGATCAATACCCGAGACGGTACGACCTAATGTCTCATGACCTGTTCCCGCAATGATGGCGCACAGAAAAAATCCGCAAGCAAAACTCACGATACTTTGAATGCCATTGCGTTTACTTTGCCATGCGGCATAAGCGCTAAAAATAATTAGCGCTATCAATGCAGCAATCACCCAGTAAGTGTATTGCGCATACGCATTAATCTCATCAGGTCTTGCTTGTTTGCCGATGGCATCCAAAAAGAAAAATCCAATGCATCCCAAAATGGAGAAACCTATTGTTTGTAATTTCCAAGGCAATGCCATCGTATTCGTATGACCAAGCAAGCGATCTAATCGATTGCCAATGAGTAGGGCAAGCGCAGGAAATACTGGGATGATGTAGCCGGGTAATTTGGAGCGCGAGATGCTGAAGAACGCAAAAATAACTACAAACCAGCAGACTAATAACCATCCAGCAGAAAACTCACGGCGGCGCTCGCTCCAGGCTTGTGCAATTGATCCTGGGATCTGTAGAAACCAGGGAAGCAGCCCAATTAGTAGCAGTGGCACAAAGTAATAAATAGGACCTGTTCTGCTGTGAGCATCCTGTGTGAAACGTTGTAGATGCTCATGAATGAAGAAGAATTCTAAAAACTCAGGATTGCGCTGTGCCACCAAAATAAACCAAGGCGCAGTGATTGCTAAGAACAAAATAGTTCCACTAAATAAACGAAGCCGAGTCCAAATTTTCCAATCCCAAGTGCTAATGGAATAAGCAATAAAAACCATTGCAGGAATTGCGGCGCCAATAACACCTTTAGATAAAGTTGCTAGTGCCATGAAAGCCCAACATGCCCACATCCAATTTCTACAACTGTTTTTATTTTGAGAAGTTTGTGCCAGCAATAGACTGCAAAGTGCAGCGACTAAAAAAGCAGACAAGCCCATGTCGAGCGAATTGAAGTGACCGCTGATAACCCACATCGGACTTGAGGCCAATACAACGGCGGCTAACCATCCTGCTCGAGCGTTATAAATTCGAGCGCCAGTAAATCCAACTAAGAAAATGGTGAGAAATCCAGTAAGTGCAGTCCAAAGGCGTGCTTGCCAATCGCCAATACCAAACGCTTGAAATGCTGCTGCAGTAGCCCACGCTTGCAATGGTGGTTTTTCAAAATACTTGTAGCCGTTGTATCTAGGCGTAACCCAATCACCGGTTACGAGCATTTCTCGGGCGATCTCGGCGTAGCGTCCTTCATCGGATGGGATGAGATGGCGGTAGTTCAATGTGCCAAACCACAGCAAGCCATAAATAATGACCAGCAACAAAATTTTGCCCGGATGCAGGGCTGATGACTGCCGAATTTGGCCAAATTGCATTAAACGGGCTCCACAATCAGAGCTAGCAGGACCTGACGTCCTTCGCCCACCAGGATGTTGTATGTCCGGCAGGCGGCCTGAGAATCCATGATTTCAAAGCCAATTTTGGCGGAAATCAGGGCTTTAAGGAGTTCTGGCTTAGGAAAGCGCTGGCGTTTGCCAGTCCCAATAAGGATTAATTCTGGTTTTAAATCAACGAGTTGCGAGAAGTGATGGGCTTCCAAGTCGTCAAATGACTGGGCTGACCACTCTGAGATGGCGCCATCCGAGCTCAGGACAACAGCATGGGCGTAAGGAGTCTTATTGATCTCTACGTAACCATCGCCGTAGCCAGTGATCGTATTCGCTCCGGAATGGGGGTCAGATTGAAGCTTCAAGTGGACTCTCTGTCATAATTATGTGGATTATAGCTAGCTGTTTTTTCTCATATTTCAAGAACTTACCCATTAATTTATTGTGAAACCAATCCGAAAGTCCCAAAAGCTCGATAACGTCTGTTATGACATACGTGGGCCGGTGCTCGAGCTTGCTCAGCGCATGGAGGAAGAGGGTCACAAAATCATCAAATTAAACATCGGAAACGTAGGGGTTTTCGGTTTTGATCCTCCTGAAGAGATTCAGTTGGACATGATTCGCAACTTAAGCAACGCCTCAGCATATTCGGATTCCAAAGGAATCTTTTCGGCTCGTAAGGCAATCATGCAGTACTGCCAAGAAAAAGGTATTCAAGGTGTAGCCTTGGATGACGTTTACACAGGTAATGGAGTTTCTGAACTCATCGTGCTGTCGATGAATGCGCTCTTAAATGATGGCGATGAAGTCTTGGTGCCAACGCCTGACTATCCACTGTGGACGGCTGCAGTGAGTTTGTCGAGTGGTACGCCTGTGCACTATCTTTGCGATGAATCCAAAGATTGGGCTCCAGACTTAAATGATCTGCGCAAAAAAATTACGCCGCGCACTAAAGCAATTGTGGTGATTAATCCAAACAATCCTACTGGCGCAATTTATTCCAAAGAAGTTTTGCTCGAGTTAACAAACATTGCTCGCGAACACGGTTTGATTTTGTTTGCCGATGAGATTTACGACAAGATGTTGTATGACGGCGAGAAGCATATTTCTCTTGCATCTTTGTCAACTGATGTAGTCACTATTACCTTCAATGGTCTTTCTAAGAATTACCGTTCATGCGGCTATCGCGCAGGCTGGATGATTGTCTCGGGTGATAAAGAGATGGTGCGCGATTACATCGAAGGCTTAAACATGCTGGCCTCAATGCGCCTTTGCGCAAATGTGCCAGGCCAATATGCAATTCAAACTGCATTGGGCGGCTATCAAAGCATTAATGACTTAGTGGGCGATGGCGGTCGTCTTGCAAAGCAACGTGACCTTGCCTGGAAACTGATTACCGATATTCCAGGTGTCACTTGCGTGAAGCCTAAGTCAGCTTTGTATTTATTTCCAAGGTTAGACCCAGAGGTTTACCCAATTGAAGATGATCAACAATTTGTTGCTGATCTTCTAAAAGAAGAAAAAGTATTGTTAGTGCAGGGCTCCGGTTTTAACTGGGGTAAACCTGATCACTTCCGCGTAGTGTTCTTGCCTCACGAAGATGTGTTGAAGGAGGCTATTGGTCGCCTTGCACGTTTTCTGGAGCGTTATCGTAATAAGCACAGCCGTAAGGCTTCTTCAACTGCAGCAAAGGCATCATGAAACCGATTCAAGTAGGTCTTTTAGGTATTGGCACTGTTGGTGGTGGCGTATTCACTGTTCTCGAACGTAACCAAGATGAGATTACCCGTCGCGCTGGGCGTAGCATTCGTATTAATACGGTTGCTGATTTAAATGTAGAGCGTGCCAAAGAATTGGTTAAGGATCGTGCGCAAGTGGTGAGCGATGCACGCACCGTGATTAATAACCCAGAGATTGATATTGTTGTTGAGTTGATTGGTGGTTATGGAATTGCCAAGGACTTGGTTCTAGAGGCGATTGCTGCTGGTAAGCACGTAGTGACAGCCAATAAGGCTTTGATCGCTGTACACGGCAATGAGATTTTTAAAGCTGCGCATGACAAAGGCGTCATGGTTGCTTTTGAGGCAGCAGTAGCAGGCGGTATTCCAATTATTAAAGCTTTGCGTGAAGGCTTAACTGCCAACCGTATTGAGTGGATCGCCGGCATCATTAATGGCACAACCAATTTCATCTTGTCAGAGATGCGCGACAAAGGTTTGGATTTCCAGACAGTACTCAAAGAAGCGCAACGCTTGGGTTACGCAGAGGCAGATCCAACTTTCGATATTGAAGGCGTAGACGCAGCGCATAAAGCGACCATCATGAGTGCGATTGCATTTGGTATTCCAATGCAGTTTGAAAAAGCACACATTGAAGGCATCACTAAGTTAGACGCAATTGATATTAAATACGCCGAGCAATTAGGCTATCGGATTAAGTTGCTAGGTATTGCCAAGAAAACACCAACTGGTGTTGAGTTGCGCGTACACCCAACACTCATTCCATCGAAGCGTTTGATTGCAAACGTTGAAGGCGCTATGAATGCCGTGCAAGTGTTTGGCGATGCTGTTGGCACTACCTTGTATTACGGCAAGGGCGCAGGCTCTGAGCCAACCGCTTCCGCTGTGATCGCAGACTTGGTAGACATTACCCGCTTATTAAATGCCGATCCTGAGCATCGCGTTCCATATTTGGCCTTCCAGGCGGATGCCGTTCATGACACACCAGTGCTGCCAATTGGCGAGATCACCACTAGCTACTACTTGCGCTTGCGTGTAGCTGATCAAGCTGGCGTATTGGCAGATATCACCAAAATTTTGGCTTCACATGGCGTTTCAATCGATGCGCTCTTGCAGAAAGAGGCTGATGAAGGTGAGAGTCAAACTGATTTGGTTGCCTTGACTCACGAAACCAAAGAAAAGAACATGCTTGCCGCGATTAAAGAGATTCAAGCTCTTAAAACTGTTGCCGGTGAAGTCGTGAAGATCCGTTTAGAAAATCTGTCTTAAGTAAAACTCAGCAAAATACATGCGTTACCAGTCCACTCGCGGCAATAGTCCGCAACAATCCTTCTTAGAAATTTTGTTAGGCGGATTGGCGCCTGATGGCGGCCTGTATTTGCCCGTTCAATATCCAAAGGTCACTGCAGCACAGTTGGATTCTTGGCGCGGTTTGTCTTATGCTGATTTGGCTTACGAAGTTTTAAGTCTGTATGCCGACGATATTCCTGAGGCTGATTTGCGCGCACTCTTGCGTAAAACATATACCGAGCAGGTTTACTGTAATGGACGTCCACAGGACAACGCAAAAGACATTACCCCGATACATTGGTTGGGTGAAGAGCACGGAACTCGTATTGGTCTATTAAGTCTCTCAAATGGACCTACTTTGGCCTTCAAAGACATGGCTATGCAGTTGCTCGGCAATCTCTTTGAATACGCTCTTAAGAAAAAAGGTCAGCATCTCAATATTTTGGGCGCAACTTCTGGCGACACTGGTAGTGCTGCTGAGTATGCAATGCGTGGCAAAGAGGGCGTGAAAGTATTTATGCTTTCACCTCGCGGCAAGATGAGCGCCTTTCAATCTGCGCAAATGTATTCCCTGCAAGACCCAAATATTTTTAACTTAGCAGTGGCTGGCGTCTTTGATGACTGCCAAGATATTGTGAAGGCAGTGAGTAACGATCATGCTTTCAAAGCAAAGAATCATATTGGTACAGTGAACTCCATTAACTGGGGGCGTGTAGTGGCTCAGGTGGTCTACTATTTTCAAGGGTATCTTCTGGCAACAAAGTCTAGCGCTGAAAAAGTGTCATTCACAGTACCATCTGGAAACTTTGGTAATGTTTGTGCCGGTCATATTGCGCGCATGATGGGATTGCCGATTGAGCATCTGATTGTGGCGACCAACGAGAATGATGTCCTGGACGAGTTCTTCCGCACTGGCATCTATCGGGCGCGCAAGTCCGCTGAGACACTGCATACATCCAGCCCATCCATGGATATCTCTAAAGCCAGTAATTTTGAGCGTTTTGTATTTGATTTCATGGGTCAAGACGGCAAAGCTACAGCAGGCATGTTTAAGCAAGTAGATGAAACTGGTGGCTTTGATATCTCTAAAGATGATGTTTTCAAAGATCTGGGCAAGTATGGTTTTCAATCAGGTCGTAGCACTCATGAGAATCGCTTAGAGACTATTCGCGACATTGATCAGCGCTATGGCGTCATGATCGACACGCATACTGCTGATGGCGTGAAAGTGGCTCGGGAACACCTGCAGGCTGGTATTCCAATGATTGTGCTGGAGACAGCGCTACCGATTAAGTTTGAGGAAACCATTGAGATTGCTTTGGGTCGACCTGCTGAATGCCCGCCTGCATTCAAAGATATTAAATCTAAGCCACAGCGTGTAGAAAATATCGATGCCGATGTAAATCAAGTTAAAGCTTTCATTACAACGCATCTTGGTTAATCGACTTAACCCAAAACTTTAAGCAACAAGCAATCATCCTATGACAAAGCCACCAATGTTGACTGCGCAGCAGGCCTTAGACCATTTGCTGTCAAATGCAGTGACGGTCAATGAGAGCGAAATGGTAAACACGCAAGCGGCATTGGGCAGAGTTCTGGCCGAAGATGTAAAGAGTTTGGTAGATGTACCACCATTGGATAACACCTCAATGGATGGTTATGCGGTTCGCTGTGCTGATATAGCGACACCTGGACAAATATTAAAAATTGCTCAACGTATTCCAGCTGGCTCTATCGGAAAGCAATTAGAGCCTGGTACTGCCGCCAGAATTTTCACTGGCGCTCCTGTTCCCCCTGGTGCCGATGCCGTTGTAATGCAAGAAGATTGCACGGTTGAGGGTGGATCTGATCAAGTGACTATTAATGTTGCACCCTCATCGGGTCAATGGATTCGTCGTAGTGGTGAAGATTTAACAACTGGCAAGACTTGCTTGACTGCGGGCACATTCTTGCGCCCTCAAGAGTTAGGTGTTGCCGCTTCTGCCGGCTTAACGCATCTCAAAGTAAAACGTCGCGTGAAAGTTGCGGCATTCTTTACGGGTGATGAGTTAGCGCTTCCGGGTGAACCATTAAAACCTGGCGGTATCTATAACTCCAATCGCGATACCTTATTGGCTTGCCTGAAGTCTTTGGGTTGTGATGCTACGGATTTAGGTATTGTTCCCGATCGCTTGGATGCAACACGCGAAGCATTGCGAAAAGCCAGCAAAGATCATGACTTAATAATTACCTCTGGCGGCGTATCAGTTGGCGAAGAAGATCATATTAAGCCTGCAGTTACTGCTGAGGGAAGATTAGATCTTTGGCAAATTGCCATCAAACCGGGTAAGCCACTAGCATTTGGTGCGGTACGTAAATCAAGCGAGCCTAAAGACGGTGAAGCTTGGTTTGTTGGATTACCTGGGAACCCAGTTTCTAGCTTTGTCACTTTCTTATTGTTTGTTCGTCCATTTATTTTGAGGCTCCAAGGACGCGAAGCAAAGCTTCCCCAATCGTATTTAATGCGTGCGGACTTTGATTGGCTAAAGGCCGATCGTCGCAATGAGTTCTTGCGCGTTAAGATTAATGATCAAGGCGGTCTTGATTTGTACCCAAATCAAAGTTCAGGTGTACTTACTAGCGCCTCTTGGGGTGATGGCCTAGTTGATTGCCCGCCAAATCAGCCAATCAAGTCTGGTGAGTTGGTGAAATACATCCCATTTGATGCACTCCTCAAATAATCGGTTTACGATTAGCTCATGAAACTCGAATTACGATTCTTCGCCTCATTGCGTGAGGCTCTTGGTGTCTCGCAAGAGAGTGTTTCTGTTCCGGCAACAGTTAAAACGATTGCTGAACTCAGGACACATCTTATCGAGCGCGGCAACCCCTGGTCTGAAGTGTTAGCAGAAGGCAAAGTATTGCGCTGCGCCCTTAATCAACACATGGTTGATGCCAATACCGCTCTTCAAGACGGGGCTGAAGTAGCTTTCTTTCCTCCGGTAACCGGTGGCTAGTATGTCCAATTCATCTATTCGTGTTCAAGAAAGTGATTTTGATCTTAGCGCTGAAATAGCGGCACTACGCAAGGGTGATCCACGGGTTGGCGCGGTAGTTTCTTTCTTGGGCACTGTCCGGGATATGAATGACGGTAGTGAAGTAAGGGGTATGACGCTTGAGCATTACCCCGGCATGACCGAAAAGGCATTACAAGAAATTCTGGATCAAGCCAAGGCACGTTGGGACATCTACCAAACTCTGGTGATTCATCGGGTGGGGCCGCTCTTGCCAGAGGATCAAATTGTTCTTGTTGCAGTTACCAGCGCTCACAGGGGAGAGGCTTTTGCTGCCTGCGAGTTCATCATGGACTACCTTAAAACGGCAGCTCCATTTTGGAAGAAAGAAGATACGCCTGAAGGTGCTCGTTGGGTGGACTCCCGCGTGACTGACGAGGCTGCAATGGCCCGATGGAATAAAACCTAAGCCGTATTTCGTATTTCGCAAGAGAGATTCAAATGAAAAAATTAGTTGCCTTGCTATTGACTGCTATTGCTATTGGTGTATGTGCTGCAGAGAGGCCTGTTGTTAAGATTGAAACAGGCAGCTTGCAAGGTGTGATTGAGTACAACATGCAGGCGTTTAAAAATATTCCCTACGCCGCCCCTCCTGTGGGTGACTTGCGCTGGCGCCCTCCGCAACCAGCGCTTGCTTGGAATGGAACACGTGATGCTAGTAAGTTTGGCGGAGCTTGTCCGCAGCAATATATTAAAAATCTTAACGATGGTCTTGGACTGCCGGGTAGCGAGGATTGTTTAAAGCTCAACGTCTTTACACCCTCTAAACCTAATAAGAATTTGCCAGTCATGGTTTGGTTCCATGGCGGCGGTTTAATCGTAGATGGCGCTAAAGATCCACAGTTCACCCCAATCAATTTGGTGAAGAATGGTGTCATCGTTGTTACGGTTGACTATCGTCTTGGATCATTGGGCTTCTTTGCTTCAAAAGAGTTGATTGAGGAAGCAAAAGCTAAGGGTGAGCCAGTAGGCAATTACGGCACTATGGATCAAATTGCCTCTTTAAAGTGGGTTAAAAAGAATATTGAGGTATTTGGGGGAGACCCCAATAACGTAACAATCTTTGGTCAATCAGCTGGTGGTAGAAGTGTTACTTGGTTAATGGTTTCTGATGCAGCTAAGGGGTTGTTCCACAAGGCGATTGCTCAAAGCGCGCAACAAAGTCCTTTAAGGGGGATGACTGAAAAGCGTTTTGGCTTAACACCAGAGGTGGATATAGGCGCTAAATTTATGGCTGCTCTTGGCGCAAAATCATTAGCTGAATTAAGAAAATTACCAGTTCAAAAACTAGTACTTGATGGCAATTCTTACTATGCTGGTGAGTTTGGCGGTCCTTTTGTGGATGGTCAGATTTTGAAGGGCGACCCCATTCCTTTATTTGCCGCTGGTAAGCAGGCGAAAGTGCCTTTCATGATCGGCACAAACTCATTTGATAGTGACTTCATGTTGCCTGGCGAGCCTGCCTTGGATGTCTTTTTGAAGAATGTGCACGAAGACCCAAAAATTATTGAGCAGCTTTATGCCAATGTAAAAGATAAATGTATTTTGAATTCTTTTGTAATTCAGGATCTGATGTATCGCGCCAGTACCAAATTATTGGCAAATAGCATGAATGGTATTGCCCCCGGCTACGCCTATTACTTTGATTACTTAACTCAAAATATTCGAGCCGCTTTACCGGGTGCGCCTCATACATACGAGATACCTTATGTCTTTGGTAGTTTGGGATTGGTAACCCAAGCTCCTAAGCAGGCTCTAACTGGCGTGAATCAATGCGATCGAATTGAAAAAGATATTGCTGGGTTCAAGAAAACGCATGTCTGGCCAAAAGACTGGTTTCCGATTGTGGATAAAAATAACCCTCAGGATCAAGCAATGTCAGAGAGGTTATCTGCTAGTTGGGCAGCATTTGCCAAAACCGGTAATCCAAATGTGAGTGGTCAGGCAAACTGGCCCATGTACAACCTGAATGCAGATGTTATGAGAAATTTTTCACCTGGCTCAGAAACGATTACAGGATTATTTAAAGATCGGGTGGCTTATCAAGCTCTGCATTTAAGAGAAATCTATGCGATCGAGCGTGTAAAAGACGCCTTCTAAAATTCAAGTAAATAGCAGATCAACCACCCTTAAGGGTGGTTTTTGTTTTTAAAGAATGCTAGCTTTTCAGAGCGGGGAAGTTGCTTTAATTTGATCTCTGCCTTTGAGGCCTCAGATCGATCGGGGTGCTCTTGTGTAGCTAAAAGAACAACTGGTCTGCGAGCTCTTGTATAGCGAGCGCCTTGCCCTGAGTTGTGAGCTTCTAGGCGATGCTCTAGACGGTTTGTAATGCCGGCATAGTACGTGCCGTCAGAGCATTCTAGAAGGTAAACAAGCCAGGTCAAAATGGGTCAAATTAGGGTTAAAAAGGGCTCAAAAACCCTTGAAATTGGCGATATTGCCCTTATATTCTATAGATAGATATATGGAGTGCATAAATGAGAATAGATAAATTAACAACTAAGTTTCAAGAGGCCCTAAGTGAGGCCCAAAGTATCGCTTTAGCCAAAGACAACCAATATATTGAGCCGGCCCATGTGTTGCTGGCAATGTTGCGTGATTCTGATGGTGGCGCAAAGAGCTTGCTAACAAGAGCAGGCGCCAATGTCGCTGGCCTTGAAAAAGGTGTGGAAAAGATTATCAGCAACCTTCCCGAAGTGCAGGGCACTAGCGGGGAAGTTCAGGTTGGCCGTGATCTCAGTAATTGGTTGAACTTATGTGAAAAAGAAGCCAATAAACGCAATGATCAATTCATTGCGGGTGAACTGTTTTTATTAGTTGTAGCAGACGACAAAGGCGAGCTAGGCAAGGTTGCTCGTGAGAATGGCTTAAATCGTAAATCGTTAGAAGCGGCTATTGATTTAGTGCGCGGAGGAGAATCAGTGAATAGTGCAGATGCTGAAGGTCAACGTGAGGCCTTAAAGAAATACACCGTGGATTTAACTGAGCGCGCTCGCATGGGCAAGCTTGATCCAGTAATTGGGCGTGATGATGAGATTCGTCGCACCATTCAGATATTGCAGCGCCGCGGTAAGAATAACCCCGTGCTGATTGGTGAGCCGGGTGTAGGTAAGACTGCGATCGTTGAAGGCTTAGCCCAGCGCATTGTGAATGGTGAGGTTCCTGAAACACTGAAGAACAAACGTGTCTTAGTGTTGGATATGGCTTTGCTATTGGCTGGCGCCAAATACCGTGGTGAATTCGAGGAGCGTTTAAAGGCGGTTCTCAGTGACGTTGCTAAAGATGAGGGTCAAACCATTATCTTTATCGATGAGATTCATACGATGGTTGGTGCTGGCAAAGGTGATGGCGCAATGGATGCTGGCAATATGCTCAAGCCTGCCTTGGCACGCGGTGAGTTGCATTGCATCGGCGCAACAACCTTAGATGAATATCGCAAATATATCGAAAAAGATCCTGCGCTAGAGCGCCGCTTCCAAAAAGTGATGGTTGAAGAACCAAGTGTTGAGGCAACGATTGCAATCTTACGTGGCTTGCAAGAGCGCTATGAGCTTCATCACGGCATTGAGATTACTGACCCAGCAATTGTGGCTGCTGCCGAGTTGTCACACCGCTACATTACCGATCGTTTTTTACCAGATAAGGCTATCGACTTGATTGACGAGGCCGGTTCACGTATTCGTATGGAGATTGACTCCAAGCCTGAGGTAATGGACAAGCTTGAGCGTCGCCTCATTCAGCTCAAGATTGAGCGCGAAGCAGTTAAAAAAGAAAAAGATGAAGCATCACAAAAGCGTCTTGGTCTTATTGAAGAAGAGATCAAGCGTCTTGGTGCCGAGTATGCTGATTTGGAAGAAATCTGGAAAGCAGAGAAGGGTGCCGTACTTGGTGCTGCCAATCTGAAGGAAGAGATTGAAAAGGTTAAGGCTGATATCGCCAAGTTACAGCGTGATGGCAAGTTAGAGCAAGTTGCTGAGTTGCAATATGGCAAGCTGCCTGAGCTCGAAGCTAAGCTTAAATCTGCTGCGGCTGCTGAAGCGAAGGGCGACAAAGATGGCGTAGTGAAGAATAAATTACTACGAACTCAAGTGGGCGCAGAAGAAATTGCTGAAGTAGTTTCTCGTGCGACAGGTATTCCAGTTTCTAAGATGATGCAGGGCGAGCGCGATAAATTGCTCAAGATGGAAGAGCTCTTACATAAGCGTGTCGTTGGTCAAGAGGAAGCTATTCGCGCAGTGTCTGATGCGATCCGTCGCTCACGTGCTGGCTTGGCAGAAGAGAATCGTCCTTATGGTTCATTCTTATTCCTTGGGCCTACTGGCGTTGGTAAGACGGAGCTTTGCAAGGCATTGGCTGGTTTCTTGTTTGATAGTGAAGACCACCTCATTCGTATTGATATGAGTGAGTTCATGGAAAAGCATAGTGTTGCGCGTTTAATTGGTGCGCCTCCAGGCTACGTTGGCTACGAAGAGGGTGGTTATTTAACCGAGCAAGTTCGTCGCCATCCATACAGCGTGATTTTGTTCGATGAGATTGAGAAAGCACATCCAGATGTCTTTAACGTTCTCTTGCAAGTACTAGATGATGGCCGCTTAACTGATGGTCAAGGCCGTACAGTAGACTTTAAGAATACGGTGATTGTGATGACCAGTAATATTGGATCTCATTTGATTCAATCAATGGCCGATAAGAAGCAATCTGAAATCAAGGAAGCGGTTTTTGAGGAATTGAAAAATCATTTTCGTCCTGAGTTCTTGAACCGTATCGATGAGATCGTCGTATTCCACGGCTTAGACAAAGGCAATATCGCTAATATCGCGAAGATACTGCTCAAAAACTTGTCGGATCGATTGGCAAAAGTGGATATGCAGCTTGATGTTAGCGATGCAGCCCTCAATAAGATTGCGGAGGTGGGTTTTGATCCTGTCTTTGGAGCAAGACCGCTGAAGCGGGCTATCCAGCAGCACATTGAGAACCCTGTTTCCAAGATGATTCTGGAAGGCAAGTTCGGCCCTAAGGATGTAGTCCCTGTAGATGTTGATAAGGCCGGCGAATTTAGCTTTAGCCGTCAGGTTCACTAAGTAGTAGTTTCATTATTTCAGCAGGAATATCCCTGCGCCAGTAAACTCGGTACATGACTGTTGCGCTTAGTAGGCGTGCCAGTGATGTCCGGGTTATTGGTCTCATTAGCCTAGCTCACGGCAGCTCTCATTTCTTTCATTTAGTGCTTCCTCCCATGTTTCCATGGTTGAAGGATGCTTTTGCATTGAGTTATGCCGAGCTCGGTTTACTCATGTCAGTTTTCTTTGTGGTGTCTTGCATTGCTCAAGCCGCCTCAGGATTTTTAGTGGATCGCATTGGCGCAAGGCCAGTTCTGTTTAGTGGTATTAGCTTACTGATTCTTGCGGCCTTGGTGTATACACAAAGCAATGGTTATGCCATGCTCTTAATGGGGGCGGTTATCGCAGGTTGCGGTAACGGTATTTTTCATCCTGTTGATTACACACTCATTAATCACAAGGTGTCACCTCCTAATCTACCGTACGCCTATTCAATGCATGGAGTCACGGGCTACCTAGGTTGGGCGGCAGCGCCTGCCTTCATGGTTGCCATTGCCCAATTCAGCGATTGGCGTATTGCATTCTTAAGCGCAGCCCTGCTGGAGGCTTGTATCTTGGCGGTTCTATGGGTCAATCGAAGCTATCTTCTAGATAACGTCAAAGAGCGCCATGATGATACTCAAGCAAGCAACCAAGCCGCTAATCCTGGGGTTGTGCAGGAAAGTGCATTTGCATTTTTGAAGTTAACTGCCGTATGGTTATGTTGGATTTTCTTTTTCTTCAGCATGGCTTCTACTTCAAGTCTGCAATCCTTTGCACCAAGTGCATTGTTTTCCATCTATCAAGTCCCATTAGATGTGGGAAGTTATTACATTACCTTATTAGCGCTTGGTAGTGCTGGCGGTGTTTTGTTCGGTGGATATTTAGCTGCAAAGTTGAAAGCGCCTGAACGTATCGTGACATCCTGTTTATCTGTAACGATAGTGATGTGTTTGTTACTAGGCACTGGATTTATTCCAGCCGGTCTTATTCCGATCTTATTTTTTGGCTTAGGCTTTGGCTACGGTGTTGTTGCTCCTTCACGAGATCTTTTGGTGAAAACGGTAACTCCGAAAGGTGTTGCTGGACGCGTTTATGGAATCGTTTATTCAGGAATTGATTTGGGTGCTGCAGTAGGGCCTTTTATCTTTGGCTTCTTTATGGATGCCGGACTTCCAAATGCATTATTCCTAGGTATTGTTGCCTTCCAGCTCATGATTATTCCAACGGTATTTAAGGTGTCTGCCGGTATTGCGCCAAAAACCGCTTAGTTAAGCTCTAATAATTTCATAATATGAAATGTCATTACGCTGCGTAAAATGCGGCGCAATTAGTAGCCTCTCAATTTATTCCAGACCGTGGGCATTCATTCCACATAGTAAAAATATAACTTTAAGTTATTGAATTTAAATAACTAAATATTTTTAAAAATATCCCATATTTCGCTTGCTTGCTTTTTTGAACTGTCTAAACTCTTATATAAGACATAAGACTTGAACTGGTCTTAAGAGTCCTCAAATTTTGAAGTACTTGTTTAACTTAGGGAGAAAAACATGGCAGATCGCAAAGCAGAAATCGCAGCACTACAAAAGGACTGGGATACCAATCCACGCTGGAAAGGTATTACACGTGGCTATACAGCTGAGGACGTTGTACGTCTTCGTGGCTCATTGAAGATTGAGCACACATTAGCTAAGCATGGCGCAGAGCGTCTTTGGGATTTGGTAAATAATGAAGCTTACGTTAACTGTTTAGGCGCTTTGACTGGTGGCCAAGCAATGCAACAGGTTAAGGCTGGCGTTCAGGCAATTTACTTGTCAGGTTGGCAAGTTGCTGCTGACGGCAATTCATATGCAGCTATGTACCCAGATCAATCTTTGTATCCAGTTGATTCAGTACCAAAGATGGTTGAGCGTATCAATAACTCATTCCAACGCGCTGACGAAATTCAAACAGCTAAAGGCATCAATAAAGGTGATCCAGGTTATATCGAGTATTTCGCACCAATCGTTGCCGATGCTGAAGCCGGTTTCGGTGGTGTATTGAATGCATTCGAATTAAGCAAAGCATTGATCAAGCAAGGTGCTGCTGGTGTTCACTTCGAAGACCAATTATCTTCTGTTAAGAAGTGCGGTCACTTGGGTGGCAAGGTATTGTTGCCAACTACAGAATCTGTACAAAAATTGATCTCTGCACGTTTAGCTGCTGACGTAATGGGTGTTCCAACTATCATTTTGGCTCGTACCGATGCTGAAGCTGCTGACTTGTTGACATCTGACTACGATGCAAATGACAAGCCATTCTTGACAGGCGAGCGCACAGCTGAAGGCTTCTATAAGACACGTAAAGGCTTGGATCAAGCGATCTCACGTGGTTTGGCATACGCTGCTTACGCTGATATGGTTTGGTGTGAAACAGGTACTCCTGACCTCGAGTTTGCTCGTCAGTTTGCCGAAGCAATTCGTGCGAAGTTCCCAGGCAAGATGTTGGCTTACAACTGCTCACCATCTTTCAACTGGAAGAAAAACTTGGACGACGCAACCATTGCTAAATTCCAACGTGAATTAGGTGCAATGGGTTACAAGTACCAGTTCATCACATTGGCTGGTATCCACTCTATGTGGTACAACATGTTCGACTTGGCACAAGACTACATGCAGCGCGGTATGACTGCATACATCGAAAAAGTGCAAGAGCCAGAATTTGCTGCTCGTGATCGTGGTTACACATTCGTTTCACATCAGCAAGAAGTTGGTACTGGTTACTTCGATGACGTAACTACTGTTATTCAAGGTGGTAAGTCTTCTGTAACTGCATTGACTGGTTCTACTGAAGAAGAGCAGTTCCACTAAGAAATCCCTAAGTAGTACGTAGTAAGCAGTAACACACCAATACTGCCGCGGCATCTAAATTACCCCACAAGGGTGACTTAGATGCCGTTTTCGTTTACATTCTTTCCATGACTAATTGCGTACTCTGTAAAGACGAACTCAAGCCCGAAGAGGGGCAACTTATTTGGCGCGGTGATGACTGTCGAGTCATCATGGTGAATGATCCCGATCTGCCTGGTTTCTGTAGAGTAATCTGGAATCGCCATGTGGCCGAGATGACTGATCTGAGTTATGGAGAGCGCGATCACCTTATGACTTTAGTTTTTGCTGTCGAAGAGGCTGTGCGTCACGTAATGCATCCTGATAAAGTCAACATTGCTGCCTTAGGCAATATGGTTCCCCATATTCATTGGCATGTTATTCCCAGATTTAAAGATGATGCTTTTTTTCCTGGATCCGCTTGGTCTAAGAAGACTCAAGAAACGAAAGCATCTACATTGGAAGCCAGAAGAAAAAAATCTCAAGAATTGCCGGCAGCTATTAAGTCTGTCATTGCCAATCTTTCTTAAGCTAGTTTTTTAAGAGCCTCAAGATAATTTTCTGGGCTCAGCGGCTGTCCTTCACGCTGCGCTTCCCACATAACTTGTCCTAGACATTCCATCATGACGTGTTGTGCTTCATGCATAGAGCCAAGCTTTTGCGATAACTTATCAGCAATCTCTTTGATGCCAGGGGGCTGATTAATTGAGATCTGCTCGCTAATGGACAGATGCATCGATAAATGCAAGAAGGGATTAGTTTCACCGCGTTCAGGCGTGTAATCCTGATCTAAGGCGCCTTCAGGATCAGCAAGGAGGTCGTGATATTCAGGGTGTTCAACCATCCAATCGCTGGCAAGCGTTTCCATCGGATCAAGAATCTGATTCTCAGTCTTCTTCTTCCAGGTGTCACAGAAAAAGCGACGCACTTCTTCACGAGTTGGGTTAAATATCGCCACGAACTTTTCCTTTGCCAGTTTTTTGTTTGAAGCCGCATAGTGGCTCAACTATGCATTGTGCGCAATCTGGGTTGCGCGCCTTGCAGGTATATCTACCGTGCAGAATAAGCCAATGATGGGCATCTAATAAGTATTCTTTAGGTACACGTTTGAGTAATTGCTCTTCTACTTTCACAACATCTTTGCCAGGTGCTAGACCTGTTCGGTTGGATACTCTAAAAATGTGAGTATCGACAGCGATGGTGGGCTGTCCAAAAGCGGTATTCAGAATAACGTTCGCAGTTTTTCTACCGACGCCAGGTAGCGCCTCTAGTTCTTCGCGAGTCTGAGGAACTTCGCCCCCATGTTTTTCCAAGAGTAGTCGGCAAGTTTCTTGAATATGTTTGCCTTTGGAATTAAACAAACCAATATGCTGGATATAAGGTCTAACGCCTTCCTCACCAAGATCTAAGAGGGCCTGCGGAGTATTGGCAACCTTATAGAGCTCGCGCGTCCCCTTGTTCACCGATACATCAGTCGCTTGAGCAGATAGCAGTACCGCAATTAATAGTTCAAATGGCGAGCTATATTCCAGCTCAGTTTCTGGTTTGGGATTATTCGCTTTGAGCTGCTCAAAAAAAGCACGACGCTTTTCTAGATTCATCATTTCTTTTCTTGTGCACGTGCGATAGCGGCAGCAATGATGGCGCGTTTGCGTTCCTGCTCTTTAAATTCTTCTTCAGATTGGGGTGATTCGCTGTTAACAGACTGCAATTTAGCCGCAGCCTTTTTGGCGAGTCGATCATCATTATCTTTTTGCTCTCGATCTAATCGTATGTCACGTTCGTGATAGCGCTTGCGAGCGATATCAGCAAGATCGGGTGACCAAGCATCCCAGCCAGTTTTATCTCCAGTGACATTAATCATGCTGATGCAATCAACAGGACATGGTGGAATGCAGAGGTCGCAGCCTGTACACCATTCAGTCAGCACAACGTGCATTTGTTTAGAGGCACCAACAATCGCATCAACAGGGCATGCCTGAATACATAGCGTGCAGCCAATACATTTCTGTGGATCGATAAACGCTACTGGACGGGGGCGTTCTACGCCGCATTCTGGATCAATGGTGGGGTGAAGTTCAAATGCATCTTGTGGGTATATAAGTATCAGAACCTTGCTTAGGCGTTCAATGCCCTCTATGCCGCCGGGAGGGCAGCGATTTGGTAGGGCTTCGCCACTCGCCATGGCCTCTGCGTAACCACGGCAATCTGGGTAGCCGCACTTAGTGCATTGCGTTTGCGGAAGAATATCCTCAAGTTGATCAACGAGTTTATTGGCTTGGCTCATGGAAATTGCTTGCGGGGTTCTTATTAAAATTAAAGGCTCCGAAGAGCCCTTAATTTATGCAGACTTGGTAGTCCGAGTAGCAGTTTTCTTCGTGTTCTGATGTTCACGAATGAACGTCTTAATCTTTGGATAAACCTTCTCGCGCCAACGACGTCCAGCAAAGATGCCGTAGTGTCCTGCACCAGCAACTTCATAGTGGTCTTTATTCTCTTTTGGGATGCCCGCACATAAAGCATGGGCTGAACGTGTTTGGCCGCTTCCAGAGATGTCATCCAACTCACCTTCAACAGTCAAAAGCGCAGTCTTTTTAATGTCCTGTGGTTTCACGAGTTCGCCAGCAACTTTCCATGTGCCATTTGGCAATGAATAGTCTTGGAAAACAGTCTTGATGGTGTCTAAGTAGAACTTGGAGTCCAAATCTAATACAGCGTTGTACTCATCATAGAAACGAATATGTGCTTCAGCATCCTGTTCGTCGCCGCGTACTAAGTTTTGGAAGTAATCCCAATGGGACTGCAAATGATTTTGCGGGTTCATGGCGATAAAGCCTGTGTGCTGCAAGAAGCCTGGGTATACACGACGGCCAGCGCCTGGATAGTTGGGCGGAACGTTATAAATCACGTGACTTTCAAACCATTCGTAAGATTTTTGGTCTGCCAAGTTATTTACTGCAGTTGGTGATTTGCGTGCATCAATTGGACCACCCATCATGATCATCGAAGCTGGAGTTGCTTCACCAGCTGATGCCATTAATGAGATTGCGCCTAGAGTGGGAACTGTTGGTTGGCAAACGGAAATCACATGTAAATCTTTTGCGCCAATGGTGCGAATGAATTCTTGTACGTAGTGGACGTAGTCATCAAGACCAAATTCACCATCTTCAACTGGAACCAAGCGTGCATCAATCCAATCGGTGATGTAAACCTTGTGATCTTGCAGGAGTGTGCGCACAGTGTCACGCAACAATGTGGAGTGATGTCCAGATAACGGGGCAACAATTAATACAACTGGATCTTCTTTAAGTTTCTTAATGACTTCGACATCATCAGAGAAGCGCTTGAAGCGTACTAAGTTACAAAATGGTTTTGCAACTGCAGTTCTTTCATGGATGGCAACTTCTTTGCCATGCGCCATTACAGAGCGAATACCAAATTCTGGCTTCTTGTAATCTTTGCCTAAGCGGTAGAGGAGTTCATAGCTAGCTGCTAAACGGTCAGATCCTGGAACTTTAGAAGCAGGATTAGAAGCATTAATAAAAGCTTCTGAAGCAGCTCTTGCCCATGAACTAACTGGTTGAAGTAGGGCTTTTTGAAATTCGTGTAACTGATATAGCATGGTGCCTCCGGTAATTCAGGATATCCGCTTGTTACGCTAAGACGCGGGCGATTGCTTTAGCCACTTTATCAATATTTTTAGTATTGAGGGCTGCCACACAAATGCGTCCAGTAGAGAGGGCATAAATGCCATCTTCTTTCTGTAAGCGCTCAACTTGCTCGGCCGTTAAGCCTGAGTAAGAAAACATTCCACGCTGCTTCTCGATAAAAGCAAAATCTTGCTTCACACCTGCAGCAGCGAGTTTTTCAACGAGACCGTGACGCATCGCTTTAATGCGATCACGCATTTCTGCCAACTCATCTTCCCAGAGCTTGCGCAGTTCTGGGGAATTCAAAACAGCAGCAGCAATTGCGGCGCCATGAGTTGGTGGATTGGAGTAGTTGGTACGAATCACGCGTTTCAATTGTGAAAGTACGCGAGTAGATTCATCTTTACTTTGTGTCACGATAGACAATGCTCCAACACGCTCACCATAGAGTGAGAATGACTTGGAGAAAGAGCTCGATACAAAGAAAGACATGCCTGATTCAGCGAAGAGACGAACTGCAACACCGTCTTGCTCAATCCCAGCCGCAAAGCCTTGGTAAGCCATATCCAAGAAAGGAATCAAGCTTTTGTTTTTGCATATATCGATTACTTGGCGCCATTGCGCTTCAGTAATGTCTGCGCCAGTTGGGTTGTGGCAGCAAGCGTGTAACAACACGGTGGTGTTCTTTGGGAAAGACTCTAAGGACTTCACCATGCCGTCAAAATCAACACCACGAGTTTTGCCATCGAAGTAGGTGTATTCAACCACTTCAAATCCAGCAGATTCAAAAATGCCGCGATGGTTTTCCCAAGTAGGATTGCTAATCGCGCAAGGTGCATTTAAGTTGAGACGTTTAATAAAGTCAGCGCCAACGCGTAAGGCGCCAGTGCCACCCAAACATTCGGCGGTTACAACACGTCCATCTTTGATGAGTGATGAGTCAGCGCCAAACAATAAGTTTTGCACTGCACTGTTGTATGGGTTTGGTCCCTCAATAGGGATGTAACTGCGAGGTGAGTGCTTTGCAACAATTGCCTCTTCAGCTTTAATTACTGCCTTTAAAAGTGGAACCTTGCCTTCGTCTGTGTAATACACGCCAACGCCTAAGTTCACCTTGTCGGCGCGTTGGTCTGCAACGTAGGCTTCTGTGAGGCCAAAAATAGGATCTTTAGGGGCTAATTGAACTGAGGCAAACAGGGTCATTTGGGCTTGAAATTGAGGGTTATAGGGTGGTTTTGTTCGTAATTGACGTTAAATTCAGTTTAATTGTCGGTTTTTGAGGCCAGAATCAACTATTTCCTAAGAAAAACGGCAAAATCAATGTTTGTACAAAATTCGCTGTGAAGAAATCTCACAGGTGAAATGATAGCCGAGATGCCCCCTAAGTTGCCTAAAGTTGCTCCAAATTCCGAAGTAAAAACGGTAAATAAAAACCCTGCGGCAGATCCCTTGGGTGAGGTCGGTCACGACCTGGATCCAGCGAAGTTTGTGACCTTCCCGGACTCCCCTTATCAGCTCTATCAGCCATTTGCACCTGCTGGAGACCAGCCCCAGGCAATTGATGCCCTGGTGGAGGGTGTAGAGGATGGATTGACCTTTCAGACGCTTTTAGGGGTTACTGGGTCCGGAAAGACCTTCACGATGGCAAATGTGATCGCCAGAACAGGTCGACCAGCCATCATTTTTGCCCCAAATAAGACCCTAGCCGCCCAGCTCTACAGTGAATTTAGGGAGTTTTTCCCCAAAAACGCGGTTGAGTACTTTGTAAGTTATTACGACTATTACCAGCCTGAGGCCTACGTACCTCAGCGCGATCTCTTCATAGAAAAAGACTCTTCAATTAATGAACACATCGAGCAGATGCGTTTGTCGGCAACCAAGAGTCTTTTAGAGCGTCGTGACGTCATCATCGTTGCCACTGTTTCTGCAATCTACGGTATCGGTAATCCGGGCGACTATCACAGCATGGTGATGACATTGCGCCCTGGTGACAAGATGAGTCAGCGCGATATTTTGATGCGACTCATTGCTATGCAGTACGACCGTAATGAATTAGATTTCAAGCGCGGTGTATTTAGAGTGCGCGGCGACACGATTGATATTTTCCCTGCTGAACATAATGAGTTGGCGGTGCGCGTTGAGTTGTTTGATGACGTTATCGAAAGTTTGCAATTCTTCGATCCTCTCACTGGAAAAATTCGTCAGAAGATCCCACGCTTTACGGTTTACCCAAGTTCCCACTACGTTACTCCGCGCGACACTGTTCTGAAAGCGATCGAAACAATCAAAACAGAATTGCGCACTCGCTTGGATGAATTTGTTAAAGACGGTAAGTTAGTTGAAGCGCAACGTCTTGAGCAACGCACCCGCTTTGATTTAGAAATGCTCAATGAATTGGGTTTTTGCAAAGGGATCGAGAACTACTCGCGCCACCTCTCTGGCGCCGCTCCTGGCGAAGCTCCGCCTACGCTGGTTGACTACCTACCTAATGATGCTTTGATGTTCCTTGATGAAAGCCACGTCTTAATTGGACAGCTTAATGCGATGTATAACGGCGATAAATCGCGTAAACATACTTTGGTAGAGTTTGGTTTCCGTTTACCTTCTGCGATGGATAACCGTCCACTCAAATTTACCGAGTTTGAAACGAAGATGCGTCAAACCATTTTTGTTTCTGCAACGCCAGCAGATTATGAAAATACGCATCAAGGTCAAGTTGTTGAACAAGTAGCTAGACCTACTGGATTAGTCGATCCAGAAATTGAAGTCTTGCCAGCAAGCACGCAGGTAGATGATTTATTGGATCAAATTCATGCGCGCGTCAAAGTAGGTGAGCGCGTATTGGTTACTGTATTGACCAAGCGTATGGCGGAACAATTAACTGACTACCTATCCGATAACGGCATAAAGGTGCGATACGTACACTCGGATATTGATACGGTCGAGCGCGTAGAAATTTTGCGTGACTTGCGTTTAGGTGTCTTCGATGTGTTGGTTGGTATTAACTTATTGCGCGAAGGTTTGGATATTCCAGAGGTCTCCTTGGTCGCAATTTTGGATGCCGATAAAGAAGGTTTCTTGCGTTCAGAGCGCAGCTTGATCCAGACGATTGGCCGAGCTGCTCGAAACGTCCGAGGCAAAGCGATCTTGTACGCCGATAAGATTACGGACTCCATGCGCAGGGCAATGGAGGAGACCGAAAGGCGCCGTACCAAGCAGATTGCCTTCAATAAGTTGCATGGCATTGAGCCCAAGGGGGTTCAAAAGCGCATTAAAGACATTATTGATGGGGTTTATGACGTCAAAGAGAAGCGTCAGGAGATGCAGGTTGAGCAGGAGCGGGCTCGCTATGAGGATATGGGCGAGAAGGACCTAGCGGCTGAGATTAAGCGCCTAGAGAAGCAAATGAACGCTGAAGCCAAGAATTTAGAGTTTGAGAAGGCTGCCAGCACTCGAGATAGGCTCACTAAGGTCAAAGAAATGGCCTTTGGAGCTAGATCCAGGGACTCAGTCTGAGGGTTGCACCTTAATTCCTGGCTTGTAAGAGGGATTTTTGGGATAATTCCCGAGCAGATTGCTAGGGATTATGTTAAAGTTGAGTGGAATGGTCGGGTATTACCCGCCCGACTGTGAGCTGTCCATAACAATCCATTACCAAGGTGACATATGAGACTTACAACTAAAGGTCGTTTTGCAGTAACCGCAATGATTGATTTAGCCCTGCGTGAAACGCATGGACCTGTAACTTTGGCCGGAATTAGCCAAAGACAAAAAATATCCCTTTCTTACCTCGAACAATTGTTCGGCAAATTACGCCGTTTCAATATCGTGGAAAGTACTCGCGGACCTGGCGGTGGTTACACCCTAGCACGACCATCTTCCGAGGTGAGTGTTGCAGATATTATTGTTGCTGTTGATGAACCTCTCGATGCCACTCAATGCGGCGGCAAAGGCAATTGTCATAGCGATGAAGAAAATCATGGTCGTTGCATGACTCATGATCTTTGGAGCAATCTCAATTCCAAGATGGTTGAGTACCTCAGTTCAGTGAGCCTAAAAGATTTAGTCCAGCAACAAGAAGGCCGCGGCGTCGTGATTCAAGATATGCGCCAAAAGAAAATCAAAGTTGAAAGTGCTAAAGCAGATAAGCCGACTCCAGCACTTGCAGCCAAAAAAGATGTTGCTCCTAAATTACCGCTGGTGAATTCCGTATTCAACTTGGCGCGACAAAGTTAATAACAGCATTACCTATAGATAAATAAACCATGAACGCACCAAAAGACCTTCCAAAACAACCGGTTCCTATGTTTAGCCCTAAACACTTCCCTGTGTATATGGACTATTCAGCTACTACGCCGATTGATCCAGTAGTGGTCGACAAAATGTTGCCATATCTGCGCGAGCAGTTTGGTAATGCTGCTTCACGCAGTCATGCTTATGGCTGGGCTGCAGAAGAGGCAGTTGAGTGGGCGCGTTCAGAGGTTGCTCTCTTAGTTCATGCTGATCCAAGAGAAATTGTGTTTACCAGTGGTGCCACCGAGAGTATTAATTTGGCATTAAAAGGTGCAGCGCATTTCTACAAAGATCGTGGTAACCACATCATTACAGTTAAGACTGAGCACAAGGCAACTTTAGATACTTGTCGCGAATTAGAGCGCGAAGGTTTTGAAGTGACATACTTAGATGTATTGCCGAATGGCTTGATTGATTTTGCGCAGCTTGAAGCGGCGATGAAGCCTGGAACAATTTTGGCTTCAGTTATGTACGTCAACAATGAAATTGGAGTGGTACAAGATATTCCTGCGATTGGTGAATTGTGCCGTTCACGTGGCGTTATTTTTCATGTGGACGCAGCGCAAGCAACCGGCAAAGTAGAAATTGATTTAGAAAAGACCAAAGTAGATCTAATGAGTTTTTCTGCTCATAAGACTTATGGCCCCAAGGGTATCGGCGCTTTGTTTGTCCGCCGTAAACCCCGTATTCGTATTGAGGCCCAGATTCATGGTGGTGGTCATGAGCGCGGTATGCGTTCTGGTACTTTGGCAGTTCACCAGATTGTCGGTATGGGCGAGGCATTCCGCATTGCTCGTATCGATATGGCCTCAGAAAATAAGCGTATTCGCGCCTTACGCGATCGCTTGTTAAATGGCTTGAAGGATATTGAAGAGGTTTATGTCAATGGTGACATGGACAATCGAGTGCCTCACAACCTGAACATTAGCTTTAACTATGTTGAGGGTGAGTCTATGTTGATGGCCCTGAAAGATTTGGCTATTTCCTCTGGATCAGCATGTACTTCAGCATCTTTAGAGCCTTCTTATGTATTAAGGGCTCTTGGCCGTAATGATGAATTGGCACACAGCTCAATTCGCTTTACCTTGGGCCGCTTTACTACTGAAGAAGAAGTGGATTTCACTATCAAGTTGGTGAAAGAAAAAATTGCCAAGTTACGTGAGCTATCACCACTGTGGGAAATGTACAAAGATGGAATCGATCTGAGCACGATTCAATGGGCTGCACACTAAAGAAATAGATAAAGAAATTAAAGAGGAAATACCATGGCATATAGCGAAAAGGTCATTGACCATTATGAAAATCCCCGTAACGTTGGCTCCTTTGAAAAAGGGGATGACAGCGTAGGTACCGGAATGGTTGGCGCACCCGCATGTGGTGACGTGATGAAGCTACAGATTCGCGTAAATGATCAGGGTGTGATTGAAGATGCCAAGTTCAAGACTTACGGCTGTGGCTCTGCGATCGCTTCTTCTTCATTGGTAACCGAATGGGTTAAAGGTAAGACTTTGGATCAAGCGCTTGAGATCAAGAACTCCTTGATCGCCGAAGAGTTGGCATTGCCTCCAGTGAAAATTCACTGCTCAATTCTGGCTGAAGATGCTATCAAGGCGGCAGTAGCCGATTACAAAGAAAAGCATCCAGCGAAATAAGTAGGCATAACTATGGCAATCACCTTAACCGACAAAGCAGCTGCACACGTTAACCGCAATTTAGAAAAGCGCGGTAAAGGTTGCGGCTTGCGCTTGGGCGTTCGTACAACTGGTTGTTCTGGCTTGGCATATCAGCTCGAGTATGTTGATGAGCCCGCTGCTGAGGACCAGGTATTTGAGTCCAATGGTATTAAGGTGTTTGTAGATCCAAAAAGTCTGGCTTACTTAGATGGTACGGAGTTAGATTTTGTGCGTGAGGGTTTGAACGAAGGCTTTAAGTTTCAAAATCCAAACGTAAAAGATGAGTGTGGTTGTGGCGAATCCTTCCGCGTCTGACGATTACTTTCGCTTCTTTGGGTTAAATCAGCAATTCAACATCGATTTGCCTGCTCTTGATCAGGCATACCTGGCGATACAGAAGGAAGTACATCCTGATCGCCATGCTCGCGGTAGCGACTCGGAGCAGCGTATTGCTATGCAAATGGCAACCTTGGCTAATACCGCCTTTCAGACCCTTAAGAATCCCATTCAACGCGGCTTATATATTTGCCAGCTTCATGGGGTTGATGCCAAGCTAGAAACCAATACCGCCATGCCTGCCGCTTTTCTCATGAAGCAAATGGAGTGGCGAGAGAGTTTGGATGAGCAAGAAGAAGATTTACCTGCGCTTGAAGCCTTGATGGCAGAAGTCGAGGAATCTAAAGCTGAGACCCTTGTTGAAATTACCCAGGCAATCGACGGTGCTAAGAATTATCAGCGCGCAGCAGAGCTACTTCGAGGCCTGCTCTTCATTGATAAGTTCGCGGTTGAGCTTGATGACACTATTGCGGCCTTAATCTAGGCGCATACCAGCTACACTCTATCTTCTATGGCCTTATTACAAATCTCAGAACCCGGTAAATCGCTAGCGCCACATCAGCGCCGTATTGCTGTTGGTATTGATTTGGGGACCACCAATTCTTTGGTGGCAATTGTGCGCGATGCTTTGCCAAAGGTGTTGCCAGATTCCCAGGGACGCGAGCTGCTTCCATCTGTTATTCGTTACCTGCCCAATGGTAGGACTCAAGCTGGATTTGAGGCGCTTGAAAGTGTTGTGCTTGATCCAAAGAATACGATTGTTTCGGTGAAACGTTTTATGGGCAGAGGCTTGCTCGATGTGGAGCATATTGAAAGTGCTCCATATGATTTCGTTGATCAACCTGGAATGCTCAAGTTAAGAACAGTAGCTGGCGATAAAAGCCCTATTGAAGTCTCTGCAGAAATCTTGGCGCGCTTGCGTCAGTTGGCGGAAGACTCCGTTAATGATGAAATCGTCGGTGCCGTCATTACAGTCCCTGCATACTTTGATGATGCACAGCGTCAGGCAACGAAAGATGCTGCGAAATTAGCTGGCATTGAAGTTCTCCGTTTATTGAACGAGCCAACTGCTGCTGCAATTGCCTATGGCTTAGACAATGCCTCGGAAGGCGTATACGCCGTCTACGATTTAGGTGGTGGCACCTTTGATATTTCCATACTACGTATGAGTAGAGGTGTCTTCGAAGTTCTTTCTACTGGGGGTGACTCTGCTCTAGGCGGTGATGACTTTGATCATCGCTTGTATTGCTGGGTCATTGAGCAATCTAAGCTTCCGCCACTATCAATACATGATCATCGTACGCTCTTGCAGGCCTGTAAGCATGCTAAAGAACAACTCAGTCATAATCCCTTAGCGCGTGTGCATGAGACACTTGCCGATGGTACGGTGGTAAATGTCGGTATTAGCCAGGCCCAATTTTTTGAGATTACTCAGAATTTAGTTACTAAGACTTTGATGGCTTGTAAAAAAGCACTGCGTGATGCTGGACTCAAAGCTGAGGATGTTAAGGGCGTGGTGATGGTGGGCGGCTCCACTCGTATGCCAAATGTGCAACGCGCTGTTGGTGAGCTATTTGGCACGCAGCCATTAAATAATTTAAATCCTGATCAAGTAGTTGCATTGGGCGCAGCGATGCAGGCAGACCTGCTGGCTGGCAATCAGAGCAAAGATGATGAGTGGCTTTTATTGGATGTCATTCCACTTTCCCTTGGTGTTGAAACCATGGGTGGCTTGGTAGAAAAGATTATTCCTCGCAATACACCGATCCCGGTTGCTAGAGCCCAAGATTTCACGACCTTTAAAGATGGTCAGACTGCTTTGGCTATTCAGGTGGTACAGGGCGAGCGTGAGTTGGCCCAGGATTGCCGCTCTTTAGGTAAATTTGAGTTGCGTGGTATCCCAGCAATGGCAGCAGGCGCAGCGCGTATTCGAGTTACCTTTCAGGTAGATGCTGATGGTCTTCTATCTGTCAGCGCAACTGAGCAAGGTTCTGGCGTTAAGGCATCGATTGATATTAAGCCCTCTTACGGCTTAACTGATGCAGAGATTACGCGCATGCTGCAAGATGGTTTTGCATCAGCAAAAGAGGATTTGCTCTCAAGGTCCTTACGTGAAGAGCAAGTGAATGCTCAGCGCTTGCTTGATGCAGTGCAAACAGCTCTTGATAGTGATCGCAGCCTTCTCAATGCTGAAGAGCAGGAAGCTATTGATAATGAAATGACTGCATTGCAAAAGATTTTGAATGAAGAGACAGACAGTGCAGTAGTTCGCAAAGCGGTAGATCATGCCGCTAAGGCAACAGATGACTTCGCACAAAAGCGTATGAATGCCAGCATTCAAAAGGCTCTCTCTGGCAAGAATGTTGCAGAAATTTAAATAAGTAATTCCCAATAAAATATAAGCAGAACAGAATCATGACCCAAATCGTTGTCCTACCCCATAGCGAGTATTGCCCTGAAGGCGCAGTTGTTGAGGTTGCTCCAGGCACTTCGATTTGTGAGGCATTGCTAGAGAATGACATTCCGATTGAGCATGCCTGCGATATGGTGTGTGCTTGCACCACCTGCCATGTAATCGTGAAAGAAGGTTTTCAAAGCTTGAATCCTCCCGATGAAAATGAAGAAGATATGCTGGACCGGGCTTGGGGCTTGAATCCTCAATCACGTTTGTCTTGCCAGGCCATTGTGGCAAAACAGGATTTAGTGATTGAAATCCCTAAATACTCAATAAATCACGCCAAAGAAAATCATTAAGATTTCATCATGAGATTGGTGAAATTCTCGTTGACCCTACTTGCTTTAGTTTTTGCTTCAGTCATTCCAGCTCACGCAGACGAGAGTCATCCTGGGATAGTAACGGAGTTGGTAGTGCGCAGTGGCAATGATTGGACCGGTAGCCCATTGCCTTCTTATTTGACGAGTGCTCCGGAAGTTGCTGTAATGCGATTTACTATTCCACCACAAACCGCCTTGCCGATTCATAAGCATCCCGCAATCAATGTTGCCTATGTAATGGATGGCGAACTTACGGTATTTCAAGAAGGCGGTATACAGCGCAACTTTAAAAAGGGCGAAGTTGTGATCGAGATGGTTGAAAAGTGGCATCACGGCATCAATCAAGGCTATGTACCAGTGGAATTGGTCGTGTTCTATGCCACCACCAAGGGTTTGCCATTGGCAATTAAGAAGTCAAACCCCTAAAAACGAGGGATAAATGCACCAAATTGAGGCATCTATTCCCGTAATTATGCAAAAGATAGATCAGAACAATTCTTAGATTATTAATATGAACTTGTAGTTCATTCTTTAGGTAGTACCTCCAAAAAATCTTTCAAGCCATCCTTCGGGGTGGCTTTTTCTTTTGCCTAGCTGTAAATATTATGCTAAATTACATAATGTAAATATACATATTGTTAGTGAATGTCATTTCCAGCACCATTCAAAAGGAGAAGCAAATGAAATGTAACGTTGGTGGTATCGATCGCGTTCTACGCATCGCAGTAGGTTTGGTATTAGTTGGCTTGGCTGCAAGCAATATTGTTGGTGCTTGGGGTTGGATTGGTATCGTGCCTTTGGCAACAGGCCTATTTAGATTCTGTCCACTCTATCCACTTCTTGGAATTAATTCATGTGGGACTGGTTCTGATTGTGGTGGCGGTGGTTGCTGCAAGTAACTTACTCTGATTGGGTGCCAATAAAGTAAGGCGCAAAAAGTAAAAGCCTCGCATTGCGAGGCTTTTTAATAAGTTAAATGGGTTGAGATTAGAGCGATTTTATTGGGTTGGAATATTCCGCGCCTTAATTACCTTTTCCCAGTTTGCAGACTCGGCCTGTATTTTGGCATCTACATCTTTACTCTTCATCATCATCGGTGTTAGGCCGTTGGTATCAAGATTAGCAAGTAGGGATGGGGCTTTGAAAGATTTTTCAGTGGCTATATAAATCTTATCGATGATTGACTGTGGTGTGCCCATTGGAACTGCTAAAGCGAACCAGCCAGTATTTTCAAATCCAGGAATCGCTGATTCGGAAACGGTGGGAACATTTGGCAACTGTTTTAATCTCTTGCTACTGGTAACGGCTAGCGCTTTTACTTGGCCAGCTTTAGCGAATCCACCGGTTGCTGGGAAGTTGCCTGCCATGAAATCAATTTGCCCAGCTATCAGATCATTCAAAGCAGGGTTCTCGCCCTTATAAGGTACGTGTGTTGCCTGAATTCCAGCTGCATAAATAAAGCTTTCATTGGCCATGTGTATTTGGCTGCCGATACCTGCGGATCCAAAATTCAGTTCTTTAGTTTTTGCTAATGCGATCAGCTCTGGGAGTGTATTTACTGGAAGCTTTGGATTTACAGCAATGACCATCGGCACTGTTGCAATGGTGGTGATGTAAGTTAAGTCTTTTGCATAGTTAATAGATGCCTTTTTATAGATAAAGGGATTTACGGTCATCATGCTGCCGGAGGCCAGGAGAATGGTGTAGCCATCCGCTGGAGATTTGGCTACTAGTTCAGCCCCAATATTGCCGCCTGCTCCCCCGCGATTTTCAACAATCACGTTTTGTCCAAGATTCTTGCTAAGCTCCTGGGAAAGGATTCTGCCTAAAATATCTGCGCTTCCACCTGCAGCAAATGGAACAATCATCTTGATAGGCTTATCGGGCCATGATTGTGCGGCTAGATTGGTGGATCCCAATATGCCGAGTGCATAACAAAGCACGGCAACCCATTTTTTCTGCTTAATAAAAGTACTCTTGAAAAGTGACATAGTATTTTTCTCCGATTGCTTTGTTATAGGTATTTTTTGTTTGTAAAAGATGATGCTTTGAATTCACTCGCCCAGTTTTTTAAGGTGCTGGCAATATTATTAGGATCCTCATCCCAGCTAAGGCGGTGCTGAAAGGCTGGACGCAGATCAGAACCAATGCCACAGCCCCATAACTGAAGATTGGGTTGTTGCTCGCACCAAGCAATAGCTTGCAGAAGGTGATTCTTTAGAAATTCCTCACCATTTGCCTCAATGGTTGCTCGATCCATTGGGCAGCCATCAGAAAATAAAATCAAGGTATTGTTGCCGTCTCGATTGTTGCTGCTATTTTGTAAACGTTCAGTCGCCCATATGAGTGCTTCACCATCAACACTCTCTGCGTAAATCTCAGGGCGCAATAGGGCGGCGATCCCTGCTCGAGATCTTCTCCAGTTAGTATCAAAGTCTTTAAAAATCCAGTGAGCTCGTTCATTGAGGCGGCCGGGATTTGGGGGTTGACCATTTTTACGCCATTCTTTAAAGGGTCTTCCTCCTTGCCATGAGCTAGTGCTGTAACCAAGAACCTCTGTTTTGATACCTGCTTGCTCCAGTATTCTTACTAAAGAGTCTACGCAGGCTGCAATTTTGACGCGCTGTTCCTTCATCGATCCAGAGCAATCAATCAGCAGCGTTGTTTTCGCATTTACCTTGCTGGTAGCTGCAAGCTGTTTATATAAGGCTGGCTGTAGCGGTGAAGTAGCGGCCCGTGTGAGGTAGCGACGATCTAGAAATTCTTCCGCCTCAGTGGTTTGCCAGCGCTTTGGTAATTGGCTGGAAAAGATTTGCTGATAGATTCGAATGAGCTTTGCCCAGGGAATGTTTTGTTTGGCAATTTCTTGATTTAGTTGGTCTTGGTAGGTGGATAATTGAGCAGACCGAATTTTTTTCTTAGCTTCGGATTCACTGTCATAGCTTGAGTTATATACGTGATATTTTTCGAGTGACTTTTTGAGTAAAAGACGCTGCTCGTTAGAGTTACTTACCGGACTCTTAAAATCAGCAGCAACTTTTCCCGCGTGAGGAGGAACCCATTCAATTTTGAGATGAGTGGCACTTTGATTTTTGCGTTTAGTACGAATGCTGGGGTTATTGCGATACTCATCAGCAATTAATCCTGAGACCAAGTTAATGACTTCGTGAGCTACTTGTCCATATGCCTCTTGGTTATAGCGACTTGCTTTTAGCTTGACTAACAGTGGACCCATGTCTTGAGCTATGCCTGCTCGGGTAGCCTCAACAATATCTTGCATGAGCTGTGGTATTGCTTGGCTATTGAGCTTCATCCACACGGTAGAAAAAATGGTAATTAGTAGCAAGCCAATACTGCCTTCAACACCACCGCTGGCAATAAATTGCTGCATCCAAGCGATAAATTGTGTTTGAGTATTCTTGCGGCATCCCTTGAGCTCATCTGGGCAGTTACTTTCAACCCGGATCTGCTCCAAGACCTCAAATATCAAAGATTCAATCATCCCCTCTGGAGCAAGTGAATCGTGCAAGGCTGCATCCGAATGGCGCAGGCGTAATGCGATGCCATCCAATACACCGCGTGGGTAAGCCCATGATGCTTTTAGATTTTCAAGACTGAGGTGCGGAGCAATTGACTCCAGTGGAACTGCATTATGAAAAAGTTGCCAGTCTCTAATTTGCGCACTTTTTTCCCTGGACAATGATCTAATCATTGCCCCATATTGTTGCTGTTGCTCGAAGTCTTGATGGGTTTGGGTTTGCAAGGTAGATGTAAATACGCCTGGTTTATTTGTTATCTAAATCTAGTTCGCTAGCGAAGCATCGTTGGTAATATTCCGCCACTAAGTTTTTTTCTTCTGACTCGCATTTATTTAAAAATGCCAGAGAAAATGCAATCTGTAAGTCTTTAAAGATGCGCCAGTTTTCGCCCCAGGTAATCAGTGTTCTGGTAGACATTAGTGTGGAAATATCACCCGCGGCAAAGCCACTTCTTGTAAGGTTAGCAAGGCTAATCATTGCCTTTGCTTGGGCATCCGATAGCTCTGGTACTTTGGCCATCAAAATCTTCTGCTCTTCCTTCGGCTCTAGATAGTTCAACGCTGCAACAATGTCCCAGCGATCCATCTGACCGTGATTTAGTAATTGAGTGCCTTGATATAAGCCATTCCAATTGCCAAGACCAACAGTATTGCTAGTAGCAAAGATTCGAAATGCAGCATTAGGGTTGATCACTCTATTTTGATCAAGCAAGGTGAGGCGACCTTCGCGCTCCAACATTCTTTGAATGACAAACATTACATCTGGTTGGCCTGCATCATACTCATCGAGGATGAGCGCAACAGGGCGCTGCAAACTCCAGGGAATTAAACCTTCCTGAAAGCGAGTAATTTGTTTGCCATCTTCTAGGCTAATGACGTCTTTGCCGATCAGATCCATGCGCGTAATTTGCCCATCTAGATTAATGCGCAGGCAAGGCCAATTTAACCTAGCGGCTACTTGCTCTATATGGGTGGATTTACCGGTGCCATGCATTCCTTGCAACATGACTCTACGATTGAAAGCGAAGCCCGCCAGAATGGCTAGTGTTGCCTCGGGGTTGAGTTGATAGCTTGGATCAACCGCAGGTACAAGCTCACTAGCTTGATTAAATGCAGGAATCTCAAAGTCTGCGAAGCCACGGCATTCTGGGAAGGCAGAGTGCATGGAAACCTGCTTTTCAGGCTGTAAACCCATTAAATCAATAGAAGAGGTGCTTTCAGCCATTTCCTTGCCTTTAAAAGTCTTAATATGTTGTCAAATATATTCCAGATTGGGGTTTATATGCTTGACTTTAGTAAAAATACGCTATTATTATTCATATTGTAGAACAAAATGTTCCGTTTAATTGAATACCTAGGAGAGCTTTATGTCTAAGTCTGGCGCTAATTTGCCTACCGGCCCACAAAAAATGACCCCTTCCGAAGCGTTTGTGGAGACCATGGTCGCCAATAAGGTGAAGGATATCTTTGGAATCATGGGTTCAGCCTTTATGGATGCGATGGATATTTTTGCTCCAGCAGGTATTCGTTTGATTCCGGTTGTTCATGAGCAGGGTGCCGCACATATGGCTGATGGCTATGCGCGTGTCAGTGGAAGTCATGGTGTTGTGATTGGACAGAATGGTCCTGGCATTAGTAACTGTGTCACAGCAATTGCTGCTGCTTACTGGGCACATAGCCCTGTCGTGATCATTACGCCTGAAACAGGAACAATGGGCATGGGCTTAGGTGGTTTCCAAGAAGCCAATCAATTGCCAATGTTCGAAGAGTTCACAAAGTATCAAGGACACGTGAACAATCCTAAGCGTATGGCTGAATTTACTGGCCGCTGCTTTGACCGCGCTCTATCAGAGATGGGTCCAACTCAGCTTAATATTCCACGTGATTATTTTTATGGCGAGATCGAAGTAGAAATTCCGCAGCCTAATCGTCTCGATCGCGGTCCTGGTGGCGAGAAGAGTTTGGATGAAGCGGCAGAGCTCTTGGCTAACGCTAAGTTCCCAGTCATTATTTCTGGCGGCGGCGTAGTGATGGGTGATGCAGTTGAGGAATGCAAGGCATTTGCTGAGCGCCTTGGTGCTCCAGTAGTTAATAGCTATTTACACAATGACTCCTTCCCAGCTAGCCATCCATTATGGTGTGGCCCCCTTGGATATCAAGGCTCCAAAGCTGCAATGAAGTTGATGGCGCAGGCTGACGTGGTGGTTGCATTGGGTTCACGCCTTGGACCATTCGGCACATTGCCACAGCATGGTATGGACTACTGGCCAAAAAATGCCAAAATCATTCAGATCGATGCAGACAATAAGATGCTTGGCTTGGTGAAGAAAATTTCCGTAGGTATTTGCGGTGATGCGAAAGCTGCCGCAGTTGCGTTGACTAAGCGTTTAGAAGGTAAGAAATTAGCTTGCGATGCGACTAAAGCAGATCGTGCCAAAATAATTGCCGCTGAAAAAGCCGCATGGGAAAAAGAGTTGGATGAGTGGACGCACGAAAAAGACCCATTCAGCTTGGATATGATTGAAGAGCAGAAAAAAGAAGTAACACCAACTGGCGGTCATTATTTGCATCCACGTCAAGTGCTGCGTGAGCTCGAGAAGGCTATGCCTGCTGACGTAATGGTGTCTACTGATATCGGCAACATCAATTCAGTTGCTAATAGTTATCTCCGCTTTGAAAAGCCACGTAGTTTCTTTGCCCCAATGAGTTTCGGTAACTGCGGTTATGCATTGCCAACGATTATCGGTGCCAAAGCAGCGGCGCCGAATCGTCCTGCTATTGCCTATGCTGGCGATGGTGCATGGGCAATGAGTATGGTCGAGATTTTGACTGCCGTTCGTCACGACATTCCTGTTACAGCGGTTGTGTTCCATAACCGTCAGTGGGGTGCTGAGAAAAAGAACCAAGTGGACTTCTATAACCGTCGCTTTGTGGCAGGCGAGCTTGAGAGCCCAAGTTTTGCCGGTATCGCCCAATCCATGGGTGCGGAAGGTATCGTGGTTGACCAGCTTGACCAAGTTGGACCAGCACTCAAGAAAGCCGTTGAAATGCAGATGAAAGAAGGTAAGACTTGTGTGATCGAGATTATGTGTACTCGTGAACTCGGTGATCCGTTCCGTCGCGACGCCTTATCTAAGCCAGTTCGCTTCTTGGATAAATATAAAGATTACGTATAAGCAAGTATTTGCGTCAAGAAAGAGTCCGGCTAAACTGGACTCTTTCTTTTGGTGATTGCAGATTGAAGCGAGCTTGAGATTTTGATCGCTTTTTCTTGAAACTCAGTCATTGCACTTGTAACAAACTTTGTTTTTCTCCAGCAAACAGCGGCAGTTCTAGTTAAAAAATCTCCTTTAATCGTTTTGGCCATTAATTTTTTATCATTAGCTAAAGCAATTGAGCTCCCTAGAGCTAGAATTTCTCCAGATTTTGCAATTTCCAGTAGATCTCCCATAGTTGAAACCTCCATACGTAAGTTCAGTGATACGCCCTCCATACGTGCCTGAGCATCTATCTTTTGACGCATTAAAAATTGACCGTTAAGTGCTGCTAAATCATATTTAGCAAGAGACTTGAGTGTGATATTGCGCGGTAATTCTTTGATAGTGTTCGGAGCCCCAATTACAGAGAATTGCTCGGTAATTAGTTCATGCCAATAGAGCTCTGAAAATTGGTAGTCTTGTGGAAGAATCGCAATATCAATTGCACCCTCTAAGAGCTCTCTTAATACTTTCTGTGCAGACAATTCTTGCAGCTCAATCTTGAGACTTGGATTTTCTCTAAGTAGCCCCATGCAAGTTGGAAGTGCAATAATTTTGGAGTAAGTGTTAGTAGCTCCTACACGCAGGGTGCCGGCGATATTTTGATCATCAATTGAACTTTGCAGGAGAGCTTCTTCAATCTGATCAAGTAGTGGATCAATTTTCTTAAGAAGTCCATGTCCAAAATTTGTCAATATTAACTGGCGTCCTTTTTTTTCAAAAATTGGCAGGTCAAGGTGGCTACTGAGTTCTTTCATCTGTTGGGATAGGGCTGATTGGGTAATACTTAAGACTTGAGAGGCCTTTACAAAGGTGCCGGCCCTAGCAACGGCGATGAAACTGCGTAAAAGTCTCAGGTCAATTTGGTTTATATTCATTAGGTATGCTTATATATTAATTAAATAAATATAAATATACATTAAATATTTCATGCGGTAGAGTGAAGTTTGTCCCAATCAATAGAGATCTAACGCTATGAATAGACCGACTATTAAAGCTTTCAAATATTTCTTGGCATGCTTTGGTTTGGTTGTTTTTTCAAACAATGTGCTAGCCCAGGCCTACCCGAGTAAGCCAATACGTTTAATCGTGCCATTTCCTCCAGGAGGTCCGACAGATATTGTCGCTAGACCGTTAGCGGTGCTATTAGGCGATCGCTTAAAAGAGCAAGTCGTTATTGAAAACAAGGGCGGAGCTGGGGGTTCAATTGGCGCTGATCTAGTTGCAAAGTCGGCCCCAGATGGATACACCTTATTCATGGGGACAGTTGGTACGAATGCAATAAATGGCAGTTTGTATAAGCAGTTGCCTTATGACATGACTAAAGATTTCACGCCGATCGCTTTAGTTGCCACGGCACCAGTTGTCATTGTGGTGAATTCAAGCGATCGCATTAAAACTCTTGCGGAGTTAATTGCAGAGGCTAAATCAAAGCCCGAAACAATTGCGTATGGGTCTGCAGGAAACGGAACTCCGGGACATTTGACTGCGGCCTTATTTGAATCAACTACACAAATTAAGCTAAAGCATATCCCTTATAAAGGTAGTGCACCTGCAGTAACCGATTTAATTGGAAATCAAATACCTTTGGTTTTTGATCCCATTCAGTCGGTCTTGCCCCATATCACTTCAGGAAAATTACGCGCTTTGGCTGTGACTAGTAAGACACGCTCACCGTTGCTACCGAATGTGCCAACAGTTGCAGAGTTGGGTTATCCACAATTTGAATCCACCGCTTGGTGGGCTTTGTTTGCTCCAGCTAAATTGCCTGAACCAATTACCAAAATACTAAGAATGGATACAGAGAAGGTGGCGCAATCAGCGGCCTTCAAGGAGCGCTTGGGTAACTTGGGAGTGCAGCCTAACACTGACTTTAGAGAAAGCTTAGCCAATTTTCAAACAAGTGAAATTGCTAAGTGGGCTAGGGTAGTCCGTGACTCTGGTGCTACTGTTGATTAATTGTTAATAAGAGAAAAAATGAAACTTAACGCAGAAGAAAAGGCAATGCTTGCTGGAGAGTTTGGGCCAGTTAGACAAATTGCAATTCAACATCAAATTAAGGTAGGTGAATTTTTTGGTGCTGAAGATTTAGTTCCTGTGTCTCAGGCGCACATTATGGCTGACACAGAGAGTCTTGGCGAGGCTGGTGTTGAATGGTTGGAAGGCCTAGCGAAAAACTCTGTATCAGACCGAATGGTTCGCATCCCAACAATCACTGACCCAAGGGGAACCGATTTCACAAAAGCAAAACAATTGGGTCAAACCGAAAAAATGCTTGAGCTAGAGAGACGTGCAATTGATGCTTTTGTAAAAATGGGGGTGTCAATGACAGACACCTGCATTAATTACCAAACGATTATGGCTCCCGTATATGGCGAGCATTTAGCGTTTGGTGATACGGGTGTCGTGATTTATTCAAACAGTGTTTGTGGCGCGCGCTCAAATTTTGAAGGCGGCCCTTCTGCTTTAGCAGCAGGTCTAACCGGTAGAACGCCGCGTTATGGCTATCACCTAGATGAGCATCGCAAACCAACTCATCGTTTTAAAACTTCATGGACTCCTCAGACATTGAATGAATGGGGCGCCTTAGGTGGATTAATCGGAAAGAAATCTGGTAACTATTGGTCTGTACCTGTACTTGAGGGCATTGTAGGTCATCCTGGCTCTGATGCCATGAAGCATTTTGGTGCAGCCATGGCTAGTTTTGGTTCTACCGCTTTATTTCATGTATTGGGTGTTACACCAGAAGCTTTGCATGCGAGAGATCTGGAGTATTTGCATCTCCCAGAGGTTCTGATTACTAAGGAAGAGGTAATGGGTTTGCAGAGCTCATACCGAGTTGCAGAGGAGATAGATGTCGTAGTATTTTCGGCTCCGCAATTAAGTTTGATGGAAATGAAGAGTATTGCTGAGTTGTGTAATGGTAAGAAATTTATCAAGCCTTTGCTAGCAATGACAAGTCCGCAAGTGAAGCCTGACTCTGATCGCATGGGCTATACAGAAATGATTGAGAGCGCTGGTGGAACGGTATTTTCTGGTATGTGCTTTTATCAATCGTATGCGAGAGAAATTGCCGAGGCAAATGGATGGAAGGTATTGGCAACGAATAGCGCAAAGATAGTAAATATTTTAGGCGGCTATGGCTACACGCCGATGTTGGCATCGATGGAAGACTGTGTTCAAGCTGCTGTAACGGGGAGACTAAAGTGAGTAAAAAAATTTATAAAGCGAAACACGCTCAAGGTGAAAGTATTGAAGGTGAGTGTCTCAGTGCATCAGACGGTTTCTCCGCTCGTTATGACTTAGATCGTCTTAAGGGGGTATTTTCAAGACCGGCACACAAGTTATTTGGCCAATCATATAAAGATAAAATTTTGGTGTTGGATGCCGCTAAGGGTGGCGTTGCAAGTGCTTGGATGCTGTACGAGATGAAGTCTAGGAATCTTTGCCCATCAGCCATTATTTTCAATGCTGTAAATCCAATTTTGGCTCAAGGCGCTGCACACGCTGGGATCCCTATGCTGAGTGGTTTTGATTGCGATATCACTCAAGCTATTGCCAGCGGGGCTAGATTGCGGATTGATACTCGGAACCAAACAGTAGAGGTTCTCTAGTTAGTTCTTAAAAAATGGAGTGGTATTCAGATAGGCTCGGCCGAATACGGCCGGGCTTATTTTTTAATACTGTGCCGATCGTAACAAAGCATATGGGCTCTTCGTCATCGGTGAGTTGAAATAGCGTTCTAATACGATCGCTTTGTAGCGCTCTACCGCTCGATAATCCTGAGCCAAAACCAAAGGCATAAGCACTTAAGAGAATATTTTGAATGGCGCAGCCAAGTGATATTAATTTTTCTTGCCTACTGATGTCTTCATTGCTGTCTTTGTAGTTCGATACCGCCAGCAATAGTAGCGGTCCGCGAGAGGCTTTATCAAGCGCTTCCTGCTGCTGTATTGAAGTAGCCTCTTGATCTCGATCTAACAGGCATTGGCGAAAAACTTCTCCGAGAGCGGGGCGACTACCTTCTTGAATCTCAATGAACCGCCATGGCACCATTCTGCCGTGATCTGGGGCAGCATTAGCTGCCAAGAGAATGGACTCTTTTTGAGTTTGACTGGGGCCTGGGTTACCCAGTCTTTTTGGTGATATATGAGTTCTGCCGTGGATAAGCTGTTCGGCGAATTGATCCATCGGCATCGGGTGTATTTAGGAAACTCGTTGGTAATACAAATTTTGTGGATGGTTGGCTTCTGCAAAAAACATCCATCTTTCAGCAAGTAAGCCTACATAGTTAATGAGTAATGCCAATGTAATCACCAGGAAATTAGGTGAAGTAATGGCATAGGCCATCAATATCATGGGGATCACATACGCGAAAAGCAAAATAATCTTACGTAAATTAGCTATCACTTTACCTGTTTGATGGTGAAAGAATTCTCTAGTATTAAAGCTTCCACCCATAAGACCCATGGAGGTTTGGCGAATATTGTTGCCTTTGATGCCAGTCGCAGTAGCTAGATTTGATTTTGGTTTTAGTTTGCGATTACGAGTCCAAATCCAGAGTTTCAGGTTGAATGACAAAAATAATAGCAAGAAAGCAATGATGGAGAGTGGTGCATCAATCATTTGCACCGAAGCATCACCCCAAACCGCAATTAATAGCTCTAACAAAATCCAGCCCGACGTCATCCCCAGCAGAATAAAGTTAGTTAGGGTGGAGGGATGTGACCACTCTTGAATAAAGCGAATGCACTGATAGATCTTTGCGGTGCATACCCAAAGTGCTATCGTAGTAAAAAGCAGGACAAGCCATAGCCACTGAGGTACTTGACTAAAGCGCGCATAAAGGTAAATGACTGCTGTGACAGCCATGACCGCTGGTAGAGCGATAACCTCTCTTGATAACCAGGAGGTTCTCCACATCATGGCAGCGCGCCATGCTCGCTCAGGGTGACCCAAGTGAAAGAATGATGCGACTAAGCCCAAAGCCAGTAGTACAAAAGCAACCGGAAGGGCAAGGCTTGTAAGGAATGCGCTTGGAGTAGCTTGGCTATGTAGGTTTGCTAACGCTATAAAAAACAGCAGACCCTGAGCCATTCCGGCTAAGGTAGTAAAGAAAATAATTGAAAATTGTGGGCGCATTATTTGTCATTCCTTGCTGCATCAATCGTTTCCATAATGGAGCGCGGTAAATAGTGATTGGCGGGTTGGGTTTCCCATTCAGGCATCAGTGCATAGCCTGAACGTTCTTCTATGGCTTTGCTAGCGTCAGACTCAGGATCATGGACATCACCAAAGATACGCGCACTGGTAGGGCAGGCAAGTACACATGCTGGCTTTTTCTCAGCCTCTGGCAAAGTCTCGCTATAAATACGATCTACACAGAGCGTGCACTTAGTCATCACCTGACGTTCTTGATCAAGCTCGCGTGCGCCGTAAGGACAGGCCCAAGAGCAATAGCTGCACCCAATGCATTTATCGTAATCTACAAGAACGATGCCATCTTCTTTGCGTTTATAGCTTGCGCCTGTAGGGCAAACAGGAACGCAGGGGGGCTCTTCGCAGTGTAAGCAAGATTTTGGAAAGTGAACCGTCTGCGTATTTGGGAATGTGCCCGCTTCAAAGGTTTGCACTCTATTAAAGAATGTACCGCTTGGGCTAGCCCCATAAGCATTGAGATCGGTCAGCGGACCTGCTGAGCCAGAGGTGTTCCACTCCTTACAAGAGGTAACACACGCATGGCAACCCACACATACATTCAAGTCAATAACGAGAGCTAGTTGTTTATTTTTTTTGCTCATTTTGTCTCCCCCGATTTTTTGAGGGCCATTCCAGGTACTTCAAATGCTTTTACTTGTGGCCAAGTTTCTTTTTGCTCATTTTCATCTGCAGGCGCCAATCGAACTCTGACGTCATACCAGCCAGCTTGCCCGGTAATCGGGTCGGAATTGCTAACGGTAAAACCACCCAGTGGAAGCTCTTCTGAGATGAGGTGGTTTAATAAGAATCCTTTTTTAGATTCATCCGCATCGTTTGTTAGGCTCCAAGCAGACTCTGCTTTCCCAATGGCATTCCAAGTCCATACCGTTCCAGGGTCAACCGCCTCCGAGTGCCTTGCCATGCAGCGGACTTTGCCCCATTGAGATTCAATCCACATCCAGGCGCCATCAGCGATGCCACTCTTGAGTGCAGTAGCGGTATTGACGTATAAATAGTTGTGGCTATGAATTTGTCTTAGCCAAGCATTCTGTGAGTCCCAAGAGTGGTACATCGCCATTGGGCGTTGGGTAATTGCATTCAATGTAAATTTGGTGAGATCAGTTGCTTCATCTTCCAGTGGCGGGTACCAGAAAGGTAATGGATCAAAGTATTTATAAATACGTGCTTTAAGGTGCTCTGGAGGTTGTGCGCCTGGACGCTTTCCAGTAGATGCCAATCTAAAGCGTTGCAAGATATCTGAGTAGATCGCAATCATGATTGGATCATTTTTCTGACGCAGAGCATTTTCTTTTGAGAAGTCTAAATAGCCCTTGTTCCAGTTGCGCATGTATTGATGCTCTGGAGGCATGTGATATTGATGTACGCAATTGTTCTCTGCATATTTTTGCCACTGATTTGGATTGGGTTCGCCACGCAAGGGCTTATCCCCATCTTTGCCACGCCAACCACTTAAGAATCCAATACCTGAGTCAGGAGTGGTTTGGAATCGGGTAATAAAGTCGGGGTAATCCTTGAACTTACGTTCGCCTTCTGGTGTGGTAAAGGCGGGGAATTTTAAGCGCGAGGCCAATTCAATCAATACTTCCTGGAACGGTTTGCATTCTCCTAAAGGCTCTAGAACAGGGATGCGGACAGAATCAACGGGACCATCAAATTCTGAAATTGGTCTATCAAGCATGCTCATTACATCGTGGCGCTCGAGATAGGTTGTATCGGGAAGTACTAAGTCTGCAAAGTCCACCATCTCTGATTGGAATGCGTCACACACCACTAAGAATGGAATCTTAAATTCACCATCATCATTTTTGGCATTGAGATGTTCACGTACTTCCATGGTATTCATGGTGGAGTTCCATGACATATTAGCCATGAAGATCATGAGCGTATCAATGGAGTAGGGGTCACCCTTCACTGCATTGGTGATGACGTTATGCATTAATCCATGTGCAGCTAACGGGTGCTCCCAGGAATAGGCTTTATCAATACGCAGTGGTTTGCCATCAGAATCTAGCGCCAAATCTTCTGGCTGTGTTGGCCATCCGAGTGGAGGTTTAGCTAGCGGAGTATTTGGCTTGATGTCATTTTCAGAAGAAGGGGGCTTTGCATTTGGCGGCACCTGTCTTGGATAGGGCGCTTTGTGTCTAAAACCACCTGGACGATCAATGGTGCCCAACAACGACATGAGGACAGCTAGGCCACGCGTTGTCTGAAACCCGTTGGAGTGGGCGGATAAGCCGCGCATGGCATGGAATGCAACTGGCCTACCAGTTACAGAGTCATGTTTCTCGCCCCAAGAGTCTGTCCATGGAATCGGTAATTTAAATTCTTGGCCGAATGCAGTGTCTGCCATTTCAAGAGCAAGCTTGCGAATGCGTTCTGCTGGAATGCTGGTGATAGCTGCAGCCCATTCTGGAGTCGTTTCACTAACTTGTCGTTTGAGAAGTTCAAATGAAGGAGCTACTTTCTTCCCTTGGTGTGGACCTGGACCCATCACATATTCACCAAGCAAGGCAGGCGATGTTCCTTGCGCAAAACAAGGTTTAGCACTTTGAGATTTTTCATCCCAGATATATTTGTTGTGCGGCAAATCGGTATTGAGTGGGTCAGAGTCAGGGTCATACAGGAATAAGCCTTCTTCCGGACCTGAATCCATACAAACTAATTGCGCTGAGTTGCTAAAGCGTTTGAGGAATGGGGCATCGTATTTTTCAAGGCGAATGAGTTCATGCATCAAGGCCATAAACAGCGCACCATCGGTTCCAGGCTTAATCGGAATCCACTCATCAGCAATAGCCGAGTAGCCGGTCCTTACTGGGTTGATGGAGATGAAGCGGCCGCCAGCCCGTTTAAATTTGGACAAAGCAATCTTCATTGGATTGCTATGGTGATCTTCCGCTGTGCCAATCATGACAAATAATTTCGCTTGATCCAAATCCGGACCGCCAAATTCCCAGAAGCTTCCACCAATGGTATAGATCATGCCTGCAGCCATATTTACCGAGCAAAAGCCGCCGTGCGCTGCATAGTTAGGTGTACCAAACTGCCTTGCAAATAAACCAGTCAAGGCCTGCATTTGGTCGCGACCAGTAAAGAGAGCAAACTTCTTTGGATCAGTGGCGCGAATTTTCGCAAGACGCTCAGTCAGAATGTCAAAAGCTTTTTCCCAGCTAATAGGCTCAAACTCACCATTTCCTCTTTCGCTTCCTGCCTTACGCAGCAGCGGCTGCGTGATGCGCGCAGGAGAGTTTTGCTTCATGATTCCTGAAGAGCCTTTGGCACAGATGACGCCTTGGTTTAAAGGGTGCTCAGGATTACCGTCGATATAAACTAATTTTCCATCGCGTAGATGTGCTCGAATGCCGCAACGACAGGCGCACATGTAGCAGGTAGTTTTTTTGATTTCCGTTGCAGGTGCTTGCTTGTTTATTGGGTCATGCACGGGATCATTAGAAAATATTTTGAACATAGTCTTCTCAATTATTGAGGGTTTTTGGCAAGTAGAATGGCCATCGCTGTAGATGCCACTCTAGAAAAAACAGAATCAGATCTGGAAGTCAGAGTGATTGGAACTTGTGCGCCCAGAATGGTGCCTGCACATTCAGCACCCGCCATATAGACAAAGGACTTGTAAAGAATATTGCCGACTTGCAAATCAGGCATTAATAGCAGATCGGGATCGCCCGCCACCTTTGAGTAAATCCCTTTTGTTCTGGCTGACTGTGCGGAAATCGCATTATCAAATCCAAAAGGACCTTCGATAATCGTATCTGGAAAAATTGGATGAGCAATATGTTCATCAACAATCTCTTTTGCATCTGTGGTGGAAGGCATTGCAGGGTTAATCACCTCAGTAGCAGCAATGATTGCTACTTTGACGTTGCTAATACTTAATCTCTTTAAGGCATCCAAGCTGTTGGCTAGGATTTCTCTTTTGAGTTGAGCATTTGGTGCAATATTCACAACTGCATCAGTAACGCCAAGTAGTTTATGGTAGCGCGCAAGTTCAAATAAGAAGAGATGACTGACGCGTTTATCAGTGCGCAATCCATCTCGATGCACAATCGGCCCCATGAGGTCTTCGGTGTGCAAAGATCCCTTCATTAAAACTGCTAGCTTGCCTTCTTTCACCATCTCAACGGCTTTCTTGGTTGCCAAGATAGGATCCTTAGGTGTGTCGACAATCTGTATGCCGTCTAAACAAAGTTCCTCGATTGCCGCAAGCTCTTCAATTTCTTTTTTAGGGCCTATCAAAATCGGAGTGCATAACTGTCTTTTAATGAGGTCGAAAACAGTTTCTAGTGCTGGAGCGCTGAGGGGGTAGACCACCCCAAGAGGTAGATCGCTCTTAGCCTCCTCAATCATTTTTTCTAAGAGTGGATATTTCACGTTTAGATTTGTCCCGAGGTGGCTTTGATGCTGTGCTAATTAGGAAAGAGTTTGAGAGATGCGCTCAGACGCTTCTTTTAGCTTAGGAATATGTTCCATCGCTTGATTTAGAGGGAGTCTTGCTGTTGCTGCATGAACGGCAATCGCTGCTACTACCTCGCCTAGCGAGTCTTTGACGGGCACTGCCACGCAAGAAACTCCCAATACATATTCTTCGTTATCTACTGCATAGCCAGTGCTCACGATTCTTTCCATCTCTGATTCCAATAGATAGGGATCAGTAATAGTTCTATGAGTGAATTGCTGTAACGGAAGACTTTCTAAAATCTTGGTGCGCTCATCTACGGGTTTGTAAGCGAGAAGTAATTTACCGCTGGCACTGCAATGTGGGGGCAGCACTGTACCGGGCGGTAGGTGAAGGCGTAAAGCCCAGTCAGCTTCAACTCGATCCAGATAAAACAGCTCGCCGCGCCTAAGTACAGCAAGGTTACAGGTCTCACCTAGATCAGCGACTAAGCCACGTAGGATAGTATGGCGAATAGCTGAAACACTATCGTGTGTCATCGTGGACATTGCTAGATGAGAAAGTCGCTCACCAGGGGCATAGGTTCTTCCGCCCGGCTCTCTTGCCACCAAACCTGCCTCTTCAAAAATGGCTAAAGTTCTATGTAGGGACGCCTTTGGCATTCCGGTAATTTGCATAAGTTGGGCTAGGGTGGCGGGCTGCTGCAATGCTGCCAAAGCCTCCAAGATCACTACGCCTTTAAGCATGGATGAGTTCTCGCTGGAACTATCTCTTTTGGCGGTATCAGGTTGTTCTATGGTGTCTAATTCAAGCATGGGCGCTAAATCTCATGAAATGTGTCATTTTGTTCATTCTAATAGAACAAGGTTGTAAATTCTAGGGAAAATGTTAGTATTTTTACTTATACGAAACAACTTGTTCCGTTGAATAAGATCATTTATGCTTACTAAAACAGTAAATAAGGGCTAAGATAAGCCTCAAAGTAGTACTAAATAGGAGATTGGTCATGCGTAGAAGCAATCTATTAGCCGCTGTACTGTCAACAATTCTCGCTTTGATGGGCTCTCTTGGCTGGGCGCAGTTTGCTCAAGCGCAGGCTTGGCCAACTAAGCCAATTAAATTCATAGTTCCTTACCCACCGGGCGGTGGTACCGATGTGATTGCGCGTATCGTGCAAGAGCCATTAAGCCAAGCGCTTGGTCAACAAGTCATTATTGATAACCGTGGCGGCGCTGGCGGTTCGATTGGTACCGATATTGCAGCTAAGGCTCCATCTGATGGCTATACCGTTTTATTTACGCTTTCATCACACACTATCAATCCGGCAATTTATCCAAAGCTTGCTTTTGATACTGAAAAAGATTTTTTGCCAGTTTCTTTAGTAGCTTCATTACCGCAAATCTTGGTTGCTAATCCAGATTTCCCAGCTAAGTCTGTCAAAGAAGTGATTGATATGGCGAAGGCAAAACCAGATGCAGTTTCATATGCCTCAGTGGGTAATGGTTCGCCTGGCCACTTAGCCGGCGCCATGATGGCGGGCTCTGCCGGTGTTTCAATGATGCATATCCCATACCGTGGAGGTGGCCCTGCGATTACTGATGTGTTGGCTGGCCAAGTGCCGCTGCTTTGGGTTTCAATTCCTGCTGCAGCCAACTACGTTAAGGCTGGAAAGCTACGTGCTTTAGCGGTATCTACCGTAAAGCGCTCACCAGTTTTCCCGGACGTACCAACTATGGCTGAGTTAGGTTTCAAAGATTACGAAGTGGATTCTTGGTACGCCATGTTTGTTCCTGCTAAAACTCCACAGCCTATTATCGATGCTCTATACAAGGCTACGGTTAAGGTGTTGGCTGAGCCAGCAGTAAAAGAAAAGTTGCTTGCACAAGGCGCCGAGGCAGTTGGTAGTACGCCCGCTCAATTGGGGGCAATTGTTAAAACTGAATTGGTTAAGTGGAAAAAAGTAACTAAGGATGCTGCAATTAAAGCTGAGTAAGAGCTCACCTTAAAGATGTACAGTAAATAAAAAAGATAAGAATATTAATGATGACGCCTGTTGAAGCAATTATTGAACGTGGACGCGTAGCCCAGAAGATATATGAGGGCTACACGCAAGCTGAAGTGAACTTAGTAGTTGAGGCTGTAGCCTGGGCGATTCTTGAGCCAAAACGAAATCAAGAGTTGGCAGAGCTTGCCGTTCAAGATACTGGCTTAGGGGATGTAGCTGATAAGTTCAAAAAGAATTTCAGAAAAACTTTGGGCTTAGTGCGCGACTTAAGTTATGCAAAAACAGTTGGCATTATTTCCGAGGACTTAAAGACAGGTCTGACAGAATATGCACGCCCTGTTGGGGTGGTTGCTGCTATTACGCCGTCAACAAATCCTGGCGCCACCCCCATTAATAAAATCTTAAATGCTTTGAAGTGCCGCAATGCAGTAGTGGTAGCACCATCGCCAAAAGGCTATTCGACATGTGCTCGTTTACTCGAGTTCGTGCATCAACAATTGGATTTGGTAAAAGCGCCTAGAGATTTAGTGCAGATGCTGCCATTCCCGATCACCAAAGATTCAACCAACGAATTAATGCGCTTGGCTGACTTGGTTGTGGCAACTGGATCACAGGCAAATATTCGTGCTGCATATACCTGTGGCACTCCTGCCTTTGGTGTTGGAGCTGGCAATGTGCTGGTCATTATTGATGAGCATGCTGATCTTGCTGGTGCAGCTAATAAAATACTGCAATCCAAAACATTTGATAACGCTACCAGTTGTTCTAGTGAGAATGGTGTAGTGATTTGCTCTCAGGTTTATGACAAGGCAATTAATGCACTTGAAGCAGCTGGCGGCTTGATGTTAGATACCGCTGATAAGAAGCGACTGGAAGCTGTCATGTTTCAAAATGGCAAACTTACTTCAACATTGACTGCTCAGAATCCAGCGGTGATTGCTGTGCGTGCACAACTGCAAAATCCAAAAGCAAAGTCAGCCAAATTCTTTATGGTTGAAGAGCAGGGCTTTGGACCTTCAGTTCCTTTTTCCGGTGAAAAATTAAGCCCCGTCTTGACTGTGTGGAAGGCCACAGATTTTGAAGCTGCCAAAGAGTTAATCTCCAATGTATATGCTTATCAAGGAGCGGGGCATTCTGTTGGCTTGCATACTGCACAAAGTGGTGAGACTTTAGAGTCTCGGGCTGCCGCTCTTGCACAACAATTACCTGTTGCCAGAATCATTGTTAATCAGGCGCATGCGATTGCTACTGGTGGTAGTTTTGAGAATGGTTTACCGTTTTCTTTATCTATGGGTTGCGGAACATGGGGTAAGAATAATTTCTCAGAGAACATGAACTATCGCCACTACCTCAATATTACGAGGGTAGTGAGACCTATCCCTGAGCATGTTCCCAAGGTTGAAGATTTACTGAAAGAGTATTTCAGTCGCTATCCTCAGGCGTAATTCGATGATGACTGCTTCATGCAAGAGTTTGGGTGAGGTGCTTTCGTATTGGGAGAAGGTTCAGCCTGAAAAATCATTTCTATTTGCTCCTGAAATTAACGCCGCCCTGACTTATGGGCAGCTCGCCAAGGAAGCGCGTCACTTTGCAACTTGGTTGGAGCAGGAGAGTATTAGTGAAAAGGGCCATGTAGGTCTCTTTATGCAAAATGGGCGCCAAACCAGTACAGTTTTTTTGGCAACCATGGCCTGTGGGAGAGTGATTACCCCTTTAAATCTATTGGCACCCACCGATCAATTAGCTTGGGTGTTAGATCACAGCGATATTGAGGTGCTGTTTTATTCACCCGATAAGAAGCAAGGATTATTTTTAGCTCTTGAGAAGACTAAAAGAAAATTCAAGGTCATTGAGCTTGATCCAGATGCGGCAGAAGGCTCCTTTATGCAATGCGCACCTGGAATATTGCCATCGGTTGAGTCTACACAACCAGCTCTCTTGATGTATACCTCCGGTACAACCGGAACGCCTAAGGGAGTCTTGCTTACTCACGCTAATTTATTGCATGCTGCGCGCTCTATGGCTGCGTGGCACTCATTAACTCAGTCAGATGTTGTGTTGAGCTCACTGCCGATTTACCACATTAACGGACAGGTCATCTCAACAATCACACCATTTGTATCAGGTGGATCTGTAGTAGCTCCGCATGCTTTTTCTGTTTCAAATTGGTGGAGTTTAGCGATTCAGTATCGCTGCACTTGGATCAATATGGTGCCAACTATCATTGCGTATTTGATTAATGCCGCTAAGAGTGGTGGTGCATTACCAAGTCGCGAGGACTTGAAGTCGATTCGATTTGGTCGATCTGCTTCTGCTCCTCTGCCGCCCGAGCATCATCGTGAATTTGAGGCCCTCTTTGGAATCACTGTCATCGAGGGAATGGGCATGACAGAGTCGGCCTCAATGGTCTTTTGTAATCCCCATGACGAAAGCAGACGCTACGGAAGTCCTGGCCAGCCTTGTGGCGTTGAGGCTAAGGTTATTGATCCCGATGGCAACCTGCTTGGTAATAATGCCGTGGGTGAAATTTGTCTACGTGGTGGAAATGTGCTCAATGCTTATTACAAAGCAGAGGCAGAGACGGCTAAAGCCTTTGATAGCGAGGGTTGGCTGAAGACCGGCGATCTGGGTATGCGTGATGATGATGGTTTTTATTTCATCACTGGGCGCTTGAAAGAGTTGATCATCAAGGGTGGTGAAAATATTGCCCCTCGTGAAATCGATGAGGCAGTCTTAAAGCATCCCGCAGTATTGGATGCCGCCGCAGTCGGCATTCCTGATAGCAACTACGGGCAAGAAATTATGGTCTGTATTGTTCTCAAGCCAGATGCAAAATGTACTGAAGACGAAATGCGCACATTTTGCATAAAAGAGTTGGGTAAATTTAGAACGCCCAAAATCATTCTTTTCATGGAAGATCTGCCGCGTGGGCCATCTGGCAAAGTGCAGCGCTTAAAGCTGTTAGATCTGCAAAAAGCCCACTAATTATTTAAGTCTTTGTAGTCAAGCGTCTGATCATTATTGAACTGATGATTCCGGCAAGTATTGCCCACTCTAGCGGAATAGTAATGGTGCCAATACCGGTAATTAACATGGGAATCCATTCTTTTATCCCCATGTGAAATTCATGACGGATCTGCTTTATATCAATTAAGTTCCAGGCCACCACCAGTAATAGCGATGCAATAACTACGTAGGGGATATGTTTTGCTAGTGGCGAGACAAAGGCAAGCAGGATAAAAAGAAAAACTGCAGCGCAAATCGCTGAGAGAGGTGTTTTTGCTCCGGAGGCAAGGTTTACGCCAGTGCGATTGAATGAGCCGCTAGCAGGATAGGCGGAGAAAAATGATCCGCACACATTGGCCAATCCTTGCCCAATGAATTCTTGATTTGCATTGAACTGATCTTTCGTTTTTAATGCAATCGCACGAGCAATAGCCATTGCTTCGGTCGATGCCAGCAGTGTCATGATGAGAGCTGCGCTAAACAACTTTTGCAAAGTTTCACCGCTTAAGTCTGGGTTAGAGATTGGCGGGAATGCACCTGGTATTTCTTGAACTTTTTTGAAGGTAACCACGCCAGGTAGTAGTGATTCAATTAAAGCCGCTGCAATGCTTCCAAGTACAACAGCTACCAGCATGGCAGGTAGAAAGCGATTCAGTGGCTTCCAGAGTCGAATGGCAATTAAGGTGAAGAGTACTACTGCTGGGGCTGCCATTTGCCATTGATTATTCATCAGTGCGGAGGTTACGGCACTGATTGTTTCTGGAACACCTTTTCCCCTTGGGATATTAATACCAAGAAGAGTACCCAGCTGGCTATTGATAATCAGAATTGCTGCGCCAACAGTGAAGCCGACAATGACGGAGTGTGGAATCTTTTCTACCCATTTACCAGCTTTAGCCAATCCTAAGACGAGTTGTAATGCACCCACTAAAAAGCTCAGTGTTAAAACATAACCAACATATTGATCCGACTCTGGAAGCGCGAGCGGGGAAATCAGTGCCATCGTTGTGAGAGAAATGGCGTTGGCTGGACCTGTAACCATTAAGCGGCTTGAGCCAAATAGCGCTGCAATCAGACAGGGGATCATGGCTGCATATAGGCCATAGTGAGGCGGCATGCCTGCTAATAATGCAAAAGCAATACCCTGAGGCATAACAACAATGGCTCCAGTAAGCCCGGCAAAAATATCTGCGCGTATTGTTCCTGGCGTTCGATATTCAGGAAGCCACTTACTAAAAGGTAATTGCCAGCGCATTGAGATTAAATGCGACCCAAGATTAAATCAGCGGCTCTCTCTGCAAGCATTACCGCAGGCCAGTTGGTATTGCCCGAAGGTAAGGTTGGCATCGCCGAACAATCAACAACTCTAAGGCTTTGTATGCCCCTTACTCTTAGCGAAGAATCTAGCACTGCCATCGGATCAGTATCTGGACCCATTTGACAGGTACCGGTTGGATGAAAAATCGTTGCGCCATTATTGCGGCAAAACTCTAAAATTTCTTCATCGGATTGCGGGTTATTCGGTTTTACCTCTCGAGTAATCAGAGAGCGAAGTGGTTCAGTTTGCGCGATTTTCCTGGCGTATTTAACGGCGGCAATGCTGATATCGCGGTCATATGATGTCGACATATAATTGGCAAACATCTTGGGAGGTACAAGGGGATCTGCTGATTGAATGCGGACATGACCTCTTGATTCTGGTCTGAGTTGGCATACCGACATGGTGAATCCGGAGAAAGGGTGAACCTTGCCACCGGCCATCTCTGCAGAAAGTGTTGCTAAGTGAAACTGGATATCAGGTGTTTTGGAGTCTTTCATCACGCGTGTAAAGAGGCCGCCTTGATTAATGCCGATTGAAAGTGGTCCGCCGCGAAAGAATAACCAATCTAAACCCATCTTGAGTTGTCCAAACCATGAAGAGAGTTGGTCATTAGTCGAGATGGGTTGATTTAATTCATAAATCAGGCGGTGCTGTAGATGGTCTTGTAGATTTTCGCCAACCCCTGGTAAATCCTGTACCACGGGGATATTGAATTCTTGTAACAGTTTGGCTGGGCCAACCCCTGAGAGTTGTAAAATTTGCGGACTCTGAATTGCACCCGCACTCAGAATGACTTCTTTATTAGCGCGCACTATGCTTTTTTTACCGTTACGGAATATTTCAATGCCCACGGCTTTTTTATTCTCAAAAATAACCCTGCAAGCCTGACTATCTGTCAGGATTTCTAGATTCTTGCGATGCTTGGCGGGTTTTAAATAAGCAACTGCAGTACTGCAGCGAAAACCTTTGTGAGTGGTGAGTTGGTAGTAGCCAACCCCCTCTTGCGTTAAGTTATTGAAATCATCTGTCTCAGGCACCCCTAAAGCATTAGCAGTCTTTTTAAATGCTTCAACCAATGGATGTTTCTTTGGAATAGACGATGCCTTCAAAGGGCCTTTTTGCGAATGGAGTGGCTCGCTTAAGCGATCATTTCCTTCTGCCTTTTTAAAGTAAGGTAGTACGTCATCCCAGCCCCAGCCAGGATTCCCTAGGTCGCGCCAAGTGTCGTAATCTTCTTTCTGTCCGCGAATAAATATGAGGCCATTAATTGAGCTGGAGCCGCCTAGCGTCTTACCTCTTGGCCAATAAATCTGTCGATTATTTACGCCAGGATCAGGCTCGGTCTGAAATTTCCAGTTCAGCTTTGGATCCCACATTGTCTTTGCATATCCAATTGGCAAATGAATCCAGGGAGAGCGATCTTTGGGGCCTGCCTCAATCAGGCAAACAGAATTCTTGGAATCCTCAGAGAGGCGACTAGCCAAGACACAACCAGATGAGCCACCACCTATAACAATGTAATCAAAAGATGTATTGGACATATTAATTAATGCTTTCTTAATCCCAAAATTTCACGAGCTTGCGCCGGGGTTGCTACTGTTCGGTTGTAAGTAGGCGCCATCTGAGCAAGACGTGCAACGAGCTCTGCATTGTCTTTAGCGGCTCGAGTTTTATCAAAGCGCGTATTGTCTTCAAGACCAGTTCTGACATGACCGCCTAATTCAAGTGTCCATTCATTAACTGGTAATTGATGGCGCGCAATACCAGCTGCAGTCCAAGTCGCATCCGGCATCACTGCCTTTAATTCTGAAATGAGAAATTCTAGAATCGAGCGTCGTGCCGGCATGGCGTTAGGAATTCCCATGACAAATTGCACATGTGCTGGTGCTTTGAGGAGTCCACGCTCAATCAAATTTGCTGCGTTATAGAGCATGGCAAGATCAAAAATCTCGATTTCTGGCTTGATCTCATACTTCAGCATCTCGCTTGCAAGGCCGTCCACAAACTCAGGAGGATTTTCATAAATTCCATTAGGGAAATTCACGGAACCTGTTGCGAGCGAGGCCATATCAGGTCGATGGAACAACATTCCACCGCGAGCTGCTTGATCCCGACCGCGACCGCCAGTAGAAAACTGAATAATCATTCCCGGACAATATTTCTGTATGCCCTCTTGAACAGTCGCATATAAATCAGGGTCTGAGCTAGGAGTTTCATCTGCATTGCGTACATGAATATGTGCAAGGGATGCTCCAGCTTCAAACGCTTTATGTGTTTCTTCAATCTGTTCGCTAGTAGTCACTGGCAAACCTGGGCAGTCTTTTTTGCGGGGTATTGCGCCTGTCATTGCTACTGTGATGATTACGGGAGTGGTCATATTATTTCCAAGAAATTAATTGCTGGTATCAGATAAGCTGCTTTGAATATCATTTGCTGCACGCTTTAAAGGTTTGACATAAAAATCAATCGATTTTTCTTGCATGCGTGGCGCTGGGCCATGAGCTGTAATCGTGGCAAAAGTTTTATATTTTGAATTGATAACGGGCACGGCAATGCCAATAAATCCCTCTAGGAAGGCCGATTCATCAAGGGCATAGCCATCATTGCGAATTTTTTCAAGTTCAACAAATAATTTATCGTAAGTGGTTATTGTGCTTGGCGTGTAGGTTTCGAAAGGCTCATTACCTAACGATCGTCGAACCTGCAACTCAGTCATGCCTGAGAGAAATAATTTTCCACTCGCGGTGCAATGCAGGGGTACACGCATGCCGAGGTCTACGTGAAGACGAATAGGTGCGCTTGTCTCGACGCGGTCGAGATACATCACCTTATTGCCATCTAAGATATTGAAGTTGCAGGTTTCACCAATTTCTTCAACAAGACGTTTCATTACCGCTACGCGTTGTGACCGAATGGAGTCCACAGAAAGAATATTCATCCCCATGATTCTGAGTTTTGCGCTTGGCTGAAAACGTCTGCCATTGGGATCGCGCTCAATAAAACCTTGGGCGACCAATGTATTCAGTAATCTAAATGCCGTAGGTTTGGCTAAGCCAGTTCCTGTAGAGATGGTCTCGAGAGTGAGGGGGAATTCAGATTGGGCAATGGTTTCCAGAATGAGCAATACCTTTTCCGCCATGCTGGATTTGGCAGATTCTTCCAATATTTCGGCTGGAGGGGTGATGCGGGAGAGCTTTTGTGGCATTTATTGAGGATTTTTTGAAGATATTTGCGTTTTTAAGTGTTTACCCTTAAAGCATTTCATCTGATGATACTTTAAATTTCATTAGAGAAAATATTAACTAAAAATACGAGACAGTGCAAACAAAAAAGAAAGTCACCTCAAAAGCGAAAGCAAAGACAAAGCCTTCTAAAAAAGTTCCAGTCAAAAAAGCTGCAACGAAGGTTAAGTTGCCACCTGAGTTCACGATGAAGCAGGTGAAGGAAATTGTTGCCCTCATTAAAGATGCGGGCACATTCACTACCTTCGGCTATAAGACAGAGGAATTTGAGATTGAGATTTCAGTAGGGCCGCAAATCGCGTCAGCACCAAGCGCTTATGTTGTACCGCAAGTGGCCACGCCTACAGCTGTTAATGTTGCCGCTCCCACTACTCCTTCATCCTCCTTAAATCTTTCGCCATCCGAGAGGGCTATTACAAGCCCGATGATCGGTACTTTTTATCGTAGACCAAGCCCAAGCTCTGCCCCATTCGTAGAAGTGGGCGATAGCGTTTCACCAACCACAGATGTATGCATCGTCGAGGTCATGAAGTTACTCAATACCATTCCCGCTGAATGTACCGGTAAGGTATCTCGCATCTTGGTGGAAGATGGTGCAACGATTGAGGTTGGACAACCACTCATGGTGATTGAGCTTACTTAATGGCAACTAAAAAACCATTCGAAATGATTGATGTCACTCTGCGCGATGCGCATCAGTGCCTTTGGTCTACTCGCATGACTACACCCCATATGTATCCGGCTCTAGCTGATATAGACCAAGCTGGCTATGGTTATATCAACATTTTGGGTGGCGCAGTATTTGATGTGATGGTGCGTTTCTTGCGCGAAGATCCCTGGAAGCGCATGGCGTTTTTAAGTGAGCAACTCAGTACTCCAACAGATGCATTAACGCGTGGTCAAAGTATTTATACATTTGAATTATTTCCAGACGATGTTGTGGAGCTCAATGTTGAGCTGTTGGCTCAATCCGGTGTCAGAGTGTTGACTGTTTATGATGCTCTGAACGATAACCGCAATATCGAATCTTCTGTAAAAGCAGGCAAGAAACACGGCATGCTAATTAATGCCATGTTGACTTATGCTTTAAGTCCTGTGCATGACGATGCTTACTTTATTGCCCGTACACGCGAGTTGGTGAAGTTAGGTGCTGACTTTATTTCTGTAAAAGATCCAACTGGCCTGCTTACCCCAGAGCGAGCCGCCACTCTTTTCCCTGCTGTAGTTTCTGCAGCTGCAGGCATCCCCATTAAATTACATTCGCATTGCCAATCTGGTTTAGCGCCATTGGTATATGAGGAAGCTATTAAGGCTGGATTTGCTTACGGCTATGTGGCAACTGATTGCCTGGCAAATGGCGCTTCCCTCCCTTCGGTGTTGGATGTGTATGCTAGCGCTCAAAAACTCGGTCGAGCTCCCAAGATGAATCATTCGGCCTTAGAGAAGGTGGATGAATACTTTGATTGGATTTGCGCTCGAGACAATTTTGCTCGTGGAGAGAAGGCGACCTATGACCCAGCTCTATATGAGCATCAAATCCCCGGTGGAATGATCTCTAATCTACGCGCTCAATTAGCTACGATGGGTATCTCAAACAGGGAGGCAGAGATTCTGGAGGAGACGGCTAGGGTCCGTGAAGATTTGGGTTATCCCATTTTAGTGAGCCCATTTGCTCAATACATTGTTACTCAAGCGGTTCTAAATGTGATGCAGGGCGAACGCTATAAAACAATCCCGGATGAGATAAAGCTATATCTCAAGGGTCACTATGGAAGATTAGCTGGTAAGCCTAGCGCCCTGGTGATGGGTCGCGCAAATGTAGATTACGACGCCACGCGCAGGCCTGGTGAATTAATTGAGCCTGCGTTACCTGGCTTAAGGAAAAAATGGGGTCGCTCAATTAACAAGGAGCAGTTGAGTCTTCATGCCTTCTATCCCGAGCATCTTGCCATGGGATTAAGGGATGGTGCCCAAGAGGCATTGAAGCAGGGGCCTGCTTTACAGCCATTTACTGAGTTGGTGAAGTATTTAGTTATGAAAAAAGAATATAGAAAAATTAGAACTAAGTTAGGTGGTATAGAGTTAAGCTTCAGCAGTTAGTTTTTTGGCCTTTGCTTTTTGTATTTGGTGCAAGAAATTTTAAATTTAAGGAGATCGTAATGAAACAATTTAGCGCATCACGCCGTATCTTTTCAGTACTCGCTGTCGCCATGCTATCGGGCGCTCCAATGCTGTCAATGGCTCAAAACGCCACTAAGTTCAATGATTATGGGTGGCCAGAAGGGGCTGAGGAGAAAGTGTCAGCCAAGTCTGTAGCTTGGCTCAAAGAAAAAGGCTGGTGGCCTGTGCAAATTGCGTTTCAGCCGCCATGGTCCGGTCAAAACACAGTCAACTTGGTAATGGATAAGAAAGGTCTCCTATCTAAGCGTGGTATCGAGGCTAAATTACAAGCCTTCCCATCGGGGCCGGCAATTAATGAAGTCATCATCTCTGGTCGATTCCAGTTCGGTAATGGTGGCAACTTCCCATTCACCTCTTTGATCGATAAAAACATTCCAGTGAAGACGATCGCCGTGATTAATACCAACTTGATGCACGCTGTTTTGGTGCCACTGGATTCCAAGATTAAATCCTTCAAAGACTTCAAAGGCTCCAATCCGCCAGCAACGATTGGTATCGTGACTGGTTCCTCGGCTGAGTTTTACATCCAAGCAGCAGCTAAGGCTAATGGTATTGAGATTGGCAAAGATATCATCCTAAAGAATATGCCTCCAGGTGAGCAAATGGCGATGCCAAAAGGTATTGATGCAGTGGTTCCCTGGGATCCAACCCCAACCATCATGTCCAAAGAGCGCAAGAACGCCAGAATTATTAGCGATAGCTATCCCTACAACATTTATGCCGGTACTTTCTACGTGCGTCAAGAAGTGATTGATAACGCGCCTGACGTAGTACAAGCATTTACAGATGCTATTGCTGAGGCAACACTTTGGATTAGAAAGAATCCAGATGCTGCGGTTGATGTCATGCAAGAAGATCCTAACTTGAAGAACTACTCAAAAGAAATCTTGCGTCAACAGATTACTGCTTATAACTTACTCTATAAGCCTAATTACATTTACCCAATTCCAGTATTCTGGGGTCGTGCAAATGAGCCTATTTACACATGGCTTTATGAGAACAAGCGTATTCAGAATAAGTTAACCGGTATTGATTTTGCACGCGCGGTGGATACACGCTTTATGGATAAAACGTTCGAGAAGTTGGGTTGGGCAACCACTACAAGGCCACCATTCTTACCAGCAAACTGGTCAGCGCCAATGGATAAAACACCGTATCCAACTTATATGAATCCATTGAATACCACTACACCACAGCCTTTCCCAGAAAAGGGTGATCTCGTTAGAGATTGGTCCTTCGACGGTAAGACTTATAAGAAATAAGAGCTATGCCAATAATTAACTTTTTCAAGCAATTTCGTCGTCTAGCTTTATTGATTATTTTGCTTGCCGCCTGGGAGTATGCCAGTCGGTTTATTCTGGATAAAACAGAATCTACCTTGTTGCCACCTCCTTCGGGAGTGGCACGAGGTGGTTTTGAATTAATGCAGTCTGGAGAGATCTGGAAGCATTTATTCGATAGCTTATCTAGAGAATTTGTGGCGTTTTGTTATGCCTCTGTCGCTATTCCTTTGGGGATAGTGATGGGGTGTTTTAAATGGTGTGAACGAGCAGGTGGATCCAATTGTAGAAATTTTGCGACCTATTCCTCCAATCGCCTGGATCCCGCTAAGTATTTTGTGGTTTGGTGTTGGTAACACACAAAACCAATTCATTATTTTCTTGGGAATCTTCTTCCCAATTTTGCTGAACACGATTGATGCTGTAAAAAACGTGGAGCCGAACCTAATCCGTGCGGCTCGCTGTTTGGGCGCCGGTTCTTGGGGTGTGATTACTCGTGTAGTTCTGCGTGCGGCCCTTCCTCAGATAGTGACCGGTATTCGTATTGGCTTGGGAGTAGGTTGGATGGCTTTGGTGGCAGCTGAATTGGTTGGCGCTAACTCTGGTCTCGGATTCTTAATTAATGACGCACGTACTGTTTTGCGTACGGACTATATTTTGGTCGGCATGTTAGCCATTGGCGTAATCGGCTTATGCCTCGATAGGCTAATTAGATACACGGCTCAGAAACTCATGCCGTGGTCAAGAGCGCTTAATGCTTAACAGTTTGTTAATCGACTAATCATTTAAATGAATAATTCAATGCCAGCACTTAAAGTAGAACACGTAAGAAAAATTTATCCTTCAATGCATGCCAAGGGTCAAGAGGTCTTGGCTATTGATGATATTTCGTTAGAAGTTCGTAAGAATGAATTTTGCTCAATCCTGGGTCATAGCGGCTGTGGAAAGACAACACTTCTCAATTTGATTGCTGGATTTGAGACACCTACGGCTGGTCATATAGAATGTGCTGGCAAATTAGTGAACGGCCCTGGCGCAGATCGCTCGATGGTATTTCAGGACTATGCGCTTTTCCCATGGTTAACCGTGTACGACAACATTGCTTTTGGATTAAAAATCAAAGGTATTAATGCGGACGAGATTAAACAGATCGTGACGCGCTTTGCTTCGCTGGTAGGCTTGAGTCAATTTACTAATCACTATCCTCACCAGCTCTCGGGTGGTATGCGTCAACGAGTATCCATTGCTAGGGCCCTGGTTGTTGATCCTACCGTCCTATTAATGGATGAGCCATTTGCCGCTTTGGATGCACAAAATCGCGCCATGATGCAAGCTGAAATGATTCGTATTTTGAATGAGGAAAGTAAGACGGTTGTTTTGGTTACTCATAGCATTGAAGAGGCTATCAACCTGTCAGACGTCATCGTCGTGATGACACGTCGTCCTGGAAGAGTAAAAGAAATTATTCGTGTTCCAGAGCCGCGCAGAATGGTTGAGGATACCCCTGCCTATCTAGAGATCCGCCGTCAGATCCGCGATCTCATCGCCGGCGAGCACGATGTTAGCGAGGCTGTTTGATTTTTGAAAACCTAGCCGCCATTTGTTTATTAACATTTGCGGCAATTTTTGGTGGTTTCATTCGAAGGTTAAGCGGTTTCGGTGGGGCGCTCATTATGACGCCCATTCTCATGTGGATATTTCCAATCCCATTTTTGATTCCAATTGTGATGTGCTCAGAAGTATTCGGCGGCGTCTTACTTTCTCGACATTGGAAGTTGCATCAAGAGGATCGACCCCGTCTTTGGTTTATGTTATTTTTTTCGGTAATATTTCTACCTTTGGGTATTTGGTTGGGCGGAAAAATACCACTCTCAATATTGAAAACTGCTACGAGCGCAGTTATTTTATTTTTTGCTAGCTACTTACTTCTCAAGCCGCATGTGCGATTAACGGCTTCGAGTCTTTTGGACGGGGCGGCAGGAAGTCTTTCGGGCTTGTTGTTGGGTTCTTGTGGAATAGGTGGGCCACCTGCTGCGCTGTATCTCAATTCCACCAATCAAGCATTCGATAGAACGCGGGCCCTGTTATCTCAATTTGTATCAGGCATATCAATATTTGCGATTGTTGCAGCAAGCCTGATGGGGGGCGGAATTGATTGGCTCGCCTACCTTGCGGTGGCTATTCCAGCTTATTGGCTGGGAATGAGGATTGCCAAAGAGGTTTTAGAGGTTCACGCAGTATCGGATGGCTTGCTAAAAAGGCTCTGCCTGTTGCTGCTCATGGCGAATGCAGCCATGAATTTGCTGTTTTTGTTTATATTGAAACAAGTATAAGCAAATGAAATATATATTCTTTTCAGATATATAAAAAAACTCTATTCTCTAAGTTCATTAGATGCATATGCCAGCTTAGATTAAAAGAAGGAGTTCAAAATGGGTTACACAACAGATAATAAGCAAGATGCTGTGGTTGAATCAGTTTTGCTAACCACAGAAAAAACATTTATCGCCTCAAAGGGTGTTGATCACTCTGATAGCAGTCAGGCCAGCGAAGTGGTTTACTTTCAAATAGAAGATTAATCTTTTTAAAAATATACACTCTTCTTGGATGTAGACCAGGAAAGATAAAAACCGCCACTGAGGCGGTTTTTTTATATCTACTTTTAAATCAAGACATCATGAGAAAGAGGTTTCAAATTCCTCAGTTTTAATGGCGTTCATTAAAAAAAGAATTTGTCTTTGAAAGCTTTTTCTCTCATCAACCTTGTCGTGAGGCAAGCGATCATGCTCGCGTAGCAAGTTAATAATGGCTGGGTTGTAATGATCTCTGACCGGGGACATCTTGGCTCCTTGAAACCGCATTCGTTAGAAACACTGTAACAAGGACGCTATATATTGACAAGTAATATATAGCGATAACTAAACTACTTTTGTGTATATAAAGCCTAGCACTTACTTCTCTACGAAGGCGCGTTCAAATACGTAGTCGCCAAGCTGGCCAAGGCTTGGGGAGACCTTAAAGCCTTTGGCATCCAGCATTTCAGCGGTTTCTTTCAGCATGGAGGGACTACCGCAAATCATGGCTCTATCTACTGCTGGGTCTAATGGAGGAAGGCCAATATCTTTAAATAGCTGACCAGATTCAATGGCGGTAGTGAGGCGGCCAGTATGTTTAAATGCTTCTCTAGTTACTGTTGGGTAGTAGATCAGTTTTTCGCGAATGATTTCCCCAATATATTCATCTTGAGTGAGTTCATTCTTGATGTAATCGCCATAAGCTAGTTCGCTAACAAGCCGTACCCCATGGATTAGCACGACCTTCTCAAACTTCTCATAGGTATCTGGGTCGCGAATAATGCTCATGAAAGGCGCAAGACCTGTTCCCGTGCTAAAGAGGTAAAGATGTTTGCCTGGGTTTAAATCGTCAATAACCAATGTGCCAACGGATTTTTCGCTGACGAGAATGGGATCTCCCACTTGAATCTTTTGTAGGCGTGAGGTGAGCGGCCCATCTTGAACCTTAATGCTTAAAAATTCGAGGTGCTCTTCATAGTTTGGGCTGGCAACACTGTAGGCCCTCACCAAAGGTTTACCTTCTACCTCCAGACCGATCATCAAAAAATGACCGCTCCGAAAGCGTAGACCTTTATTGCGGGTAGTGGTGAAGCTAAAGAGCGTGTCGTTCCAGTGGTGAACGGTCAGGACGGTTTCAGTGTTGTAGGCTGCCATAAAAGCTTAATTTTGATTGTCTAAAACCCTAATTATCCTCAATCTTGAAGTGATTCAGGGGGTATCGTGGCTCTAAAGACCAATTAACTTCTCATAAGTTATCTACTTTTGCTTATAAGAACTCTGGTTTGGGCCTCAAGGAGGGGTAACTCGCTATCATCTAGGGATGAGTCGCACCCAATATCTATCGATTGCTATATTCAGCCTGACTTTGGTGGTTTTTGCCGTTTTACTTCAACAAGCGGGTTATAAGAACGTTAGTTTTTTACCTTGCCCCCTATGCGTCTTGCAGAGAATTGGCTACCTTGGCATTGCGACCAGTTGTTTTCTGGCTGCTGGTCTTGCCCCTTTAAAAAAGCCATTTCATTTGATCGCACTGTTATCGGCAGTTTTTGGGATGGCGGTTGCGGGCAAACAGGTTTGGCTGCTGTCACACCCAGAAGTCTCCTGTGGAATTGATCCTTTGGAAGTATGGATAAATCAATTTCAGTTGGTGCAGAGTTTGCCTTGGTTATTTAAAGCCGATGGACTTTGCTCTGCAAAGTTGCCTGCTATTTTTGGATTGCAGGTTCCCGAGTGGTCATTACTTTGGTTTTGTGTCTTATTACTTATTCTCACATTTACATTTTTCAAAAAGGCCAAGACTAAAGTTTGAGTTTTATTCGACTTTCATTCATTGACCTTATAAAAATAACTTTTCCATCTATACACCCATGGCAATTCTGACTGTTAATGCAGGTTCTTCATCTCTCAAGTTTTCAATCTATCCAACTAAGCAAGGATCGGTGCTGCCATCCATCCTCTCTGGTAGTTTTGAGGGGCTAGAGCCGGGCGGAAAAACAGAACTTCGCTACGCCTATCAGGGGGTAGAGCATGCTGAGCATTTTGACGATGCGGGTCAGGATCCATTTATTGCAGCTTTAATGCACCTCAAAGAGTTATTGCTTGACATCAAAGGATTGCCGCCAATTAGAGCGGTCTCCCATCGAATTGTTCATGGAGGCTCAGAGTTTTTTCGACCGACTGTCTCTACTGATGCGATTCTGGAAAAATTATCTGCCATGAGTGCGCTAGCGCCATTGCATCAACCTCATAGCTTGGATGGCGTGAAAGCTTTTTCTCAAGTATTTCCTGGTATTCCTCAAGTGCTTTGTTTCGATACGGCCTTTCACAAAACAATGAGTCATCTTGAAACTTCTTTGGCTCTTCCCAAAGAGATTACGGACCAAGGTGTAAGGCGCTATGGTTTTCATGGCATTTCTTATCAGTACATTATTGGCGAGTTAAATGAGAACTCCAATAGAGCAAAAGATAAAGTGCTTATGGCCCACCTAGGTAACGGCGCTAGTTTATGTGCCGCGATTGATGGAAAAAGTGTTGCCACAACCATGGGCTTCTCCGCCTTAGATGGCTTGATGATGGGTACTCGTAGCGGTTCGTTAGATGCTGGTGTGTTGATGTATCTAGTGGAGCGTGGCTATACCCATGATCAGTTGCAAGATCTGCTCTATAGAAAAAGTGGTCTGCTTGGGGTATCCACTATTTCAGCGGATATGCGTAAATTGAGAAGTGATTCCAATCCTTTAGCTAAAGGAGCGATTGAACTTTTTATCTACAAAATTATGCGTGAGGGCGGCGCTATGATTGCTTGCCTTGGTGGCCTTGATTTGATTTCATTTAGCGGCGGAATTGGTGAGCATGATCCTGCTTTGAGGTCTGCGGTATGCAAAAAATTTGCTTGGCTTGGCATTGAGTTGGATGAAAAGTTGAACCAAGAAGCCATCAAAGGATTAACTCTAAAAATTAGCACGCCGCAAAGTCGTGTCGAGGTTTGGGTTGTTCCAACTGACGAAGGGGTAATGACTGCGCAAGAGGCTCTTAATTTACTGCGCTCTTAGTGCTGAAGCCATGCTCTTTGGCTACCAGGGGCTGAGTGAGTAAATAAAAAAGCGGGGTAATAACCCCGCTTTTTTATTTGTGGAAGAATTTACTCTTCTTCGCGACGTAAATGCGGAAACAGAATCACATCACGAATATTTGGCGCATCAGTTAGCAGCATCACCAAGCGATCAATGCCAATACCGCAACCGCCGGTTGGAGGCATGCCGTACTCTAGGGCGCGGATGAAGTCATGGTCAAAGTACATTGCCTCTTCGTCCCCCGCTTCTTTTTGCTCTACTTGTTTGCGAAAGCGATTGGCTTGATCTTCTGCATCATTTAACTCAGAGAAGCCGTTGGCAATTTCGCGACCAGTAATAAAGAGCTCGAAACGCTCAGTAATGCCTGGGCGTGTATCGGATTCTCTGGCGAGCGGACTTACTTCAATTGGGTAATCAATGATGTAAGTTGGCTCCCAGAGGTGCTCTTCAGCAACCAATTCAAAAAGAGCCAATTGGAGTGCGCCAATGCCTGCATTCTTGAGAGTAGGGGCATCTGGATTCTCGCCACCCTTTTTCAATTCTGCGCGAATAAAGTTGATGTCTTCAAGCTGGGCCGCTTCATAGCTCTTGCCTGATTGACCGCAGTACTTGAGGATGGCTTCAGTAATGGTTAGACGTTGGAATGGCTTGCTTAGATCAAGCTCGCGACCTTGATGGGTCAGCACAGCAGTACCTTGTGCATCAATGGCAGCAGCGCGAATCAATCCCTCAGTGAAGTCCATGAGCCAACGGTAATCTGTGTAGGCTGCATAGAATTCCATCATTGTGAACTCTGGGTTATGACGTGGGCTAACACCTTCATTACGGAAGTTGCGGTTGATTTCAAAGACACGCTCAAAACCGCCAACTACTAAACGCTTGAGGTAAAGCTCGGGAGCAATACGCAAGAACATCTGCATATCTAAAGCATTGTGGTGCGTAATAAATGGTTTGGCTGCTGCGCCACCTGGAATAGGATGAAGCATTGGCGTTTCTACTTCCATAAAGTCTGCATCTAACATGTGGCGACGTAATGAAGCAATTGCGTTACTACGTGCTTTAAATGTATTGCGGCTTTCTGGATTAACAATCAAGTCTACATAGCGTTGACGATATTTAGTCTCTAGGTTTGAGAGTCCATGGAACTTATCAGGCAATGGACGCAATGACTTGCTGAGAAGACGTAAATTGCTGCACTCAACTGAGAGTTCACCCTTATTGGTCTTAAAGAGATTGCCTTCAGCTGAGATAAAGTCACCCATATCCCAATGTTTGAAGGCGCCATGAACATCAGCACCGCTGAGCTCATCATTAATATAGAACTGAATTTGTCCACTGCGATCTTGAATAGTGGCAAAGCTCGCTTTACCCATCACACGCTTGAGAACCATGCGTCCAGCAACTTTGACATGAACCTTCTTAGCCGCCAACTCTTCTTTAGTCAGGCTGTCATAGTGCGCATGCAAGTCAGACGCCAAGTGGGTAGGAACAAAGTCATTTGGGAATGCAACGCCGCCTGCGCGAAGCTTGGCGAGCTTTTCACGGCGCTCGGCAATGATGTGATTCTCATCAACTACTTCGGTAGCTGCGGCATTGTCTAAATTGGTTTTATCGTTCATGTTTATCGCGGTGCAGTAGTAATGTGTGTGAGGTTATTACACGCCTTGTTTCAGGCTGGCTTCAATAAAGGCATCGAGATCGCCATCCAATACTTTCTGGGTATTCGAAATCTCAACGTTGGTACGTAAATCTTTGATGCGGCTTTGATCTAGGACGTAAGAGCGGATTTGATGACCCCAGCCAACATCGGTCTTAGTAGCTTCTAACATGTCTTGTTCGGCACGACGCTTTTGCATCTCATGCTCATAGAGGCGAGACTTCAGCATGGTCATAGCCTCAGCGCGGTTGCGGTGCTGACTTCGGTCATTCTGACACTGCACCACAATACCAGTCGGAATATGGGTTAAGCGTACCGCTGAGTCAGTTTTATTGATGTGCTGACCACCCGCACCAGAAGCGCGATAGGTGTCTGTGCGAATATCAGCAGGATTAACTTCAATCTCAATCGAATCATCAATTTCTGGGTACACATAGATAGAGGCAAATGATGTGTGACGACCATTGGATGAATCGAATGGTGATTTGCGCACTAGGCGATGTACACCAGTTTCTGAGCGGAGATGACCATAAGCATATTCACCATCGACTTTGATGGTTGCGCTTTTAATGCCTGCAACATCGCCATCAGACTCTTCAAGGATTTCAGTTTTGTAGCCTTTGCGTTCGCAATACTTGAGATATTGGCGATAGAGCATGCTAGCCCAGTCACAAGCTTCGGTACCGCCAGCGCCAGCTTGAATATCGATAAAGCAATTGCAAGAATCCATCTCATTGTGGAACATGCGACGGAACTCAAGGTCGCCAATAATCTTGCTATAGCTCTCAACATCTTTCTCAATGGCAGCGATCGTTTCAAAATCGCTTTCCTCTTTAGCCATATCAAATAGCTCAAGAGCGCTAGTGATATTGGTATTGAGATCGGTAAGAGTGGCAACTACGCCATCGAGCAATTTCTTTTCTTTGCCCAGCGCTTGTGCTTTCTTTTGATCATCCCAAATGGTGGGATCTTCTAGAATTGAATTAACTTCGGTAAGGCGACGTGACTTTACGTCGAAGTCAAAGATACCCCCGAAGAGCTTGCTCACGGGTGAGCAGATCGGACAAGGTATTCGAAATAATGTTTAGTTGTTCAGCTTCCATCCCCTAATTATAAGGGGGTTATTGCACTGGACCCTTAGGTGTTGGCCGCCTCGTCATGGGCTTCAATCATCAGCTGTACGCGGGCTTGGCCTTGATAGCGGTCGGTGACCAAGCGATAAGCTAACCTGGCTTTGGCAGGCAGGCTTTGCGTGCGGTTAAACCAAACTGCTGTTAATGGTTTGGAGCTTGCTCCAGCCCCCAGAGGCTTCACCATTAAGCGAAGATGTTTTTCTTTCATGAGGCTTTGCTGGGAAATCTCAAATTCCCCGAAGAAAACGGGTTGAGGGAAGCCTTGGCCCCAGATCTCCTCAGCCAAAAGATCCCCAATTTCAGGGGTAAATTCAGAAGGATCTAAACCACCATCATGTGCATGGCGGCGCTCGAGTAATTCATCTGTGAGTAGTTCTGATGCAACCTGCTGAAAGCAGGTATCGAATTTCTCAAAATCATCTTTGCGAATAGTTAATCCGGCAGCCATTGCATGACCACCAAATTTCAAAATCAGCCCAGGCTCGCGTTTCGAAACTAAATCTAGAGCATCTCTTAAATGAAATCCTGTCAGCGAACGACCCGATCCTCGTAATTCTTCTCCGGTATTGCCATCAGCTGGTGCAAACACAATTGCAGGACGATTAAAACGTTCTTTCAGGCGTGAAGCAACAATGCCTACAACGCCTTGATGCCATTCTTGATTCCACAGGCAAATACTATTGCGCTCAGACATAGTTCCAGAAAGCTGATCTTCGGCTAGATGGGAGAGTGCAGTTTCTTGCATGCCTGATTCAATCACGCGGCGTTCGCGATTGATGCGATCAAGCTCGTGCGCTAGCGTCATTGCTTCATCATCGTTATCGGTGAGAAGCAAGCGGATGCCTAAGGTCATGTCCGCCAGACGACCAGCCGCATTGAGTCTTGGGCCGATGGCAAAGCCTAGGTCAAAGGTATTAGCCTTGCGTGGATCACGAGTAGCCGCCTGAAATAGTGCTTGAATTCCTGGCTGTGATATTCCTGCACGAATGCGTTTCAAGCCATTAGAAACCAGCACGCGATTGTTGCGATCGAGTTGCGCAACGTCTGCGACTGTTCCTAAAGCAACTAGGTCTAAAAGATTCTCTACCTTAGGTTGGGTTTCATTTGTAAATTTTCCACGCTTACGAAGTTCAGCACGAAGGGCAACTAATAAATAAAACATCACACCAACACCGGCGAGCGCTTTACTTGGAAAAGTGCAGTCCGGTTGGTTAGGATTGACGATTGCCAGTGCTTTGGGTAAATGATCTCCAGGTAGGTGGTGATCAGTCACAATTACTTCCATTCCAAGTTCGCGAGCGCGATCAACTCCTGCTTCACTAGCAATACCGTTATCTACAGTAATGAGATATTTGGGTTTAGGGGTTTGCTGCGCGGCTAATTCCACCACTTCAGGGGTTAAGCCGTATCCCATCGTAAAGCGATTGGGCACCAGAAATTGAATTGGAGTATCTGGTCCACCTAGCATGCGTAAGCCTCGGAGACCAACAGCACAGGCGGTAGCACCATCGCAGTCGTAATCAGCAACGATGAGCATTGGCTCTTTTTTCTGGAGGATATCGGCTAGTAAGCATGCTGTATTAATACAGTTCTTCAGCTCTACTGGTGAAATCAACTGCTTTAAGTCCAGCGAGAGCTCTTCAGGAGACTGCAGACCGCGTGCAGCATAGAGTCTAGCTAGCAATGGATGCAAGCCACTCTGCGCCAACCAGGTTGCAGTACGTTCTGAAAATGGGCGTTGAGAGAATAGACTCATACAAAACTCATGCGTTAATCATCACTGAGTGATTTCTTTCCAAGTCAGAGGTTCTGACTTTTTCCAGAAGGCCCAAGATTTTTTATAAAGATCTTTGACTGTAAGAATGCGCTCACGAACTTTTCCTTTTGGAAAGTCAATCAGAGCAACTTCATCGATTTGTTTTTTTATTAGTGCAGCACTGATTTGTGGCCATGCCAATTGAGGTTGCTCAAGCCAAGCAAAGGCGCCAGCTATATTATTTTCATTCAAAGTCAATTCGTATGGAAGGCCGAAAAGCCTTGCCAAGCCAGCCAGTATGGGGTGCTGACCAATCAAACACTGTGATTGTTTTAGTGCTTCTGGCGCTCGAACATCATTCAGTTTGCCAATGCCACTAATCCAGAGCGAGTTAATGCTGGGCATGCCGCGTTGTTCGCGTTCTTCGTTTACTGGACCAATATGCCAGATCATTTGAATTTCATTTTGGAGTTTGCGCCAACGCTTAGCGATACCTTCTTCGTGGGTATCTCGTGGCATCCACCAATCAATATTGCGGCCATGCGCTTGATCAACGCTATAGCTAGCAAGACTAGAAAAGGGTCCTGCAGGAATAAACCAATAGTGCTGGTTTTGGAAAAGGACAGAGTTCTGAAAATCCTCTTCCATAAATGGGAGCGCAGCATTGAGTAGTTGGGCGGATTCTTCTACAGTGAGATCAATCTGGTTTTGCCCCATCAAAATGAGATGGTCTCTTGTGGCGTGAAGATGAACTGGTTGTAGGCAGGCAATGACTTCGGTTGGATTGACTGTCCGATCAGATTGTCCAAGAAGTAATACCGGAGCAATCGGTACCGCTTCCCCAAGCAAAAAACGTTCATGGGGTAGGCCTTGCCTTGGGCCATCCTTGCTTTCGGGCTCGTCCAAGACGTCTTCCCCTGAAAGTAACAGGGTAAAACGGCGAAGTTGGCCTAGGGTGGGGGTGGAATTAGCAGTCATTCCCCTGATTTTAGGTGGCATTTGAGTATTCCATCGGTTTGCCCGCGCGATTCACTAAACTGTGGCTATGTTGAGACTTCCTATAGAGCTAGAAATTGGCCTGCGCTACACCCGATCTAAGCGTCGTAAGACGGTGGGAAAGCGTGATGGCTTCCTATCCTTTATCTCCGGAATCTCTACTGCAGGTATCGCTTTAGGGGTTGCTTCTCTGATCGTAGTTCTCTCTGTCATGAATGGCTTTCAGAAAGAAGTGCGTGATCGCATGTTGTCAGTTCTCTCTCATGTGGAAATTACCGCACCTGATGGCTTGGCAAACTGGGAGCCGCTAGCACTTAAAGTGGCGGCTCAACCACATGTAGTTGGTGTAGCGCCCATGGTAAGCTCTCAAGGGCTTCTTAGTCGTGAGAGCATGATGCGCGGTGTAGCGATTCGGGGGATCTTGCCAAGCGAAGAAGGCAAAGTATCTGATTTACCAAAGCAATTTGTTGCTGGCAGCATTGATGATTTAAAGCCAGGAAGTTTCGGTGTTGCTTTAGGCGCACAGCTGGCAGCAATTGTTGGCGCACACGTTGGTGATCGTATCAATTTAATTGTTCCTGAGAGTGATTTAACTCCAGCCGGTGCTATGCCTCGTATGCGCACACTTCAGGTGGTGGGCATTGTGGATAGTGGTCATTATGAATATGACAGCTCCTTAGCCATCATGCATTGGAAGGATGCTGCTGCCTTATTACGGCTTCGTGACCCATCCGGCTTGCGTGTCAAACTCGATGATATGCAGCGTGCGCCAGAGGTTGCTAATGAGTTGGCAGCTATCGTGCCCCAAGCTCTCTGGGTGACTGATTGGTCAAGATCAAATCGCAACTGGTTTGCCGCAGTTCAAACCGAAAAGAAAATGATGTTCATTATCCTAACGTTGATTATTGCTGTTGCGGCGTTTAATTTGGTATCTACCTTGGTGATGACGGTGAACGAGAAGCAGGCTGACATTGCCATTCTGAGAACAATGGGCGCTAGCCCTGGACTTATTCAGAGAATATTTTTAATTCAAGGTTTATCGATTGGTTTGTTGGGATCTTTAGCCGGGGTTGGTTTAGGTTTGCTAATTGCACTCAATATTGATGTCATCGTTCCAGTCATTGAGACAATCTTCCGAGTGCAATTTTTGCCACGTGAGGTGTACTTCATTAGCGAGCTACCTTCTGATGTTAGAGCTAGTGATGTACTAACGGTTGGCTTGATGGCTTTTGGACTATCTGTATTGGCAACTTTATATCCAAGCCGTAGAGCTGCTAAGGTTCAGCCAGCGGAGGCTCTGCGTTATGAGTAATTTAGAGAACTTAATACTCAAAGCCAGAGGTCTGGCTAAGACTTACGGCCAAGGACCTACTGCAGTTGAGGTTCTTAAAGCAATCGATTTGGATGTCGCACCTTCAGAAAAGCTTGCTATTGTTGGATCCTCGGGCTCTGGCAAGAGCACTTTGTTACATCTTCTCGGCGGTTTAGATACTCCAAGCTCCGGTTCAGTCATTTTGGCTGGCTCTAATCTGAATAATTTATCAGTGAAGAAATTGGATCAGCTGCGTAATCACAGTTTGGGCTTCATTTACCAGTTCCATCACCTCTTAGACGAATTTAGCGCTGCTGAGAACGTTGCATTACCGCTGCGTATCCGCGGCTTGAGTAATGATGAGTCAATGGATCGCGCTAGCAAAATGCTCAAAGCGGTTGGCTTATCAGCTCGTGAGCTTCATACCCCAGGTGAGCTATCGGGTGGAGAGCGTCAGCGTGTTGCCGTAGCTCGCGCCTTAGTTGGTAATCCTGTTTGTGTTCTGGCAGATGAGCCTACCGGTAACCTAGATACTGAGACTGCCGATGGCGTATTTGATTTGATGTTAAATATTGCTCGCGACCAAGGCACTGCCTTTGTGATCGTGACTCATGACCCTATACGCGCTAAACGTTGCGATCGGATTTTGCATTTAGAGCGTGGAGTATTAAAGCCATTCTCGGTGTGAGTAGGCATCCCATGTGGATCGATACCCATTGCCATCTAGATGCTCCCGAGTTTACGGACTCATTGCTTGCAGTTGTCCATGCTGCCCAAGAAAAAAAAGTTAAAGCAATACTTCTGCCTGCTGTGAAGGTAGCCGACTGCGCCCACGTAAAAGAATTGGCACATCAATATAGCGAAGAGATTCCTGGGTTGGTTTACACCCTTGGAATTCATCCTTTGTATACGAATCAAGCGCAAGAGATTGATATCGCTACGCTTGAGAAGCATATTGTTGAATCACTTTCTGATCCCCGTTTTGTGGGTGTAGGTGAAATTGGTTTGGATTATTTTGTCGAGGATCTGGATCCTCATAAGCAGGAATTCTTTTTCAATGCGCAGTTGGATTTAGCGCAGAAGTATCAGTTGCCTGTCATCCTGCATGTGCGTCGCTCACAGGATGCAATCCTAAAAGCTTTGCGTCGTCGCAATATCTCTGGTGGTATTGCCCATGCTTTTAATGGCAGCTTCCAGCAGGCCGAACAATTTATTGAGCTTGGATTTAAGTTGGGCTTTGGTGGTGCGGCTACCTATGAGCGTGCCCTACAAATTCGAAGACTCTTAAAAGAGTTACCGCTAAATAGCATCGTGACTGAAACCGATTCCCCTGACATTCCGCCCGCGTGGCTCAGAGAAGAAGGCATTGCCTTTAATGAACCGGCTTTTGTTGAGAGAATTGCAAAGGAATTGGCATCGATTCGAGATATTAATGATGCTGAGTTTGCTTCTGCGGTTTGGAGTAATGCGATGCAGGTATTGCCGCGCTGGTCAGCTCTCTGTGCTGATCAACCCAATCTCAATCTAGCCTCTTAATTCATTGCGTTTAGCTATTACGGCGTTTATCGCCGGGGGATCGCTCCTTCTCTTTTTACCGAAAGTTCCGGAATATTGGGCGTTCGCCTGCATCGCATTCAGTGCTCTATGTTTGTTAGTAATGTGCTTTACCCATCAAGCCACACTAACTAAAAAGCTTGCAATCATTGGTTTGCTATTTGTAATGGGGTTTGCGTGGAATGCTCAATATGCTGAAAACCGTTTGGAAAATATTCTGGCAACAGAGTTGGAGGGTAAGGAGTTAACTCTTGAGGGCAGAGTAGCGGCATTGCCGCAAAGTAATTCGTCGGGGGCAAAGTTTGCTTTTGAAGTTGACAGGGCTAGTTTGGGCAAAGAACTTCTTGAGCAATTTCCAAGAAGAATCTACTTAAGTTGGCAGCCCGCTTGGAGAAATCCTCAGGAAATTCCGGACATCATTCCTGGGCAGCGCTGGAAGTTCAAGTCTAAGTTAAAGCGTCCTTATGGTTCTCTTAATCCCTATACCTTTGATTTTGAGCGCTGGTCCTTTCATCAAGACTTTGGCGCAAGTGGCTCAGTGAGGGCGGGAGAGTTATCACTAGATAAAGACATCGCTTGGACTGAGATTGAGTTGCGTATGGAGCTGATGCGTTGGCACTTGCGTAAAAAGATACGTTCTATGCTTCCGGATGATGCAAGGTATGCAGGTGTACTCATTGCTTTAGTGATGGGCGATCAAAATGCAATTAATCAGGATGACTGGCAAGTGTTCAATGCAACTGGTATTGGGCATCTCATTTCCATATCAGGATTACATGTCACGATGTTGGCTGGCGTTGGCGCCTCTTTTGCGGCCTTCGTTTGGCGTCGACGTACTTGGCCCCTGATTGCGCCGGTCAGCAAGGTTGCAGCAATCTCTGGATTTATCACGGCATTTGTTTATGCATGGTTAGCTGGCTTTCAGATACCGGCGCAAAGAACGATGTATATGGTTGGTGTTGTAGCGTTTGCTTTATGGACCGGCAGAAATCCTCGATCGTTTGATATCTGGTGGTGGGCCTTGGCTTTTGTGCTGCTTATTGATCCTATGGCTCCTTATACCCCAGGCTTTTGGCTATCTTTTGGTGCGGTAGCAGCCATCTTGTATGCGATGGGTGATTCGTCTGGTTTGCTGGGTATTCCAACAGGGAAGGAGTCGCAAGTTCATTGGACTCTTCGTGTGGCTCAAGCATTGCGTGAAGCATGTCGTGTACAGACTGTTGTCACTCTGGCACTGTTGCCATTTACTTTGTATTGGTTTTATCAAGTTTCCGTTGTTTCGCCGCTAGCAAATGCTTTTGCCATACCCTTGGTGAGCTACATCGTGACGCCATTAGCAATTATCGGAGCATTACTCCCGGAGTTCATTGGGCGCTGGTTAATGTGGCCAGCCCATGCAGCTATGGAATATTTAGCAATTGCTCTTGAGTGGATGGCGAATTGGAGTTGGTCTGTAGTTTGGTCAAGACAACCAGAGTGGTGGCTGTTGCTAGCGGCCGGAGTGGGTATTGTTTATGCTATTCGTCCTGGCGAGATTGCGGATACATGGAGGCGAAGATTGTTAGGCATTGCTTTTTCCGTGCCGTTATTTATTTCGCCTTTACAACTATTGAGCACATCTCGAATTTCTCAAGGAGAATTTAGAGCAAGCGTTTTAGACATCGGCCAGGGTACTGCAGTACTCATTGAAACTAAGAATAGAAGGCTGCTGTACGACACCGGACCCATTCAAGGCAAAAAAGATGATGCGGGGCAGAGAATTATCTTGCCGTATTTGCGTGGCAGGGGAGTAGATCATATTGATCGCATGGTGATTAGTCATAGCGATAGCGATCATGTGGGTGGTGCTGCAACACTACTAAAACATATTCAGTTTGATTCCATGATGGGATCATTGCCTAGCAACAATCCCTTGCTGCAAAATTTGCAGCAGAGAAGGATTCCCAGTATCCCTTGTCGTTATGGACAGCGCTGGATATGGGATGGTATTGAATTCGTCATCTGGCACCCCCATGAAACAACGGTATTTTCCAATCAACATCCTGGTAAGCCCAATGAGATGAGCTGTGTACTCGAAGTGCGCAATACGCAAAGCTCGCTTTGGTTAACGGGTGATGTTGAAAGGCAGGGTGAAGCAGAAATTACAGAGCGGCTAGATGCAGAAATGCTTAAGGAAATTGGCGCAAGGGAGTTGATATTTATGGCGCCCCATCATGGCAGCAAAACATCTTCTTCATTGGCGCTTCTAAAACGATTAGACCCCGATCAAGCATTTACGCAAAATGGTTATCGAAATCGATATGGGCATCCACATCCGGATGTGACAGCGCGTTACAGGAGTTTAAATATTCCTTTTTATCAAACTCCAGAAACAGGATTTCAGACTTGGTTATTTAAAAATAATGCTAAGTCTTCGACACATTTTTGGAGGCATGATATAAAACGACTATGGCATCGCTAGATGTGGAATTGAATAAAGGATTTGCATATGAACAAGCTACTCGCCTTATCTTCTTTAGTTGTTGCTGTAACAGTTGGCTGTGCCGGCGCAAATGTGCGCCCACTAGTGGATATGAAGGGCGTCAATGAGGCGGCATATGAAAAGGATTTAAGTGAATGCCAGGCTTATGCGCAACAACAGTCTGGTATGGGCGAGACTGCTGCTAAGGGTGCTGGTGCTGGCGCTGTTGTGGGCGGCCTATTAGGTCTTGTGACAGGTGGCAACAAGACTGGCATTGTTCAGGCAGCTGGTGCTGGCGCAGTAATCGGGGGTGCAGGCGGCGCCTTTACCGGTAATCAAGCACAAGAAGCTGTAGTTAAGAGATGTTTAAGTGGGCGCGGTTACAAGGTTTTGAACTAAACCTAGCCCTATAAATAGTCCAAAAGCCTGAGGAATCGGGCTTTTTTTGTTGCCCAGAAAAGCAAAAAGCCCTTAATAATTAAGGGCTTAGAACGTAAATCTTGGTTGCGGGGGCAGGATTTGAACCTACGACCTTCGGGTTATGAGCCCGACGAGCTGCCAGACTGCTCCACCCCGCGTCTGAAGCTGAAATTCTACCATTTTTTGGGGGTCACTGTCGAGGTATTCCTGTAAATAAGGCATAAATAAGCGGTTTTTGAGTGCAAATTCTGGATTTAACGCATCTCTAGAAGGAGTAACATATTGCCACGCAACATCACCTTAAGGTTATGAGATGTCAATTAGTAATCCAGAGTTCTCAAGCTCAACACTTCTAAATCCAGTAGAGGTAAGTGGACCTGAGGGCGAGCATAAAAAAAGTCTTGGCGTAATGATGCTTGCGGCTATCGGTGTTGTGTTTGGTGACATTGGAACTAGCCCCCTATACGCACTTAAAGAATGTTTTGATCCACATCACGGCATTGCTTACACACCAGAAGCGCTGTTTGGCGTGATCTCCATGATGATCTGGGCGTTGATCTTGGTTGTGACAGTAAAGTATGTCTTGTTTGTGATGCGTGCGGATAACAAGGGTGAGGGTGGCGTTCTCTCATTGATGGCGCTAGCTTTGCGTTCATTTGATAGCAAGTCCAAAAGCTACTTCTTTTTTATGATCATGGGCATGCTTGGCGCATGCATGCTTCTCGGTGAGTCTGTGATTACCCCTGCAATTTCTGTTTTATCAGCAGTTGAGGGTATTGAGATCGCAACACCAGGCTTGCATAAATTCATCATTCCCATTTCATTGATTATTTTGGTGGCCTTGTTCCTGATTCAGAAATATGGAACCGCTGCAGTAGGTAAATTATTTGGCCCCATCACCTTAGCTTGGTTTCTGACATTGGCTGCTTTAGGCGCCTGGAACATTGGCGATGCGCCGCAAATCATCGCCGCTATTAATCCTTTATACGCCGTTAATTTTGTGATGTTGCACCCTACGACTGCTTACATCGTGATGGGCGCGGTGGTATTGGTTGTGACGGGTGTTGAAGCCCTCTACTTAGATATGGGTCATTTCGGACGCTCTCCTGTTAGATATGCGTGGCTGCTAGTTGTATTGCCTAGTTTGTTGATTAATTATCTTGGGCAAGGTGCATTGGTTCTCTCTGATCCTGAAGCAATTAAAAATCCGTTCTACTTAATGGTTCCAGAGTGGGCTCTTTGGCCTGTGGTTGGCTTGGCAACAGCTGCTACTGTAATTGCATCTCAGGCAGTGATTTCAGGGGCATATTCATTGGTGAGCCAAGCTATTTTGTTGGGCTTTATGCCGCGCATGAATATTCAGCACACCTCTGATTCCGAGCAGGGGCAGATCTATATTCCCCTAGTAAATTGGGCTTTGTTATTTATGGTGGTCGTTACCATCATCGAGTTTAGAGAGTCTGTAAATTTAGCTGCTGCATATGGTATTTCAGTCACCTCTACCATGTTGATCACCACGATATTGTTGGCTGTTGTGATGTTCCGTGAATGGAAAATGAATTTCATATTAGTAGCCCTCATCACCGCTGCATTCTTCGTTGTTGATTTTGCTTTCTGGACTGCTAATCTCATTAAGCTAAAAGATGGCGGTTGGTATCCTTTAGCCTTGGGCTTGCTCTGCTTCACCTGTTTGATTACTTGGTATCGTGGACGTCAAATATTGCGTAAGCGTGCCATGGAAGAGGGTATCCAATTAAGTAGCTTTATCGGAGCCTTGTTGCAACACCCTCCGCACCGTGTTGAAGGTACAGCAGTCTTCCTAACTGCCCACGTAGACTATTTGCCAGTCTCTTTCTTGCATAACCTGAAGCACAACCATGTGCTACATGAAAGAGTGTTTTTCTTGAAAGTGAGTATTTGGGACGTGCCTTACGTAAACGATAAGGATCGCATTACCTTGAAGGATCTCGGTGGAAATATTTTTGTTGTACGAGCTATTTACGGCTTTAAAGAAACGCCAGATATGGGAACTATCATTCAGTTGATTGAAACTCATTTCGACATGAAGTTTGATATGATGAACACCTCATTCTTCCTGTCTCGCGATACTATTGTTCCATCGGCAATTCCGGGTATGGCAATGTGGCGCGAGAAGTTGTTCTGCTGGATGTATCAAAATGCAGGACGTCAATCGAACTTCTTTAAGATTCCTGCAAACCGTTTGGTTGAGTTGGGTGCAAAGGTCGAGATTTGAGAAAAAATCTCTTGCTCCAATCAAAGATATTTATTTCAATATTTTTGTTGTCTACTGCATTGAGCGGTGTTGTATTAGCCACCCCTGCAGAAGAGGCTGAGCTCGAGCAGTTGGATAGAATTGAGCAAGAGCTGGAGCTCCAGCGCGAGTGGGCAAAGTATCGCTGGGGCAAAGCTTCATCTGAGTGCTATCAAAACTACTGGGTTAACTCTTGTTTAAAAGATGCTCGAGCTCTATATCGAAAAGAGATTGACCCCATTCGCCAGCAAGAAGTAGCTTTGCATGAAGTCCAGCGCAAGTTGCGCGAAAGCATTAAGAATCAGGAGGACATAAAGCGTGCTGCTGAGAGGGCATCTCCAGAAAAAGCCGCTGAGCGCGCTGCTAACCAAGCCGAATTCGAGCAAAAGCAAAAAGATGCTGCCGCTCGAGCGGCTGATTTAGAGCAACGTCGTAAAGACGCACCTAAGCGTGCGCAAGAAAATAAAGCGGGCACTCAGCTCGATTAATGTTTTACTAAATTCAATTTCATTAGGTAACTCTTGGCTAAAGTCAAAACGGTTTATATCTGTCAGTCTTGTGGTGGCACTTCTGCCAAGTGGCAAGGTCAGTGCCCATCTTGTCAGGCCTGGAATACCTTGGAAGAAGGTCTTCCAGAAACCACCTCTAATGCTCGATTTCAGGGTTTGGCGCAATCCTTGCCAAGACAAAAGCTCTCTGCCATTACTGCTGAAGACTTACCAAGATTTAGCACGGGTGTGGAAGAGTTTGATCGTGTGCTGGGTGGCGGCTTAGTTCCAGGCGGCGTTGTGCTCTTGGGTGGTGATCCTGGTATCGGTAAATCAACTTTGCTATTGCAAGCGCTTGCAGAGATGAGCGCTGCTGGTATGAATGTGCTCTATAGCAGCGGCGAAGAATCAGCTGCCCAGATTGCTTTACGTGCAAAACGTATTGCGTTAGATGCCCCACAGTTGGAAGTCTTGGCTGAAATTCAGTTGGAGAAACTGATTTCCATTATGGATACCGTGAAGCCACAAGTATTAGTGGTGGATTCCATTCAGACTTTGTACTCTGAGGTTTTGAGTTCAGCTCCTGGTTCTGTTGCGCAAGTTCGTGAGTGTGCGGCGCAACTCACTCGAGCTGCAAAATCGAGTGGTATCTGTGTCTTAATGGTCGGACACGTCACCAAGGATGGTCATCTGGCTGGTCCTAGAGTTCTAGAACACATCGTTGATACCGTTTTGTATTTCGAGGGTGATACCCATTCCTCTTTCCGTTTAGTGCGATCCATTAAGAACCGCTTTGGCGCTGTCAATGAGTTGGGCGTATTTGCTATGACTGAAAAGGGTTTGCGTGGTGTAACCAATCCTTCGGCGATCTTTTTGTCACAGCATGAGCAAATGGTTCCTGGTGCTTGCGTGTTAGTGACGCAAGAAGGTAGTAGACCCTTATTGGTGGAGATCCAGGCCTTAGTTGATACGGCGCATGTACCTAATCCCCGCCGATTAGCTGTTGGCTTAGAGCAAGCTCGCTTAGCGATGCTGCTGGCGGTATTGCATCGTCACGCTGGTGTAGCCTGCTTTGATCAAGACGTTTTCTTAAATGCGGTGGGTGGCGTCAAGATCTCTGAGCCTGCCGCAGACTTAGCTGTTCTGCTTGCCATTCAATCATCGATTCGTAACCGCGCATTACCAAAAGAATTGATTGTCTTCGGTGAAGTTGGTTTGGCGGGTGAGATTCGCCCATGTCCTCGTGGTCAAGAGCGTTTGAAAGAAGCTGCTAAGTTAGGCTTCACTGTAGCCATCATTCCAAAGGCCAATATGCCTAAGACAAAGATTCCAGGGCTGAAGGTAATTCCAGTTGAGCGAATTGATCAGGCAATCGCAGCGGCAGCAGAGTTGAGTTAACTCTGCTGTCTTAACGTAAGTCTTCTGCTTGAATCAATAAGACTTGCTCTTCACCTGCTGATACTTCCATCCAGATTGCCGGAATTTGCGGGAAAGCCTTTTTGAAGTTCTCGTACTCATTGCCAATTTCAAGCAAGATGGCGCCACGCTCTGATAAATAATCTGGTGCTGAAGCAAGAATGCGTCTAATGATGTCCATGCCATCATCGCCACCGGCTAGAGCGAGCTCTGGCTCAGCATGATATTCAGCTGGAAGCGCATTCATAGAGGCTGCATTCACATAGGGTGGATTGCAAATAATGAGATCGAAGAGATTGTCTTCATTGGGCTCAGGCAACGCATCCCACAAGTCACCATTTAATAGCTCCACTTGGGAGTTCAGACTATGGCGATCAACGTTACGCGCCGCAACTGAGAGTGCGGGCATGCTGATATCGCAGGCGCTTACATGTATATCTGGACAAGATAAAGCCAAGAGGATTGCGAGTGAGCCATTACCGGTGCAAAGGTCTAGCGCTTTGCCATCAGCTGGCAACCAAGGCTCTAGTGAACCATCGACGATGAGCTCAGCAATCCAGGAGCGCGGCACTATGCTTTGCTCGCTACAAAAGAATGGCACACCCATGAGCCATGCTTCGCCTAGGATGTAGGCCAATGGCTTGCGTGTAGAAATTCTGGTATCAGCAACAGCGGATGCTTTTTGCTGTTGATCTTCAGAGATAGCGTCATCTAAATGATCAAGCGCCTCTGCTGGACTCAGATCAAGTTGTTTGCTCACAATCCACAAGGCTTCGCTTTGTGCATCGATAGCGCCATGGCCGTAATGCAATTTACCTGCTTCGAGTTTTTGTGCAATCTGATTGATGCACTGGTTCACAGTAAGGTGTTGCTGAGACTCAGGGTCCATGATGGAAGGTTCTTTGGGAGAAAAGGGGTGCGCAGTTAAGCGATCAAGCGATAAGCTGTTCGAGTGTCTTGCGATAGATGTTTTTGAGTGGTACTACGTCATCCACAATCACACACTCATCGATCTTGTGGCTTGTAGCATTCAGAGGTCCGAATTCCACAACTTCTTTACAGATCTTGGCGATAAAACGACCATCACTTGTGCCGCCTGTAGTTGAAAGTTCTGTTTCAACATTAGTTTCTTCTTTGATGGCTTTGCGTAATGCACCAGCCAAGTCGCCATCATCAGTAATGAATGGGCTACCACCTAATACCCAATCTATTTCAAACTCAAGGCCTGCGTCTTTTAGGATCTTCTCTAGGCGCTCACGCAATTGCTCTGGCTTACTTTCAGTAGAGAAGCGGAAGTTAAAGTCGATAACAAGTTCACCGGGGATGACATTGTTTGCGCCAGTACCAGCATGTACATTGGAGATCTGAAAGCTCGTAGGCTGGAAGTATTTATTACCTTTGTCCCACTCGGTTTCCACTAATGCAGAAATTGCGGGCGCAGAAAGGTGAATAGGGTTCTTGCCCAAATGAGGATAAGCAATATGCGCTTGAATACCTTTTACCTTGAGCTTGCCTGATAGAGAGCCGCGACGACCATTCTTAATCATGTCGCCGAGCTGATCGACTGAGGTGGGTTCGCCAATTACGCAGTAGTCCAAACGTTGACCATGTTTTTGTAAACGTTCGCACATGATGACGGTGCCATCATTGGCGGGCCCTTCTTCATCGCTGGTGATTAAGAAGGCGATAGAGCCTTGATGGTCGGGATGCGAAATAACAAATTCCTCAGTAGCCACTACAAAACCAGCGAGAGAGGTTTTCATATCTGCCGCCCCACGCCCGTAGAGCATGCCGTCACGAATCGTTGGCGTAAATGGGTCGCTTGTCCACTTCTCTAGTGGACCTGTAGGTACTACATCAGTGTGACCAGCAAACATCAAGACTTTGCCTTGATCTCCAGCTTTACCTTTTTTGATCGCCCACAGATTCGTTACTTGAAAATTTTCAGGACCACTCACCACGCTCTCAGTGTGAAAGCCGATGGCTTGAAGACGCTTTGCAATTAAATCTTGGCAGCCACCATCAGCCGGTGTTACGGAGTGGCAGGCGATGAGAGCTTCGGTGAGCTCTAGTGTGGCGCTCATATATTCGACTTAATCGCGAAGTAATTCGTTGATGGCTGTCTTAGCTCGCGTCTGAGCATCAACCTTCTTCACAATGATGGCTGCATACAGGCTGTATTTGCCACATGCGGATGGGAGGGAGCCTGGAACTACGACTGAACCTGCTGGTACGCGACCGTAGTGCACTTCACCAGTTTCGCGGTCATAGATTTTGGTGCTTTGACCGATATAGACGCCCATAGATAAAACGGCGTTTTCTTCGATCACAACGCCTTCAACAACTTCGGAGCGGGCGCCGATAAAGCAGTTATCTTCAATAATCACTGGGCCAGCTTGAATTGGCTCGAGAACGCCGCCAATACCAACACCGCCAGAAAGGTGAACGTTTTTACCGATTTGGGCGCAAGAACCTACGGTCGCCCAGGTATCAACCATGGTGCCTTCACCTACATAAGCGCCAATATTGACGTAAGAGGGCATTAAAACCGCGTTTTTGCCGATAAATGAGCCACGGCGGGCCACGGCAGGGGGTACCACTCGGAAGCCACCAGCTGCAAAGTCAGCTGCTGTGTAGTTTTCAAACTTGCTTGGAACCTTGTCATAGAACTGGGTAAAGCCGCCAGCACTCATGGGTTTGTTGTCTTCTAGGCGGAAAGAGAGCAAAACAGCCTTCTTAACCCACTGGTTAACTTCCCATTTGCCTACGTCACGGCGCTCAGCCACACGAATGGTGCCGGCATTTAGGCCTTCTAGGACCGCATTTACGGCATTACGGACATCCCCAGGGGCGCTATCTGGAGACAGGTTTGCACGGTTTTCCCAGGCTTGTTCAATGATGTTTTGTGGTGATTGGCTCATGCTTTTTAGTTAACTATCAGATTGTTAAGGGATTTTGTCCCTGAGGGTAGATTTACCATTATATAGATGGGGCAAAAACGCGTCTAAGCACCCTCAAGCTTGCTATCATCTTCCCACTTTAGCTTTAATTTTTACCCCTTTATTTGAACCTCTTTTTTCCCTGCAAAGTACGCCGTGCAACTGAAATCCATCAAACTTTCCGGCTTTAAGTCTTTCGTAGACCCAACCCATTTTGAAATGCCTGGCCAATTGATTGGCGTTGTTGGTCCTAACGGTTGCGGAAAGTCGAACATTATTGACGCCGTTCGCTGGGTTTTAGGCGAATCCCGCGCTAGCGAATTGCGTGGTGAGTCCATGCAAGACGTTATTTTTAATGGTTCTGGTTTGCGTAAACCATCTGGTCGTGCCAGCGTCGAACTCATTTTTGATAACACCGAAGGGCGCGCTCAAGGTCAGTGGAGTGCCTTTACAGAATTAGGTATCAAACGTGTTTTAACGCGCGATGGAAATTCAAGTTATTACGTCAATAACCAGGTAGTTCGTCGTAAAGATATTCAGGATATTTTCTTGGGCACCGGTATGGGTCCAAGAGGTTACGCGATCATTGGTCAAGGCACAATCAACAGAATTTTAGAGGCGAAGCCAGAAGAGTTGCGTGTGTTCTTGGAAGAGGCTGCTGGCGTTTCTAAATATAAAGAGCGTCGCAAAGAAACCGCATCCCGTTTAGAAGACACTGTAGAAAATTTAACTCGCGTCGAAGATATCTTGCGCGAGCTCGATCAACAACTCACTCGTTTGGAAAAACAAGCGACTGTTGCTGAGCGTCACGCCGAGCTTTCTACACAGATGAAATCACAGCAGCAGCTGTTGTGGTTTGTGCGTCAGACCGAGGCTGGTAAAGAGCAGGAGCGTCATGCCAACGGTATCCGCGATACGCAAGTTGGCCTAGAAGAACAGACCGCCAAGCTACGCCACGTCGAAGCTGAGCTAGAGACAATGCGTACACAACAGTACGCATTACAAGACAAAGTTTCTCAAGCACAAGGCGATTTGTATCAAACCAATTCTGACGTGAGTCAGGTTGAGTCACAGATTCTTTATGTACAAGAAGCACGTCAACGCTTGCAACAGCAAACTCAAGATTTGCAGGCGCAATTAAAGCGTTGGACTGTGCAAGAGACTGATGCAGCGCAAGCTCAGCGCACTACTGAGCATGAGCTTTCTTTAGCTGCTGAAAAAGAGCAAACACTCTTGGCAGATTTAAATGGCTTGCAAGAGCAAATGCCAAGTCGTGAAGAGGCTTATCAAAATGCCTCACGCGAGCTAAATAGTGCACGTGATGCATTAGCTTCAATTGAGCAACGCTTGGCAAGTTTGGGCGAACGACTTCGCTCTATGTCTGCTCAGTCAGATGAATTGAAAGGGCGCGAAACTCGCCTTGTTGGTGAATTCGATGGCCTACGTCGTCCAGATGCTGAAGCTTTACAGATGGCAATTGATCGTCAAACAATGGCTGCTCGCAAAGTGGAAGAAGCCAAGCATCGCGCTGTTGAAACTCAGCAACGCGTACCTGCTGCTGATGAAGCGCGTAACGCTGCCCAGCAAAAAATTCAGGAAGCAAATCAGGATTTAGCTCAAACGGAAGCTAAATTAACAGCATTAACTGCTTTGCAGGCTAGCGTTCAGGCGCAAGGCAAGATTGGACCTTGGCTGGAAAGCAAGGGCCTCAAAGAAAGCAAGCGTCTTTGGCAAGAGCTCAAAGTTGAGAGTGGCTGGGAAGCTGCACTTGAGTCAGTATTGCGTGAGCGTTTGGCTGCGGTTACTGCAAAGAGCGTCCAAGAAACATTGGCTTTGGCCAATGATGCGCCTCCAAGTCGCTTGGCGATTTTGCTCACGGAAGAAATTACCCCGGCGCATACATCCGCCCCTGCTGACTTCACGCCGTTGTTGAGCCGAGTGCAAAGCGCAGGCGCAGCAAGACTCACTTCTGTATTGCAAGAGTGGTTGGACAATATTTACATTGCCAGCAGCCTCGAAGATGCTTTGCATCGTCGCGAAAAATTACCTGCTGGTGGCGCATTTGTTACTCAACAAGGCCATTTGGTAAGTCGTGTTGGTGTGCAACTTTATGCGGCAGACTCTGAACAAGCTGGTATGTTGGCTCGTGCTCAAGAGATGGAAAGTCTCGAGAAACAATTACGTGCGCAACAGTTGATGCAAAGCGAACTCAAAGGCGAATTGGATCAGTGTGTAGCGAACTATCAGGCGGCCCATCAAGCGGCTGAGCAAGCTCGTGAAAATGCGGAACATGCTGTCCAAGAATCGCATGGCTTTGAAGTAGAAAGAATGCAGTTGACCCAAGCTGAAGAACAGTACAGTCAACGTGCGGCGCAGATTCAGGGTGAGTTAAGTGAATTGCGTCAGCAGATGGAGCAAGTGAGCCAGACTCAAGAGCAGTCTGCTGCCGAATTGCTCGAGTCAGAAGAGTCCAAGCAAGGCTTGCAAGAGGCTTTACAAGTAGCTCAAGAAAAATTAGAGCGCTCTACTGAAGAGCGTGATCGTTTGCGTGAATCGCTCCGTGCTGCTGAAATGGCTGCACAAGAGGCGGCATTTGCTACTCGTTCATTGCAGCAGCGTATAGCCGACTTGCAACGTGATCAAAGTACTGCGCGTACACAGATCATGGAGATTCAAGATAAGCATGATGCAGCCGCTCAAGAGTTAGAAACATTGAGTGATGAAGAAGCGCAAGATAAATTACAGGGCTTATTGCTAGCACGCAGCGCACGCGAGGCAGCTTTGGCAAATGCTCGTACTGAGCAAGATGCTTTATTGCATCAACTGCGTGAAGCTGATGAGTCTCGCATGCAATTAGAGCGTAGCCTGCAACCTATGCGTGACAAGGTTGTTGATTTGCAATTGCGTGAACAGGCTGCACGTTTGAACTTTGAGCAATTTGCTACTTTATTATCGGATGCTGAGGCTGACCTCACTGCGCTTGAAGCAAGCTTCAGCCCTGATCTGAAGGTTGGCGCATTGCAGAGTGAAGTGAATCGCTTGAATACTGAAATTCAATCTCTAGGCCCAGTCAATATGGCTGCGCTAGATGAATTATCCAGTTCCCGTGAGCGTAAGCAGTTCTTGGATGCTCAATCTGCTGACTTGAATGAAGCGATGCAGACCTTGACAGATGCGATTGCCAAGATCGATGCAGAGACCCGTGATTTATTGCAAGGCACCTTCGATCAGGTTAATGGCCACTTTGGAAAGCTATTCCCCGAATTGTTCGGTGGCGGTCATGCAGAGCTGGTGATGACAGGTGAAGAGATCTTGGATTCCGGTGTTCAGGTGATGGCGCAGCCTCCTGGCAAGAAAAACAGCTCCATTTACCTGCTCTCTGGTGGTGAAAAGGCTTTGACTGCAATTGCCTTAGTGTTCTCACTCTTCCTTTTGAATCCAGCTCCATTTTGTTTGCTGGATGAGGTTGATGCACCATTGGATGATGCAAATACCTTGCGTTATGCAAATCTAGTTGCCAAAATGTCAGATAAGACACAGTTTTTATTTATCTCACATAACAAGATCACTATGGAAATCGCTCATCAATTGATTGGTGTCACGATGCAAGAGCAGGGCGTATCCCGCATTGTTGCTGTGGATATCTCTTCTGCGGTATCAATGGTAGAGGCTGCCTAAATGTATGTAGAACAAATCATGACGATGTTGGGTTTGTCTGATTTGCAATTGGCGCTGGCCGTTATTGGTCTTCTAATTCTGATAGCGGTAGCTGTTCTGAACATTAAGTACTCTCGTGCTCGCCGTAAGGCAAAAGAGCAATGCGAATATGCTTTAGATGATCGCTTTGCGCGTGAGCCAAGCTTTACGCAGGGTTTTGCGGATGGCGATACATCTGGTCGAGCAGAGCCTGGTTTTGGCGAGGCCTTAACAACAATCTCCGCCCCAGAAAAGTTCGCGATTGATCCGCGCATCGATTGCGTTATTACCTTGCGCTTTGATGAAGCTATAAGCGGCGCAGAAATTCTGGCAGAAATTAACGCTTGGACTGATCTTGAAGCTCAATCTACAGCGCGTTGGATGTGTGAAGGTTTAAATGCGGATGTCGATGCTGCTGAAGACTGGGAAGAATTGAAGTCTGAAGGATCATACTCAGAGTTACAGCTGGCCATTCAGTTGGCTAGTCGCAAAGGTCCGATTGGTGTTTTGGAGCTTTCTGATTTCTGCTCTCGTGCCCAGTCCCTTGCTGAAACTTTGGGCTCGCAGATTGATATGCCTAGCGTCAGTACCATGTTGGAAAGCGCTAAAGAATTAGATGTGATGGCTGCTGAGAGTGATATCCAGCTGAGCATCAATGTGTTATTCGATGAACCATGTCCTTGGGGTAACTTTGATGCCCTCATGCGCCAACGCGGCTTCAAGTTATCTCGTAACGGACGCCAATATGAATACCTCAGCAAAGGCTTAGTACTTTTCAATAGCGCTGAATTGGATCCGAATAAGTCCGTAACTCAAGTCACTTTACTGCTGGAAGTGCCTTTAGTTACGCAAGAAGAGCGCGCATTTGAAAGAATGCTCTCTGAAGGTGTGGAGATTGCACAAGCTGCTCATGGCCGCTTGGTAGATGACAATGGTATTAACTTAAGTGAAGCTGCAGTCATTAGTATTCGTCAGCACCTTGATGTTCTTTATGCCAATCTTGAGAAATCCGGTATTCCTGCTGGATCTTCTACAGCCAGCAGACTCTTTAGCTAGGAAATTACTTTGTCGTCCAATAATCCGACAAATTTAGCGGAGCGTTACGCATTCTTGCAAGCCGAGCTTGCGCGCCTAGAGCATGCTTACTACGTTCTAGATAATCCACTATTGCCTGATATTGAGTATGACCGCCTCTATCGCGAGTTATTGGATATTGAGGCCGCCCATCCAGAGTGGATCACCCCCGAGTCCTTATCTCAGCGTGTAGGTGGGGCAGCATTAAAAGAGTTTGATTCGGTTACCCATGCGGTGCCAATGCTTTCTTTGAATAATGCCTTTGAAGATGCCGAGCTGATTGCTTTTGATCGTCGTTGCCGTGAGGCACTCCATACAGATCATGTGACATATGCTGGTGAACTCAAGTTCGATGGTCTTGCAATCTCGCTCCGTTATGAAAACGGTTCATTAGTAACCGCTGCCACTCGTGGTGATGGAGCTAGCGGTGAAGATGTCACGGCTAACATCAAAACAATTCGCGCTATTCCGCTCAAACTCACTGGAAAAAACATTCCACAAGTCTTAGAGGTTCGTGGCGAGGTCTTTATGTATCTCAAAGATTTTGAGAAGATGAATCGACAGGCAGCAGAGTTGGGTGAGAAAGAATTTGCTAATCCTCGCAATGCAGCAGCAGGTAGTCTGCGTCAATTAGATTCGAAGATCACCGCTAAAAGGCCATTGTCTTTCTTTGCCTATGGCTTAGGTGCCCTAGAGCCTCAGTCATGGCTGCCTAAAACTCACGAAGAATTACTTAATGCTTACGCTGAACTAGGCTTGCCTGTTTGCTCAGAGCGTAAGGTATTGCATTCCTTAGAAGAGATCTTGGCCTTCTATAACGAGATTGGTGCCAAAAGAGATTCATTGCCATATGACATTGATGGCGTTGTCTATAAGGTGAACTCATTCGCCGAGCAATCTAAGTTGGGATTTGTATCAAGAGCCCCTAGATTTGCGCTCGCTCACAAGTATCCAGCACAAGAGGCTCTAACTACCGTTTTAGGTATTGATGTGCAAGTAGGTCGTACAGGTGCAATCACTCCAGTAGCAAGACTTGCTCCTGTAGAAGTAGGTGGCGTCACAGTCACTAATGCAACCTTACACAACGAAGACGAAGTCAAACGTAAAGATGTGCGAATTGGCGATACCGTTTCAGTGCGTAGAGCAGGCGATGTAATTCCTGAGGTGGTTTCGGTAATTAAGGATCGCCGCCCAGCAGATGCAAAAGAATTTGTAATGCCAATAAATTGCCCGGTATGTGACTCTCATATCGAGCGTTTAGCAGATGAAGCAGTAGCGCGCTGTAGTGGCGGACTATTCTGTGGGGCTCAGCGCAAACAGGCTTTAATTCACTTTGCTCATAGAAGAGCGCTTGATATCGAAGGCCTAGGTGAGAAGATTGTGGACCAGTTGGTAGATCACAACCTTGTTAGAACTCCTGCAGATCTGTATCGTTTGGGATTTACGGCCCTCGCAAACCTGGAGCGTATGGGAGAGAAGTCAGCGGATAACCTCATTCAAGCAATTAACCAATCCAGAAACACAACCTTAGCTAGATTTATCTTTGCATTGGGTATTCGCCATGTGGGTGAGACCACTGCCAAGGATTTAGCGAATCACTATCAGTCCATGCATGCCTTAATGGACGCTAGCATGGAAGATCTATTAACAGTAAAAGATGTTGGCCCTGTAGTTGCCGACTCCATCACGAGCTTTATGCAAGAGGCACACAATCGTGAAGTGATTGAGCAACTGCTTGCATCCGGAATGCAGCTCGCCGTAGAAGAAAAAGTGATTAGTGCCGCAGTAGCGGGTAAAACATTTGTTCTGACAGGTACATTCCCAACGATGACAAGGGATGCGGCAAAGGATCTTCTTGAAAAATCTGGTGCTAAGGTTGCTGGATCAGTTTCTAAGAAGACTGACTATGTAGTAGCTGGTACAGATGCTGGCAGCAAACTCACGAAAGCAGAGGAATTAGGTGTACCAGTGATTGATGAAGCTGCAATGCTCGAGCTTCTTAAGTAATAACTTTTTGTGCATGAATATTATTTCTCAAATTGCCGTTCAGGCACGTAACACTATTCATGAGGCACAGTGCAATGCGATTCTGGAATCATCAAACCCATTTTCTCGCGCAACAATCCAGGGTCATATTACAGCTAGCGGTTTAGTGGTTAAGGACGGTAAGGCTTTATTAATTTTTCATCCTTATATCAAGCGCTGGTTCCAGCCTGGTGGCCATATTGATGAAGGTGACTCTCCGATTGCGGCTGCAATTAGAGAGGTTTACGAAGAAACTGGATACGTCTGTGAACTAGACTCTGATAGTCAAGATCCAATTGATATTGATATTCACGAGATCCCTGAAAATCCTAAAAAAGGCGAGGGCGCTCATTTGCATATTGATTTGCTTTATTGCTTGCGAGTCGTGCGACATGAGCAATCAGCGGAAGATATTGAATGTAAGTGGTTTGCTTTTGGTGATATCGAAAGTATTCGAATCCAGCGCGCCTTGGCTAAATTGGATTAAGCCCCTAACGCTTCAAGCAATTCCGTCTCCAATTGAATCTGTAACTTTGGATTCTTACCCAAGTTAGCGGCATCAAGAAGCAAAACGTCTTCCACTCGCTCGCCAAGAGTATTAATGCGTGCTGTGTGGATTGATACCTGATGTTTAGCCAATACTCGAGATATGGTGTAGAGCAAACCAGTACGGTCGCTTGCTGATAGTGCGAGTGTGTAATATCTGCCTCGCTCATCTGGAACCATATGCACACGGGGCTGTATTGGGAAGGTGCGTGACTGCCTTGATAGACGACCCATACTTGGGGTTGGTAATGGCTCGCTATTGGTAAGTGCAGCAGTAAGTTCAAACTCTACTAGCTGAATAATGTCGCGATAACTGCCGCCTTCATCCACCAAGTTACTGCCTGAAATTTGGAAGCTATCTAAGGCGTAGCCATGACGCGTCGTATGAATACGAGCATCCCAAATGGAGAAACCGTGTCTCTCGAAGTACGCACAGATTCTGGCAAATAGATCTTCTTGGTCTTTTACATAGACAGCTACTTGCAGTCCTTCGCCAATGGGGGATAGTCTGGCCCTGACAATCGGCTGCTCACTATTTACTTTGTTAAATAGATGGCGTGTAAGCCAGGCAATATCAGAGGAATCTTGTCTTAAAAAGAAGGCAACATCCAATTGCTTCCACAGGTCTTCATAAGCATCATCGTTAATGCCATAGAGGCGCAACTTTGCTTTAGATTCTTCTTGGTGTTGAGCCAATTCTGAGGAGGCATCCGGCTTAGCGCCACCTAATACTCTTAGCGTTGCGCGATACAGGTCTTCAAGGAGTTTGCCTTTCCAGGCATTCCAGACTTTAGGGCTAGTACCTCGAACATCAGCAACGGTGAGCAAGTAGAGTGCAGTGAGATGACGCTCATCACCCATCTTCTTGGCAAAAGCTTTAACGACATCGGGATCAGTGATGTCTTGCTTCTGAGCTGTTTGGCTCATATTGAGATGTTCAGCTACTAACCATACTAAAAGCTCAGTATCTTTTTTATCCAGACCATGCTCTTTGGCGAACTTGCGCATGTCAGCTTTACCGAGTTGCGAATGGTCGCCTCCACGCCCTTTGGCAATATCATGAAAGAGGGCCGCAATGACGAGCAACCAAGGTTTCTCAAAGTGAGCAATGAGACTGCTGCAGAAAGGGAACTCATGAGTGTGTTCAACCACCATGAAGCGGCGCACATTGTGTAGCACCATCAGGATGTGTTGATCGACTGTGTATATATGGAACAGGTCATGCTGCATCTGCCCAACAATCTTTCTGAAAGCTGGAAGGTAGCGTCCTAGTACGCTACTGCGATTCATTAGGTGGAAAGCGCGGCTTACACCTTCGGGTTGCTTCAAGATCTCCATAAAAAGCGCACGATTAATTGGGTCTTTGCGCCATTTGCTATCCATCTTAGTTCTAGCGTTATAGAGCGCTCTGAAGATAGTTGCCGATAAGCTCTTTACATTAGATGTTTGGGCAAACACTAAGAAGGTTCTCAGAATTTGCTCTGGATGTTTTTGAAAGAGCTGCGGGTCGGTAATATCCAATACACCTTGGCGCTCAATAAAGTATTCATTACCTTCACCTGGAATAGGGTGAGTGGTTTTAGATTCCTGCGGGAAGAGTATGGCCTCAATGTTCTGCAATAGAACATCGTTCAATTGGGTTACCGCTTTAGCTGCCCAATAGTAGCGGCGCATGATTGCTTCACTAGCAACCCTTGAGGATTCTTCTTTTATTCCCATAGACGCTGCTAAGGGCGCCTGTAAATCAAAAGCCAGAACATCTTGCCTACGTTTTGCTAGGAGGTGGAGGTTGGCGCGTAAGGTTTCTAAAAATCGTTGATTGCGGTTGAGTTCAGTCAGTTCGCGTTGCGTGACAAGGCCAGCCTCGTGGAGATCCTTAAAGGTATCACCCAATAGTGCAGCCTTACTGACCCATGAGATCACCTGTAAATCACGTAATCCACCAGGGCTCTCTTTGCAGTTAGGCTCTAATGAGTAAGGGGTGTTCTGATATTTGTAGTGACGCTGAATTTGTTCTGCTTGCTTGGCCTGAAAAAATGCCTTGGGATCCATGGCTGCTTCAAATGCTTTAGCAAAGTCTTTGAATAAAGCCTTCTTGCCGCAAAGGAAGCGCGCTTCCAAAAGTGAGGTACGTACTGTGACATCTTGATCGGATTCTGAGATGCATTCAGCGATATTGCGAACCGACGAGCCTATCTCTAAACCCACATCCCAGCAACTAGCAATAAATTGTTCAACTTGCTTTGATAGGGCAATGGCCTGCTTTTCATCTTCCGGCAAAAGGATGAGGATATCGATGTCAGAGGATGGGAATAAAGCATTTCTTCCATAGCCACCAACAGCTACTAAAGCAGCTTCATTTTTTATGCCGCTATTACTCCAAAGATGGGCGAGTATTTGATCGCTCATCTTGGTAAGTTGTTTGGTTAACTTACCTACCGCTTGTGTTTTTCTAAACTCGTCGTAAGCAACTTCACGAGCAGCACGCAGGCTAGCTGCATCAATGATATTGCTGGCTGCCTGGAGCTTGCTCATGAATTTATGCGCTTGCTAGAGCAGGTCTAAAAGACAAGCCTTTAACGCAATCAGGTGGTGGGTTGCTACCTTCTGACCATGTCAATACTTCAACACCAGTCTGAGTTACCAGTAAGGTATGTTCCCATTGCGCTGACAGGCTGCGATCTTTTGTTTTAACAGTCCACTGGTCAGGCATGGTGCGAATGTCTCTTTTGCCAGCATTAATCATCGGCTCAATTGTGAAAGTCATGCCAGCCTCTAACTTTTCACCAGTGCCAGGCTTGCCATAGTGAAGAATTTGTGGGTCTTGATGAAATACTTTGCCAATGCCGTGGCCGCAGTATTCACGAACGACTGAGTAGCCAGCTTTCTCAGCATGAGTTTGAATGACGTGCCCAATATCACCTAAAGAGGCGCCAGGTTTTACCTGAGCAATACCAAGCCACATGCATTCAAAAGTAATTTGAGTGAGACGCTTTGCCATGACAGAAACTTCACCCACCATGAACATGCGGCTGGTATCGCCGTAATAACCATCAGGGGTAATAACGGTGATATCAAGGTTTACTACGTCACCAGCTTTCAAAACTTTATCGCCAGGAATGCCGTGGCAGATCACATCGTTTACTGAGGTGCAGATGGATGCCGGGAAAGGAGGGTATCCAGGCGGCTGATAGTTCAGCGGGGCGGGAATAGTCTTTTGGACGTCGCGCATGTACTCATGGCAAATACGATCCAGCTCTCCAGTGGTCACCCCTGCTTTGACGTGGGGCGCCACATGATCCAGAACTTCGCTGGCTAAGCGGCCAGCTTCGCGCATCCCTTGGATGTCTTTTTCTGCGGTAAATACACTATTCATGCCTTGATTATCAACGACTTGGAGGGTTTTGGTTTGTTCTATTTGCCTAAAAATTAGGCAAATATCCCATTTTTAGGGGGTCCGGAGGCTATTTGGAGGGCAAGCCTCATATTCTGCCTAGGGGTGAAGGTGGCTAGAGCATTGATATTTAAGCTATAATTTTGGTCTCAGGTCTATTTTGGACTTGAAATCGCGAGTTGAGCCTTCCAGGGTGGCGTTTTTTAGCGCAGCTAGGACTCAACTTTAGAACCAACCCTTAGGAGAAGTTATGTCAGTAACTATGCGTCAAATGCTGGAAGCCGGTTGCCATTTTGGTCACCAAACTCGCTTCTGGTCCCCAAAGATGGCCCCATTTATTTTCGGTCATCGCAACAAAATCCACATCATCAACTTGGAAAAAACATTGCCAATGTTTCAGGACGCCCTGAAATTTGCAAAACAAGTTGCTGCTAACCGTGGCACGATTTTATTTGTTGGTACTAAGCGTCAATCACGCGAGATTATTGCTGAAGAAGCTGCTCGCGCTGGTATGCCTTACATCGACAGCCGTTGGTTGGGCGGTACGCTCACTAACTTCAAAACTGTTAAAGGTTCCCTCAAGCGTTTGAAAGACATGGAAGTTGCTAAAGAAGCTGGCGACTGGGAAAAGCTTTCTAAGAAAGAGGCTTTGACTAACGACCGTGATCTCGATAAATTACAAAAAGCTCTTGGCGGTATCAAAGATTTGAACGGCGTTCCTGATGCGATTTTCGTAGTGGACGTTGGCTATCACAAGATTGCTATTACTGAAGCTAACAAGCTTGGTATTCCAGTAATCGCTGTTGTGGATACCAACCACTCACCAGAAGGTGTTGATTACATCATCCCTGGTAACGATGACTCAAGCAAAGCAGTAACCCTCTATGCACGTGGCATTGCTGACGCAATCCTCGAAGGTAAAGCTAACTCTGTTCAAGAAATCTTGACAGCAGTTAAAGAAGGTGAAGAAGAGTTTGTTGAAGAAGGGAACGCTGAATAATGGCCGCTATTACCGCTGCGATGGTTGGCGAGTTACGCGCCAAAACTGATGCTCCAATGATGGAGTGCAAAAAAGCTTTGACTGAGGCTGATGGTGATATGGCTCGTGCAGAAGAAATTCTGCGTGTAAAGCTTGGTAGCAAAGCTGGCAAAGCAGCTTCTCGTGTTACTGCTGAAGGTATCGTTGCTGCTTCTATCAATGGCACCACTGGTGCATTGTTAGAAGTGAACTGCGAAACAGATTTCGTTTCTAAGAACGATGACTTCTTGGCATTCACAGATGCGTGCGTGAAGTTGGTTGCTGAAAAGAACCCAGCTGACGTTGCTGCTTTGTTGGCATTGCCAATGAATGGTCAAACTGTTGATGAAGTTCGTAGCGCATTGATCGGTAAGATCGGCGAGAACATCATGCCGCGTCGCTTCAAGCGTTTCGCTGGTAGCAACAAGTTAGTTTCTTACCTCCACGGTACACGTATTGGTGTAGTGGTTGAGTTCGAAGGTGACGACACTGCTGCTAAAGACGTTGCGATGCATATTGCTGCAATGAAGCCAGTGGCTTTGTCTATGGCTGACGTTCCTGCCGAAGCAATTGCCGTTGAGCGTAGCGTTGCTGTTCAAAAGGCTGCTGAATCTGGCAAACCACCAGAAATCGTTGAAAAGATGGTTGAAGGTTCTATTCAGAAATACCTCAAAGAGGTTTCTTTGTTGAACCAGACTTTCGTTAAAAACGACAAGCAAACTGTTGAGCAAATGCTCAAGGCTGCAAATACAACAATCAAGGGTTTCACCATGTTTGTTGTAGGCGAGGGCATTGAGAAGCGTCAAGACGACTTTGCAGCTGAGGTTGCTGCACAAGTAGCCGCCGCCTCTAAAGCAACTGCTTAATTAGCTGGTTTGGGGCTTGCCCCAGCCGGTCGGTAATACCCAAAAGGGCATAGAAACCTTAGTTTCTGTGCCCTTTTCTTTGATCACTCTCAAGCCCTTTATAATTTGGCGAAGATATTAAAAAGTGCTTAAAGATCAATAAGCTAAGTAAGTTAATTACTTGGCAAATTACGGAAAATTAAAAACATGCCAGCCTACAAAAGAGTCCTCCTAAAACTATCTGGTGAAGCCCTTATGGGTGACGATGCTTTCGGCATCAATCCAGTCACCATAGATTCCATGGTCAAGGAAATCGCCGAGGTTGTGAATAGCGGTGTACAGCTAGCGATTGTCATTGGCGGCGGCAACATTTTCCGCGGTGTTGCTGGCGGTGCTGCAGGCATGGATCGCGCAACTGCCGATTACATGGGTATGTTGGCAACCATGATGAATTCATTAGCGCTGCAAGATGCCTTGCGTCAAAAAGGGGTTGAAGCACGTGTGCAATCCGCTCTTCGTATGGATCAGGTAGTAGAGCCATACATTCGTCCTCGCGCAATTCGTGCAATGGGCGAGGGCAAGGTTGTGATCTTCGCGGCAGGTACAGGCAACCCATTCTTTACCACTGACACAGCTGCCGCTCTTCGTGGGGCTGAGATGGGTGTTGAGGTTATGCTCAAGGCCACTAAGGTAGATGGCATCTACAGCGCAGATCCAGTAAAAGATCCAACAGCGACTTTATATAAAACGATTACGTTTGATGAAGCATTAATTAAGAATCTACAAGTGATGGATGCAACTGCATTTGCGTTGTGTCGCGATCGTAAATTACCAATCAAAGTATTTTCAATTCTCAAGCCGGGCGCGTTAATGCGTGTAGTGCAAGGTGAGCCCGAAGGTACTTTGGTGCACGTTTAATAGGAGGCCTGATGTCTGCAGCAGAAATTAAAACCACTACCAATCAAAAGATGGAAAAGTCCCTTGAGGCTTTGAAAACCAATTTAGCCAAGATTCGCTCTGGTCGCGCTAATCCAGGAATTCTGGAGCATATTCATGTAGATTACTACGGCAATCCAACACCATTAAGTCAGGTTGCTAGCTTGGGCCTGGCTGATGCCCGCACAATCAACGTTCAGCCATTTGAAAAGACGATGGTTGCAGCAATCGAGAAGGCAATTCGTGATTCTGATTTAGGCCTCAATCCAGCATCTCAGGGCACTGTAATTCGTGTACCAATGCCTGCTTTGACTGAAGAACGTCGTCGTGAGTTAACAAAGGTTGTGAAGAGCGAAGGCGAAGATACGAAGATTGCTGTACGCAATTTACGTCGTGATGCGAATGAGCATCTCAAGCGTTTAACTAAAGACAAAGAAATTTCTGAGGATGACGAGCGTCGCGCTACTGATGATATTCAGAAGATGACAGATAAAGCAGTGGTTGATATTGACAAGATCATTGCCGAAAAAGAAAAAGAGATCATGACGGTTTAATAACCTGATTGAACTTCAGCTTCTAATGACTCAACACTCCAGTTCAACCCTATCTATTCCAGAGGTCAGCGCTGTACCTCGCCATGTTGCAATCATCATGGATGGTAATGGACGCTGGGCCAGCAAGCGTATGATGCCGCGTGTTGCAGGACACTCCGAGGGTTTGAGTGCTGTTCGCAGAATTGTTCAAGAGTGTCGCAAGCTTGGAGTTGAGTATCTAACCGTATTTGCGTTCAGCTCTGAGAACTGGCGCCGCCCACCGGAAGAGGTGGGCTTCTTGATGAAGCTATTTTTGAAGTCTCTCAAGGGTGAGGTGTCTCGCCTTGCTGAAAATGATATTGCTCTGCGATTAATTGGTGACTTGAGTCGTTTTGATACCGCCATTCAAGAGATGGTGGATTTTTCTGAGAAAAAGACTGCTGGTTGCAAGGGCCTCACTTTTACGATTGCCGCAAACTACGGTGGTCGTTGGGATATTTTGCAGGCAATGCGTCAATGTCTTGCGGCAAACCCCAATTTGAAACCAGAGCAAGTCACAGAAGAATTGCTTCAACCTCATTTATCGATGGCTTACGCTCCAGAGCCGGATTTATTCATTCGTACTGGTGGCGAACAACGTGTCAGTAATTTCTTGTTATGGCAACTAGCTTATACCGAGTTGTATTTCACGGATATCTTGTGGCCTGATTTTGATGAGAAAGAATTGCATAAAGCGTTTGATTGGTTTAGTCAACGCGAGCGCCGTTTTGGTCGTACCAGTGCTCAGCTTGCATCGCAAGCGATGAGTGATGCAGTTTGATGTAGTTCGTTACTAAGCTCAATCCCATGTTAAAAACCAGAGTTATTACCGCCCTTGTCTTATTGGCGGTACTTCTGCCGATCTTGTTTCTACTGCCTCCAATTTATATTGGCGGCTTCTTTTTGGTGGCTTTGTTGGCTGCTGCCTGGGAGTGGAGTCGCTTGCTTGCTCCTGAGGCGGGGCGTGCAGCTTGGCTGTATGCTTTATTTTGCTTGGTCATTATTCTGTTTTTACTCGGTATGCAAAATGCCTCTTGGCAGTTTGCTTTATTGCTACTAGCGGTTCTATTTTGGTTCTTTGTTGCGCCATTTATATTGGCCAAAGGAATGAATCTTTCTTTGCCAAAGTTACGACCCTTTTATGTTGTGCTTGGACTCATATTGCTACCGGCCACTTGGTTTGCATTAGTGTTTTTGCGAGAACTTGGCCTCATCTTTATGCTCAGCACGATGGCTTTGGTTTGGGTTGCGGATATTGGTGCCTACTTTGTGGGCAAAGCCTTTGGTAAGCGTAAGCTTGCGGTACAAATTAGCCCAGGCAAATCAATTGAGGGTGCGATTGGTGGCTTAATACTTTGTTATGTTTACGCATTTACATGCGTCTACTATTTATCTTTTGAATCCACTTTATTTGGTGCCTGGGCAATTCGCTTTGGTTGGATTCCAATGTTCTTGATGGTGACGGTATTAACGGCCTTCAGTATTTTTGGCGATTTATTTGAGTCTCAACTCAAACGTTTGGCAGGGGTTAAGGATTCCAGTCATTTATTGCCCGGTCATGGTGGGGTGTTGGATCGCGTAGATGCCTTGATACCAACGATGCCGATCGCAGCGCTCTTAGCAGGATTTATCTGATGTCAGTAAAGCAGGTTGCCATCCTAGGTTCAACGGGATCTATCGGCGTCAATACGCTCGATGTGATCCGAACGCATCCAGATCGTTTTAATGTGGTTGCGCTTACTGCAGCCAAGCAAGTCGATTTGCTTGCTCAGCAATGCGCAGAATTCAAGCCGGCTATTGCAGTTGTATCTGACGCTGATGGTGCTGCTCGTTTGAGCAAGCTTTTGCTTGAGAACAAAATCAATACTCAAGTTTTGTATGGGCCAGAAGCACTAGTGAATGCTGTTACCGATTCTCATTGCGATACCGTGATGGCTGCGATTGTGGGTGCTGCCGGATTGGTTCCTGCGTTAGCCGCAGCAAAGGCTGGCAAAAGAGTGCTGCTGGCAAATAAAGAAGCTCTGGTGATGTCTGGCGATTTGTTTATGCACGCCATGAAAGAGGGTGGCGGTGAACTGCTGCCAATTGATAGTGAGCACAATGCCATCTTTCAGTGTTTGCCAGAACAATTCTCTAAAGAGCCAAATCCTCGTCATGGGGTTGAGGAACTGTGGCTCACAGCTTCAGGTGGGCCATTTAGAAATACACCACTGGATCAGCTCGCTAGCATTTCTCCTGAGCAAGCATGTGCGCACCCAAACTGGGTGATGGGTAGAAAAATTTCCGTTGATTCTGCAACGATGATGAATAAAGGTCTCGAAGTCATCGAGGCGTTTTGGCTATTTGGTTTGCCATTAGAAAAGATCAAAGTATTGATTCATCCGCAAAGCGTAGTGCATTCAATGGTTCGTTATCGTGATGGTTCCGTGTTAGCTCAATTAGGTCAGCCAGATATGCGCACTCCTATTGCTTATGGCTTGGCATGGCCGGAGCGTATTGATGCAGGTGTAGCGCCGCTGAGTTTGACGCAGCTGTCATCCTTGAATTTTGCTGAGCCCGAATTAGCGCGCTTTCCTTGCCTTTCATTAGCATTTGCCGCTGCTAAAGCAGGCGGTACTGCTCCAGCTGTTCTCAATGCTGCCAATGAAATTGCAGTAGCTGCTTTTTTAGATGAAGGATTGCCGTATTTGCAAATTCCAAGTGTAGTTGAGGAAGTGTTAAATGCTATCCCTGCATCCAGTGCGAGCTCTCTTGAGTTGATCTTAAGTATTGATGCGCGAGCACGTGAAGCAGCAAAAGCAGTGGTGAAGGATATTCTTTGCAAGCATTGATTACTCTCGCCGCTTTTTTGCTAACGCTGGGCGTACTGGTTAGCTTTCACGAGTTTGGACATTTTTTAGCGGCTCGCTGTTGTGGTGTTCGAGTACTTCGCTTTGCGATTGGTTTTGGTAAGCCGATTTACACCTATCATGCAAAAAATAAAACCGAGTGGGTGTTGGCCTCGATTCCATTAGGTGGTTATGTGAAATTACTGGACGGAAGGGATAGTCAGCAAGTGATTTCCCCAGCGGATGAGTGCCAGGCTTTTGATAAAAAACCCCTTTGGCAACGTTCTTTGGTGGTAGCTGCCGGTCCCTTCGCCAATTTTTTCTTGGCGATCATTTTATTTGCCTGTATTTATTTAGCTGGCGCACCGCAATTACCGGCTGTACTGCAGACTCCCCCCGAAAGCTCCGTGGCAGCCAAGCTGGGAGTTGCTGAGGGCGATCGGGTGATTGGCTGGCAGGATTTGGGCTCCCAAGCTGATAGCGTGCCCCTTTTTGGTGAATTTGAGCCTGTTCCCAGCTGGAATGCTTTGCGCTGGAATCTGATGGATGCCATTACTGGGGAGGATGGTTTTGCGCTTGAGTTCCAAACTGCTTCAGGCGCTCGCCATGTCAAAGCGTTTTATGCCGCAGATTTGCCGAAAATCAGTCCTGAAAAGGATCCAATGATGGCTCTAGGCCTACTGCCTGCGCCCAGCCCATTAGAAAAGTGGCAGGAGCTCAGATTAGGCCCTCTAGATGCCGTCATATTTGCTTCTCAAAGGGTGTGGGTCATCACCAAGGTCTCCGCAAGGTTAATGGCTGGTTTATTTACTGGTAGCACCTCCTTAAAGCAACTAGGTGGGCCTCTCAGTATTGCGGATATGGCAGGCAAGACAGCTCAGGTAGGGTGGCAACCATTTTTAGCCTTTTTAGCACTTATGAGTATTAGCATTGGCTTGCTAAATTTGCTCCCTTTTCCGATGCTTGATGGGGGTCAGCTACTGTATGATGCATGGGAGTTGGTCGCCGGTAAGCGGATTTCGATATCAAGGCAGGAGCAGTTTCAAAAACTGGGCTTTATTTTGCTGATTTCTATGTCATTACTGGCATTGTTTAACGATTTACAACGCTATATTTCGCCTTGAATTCTCTGACATTATCTTTCCGTATTTTTGCCCGTTTCATTACTCGCGTCTTGGTCCTTTCTGCGCTCGGGTTGAGTTTGAATGTTTCGGCAGCTGATTCTTTTGTTGTGAAAGATATTCGAGTTGAAGGTCTCCAGCGTGTAGAGCCTGGCACGGTATTTAGTTATTTGCCCGTTCAAGTTGGCGATACCTTTACAGAAGAAAAGGGCGCTGAATCAATCAAAGCTCTTTATGGCACCGGATTTTTTAGGGATGTGCAGATCCAAGCGCAAGGTAGTGTTCTGATTGTCATTGTTGAGGAGCGCCCAACAATTTCTCGCATTGAATTTACGGGAATGAAAGAGTTTGATCCTGAGAACGTTCGTAAATCGCTTAAAACAGTAGGTGTGGCCGAAGCGCGCTTTTATGACAAGGCTCTGATCGATAAAGCAGAGCAAGAGCTTAAGCGCCAATATGTTGGCAAAGGTCTGTACGCAGCCGAGATTGTTGCTACAGTCACTCCGGTTGAGCGTAATCAAGTTGCGATTTACTTCAACGTTGACGAAGGTCCTGTTGCCAAAATACAAGAAATTAATATTATCGGCAATGAAGTGTTTAGTGAAGGCACTTTAAAAAGCGAGATGCAGTTAAAAACAGGTGGTTGGTTATCTTGGTATAGCAAAGACAATCTTTATTCCAAGCAAAAATTAACTGCTGACTTAGAGACTATTCGTTCTTACTATCTCAATAGGGGTTACCTCGAGTTTGTGATTGAATCCACTCAGGTGTCGATTACTCCTGATAAGAAGGGTGTCTACCTCACTATCAGTATTCGTGAGGGTAAAAAATTCACCGTTAAAGATGTTCGCTTAGCTGGAGAAACTCTGGGCAAAGAAGCTGAGTTAATGCAGTTAATTGTTTTGAAGCCGGGCGACACTTTCTCGTCTGCAAAGCTTACTGAGAGTACCAAAGCAATTGCCGAAATCCTAGGCTCCTATGGTTATGCCTTTGCAACGATTAATCCGCAGCCAGATATTAGGCGAGATGTTGCTGAAGTGGATCTCACCTTGGTAGTAGATCCTGGACGTCGCATCTATGTTCGTCAAGTAGCAATCACTGGTAATGCTAAAACTCGCGATTTAGTTATTCGTCGCGAGATGCGTCAGTTTGAAAGCTCTTGGTTTGATAGCGAAAAGATTGATTTATCCAAAAAACGCTTAGGTCGTTTAGGTTACTTTACGGAAACAGATATCACCACGGAAGATGTGCCTGGATCCCCGGACCAAGTTGACGTTAATGTGAAGGTTACAGAAAAGCCAACTGGCGCGGTCACAATTGGTGCCGGTTTCTCCTCAACAGAAAAGCTCATCTTGTCTGCTGGTGTGAATCAAGATAACGCATTTGGAACGGGTACTGCGATTGGCTTAAATGCCTCCTTGGGTAAGATCACGCAAAACTTAACGCTATCCAACTACGATCCATACTTCACTGAAGATGGTATCAGTCGATATACCGATTTGTACTATCGCTCATCCAAGCCTTTGTACTATGCAGGCGACCCTGATTATCAAATTAAATCCGTTGGTTCAAACATTAAGTTTGGCGTTCCCTACACTGAAGTAGATCGCGTATTCTTTGGAACGGGTATCGAGGTATTTAGTATTTACGCCACCACCAATACGCCAATTCCTTACCAAAACTATGTCACCAGTTACGGTGGAACTGTTCCAGGACGTCTGCAAACTTACAACGTTCCATTGACCGTAGGTTGGGCGCGCGATGGTCGTGATAGCACCTTAATTCCATCCGAGGGTTCATTGCAGCAACTCTCAGCTGAAGTGGGAACTCCAGTTGGGGATCTCACCTTCTACCGTCTTTTTGGTCAGTACCAGAAGTACCATTCATTCTCCAAAGGGAATATTTTGTCCTTTAATGGTGAAGTTGGGTATGGTGAGGCATACGGCAATAAAGAATTCCCTATTACTAAAAACTACTTTGTTGGCGGTATTGGCTCGGTTCGTGGTTATGCTCCTGGATCCTTGGGGCCTCAGTACTACAACACCATCGTTGGCGCCTACCAGCCAACCGGCGGTCAGTCCAAGATTGTGAGTAATGTGGAGTACACCTTCCCAGTCCCAGGTTCTGGTGTGGATAAAACCCTGCGACTCTTTACCTTCGTGGACGGCGGTAATGCTTTTGGGGAAAACATCAATTTAGTTCTGAGATACTCCTATGGATTGGGTTTATCATGGATATCACCGCTAGGGCCTTTGAAGTTTAGCTACGGTATTCCGTATAAGTCGCAACCAACGGATAATATCCAGCGTCTACAGTTCCAAGTGGGCACAGCGTTTTAATTGTTTAAGGAAAGTTTTATGAAGTTCTATCAATCTTCAAAATGGATTCAAGTTGGCATTATTGCTGTTGTAACAGCAATTTCTGCCCCTCAAGTGTTTGCTCAAGACGCAGGTACGCGTGTTGCAGTTGTGAACTCTGAGAAAGTATTTAACGAGTCTAATCTTGCTAAAGCAATGCAGACTCGTTTGCAGAATGAGTTTACAAAGCGTCAGAATGATTTGCGTGACAGCGCTCAAAAGATTAAGTCTGCTGCTGAAAAGCTAGACCGTGATGCTGCTGTGATGAATGAATCAGAGCGTATTCGTCGTCAACGCGAGTTGGCTGACCAGGATCGCGAATTGCAGCGTAAGCAACGTGAGTTCACTGAAGATCTTAATCAGCGCACTTTCGAAGAGCGCGCCAAGATTGCAGAAAAAGCAAATGCAGTCTTAAAGCAAATTGCTGAACAAAGAAAAATTGATGTCATTGTTCAAGAAGCAGCTTATGTCAGTCCAAAGGCTGATGTGACCGATGATGTTATCAAGGCTTTAAATAGCCAGAAGTAAGCTTTATGCCGACCGCCATTGAGCTGGCCGAACAGTTTCAAGCAAGCTTGGTGGGGGAGGCTTCCCACGGATTTACGGGCCTCGCTCCTTTGGAGCGAGCGCAGTTCGACCAAATATCCTTTTTATCGAATCCGCTCTATCGCCAACAGGCTAGTGAAAGCTCTGCCGGAGCGTTGATTGTTAGTCAATCAGACTTCGAATTTTTGCAGGCAAATCCTAGTGCCAACTCAGCGAAGCGTGTGTATTTTGTTGCCAAAAATCCATACGCTACTTTTGCAAGAATGGCGCAACACTTTGCTAAAGCTAGTAGCCCAAAATACGAGCCTGGAGTTCATCCTAGCGCAGCAATTGATCCAAGCGCTATAGTCCCGTCTTCATGCCATATTGGACCATTTGTACAAATAGCTGCAGGCGTAAAACTTGGTGAGCGCGTTTCTATACTTGGTAACACTAGTGTTGCTAAAGATAGCGTTATTGCAAGCGATACATTGATCTACCCATCCGTATCAATTTATTACGGCACTCAAATTGGCGAGCGCTGCATTATTCATAGTGGTGCAGTGATTGGTGCTGATGGTTTTGGTTTTGCTCCTGATTTTTCTGCCAAGGGCGGAGAGTGGGTCAAGATCCCTCAGACAGGACGTGTTGTCATTGGCAATGACGTAGAGATCGGCGCATCAACCACGATTGATCGTGGTGCAATGAGTGATACGGTAATTGGCGCTGGCACCAAGATAGACAACCAGGTGCAAATTGCGCATAACGTCATCGTGGGCGCATGTTGCGTAATAGCGGGTTGTGCGGCAATCTCTGGAAGTACCAAGATAGGTAATTTCTGCATCATTGGTGGCGCCGCTAACTTTGCAGGTCATTTGACGATTGCAGATAGAACAACGGTTTCTGGCAATACTTCGATTATTCGCTCCATTACAGAGCCTGGCCAGCATTTCACTGGTGTGTATCCTTCAATGCTCCACGGTGCGTGGGAGAAAAATGCCGCTATTTTGCGTGGTCTAGATAAAATTCGTCAGCGCTTGCGCTTACTGGATAAAAACAAATCTTCAGAGTCTTGAGATTCTATATATCTAAAATTAATATTTACTTTTCAGCGGGTCATTTATGAGCACACCAATCGCAATCGACATTAACAAGATTCTTAAATTGCTTCCGCATCGCTATCCATTTTTATTGGTAGATCGTGTACTAGAAATTTCCCCGCGCGAAAGCATTACTGCATTAAAAAATGTCACCATGAATGAGCCTTTTTTCCAAGGTCATTTCCCTGATTTTCCGGTCATGCCTGGAGTATTGATTATTGAAGCCTTGGCCCAAACTGCAGCCTTACTAACCTTCTCTGAAGAGCGTGCTGAGGATGCTATTTATTACTTTGCAGGTATTGATGGGGCTCGCTTCAAAAAGCCGGTATTACCTGGTGACCAACTGATTATGACCGCCACATTAGAGCGGGGTCGCGCTGGTATTTATAAGTTTGCTGTTAAGGCAACTGTAGATGGCGAGATTGCTGCAGAAGCAAATATCACTTGTGCGGTACGTACGAAAGGCGCGTAATGACTCGGATTCATGCATCTGCCGTAGTGGACAGCAAGGCTGAGCTGGCCAGCGATGTTGAAGTTGGTCCTTATTCCGTAATCGGACCTAACGTCAAGATTGGTGCTGGAACCAAGATTGGCTCTCATACCGTGATTGAGGGCTACACAACCATTGGCAAAGAAAATAACTTTGCACACTTTGCTGCTATTGGCGGCCCTCCACAGGATATGAAGTACCGTGGCGAGCCAACCCAACTCATTATTGGTGATCGCAATACTGTTCGTGAGTTCACGACGATTCATACCGGCACATCTCAAGATGAGGGTATAACCCGCATTGGCAACGACAACTGGATCATGGCTTATGTGCATATTGCCCATGATTGTCAGGTTGGTAATCACACAATCTTCTCAAGTAATGCCCAAGTCGCTGGCCATGTGCAAGTAAATGACTGGGCAATTATGGGTGGCATGTCTGGCGTGCATCAATTTGTTCGTATTGGCCAACATGCTATGCTGGGTGGTGCATCCGCTTTAGTGCAAGATATTCCTCCGTTTGTGATTGCTGCAGGGGATAAAGCTTCCCCCCATGGGATTAACGTAGAAGGCTTAAAGCGTCGTGGATTCTCGAGCGAAACAATTTCTGCATTGCGCCAAGCTTATAAGGTTCTCTATAAGGATGGCCTGAGTTTTGAAGAGGCTAAAGTAGAAATTCAGAAGATGGTAGTTGCTTCTGCAGGTGATCCTGCAACTGCCGAGAAGCTTGCTCAGTTCCACGATTTCATTGCCGCCTCTACTCGCGGCATTATTCGGTAACGGAATTGCTTTGCCAAAGTTAGCTTGTGTAGCCGGCGAACCTTCTGGCGATCTATTAGCAGCGCCAGTTCTTAGTGCGCTAAATCAAATACCGGATATGTCCGGTCTTGAGGTTTATGGCATTGGTGGCCCTCGCATGCAGGCTGAAGGCATGCGCTCTGATTGGCCTATGGAAACTTTGAGTGTGCGCGGCTATGTTGAGGCTATCAAACAACTTCCGGCTATTCTGAGGTTGCGCAAAGAACTCATTCAAAATCTTCTGCATGAAGGGCGCCCTGATGTTTTTTTAGGAATAGATGCTCCCGACTTCAACTTAGGCGTTGAATTGCAGTTGCGCAAGGCAGGCATTCCGACTTTGCATTTAGTTTCACCTTCGATTTGGGCATGGCGAGCAGGGCGTATTAAGAAGATTTCACAAGCTGTTGAGCGCATGCTCTGCATCTTCCCATTCGAGACCGAAATCTATGACAAGGCAGGTGTAGCCTCGACTTATGTAGGGCATCCATTGGCTAGCGAGATTCCGCTTGAGCCCAATATCCAGCAAGCAAGAGAAAAAATCTGTCATCACTTGAAACTTCAAAAATCTTCTCTTGAAGGCTTAGTCATTGCAGTGCTCCCTGGAAGTCGTGGTTCTGAGATTGAACTTATTGCCCCTGTTTTTTTTGAAACTATGCAGTTATTGACCGAGAGATTAAAGGGTCAAAAACTTCACTTTTTAATTCCGGTGGCAACGCCACGCTTGCGTGAGCCTCTCGAGCAACTTTTGCTTAAAACTAAAAACACTACTCCTGATATTCAGATTCATTTGCTAGATGGTATGGCTGATGAAGTATTAGAAGCTTCTGACGTAGTGTTAATTGCAAGTGGTACAGCGACATTACAAGCAGCCTTATGGAAAAAGCCGATGGTGATTTCTTATAAGGTGCCCTGGCTAACTGCACAGATCATGAAGCGTCAGGGTTATTTGCCTTACGTAGGCTTACCAAATATCCTTTGTGGAGAGTTTGTTGTTCCCGAGTTCTTGCAAGATGATGCCACCCCAGAGAAGTTGGCTAATGCCCTACAGGAGTGGCTGGAGCATCCGGTAAAAGTGGCTGAACTAAAAGAGCGCTTTGCAAAGATGCATGAAACCCTACGTCGACCCACAGGCCTATTGGTTGCGCAAGCAGTGGCGCAAACGATTGCCAATAATCGCAATAAGCAAGTAAGCGCATGAGTCTGATTTGGGTCTGTGGTGTTGATGAGGCCGGGCGTGGACCATTAGTAGGTGCAGTAGTGGCTGGCGCTGTAGTGCTCGATCCCAATAATCCGATTGATGGATTAAAAGATTCCAAGAAATTAACTGCTGCTCGTCGTGAATATCTCTATGAGCAAATTATGGAAAAGGCAAAGGCCTGGGGTGTTGGTGAGGCCAGCCCGCTAGAGATTGATCAGATCAATATTCTGCAAGCTACTATGTTGGCAATGCGCAGGGCGATTGAAGACCTCACCACCCGCTTAGGGACCTGGCCCGATAAAGCATTGATCGATGGAAATCGTTGCCCAGAGTTGCCAATTGCTGCAGAGGCAATTGTGAAGGGTGATGCTAAAGAGCCAGCAATATCTGCTGCATCGATTGTGGCAAAAGTAACGCGTGATCGTCAGATGATGTCTCTACATGAACGTCACCCAGAATATGGCTTTGCACAACATATGGGGTATCCAACAGAAGCTCATTTTGCAGCCCTCAAGCAATATGGCGCATGCGATCAACATAGAAGAAGTTTTTCGCCGGTACGTAAAGCGCTTGAATCGATTGAAAACTAAGTTATAAATAAGTTATGAACTTTGATCTCATCACCTCCAAAGAGAATCCTTTATTTAAGGAGGTTCGCAACCTGCAAGCCACGGGCTCCAAGGGTCAAAAGGCTAGGCTAGCAAGTGGCCAAGCTTTATTAGAAGGCATCCATCTTGTGCAAACCTGGGTAGGTGACCCAGCGTTAAAGACTTTGCTTACTTCAGAAATTGGCCTAAAGAATATTGAAATCTCTCAAGCCGTCTACGAACATCTCGAGATTTGTCCTGAGACCAAAGTATTTCAGTTGGATAGTGCACTCTGGGACTTGCTCTCGGATTTAGTGAATGCGCCGCATATTGCCGGTCTATTAAACCTTCCTAAATCAACGATTACTTCACCACAGTCAATTGCAACATTAGAAGGTGATGTAGTGATATTGGATCGCGTGCAGGATGCCGGAAACGTAGGATCAATTTTGCGTACTGCCGCTGCAGCTGGATTTACACAAGTGATTGCATTGTCTGGTTGTGCCCATCTATGGTCTACCAAGGTATTACGTGCCGGAATGGGCGCTCACAAATTGCTAGATTTGTATGAAGGCTGGTCTAACCAGCAAATATTGAGTGCCGTGACCGCGCAATTATTGGCTACTACAGCAGATGCAGAGCAAGATCTCTACTCTCTAAAGAAAGATCTACTGCATCCAGTTGCTTGGGTGATGGGTAGCGAGGGCCAAGGAGTATCTGAGGATATTCTTGCTCAGGCTAGAGGTGTATCAATCCCTATTGACCCCAGAGTAGAGTCACTCAACGTTTCAACGGCAGCGGCCGTGTGTTTGTTTGAGACTCTTCGAGTTAGACGAAGCTAGTTTTACCTAACAATGATCAACCCAAGATCGTTTTATCGGACTTAATTGCTTGTAAAACGGTGGTCGCAATTTCCTCAATGGATTTGCTAGTTGTAAGCACCCATGGAATAGACTGTTTTTTCATCATTGCCGTTGCTTCATTAATTTCATAACGACAGTTTTCAAGCTTGGCGTAATTACTACCAGGTCTACGTTCATTACGAATCTCAGATAAGCGCTCTGCATCAATCATGAGTCCAAAGATCTTCTGGCGGTAAGGTACTAGATCCTTCGGCAGTTGCCCACGTTCAAAGTCTTCTGGAATAAGAGGGTAGTTTGCTGCCTTGAGACCGTATTGCATTGCCAGGTACAAACTTGTGGGGGTTTTTCCAACCCTAGAGATGCCAATCAGGATGACATCGGCTTCAGCCAAGTTTTGATTGGATTGGCCATCATCATGGGCTAAGGAGTAGTTAATCGCCTCTATACGGTTCTTATAAGCCTCGGTGTCCGCATTGTGGTGGAGTCGGTTCATGGCATGGGTAGATTTCATGCCGAGGGCTTCCTCCAGAGGTGCTACGAAAGTCTGGAACATATCTAGGATGAGGCCGTTTGCCTTCCCTACAATGGCGTTGAGCTCAGAATTCACCAAAGTGGTGAAAACAATGGGTTGAACGCCATATTTACTGGCCGCCTGATTGATGCTGCTGACGGCATCATGGGCTTTGTCAACGCTATCCACGAATGGCACTCGAATATGCTTAAAAGTGGCCTCAAATTGAGCCAAAATCGACTGGCTGAAGTTCTCGGCGGTAATGCCGGTACCGTCAGAAACGATAAAAACAATGCGGGTTTCGTTAGACATAGATTTAGCTTAAAAGTCGGGGTCAGCACTACAATAGAATCATATTAAAGCATGCCCCATATAAGGTGGCCGCTACACCAATTTCCTTATCTTTAGAGAGTATTTTATGTCCAACCAACAGCAACAAAATAGCAGTATGGCTGATGCCTATGTTTTGCCTTTTGAGCAACTTCGCATGACGGATGTTGAATCCGTCGGCGGTAAGAATGCCTCACTAGGGGAGATGATTTCTCAGCTTGCTTCTACTGGGGTTCGTGTTCCAACAGGTTTTGCTACCACTGCATTGGCATTCCGTGATTTTCTAAAACATAACAATCTGACTGAGCGCATTCAGCAGCGCTTAGAAGGTTTGAATATTGATGATGTGCGCGCATTGGCACAAGCTGGTGCAGAGATTCGTAACTGGATCGAAACAGCGCCATTTCAACCAAAATTAGACGAAGAGATTCGCAAGGCATTTGCTGTGTTGGATGACTCTGGCAAGGGCTCATTCGCAGTGCGTTCGTCAGCTACTGCTGAAGACTTGCCTGATGCTTCTTTTGCAGGTCAGCAAGAAACTTTCTTGAACGTCGAGGGTATTGATGATGTTCTCAAGAAGATTCGTGAAGTATTTGCCTCACTTTATAACGATCGTGCGATCTCCTACCGCGTTCATAAGGGCTTTGCCCACGCTGAAGTAGCCTTATCTGCCGGTATTCAGCGCATGGTGCGCTCTGACCTAGGGGCTGCAGGGGTGATGTTCACATTAGATACTGAATCTGGATTTGAAGATGTGGTTTTCATTACCTCAAGCTATGGCTTAGGGGAAACAGTGGTTCAGGGCGCAGTTAATCCTGATGAGTTTTATGTATTCAAAACTACTTTAGCCAAAGACAAGAAAGCAATCATTCGTCGTTCTTTAGGTTCTAAGTTGATTCAAATGCAATTTGCACCTAAGGGCTCTGCAGAAAAAGTGCAGACAGTAGATGTAGCTCCTGAGAAGCGTAATCGTTTCTCATTGGAAGATGCGGACATCACTGAGTTGGCCAAGTATGCGGTGATCATTGAGAAGCACTACGGTCGTCCGATGGACATCGAGTGGGGTAAAGATGGTCAAGATGGCCGCATTTACATTTTGCAAGCTCGTCCTGAGACAGTGAAGAGTCAGGCTGCAGGCCAAGTAGAGATGCGCTATAAGTTAAAAGGTAGCTCAAAGGTATTAGCAAAAGGCCGTGCGATCGGTCAAAAGATTGGTGCTGGTCCAGTCCGCATCATTCGTGACCCAAGCGAGATGGATCGTGTCCAGCCTGGTGACGTATTGGTTGCCGACATGACTGATCCAAACTGGGAGCCAGTCATGAAGCGTGCTTCAGCGATTGTGACTAACCGCGGTGGTCGCACCTGTCACGCTGCGATTATTGCTCGTGAATTAGGTGTACCTGCGGTAGTTGGTTGCGGTGATGCGACCGAGCATTTGCAAGACGGCATGATGGTGACAGTTTCTTGTGCTGAAGGTGATGAAGGCCATATCTATGATGGCTTGATCGAAACCGAAGTTACTGAAGTTTCTCGCGGTGTATTGCCTGAGATTCCAGTGAAGATCACAATGAATATTGGTAACCCTCAATTGGCATTTGATTTCTGTCAAATTCCGAATGCTGGTGTTGGCTTAGCTCGCCTAGAGTTCATTATTAATAACTACATTGGTGTACATCCACGTGCAGTATTGGAGTACCCAAACATTGACCCAGATCTCAAGCGTGCAGTTGAGAGTGTGGCCCGCGGTTACGCTAGCCCACGTCAGTTCTACGAAGACAAGTTGGTTGAAGGTGTGGCAACTATTGCTGCTGCTTTCTATCCAAAGCCAGTAATCGTACGTTTGTCAGACTTCAAATCTAACGAGTACAAGAAGTTGATTGGTGGATCACGTTACGAGCCGGATGAAGAAAATCCAATGTTAGGCTTCCGCGGTGCATCACGTTATGTATCAGAGGATTTCGGTGAGGCTTTTGCTCTCGAGTGCGCGGCTATGAAGCGCGTTCGTGAAGATATGGGTCTGGATAATGTCGAGATCATGGTTCCATTTGTGCGCACTATTAATCAGGCTAAGCGCGTGATCGATATGATGGAGAAGTTCGGCCTCAAGCGTGGCGTCAATGGTTTACGCCTCATCATGATGTGCGAGATTCCTTCCAATGCAATTTTGGCTGATCAGTTCCTCGAATACTTTGATGGCTTCTCTATCGGTTCAAACGATATGACTCAATTAACTTTGGGTCTAGATCGTGACTCCGGCATGGAGTTGCTTGCAATAGACTTTGATGAACGTGATCCAGCAGTGGAGTTCATGATTGCCCGCTCTATTGATGCTTGCCGTAAGCAAAACAAGTACGTTGGCATTTGCGGTCAGGGTCCTTCAGATCACCCAGACTTTGCGCGCTGGTTGGTTGAGAAGGGCATTACTTCCATCTCATTAAATCCAGATAGCGTAGTTGCTACCTGGGAGATGTTGGGTAAGAACTTAAAAGCCTAATTGGCGAAGTCGTAAAAAGCAAAAGGCCTAGATTCTTCTAGGCCTTTTTGTTTGGTGAAGCAGAAGAGCGCTTTAGCTATTTATTTTGCTTTTGCCTTGACGCTGGATCTCTTAACTGACTTCTTGGCGGCTGGGGTTGCTACCTTTGCTTTTGATTTTGCAGGCTGGCGATTAACAGGAACTGCACCCATCTTTTTAGCCGGCGCTGAAATTGCACTCGACTTATTGGCGCCACTCCAGCTTGGTTCTGAAATCGAGTTAAACGCCGCACGCAGTTTTTCGCCCCAAAGCTGATGAATCATCTGGAAGTAGGGGTTGGACTCGTCCATCGTAACCAGCTTATTCGCTTTGAGGGAATTCTTTTCATATACAAGCAAATCGAGCGGCAGACCTACAGAAATATTACTGTTTAGCGTGGAGTCCATGGAGATCAAAGCGCACTTGGTTGCAAGATTCAATGAGGTGTTGAAGTTCAACACTCTATCTAGAATTGGCTTGCCATACTTAGATTCACCAATCTGGAAGTAGCAAGTCTCTGGCGTGGCTTCAATAAAGTTACCCGCTGAGTAGATGTTAAATAGGCGGGGTCTTTCACCTTTAACTTGTCCGCCAAAAATGAGATTGCAGTTAAAGTCGATTCCTGCTTTTTCCAATGCTCTATGGTCACGCTCATACACCTGTTTGATGGCATCGCCAATCACAACAGCGGCATCATGCGTATTTTCGGCGGTCCAAAGATTTTTGCCATTCAGTAACTGACCCTGCAAGAGAATTTCTTTAACAGCCTGAGTAATGGCAAGGTTGCCAGCACTCATCAAAGTGAAGAAACGATCCTTTTCTTGAAACAAGGTCATTTTTCTGAAGGTGCCGATTTGATCTACGCCTGCATTAGTGCGGGTATCCGACAAAAATACAAGACCATCTTTCAGGCAAAGCCCAACACAATACGTCATTCTCTAACCCTCTTCATTAATTCTGGTGATTATCTCTTAAAAACCAGATGGGCTAGCTTAGCTGTTGAATCGAAATATTGGCACTCAATTCTTCGCCTCCGCCTCCGGTACGCACCCCTTTTACAGGAGCTGCAGAGTAGTAGTCACGACCTACTGCTAGTCTGATGTGACGTGAATCAATAAGGCAGGCATGGGTGATATCAACGCTCGTCCAAATACCTTTTTCAATGTCACTGCAAAAGTCTATCCATGCATGGCTTGCAAGGTTTGGGGATTCTTCTGCAAAGAAATAGCCGCTGACATATCGCGCTGGTATTCCAGAGGCTCGACATAGGCTCAACATAATATGAGCATGATCTTGGCAGACACCAGATTTCATGGCAAAAGATTGCGCAGCGGTGGTAGCAAAGTTAGTCTGACCTGGAGTGTACACAATCAAACCCTGAACAGCCTCGGCGAGTTTAAGTACTTGATCAACAGAATTTTCCTTTGGAAGACTATATGAGAAATACTCCAACATGGCATCTGTTGGCTCGGTCAGATTAGTTTGCTGCAAAAGGTAATAAGGGGAAACTGCTTTAGCTTCATCGATGAACTCAAAAGCATCCTGTGTATGAACTTCGCCTTCGGCCTCAAGCATCATCGAGGTATAGGGAGTCTCTTGCACAAAGACACTGCATACGTTCCCGAAAGTATCTATGGAGTTAGATGCCTTAATCGGAGTGCTAATCTTCCACTTATCAATTTGCTGGCCTGCGATGGCTGGTGGAGTCAAGCGTAACTCCTGAATGGAGTAGCGCACAGGCGTTTCATAGCGATATTCAGTGCGGTGACGGATCTTTAGGTGCATATATTCTTTGGTGAAGTCTTAAGCGACTGCTAATGGGATGAGGTATGCATTACTAAATTCATCAGCAATGTGATTAATGCGCTCCAAGAAAGACTCAATATATTCTTCGAGGCCTTGCTCGAAAACCTCATCGATATCGGAGTAATCCATACTTGCTTTGAGTTTGCCGAGTAAGCGTTCAATTTCTTTAGATTGCTGATTCTTTACCTCTGAAATAAGGGGAATGAGTTCATTCACGCAGCACACCAGGGAGCGCGGCATTTGCTTATTAAAGATCAGTAGCTCTGCAACTTGTTTTGGCGTGACTTGATCTGAATAGATTTGACGGTAAATCTCAAATGCGGAGACTGAACGAAGCAATGCAGCCCAGTGATAGAAGTCAAAGAATTCCCCATCGGTTCCTTCATCCGATGATTTATTAGCCCCAAGTACCTTTAGCGTTGCTTGATCTTCATATTTGGTTTCTAAGATGCGGGCAGTGTTATCAGCACGCTCCAGAAGCGTTCCAACGCTAATGAAGTAGAAGGCCTCATTCTTAAGCATCGTGCCATAGAGAACGCCTCTAAAGAGGTGGCAGCGATGTTTAACCCACTCCAGAGGACGGCTGGGGTCGGCTTGATGTCTCGCCTCCAGGATGCGCTGTAGTTCAAGCCAGGTAGTGTTCTGGGTTTCCCAAACTTCGGACGTAATCTTGCCGCGAATGACGCGGGCATTTTCTCGGGCGGCATAAAGGCACGAGACGATGCTGGAGGGGTTGCTAGTTTCATAAATCATGAAATCCAACACATTCTCACGGTTGATCACATCATATTTACTGAGAAAAGCTTCTTCTAACTTAGAAATCGTCAGCAATTTTTTCCAGCTTTGCTCTAAAAACTCAGCAGGCTGTGGAAGCAGGGATGTCTGATGATTTACATCGAGCATGCGGGCAGTATTCTCTGCACGCTCGGTATAGCGAGCCATCCAATAAAGACAATCAGCAGTACGACTAAGCATGTTTACTCTTTCCTTATTTCTCTAGCACCCAGGTGTCTTTAGTTCCGCCACCCTGGGAGGAGTTCACTACTAAAGAGCCTTCTTTGAGCGCGACCCTAGTTAATCCACCTGGCACCATCTTGATGGTTTTGCCTGAGAGAACAAAAGGTCTTAAATCGATATGTCTTGGAGCAATGCCTGACTCTACAAAAGTAGGGCAAGTAGAAAGAGCCAAGGTAGGCTGAGCAATATATTTATCTGGATTGGCGATTAGATGCGTTCTAAATTCTTCAATCTCTGCTTTAGTAGAGGCTGGACCCACCAACATGCCGTAACCGCCAGCACCATGAGTAAGCTTTACTACCAGCTTCTCTAAGTTCGCTAAGGTATATGCCAGATCATCGGCCTTGCGACACTGGAAGGTTGGCACATTATTCAGAATGGGTTTTTCACCAAGATAGAACTCAATCATCTCGGGGACATATGGATAGATTGACTTGTCATCAGCGATACCAGTTCCAATCGCGTTGGCTAATGTCACATTACCAGCGCGATGCGCGGACAGTAGTCCCGCAACACCCAAGGTGGAGTCGGAGCGAAACGCTAATGGGTCTAAGAAGTCATCATCGACACGGCGGTAGATCACATCGACCCTTTCAGGACCTTGGGTAGTGCGCATAAAGACTTGTTCGTTCTTTACAAATAAGTCCTTGCCTTCAACTAACTCAACGCCCATCTGCTGTGCAAGATAGCTGTGCTCAAAGTAAGCAGAGTTATACATACCTGGCGTTAATACAACGACGTTTGGTTTTTTAACGTCATCAGGTTTTACAGACTTAAGACATTCCAATAAAAGATCGGGGTAGTGCTCAACTGGCGCAATGCGATATTTTTGGAAGAGGTCAGGGAAGAGTCGCATCATCATCTTGCGATCTTCAACCATATATGAAACGCCAGACGGAACACGTAAGTTATCTTCTAATACGTAGAACTCGCCTTCACCTGCGCGCACAATATCGATACCGGCAATTTGTGCGTAGATGTCGCGCGGTACGCTTACATTGCGCATCTCTGGCCGGTATTGCGCGTTGTTATAAATCTGTTCGGCAGGAACAATGCCCGCTTTGATGATTTCTTCATCGTGATAGACGTCATAGATGAAGCGATTGAGCGCTTTAACGCGTTGGCGTAAACCTGCTTCAAGTTGTTCCCACTCTTTAGCGGTAAAGATGCGAGGCACTTGATCAAAAGGAATGGTTCTTTCTGAGCCAAGGTCGTCACCGTAGACGGCAAAAGTAATACCTACTCGCCTAAAGATGAGGTCGGCTTCAGCACGCTTGAGACCCATAAGGGTGTCACTTTGCTGCTTTAACCAGTTGTGAAAGATTTGGTAGTGGGGACGCGCTTTGCCTGCGGCGTCGAGCATTTCGTCAAAAGGCAATTTCATAGTTATAAAACTAATGCCTTTATAAAAGCTGGAATAAATGATTTGAAGCGGCTTGGTGCCGTATTGCACCGAATTAGTGCATAAATGCTCAGATACTAGCCCTGAGGCCAGCATACCCCAGTTTTAGGCCTATTAAGCGTTTAAATCGCCTCTGGCAATACGTCCCTTTTGCACTTCCCACTCACGCTCTTTAGTGGCCGCACGTTTGTCATGCTGTTTTTTGCCTCTGGCTAGGCCAATTTCACACTTCACATTCCCTTTGGAAAAGTGCAGGTTGAGAGGGACGAGGGTATAGCCCTTTTGCTCCACTTTCCCGATGAGTTTGCGGATTTCAATGGCGTTGAGTAGTAGTTTTCTGGTGCGGGTGTTATCGGGCACGATATGGGTAGAGGCCGATAGGAGAGGGGTGATATGGCAGCCAATCAGGAATAGCTCCGCCTTGCGAATGACGACATACGCTTCCTTGATGTGCACGCGACCTGCGCGGATGGCTTTTACTTCCCAGCCTTCCAGCACAAGCCCTGCCTCAAAGCGCTCCTCGATAAAATAATCAAAGAAGGCTTTTTTGTTATCGACGATACTCATATTTATTTAGCTCTCAAGAACGATTATGGCAGACGTCTACAAGACCGTTTTAATTGGCCAATCAGCCGACCGCATGTATGGCTTGGTGACAGATGTTGCCCGCTATCCTGAGTTTCTGCCGTGGTGTGGCGGCGTGGAAATTTTTGAGCAGACCGAGACTGTGCTTGATGCCAAAATCAATATTCATTTCAAGGGTATTACCCAGTACTTTCATACGCGTAATGTGAACCATCGCCCGGAAACCATTGATATGGTCTTTGTGGACGGCCCGTTTAAGCATTTTTCGGGGCAATGGAACTTTATCCCTTTAAGAGATGATGCTTGCAAGGTTGAGTTCAAGCTGCACTGGGAGTTTAAGAGTGTCATTCTAGACAAGATTATTGGACCCGTCTTTGGTCATATAGCCGGCACCTTTGTGGATTGTTTTGTTAAGCGCGCTGAAGAGCTCTATGGCTGAGCGCGTAATTAACCTCATTCTCTGCGATGCTAGGCGGGGTGAGCCAGTGCTCAAGCCGTTTCAGCTGCTTTTGGAAGAAGGTCAGTCAGCAACAGTGGGATTGGCTTTAGTTAGGGCTGGAATTGCGGTTGGAGCTGATGACCCCGTTTTAGCCAGAAAGGGCTGCTTTGGGGTCTTTGGGAAGCGTAAAGACTGGGATAGCCCCATTTATAACGGCGATCGCCTAGAGCTTTACTCACCCTTATTAATAGACCCCAAGACGGTTCGGCGTAAAAAGGCCAACCAGAACCAAGATGCCAAATTCCAGGCTGCCGCAGCTAAAAGAAAGGCTAGGAGGCTATAATCGGTTTTTGCGACTAGGGGTTTTGCATGCGACTCATTCAAAAAGCACTCACTTTTGACGATGTGCTCCTCGTACCGGCCTATTCATCGGTACTTCCTCGAGATGCCAGCTTGGCAAGTAAGTTAACTCGAGAAATTTCACTCAATACACCATTGGTGTCCGCAGCTATGGATACCGTGACCGAAGGCCGCTTGGCAATTGCCATGGCCAGCGAAGGTGGTATTGGCATCATTCATAAAAACTTAAAGCCTGCTGAGCAAGCGCGTGAAGTAGCGAAAGTTAAGCGCTACGAATCTGGTGTGCTGCGTGATCCAATCACCATCAGTCCAGATGTCACCTTGCGTCAAGTTATTCAGCTTTCTCGTGAACATGGCTTCTCTGGTTTCCCAGTCCTCGTTGGCAAAGAAGTGGTTGGCATTATTACTAACCGCGATTTGCGTTTCGAAGAAGACTTGGATGCGCCAGTCAAAAGCAAGATGACTCCACGTGATCGTTTGGTGACTGTAAAAGAAGGTTGCTCACTGGACGAAGCAAAACGTTTAATGAGTCAGCATCGCTTGGAGCGCGTATTAGTTGTTAATGACAAGTTTGAGTTACGCGGTCTCATTACTGTAAAAGATATTCTAAAAGCTACCGAGCATCCAAATGCTTGTAAGGACGGCGAAGGCAAGCTGCGCGTGGGTGCGGCGGTAGGCGTTGGCCCTGATAATGACGAGCGTATTGAGTTGTTGGTGCGCGCTGGTGTCGACGTCATAGTGGTAGATACTGCACACGGTCATAGCCAGGGTGTTTTAGATCGCGTGAAGTGGGTTAAGAAAAACTATCCTCATGTGCAAGTAATCGGCGGCAATATTGCTACTGGTGATGCTGCTAAAGCATTAGCCGATCATGGCGCAGATGGTGTGAAAGTGGGTATTGGCCCAGGCTCTATTTGTACTACTCGTATTGTTGCTGGTGTTGGTGTTCCGCAAATTACAGCAATTGTGAATGTAGCGACTGCGCTTAAAGGTACAGGCATTCCATTGATCGCTGATGGTGGCGTACGTTACTCCGGTGACGTTGCAAAAGCATTAGCAGCTGGCGCTAGTTCTGTAATGATGGGTGGCATGTTTGCTGGTACGGAAGAAGCTCCTGGAGAAGTGTTCTTGTATCAAGGACGTTCTTATAAGAGTTATCGCGGTATGGGTTCTTTGGGCGCGATGGCTGATGGCTCTGCTGATCGTTATTTCCAAAGCGACATTGTTGCGAATGCAGAGAAGCTTGTGCCAGAGGGAATTGAAGGTCAAGTGCCGTATAAGGGCAGCGTATTAGCAATCTTGCATCAGCTTACTGGCGGTATTCGTTCTTCCATGGGTTACCTTGGATGCAAAACCATTGATGAGCTCCATGAGAAAGCCAATTTTGTAGAAATCACTTCAGCAGGTGTGCGTGAGTCGCACGTTCATGATGTGAAGATCACTAAAGAAGCGCCAAATTACCATATTGACTAACAATTAAAAAACGCTGAAATAAAGGCTGTTCCTTTCGTGCACGACAAAATACTGATTCTCGACTTTGGTTCACAAGTAACCCAACTTATTGCAAGACGTGTACGCGATGGACGAGTCTATTCTGAGATCCATCCCTACGATTGCGATCCTGAATTTATCCGCAAGTTCATTCAAGAGCAGGGCGGTAAAGGCATCATTCTTTCTGGCGGACCTAGCTCAGTAACTGAAGACGGCAGTCCACGTGCGCCACAAATTGTTTTTGAGCTTGGTGTTCCTGTGCTGGGTATTTGCTACGGCATGCAAACGATGGCCACTCAATTAGGCGGGGCTGTTGCATCCGCTGAATCTTTAGGTAAGGCTCGTGAGTTTGGTTACTCTGAAGTGCGTGCACATGGCCACACCAATTTGCTTAAAGGTATTCAGGATTTCTCCACTAGCGAAGGCCATGGGATTCTTAAGGTGTGGATGAGTCATGGAGATTCTGTTACTACATTACCTCCGTCATTCAAGTTGATGGCATCAACTGAGTCTTGCCCTATTGCGGGTATGGCTGATGAAGAGCGTCGTTTCTATGCATTCCAGTTTCATCCAGAAGTAACTCATACCATCCAAGGCACTGCAATCATTGAGCGCTTTGTACATGAGATTTGCAAGTGCAAGCCTGATTGGGTGATGGGCGATTACATTGCCGAAGCAGTTGAAAACATTCGCAAACAAGTGGGTGATGAAGAAGTCATCCTTGGTTTGTCTGGCGGAGTTGACTCTAGTGTTGCTGCTGCCTTAATTCATCGAGCGATTGGTGATCAGCTGACTTGTGTATTTGTTGACCATGGCTTACTTCGTCTCAATGAAGGCGATATGGTGATGGAAATGTTCGCACGCAATTTGGGCGTGAAGGTCATTCGTGTCGATGCCAAAGAAACCTTTATGGGTGAATTGGCTGGCGTTGCCGACCCAGAAGCAAAGCGTAAAATTATCGGCAAAGAATTCGTAGAAATTTTCCAAACTGAATCTGGAAAAATTCAGAATGCAAAGTGGCTTGCTCAAGGAACTATTTATCCAGACGTGATTGAATCTGCTGGTAAGGGCAAGAAGGGCGCGCACACGATCAAGAGTCACCATAATGTTGGTGGCTTACCTGAAGACATGCATCTTAAATTGCTCGAGCCATTACGCGAACTATTTAAAGATGAAGTGCGTGAACTTGGTGTGGCATTGGGTTTGCCTCGTGAGATGGTATATCGCCATCCTTTCCCAGGTCCTGGTCTTGGTGTCCGCATATTGGGTGAAGTGAAGGCTGAGTTCGCTAGTCTTTTGCAGCGTGCCGATGCTATCTTTATCGAAGAATTACGCAATACAATCGACGAAGCAAGTCAGAAGTCTTGGTATGACCTTACTAGCCAAGCATTTGCTGTCTTCTTGCCGGTGAAGTCTGTTGGTGTGATGGGTGATGGTAGAACATATGAATATGTTGTTGCTCTCCGTGCGGTTCAAACTCAAGACTTTATGACTGCACACTGGGCTCATCTGCCACATGAATTACTTGGTAAGGTTTCTAATCGCATCATTAATGAAGTGCGTGGCATCAATCGGGTTGTATACGATATCAGTGGAAAACCACCGGCAACGATTGAGTGGGAATAAGGGGCGGGCTAAATCAGCCTGCTAATTCCTATGTTTGAGTTACGAGCAACAGCACTCGCAATCCTAGCAAGCTCTGATGTGCAGACTAAAGTAAGTCAGTTGCTTGAGTTGTTTGATGAATATCATCAGCAACGAGTAACCCTTGATGTTTCTCGTAAGGTTGATTCTCAAGATCTCATTCTTCCTGGTCGCCCAGTAAAGCCGGAGCTCGTACTTCCTAAATTAGTTCCTAAAAGAAGAATGGATACGCCCGAAGGTAGGGCAGGCCTATTGCACTCCTTGGCTCATATTGAATTTAATGCCATGAATTTAGCTTTGGATGCGATCTGGCGTTTTCCGGATATGCCCAAGGAATACTATGAAGACTGGCTGAAAGTTGCCAAAGAAGAGGCCTATCACTTCAGCTTAGTTAACGATCATCTGCATTCGCTTGGATTTACCTATGGCGATTTTCCGGCTCACAATAGTTTGTGGGAGATGGTTGAGAGAACAACGGATTCAGTCATTGCCAGAATGGCGCTTGTTCCCAGAACGATGGAAGCAAGAGGGTTAGATGCGGTGCCTTCGATTCGAGATCGCTTTAAGCAAATTAAAGAGGCTCGTGCTGTAGAGATTCTAGAGATTATTCTCAATGATGAAATCGGTCACGTACTGATTGGTAATCGTTGGTTTAATTTCTTATGCTCTAAAGATAATCTATCTCCGATCGTCGCTTATCGAGAGTTAGCTGGAAAATATCGAGCACCTGTTCTTAAGGGGCCATTTAATATCGAGGCTCGCAAGCAAGCAGGCTTCACCTCTGAAGAGTTAAGTCTCCTTGGAGCATAGCCACATGAAGGTATTAAGCCTCATCCCTCCGATGACACAGCTCAATACCCCGTATCCCTCTACGGCTTACCTTACCGGGTTTTTACGATCGCGTGGTGTGGATGCTGTACAAGAGGATTTGGCATTAGCTCTGGTACTCAGTTTTTTTACACCCGAAGGTTTGAGGGAAATTCATGCTCAAGCTCTCAGCATGCCTGAAGAGAATCGTAGTGCAAGTGTCAACTTTTTTCTAGATTACTTTCCCACATATCAATCCACAATCTCGCCAGTAATTACTTTCTTGCAGGGGCGCGATAGCACTCTAAGCCATCGTATTAATAGTCGAACTTTTTTGCCTGAAGGACCGCGCTTTTCATCGCTTGATGCGTTTGATGAAGAAGGGGCTGGTGATTCTTTGTCTTGGGCATTTGGTGCTCTGGGATCGCAAGATCGAGCGCGTCATTTGGCAACCCTTTATCTCAATGATCTTTCTGATGTTTTGCGTGATGCCGTTGACGAACGTTTTGAATTCGTGCGCTATGCAGAGTCACTTGCAAGCAGTCAGCCTACTTTCACACCCTTAGCGGATGCACTCAATACAGAGCCAACGCTGATGGATATGCATTTGCAGGCGCTTGCCAACCAAGCAATTGAGCGTCATCAGCCGAACCTAGTGCTTTTATCAGTCCCATTTCCTGGCGCAATGTATGCAGCCTTACGCATTGCTCAAGTGATTAAAAGCGCTTATCCAGAAATTAAGATCGCATTGGGTGGTGGGTATGTCAATACAGAGTTGCGAGAGCTCTCTGAACCCCGCATATTTGATTTCGTTGATTTCATTACCTTGGATTCTGGGGAAAGACCACTATTAGCCTTGCTAGATCATCTTGCTGACAAGCGCTCTGTTGAGAGGTTGGTGCGTACCTTTATTCGTAATGCGAATAATCAAGTGCAATGTCTCAATTGGCAGGAGCCAGATATACCTTTTGAGGAAGTTGGAACTGCTACCTGGGATGGATTGCCTCTCGATTCTTATCTATCGCTTCTAGATATGCTCAATCCCATGCATCGCTTATGGAGCGATGGTCGCTGGAATAAGCTTACGGTTGCGCATGGGTGTTATTGGAAGAAATGTAGCTTCTGCGATGTATCGCTTGACTATATCTCTCGCTACGAAACTGCATCAGCGAGTTTGTTGGTAGATCGTATTGAACAAATTGTTGCCGAGACTGGGCAAACAGGCTTTCATTTTGTGGACGAAGCTGCGCCACCAAAAGTATTAAAGGCTTTGGCGGAGGAGCTGATTCGTCGTCAAGTTGTCATTTCTTGGTGGGGCAATATTCGTTTTGAAAAAACCTTCACACCAGAATTGGCTGAACTTCTAGCTCAGAGTGGTTGCATTGCTATGTCAGGTGGCCTTGAAGTGGCTTCTGATCGTTTGCTGAATCTCATGAAAAAAGGTGTATCAGTCGAGCAGGTTGCTCAAGTGACCAAAGGTTTCTCAGATGCAGGCATCTTGGTGCACGCATATCTGATGTATGGTTTCCCAACTCAAACCGTGCAAGAAACAGTAGATGCTTTGGAGTATGTAAGGCAGTTATTTGAGAACGGCTGCATCCAAAGCGGCTTCTTTCACCGATTTATCTGCACAGTTCATTCTCCGGTAGGACTTAATCCACAAGAGTATGGAATCGAATTAGTGCCCTTGCCTGAAATCACTTTTGCTAAGAATGATGTCTCCTTTATCGACCCTACTGGGGTGGATCACGACTTGTTGGGGCAGGGCTTGAGGAAGGCGCTTTATAACTATATGCATGGTGTGGGTTTTGATATCAAAGCACACTCCTGGTTTGATGGCTTGGGAATCACTATTCCAAAGGCAACTGTCCCTAAGAATTTCATAGAGAATGCTTTGTACCAATAGCCTGATCGCGGGATTCAGACTTAAAATAATTTCGTGAAGTAATGAGATTAATGCGGGAGAAGAAAATGAATTTATCGCGTCGTACTTTTATTGCATCAGCTGCCTTAGCCCCTGTCGCTTGTGGCGTGCCTTTGGCCTACCAGAGGGGTACTCCTGTTGCCCAACCAAAGCCAACTCCAAATGTGAGAGCACCTCAAGTTGGTCAGGAGTGGACATATGTCAAGCGCGATGTTTTTGATGGCAAGATCCGCGGAGTGATTACGGAAAGAGTCGCTAGTGTTGGCTCAACCATTGTGATAGAGCGTAGAGATGAGGATGGCAGTCAATTGCCAAGTGAGATACAGGGGCCATGGGGCGTAGTGCAATTAGATACATCATGGCCGCGTCTGATGAGCTTCAAGCCGCCGATTCCCCTGTGGCCTGAAGAGTTGACATCAAGCTGGAGTAAGCAATTAAATACCAAATATAGCTTAGGCGGATATTCTGAAAATGCTTATGGCTGGCAAGAATTTATGAGCGCACATGGTTGGGAGCAAATTACCGTTCCTGCTGGAACCTTTTTAACTTTGCGTTATCAAAATCTCATTAACTTCGAGAGTAATGATGACAATAAAGTTAATTGCATTCGCAAGCAAACCATTTGGTTTGCCCCAAGCATTGGTCGCTGGGTGGCCAAAGAATCATCCGGCTCATACATGATTCAGGGGCAATTGGGTATGCCTAATTTAGAGGATAGTTATCAATGGCAGCTGACTTCATACAAGTAAGTATCTTCCGCCGAATATTTTTGATGGCTCTACCAGCTTTGCTGGTGGGTTGTATTTCTTCCCAACCTGCTCCTAGAGGTCGACTTGAGGCCCAGCCTATGCCACCTCCCATGGTAAGAGCGCCAAAGATTGGTCAAGAATGGGTCTATCAAGTTCGCAATATTTTTAACCAAGAGATTGTGGACACCGTCACTGAGAGGGTCGTATCGGTGGGCGATCAGATTCGTATTAGTCGCTCCGGAGTTAAGGCGGGTCCACTTCCAGATGAAATCCAGTCGCCTTGGGGCTATGTCATTCAAGATCCACACTGGCAGCCTCCTCAGAAATTTACCAAAGCCATACCTTTGTGGCCCGAGCAATTACAAGTTGGTTGGAATAAATTCTTCACCACCCAATATGAGGCTCTTTCTTATCCTGGAGCTACTTATTACTGGGGTCTGAGTATGGCTGCAACCCAGTGGGAGCGCATTAAATCTCCTGCTGGTGAGTTTTCAGTATTACGAGTTCATAACGAAATACCGAATTTTGTCAGCAACGACCTCTTTAGGGTTGGTAATGTTCGAGATGAGGAGTTATGGTTTTCACCGGAGATTGGTCGGTGGGTGGTTCGCAGGAGCTCTGGACGCTACATTACCTCGGGCGTATATTGGGCTAATGCCTACTGGGAGGATTTCCTGGAGTGGGAGTTAATCTCCTGGAAGTAAGCAAAGCGCTTAAAATAGGTGCATTGCTATGTATACCGTAAAAGAACTATTTCCCACCCTCCAAGGCGAAGGTGCCCATGCTGGTAGGGCGGCAGTATTTTGCCGCTTTGCAGGATGTAATCTATGGAGCGGTCGCGAAGAAGATCGCGCTACTGCTATTTGCCAATTCTGCGATACCGATTTTGTTGGTAGTGATGGTTTTGGTGGTGGTAAGTTCGATACTGCAATTTCACTTGCGGATGCAATTGAGACTTCATGGCGCAGCACTTCTGCCGGACCTCAGCAACGTTATGTAGTTTTTACTGGTGGCGAACCACTCCTCCAGCTGGATGACGAATTAATCGCAGCGCTTCACCAAAAAGGTTTCGCAGTCGCCATTGAAACCAATGGCACGATGAAAGTTCCTAAGGGAGTAGATTGGGTTTGTGTAAGCCCTAAAGCAGGTTCCGATTTAATTGTTTTGCAAGCAGACGAGCTAAAGCTAGTAATTCCACAACAAGATCATGCGGATTTAGAAAAGATCATGGCTCGTTTTGAGAAAATGGACTATCGCAATCGCTTCTTGCAACCCATGGATGGGCCGAGTCTGAAAAGTAATACAGAATTGGCCGTCAGCTTATGTCAAAAACGCCCTTTATGGAGATTGAGTCTGCAGTCTCATAAACTGATTGGAATTCGGTAATCAAGCTAAGCAAAAATATATTAATAGAGCACTTAATGACAACTAAACAACCAGCTATCTCCATTACCCGCCGCCTTGAGTTCGACTCTGGTCACCGCATTCCGAATCATGATGGGCAATGTCGCCATCTTCATGGACATCGCTATGCAATAGAGGTTACGCTGACTGGTGAAGTTGCGGATCATCCTGGCAAAGCAGATGATGGAATGGTTTTGGATTTTGGCGACATCAAACGCTTAACAAATCAATACGTTGTTGAGTTGTGGGACCATGCATTTTTGGTGGCAAAAGAGGATGAGGGATTGGTTGCTTTCTTGGCGACATTGCCTAACCATAAGACCGTCATCATGGAGCATGTACCTACTGTAGAAAATCTTGCTAATGCAGCATTTGCGATATTGCAGCCTGTATTTAGTAAGGCTTTTAGTGGTCGCTTAGAGCTTTCGTCTATTCGTCTTTACGAGACGCCCAATTGTTGGGCTGATATTCATTCTGCCTAAATGACGCAAGCTGAGCTTGACCAGCAATATATGCGCATGGCAATTGAGCAAGCTCAATTGGCAGCGCAATCAGGTGAGGTTCCTGTAGGTGCTGTATTGGTCAAAGATGGCCAAGTTATTTCCAAAGCTTTTAATAAGCCAATTGCAAATCACGATCCTAGTGCACATGCTGAAATGCTGGCTCTGAGAGAGGCCGCTTTGGCTGAAGAAAATTACCGCATTCCAGGCAGCACTCTCTATGTCACTCTAGAGCCATGTGCAATGTGTTCTGGAGCTATGCTCCATGCTAGGATTGATCGTGTGGTCTATGGGGCGTCAGATCCTAAGACAGGCGCGGCAGGCAGTGTTTTAGATATCTTTGCCTCTAAGCAAATTAACCATCAGACTAGCGTAGAAGGTGGCATTATGAGTGAAGAGTGTGGTCAGTTGTTGCGCGATTTTTTTAAGGGACGACGTTGAAATCCATTCACCTGATTGCTCCATCTGGAGCAAGTTTAGATAGCAAAAGCCCTCTAGCTGGCATCAATTGGTTAGAGGGTCAAGGCATTGCTGTAGAAAACATAGATTGTGTGAATCGAGTTTATGAGCGATTTGCAGGGAGTGATGACGCGCGTCTTGCGGAGCTCAATCACTTATCCAAATTAGATCCACGTGCCTTAGTGATGGCAATGCGTGGCGGTTATGGTCTTCATCGCTTACTCCCAGGCATTGAGTGGAGCGCGATTGCAAAAGCGATTCAAAATGGTTTGCAAGTATGTGGCCATAGTGACTTCACAGTATTTCAGCTGGGTCTATTGGCAAAAACAGGTGCAATGACATTGGCTGGACCCATGCTTAATTATGACTTTGGGCGACTTGGCGATGATGGCGCTCCAGTAGCGCCAGATGCCTTCATGTGGCAGCATTTTCAAAATGCTGCTGAAGGCCGCAAGTTGGAATGTGAAGTATCAGCCCAGCAAGCTTTCTTAGGTAAAGCTAAGACTAGCTCCCTTACAGGTCTGCTATGGGGTGGAAACTTGACTGTTGTAGCGGGTTTGGTTGGGACACCTTACCTTCCTAGCAATAAGCAAACGCAAGGCGGCATCTTGTTCCTTGAGGATGTTAATGAGCACCCTTATCGGATTGAGAGAATGATGATGCAGCTTCTGGATGCGGGAATACTTGCAAATCAGGGCGCCATTCTGCTGGGTGGATTCTCCGCTTACCGTTTGTACGATAACGATAAAGGTTATTCGTTGGAGCGGGCTATAGAGGCGATTCGTAAGCGTTTGCCAGAAGAGACTCCAATCTTGACTGGTCTTCCATTTGGGCATCAGGCGAATAAATTAACTTTGCCTGTTGGTGTTTCAGCGAATATAAGCTTCAACCCAAATGGATTTGAGCTGAAGTCCCAGTGGTAGTCATTAGAAATCTTTTGAGGCACCCTTTTTTGAGGGGCGTTCTCACTCTCATTGCATTTACATTTACAGGGGCAGTCATGGCAACCGAAGAGCCAAAATACACTGTTCTTGAAAAAGAACCTCCTTTTGAAATCCGCGCCTATGCGCCAATGATTCTGGCCGAAGTTCAGGTTGAAGGGGATTTAGATGGGGCATCCAGCCAGGGCTTCCGTTTAATTGCTGCCTATATATTTGGTCAGAACCAAGTGAGTGAAAAAATAGTGATGACTGCACCGGTCACGGTAGTAGATCAATCAGTAAAGAATGCAAAGATTGCCATGACTGCCCCTGTGGGGATTGAGTCAAATGCTGGTAAATGGGTTGTGTCGTTTGTGATGCCGGCTGAGTACACCATGGAAACGATTCCCAAGCCACTAAATTCTCAAGTGCAATTGCGTCAAATTCCGGCAGTAAAAAAGGCTGTCATCAGCTTTAGCGGTTTTTATAACGACCAAAAAGTTACTGAGAAAACTCTCGAGCTTGAGCAGTGGATGAAGACCAAGAATCTCCAAAGCACTGGTACTCCCAATTTTGCGCGTTACAACCCGCCTTGGACTTTGCCATTTATGCGCCGCAACGAAGTCATGAATAACCTACGTGACTAATTTTTCGCTTCAAAGCTTTTTAGAAAAAACTGACCGCCACCATTAATTCCTAAAGCTTTCGTTAGGGTAGGTAAGGCTTGAGCCAAATGTTTTTCTAGGGTCCAAGGTGGATTAATGATAAACATGCCGCTTGACTGGAGGCGACGTTCACCAGGTGCATTTTCAACACGCAACTCCGTATGGAGCCAAGAGCGTTTATGTGTTGCGGCAATTTTCTTCAGGCGATCAGGCAGTGTGATCGATTCCCTTCTGGAAATAACGGGGTACCAGATTGCATAGCAGCCAGTGGCAAAGCGTTGCAATGCTTCTTCCATGGCGGTCTCAAGATAGCGATAGTCTTGCTTATCCTCGTAAGAGGGATCAATCAATACCAAGCCACGCCGACTGGGAGGGGGGAGCAATCCCTTCAGCCTGGAAAAGCTATCCTCAGCATAAATATCAATCTGTTTTGATTGCTTCAGCTCGCCAATATTGTGGCGAAGAATATCAATCTCTTTAGGATGTAGCTCAAATAACTTAAGACGATCTTGCGGGCGCAATAGACGCGCTAAAATGAAGGGAGAGCCAGGGTAGGTTGTGAGTTGCCCATCAACATTCTCTGCGTTGATGAATTTCAAATATTCCAAAATACTTTCTGGAATTGGCGTGTCAGCATGCTTGCAGGCTTCTACATATTGAGTGAGGCGAAAAATTCCGCCATTTGCTTCTTTGCTGACGGTTGAGAAGCCGTCTTGCAAGCTATAAATACCTGCACCAGCATGGGTGTCCACCATCGTGAGAGCGCCAGGCTTCTCTTGTAGGTACTGAACTAAATGAATCAGGGTGAGATGCTTAAGAATATCCGCATGACTGCCAGCATGGAACGCATGTCTGTAGCTAAACATATTAGATCGCGCTCATTTTGGAGGTGCTTGAGTAAATTGCGCTTTGCCATAAAGCACAAGCGTAATCACAATGATCGCGATCGAAGCGTATTGCAGTGGTTGATTTAATTCAAGATCCATTTTTTGGGTGAAGTGAGAGTAGGTTGCTACAACACCACCAAGTGCAATGATGTGAGCCCATATCTTTTTGGGGCCCAGTTGACTCTCCGGGAAAAGATTAGCTAACCAAGCTCCAATCATGCCGCACCAAATACCAAATCCTGCTCCCGCCAAAACATCGGTTAGCCAATGTGCTCCAACGGCATTACGGGAAAGTCCCACGAATGCAGCTACAACAAATAAAAGCAGCAGTGGCACCCTTTTTTCTTTAGATGCCGAGAAATAGAAAGCGCTGGCAATGGCAAATGCTGTAAGGGTGTGACCCGAAGGAAAGGCTCTATGAAGCAGTACTTCGCCGATGCGATAAAAACTTCCTTCAGTCAGAATGCCCGCGGGTCTTGGTAGATTGAATATGCCTTTTAATAACGAGCTTGTTACGGCTGCTATAGCGCCAGCAAATATGCCTGCAGTTAAGATTCTTGGTGCTAATAATAAAAGCGGAAAAGCTAAAGCAAAAAGGCCCCAGCCATTACCTAAGAAGGTGAGCCAAGCCCAAAGTGTGTCTGGTAGCTGCTGGGTAAATTGATTGATCAATAGAAAGCTGCTGCTCTGAAGATCGCCAAAGTAGATGATGGCTGCAAGTGCGAGCGGGACTAGCGGGATAAACCAAGCAAACCCAGGTATTGCATTTTTACTCATGCAGCTTAACGAGCCTTTGCCTGATCTGCATCTTGTAATTGCTTAATCACTTTATCTAGAACTTGTGGAACGGTAATGGCTTGCATGCAGACATTGTCATGGCAAGGTGTTTTACGGTGATTAGCGGCGCTCACGCAAGGAGAGCAAGCCAAGTTAGCGGTGATGGCGATGGAATTGCCAACAGAACCATACAGGGCTGGAGTTTCAGGGCCAAAGAGAACAACAGTTCTTAATGGAGTTACCGCTGAAAAATGGCCTGGGCCAGAGTCATTGGTCACCATCACATCAGATAAGGTGTAAAGGGGTGGTAATTCAGCAAAGCTGACCTGCCCAGCAAAGTTCAATGCATTTTTAACGTTTGCTACAGCACGAACTTTCTCTACATAGGCAAACTCAGCAGGCGATCCAGTAATGAGAATCAGATCATCTGGATATTTCTGATGGATGGCTTGAATCAACTCAGAAAAACGCTGCTGTGCCCAACGGCGTTGCGGCAATAGATCACTCGCATTTGGATTAATCAGAATAAGACGATTTTTCCTAGGCGCGTAATGGATGTCGGCTTCTTTAGCGAGCTTCTCAATTCGTTCGCCAACTTTTTCTAAGGCGCTTGGATTGATGATGGCCTGCTCTAGGCGAACCTCTGAATCTGGAATTTCAATCTTGCTAAAAGGAACTTCAATCTTCTGAGCAAAGGCTGCATGGATTAATGACAGAAAATTCTTTGTAATGTGAATGTGTGGGTTGTAATGGACCTTGCGGGTCAACATGAAGCCACGCCACAAGCCTTCGCCATGAAAGATGTGATAACCAACGCGACGGCGTGCGCCACACATGCCAGTTAGCAAAGCTGTGAAGCGTGAAAACAGTTCTAAATCAATAACGGTATCAATACGATGCTTGCGAGCAAGCAATAGAAAGAGCAGGGTGTCCTTAATTAAGCCACCCAAGCTTGATGAATCGATCGTGAAGATATTTTCTGGTTTAACAGTATTGAGCAAAGTGAGGCTGGCACGATTGCTTTTAAAGATGAGGAAAAATATCTCTGCTCCACGCGCCTGTGCATTGCGCATTGCTGGGTCAACTAAAATCGCGCTACCCATTTCTGAGAGTTCAATAAAGAGTAATTTTTTTGGAGTCTCTGGACCGCGATTAAATACATTCTTAATGCCATCAATCAAAGCAATAACAGGACTTACGATTGCACAAAGAGGTACGCCGACCCAATGATCAATGGCGCGCATAGTGTTGACGCTAATAGTCATAGTTTTGCTCTAAAAAATTATTTTCGTTTTAATAAAAAGTAGGCGCCGGGCAGGACTGACAAAACAGTAATTGCTCCATAGCTGATGGAGGCCAGCACTGTTAATGATGGATTCACACCCCATAAGGCCAAGACTGAAGAAAGAGTGGCTTCACGCAATCCCCAGCCAGAGATGCTAATTGGCAACATGAGCAGCAGGCTGAGGGCAGGCAAGCCAATCATGAGGCCTTCAATAGGCGCATCTACTCCATAAGCCTTTAGACAAAATAGCAAGGTCAAAATGGTGAGGAAGTGGATGCCAATTGCTAAGCCTGCTTGCGCAATATTTTTGGGCCATGAAAATGCCAGCTGGATTCCAGGCATCGCATGATTCATATTGAAGCGATTCAGAAATTTTTGTAGTAACTGCTTGCTTGGCCCCCAAGCCAAGATAAGCGCAATTGCTACGCCCACTAATAGCATTACCGCCATGACTGCATAGCCTAAGTCTTGTCCCCATGCTGCAAGAGTAGCGCCACCTAATATCAAGCCAATAGCACCAAGTAAGTTATTACCTGCTAAACCTAAAAGGCGATCGACTAAAACCATTGCAAAACTCAAGCGCAACTTCGGTGTGGCGTGCTCAAGGTCTACTGAATGATGGAGCTCTTCTTCTAACTCTTTAGTTTCAGATAGGTTGCCAGTGTTGGTTAGGTGCGTTGCGGTAATTGCGCGATAGCTATCGCCGCCTAATGTGCTTGGTAATCCTTGATTAATGAGACCACCTGCAAAGTAGAGGCCGATATAGGAGCGGATGCGGCGTGGAAACCCTACTGCCTGCATGAATAATCCCCAGCGATAGCCGCCACAAATAAATGCGCTCATCATGCTGGCTAGCGCAGCTAAAAACCAAAGTGGCTGCATCTGAATTTGGGTGTCAAACAGTGAATGCCAGTCAATTCCACTAGTAGCCTTCCAAAGCAAAGCAATGGACAGAACAACTCGAATGGTTGGCCAAGCTCGCTTGAGAATGGATTTCCACCCCGATTGGGTTTTGAGGGTGGGATTGGCTTGTGAACTCATAAGCGTAAGGATAATGCCTTGGGCGCCTAAGGTCTTGAATTTGAGGGAATTACTCTGAAGTGCCTGGCCCCCGCCAGTTGCTACAAAGGCTAAAGTCAAATTTGGACAAAATTCGACCAAATCGCTCAATTTCAAGACTATCAAGGGGCTGGCATGCCTCAAAGGCGGACTTATTGCCTACCGGCAGAGGGTAGATCATGCTAGACCAGCTAATAAGAAGGATATTTGCGCCAATCGGAATCTCGCCAAACCAGAGGTCAAATTGATCTTGTCTCTGATCTAAAACAAATACCGGGGTAGGTGATGCATACCAAGCAGCGCGACTACCTAGGGTCCAGTTTTGAACAGCGATGCCATTTGCTTTAGTGGCTTTAGAAAGCTCCGCTGCTTTCTGGCCGGCAATTTTCCATCCATATAAATCTGCAATTGGATTGGATTTAATCGAGGCTGTATTGATGCCTCCCGATAAGACATAAGCAAAGCCGATACAACACATTGCAATTTGGATGAAAAACAAAATGCGAATCCAATGGCGATGTTGCATTGCCCATGCTTTTGCTAAACCAATTCCGGCAAAAGGAGCGAGACAGAACCATGCGGGCGAGGTCCAGTGAGGAAGGCCGCCTCCACCCGCTAAGCTGGTAAAAATTACAAAAGGAATAAAAAAGAATCCTAAAAGTGCAACTAGAGAAAGCTTCGCCCCATGCATGCAGTCTTTTATAAAGATTACGCAACCTAATATGAAGAGTGGGCCAAAGACGAGAATCTGAATACCAAGATACGCAGCCAGTCGACGCCAAAGCCATTCGCCGCCGCCCCCATGAGCAAGTTGGTATTTAAATGAAATCCAGTCATTAACCCAATTCCAATAAAGCACGGGTGAGATGAGCAATAGGGCTGTCAATGCTGCTAGCCAGAAACCTACTTTAGTGAACCAAGATTTTCTGGGTGAACTGAGGAATACAAACAACAATGCAAACGCTGTAAATGCGGCGGTGTATTTGCTAAGGCCCGCGAGGCCGAGCAAGATACCAGTCACAATCCAATCACCAATACTGAATTGATCTTTCCTTAGCCAACGAAGTGCCATTAGCATCAGACCAAGGCTTAACGGTGCCAGCAGGGTATCTGGCAATAAACCAATTGCTAGTACATGCAGCATCGGTGCGGCAGTAATAATTAACACTGCTAATAGACCGCATAAATTTGCTGATGGTAGTGCGCTGGTGAGGTAGCCAGCATTACGTCCTTGAATCAGGCGATGAAGCTCAATGGTGACTTGATAAGTCAAATAACAAGAAATGATCCACAATAATTCTGGGATAAAGCGAATAACACCCTCTGAAGATGTCAGGGAAACCAAAGGCCACTGAATCCAACCTACTAAAGGAGGGTGATCGAAATAGCTCCAAGCCAGGTGTTGGGCATACAAAGCGTAGTGAGCCTCATCGACTGAGAACTCAATAGAAAAACCCAGGGCCAAATGCACTACCGCGGCAATAAAGACGCAGATAACGGCCCAGCTTGAGGGTGATTGATGGCGCATGAGATGATTTTAGACTCACATCGAGCAATCTTTGGGACAATTAAGGCATGTGGAAGCGAGCTCCTTTATTTTTTATTCTCAGCACGATCCTTATTTTGGTCGGCTGCGCTGGCTTAGGTGGTGATTCGGTGCAAAACGAAGCCGGTCAACCATTTAATGCTGAACAGCTGCCGGCCCAAGAGGAGCTACCTAAATTCTCTGCCGAGACAGCTCGAAACGGCATGCCAAACGGGTGGAATTTTTATCGCATAGCGCCCTTTAAAAAGAATACGGTGTATCGCCTTGAGAGTTACCAAGGAAAAACAGTGCTGAGTGCAAACTCAAAAACCTCTGCTTCTGGATTAGCTGTAAAGTTGCGTCCTCGTCAGGCATCAAACCTACTACTGCAATGGGAGTGGAAGGCGCTGAACCCAATCGTTAATGCTGACAATGCCGATGGTTATGCTGACGATGCGCCGCTGCGTATTTTGGTTGCATTTGATGGCAATAAGTCCAAGCTACCCTTAAAAGAAAAAATGACTTTTGAGATGGCCAATCTTATTAGCGGTCAAGAGATGCCGTATGCCACGCTGATGTATATCTGGTCTGGAAAATCACCTGTCGATACCATCATTACAAATGCACATACCTCTCGTATCAAAATGATTGTGGTGGATTCTGGTTGGGATAATTTAGGGCAGTGGCATAAGCACCAGCGTGATTTAGCTGCTGACTACAAGCGTGCGTATGGCGAAGCGCCTGGTGAAGTCATTGGCATTGCCTTGCTGACGGATACTGATAACACCAAGTCAGAGACACGAGCGTTTTATGGCGATATTGAATTGATTCGCAAGAATACAAAATAAGTAAAACGTACTAAATGATATTTTTAGTAGTGAGTAGGGCGCCAGCGCTTGAGTAAAAGCGCGTTGCTCAGAACGCAAAAGCTAGACAGTGCCATGGCGCTTCCGGCCAACATCGGCGAGAGATAGCCCAGCGCAGCCAAGGGGATGCCGGTGGCGTTAAAGATAAAGGCCCAGAATAAATTTTGCTGAATTTTTTGCCAGGTTCGCTTGGAGATATCAATCGCATTTGCAACTAATGTGGGGTCGCCTCGCATTAAGGTGATGCCAGCAGCCTGCATTGCAACATCAGTGCCAGTAGACATGGCCATACCAACATCTGCGGTAGCTAAGGCGGGCGCATCGTTGACACCATCGCCTACCATTGCAACAAATTGGCGATGACCATCTTTAGATTGAAGTTTATGAATAATCTCCGCTTTATCGCCTGGCATAATTTGCGCAAATACTTCTTGAATGCCAATATTTCTTGCAACACGATTTGCAGCAGCGATGTTGTCACCAGAAAGCATTACAGCGCGAATATTGAGGTGGCGTAACGAGGTAATTGCCTCTTGAGCATTCTCTTTCAGCTCGTCCCCAAATGAGAATATGGCAATTGGCGAAGGGGTTACTTCATCGCTCATCAAGATTGAAACAGTCTGACCGGCCTCAAAACAAGCCTGAGCCTTTCTTAGTATTTCGGCATGATGGTGGTTGCTCTCTAGGGATGCAATGCTTTGTATAGTAAGGCTCTGCCCAGCAAGAGCGCCAGCGCTAGGTTTACCGCTAATACCAATACCCGGCAATGCTTTGCTATCGGTTGGCGTTATCGGGGTCAAACCATTTTGTTTGGCGGCGTCTAGGAGTGCTTTTGCAAGAGGGTGCTCGCTACCAAGTTGAAGACCTGCAGCTGTTGCCAGAATGTCATTCTCAGAAAATGATCCGCTAAAAGAAATGACTTTCAGTAGTCTTGGTTTGCCAACGGTGAGTGTTCCCGTTTTATCAAACGCAACCACGTTCAAGCGATGCGCCAACTCTAAAACTTGTGGGTCTTTAATTAAAATTCCAAAACGCGCAGCTACCCCGGTTCCTGCCATGATGGCTGCTGGCGTTGCAAGTCCTAGTGCACATGGACAGGCAATCACGAGTACCGATACTGCTCTCAATATAGCAATGGATGCTGAGTCTAAATAAAACCAGTTCGCCAATCCTGTAATGATTGCAATCACGATCACGCTAGGAACAAAAATAGCACTCACCTGATCTACCAATTTTTGTATTGGTGCCTTTTGGGTTTGCGCATCTTCAACCAGGGAGATAATTTTAGAAAGTACGCTCTCAACGCCCACCGCTTGAGCCTCAATGACTAAGACACCTTCGCCATTGAGTGAGCCGCCGATAACTTTTTCTCCAATACGTTTTTTGACTGAATCACTTTCTCCAGTGAGCAGTGATTCATCAATGTGGCTATTGCCAAGTAGAATGATGCCGTCCACCGGAATGCGCTCGCCAGGCATAACCAAGATACGGTCTTTCGGAAATACCTGATCTAAAGGCAGATCACGAAATTGATCTAATGCAGAGGTCTCTGCAATGACAATATCGCATTCAATGACTTTGGCATGCTCTGGCCACAACTTTTGTAATGCACGAATTGCTTCGCTAGTTTGTTGCTTAGCTCTGGCCTCTAGCCATTTGCCTAGTAAAACCATGCAGATAATGACCGCAGATCCTTCAAAGTACAGTTCGTGACTCGCATGTGGTGATGCAATCATTTGGTAAATACTGAGGCCGTATGCTGCGCTTGTGCCGAGTGCCACCAACAAATCCATATTGCCCACACCGGACATGAGAGATTTGAGGCCTGCTCTATAAAAGCGCCAACCTAAGAAAAATTGTACGGGGGTAGCAAGCAGAAGTTGCCACTTTGGAGAAAGTGCCCAATGAATGCCAAAAGGCATGAGGAGCATCGGGAGAAAAAGTGGGGTGGAGAGGGCGAACCCTAGCAATACGCGCCCCAAACCATCTGCACCCCAAAACAGCTTAGAGGGTGCTGTTACTGAAATTTGATGAGGGCTGCTGATTTTTGCTTCATAGCCTGTTTTTTGGACTGTGGCGATAAGGTCGTCCACATTGAGCCCAGAATCTGCTTTTAACCGCACTTTGGCCTGTTCCGTTGCCAAATTCACGCTGGCAGCCTCTACGCCGGGCATTTTATCCAAAGCCTTCTCAACCCTGCCCACACAGGAGGCGCAAGTCATCCCGCCGATATCCAGAGTAAATAGCTCTGATTTAGTGTCTATTTGTGGGTTCATATAGAAGATAATCTACTGCATGCAAGCCGTAATTACATCAAAAAGGCCTATATGTTGACTTTAAAAGTATCTGGGATGACTTGTGGAGGCTGTATTAATGCGGTCACGAGAGCAATTCAGGCTCAGGACCCTCAAGCTAAAGTTCAGGTCGACTTGGCAAGCCAGACTGTCAAACTAGAAACGACATTATCTGAAGCGCAGGCCGGTCAGCTTATAACAGACGCTGGCTTTCCAGTTGCTAAATAGCAATTGTTTAGAATGTCATCAAACCTAACAAAACCCGCAGTTTTTGTTCCTAAAGGATCGTGATTTATGTTCTTCAGTAAGTTAATGCCTCACGATGGTAATTTCTTCGAGCTTTTTAATGAGCACGCTAACAATATCGTCTCCGCCTCCGAATCTTTCTTGAAGTTCGTCGAGCACTACAACGATGAAGTCCTGCGTGCTAAATACACACAAGATGTTGATAAAGCAGAGCATGCTTGCGATGACGTAGTAAAAGAAGTGCATCGTCGTTTGCACAAAACGTTTATTACCCCGATCGACCGCGATCAAATTTTTTCACTCATCAATACGATGGATGACGTAGCCGATTTATTGCAAAACGGTACTGAGGCAATGCATTTATATGATGTAAAGCAAATGACCCCAGAAATGGTGCAAATGGCAGAGCTGTGTAATCAGTGCTGCATCAGTATGAAGAACGCGGTTGCTACGTTAAAAGATATCTCTGATCCAGAGGTCGCCAAAGCCGCTTTGAAGACTTGTGACGAGATAGATCATTTGGAGTCAGGGGCTGATCGCCTTTTATCTACTGCGATTACTCGCTTATTTCGCGAAGATATCGAAGTGCGCGAACTCATTAAGTGCCAGCGTATTTATGAGCTGCTCGAGGAAGTTACCGACAAATGTGAAGACGTTGCCAATTTGGTTGAAGGCATCGTTCTTGAAAACTCTTAAGGCGAATTAAGTTGCCAGCGATAGAAGTAGCTTTTTGGGTTGTAGCGCTTTTAGTAGCGTTAGCGCTTGCATTCGATTTCATGAATGGTTTTCATGATGCCGCCAACTCTATTGCCACTGTAGTTTCCACTGGAGTTTTGAAGCCGCAGCAAGCAGTGGTATTTGCAGCATTCTTTAACTTTCTAGCCATCTTCATTTTTCATTTAAGTGTTGCTGCAACTGTAGGTAAGGGAATTGTTCATCCTGCAGCTGTTGATTTACATGTGATCTTTGGCGCCTTGGTGGGCGCGATTATTTGGAACGTGATTACTTGGTATTACGGTATTCCTTCAAGCTCCTCTCATGCTTTGATCGGTGGTCTAGTTGGCGCTGCATTACCAAAAGCGGGCACAGATGGCTTGGTTTGGTCAGGAATCATTAAAACCGTTTCCTTCATCTTCATTTCACCGTTTGTTGGCTTCTTGCTCGGCTCTTTAATGATGTTGATCGTTGCGTGGATTTGCCGAAATGCAAACTTAGCCAAAACAGATCGCTGGTTCCGTCGTTTGCAATTAGTTTCAGCAAGTGCCTATAGCTTAGGTCACGGTGGTAATGATGCTCAAAAGACTATCGGCATTATTTGGCTTTTACTCATCATCACTGGTTACGCTGAAGCTAGTGCAAAGATGCCACCTACATGGACAATTATTTCTTGTTATATCGCTATTGCAGCGGGCACGATGTTTGGTGGCTGGCGCATTGTTAAAACTATGGGGCAGAAGCTCACTAAGCTTAAGCCAGTGGGTGGTTTCTGTGCCGAAACTGGTGGCGCAATTACTTTATTTGCCGCAACGGCAATTGGCATTCCCGTTTCCACTACCCATACGATTACTGGGGCTATTGTGGGTGTTGGCTCAACTCAAAGGGCTAGTGCAGTTCGCTGGGGGGTTGCCGGAAACATCGTTTGGGCGTGGATCTTCACCATTCCAGCAACTGCGCTCATGTCCATGGCGGTCTATTATCTGAGTCTGCTCATTTTCTAAAGCGCTTTATTGCGGGTGGCTGAGGATTCTTTCAGCAAATATTTGCGGCTACGAGTAAGCTAGCGCTAATTAAGAAAAATACCAAAACCTAGAATCCCATTCTAGGTTTATTCATATTAGGAGAAGGTTGTGTCGGTTACACCAGAGTTAGTCCAGGCAGCACTCAAAGGCTTAGTTGATCCTAATACTAAGATTGATTTCGTTACTGCAAAAAATGTAAAGAATCTCCGCGTAGAAGATGGCGATATTTCTTTAGACATCGTACTAGGCTATCCAGCCAAAAGTCAGTTTGATTCGATTCGCAAATCAGTTATTAACGTCCTACGAGAATTGTCTGGTGTTAAAAATGTCAGCGTCAATATTTCCAGTCAAATTGTTGCGCATGCAGTGCAACGTGGCGTGAAGCTATTGCCGGGTGTAAAAAATATTATTGCAGTTGCTAGCGGTAAGGGCGGCGTTGGAAAATCCACAACAGCAGTTAACTTGGCTTTAGCTCTAGCGGCCGAGGGTGCGCAGGTTGGCATTTTGGACGCAGATATTTACGGCCCAAGTCAGCCAATGATGTTAGGTATTACTGGTAGACCAGACTCTCTTGAAGAGAATACGATTGAGCCAATGGAGGCTTATGGCTTGCAGGCAAGTTCAATTGGCTTTTTGATTGATGATGATGCCCCAATGGTCTGGCGTGGTCCGATGGTAACTTCCGCTCTCGAGCAGTTGCTTCGTCAAACCCGTTGGCGTGATTTGGACTATTTAATTGTGGATATGCCACCAGGTACTGGTGATATTCAATTAACGCTGGCGCAAAAAGTTCCTGTTACCGGCTCAGTGATTGTTACTACACCTCAAGACGTTGCGTTGTTAGATGCTCGCAAAGGTCTGAAGATGTTTGAAAAGGTAGGCGTGCCTATCATTGGCATCATTGAAAATATGAGCACCTATGTTTGTACAAAATGCGGACACGAAGAGCATGTATTCGGTACGGGTGGCGGTCAAAAGATGTGCAAAGAATATGGAGTGGATTTCTTGGGTGATCTACCTTTGAATCTATCTATACGAGAGCAGGCAGACGCAGGGCGTCCTACAGTGGTTGCAGACCCTGATGGTGCAATTAGCGCGATTTATAAAGGCATTGCTAGACAGGTTGCTATCCGTGTTGCTACTCTATCCAAAGATATGAGCAGTAAATTTCCGAACATTGTTGTTCAAAACACTTAAGGCCCTGAACATTTATGCGCTTTGCTGTATTAATGCGTAAACAAAATATAGATAACCCATGGGTTTCTTACCGCTGGGCGCCTCAAGAAGTGGTGCCTGATTTAGGGCAATTTAATAGTAAACAAAGCAATGCTATTTCTGGTCAGTTTCTTGGGCGCGATGCCGAGGGAGAGTCTTGGTTATTTACTGGCTACGAACTTGATCTTTTCCCTGATGAGGCTGAGGGTTACTACCTCAACGTTTCTGCCACGACCCCAAGCTGGTTTGTAATGTGGCGTCTTGAGGAAGATATTGAGCGCTATGTTGACGAGCAATCACTTGAATTAGCAAAGGCGGAATCATCATTCGCAGTTCCACATCGTATTTGCGTTAGTTATAACGAAGCCGCTCGCTTGCTTGATGGTGGAGAGTCAGTTGATACGGTTCCCATGAGTGAGCAACATGCATCTTGGTTACAAGAGTATGTAAATGAAAAATATCATCCAGAGCCTAAAAAGCGTCATAAGCCTGCATCATTTAAGGGTGCACAACGCCCTGCGGAGGAATAATGGCTGATGGGTTTCTCGGTCGTTGGTCTAAGCGCAAGGCGGGTTTAGAGGCGGATCCTGTAGAGAACAAAACTGAGGCGCCCAAAGAGGCGACTCCAGTGGCTTCTGTTGAGCAAGCTGCAGAGGAGACCCCGCCGTTACCTACGTTAGACGATGTTGCAAAGATCGATCGCTTTGACCCCGATTTTTCTGCCTTTATGAAGCCGGATGTCGATCCTACTGTTCAACAGGCTGCTTTAAAGAAAATGTTCACAGACCCCCATTTCAACATCATGGATGGGCTGGATATCTACATTGACGATTACAGCAAGCCAGACCCTCTGCCGCCAGGAATGCTTGAAAGAATGGTGCAGAGCGATATGCTGAATCTTTTCAGCAAGACTGCTGATGACTCTGCTAAAGAGGTAACCACAGATTCTCGACAAACCGAGATTCAGGCCTCTAATCCTGAGTTGGAGGCTGGCGCTTTGGATGCACAAAAGCAAAGTGATTTAACATCCAAACAACCAAATCTCTCCGCCCAGTTGGACGAGGTCCCTAAAGATGCTTCGACTGAGCCTGAACAGAAAAAAACTTAAGAAGATAGCGCATGAGTCAAAAATTAGTCTGTAACTGTAATAGCACCATGCCTTTGGATGCAAAAGCACTCGGCGTGCCGATGCACACTTCTTTGTGTAGGCAAGAGGTCGGATCCTTTTTGAAGGCTCTGGAGGGCTCAGATTCTGTAGTGGTGGCGTGTACACAAGAGGCTGCGCTATTTGGTGAGTTAGCGGATCAGGCTGAGAAACCTCTCGTTGCCCCATTACGTTTTGTAAATATCCGTGAAGTTGCAGGATGGACGCAAGAAGCAAAAACATCGGGACCCAAGATTGCTGCGCTGCTAGCTTTAGCTGATATGCCTGAGGCTGATCCAGTTCCAGTGGTGAATTATGAAAGCCAGGGCAGGTTGTTGATTATTGGTGCAGGATCTCAAGCAATTCCATGGGCAGAAAAATTAAGCTCTGCTTTGGATGTATCCGTTCTATGTACTGAGCCTGGCGATTTGCCACTCAATAGAAGCTACCCGATCTACACCGGCGCTGTTACAAAGCTGGACGGATATCTCGGTAACTTTTCGGTGGACTGGGATCTGCAAAATCCAATTGATCCAGAGATGTGTACCCGCTGTGGTGCTTGCGTTGAGGTTTGTCCTGAGGGCGCTATTGACCTCTCCTTCCAGATTAATTTGAACAAATGTAAATCTCATCGCGACTGCGTTACTGCCTGTGCTGGTATTGGCGCTATCTCATTTGATCGAAAAGAACGCGGACGCAATTCTGAATTCGATTTGATTTTGGATTTACGTACTGATCCAAAAATGCGTATGAGTCAGACTCCGCAGGGTTATTTTGCTCCCGGCAATGATCCTCTCGATCAAGCGCTCGCAGTTAATCAATTAACCGAGATGGTGGGTGAGTTTGAAAAGCCCAAATACTTTACTTATAACGAAAAGATTTGCGCGCATGGTCGCAACGGCAAAGTCGGTTGTAGTGCTTGTATTGATGTTTGCTCAACCGGCGCTATTGGTTCCATCTTTAAAAATGGTCAGGGTTCTGTAGAGGTAAATCCAAATCTATGTATGGGCTGTGGCGCTTGTGCTACCTCCTGCCCATCTGGTGCCATGAGCTACAACTATCCAAGCGTTGCTCACCAGGGTAAAGAGTTAAAAACAGTAGCGAATGTATTTACAGCTGAAGCTAAAAAGATCAACCAAGCTATGGCACCTAGTTTGCTATTGCACACTCTAAAAGCTGGTACTCAAATGATTGATGGCTTGGGTAGATCCTCGCACATCATGCCAAAGCAGTTTGAAGGCCTTCCAGCATTTGTTATCCCTTATGGTATTGAGCACATTGCCTCGACTGGTTTGGACTTGTGGCTAGGTGCGTTGTCCTATGGTTTTGCTGAAGTCATTTTGTTGCTAAGCGGGGATGAAGATCCGGCATACCGAGCTACTCTCGAAGAGCAGGCAGGATTAGCGAATAGTATTCTCAAAGCATATGGATTTGATGAGCGAATTCATTTGATATTGGCAAGCTCCACCGATGATTTATCAACGGTATCGAAGGCAATGGGTGCATTGCGTCAACGCGGCTCACTAAATTCAATTTGCACTCCCACAAGCATGGGCTTGTCGAATCAGAAGCGAGAAACGCTCGAAGCAGTTCTGGAGCACTTACAAAAGCAAGCTAAAACACCTTTGCCTGAAGTGGGTGTTGCACTTCCATCATCCTCATTGTTAGGCGGACTGACGATCAACAAAGATGCTTGTACCTTGTGTATGTCTTGCGTAAGCAGTTGCCCTGAAGGCGTACTTTTAGATAATCCTGATGAGCCCATCCTTTCCTTTATTGAAAAGCAGTGCGTTCAATGCGGAATTTGTGCGCAAACCTGCCCAGAGCATGCATTAACTCTTGCCCCTCGTTTGCGGACTGTAGAGCAGCGTAAGCAAAAGGTAACTCTGAATGAAACTCAACCCTTTCATTGCATTAGTTGCGGCAAAGTTTTCGGAACGCTCAAGATGGTTGATTTGATGCTGACAAAGTTAGGTACACACGGGGCATTTGCTGGAGCGGCAATGGATCGATTAAAGATGTGTAGTGATTGTCGAGTGGTAGATATGGTGAAAAAAGAACATGAGTGAAACAGCTAAAGAAGCAGTAAAAGAAAATATGACGGCTGAGGTAGGGGATGTTGGTTTACCGGAGGATCTGGCAAGAGCAGATTTGTATGGCTTGATTGCCCGCCTGTTTCAGTTGCCGCCAGATCAAGAGCTCTTAGATCAAATCGCTGCTACGGCTGATCAACATGACGCTACTGACGAGGCTCCATTGGCAAAGGTTTGGATGGATGTTGTTGAGGTTGCCAAAAACAATCCTGCTAAAGCTTGGCACGAGGAGTTCGACTTGAATTTCATTAGCATTGGCAAGCCTAATGTGGTCTTGAACGGCTCTTTTTATATGGCTGGCCACTTAAATGAGAAGCCTTTGGTCAACATCCGCAGGGCTTTGCAGGAGTTTGGGCTGGAAGCTGCGGAAGAAATTACCGAAACAGAAGACCATATTTCAGCTCTTTGCGAAGTCATGCGATACCTCATAGCCGGGGATGATGTGGAAATCTCCAACCTTACAAATCAAAGGGTTTTTTTCAATGAACATATTCGCCCCTGGTATGACGAGTTATGCGATGCAATAGAGGGCATTCCGGAGATGCATTTGTACCGCCCAGTTGCCGCGCTGACCAGAGAATTCCTGGCTATTGAGGGACAAAGTTTTGACATGATTTAATGCTGCACCGCAATACAGGGTAAGCCTTATACGTATTTCGATATGACGATATGCGAAAAATGCAATTACCAATTACACTTGATCAAAATCAATAAAAACTAATTAGGAGCAAGCCATGAGCACTAAAACAAATGTTGCTTTAAGCGAAGAAAACAAACCATCACGCCGTAAATTTTTTATTGGCGCAGGTGCCACTGTTGGCGCTGTTGCGGTGGCTTCTCAAACTTCAGTTGGTAAAGCGGTGATGCAAGAAATTGGCAGCACAGTGAAGCCAAATCATGATGGGCAGCAAATTACTGCGCATATGCGTAAGTACTACGAAACTACAAAGCTTTAAGTATTAGATCTTGTTGGTTATTCAATAAATAAAAAAACTTTCTCAGGGACACCATATGAGTCTGACTCGTAAATCAAATACCCCACAAAGCAGCCGCTCTTCATCTCATTTGATAGGCAGCCTATCTCGCGGATTGAAAGCAGCGGTTCCAACAATGGACCGTCGAACTTTCTTGAAGCGCTCAGGCGTTGGCGTTGGGGCTGGTATCGCCGCTAGCCAATTGAGCTTTGTGCAAAAAGCATCTGCAGAGCAAAATAAAGCAATGCTCGACGGCAAAGGTAAAATTGAAGTGAAGCGCACCATTTGCACTCACTGTTCAGTAGGTTGCGCTACAGACGCTACAGTTGAGAATGGTGTGTGGGTTCGTCAGGACTCCGTATTTGATTCACCAATCAATATGGGCGCTTATTGCGCCAAAGGTGCTTCATTGCGCGAGCATGGTCATGGTGACTATCGTTTGCGTTATCCAATGAAGTTGGTTGACGGTAAGTACCAACGCATTTCTTGGGATCAAGCTCTAACCGAAATTACTGCTCAGATGAAGAACATTCGTGAGAAATATTCTCCGGATGCAATGTTCTTTATCGGTTCATCAAAGCACAACAACGAACAGGCCTACTTACTCCGTAAGTGGGTCTCTTTCTTTGGCACAAACAATACAGACCATCAGGCTCGTATCTGTCACTCCACAACAGTTGCCGGTGTTGCAAACACCTGGGGCTATGGTGCGATGACAAATAGCTACAACGACATGATGAATGCCAAAGCTGCTTTGTACATTGGTTCAAATGCTGCTGAGGCGCACCCAGTTTCTATGTTGAGCTTGTTGCACGCAAAAGAGAATGGTTGCAAAGTGATCGTGGTTGATCCGCGTTACACCCGTACAGCGGCGAAGTCAGATCAATACATCCGTATTCGCTCTGGTACAGACATTCCATTCTTGTTTGGTCTTCTGTATCACATCTTCAAAAACGGCTGGGAAGATAAGAAGTACATCAATGACCGTGTTTATGGCATGGATGAGATCCGTAAAGAAGTTATGGAGAAGTGGACTCCAGCTGCTGTTGAAGAGGCTTGCGGCGTACCTGAAGCCCAAATGTACAAAGCTGCTGAAACTATGGCTAAGAATCGTCCAAGCACCGTTGTATGGTGTATGGGTCAAACACAGCACACCATTGGTAATTCGATGGTTCGCGCATCCTGCATCTTGCAGTTGGCATTAGGTAACGTTGGTAAATCTGGTGGCGGTACAAATATTTTCCGCGGTCACGATAACGTTCAAGGTGCAACTGACGTAGGTCCTAACCCAGACTCATTGCCTGGCTACTATGGCTTGGCGGCTGGTTCATGGAAACACTACGCAACAGTTTGGGGTGTTGACTACGAATGGATCAAAGGTCGTTATGCACCGGACATGATGGAGAAGTCTGGCACTACCGTTTCTCGTTGGGTTGATGCCGTTCTAGAAAATAACGACATGATCGATCAGCAGACTAACGTTAAAGGTTTGTTCTTCTGGGGTCATGCACCTAACTCACAAACACGCGGCTTAGATATGAAGCGCGCGATGAATAAGTTAGATTTATTGGTTGTAGTTGATCCATACCCAAGTGCGACTGCGGCGATGGCAGCAATGCCTCCAGCAGAAGGTGATGTTGTTAATAAAAACCGTAATGTGTATTTATTGCCAGCCACGACTCAGTTCGAAACCTGCGGTAGCGCGACAGCTTCTAATCGTTCCTTACAGTGGCGCGAAAAAGTTATAGACCCATTGTTCGAGTCAGTTCCAGATCACGTGATCATGCAAGCATTTGCTGATCGCCTTGGCTTTGGTCAAGAGTTATCTAAGAACTACAAAATGCTCAACTCTAAATTTGCTGGTAAGCAATGGAAAGAGCCGCAGATCGAAGATATCTTGCGTGAAATCAATCGTTCCGTTTGGACTATTGGTTACACAGGCCAAACTCCTGAGCGTCTCAAAGCGCATATGAGAATGGTTGCAACGTTTGATCCAAAGACTCTGAAATCACGTGGTGGTGTAGACCCAGTAACTGGTTACGACACTACTGGTGATTACTATGGCTTGCCTTGGCCTTGCTACGGCACTGCTGCAATTAAACACCCAGGTTCACCAAATCTTTATGACACCAGTAAGAGTGTGATGGAAGGTGGCGGCAACTTCCGAGCCAACTTCGGTGTTGAGCGTGAGGGTGTGAGCTTGTTGGCTGGCGATGGCTCCTGTTCTAAGGGTTCTGCGATTACTACTGGCTACCCAGAGTTTGATCACGTGTTCGTGAAGAAACTTGGTTGGTGGGATCAGTTAACTGAAGAAGAGAAAAAGCTTGCTGAAGGTAAGAACTGGAAGACTGACTTGTCTGGCGGTATTCAGCGTGTTGTGATGAAAAACGGTTGCCATCCATTTGGTAATGCAAAAGCACGTGCAGTAGTTTGGAACTTCCCGGATGCAATTCCAATTCACCGCGAAGCGCTCTACAGCACTAACGAGAAGATGATGCGCAAGTATCCAACTTCTGCAGATAAGAAGAATTTCTGGCGCTTGCCAACTCTCTATAAGACTGTTCAAGATCAAAACTTGAATCAGAAGTTATACGAGAAGTTCCCAATCATTCTGACTTCTGGTCGTTTGGTTGAGTACGAGGGCGGTGGTGATGAGACTCGTTCAAACCCATGGTTGGCTGAACTTCAACAAGAAAACTTTGTGGAGATCAATCCTAAGGCTGCAGCAGATCGCGGCATTAAAAACTGGGATTACGTATGGGTTAAGTCTCCAACGGGTGCCAAGATCAAGGTTCGCGCATTAGTTACTGAGCGCGTTGATCAAGGAACTGCATTCGTGCCATTCCACTTTGCTGGTTGGTGGCAGGGCAATGACCTGCGTAAGTACTACCCAGAAGGCGCAGCTCCAGTGGTTCTTGGTGAGGCGGTCAATACTGCAACAACCTATGGTTACGACCAGGTGACGATGATGCAAGAGACCAAAACCACTATGTGCCAAATCGAAAAATTTGCCTAAGTTAAAAAATAAAGTCAGGAGAACACAATGGCAAGAATGAAATTTATTTGCGACACAGAACGATGCATTGAATGCAACGGTTGTGTCACAGCCTGTAAAAATGATAACGAAGTGCCTTGGGGTGTTAATCGTCGCCGCGTTGTAACGGTGAACGACGGCATCATTGGCCAAGAAAAATCAGTCTCAGTTGCATGTATGCACTGTAGCGATGCACCTTGCATGGCGGTATGTCCAGTAGATTGCTTCTACCGCACTGACGAAGGTGTTGTGTTGCACGATAAAGATATCTGTATCGGTTGCGGCTACTGCTCTTTTGCATGCCCATTTGGCGCACCACAATTCTTGAGCAAAGGCGCCTTCGGTACTCGTAGCAAGATGGATAAGTGCACATTCTGTAGCGGTGGTCCAGAAGAAAACGGCAGCGTTGCTGAGTTTGAGAAGTATGGACGTAATCGTTTGGCAGAAGGTAAGTTGCCACTATGCGCTGAGATGTGTTCAACCAAGGCATTGATTGGTGGCGATAGCGACATTATTTCTAGCATCTTTAATAATCGCGTTGCGATGCGTGAGAAGAATGGTAAGTACCCAGGGTCCAAAGCATTTGGTTGGACCACTGCCTACGGTGGTCCCGATACACCAGCGCCAACACCAACGCCTGCTGCAAAAATTCCAGGAGCTAAATAATGAAAGTTAATTTCAAAACTTTCGGATTGTGTTTTGTGGCAGCAACGTTGTTGGCTGCTTGCTCTGAGCCTCCAGAAATTGCTGCTAAGGCTGCTAAACGTCCAGACGTAGCTCCTTACATGGGTGCTAATAATGGCTTTATGACTAAGAACTGGACGCCAGGTAATCAGGCTAGTTGGACTGAGTCTGTTGACAAGCGTACCCAAGGTCAAAACGAATACAGTCGCGTTAAGTGATCAACTAAATAACTATAAATAAAACGAAAACGTTTAAGGACATGTGTATGAAACGATCATTTTCAAAAGTTCTACGCGCTTTAGTAGTGACCGCAGGTTTGTCGCTGACTTTGGCAAGCGGGATGAGTTTTGCGGAGCGCGCACCGATGGCGCCTCTACCATCCCCTAGTGGAGTAGATATTCCGCCATTGTCTGTACCGGCTAATCCAAATGCTTTAGCCAATGGAACGCAAGCACAGGCACAGCCAGCGAACCCATCTATCTTCACTTCCGCCAATAGCGATCCATACAACTATGTCAGCATTCCAGACAAAGAAGCTAGCGTATTGATTCAGCGCTCTGGTCAACAATGGCGCGTGATTCGTAACGGTGTTATTACCGTATACGGTGGTTGGTTGCTTGCGCTTGCCTTTTTTGGCGTGGTTGCAATGTACACAATCAAGGGTTCAATCAAGCTGCATGAGCCAATGTCAGGTGTGAAAATCAAACGCTTCAGCGCCTTTGATCGCTTGGTGCACTGGTTGATGGCATTCAGCTTTTTAGCCTTGGCATTTACTGGCTTGCTAATTCTTTACGGGAAATACTTTGCAATGCCTTTGATGGGTGGAGCAGCTTATGGTTCTTTCCTAGACGTTTGCAAGAATATTCATAACTTCACTGGACCATTGTTTACGATCTGTATCGTGATCTTCTTCTTGCTCTTCGTAAGTAAGAATATTCCAGGCAAAGGGGATATGAATTGGATCATGAACTTCGGTGGAATTTTGAATGGCAAACATATCCCAGCTGGTTTCTTTAACTTCGGTGAGAAATTCTGGTTCTGGTTTGGCATGACATTCTTGGGTCTCCTCATTTCAGCCTCAGGTTTTGTGCTCGATATGATTGTGCCGTTCATGACTATTGAATACACACGTGGCACCATGCAAATTGCCAACATTATTCATAGCAGTGCTGCGATCTTGATGAGTGCACTAGCGATGGGACATATCTATATCGGTACTATTGGTATGCAGGGTTCAATCGACGGTATGAAAACTGGTTATGTTGATGCTACTTGGGCTAAAGAGCACCATGAGCTCTGGTATGACGAACTCAATAAAAAGGGATAAGCCATGAAAAAAATCATTGCTTTCACATTCTGTGCTTTTGCTGGTACTGCAGTATTTGCTGCGTTACCTCCATTGACTCCTGAACAGGCAGAAGCGGCGGCCTTGGCTAAAGCTAAAACTGCTTATGGCGATAGAGTGGGTGCCTATAAATTGTGTTTGGCGCAAAACAAGGTTGCAGATCAATATAGAGTCCCTGGAACGCCAGCTCCAGGAGCTTGTACTGCGCCTCCACCATTTACTCCGCCGGTAGCTGCAGCTGCTGCTCCAGCGGCCCCAGCTACGCCTGCGGCACCTGCTGCTAAGTAATTAGTCGGATAGCAATTCTTGATGTAAGTAGCGTTTAGCTGCTTTTGTCTGAGGATTGTTAAAGAAGGGGCCTACGGGTCCCTTTTCTTTTATCTCGCCTTGATCAATAAAGATGATGTGCTGAGCTAGTCTTTGAACTTGCGCCAGTTGGTGGGACGAAAAAATAACATCTGCACCGTGCTGATCAAATTTTCGAATGAGGTCTTCAACCTGTTCGGTAGTGTTGGGATCAAGATTTGCGGTGGGTTCATCTAATAAAACTAAATTCGGCTTAAGAAGAATGGCTCTTGCAAGGCATAGCTTTTGTCTTTCGCCGGCAGATAATTGATGTGCTGGACTATTGGCTAAGTTGCTGAGACCAACTTCCTCCATGACCTTTTGGATATCCATTTTCGTGATGCTTGAATCGACATCTTGAACGATCCCAATGTTAGCGGCTGTAGAAGCTTTTATCATCGGGGTGTGATGCAGTACTAATGAGGTCTTAGTTTTGAAGGAGTAGGTGACAGTGCCGCTATCCGGTTTGATAAGGCCATCAAGCACCTTGAGAAAAGTCGTTTTGCCAGCACCATTCGGCCCAATACAAGCAGTAATTCTGTCTGCAGGAATGATGGCATGTGGAATATTGAGAATTGTTCTGCCATTACTCTTGACGATGATGTCTTTGAGTTCAATACACTTCTCAAAATTTTCAACTGCATTAACCATAGCGGTGCTCCGCAATTTGGCGTACTGCAAACGTAAATAAATTAGCCAGCAGAACAATCATCAGCAGGACCATTCCAAGGGCAAGGGCCAAAGGCAGATCCCCTTTGCTCGTCTCTAGTGCAATGGCTGTGGTCATAGTTCTAGTGGAGCGATCAATATTTCCACCCACAATCATGACTGCTCCCACCTCAGAGATTGCCCTGGCTAAACCAGCAAGGACGGCAATGGTCAGGGAAAACCGGCAATCCCATAAAAGCCACTTGAAACGTGAGAGTGGGGGTAGTTTTAGGCTCAGAAAGGAGTCTCTATGAACTCTCCAAGAATCCTCGAGGATTTGTCGGCTTAGGGCCGCAATTAGAGGGGTCGTGAGCAGGGTCTGAGCCACAACCATACCCTTGATCGTAAATAGCCAGCCCCAAGCCCCCAGGGGGCCTGTGCGGGATAGCATGAGATATACCAGGACCCCAACTATCACTGTAGGTACGCCCATCAAGGTATTGAGGGTCACAATGATTGTCTTTTTACCGGTAAATTGCTCGGTTGCCAGAAGGGCGCCAATAGGCAGACCTAAAAGTGTGCCAATCAAGAGGGCGCTCAGGCTTACCTGTAGGGAGACCAGGACGATACCCAAAACTGCGCCATCTAGCTGGACGAGTAAAGAAAGGGCATCTTGGAAAGCTTTCAACATGCGCTAGATTCTATCAAGGCAATGGCAAAATGACTGTAATGCGATTGATTTCCCTATTTTCGACTTATGGCTGAAGTGATTTGCCTCTGCAATGAGGTCCTCGACGTGGATTTGCGTGAGTATTTGGATGCTCACCCGATCGACTCTATTGATGAGCTGCGGGAGCAGGCTTCAATATGTAATAAATGTATGCAGTGCCAAGAATTGGTCGAAGGTGAAATCTATTTGGCACGCGTTCGTCGTCAACGCGCTGCAGGGCAGTTTTAATGAGCCCAGTTAACTCTCCCCGTTTTACAGTTTTAAGTATGAATGTTCATAAGGGTTTGTCGCCCTTACATCGTCATGCCACGATTTATCAGTTGCGCCAGAAAATGCGCAGTCATTATCCAGACCTCCTTTTTTTGCAAGAATTGCAGCAGGAGCATCGAGGAAGATTAAGGCGCTTTGAGCAATGGCCGCTGACAGAATTAACTCACTTTCTCTCCGAGGATTTTTGGCAGCATTGGCATTATGGAAAGAATGTGGAATATCGTGATGGGCATCATGGCAATGCGATTCTTTCTAGACATCCACAGCAAAAAGGAAATAACTACGATATCTCAGCATATCGCTTTGAGGGTCGTGGGTTGTTGCACAGCATTACTAGGTTAGAAGGTATCGATAAGCCTATTCATTGCTTTTGTGTGCATCTGGCGCTCTTTGAACGCGGCAGGGAGCGACAGCTGGAGACGATCATTCGACATATTCAAGATTTGACGCAAGATGGACCCACGATCGTTGCAGGAGACTTCAACGATTGGCGCAATCGCGTGAGCGCACCCATGAAAGCCGCTGGTTTTGATGAGGTATTTGAAGTGCTCACCGGCTCGCCGGCGAAAACTTTTCCGAGTGTGAAGCCATTACTTCCTATGGATAGGATTTATGTGCGTGGATTAAAAATTCATTCTGCAAAAATTTTGCATGAATGGCTAAAGCTATCAGATCATCTAGGCATTACTGCTGAATTGGAACTTCTATGAATATTATTGCTTTTATTTTTGGATCCGTTTTTGGATTCTCTCTAATATGGGTTCCAATCGTACATGCCTTTATTGTGCTTTTGTTTGGTATTCATTTAGTCTCAGTTAGAAGACCAGTAGGTGTAGCATTCGCATGGTTTCTAATCGTAATATTAGTACCTATTTTAGGAATCGCTTTGTATGTTCTGATAGGTGAAAGACCTGTAGGCCGAAAGCTTACCCGCAAGATTGTTCGTATGAATCGCGAGTATGAAAAAATTACCGAGACAATGCGCCAGCAGTTTGCGGCTGATAGGCAGAAGTTGCCGGTTGAGGGAAGAGCCCTTAGTCTTTTGGCTGAGTCCAAAAATGGCTCACCAGTGGTAGCTGGGAACAAAATCGAATTGCATACCAATTCACTCAAAATATTACAAAATTTTATTGATGAGATTAATAACGCCAAAAAAAGCTTACACCTAGAGTTTTATATATGGGCTTTAGGCGGCGATGCCGATAGAGTTTGTGAAGCCTTGATTGCGGCATCTCAGCGCGGCGTTGCCTGTCGTGTATTGCTGGATTCTCTGGGTAGCAAAGATTGGTTTAAGTCTTCATGGCCGGCACGTTTTCGTAAGGCTGGGATTGAGGTAACCGAGGCGTTGCCGATTCAGATTGGTCGTTTTCAGTTCCGTCGTGCCGATTTGCGTCTACATCGCAAGATATTCGTTATTGATGGCGCCGTAGTGTGGACGGGTAGCATGAATTTAGTTGATCCACGCACATTCAAGCAGGATTCAGGCGTAGGTGAGTGGGTGGATGCGATGGTTCGCATTGAGGGTCCTGTGGCCTCTCAGTTCGAGCTGACCTTTGCATTTGATTGGAGTGTTGATAACCCCAACATTACTAACTTTAAAGATCGCGAGCCGCCAGCATCACCTCATGAAGGTGCGGCTTTAGCTCAAGAGTTCTCTTCGGGTCCTGTTTACCGTGACGATATTCTTTATCAAGTCTTGCTGTCAGCCATCTTGGATGCCCGTGAGGAGTTGACTATTACTACGCCTTATTTTGGTCCGGATGATGGTTTAATCCAGGCGCTGATGGCTGCGGCAGCCAGAGGTGTCAAGGTTACCTTAATCGTTCCTAAGCTCAATGATTCCACTCTAGTGGCTTGGAGTAGCAAGAGCTTCTATGAGGATTTGATGAACTCTGGAGTCATTATTGCGGAGTTCCATGGCGGCTTGTTGCATACCAAGAGCTTATTAATTGATAAGCGCATTGCCATTTTTGGCTCTGTAAATTTTGATCAACGCAGCCTACGTCTTAATTTTGAAATCAGCCTCATTGTTTACAACGTTGATTTCTGTGCCAAATTAGAGAAGTTAATTGAATCTTATTTGGCGCAATCAGATTATGTTGATCCAAAAGCCTGGGCAAAACGACCAACCTGGCGCCGTTACCTGGAGAATGCCGCACACCTTACTTCACCCCTGCTTTAAATTGCTCCGCTAACTCGCATAGACGCTATTTCAGACTCTGACATTCCGAGCTCCTTAAGGATGGCGTCAGTATGCTGTCCTACAGCAGGTATAGGATCCATGCGATAGTCGTAACTGTCATTGAGGCCTGGGGGTAAAAGGGCGGCTATCGAGCCATTCGGCGTGTCAACCTCAGTCCAACGATTGCGAGCTTTCAGTTGTTCATGCTTCCAAAGGCCCGCCATGTCATTGAGATGGGCATTTGCAATTTGTGCTTTTTCTAATCGAGCGATTAGTTGCTCTGAGCTGAGTTTGCTAAAGCAAGCATTAATGATTTCTAGGAGCTCAGAACGTTTTTCGTTACGTTTGAAGTTGCGGTCAAAGCGTTCATCTTGAGCTAGCGCGGGATTCTCTAAAACTGTCTCGCAAAACTGCGCCCATTCACGTTCGTTTTGAAGTCCCAGCATGACAGTCTTGCCGTCGCCTGCTTTGAAGGGGCCATATGGGTAGATAGTTGCGTGTGACGCACCATTTCTTGGTGGTGGCTCCGCACCTTTATAGGCGTAATACATTGGGAAGCTCATCCATTCACTTAGCGACTCCAACATCGAGATGTCAATCACCGAGCCTTTGCCAGTTTTTCCTCTTTGCAGTAGGGCGGCCAAAATATTAGTGTAAGCATACATGCCAGCTGCAATATCAGCGATTGAGTTGCCGGCCTTGCTTGGGCTTTCTGGGGTGCCCGTAACCGATAAGAAGCCAGCCTCACTCTGAATCAATAGATCGTATGCTTTTTTATCGCGATAGGGACCATCATTACCGTAGCCCGAGATGTCACACAGAATGAGTCGGGGATTTTCTTTTTGCAAAACCTCTGCAGTAAGTCCCATACGGGCTGCAGCTCCCGGAGCTAAGTTTTGCACTAAGACATCCGCTGTCTTAAGCAGTTTCTTGAGTGTGGCGATTGCTGCCGGCTGCTTTAGATCTAAAGCCAAACTTTCTTTAGAGCGATTCACCCAAACAAAGTGAGAGCTAAGTCCATCCACTTGGGTGTCATATCCTCTAGCAAAATCACCACCTCCAGGCCTTTCAACTTTAATCACGCGCGCTCCTAAATCAGCGAGTTGGCGAGTGCAAAAGGGCGCTGCAATAGCGTGCTCCAAAGAAACAACGGTAATGCCATCTAGTGGGCGAATGCTCATATGGGTGATTTCTTAGAAAGATCTTGGTAGACCAAGAACGTGTTCGGCAATATGGGAATAAATCAAATTGGTTGAAATTGGCGCCACTTGATAGAGGCGAGTTTCTCTAAACTTACGTTCAACATCATATTCATTGGCAAAGCCAAAACCACCATGGGTTTGTAGGCATACGTTAGCAGCCTCCCAAGACGCTTTGGCCGCAAGGTATTTAGCCATATTGGCTTCTGGGCCGCAAGGTTGGTGATCATCAAATAGCTCGCAAGCTTTAAAGCGCATAAGATTGGCTGCCTCAGTTTCAATATAGCTATCTGCGATCGGAAATTGAATACCTTGGTTTTTGCCAATAGGCCGATCAAATACGACTCGGTCATTGGCGTAACGACGGGCGCGATCAATAAACCAGTAAGCATCACCTATGCATTCTGCAGCGATTAATACGCGTTCTGCATTTAATCCATCTAAAATATATTTAAAGCCCTGACCCTCGGTACCAATGAGGTTCTCAGCAGGAATTTCAAGATTGTCAAAGAACACTTCATTGGTTTCATGATTGACCATGTTGGCAATTGGCCGAACTTCCATACCTTTGCCAATAGCATCAGCAAGATTCACGATAAAGATCGACATACCTTCTGATTTACGCTGTACTTCACTGATGGGGGTAGTGCGAGCCAGTAGGATCATCAGATCAGAGTGTTGAATGCGGGAAATCCAAACCTTTTGGCCATTCACCACATACTTATCACCCTTTTTAACTGCGGTGGTTTTTAATTTAGTTGTATCAGTCCCCGTTGTCGGCTCAGTTACAGCCATGCTTTGCAAGCGTAACTCTCCTGATGCAATTTTGGGGAGATACATTTTTTTCTGGGCTTCTGATCCGTGGCGCAACAAGGTGCCCATGTTGTACATCTGCCCGTGGCATGAGCCTGAATTGCCGCCAGAAAAATTAATCTCTTCCATGATGACGGAAGCTTCGGCAAGGCCTAAGCCTGATCCACCATATTCTTCTGGAATGAGGGCGGCTAACCATCCAGCTTTGGTCATCGCATCCACAAAAGCTTCTGGATAGCCTCTTTCGTGATCAATTTTTTGCCAGTAAGCGGAGTCAAAAGAGCCGCAGAGGTCGCGTAATGCTTCGCGCATTTCTTGATATTGGTCAGGCTTTGGAATGGGGTAACTCATGGAAGTCTCAATTTATAAGTTTTATGGTTTAACTGCTCGTACAGACGTTAGTTTAAGCAAGATTTAGAAATCTTGGATCCTAACCAAAACAAGGCAAAATAGACTCTATGAGAGCAAACGAAGGCACCATAATTGCCAGCAACCTAAGCCAGTGGATTGTGCCCATCTGCTTGTGCCCCTATGCCATGGAGGCTTGGTCTTAATGGAGCATATGTTCGAGCATTTCTTTGCCTGGTTTGGGATGCCATCTGTAGGATTGCCGGCGGTATTCATTAGCGCATTTATTTCCGCCACATTAATACCAGCAGGTTCCGAGCCTATCTTGTTTGGCTACATCACTCTGAATCCCCACTTATTCTGGCTTGCGATTATGGTTGCTACGGTTGGCAATACATTGGGTGGAATGGTGGATTGGTGGCTTGGAGTGGTCGCTCGTAATAGCTTTAAATCAATGGATGAGCCTAGCAATAGTCGTCTCAAGCGTTGGTTAGAAGGTTGGGGCCCCAAGTTGTTATTGCTCTCTTGGCTTCCTGGTCTTGGCGACCCCTTATGTTTAGCAGCGGGATGGCTAAAGCTTCCCTGGAAGCCATGCTTGATCTATATGTTTATAGGCAAGCTATTGCGCTTCGTTATCTTTACCTGGCTTCTGACTTTGGTACCAGATAGTTATTGGCATCAATTAGGCCGTTGGTTACACTTGATTTAAACCGCGCAATACTTTTGCTGAATCTCGTCGTTGTTTAAGAGATTCTGAGCGGTATCGTGGAACACAATCTCGCCTTGATCCAGAATGTAAGCACGATCAGAAATTTTTAGAGCCTGCTGAACGTTTTGCTCCACTAAAAGAATCGTTAGACCCTCTTGCTTTAGTTTGGCAAATAACTCAAACATTTCATCAACCAAAACCGGCATGATGCCCTCTGAAGGCTCATCTAGCAAAATCACTTTAGGCTTGCCAATCATGGCTCTAGCGATCGCTAGCATCTGCTGCTCGCCGCCTGACATAGAGGTGCCGTCCTGATGAAGGCGCTCTTTTAGTCTAGGAAAAGTTTCAGCGATTTCATCAACTAGTGCAGCCATGTCGCCAGAATTCTTTTTAGCAATCACGCCAAGCTCTAAGTTTTCTTTTACGGTGAGGCCAGGAACAATACGGCGATCTTCTGGAACATACGCTAAACCAAGGTGAAAGCGTTCATGTGCCGGTAGATCTAAAAATGAAGTGCCATCAATTTCAGCTTTACCTTGACGCTTGGAAAGCAAGCCCATTAATGAGCGTAAGGTAGTGGTTTTACCAGCACCATTACGACCCATCAGAGTGACAATTTCACCTTTATTAACTTGGAGTGACACACCTTGCAAGACGTGACTGCGGTCGTACCAGGCGTTTAAATTCTCTACACGCAACATAATTTGCTCTCTATTTAACCTTGACCTAGATACACGCGACGTACCTCGGCATTATTTTGAATTTCTTCCGGCGTACCTTCTGCCAAGAATTCACCATGGTGCAAAACGATGATGCGTTTACATAAACCCATAATGAGTTTCATTTTGTGCTCAACCAAGATGACTGTGCGCTCACTAGCAAGTGTGCGAATCAATTCCATCATGACTAAGGTCTCTTCTGGAGACATACCTGCTGTAGGCTCATCCAGCAAGAGCAGGCTTGGGTTGCAGGCCAAAGCCATCGCAATCTCGAGCGCGCGTTGTTGGCCATGAGCTAAATCGCCAGTTTTCTTATTGCGCAAATGCTTAAGATTGACGCGGCGAAGTAGTTCATCAGCGATCTCAATGGGCTTTGGATAACTCTGCGCATTACTTAAAAAGTTATAGCGTGATGTTTCCATTTGAGCTGCTACGCGGACATTTTCATGGACGCTTAATTGCTTAAAGACATTCGTAATCTGAAAGCTCTTAGAAATTCCAATACGAGCAAACTCATGTTGCTGCATGCCGGTAATGTCTTTGCCATTAAATAAGATTTGACCGCTTGTTGGAGGGAATGCACCACTCAGAACATTGAAAAATGTACTTTTGCCAGCGCCATTAGGTCCGATGATTGCAGTTAGCGTTCCAGGCATAAAGCTGGTCGATACATTTTGCAAAGCCTTGAACTTACCAAAGCTCTTGCTAACGTCACGCGCTTCAAGAATAGGGGTTGTAGTTGCGCTATTCATTATTTCGAATCCTGATTAATTTGTAGCTTGCTCAGAATGGTTCCCCAGATTCCTTTGGGGAAGAACAGCACAAAGAACATGAAAATCAAGCCAATGACGGCCATCCAATGTTTGGTGAAGGTGGTGACAACATCTTCTAGGTAAAGCATAACTGCTGCACCAACGAAGGGGCCAAAAAATGTTCCCATGCCGCCTAAGATACTCATCATCACCGCTTGACCCGATTGCAGATAATGCAAGGAATCAATTGGTACGATGGATAGGTGGAGTGCGCGCAATGAACCTGCTAAACCACAGATTGCTGCCGATAAGACGAATACCAATAATTTGGTACGAGCAACGTCGAATCCGCAAGCGGCAGCGCGTTTCTCATTCTCGCGAATTGCTTCCATCACCGCTCCCAAAGGTGAGCTCAGAATGCGAGAGATCAGCCATATGGCGATTACTACAAAGAAAAGAATGATGTAGTACTTTGTGAGTGGGTTTAAGAAATCCACTGGGATCCCAAAAATATTGAATTGATCGACTCGAACGCCACGTAAACCATTTTCACCGCCGGTAAGGCTCTCTGCCTTATAGAAGATGTAATAAATGATTTGACCTAACGCCAAGGTCACCATGGAGAAGTAAATGCCGCGAGTACGAATGGCTAGGTAACCCATGATGAGTCCACCAATCGCTGCGCCAATAATGCCAACCAAGATGGCTGCGCCCCAAGGCATGCCATAGTGAACAATACCAATGCCGGTGAGGTAGCTACCAATTCCTAAGAAGGCGGCATGACCAAATGAGAGAAGCCCCATATAGCCAAATAGCAAGTTAAAGCCCATAGCGAACAATCCAAAAATCAGGATATTGATCGCCAAGGCCTCATACGGCATGATGAATGGGAAGATTGCCAAAAATAACGTACTAGCTAGTACGCGATGACGTGCAATGAGTTGGAAGAATGAATTCATAAATATACGGAGCCTTAGCCCATCGCTCCTGCTTTACCAAATAAACCTTGCGGGCGAATTAATAGCACTACAGCCATTAATACAAAAATTGATAGCTCTGCTAAGTCTGGGAAGAAAAGAGATGTCATGCTGTAGACCACGCCTACTAATAGGCCGGCAACCACTGCGCCCACTGGCGAGCCCATGCCGCCGACAACGGTCACCACAAAAGACTCTGCCAAAATAGGAATGCCCATTTCAGGATTTACAGAGCGTGTTGGCGAGGCCAAAATACCTGATAAGCCTGCAATTGCACAACCTAATCCAAAGACTAAAAACCACACCTTTGCAATGTCAACACCCAATACTTTGACGATCTCTTGATCAGCTGCGCCAGCTTTAATGATGAGGCCATAGCGAGTTTTTTGGATAAGAAACCACACACCCAAAATAATGACTGCGGTGGCGGCAATTAAGAAGAGGCGATATTTAGGGAAGTAACCAATTCCCACATTCATTGACCCAGTAAGTCCTTCAGGGGTTACTGAAGGGAGGCCTTCAATGCCGAAGGTTACTCGCATAACTTCGATCAGTACATAAGAGAGGCCAAAGGTAAGTAGCAGAGGATAGTCAAGTCCGCGACCGTATAGCGGTCTCACCAAAAATCGTTCAGTGATCAAGCCAATAGCACCTGTAACCAAAGGAGTTAACACTAGGCTAAACCAAAAGCTTCCAGTGACGCCCAAGAAGTACACACCCAAAAATGCGCCGACCATAAAGAAGGCGCCATGAGCGAAGTTCACTACGTTAAGCATGCCGAAAATAAGGCATAAGCCAAGCGCAAGAAGTGCATAAATACTGCCTAAGGCAATGCCTGTTAGCAGCTGCATGCAAAGAAGTTCAAAAGTAAGACCGGTCATAAATGTACTCAGAAAAAACTCCCCTTCACCAGGTGGTGCAGGGGAATGGATCAGGGTGAACGATTAATCCACCCTGAAATTTTTGGATTAGGCTTTGTGGCCTAGCTCTGCGCAAGAGCGCATGTTTTTCTCAGTAGTAGGCTCAATCGTCAAAATATTGAAGACGTCATACTTATCTTTCATATTCTTAGATTTTGACTCTACGATGATGACTGTTTGAACTGCTTGATGATCACATTTACGGTAATACTCTGGACCTTTGTAAAAGTCGTACTTCAAGTTTTCCAGTGCAGTGACCACCTTCATTGTGTCGGTGGATTTTGCGTTCTTCACTGCTGCGAGAACAGTTTTTACACCGGCATAGCCTAGTGCGCCGTAGTCGGATGGTACGGAACCGTTATACATCTTGCGGAATGCATCATTAAATGCCTTGGCTGTTGGAATGCGATCTTCCAGGCCCCAGTAATAAGAAGTGCCGCCGATAATGCCTTCAAAAGCATCTGGGCCACCAGCAAGACGTGCAGTGTAGAGAAGTACTGGTGTCACGATCTTGATGTTATTTTTGAGGCCAAAGTCAGTACATTGCTTAGCTGAATTCACCAAGTCGCGACCAAAGTTACAGAGCACCAAGATATCTGGATTTAATGCTTTGATACGTGGCAAGAAAGCGGAGTAGTCAGAGGTGCCCAATGGGTGACGAATATCAGCCAAAGTGGTTGCGCCCATTTCTTTTCCAGCACGCTCAAAAGCACGCACCATTTCATGGCCGTAAGCGTAGTCTGCTGTCAGGAAAACAATTTTTTTGCCGAAGCGAGGAATAGAGTAACGCGCTACAGCACCTGCAGTCATGGTTGGGTTAAGCGCTTCATGGAATGTATACACACTCCAGTCTTTAGCTTCGTTAATCGCATCAGATTGGCTGATGGAATTAAAGAGTACCTTACGTTCTTTGCAAACCGCATTGATTGAAAGTTGTGTTGCTGCAGAGAGTGAGCCAACAACGTAATTTACCTTGTCTTTTTCAATCAACTCCAGAGTACGGGTTGCAGCTTCACCTGGGTTAAGTTTGTCATCTCGAACTAAAAGTTCTGCTTTGCGGCCATTAAAACCACCAGCATCGTTGAATTCTTTAATAGCCAATTCAGCAGCTCTAACTTGGTCTTGCGCCTCAGCAGAGAATGGACCAGTCAATGGGGTTGGAAAGCCGATCTTAATGGTGTCAGCTTGAGCATTTGCAACGTTTAACCAAAGTGGTGTGCTTGCAGCAGCAACTCCACCAATCAGCATCTGTCGTCTTGTTTGATTCGTTACTTTTTGTTTCATGGTTGTCTCCTCCATATAAAACTTTGTTAAATAAGAATACTTTTGTTTTTTTTAAATCTTAACTGAATGCGCCTTTTAATGTGCAGATTCAGGTACTGCTTTCCCTTTTGCTAATAGTTCGCTGATATCGATAGCAGTTTCTGCCATGACAGTATCCGCATTTCTTTTGAGCTTCTCGTTATCCCTATTGCCTTTACTACCCTGGGCTTGCATATAGCGTCCTAAATATTGCGCCCTAGCTACTACCTGTTGTCCTACCTTGAGTCGCTCATCGCTATATGCGTTCAGTGCTGCTGGAGTGGCTCCAAGTGTTGCAATATGCTTAGCAATTACTATGGCCTCATCTCCTGCTTTAGTTACTCCCATTCCCACATGAGGCCTGCCTACAAAAGCAGCGTCTCCCATTAATGCGATTCTGCCAAAGACAATTTGCTCCGAGCGCACGTCATAGATTGCTTGCAAAAAGGGTGCTGCTGTTTTTTCAAGAATCTCAGCATACTGGGGCGCCAGAATTTCTTGCGCCACTTTGCGCATATGAGCAATATGTTTCCAGGAGACCTTCAGCGGTGGAATGCCGGTAGGGTAATGATGTCCATCATCATCTGTCAGTAGGCTTACTAGCTCTTCATGCTCCGAGGCAGGGCGATACCAAACAAAGTTATAGCGACGCTTTCCGGGGCGAGTGTCATTGCCAGAGCCGGCTACAGGATAGCCTAGCATTTGCTCGCCATTGGGCAGACAAAACCCAAAACGATTAAATAGCGTATCGAGGGTGTACTTTGATAAGCAAGCCTCATCGCAGACGCCGCGCCAAGCGATGTAGCCTGCGTATTTAGGCTGAATCTGTGGAGCAACTTGAGCTCTTACTGCAGAGCGGATGCCATCGGATGCAATGAGTAGTTCAGCATCATGTTTGCTGCCATCCTCGCACAGCACATGAACGGCATTCTCGTCTTGCGTAACCGTCTTAACAGTTTTTCCTTGAAGGTAGCGTTCGCTCGGAAAGCTTTCCTTGAGCATGTGATAGAGGCGACTCCAGGAGGTCAGTACCTGAGGTAATTCCATCTCGCCGAGACTTTGGCCATCGGCACCTAAAGTCACACGCTTAGTAACGGGAACGCCTAATGTTTCGTCAACTGTGACTCCGGCCGCTCTTAATGCTTCAGCAAGAGCATCATGCGTCACAATGCCAGCGCCGCGACCATCTAAAGAGCCAACAGTTTTTTCTAGTAATGTGACGTCATGGCCCTGGCGCAGCAGAATATTTGCTGCGAACAGACCGCCAAGAGAGCCTCCAACGACTAGAATTTTTGCCATTAGTTACCCCTGTGCTGCTTTCGCATCGAGAGCGGTTTTTTCTGCTGCTGGATAGTTCAATTCAATAACAATCCCATTTGGGTCATCCAAAAATATTTGATGAAGTCCTATTACCGGCACTGTTCTCTCGCGATAGGCAATATTTAATTTTTTGAGGAGCGCAATTTTGTCTTCCAGGCCATTTGCAAAAAAAGCGATGTGATCAACTGCGCCAGATCCATGTAAGGAGCTAGGGTCGCGCTCACCTAAATATTTTTTTAGTCCGTTTGGATCATTCTTATCAATCGCAATAAGGTGCAGGACTGCATTAGCCCAACTACTCTCATCACCGTTGTAGAGCCATACCCCAGGAAACGGAAACTCTGGTCTTGGGCCAACTGTTAAGCCGAGTAGCTTGCTGTAGAACTCAGTGGTTTTTTCGATCTCAAGACTGCGAATGGAAAAGTGATTAAGACTTAAGTTAGACATGGTGACCTTTTGAGTTATGCAAACAAAGATTTAGCGGAATGAAGGTAAGCCTGAACGCGATCTCGAATAATTTCTTGTTCGGTGTCAGGGCTCTCGGCGGCATAGATGGCTTGCCCGTAGATCCAGCGGCGCATGCCGATATAGAAGACGCCGCCATGCAGGCCCATTAGGAATTCAAGCTCGCGTTGGGTTGGTTTTGAGGTATTGGGTCTACCGCAATACTTGCGGGTTTCTCGAATAAGTCGCGGTAGTAAGCGTGAGCGCAAAAGTTCAAAGAATTTATCACTAATGGAATGATCGCTTAAGCCAGAGAATATCAAGATGCGCACAAAGTCGTAGGTTAGTACGGTATTTGAATAATCGAGATAAAAAGCATTCAACTTTTCTTCTGGAGTGAGCGAGTCATCGTCCAGTAACTCTTCCCATTCAGGCTTCCAGCGAGATTCAAAAACCTCTTTGTAAACCTCTTGAATCAACGCATCTTTAGTGGGGAAGTAGTGATAGAGCAGGGTGTGTGTAACACCCAATTCTTTTGTTAAATTTCTTAATTGACCGTCAATGCCATGCTTGGCGAAGAACTGAATGGCGCTATCTAATATTTGGCGTTTGCGTTCAGCCGTACCCATTCGCTTTCTGGTTGGCGTTGCTACCCCCGCTGAAATTTCAGCATTATTTGGGCTGGAAACGCTATCTTCAGTAAAACGCATGGGTTCTCAGGGTTTATCCGAATTTGGACTTATTGACCAAAAGTTAAATAATGGTACATTGTTGAACAATTGGTAGATAAGACTCTATTCGTACAAACCCCAAGGAGATCAAATGGAATTAAATGGCGAGCAACTGATATCGGCTCCAATCCCTGATGTGTGGAAGGGTTTGAACGATATTGACGTTCTGGCCAAGTCCATCCCTGGTTGCGAGGAGATCAGTCGAATCTCCCCAGAAGAGATTCATGCCAAGGTAATGTTCAAAATTGGGCCTGTTAGAGCCCGATTTGCCGGGAAATTGCTCCTGAGTGACATTGTTCCTGACCAATCTTGTTCTATGGCCTTTGAGGGATCGGGTGGGGCGGCAGGGTTTGCCAAAGGAAAGTCACGCGTAGAGCTGAAGCAGGCTGAAGGAGGGACTTTGGTCTCATACACAACCGAAGCTTCGATTGGTGGCAAGTTGGGTCAAATTGGCGGTCGCTTGATTAGCGCATCAGCAAAAAAGATTGCAGACGACTTTTTTCAGAGGTTCGCAAAAGAATTAGGCGGGGAGACGGTGGCGTTGGAGTCAGACGCTGGCAGTAAATAAAGGAGCAAACATAAAGCTCCATAAAACTACATAAAGCAGTTGCAGTAAAAACTGAAGAAGTAAAAAACTAAAGCAGTACAAAAAATAAAAAGCTAAAAAGCAAATTACATTGGTGGTGGAGGAGACGTAATGAAAGCTGCAGCATTTGACTATGTGAAGCCTAAGGCCTTAAATGAGGCCCTATCTTTGCTTGAAGAAGCTGGCGAAGATGCTCGCTTAATTGCGGGCGGACAAACTTTGTTAGCCACGCTCAATATGCGCTTGTCTGAGCCAAGCGTATTGATTGACATTACTGATGTCGATGAACTCAAAGGCATTTCTGTTGTGGGAAATAACTTGCGCATTGGTGCACTTGTTACTCATACAGAAATTGAAGATTCTGAGTTAGTGGCAAAGCATGCACCGCTTTTGAAAGCAGCAGCACCGCATATTGCACACAGAGCAATTCGCAATCTGGGTACTTGGGGTGGCTCTTTGGCGTATGGCGATCCTGCGGCTGAGTGGCCTGCCTGTAGCTTGACTCTGGGTGCCACGATGATTATTCATGGCCCATCCGGCGAGCGCCGTGTTTCCGCAAAAGATTTCTTCATTGATTTGTATACAACCTCTTTAGAGCCTGATGAAATTTTAGTTGCAACAGAAATTCCTCTTGCAAGCAAGCAAGAGGTTTTTTACTTTCATGAGCTTGCTAGACGTCATGGCGACTATGCTGTTGCTGGTCTTGCAGCGGTAGCGCAAAAGCAAGGTGATATATTAACTAATTGTGCTTTTACTTTCTTCTCGGTTGGGGCTACACCGGTGATGGCAACAGCTGCTCAAGATCTAGTTGACGGCAAAAAGCTCAATGACGAATTGATTGCTCAAGCGGTTGCTGCAGCACGTAATGAAATTGAAGCTATTGCTGACATCACCAATAGTGCGGAAGCCAAACAACATTTAATTGGTGTTTTGCTTGAGCGTGGGCTCAAGCACATGGCTGCATAAGCCAAAACAGCAAAACATCAGTAGAAGAATTTGGAGATCAAAATGACTTTGAAGAAAAAAATTTCAATGACCGTAAACGGTCAACTTGTAAATGCAGAGGTAGAGCCGCGTAAACATCTGGTGGATTTTTTACGTGAAGATCTTTACCTCAAGGGGCCTCATTTAGGTTGCGAGCAGGGCGCTTGTGGTGCCTGTACCGTGAAGGTCGATGGGCAAATTATTCGTGGCTGCCTGTTTTTGGCGGTTCAAGCTGATGGTAGCGTAGTTGAGACTGTTGAAGGGCTGACTAAAAACGGCGTTTTGACTGATCTTCAAGAGTCTTTCATGCGACATAACGCAATGCAGTGCGGCTTTTGCTCCTCAGGCATGTTGCTAGCTGCTGCAGAGTTAATTGAGAAGCAACCAAAGGCAACGCGCGAACAAGTGCGTGAATGGATCTCTGGTAATTACTGTCGTTGCACTGGCTATCACTCGATTGTAGATGCCATTGTTGACGTATTGGTTGCTCGCGCTAAGGGTCAAAAAATTAAACCTGTCCTTGCTAACGCTTAAGGTATTGAGGGAAACGCATTATGAATAAGCCAAGTGATTTGAAGGGAATGGTTCTTGATCCCGTAACAAACGATCAGCGTTACATTGGTCATAGCGAACCAAGACATGGCGCCCGTCGCCTGCTAGAAGGTCAAGGAACTTATATTGACGATATTCAACTGCCACGCATGGGGCACGTTGTGTATTGGCGATCTCCAGTAGCGCATATGAAGATTGGAAAAATTCATACTGAGCAGGCGAGCAAGATGCCTGGCGTTCTAGCGGTTGTAGATGGCGTGCAAATGGCAAAACTGTGTAAGCCATGGGTTGCAACCTTGGGCCACTTGGCTGGCATGAAGTCTGCCCCTCAACATGCGTTAGCTATTGATCGCGCTTGCTGGCAAGGTGAGCCAGTGGTGGCGGTAGTTGCAGAAACTAGAGCGCAAGCTGAAGACGCTTTGCAGCACATTGATGTTGAGTGGGAAGAGTTGCCTGCAGTAGTTTCTATGGAAACTGCCCTTGATGCGGATACTCCATTGATTCATCCAGAGCTTGGCGACAATTTATGTTTTACCCGTAGTTTAGATGTTGGTAATGTGGATGAGGTATTCGCAACAGCCGATGTGGTTGCCGAAGCTACTTTTGGATTTGGTCGTCATACTGGTGTTACGCTTGAGCCGCGCTGTCAGATTGCAGATTACAACCCAGGTGATCGTCGCTTGACCGTGTATCACTCGCAACAAGCACCGCATATGATGCAAGACTTATATTGCCGTCAATTTGGACTTTCCGAGTCTGATGTTCATGTGATCTGTAAAGATGTTGGCGGTTCTTTTGGTATCAAGGTGCACGCTTATCCAGATGACTTTGCTACTGTCGGTCTTTCTATGATGCTTCAGCGTCCTGTGAAGTTTGTTGCTGATCGTCTGGAATCATTTACAAGCGACATTCATGCGCGTGAGCATCGCATTAAAGGCCGTATCGCCGCCAACAAGGCAGGCGACATCTTGGCTTTTGAGATTGATGACTTAACGGCAATTGGCCCCTACTCTATGTTCCCAAGAACGAGTGCTATTGAGGGTAACCAGGTTGTCAATTTAGTGGGCGGCCCATACAAGCATCAAAACTATCGCGCTCGTTTAAATGTGGTCTTCCAAAATAAAACTCCAACTTGCCAATATCGCGGTGTCGGGCATCCGATTGCTTGTGCAGTGACTGAAGGTTTGGTTGACTTGGCTGCTCAAAAATTACAAATGGATCCGCTTGAGTTCCGAAAGCGCAATGTGATTCCGGATGACGCATATCCATGTTCTGGAATCTCTGGAATCAAGTTAGAAGTACTTTCGCATGAGCAGTGCTTGCGTGCAATTGAAAAAATGATGGATTACCCAGCCTTGCGCAAGGAGCAGGCAGAACTCCGCAAGAAGGGTATCTATCGCGGCATTGGATTTGCAACCTTAATTGAATTAACTAATCCGAGTCCTGCTTTCTATGGGGTGGGCGGAGCTCGAATTGCCTCTCAGGATGGAGCTACTGTCCGTATGGATCCTAGCGGTGTAGTTTCCGTTTTGATCGGTGTTGGTGAGCAAGGTCAAGGAACCGAAGGTATCTACACTCAAATTGCTGCTGATGCGGTGGGTGTATCAATTGATCAAGTACGGGTCATCACTGGCGATACTGATGTCACTCCATATGGAGGGGGCACCTGGGCTTCTCGCGGTGCAGGCGTTGGTGGCGAAGCAGTTCTGTTGGCTGCCCAAGCCTTGCAAGAAAACATTCTAAAGCTGGCTGGTGCGATTTTGAATCGACCAGTTGCAGAGCTGATTGCTCGTCGTGGTTATATTTTGGACAAGGCGACTGGCGAGCAGTTGCTGCCATTTAGTGAAGTTGGTCGAGTTGGTTATTTCCGAACCGATACTTTGCCGGTAGGTTTTTCCGCTGATCTCATGGTGACGCGTCATTACACCCAGAAAGACTACCCATTTATCTTTACCAATGGCGTTCAGGCCTCTTATGTTGAAGTAGACCCTGAGACTGGATTTGTGAAGTTATTAAAGCACTGGGCCGTGGAAGATTGTGGTCGCGTAATTAATCCGATGTTGGTGAATGAGCAAGTGCGCGGTGCAATTGTTCAAGGCATTGGTGGCGTTCTGTTTGAAGAGTGTCTCTATGATGAAAGTGGTTTGTTGCGCAACGGCAGCATGGCTGACTACTTAGTACCAATGGCTAATGAGATGCCTGATATTGAAGTGGCTCACGTTGAGACTCCTACTCAATCCTCGAAATTAGGGGCTAAAGGAGCGGGCGAGGCGGGTACTGCTGGCGCACCAGGTGCGGTGCAAAATGCAATCAATGATGCTTTGGCGCCATTTAATGCAAACGTCTTTGATCAGCCTATCACTTCAGAAAAGATCTTGCGAGCCCTCAATAAGATCTGATTTTTAATGGGTTCAGGCCGCCCTAGTGCAATGTCTACTGGGGTGGTCCAGCTCATCCTGTAACATCAAGTTTTTGGGCAAATTGAATGGCCCTTTAGTTAACTTGATACGGTAAAACAAATGTCCACATTAAAAGGTAAAACTGCCCTAGTTACTGGCTCTACCAGCGGTATTGGCTTGGGAATGGCTATTGCATTAGCAAAGCAAGGCGTCAACATTATGGTTAATGGTTTTGGTGAGAAAGATGAAGCCATTGCCAAAATCAAGGCATGCGGAGTAGAGGTTGATTATCACGGCGCTGATATGAGCAAGCCCGCTGAAATTGAGGATCTCATCAAGCAGACAGAAAAGCGTTTTGGCTCGCTAGATATTTTGGTTAATAACGCCGGCATTCAATACACTGCAAATATCGAAGAGTTTCCGACTGATAAGTGGGATGCCATCATCGCTATTAATTTGAGCTCTGCATTTCATACGACGCATCATGCATTACCTGGAATGAAAAAGCGTAATTGGGGCCGCATTATTAATATTGCATCTGTACATGGTTTGGTGGCCTCCACTCAGAAGGCTGCTTACGTTGCCGCAAAGCACGGCATTATTGGTCTTACTAAGGTTACTGCCCTAGAAAATGCCCGCACTGGTATTACCTGCAATGCAATTTGTCCAGGCTGGGTTTTGACCCCGCTAGTGCAGAAACAAGTGGATGCGCGCGCAGAGCGTGAAGGTATTTCTAATGAAGCTGCGAAAACTGCTTTGGTATCTGAAAAGCAGCCATCTGGTGAGTTTGTTACTCCAGAGCAATTGGCTGCCTTGGCAGTGTTTCTGTGCGGGCCTGACGCTTCTGAGGTGCGTGGAGTGGCTTGGAATATGGATGGTGGTTGGACGGCTCAATAAGCTGTAGAGCCCCTAGTCTTATCGGATGCCGGCGAGCCAATTGCCGGCATTTCTTTTTTAACCGGGACTTAAGTTATCGGGGTTCACAGAATTTGTTTGCCCCTCAAACAAAAAAGCCAGAATAGTCTATAGTTATCCAAAAATAACCTATATTTTTGCTCTTAATGTAATTAAAAGGAATACAAATGGAACATACTTTACCTCAGTTGCCTTACGCACTTGATGCTTTAGCACCTTATATTTCTAAGGAAACTTTGGAGTTTCACTACGGTAAGCATCATCAGACGTATGTCACAAATTTGAATAACTTAATTAAAGGTACTGAGTTTGAGAACTCTACCCTTGAAGAGATTGTTAAAAAGTCATCGGGTGGTATTTTTAATAATGCAGCCCAAGTTTGGAATCACACCTTTTATTGGTTTGGCATGAAGCCAAATGGCGGTGGAGCTCCTACTGGTGCATTGGCCGATGCCATTAATGCTAAATGGGGATCGTTTGATAAATTCAAAGAAGAATTCACCAAATGCGCAGTAGGAACTTTCGGATCTGGTTGGGCCTGGTTGGTTAAGAAGGCGGATGGTAGTCTTGATTTAGTTTCTACTAGCAATGCGGCAACACCGCTTACTACAGATGCTAAAGCTCTGCTTACATGTGACGTTTGGGAGCATGCCTACTATATCGATACTCGCAATGCGCGTCCAAAGTATCTGGAAAACTTTTGGAATCTGGTGAATTGGGATTTTGCTAGCCAGAATTTCGCTAAGTAATATTTCAATCTCTGGAAAATATCATGACTTCTATCTTAACTTCGCTGGGACGTACTGTTCTTGCAGGCTTTATTCTTCTAGTGCTAATCATCTTTGCTTTGGGTGGAAACTTTAGCTCTGCCGAGCTCCCGTTTGTATTCCGCTGGTTGCATGTGATGTTTGGTGTGATGTGGATTGGTTTGCTCTGGTATTTCAACTTTGTGCAAATTCCTTCTATGCCAAAGATTCCAGATGAGCAAAAACCAGCGATTGGCAAAGTGATTGCTCCAACTGCATTGTTTTGGTTCCGTTACGCAGCTTTGTTTACTGTAGTAACTGGTTTGATCGTTGCGGGCTTGAGTGGCTACTTGCATCAAGCTTTCACATTGCAAGCACCGTTTCGCGCAATTGGTTTAGGTATGTGGATTGCTTTAGTCATGGCCTTTAACGTTTGGTTCATTATTTGGCCAAATCAGAAGCGTGCCCTTGGTATCGTTGCTGTCGAAGCTGATGTGAAAGCAAAGTCTGCTCGTGTTGCGATGCTGACATCCCGTTTAAACACAATCTTATCTATCCCGATGTTGTTCTTGATGGTTGCTCAATCACACAACACAACTTGGTTCGTGATTGTTTCTTAATCACCGCTAGCTACATAAAGAAAAGGCCCGCAATGCGGGCCTTTTTGTTTAGGTATCGGCGTTGCTTAGGCCAGCATGGCTGGTAGTTCTTTGGTGAGGGCGCCACGTTGTGCTGTGGCTGTACCCATTAGCGCAAAGCCCAACAACTTACCGTCAGCAGATTCAAAGCGGGCTTCTAGACCGCCTTCTACTGGGGTGGCAGTCCACTTACCTTCTGCACCCTTTGCTGGTGGGGAAACTATGGTGGGCAAAGCAGGGGTCTTCACCATCACAGGCATTGCAGGGTAGGTGAGTGCTGTGGCTTGACCCAATAAGGTCGGTGCCAATGCTCTTGCTGCTTGCATGATGGGCATCACGTATGGCAAAACCAAACCATCTACCTCGGCACAATCTCCTATGGCAAAGATATTTTTGATATTGGTTTCAAGTTCGCGATTGACCTGAATGCCAGTGCCAACATTTATGCCAGTTGCTTTAGCTAATTCAATTCTCGGTTTTAAACCTACGGCAGACAAAAATACATCGCAATTTATCGTGCTGCCATTTTTCAAGGTTACCTGTAGGCTGTCTCCTTTATGGTCAATGGCATTGACTGTTGTATCCAGATGCCAACGTACTCCGGCTGCACTTAACTTTCCTTGCAACTCAAGTGCAGCTGCTTCTGGCAACAGGCGGCCCAAGGCCTGTGGAGCTAAATCAATAACATCTACCTCATATCCACCCAGCACAAGATCATTGGCAAATTCACAACCAATCAGGCCTGCACCCAGAATGGCAACTTTCTTTTTGCCTTCGATAGCAGTGCGAAAACGGGCATAGTCCTCAAGATCATTAACAGTGATGACTTCGTTGGCAGCGCTACCCTGTAATGGCAAACGAATTTGATCGGCGCCTAATGCCATAACCAGTTTCCCATAAGGAAGATCACCCTTACTGGTTTTGATTGTTTGAGTGCCAGCGTTAATCTCGCTAACATTACATTCACTTAAGATCGTCATCTCCAATTGCGTTGTCATACCATCGGCCGCAGTAGAGACAAGCTGCATTGCTTCTTTCTTGCTGGCAAGTGCTGTAGAGAGCATTGGCTTTGAGTAAAAATAACCAGGCTCTCTTGTTATTAAGGTGATGGGCGCTGCTTTATCCAGTTTACGAATTTCTCGTGCAACAGTGTAGCCAGCCAATCCGCTGCCAATGATGACAATCGCGGAATCGGATTGAGGGGTAGTTTGATTCAAAGCTGGGCTCTCCAAAGTGACGAAAAATAAATAGGGTTAATTGTGACGAATGGGTGTTAGCTTACTTGAACCATCTCAAAGTCGGCTTTTGCAACACCGCAATCAGGACATTCCCAGTCTTCCGGTACATCGGCCCAGAGTGTTCCTGCTGGAATACCATCCTCAGGAATTCCTTTTGCTTCATCATAAATATAGCCGCATACGATACATTGGTAAGTTTTCATATTGATTCCCAGGTGAGTTGTTGATTTTAGATTTAATTCTTATTTATTTCTGAGTCACACTAAGAATGCGGCGGTACTTTTTGCAGGGCCAGTGAATGAAGCTTAAGGCTGCCTTCTATGCGAACCAGTGAAAATCCATTCAAGCGCTCTCGGTGCAGGATATGCCAAATTTATTAATCATCTGAATTAATCAATATAATATAAATAATCTAATAATTAGATAACAAGAGGATATATATGGCTTATTTACCTTCTTTAAGGCAATTGGGTTACTTCGTCGCCTTGGCTAAAGAGCTCAATTTCACCAGAGCTGCGCAAGCTTGCTTTGTCGGGCAGTCGACATTAAGCGCGGGATTGAAGGAGCTGGAAGAAGCGCTAGGTATCCATTTGGTGGAGCGTGATCGCCAAAATGTTTCGATCACCCCGATTGGGTTAGAGGTGCTCGAGCGTGCCAAACTGATTTTGGCTGCTTCTGAAGATTTGGTGGAGTATGCGGGTGCAACAGGTAAGCCAATGACCGCAACAATTCGTTTGGGGGTTATACCAACTATCGCTCCATTCCTATTGCCTGTGGTTTTGCCGGAAGTCCGCGCGCGATTTCCGGATCTCAAAATTACTCTTAGGGAAGATCTCACAGCAAATCTACTTTCAAGACTTGCAGAGCACAAGTTAGACTTTGCTTTGATTGCATTGCCATATGACGTCAGTGGACTACTTGTGCAAGAATTATTTGATGATCACTTTTGGTTGGTTGCTAAAGAGGGTGATCCTGCTCTAAAAGGTAAAGAGGTAACCTTGCCGGCCAAGATGGCTGAGCGACTCTTATTGTTAGAGGAGGGGCATTGCTTGCGAGAGCATAGTTTGCAAGCTTGCAGGAGAACCGACATCCGCAAAGCTGAAGGCTTGGAGGCAACGAGTTTGCTAACCCTATTGCAAATGGTCGAGTCAGGCCTTGGGATCGCCTTGCTTCCTGGCATGGCAGTCAAGAGCAGTTTATTGAATAACTCTCAATTAGTGGCGAAAGAGTTGGCATCACCTACGCCTAAGAGAGTGATTGCTTTGGTTGCGCGATCATCGACGGCACATACCCAAGAATTTAATGCGCTAGCTAATTGCATTCGCGAACAATTTGGTCGCACCTAATTAAGCTTGTTCATTGCTCAGCAGAAATTACCAATCCTTGTTACAGTCCATCATCTAATTTATTACTACAAAAAAGGCAGCAAATGACAGGCAAAGAAATCATGTTCACACCGGTTAGTCTCGGTTCAATTCAATTAAAAAACCGTCTAGTCATGGCGCCGCTTACTAGAATGCGTGCGGTTGCAGGTGATGTGCCAAACCCATTAGCAAAGACGTATTACGCACAGCGTGCCAGCGCTGGATTAATTATTACTGAGGCAACTCAAATTTCTCCATTGGGCAAAGGCTATCCTGCTACACCCGGAATTTATTCAGCAGAACAGACTGCAGCATGGAAAGAGATCGTTGAGGCTGTTCACGCGAAGGGCGGATCAATCGTTGCGCAGTTATGGCATGTCGGTCGTATCTCCCATTCTTCTTTACATCCAGAGCAGGGTGCACCTGAGGCGCCCTCAGCTATTGCTGCATCAGGTCAAACGTATGGTGCGGATTGGAAGCTGCATGACTATGAAGTACCAACCGCAATGAGTGTGGAAGATATCGCTCGTTTACTCAAAGAGTTTGAGGCAGCGGCTCAAAATGCTAAGACCGCAGGCTTTGATGGTATTGAAATTCATTCTGCTAATGGCTACCTGCTTGATCAGTTCTTGCAAGATAAAACCAATCAACGCACCGATGAATATGGTGGCTCTATTGAGAACCGCCTGCGTTTATTGGGTGAGGTCATCGAGGCAGTTTGCAAGGTATTCTCAAGCGATAAGGTGGGAGTGCGCCTTTCGCCTTACGGCACTTTTAACGATATGGGAGATAGTGATCCAGTTGCCTTGTTTACGGCTGCGATTGCAAAGCTCAACACTTATAACTTGTCCTATGTGCATATGATTGAGCCGCGCTCAACCAGCGCAGGAGGCGGCGACCAAGTGAATGAAGATGCGCCCATCACGTCTGAAATGTTCCGCGCCGCTTATAAAGGAAAATTTATCACCGCTGGTGGGTATGACCAAGCTATGGGTGAGAAGGTTCTAGAGGATGGCTTGGCCGATGCAGTGGCTTATGGCCGTATATATATTGCTAATCCAGATTTGGCAGAAAGATTCCAGAAAGGCGCGGCTTTAAATTCATATAACCGCGCTACATTTTATGGTGGTGGTGAAGCCGGCTACACTGATTACCCAACTCTTTAATACAAGCCCCAGACTTTGGGGTGCATCTCAGTAATCCCACCCCCACACAGGTGGGATTATTTTTTGTCTTCAGGATCTTTTAGAAGATCGTAGTGATTGGCTACAAGCAATAAGGCAATGGACGCGCAGCCCATCGCAAAGAATTGCCACTGGTGCAACATAGCGGTTCCAATGACGGTCATTAAGATTGTCCAGCCGACAGCCATCTTGGCTTTTTTAGAGAGTGGCTTCATTTAATAATTACTCCAGCTTTAGTTTAGGCATTCACTTTATTCAACATGCGACGAAGTGTATCGTCTTTGATGACGTAATGTTGCCATAGTCCAGCGATCGCATGTATGCCAATCAATATATATAGTGAATTTCCTAAAAATTCATGAATCCCTTCAACCACTTTTTTCATCTCAGGATTTGGGGTAACAAATTGAGGCCATACCAGTCCAAAGAAGTGAATTTCTTTGCCGCCATACTGAAAATACAGAATGCCGAAGATAGGGGATATCAAGAGAAGTGCATAGAGCAGCCAATGCATTGCCTTAGCCAGTGAAATAATTACTGGTTTTGGGTTTGTGGGTTGAGGTACGCCATAAATTAAACGGATCATCAAGCGAGCAGCCATTGCTAAAAAAATGAGCTGTCCAATAACGCCATGGACTGATTTACATAAATCGCGATACTCGCTCCCTTTAGGAAACTGGCCTTTAAGTTCAATGACAATAAAGGCAGCCACCACAAGGATGAAAACAAACCAATGAAAGAATATGGAGGCTGGATGGTATTTGGTGCGAGTCATGGGGTTGCCGTTATTAGGTTGATTCATCATAAATGATAATGAATCTCATTAACATTAGCAATACCAGGGGTAATTTACCCGAAAAAACCTTAAAAACTCAGTTATTGAGGCGTACTCTGGCGCTGAGTTCGTTGACTGTGCCGCGTTTATCTAGCTGGGAAAGTCTAAGGGCTTCTACTTCAAAGTCTAGCTGTCCAGGGTGAAAGTCCTCGTCATTCCGAAGATGAATGACGTAGGTCCAGACCAGCTCGCGGCCACGGTTTTTAAAAACATCCACTACACGTTTCATCTGGACCGCCTTTATGGTGAAGCTTATTTAATGCCGACTGATGGCTGGGCTTTTTCCATCTGCTGCGTTAGATTATTTTTAAGTGCTACTAAATTTCTGGCTTCAATTCGAATGACACCGCTTCTTGGACTATCAATGTCAGCAATCAAAAAGAATGACACTGAAACGACAAAGGGGAAGATCATGAAGAGGGCTGTATTCTTCTGAAAATTACGCGCACCAAATCCCACCAATAGATTTGCGCAAAGCGCTATGGCAGCCATTAGTGTCCAGGCGGTATAGGGTATGCGATTCCACCAAGCGGCCTGAACATAACCTTGGGCATTTAAGACATCGTTCATACCGGAGGTGACTAGTGCAATAGAGGGGGTATCTTGTGTGCGAGCAACAGGAAGAATTTCGTTCCAGAGAGCCATTTGCAGCTGATCTGTTTTGCTACGAATTTCCTGAATCTTTTCTGGACTCTGTTTGGAGTAAAACAGAATGCGTTGATCTATGTATTGGATCAATAGATCTTTAGTTGCGGCTGAAGCCTTTGGGGGAAGAAGATCTGCCCGCAAGTACTCAGTTCCAATGGCATTTGCTTCGCCCTCCTCAAAAATTTCCCGCTGGTCATGGCGATCGATAGCCATTGAGAAGGTAAATCCAATGATGAGCGCCAGCAAAGTTAATGTGGCCGTCTGAATGATGCCTAGATCTTCAGAAGTTTCGGTGTCTTTGGTGCGATAGCGACTAAGTGCTGCATGCCCAAACCATACGGCGAAAGCGAATGCTACAAGCGATACGCCAAAGACAGCAAGAGGGTAGTTGAGAAGGTGAAAAATTTAAAAGGTTCCTGGATACAAAATATCTTTAGTCACATTCTGAATATCGCGATGACCTGTAAATGCCATGGTGATGTCCAGTTCATTGTGAATGATCTCTAGGCACTTGGTAACGCCAGCCTCGCCCATTGCGCCCAAACCATACAAGAATGGGCGACCGATCATTGTCCCGCGTGCACCCAAGGCCCAAGCTTTCAGAACATCTTGACCAGAGCGTATGCCGCCGTCCATCCATACTTCAATATCTTTGCCAACGGCATCTACAATTCCAGGCAATGCCTTAATGCTAGAAATTGCGCCATCAAGTTGACGTCCGCCATGATTTGAAACAATTAATGCATCCGCTCCGGAGTTTGCTGCTAAGCGTGCATCATCTTCATCAAGGATGCCTTTGATGATAAGTTTTCCGCCCCAGAGTTTTTTAATCCACTCAACATCGCCCCAATTAAGGCCTGGATCAAACTGCTCCGCAGTCCAGGAAGAGAGTGAAGACATGTTGCCAACGCCGGTGGCATGACCAACAATGTTACGGAATGTTCTACGCGGCGTCATTGCCATTCCCATGCACCAGCGTGGCTTAGTCGCCATATTGATCATATTGGCAATGGTGAGTTTAGGTGGAGCTGAGAGACCATTCTTTAAGTCTTTGTGGCGTTGACCTAAGATTTGTAAATCTAAAGTAAGAACAAGAGCAGAGCATTTTGCTGCCTTAGCACGCTCAATGAGACGCTCAATAAAACCACGATCCTTCATAACATAGAGCTGAAACCAGAATGGCTTGGTAGTGCGCTCAGCCACATCCTCAATTGAACAGATACTCATCGTTGAAAGGCAAAATGGCACTCCGAACTTTTCAGCAGCCTTAGCCGCCAAAATTTCACCATCGGCATGCTGCATTCCAGTGAGGCCAGTAGGTGCGAGTGCAACCGGCATGGCAACTTCTTGACCAACCATGGTTGTCTTAGTCGTGCGGTTGGTCATATTGACCGCTACACGTTGGCGCAACTTAATTTTTTGGAAATCAGACTCATTGGCGCGATATGTGGACTCGGTCCATGATCCAGAGTCCGCATAGTCATAGAACATCTTGGGGGTGCGTTTTTTGTGGAGGACCCGCAAGTCTTCTATATTGGTAATAATTGCCACAATAAATCCTTCTATTTGATGCTATTTTGTTAGAGCAAAAGCTTAATTTAAGCTCTATCTTAGCAATACCGGAGGATTTGTTTCTACAATGTTAGGGTATCCCTTGTTTGGGGACGCTAAATAACCGTTCCCCCTCATAAACCTCCCTATGCCCCAGCTTAATTTCGCAACTATTACCTACTTATTATTGGCTACCGCCTTATGGGCAGGCAATGCCATTGCTGGCCGAGTATTGGTGGGGAGCATTTCTCCAATTACCCTAAGCGCAGTTCGTTGGGGGTTGGCCGCTTTGCTTCTGCTTCCATTGGGTTGGCGTGTCTTCATGCCTGGAAGTGCTCTATGGCAAAACAAAAAACGTTTTTTACTCTTAGGTTTGTTTGGGGTGGGGAGCTATAACGTACTTCTGTATCTGGCTCTGCAAACTTCTACGGCAATCAATGTCACCTTAATTGGCGCCAGCATGCCGATCTGGATGTTGTTTATTGGCGCAGTGTTTTATCAAGTAAAGCCGAGCGTCCTGCAAATGATTGGCGCGGTAGTGAGCTTACTTGGCGTCGGTATTGTATTAACGCGCGGTGATTTAGCAGCGCTGTTGTCTATGGAAATGGTGATCGGTGATCTTTTAATTATGCTGGCGACTATCTTGTGGGCTTTTTATAGCTGGATGCTTAGTCGCCCTGGATCGAGTTCTGAGCGCCAGTGGCCATGGGCTGAGTTTTTAATGGCACAAGTGACTGTTGGTCTTTTATGGACAGGATTTTTTGATGGTTTTGAAATTGCCGCCGGTCATGCTTACATCGAGTTAAATTGTTGGACGGCATCGTTAATTTTGTTTGTTGCTATTGGCCCATCTCTCATTGCTTATCGTTGCTGGGGTTTGGGCGTCAATGGAGCTGGACCTACGGTTGCTGCTTTTTTTGCGAATTTCATTCCCTTATTTACGGCGCTATTGTCGGCCGCCATGCTGGGTGAGCCACCGCAACTATTCCATGGCCTTGCCTTTGCTTTAATCGTTGCCGGAATCGCTATTTCTTCCAAAACTGGAAAGTAGCCGAAGGAAAACGGGCAAAAAAGGCCTTTTAAATGGGGTTTTGCCCCCAAGCCCCCAAAAAAAGACTTAAATCAGTATCATTTAGGGCTAATCATTGAAATCCCTAGGAAACTACTATGCCAGGCTTACTTCCCAACGTTGATCCAGACGGTTTATTGGAGTTCTCGGTTGTGTATACCGACCGCTCATTAAATCACATGTCTGAAGAATTTAAGCGCGTGATGGTTGATATTTCAAGCGTCCTGAAAGATGCTTATAACGCTAGTTCAGCAGTGATCGTTCCTGGCAGCGGCACTTTTGGTATGGAGGCGGTTGCTCGTCAGTTTGCTAATAATGAAAAATGTTTAGTTTTGCGCAATGGTTGGTTTAGCTACCGTTGGACACAAATCTTTGATTTGGCGAATATCACCAAGGATGTCACCGTGATTAAAGGTCGCCAGTTAGAAGATTCCGCGCAAGGCGTTTTTGCTCCAGCTCCTATTGAGGAAGTGGTGGCATATATCAAGAAAGAAAAGCCAGCGGTAGTGTTTGCGCCGCACGTAGAAACTTCAGCGGGCATCATTCTTCCAGATGATTACCTCAAAGCAGTAGGCGAGGCTGTGCGCTCGGTAAATGGCCTATTTGTATTGGACTGCATTGCCTCTGGTGCAATGTGGGTGGACATGAAAGCTTGTAATGTGGATGTGCTGATTACTGCACCCCAAAAAGGTTGGAGTAGCTCACCATGTTGCGCGCTGATCGCCCTAGGTGATCGTGCACGTGAGCGTATTGATGCTACACAAAGCAGCAGCTTTTCGATGGATTTGAAAAAGTGGCTGCAGATCATGGAGGCCTATGAAAAGGGTGGTCATGTTTATCACACCACTATGGCAACAGATGCTTTAAAGGTTTTGCGTAATGTGATGAAGGAAACTCAATCACTCGGTTTTGCGGCGCTTAAAGACAAACAAGTAGAGTTGGGTACAAAAGTACGCAACCTATTGGTTTCTAAAGGTTATGACTCCGTAGCAGCTAAAGGCTTCCAGGCTCCTGGCGTAGTGGTTAGCTATACCAAGGACCCGGACATCCAGTCTGGCAAGAAGTTTATTGCCCTCGGTTTACAGACTGCAGCAGGCGTTCCTTTGCAGTGTGATGAGCGTCCAGACTTCCGCACTTTCCGTATCGGATTATTTGGTTTGGAAAAACTGGCTCATGTTGATCGCACTGTTGGTCATCTTGAGGCAGCACTAGAAAAAATTACCGAGACTGAAGCGCAGCCTGCGTAAAGACTTCGGTAGTTAAGTAATATCAATAAAGGCCATCACATGATGGCCTTTATTACATATACCGAAATCAAATTCAGATTCATCTAACAAATCATCTGGCTAGAGGATTAGGCGTTGCCTCTCCAATCTTGTGTAGCGTATTGTTATCTACGTGGTGGAATAGCTCTTCCTGATCTTTGATTTTCATGACTGTGTCTTGCTCATAAGACCAAGTGCCATCATCATGAATCGAAACCTGAATACGAAACTCGACCGTTTTAAACGCATAATCTAGGAAGGGGTTCGATGAGATGCCCGCACATCGATCATCTTCTTTGGCGAGTAACTCAAATTGCTTGGCATTGGATGCTGCTTTACCAGTTGCCATCGTGATCATGCCTCGCGGTATCGAGAGGGTATGAATGATGTTGCCAGTCGCTGGCTCCCATAGCCAATAACCCACCTGATCATGATAGGTTTTTACTTGGTCGGGCTTGGTGATGTGAGTGTGATATCTCAAGCCATAAAATAATTGAGGGCCATTAGTTTGGGGATCAATAGGTTGTAGTTCAATGCGCTCTACATAGGCTTGCTTCTTCGGCCCCTCGGCTTTGGGCTTCACATCTAAGCCACGAATGCCTTCCCAGATGCCTGCCATGCCAGTCAAAGGTCCCAGCTGTTCTAGGGTATTTACTGAATAGCCTTGTGGTTCAGTAAAGATGTCGCTCGGAAAATCACTCATGTCCAGCCTTATAAAAATGAAGCATTAATCTCAATTTTTTGAGTATTATTAAATTATCCACAAACTTTCTCGGAGAATTACATGATTTCTCGTATTGCGCGCTTGAGCCTAGCTAGTCTGATTTCTGCTGCTATCGGTATTGCCCCAACCTCTGTGATGGCTGCCGATCCAGCGCCGGCGTCTGCCCCAGCTGCCGCACCTGTTGCTGCACCAGCTCCCGCACCGACTGCTGCCCCAAGCGAGAAATCTGCTGAAAAGAAAGCTAAGAAAAAAGCCAAGAAAGAAAAGAAGGCTGAGAAAAAGTCTAAAAAGAAATCTAAGAAGAAATCTAAACCAGCTGCCGACGCAGCAGCTCAGTAAATCCACTTCCCCTAATTGAGGGGTTCTGTACTATCTAAGTCATCAGATTTTTTTGGATCTGGTGACTTTTTTGTTGGTGCATCATTGCGCACTAACAGCCACATAGCTGCAATCACTAAAGTCATTCCGCTAATTTGCGTCCAAGTGATTGGCTCAGCCAGAATTAAATATCCCATAAAAATAGTAGATACAGGGCCGAGTATTCCCGCTTGCGCCACCAATGGTGATCCGATGCGATTGATGGCAATCATGATGAGTAGCATTGGAATGACTGTGCAGAGGCTCGCATTCAGTAGGCTATACCAATAAATCTGTGGGAGTTGCTCGAATATGGCAGTCGGATTATGAATGGTTGATTGCAATATGCTTAAGATGGCTGAGGCTGAGCTGGCATAGACAACAAGGCGAACGCTTCCAATACGCTTGACCATCTCTCCTGCGCCAATCATGTAAGCCGCGTAAGAGCAGGCACTACCAAACACTAAAAACATTCCTAGCCAGGCGCTTAGTCCTGAAGAGCTAGCATCCTGTATGAATACGACAAATACACCAATGTAACCAACGATCAGCGAATACCACTGCAGCTTGGAAATTGGTTTTTTTAATACAAAGTAAGAGATGAGTAGAACAATCGTTGGCGTCAGATAGAGGACGATGCGCTCCAAACCAACAGAGATGTATTGAAGGCCCAAGAAATCAATATAGCTTGATAGGAAGTAGCCCAAGAACCCTAAGAAAAATAACTTGCCACGATCAAGCCAGGTAATTGGGCTCATTTTCTTACGACGAGATTCCCACCAGAAGATCCCCCAAAACAATGGAAGAGCCATGAGCATGCGTAAAGCTAAAAGCGTTTCTGCATTTGCGCCATAACCAAAAGCGAGCTTTACCAAAATCGCCTTGCCTGAGAAAAGCATCGAGCCAATCCCGGCCATCAAGATGCCATAAAGGTAACGTCGGTGATGATGTGCTGCGCTTACTGAATGCATAAAGACTTATAACAGTTTATTTAGTAAGGACCGCATTTCTAAAATGGTCTCTGAGGGAGTGAGGCCAATAGGACCAACCCCTTTGGTCACCAAGCTATCTGCTGCGCCAGCGTGAAGTTCAACTGCAATCCCGGTTGCCTGCCATAAATTGATTTGATGCCGTACGCCCTGACCGGCGATAGCAGCAATACTTCCTGTCAGAACGTCGCCCATACCTCCGGTTCCCATGCCGGGATTGCCTGCCAGGCATTGCACTGGAGGATGTTCTGGAGAGGCAATTAGTGTATGTTGTCCTTTGAGTACGACGATCGATTGCGTTAATTCAACAAGTTGTTGGATGGATTTCATGCGATCTGACTGCACTTTTTCGGTTGTGGACTGTAAGAGTTTTGCCGCTTCCCCGGGGTGTGGTGTAAGAACGGTAGAGCCAGGAAATTGTTGATTACGAGTCTGAAGTTGCTTAAGTAACTCATGAGATTCACTGATGAGATTGAGAGCATCGGCATCAATTACTAATGGAATACTTGGGCACGCCAGTGCTGCATGCAAGCAGCATGCTGCCAACTCCGATTTTCCGAGACCTGGGCCAATAGCAATAACATCAGGTTTGGCAGTAGTAAGGCTTTGCTGAATATTCAATGCAGCAAGACGAATCATGAGTTCGGGTTGACTTGCATCTGCACGTGCTGATGCTGGGTCTAGCATTTCTAGAATAGTCCAGCCTGCGCCTAGATGTAGGCAGGCATTGCCCGCCAAAATCAGTGCACCGGCCATGCCGGGTGCGCCGCCAATTAAAACAACTTTACCGGCATTGCCTTTATGTTCAGCAGGCTCACGCTTGAGAAACTTAATCAGTTTCAGTGTATCGAGTGTGGCTGGTATAGGGTTCATTGGAATAGTATCGCTCTGATTGCAAAGCTCTTGAGCTAATTATAGGAAAGAGTATGCTGATAACATGAAGATTCAATTTCTTGGTGCGGCGGGTGAGGTAACGGGCTCACGCCATTCGGTTGAAGTTATGCTTTCTGGGAAGCCGAGGCGTTTCATAATTGACTACGGCATGTTCCAGGGTGGCCGCGAGGCAACCAATAAGAACCTTGAGCCTTTGCCATTCGCACCTAAAGACCTCGACTTTGTTGTACTCACACATGCGCATATTGACCATAGTGGTTTGCTACCTCGATTGTGCGCGCAAGGCTTTTCCGGGCCGATCTACTGCACTAACGCTACCTTTGAGTTGTTAAAAATTCTTTTGTTGGATAGCGCTCATTTACAGCGTGCCGATGTGGAGCGGGCGGAGAGAAAGAAAAAAGCGGGTAAGTGGCATGGGGAAATGCCGGTTGCACTATATTCAAGGGAAGAAGTTGAGATGACGCTGACCCAGTTTGAGCCTTTGGAGTATGGGCAGTCAATGGAAATAGTGCCAGGTGTACAACTGGAGTTCCGTAATGCTGGGCACATATTAGGTTCGGCTATAGCAGTCATGGATATCACTGAAGATGGGCGCGAGAAAAAACGTTGTGTGTTTTCAGGTGATATTGGTATGAAGGGTAAAGTCCTCATGCCTGATCCTGATTTAATTCGGAAGGCGGATGTTGTTGTGGTTGAGTCAACTTATGGAGATCGACTCCATCGTAGCCTCCAAGATACAGAAGATGAGTTGGTTGAGGTTATTGCCTCCACAATGACTGCGCATGGCAATGTAGTGATGCCAGCTTTTGCGGTCGGACGAACTCAAGAAATACTCTTTTTGTTAATTGACCTGGTGAGAAGAGGGCGCCTACCCCATTTAAGTATCTGGGTGGACTCGCCCATGGCTACTGCTGCAACTCATCTAACACAACATTTTTTTGCGCAATTAGATGGTCAGTCGCAAACGACCTTTGAGTGGTACAAAAATAATCCAGATGCAGTAGATCTTCGCTTTATTGCCGATGTAGAAGAATCCAAAGCGTTGAATAAGCTTAAGGGCGGTGCCATTATTATTTCTGCTAGTGGCATGTGTGATGCTGGCCGCATTGTTCATCACTTGGCTAGTAATTTGCCGCGCTCGCAAAACGCAATTGTGATTACTGGCTTTCAGGCATACGGCAGCCTTGGTAGGCGCTTAGTAGATAGGGTGCAGAAAGTACGCTTATTTGGTGAGGAGGTCCCGGTCAAGGCCTCAATTCATACAATCGGCGGTTTATCGGCTCATGCCGATCAGGCAGGGTTGCTAGATTGGTTGAGGGGATTTGAAATGGCGCCGAGCACTGTCTTCGTAGTGCATGGAGAGCCAGAGTCTTCTTCGGTACTGGCCGAATGCATTAGGGATGAGTTGCATTGGAGTAATGTCATCATCCCTGAGCGTTTACATACCTATCAGTGCTAGATAGGTATCAATTTAGTCAGCTACTTTAGCGCCTTGAATGTTGTGACGCTTCATGGCATCAGCAATGAAGCCAGATTGTTTTAGCTCGTTGATGACATTACTTAAATAGGCGGTCGTACCTTCATATTGATTGCGAGCTTTCGGAATGCCAATTGCCTGATTGATCACCATAAAGCGTCCGGGCAGCATGCGCAAACCCTCGTAGCGTTTTGCATCACTCTCCAGTTGCTGTTTTACCCCTGCCGCGACATTGCCCTGACCTGACATGAAGTCATCCACGACAGCTTGTGAGCTGGCAGCACGGAGTAGGGTGGCATTTTTGATCTCACGGGACAGGTAGAGGTCATAGGCACTGCCTTTACCAACCACGATTTCATTGCCGATAGCATCCACCTCTTCATTGTTATTGATGGTTGAATCGGCTTTGACCATGTATGCGCCTTCAATCTGAATGTAGGCCGGGGTATAGCTAATATCGGCACCACGCACCGGATCAATTGCTACAAATACCAAATCGATTTCTCCAGTCTTGACTGCATCCACAGTAGCGCCAGCAGTTTTAAAGGGCGTGAGTTGCACCGGTAGAGAAATTCTCTTGCCAATCTCATTAGCAATATCAATCGTTACGCCATAAAGACGTTTTGTATTGGGCTCCTCATTTGCAAGAATTGGGTTTCCCAGATTGATGCCAACACGCAAAGTTGCAGTTGGGGCAAAGGAAGAGAGGGTGGAAGAGTCGATGGTTTTCATGGCTATAAATGTAGATATAAAAAAACCGCGGCGGACCGCGGTTTTATATGCTGAGGAAAGAATTACTTCTTAGCGTCAGCTGCAGGAGCTGCTGGGGCTGCTGCAGGAGCGGCAGGCGCATCTTTCTTTGCATCTTCCATGTGCGCGGCTTCAGCACCATGCTTTTCACCGCCCATATCAATGTCGCCGTCGCCTTTGATTAGTAAATAGGCGGTGGCACCAATTAAGACTAGTACCATAATGATAATTGCACGGTTGCTCATTGCTTTTCCTTCGATTGGATTGAAATTAGCTCAATATTAACTCGGGATGGGCTCTGGGTAAATCCCAATAATCCCTAGAGGCCCCCCTATCCTTGGTTGAACTAGGTATTAACACTTATTTTGGACGCGAGTTAAGATGGTCCAAATTACCCCAAAAGGTTGCCATATGAGTCCAAAGCTGCCCATTCATAACTCACAAACGATCACTGAGTTTTTAAATCTTCATCAAAGTCAAATTTCAGAGGAGGACTCGCAAGACTCTTATAAATTCGCATTTGATGATGAAGCATTTCTGGCTCGAAGAGAGACTATGGGGATACGTTTCCAATTGGAGTTACTAAAGCCCGAAGTGCTTCTTAAAGAACAGGGCATTGATCATACGATTACCGTTTTTGGTTCAACGCGTTTTGTGTGTGAGGCAGAAGCAATAGCCCTCAAAGAAAAGGCCAAGACTTCAGACGAGATAGCAGCTGCTAATAAAACGTTATTACATAGTCAATATTACGAATCTGCTCGTCAGTTTGGCGCTCTAGTTGCTTCTTACAACTCAACACAGAAAAAAGACTCTAACAAGCTGCATATTTGTACAGGCGGCGGCCCTGGCATTATGGAGGCCGCTAACCGTGGTGCTTTTGAATCTGGCGACAAAACCATTGGTTTTAATATTAGCCTTCCTAGAGAGCAGCATCCAAATGAGTACATCAGTCCCGGATTAAGTTTTCGCTTTCATTACTTTGCGCTGCGCAAGATGCACTTCATGTTAAGGGCAAGGGCAATCGTCGCCTATCCAGGAGGCTTTGGTTCATTTGACGAGCTATTTGAAGTCTTGACCCTCATTCAAACTAAGAAGGTTGTCCCTATACCAGTCATATTGGTGGGCAAAAGCTATTGGAATGAAATGCTGAACTTTAAGGGGATGGTAGAGTTTGGCGTGATTGATCAAGTAGATATGGAGAGTATTCATTTTTGCGAAACGGCAGAAGAGGCTTGGCAGGTGATTCGAGACTGGTATCAGCTGGGCTAACAGGGCGCCTGTAAAATCCCCATATGAATCCTTCGCAAGCCAATCTCGCTACATCTCTTGATCTTCCCGGCTATCTTCTGGGCGGGGCTATGCTTTTATTAGTCATGGTGTTTCATGGCGTAATGTTGCTCCAGATTGCTAAGCGCTATGAGGTAAAAACATTTTTGTATTTGGCTGAGAAAAAATACTCTTCTGTAGCGCTGTGTTTTTATATCAGCGTATTCCTATTATTTCTAACGCACATTGCCGAAATACTCATCTGGGGTATTGCGTTATACGCATTCAAATTGCTGCCAGCATTAGGTCAAAGCATTTTATTTAGCGGTAGCACTTATACCGCGATGGGCTTTATGGAGGACATTCTTCCGGATGGCTGGAAAATGTTGGCAGTCATCATCGCTTTTTCTGGAATGTTTTCTTTTGCATGGACTGCATCGGTCATGATCTCGATGACTAAAAACTTCCGTCAGGCCTATACCAAGCTTCATATGAGAAAACTGAAGATCTCATCTGACATCATCGATCGTTTTGAGTGATCTATGAGTAAAACTTGGGATGCCATCGTTATTGGTGGTGGTGCTGCGGGTCTATTTTGTGCGGGCGTTGCAGGTCAATTAGGGAAGAGGGTGCTGGTATTGGATCACGCAGAAGTATTGGGTGAAAAAATCCGTATTAGTGGAGGCGGCCGTTGCAACTTCACTAATCTGCACAGCAGTCCAGCCAATTTCTTATCCCTCAATCAACATTTTGTTAAGAGTGCGCTTGCAAGGTATCCATCCTCGGAATTCATCAAGCTAGTTTCCGCTTATAAAATCGGCTATCACGAGAAACATCAAGGCCAGTTGTTCTGCGATGACTCTGCCAAGCAAATTATTGAGATGTTGTTTGCTGAGTGTGCCAAGGGCAAAGTCACTATTCGTCATCCCGTAACAGTTCAATCCATAGCACAGGATGGTGATCAGTGGGCTGTGCATACTAATATGGGTGTTGAAAAGACAAAGTCTGTGGTGATGGCTACAGGTGGTTTGCCTGTTCCTGCTATTGGAGCTACTGCCTATTCTTTGGATATTGCAAAACAGTTTGGGTTAAAAGTAGTCGACCCAAGACCTGCTCTAGTACCGCTTTCATTTACTGCGGATAATTTTGGGAATCTCAACGAATTGGCTGGTTTAAGTGTTCCCGTCAGAATAGCTTCAGGATCCAAAGGACATCGTTATGGTGCCTGTAGATTCAATGAGGACCTGCTTCTTACTCACAAAGGCTTATCAGGCCCAGCAGTTCTTCAGGCAAGCAGCTATTGGGAGGAGGGTGAGCCGATTCATATTGATTGGTTGGGGGCAATTGAACGTCCCGGTGGATTTAACTGTGACGAACTTTTTAATAATGAAGAGAATCGCTTAAAGCTTACTGAAACTATTCTGGCCTCTGTTTTGCCGCAGCGCTTAGCTAAAGTATTTGCCGATCAAAAAGGTTTAACGGCTCGTAAGTGGGCTGAAGTTTCTAAAAAAGATCGTCAAGCCCTCAAAGAACTCATCACAAACTGGTCGGTCAAGCCGGCGGGTACTCTGGGATGGAAAAAGGCTGAGGTAATGTTGGGTGGCGTAGACACTAAAGATTTGGATGGGCAGACCATGATGTCCCGTAATCACCCGAGATTATTCTTTATTGGTGAATGCGTTGATGTCACTGGCCATTTAGGCGGCCATAACTTCCAGTGGGCGTGGGCGAGTGGATACGCTTGCGCACAAGCCCTCTAAAAAGAAAAGTAATCGAAGATTACTTCAACCTTTTCTTCTTTTCACGCGAGCGGATATTTAAAAGCTCCACGGATAGTGAAAATGCCATGGCAACATAAACGTATCCCTTGGGTATATGAACGCCCATACCTTCTGCGATTAGAACTACGCCAACCACTGTTAGAAAAGATAGGGCTAAAACCTTTATGGATGGATGGCGATGAACAAAGTCCCCAATCGGCTTTGCTGCAACCAGCATGATCACTACAGAAAATAATACCGCTGCAATCATCACGCTAATTTGATCGACCATGCCTACTGCAGTAATGACGCTATCTAGAGAAAAGATAATGTCCAACAGGCCAATTTGTAATACTGATCCGATAAACAAGGAGAGTAGAGTCTTGGCCTTCTTTTTTTCGCCAGATTCGCTATGCCCATCACCATGATCGCCTGCCTCAACTTCAACATAAATTTCTTTTGAGGCTTTCCAGATTAAAAAGAAGCCACCTAGTAAGAGGATGAGATCTCTGCCGCTAATAGATTTGCCAGCGATATCAAAAAGTGGTGCAGTCAGGCCCATCACCCAAGAAAGACTCAGCAATAAGAGGATGCGAGTTACTAATGCAAAGATCAGACCAAATTGACGAACCTTTTCTCGAATTTCGATTGGGAGTCTATTTGCGATGACGCTAATAAAAATGATGTTATCAATGCCAAGAATGATTTCAAGGGCGGAGAGTGTTAAAAAAGCAATCCATGCGTTAGGATCACTAATGAGTTGCATGAAGCTTTCAATCATTTTTATTCTTTTCTAAGATGGTATTGAGGTAAAGTGTATCTAAATTAACTCATTGCAGTCTTTAATACCCAACCCTATGTGGATCTATAGGATATTTTTACTAGGCTTCTTGCTGTTTTTGGCAATTAATCCTGCTAAAGCCGTTTATCCCGATAAGCCCATCAAGATCATCATTGGCTTCCCAGCGGGTGGCCCATTAGATGCGCATATCCGTCTTTTAGTTGATAAGTTGCAAATATCCTTAGGTCAAACGGTGATTGTGGACTACAAGGCTGGGGCAGGCGGTACGGTGGGCGCACAGTTTGTTTTGCAATCTCCCGCTGATGGGTATACCGTTCTGCTAGCCAATACGGGAACAATGGTCATTAACCCTGCGATTTATACCAAGTCACCTTATGACACCTTAAAAGACTTTCAGCCTGTCGCAAGAACTGCGCAGCAGCCACTTGCATTGATTGTGAATAAGGATGTGCAAGCAAACACACTCAAGGAGTTTGTTGCTTATGCAAAAGCGAATCCTGGTAAGTTGAACTATGGATCGGCCGGCAACGGTGGTATCTCTCATTTGGTGCCAGAGATGCTTAAGAGCGAGACGGGAATATTCATGGTGCATATTCCATTTAAAGGAAGTGCTCCTGCCTTTACTGATTTGATTGCAGGGCATGTTCAATTTATGGCAGAGTCTGTACCACAGGCGGCCAATTACGCCAAACAGGGAAAGGTCAAGGCTTTGGCTGTTACTAGTGCCAAACGGAATTCCGCCTTGCCAAATACTCCGACTGTTATTGAAACTGGTGTGGCTAACTTAGATGTGGTGGGTTTTTATGGAATTTTGGCGCCAAAAGGCACTCCACCCGAAGCGATTAATAAATTAAGTCAAGCCTTTAAGGAGGCCTTGGAATCACCTGATGTTCAGAAAAAAATGATTGATCAAGGTGCTGATCCTGCTTACTTAAATGCCGACCAGTTTACTAAGTTTCTTGCAAATGAAATGCCGCGCTGGGCAAAAGCAGTCAAGCAGGCAGGTGCCAAAATTGATTAATCAGTTTGGTTGATTTCTCATCCAGTCGGCAGTATTGAAAAATGATTCTTCTAGTTGTTTTGTAATGTTGCCTTCAATGCCACACTCTTCCATGGCTTTATACATACAAGCCAGCCACTGATTGCGTTCTTTTACGCCGATCTTAAATGGCAGGTGACGGGCTCTAAGCATAGGGTGGCCGTACTTCGGCGAGTAAATATCAGGGCCGCCCATCCAACCGACGAGAAAAAACTTCAGCTTTTCTCGTGAGGTCGATAGATCCTGCGGGTGCATTGCTCGTAAATCATGAAAAACTGGCTCTAAAGCCATTAAATCGTAAAAGCGATCGACTAATTCATCGATTTTGTCTATCCCGCCAATATTGTCATAAACAGATTTTCTCTCACTCATTCCTTGATTTTAATGCCTGAAAGCGGGGGAATTGGCAGCCCACCCAATTCGGTATAGAGTTAAGCATAGGAATCTCATTAACCCTTGATCATAGGAGCGACAAAATGGATGCAAAAGATCTACAAAAGTGGCAACAAGAAAAAGCCAAGGAATTGTTTGATTATTCTCACAAGTTATTGGATGCTGCCAAACAATTAAGCGAGCATCACATTGCTGAAATGGAGTGGGGTATGAAAAATGCCCTTGATAGCGCTAAGTCAGCTGCGAAAAATGATTTGGCTAAGTTAAAAGACCTGCAAGAAGAAGCCGCAAAAGAAGCTGCTAAGCGAGCTACGGTTTATCAAAAGAAGGTGAAATCCGTTCTTAAAGATATCGGTGAGAGTGCTGCCGATGAAACTGAGAAGCATCTTGAGAAAGTTCGTAACTCATTAGTCAATTGGCTGGAAGAAGCTGAAAATAAAATACCAAGTCATGCCGATAAGCTATCTAAAGTTGTAAATGAAATGTCTACAACGGGGCAAAAGATGTTTAAAGAGGGTCGTCGTATTGTGAATCAAGTGGCTGATGCTGCTGAAAAGAATATTGATGACTTAGTCAAAAAATCAGGAGGCAAAAAGTAGACTGATTACCAATCATCTCTACTAGCGCACTGCAAAAACCGCCTCACTTCCGAGACGGTTTTTTATTGCCAGCCCTGCAACCATAGCTCGCTATTGGTGAGATCACGCCAAGCAATGAGTGTCGTTTTCTTAGAATAGACAGCCTCAATTTCAACGAATTCAATCTTCTCGCTTGGCGGCTCGGGAAGAATCACCTTGCTAACTAGGAAATGCTTCTGTTTGGCAATCGGCTTTACAGCCGTCCATTTAGTGAGAAGTAATTTTTTGGGGCTGAGACGGTTCATGAGTTAATTATGGGTGGTTACCGTTACAACGCTGCACATTGCAGCTCCTGATCTTTATTCACAAGCAGTCCAGTAGAGGGTGTAAATGTAATGTTGGATTGATTAATCTGAGCAGGACATTTTTGATCAAAGTAACTTTGATTTCCAAGACTTCCGCAGTAGTCAAATATATTCCCCTGAAGCTCCATTTGGGCTTTTCGAAGCACCATAGGGATCTTAGTCTCAGTAGCAGAATTGCAATTCCAGCTTGTATAAGCTTTGCGTTCGCAAGCGCAAAGCCCTAAAAAAATAGCAACACAGGCTAGCAGTCGAAAAGGCGAAAACGATTGAGGGATGGCCATCAAGAGTTATAGAACCCAGAAGTGGTGGGTTCCATCTTTACCAAGTTGCTCCACCAAACCAAACTCCCAGTCTAGATAGGCTTGCATAGCTGCCGGGTCAACGTTGGTACCTTCATAAGGGCGTTTATAGCGGTCAAGCGGGGGTGAGGCCAAATGACTTGGGCCTTTCTCAAGCTCTAACCCTGCCTTTACCCAGGCTGGATTTCCGCCTTCCAAAACAAGCACCTCTGCATCAGTGAGGGTTTGCAATTCTTGGGCAGCAAAAAGACTTAATTCACTCGGCGAACTTGTGATGACATAGCGATCTGCTTGAGGGATTTTTTTCATCGCCGCCGCAAGTTCAGAGCGCAGGGCATACCAACTTCCTGGGATATGTCCTTTAACGTAATTAGCATGTGTGCTGAAATCAATTGCAATGGTATTGCTGTCATTTTTGAGCCAATTGGAAACTGTGGCTGCATCGACAGTTTCCATGCTTGGAAGCTCCGGTAAAGGCGCCTGCCATGATCCTTTTTCTATGAGATTAGAGCTGTGGACATCATCGAGCACATAGACATCCCAGGCCATTTGCGCCAACCAAGAGGCTGGCATATTGGCGCGTACTCCACCACCGCTAGGGTCTACTAGGACTACACGGGCGCCACGTACTGGAGCAACCATCTCAGTCTCTTGTACAAGCTGTCCGCCTGGTACAGAGCGAAATCCTGGAAGGTGGCTCGCCTCATATTCTTCTGGAGTGCGCGTATCGAAGAAATAAGTGGTTCGATCAGATTGCGTTTTCCAAGTCTGGACATCAGCAAGGCTGGCGCGCTTGACTCCTGCTCTATCGGCAACACTGCGAGCACGAATCGCTGCTTCATTTTTGGTGTCATCGCTCACCTCATGAAATCTTCTGCTCTGGCCTTTATCAAGATCTTGACCTGCTAGCGTCCACCCAATCGTGCCATTGCGAAGGGCATTCACTTCATTGGGGATGCCAGCGTTAATGAGTGATTGGGTGCCGATGATGCTGCGGGTTCTACCAGCGCAGTTCACAATTACCTTGGTTTTGGGGTTGGGGGCCAATTCAGGAAGGCGTAGAACAAGTTCAGCGCCCGGCACGCTAATCCCGGTTGGAATACTCATGGTGTTGTATTCATCAAAGCGACGAACGTCTACAACCACAACATCCTCTTTGCTATCAATTAAATGCTTCACCTCTTGAGCTGATAAAGAGGGGGTATGGCGCTTGGATTCCACAAATTCACCAAAAGACTTACTAGGTACATTCACATCCTTAAATACTTCTCCACCTGCTGCCTTCCAACCCTTGACGCCTCCTTCAAATACGGAAACATCAGTAAATCCTAAATTCACTAAGCGCTGTGCTGCAAGCTGAGCAAATCCTTCACCATCATCCAGAGTGACAATGGGCACACTCTTTTTTGGGAGCTTGGCGTATGCATCAATCTCAATCCTTGATAGGGGTAGGTTTGCAGCAAAAAGAGGATGCTCTTGTGCGTGAGGATCTTCTTCACGCACATCTATGAATGCAATCTCTTCTTTGTTGAGAAGCTTGTTGCGAACAAAGGAATGGTTTTTGGTCTGAATGGTCATGCTGTCTCTTGATAAATTTGTATTATTTTTTTAGTCTAATTTAGCGCCAGACTTTTTAACTACATCACCCCAACGCGTAATTTCTTGATTGATATAGGCAGCAAGCTCAGGGCGTGTCATCTTGGGAACGGTAGCTCCCATGTTTGCCCAGCGCTCTTTAATTTCAGGAGAGGCAAGTGCTATCTGCACTTCGGCACTCATCTTTTCAACGATTTCTTTAGGCGTACCTTTGATAGCCCACATGGCGTACCAACTAGACACAATGAAATTGGAGATCCCCAATTCTTGAGCAGTGGGTACATTTGGAAATGCATCTACTCGCTTGGAGGTTGCCACTGCTACTGCAATGAGTTGTCCATTCTTGATGAAAGGTGCAGCGCCAGCAAGTGTGTCAAACATCATGTCAACCTGACCCGCAACGAGGTCTTGAAGGGCGGGCCCTGTGCCGCGGTAAGGAATATGCGTAATGAACAACTTGTTCTGCATCTTAAAAAGCTCACCCGTTAAATGTTGTGAGGTACCGTTGCCTGTAGATGCATAGTTATATTTGCCCGGATATTTACGAATCTCTTCCATGATGGATTTCAGATCGTTCTTCGGAAACTTAGTAGGGTTCACAACAATGACATGGGGAACACTGCCAATAATCGCGATTGGCTCAAAGTCCTTGGTGATGTCATAAGAGAGGCTGGTATACATGCTTGGCGCAATTGAATGATGCACTGCACCAAGAAGCCAGGTGTAGCCATCGGGCGCCATTTTTGCTGCAGCTGCAGCACCGACAGTGCCGCCAGCACCCCCACGGTTATCAACCACGATAGAGTCATTCAGTTGGGTCGATAGTTGCTTAGCAAGCGGGCGTCCAAAGGCGTCTACAGCCCCTCCAGGAGGGAAGGGGTTAATAAACGTGATTGGCTTACTGGGATTGGGCCAGGAGGTGGTTTGTGCATTGGCTGAGAGCCCAATGAGAGCGCCAAAAACCAATAGAAAGACATTTCTGATCATTTTGTTTGTCCCCGAGTTATTTTTATTAATCAGCCTATTTTGGCTGAAGCCACCAATATAAGAGTTATCCCTGATTTAGGGGGTGATTTTCCGTGGTTTTTATAGGGATATACTGGCTTGGCTGTCAGTAAGAATATTCATTTGTTAATAGGAGACGAGATGTCACAACACGATACATTGTTGGCTGCTTTCGAAACATATAAAGCTGAAAACGAAAAATTTATTGAAAAAGGTATTAAGGCATCTGCTGCACGCGCACGCAAAGCCTTGCAAGAAATCGCCGGTGCTTGTAAAGAGCGTCGTAAAGAAATCACTGCTGCTAAAGAGGCAATGGAAGCTAAGAAGTAATTCTTGCCCCATATTGATTGATCAGCCTAGCTTGCGAGCTAGGCTTTTTATTTCTAGTGCCTGAGCTTTTAGAGTGGATCGACCAGACTTATATTGCAATACTGAATAAGGTCAACTTCATTGCTTTGTTGCGATTGGGTACAAGTTCTTGGTACTCAGGGCTGTTGGCCCAAGTCTTGGCATCTTTTGCGCTAGGAAATTCCAATTCTACGAATGTGCTGAATGGTGCACAACCAAGTTCATTCCAAAAAACGTCGGCAACGGCGCCCCGATTTTTGATTGAGCCTTTGTATAGCTCTACAGTCTGGCCTACTTGGGATCGATATTGCTCAAAAGCGCCTTCATCCTGCAATTCAATCAACCCAATTACTTTTACCATCATGACTCCCTCATGAAAAATTGCTTAATGCCAGGTGAGTATATCCACGCTATAGTTAAGGCATGAATTCAGAGCAATTTTTGCAGTTACTACGTCGGGATGGCTTTCCTGAGCCGGTAGAGGTTCAGCAAGTTCCCAATGGTCAGATTGGCGTCCATGAGCATCCATTTGAAGTGAGGGCTCTTGTTGTCGAAGGCGATATCACCATTGTGATTGATGGTCTAAGTAAGAATTACAAGGCTGGAGAAATGTTTCATCTGGAATTAAAGCAGCCTCATGCAGAATCATATGGATCTGAGGGTGTGAAATACTTAGCCTCAAGAAAACAATAAAACTAGGAGCATTATGAAAATCGGATTTATTGGACTTGGCAATATGGGCTTACCAATGGCTCTTAACTTATTAAAAGCGGGTCATCAGGTATCGGGCTTTGATTTGGCAAAGGGTCAATTAGATGCATTTGCTACTGCGGGGGGCATTGTTGCGGCTAATGCTAACGACACGGCAAAAGATGCTGATGTATTGATTAGCATGCTGCCTGCTTCACGTCATGTTGAAGGTTTATATCTTGGTGATACGGGCTTATTGGCAAACGCCAATCCTAAAACTTTACTGATTGATTGCTCAACTATTTCACCCAAGGTAGCACAAGCAGTTGCTGCTGCAGCTAAGGCAAAAGGTTTTGACATGATTGATGCGCCCGTCTCTGGTGGTACCGCTGGTGCGCAAGCTGGCACCTTAACATTTATGGTTGGGGGTGATGCTGGGGCGGTAGAGTGCGCCCGGCCAGTGCTTGAGAAGATGGGCAAGAATATTTTTCATGCAGGTGCTAATGGGGCGGGGCAGACTGTTAAGGTTTGCAACAATATGCTCTTGGGTATTCAGATGCTTGGCACGAGTGAAGCGCTGCGCTTAGGCATTGCGAATGGCCTTGATCCTAAGGTGCTGTCTGACATCATGACAAAAAGTTCGGGACGCAATTGGGCGCTGGAACTTTATAACCCTTGTCCGGGCGTGATGGAGAACGTGCCATCCTCAAAGGGGTACGCAGGCGGTTTTGGAGTTGACCTTATGCTCAAGGATTTAGGCTTGGCAGTTGAGAATGCCGAGAACCTAGATGCTAGCGTTCCGCTTGGAAAGTTAGCGCAGCAACTTTATGAAACTCATAGCAATGCAGGAAATGGTCAGCTTGATTTCTCAAGCGTATTTAATCTCAAGAAATAACCAGCGGCTTCTCTTGACGCTTGCTCATTTGACCAATGACGCGGGCGCCCAAGAAGTGATGTCGATTAAAAATATCCAACACCTCTGTGACGCTATCGGGACTACAAGACACAAGTAGTCCGCCGCTCGTTTGTGGATCTGTTAACAAAGCACGTTGAGCTGGAGTGAAGTCTGTTGGGATGCCAACTTCATTACCGTAGCTAAGCCAATTTCTATCTGAGGCACCAGTAATCACGCCATCATCGGCCAGTGTCTGTACGTTAGAGAGTAGAGGCACTTGGCTCCAGTCAATATGTGCTGTGCAGTTAGAACCGCGTGCTAACTCTAGAGTGTGACCAGCTAAGCCAAATCCAGTGACATCAGTTAAAGCATGAACACCATCTAGCTTAGCCAGATCAGGTCCTGCAGCATTGAGCTTGGTGGTGTTGGAGATCATCTCTCGATATCCATCTGGCCCTAATAGATCTTTTTTCAAGGCAGCCGATAGGATTCCTACGCCTAGAGGTTTTCCTAGAATAAGTACATCGCCCGGTTTTGCGCTGGCGTTACTCTTTACACGCTTAGGATCAACAATGCCAATTGCCACTAATCCATAAATAGGTTCAACAGAATCAATTGTGTGTCCACCGGCAATAGGAATGCCAGCGCTGCGACAAGCTTCGGCGCCACCTTCCAAGATGCAAGCAATAGTTTTGTTTGATAAAACCTTAATTGGCATGCCAACTAAGGCAAGTGCAAACAAAGGTGTGCCACCCATCGCATAGATATCGCTAATCGCATTAGTGGCAGCAATTTTTCCGAAATCAAATGGATCATCCACGATCGGCATGAAAAAATCGGTTGTCGCAACGATTGCTTGCGACTCATTGATTTGATAAACCGCAGCATCATCAGATGTTTCAATGCCGATGAGCAACTCTTTTGGAAAGGGCAGCTGCGGAACATTCTTTAGAATCTCCGAAAGCACTCCAGGGGCAATCTTGCAACCACAGCCCCCGCCATGCGAGAGAGAGGTGAGACGTGGTTCGTTCGGTAAAGTTTCTGCGTTTTGGCTCATGCTAAATATTCTAAACGTAGGTGAAATTAACGGTTAAAGCTTCTTTTAGGTGGGCTGCCGCGCTTTGCTGGAGTCTTTTTGGATGGGGCGCCACCAGAGCCAGCAGGTCTTGGTTTTCTAGATTGCTGATGCTGTTGACTGCGCAGCTGAATGGGTTGTGCCACTGCATTTGGATCTGGCTCAAAACCTGCAATCACTTCCTGCGGTAGTTTTTGCTTAATCAGTTTTTCAATATCCCTCAGCATCTGGTGTTCATCAACGCATACTAAAGATACTGCTACGCCGTTTGACCCTGCACGGCCTGTACGTCCAATGCGGTGTACGTAATCTTCAGAGACGTTCGGTAGGTCGTAATTAACAACATGAGGAAGTTGGTCAATATCAATTCCGCGCGCTGCAATATCGGTAGCAACTAAGGCGGTTAACTTACCTGCCTTGAAATCAGCCAATGCTTTAGTACGGGCGGATTGGCTCTTGTTGCCATGAATAGCCATGCTAGTGATGCCATCTTTTTCTAGCTGCGTCACTAATTTGTTAGCGCCATGCTTGGTGCGAGTAAAGACCAGCACTTGCTGCCAGTCGTTGCTCTTAATGAGATGAGCTAATAGTGGATGCTTCTTGGTTCTATCTACTGGATGTATGAGTTGGGCGATTGCCTCGTTGGTGCTATTGCTGCGAGCTACCTCAATTAACTCCGGTGCATTTAGTAACCCGTCTGCTAGTGCTTTAATCTCGGTGGAGAAGGTTGCTGAGAAGAGCAGATTCTGACGCTGCTTTGGTAGCGCGGCTAAGATCTTTTTAATGTCGCGCAAGAAGCCCATGTCGAGCATTCGATCGGCTTCATCGAGAACTAAAATCTCAATATCTTTAAGAGACACGCAATTTTGTGACATTAAATCCAATAGGCGTCCTGGTGTCGCAACCAAAATATCGAGACCGCCAGCAATTGCTTTAATTTGTGGATTGGCGCCAACACCGCCAAAAATAACTGTGGACTTTAAGCCAGTGTATTTGCCATAGGTCACGACAGACTCTTGGACTTGGGCGGCTAATTCACGAGTAGGTGTCAGAATCAAAACGCGTAATAAGCGCTTGCCTGAACTTGCCTTGCTTGAAGTCAAGCGCTGCAAAATTGGAAGAGTAAAGCCGGCGGTTTTGCCTGTACCAGTTTGTGCTGCAGCTAATAGATCACCACCTTTCAAAACGGCAGGAATCGATTTAGCTTGAATCGGTGTGGGGCTGGTATAGCCTTCTTCGGCAATAGCGCGAAGAATGGGTTCTGATAAACCAAGATCTGTAAATAACATAGGGACCAATAAAGTATTGACCCGTATTCAACGTACTTAAAAATCGACTATCCCGGTCAATGGGGTGAGCTGCCACGCTAGTGCGTTTGCAGTAAGAACCTCTATTTTAAGTCATCGACCCCAAAGCTCGAGAATTATCTGATTAAGCTGGATTCCAGAGGTTTGGTATGACGGAATTGGCGTAGCCAGAGACAAAAGATTTTTCTGCTCCGGTGACAGGGTCAAATACGGAGCGATGAATACGTCCAATATTGCCGCCATACACATGAATGCTGATAGAAGTCTGGTCACTCATATTGTTTTCCACTACATGAATATCATGGGTTGCAGGTGAGACGGTATCTACATGTCCTGGTGGGCTAACACAGGATTCGCCAGGTTTGAATTCACCATTTGCTTGTCGATAGTAAGGCGTGCCTTTTTCTTGACCGCGCAGTTGACCAACCATTCCCCAGACGGTGTGATTGTGAATGGGCGTTTTTTGTCCTGGACCCCACACAAAGCTCACCACCGAGAATCGATCTAATGGATCAGCATATAAGAGGTATTGTTGGTAATACTGGGGGTGAGGCTTGGTAAATTCCTCGGGAAGCCAATCATCTACGGCAATGAGATTCTCTAGTAATTTTTTCCCTTTAGTAAAAATCACAGCTTCACTTGGCTTTTGCTCAAGCAGCAGGCTAAGTTCTTTTACGAAGGTCAGCAGTTTGCCGTCAGACATGGTTTGATCCATTTCATGCATTACTCATCTTGGAATACGCAATCAGGCCAAGCCTTAGGCTTGAGGGTATTGGTATCAACGCAGACAATATGCAATACAGCACTTGCGATCACCTGAAACTCTTCGCTATCGGGAAGCTTTCTTTGTGCTGTCTGCTTAACGGTCACTTGTGTGCGGCCACGATGCTCAATCACTTGGTCTATGTAAAGTAAATCATCCAGACGTCCTGGCTTATAGAAGTTCATGGTGAGCTCACGTAAGGGCATGACCATGGTGAATTCATTTGCAAGCTTGGTAGGGCTTAAGCCGCGTTGGGAAAGCCACTCTGCACGACTACGTTCAAAAATCTCCAAATAACGACCGTGATAAACAAAGCCAGCAGCATCAGTATCGGAATAGCAAACTCGATGAACGTAAGTAAAAGTTGAAGGGGCTGAAGTGGTGTTAGTAGTCATTGCATATTAATCTGGGTTTGCTAATGTGAGCATCATATTACGATGTGGAATGCCGGCCTCTTCATAGACGTCCCCTTGAGCTTGAAAACCCAGTTTTCCATAGAAAGGGATCGCGCTGACTTGGGAATGTAAGATGATCTCCCGCACCCCCTGAGAGGCTGCTTGATCTACTAGCTTTTGCAGGATTTGCTTCCCTATGCCTTTTCCTCTGAATTTGGCTAAGACAGCCATGCGTCCAATTTGAGCCTGCTTAGCGCTTAAATTCACAAGTCTTCCTGTGCCAATACAGTGCGCGTCTTGATAGGCTAGGACATGGGCTGCTGACGAATCAAGCTCATCCAATTCAAGCTCGGCTGGTACGCCTTGCTCTAGGATAAAAACTTCCTGGCGCACCAAAAAGGCGTCTACTTCAGCTTCTTTCCACGATTTCAGTAGTATTTCCAAGATCTTGGGCGCCCTTATTTTGATTTCTCGCCCAATTTACCAAAGAAGTGGGGGTGGTAGATAGTTCGGCGTCGCACTAAAAACGGCTCAATCCATGGTTACAATGAATTGTGGCTCTGTATTGAGCCCCTCTGAAACCTTTTACTCATTAGGAGTTATCTTGAAGAAATCTTTATTGACTGGTTTATTCGCAGCAGCAGGTCTTACCCTTGCAAGCTCTGTGTTTGCACAACTCCCTGCAAAAATGATGCCCTTGGCAGCTGACGTTGTAGTTTTGAGCGCTACTGTTGATTCAGTAGATGCTAAGAAGCGCATCGTTGTATTGAAAGATGCTAACGGTAATTTGGCTCAGATGAATGTTTCTAAATCTATCAATGATTTGGATAAAGTTAAAAAAGGCGACGTATTCTTGGTTGAGCATGCTCAAGCGGTTGCTGTTGGCTTGACAGCTGTTGGTAAAGATCAAAAACCTGGCGTATCTGGTGTGCGTTCAGTAGTAGTAGCAGGCAAAGGTTCTGCTAAGCCATTTGAAGAGACTACAGAAACTGTATATGCAACTGTAAAGATTTCAACAATTGACCAAAAGACACGTATCGTGACTTTCACAATGCCTAGCGGCGAGAAGCAAAAAGTTAAAGTAGATCAAGCTGTTCTCGGTCTTGAGAAATTTAAAGCTGGTGATGACGTGATGGTTGAGTTTGTTGACGACACAGCCATTGGCTTTGTAACACCAAAGAAATAAAGACTTCACGTTATTGAATTAACTGGGCGTTACGCCAGTAAGAAAAAGCCCGCTAACGCGGGCTTTTTTATTGCTTTGCGTTAGGGAAGAAGAGTTGCTCGCCATCAATCTTGTAGCTAGCAATCACGTCTTGACCATTCTTGGAAATGAGCCAATTAATGAACTCCTGACCTTGTACTTTTTTCACATGAGGAAACTTAGCTGGGTTTACTAGCATCACTCCGTATTGGTTAAATAGCTTTGGATCACCTTGAACCAAGATTGCGAGATCGCCGCGATTCTTAAAGCTGAGCCAAGTGCCACGGTCAGCCAAGATGTAGCCATTCATTGCGGATGCAGTATTCAGGGCAGGGCCCATGCCTGAGCCGGTTTCTTTATACCAAGATGGGCCAGGGGAGACGGAGATGCCGGCGCCTTTCCAGTAACGCAATTCAGCTGCATGAGTGCCACTCTTATCTGCGCGTGATACAAATGGTGCTTGTGCAGCAGCAATTTTTTGAAGTGCTACTTGAATGTCTTTGCCGCCAGCAATTTTCGCTGGATCTGACTTAGGTCCAATGAGAACAAAGTCGTTGTACATCACTTCATATCGTTTTGTTGAGAAACCTTCCTCAACAAATTTTTCTTCAGCAACTTTATCGTGAACAAACACGACATCTGCATCGCCACGTCGACCAATATCTAGCGCCTGACCAGTGCCTACGGCTACTACTTTGACTTCGATGCCAGTTTTCATCTTAAAGATGGGCAGCATGTAATTGAATAGACCTGATTGCTCAGTAGAGGTGGTAGATGAAACCACAATGCTTTTCTCCTGGGCATAAACCTGTGCCGCAGGAATAGATAAAGCTACGAGGGTAGAAAGGAATAGTCTCCGAAACATTTTTTTCATATTTGCACTCGAAAGGGTTGATAAAAAAGATATCATCGCATACATTAATACTTAATGAATATGCAAAAAATTACATATGCAAATTGAAGTTCGCCCCACGTTGATTGTGAATACCAAGGTTGATGGAGGGGCTTCTGTCGATCTGATTTGGCTCGCCCAGCTGCTAAAAGACATCGGTCAAGGGAACTCCCTGGTTGTGGCTAGTAAAAAATCAGGCACTTCCTATAGAGGAGCGTGGGGCAAGCTCAATCAAGTGGAAGCTGAATTGGGTATGCCACTGATTATTCGGACCAAAGGCCATGGTTCCGAGTTGACTGAATTCGGAACTTTTTTAATTCAGTTTATTGAAGATATGCAGGCTGAGCACTTAAAGCATGATGCCCAGTATCACGATAGATTATTAAAAGAAATTAAGAAAATACAAAAGTCAGAAAGCGTGCGCTGGAAATTTTTCTCCAGTAGTGATTCAGTCATACAAAAAGCAGCTGGAGAAATTCAGGGGCTTGAACTCAAAATTGCAGGTTCAGGCGAATCTCTAGAGAGGCTTCTCAGTAACGAAGCGCATATTGCTGGCTATCATGTCTCTGATCAAGATAACTCAAAAGCAATTTATCAGCGCTTATCAAAAAACAATATTGAAATCTATCCTGTGATGAAGCGTATTCAAGGCTTGATAGTGAAAAAGGGAAATCCACTGCGTATTCGTACGATTGAAGATCTGATTGGCAAAAAAGTTCGCTTCATTAATCGCCAAATCGGCTCCGGGACGCGTTTACTGTTGGATAACCTATTGATGGAGGAGGAAATCGATCCCTCAGACATTAACGGCTATCTCCATGAGGAATTTACCCATTCAGCTGTAGCCAATGCGATCCTTGCAGGTAAGGCCGATGTGGGCTTAGGGGTGAAGAATATTGCCCTAGAAAACGGTCTTGGATTTGTACCTCTCAAGGATGAGATTTTCTTTGTGGCTATGCACAAGGAGATGGCTGCTCAGTCAGCATCTTCTAAGTTGATACGCAAGATTCGAAGTGCCTCCGGTGAAACACCGGGGTATAAAGCGGTCAGCCTCAATAGGCAAATTCAGGATTGGCTATAGTTTTCTAAAGACCAATGAATCCACTAGAATGGATTCGACATGACCAAGCGGATCTTTATCTTCCTCGCTGTATCTTTTGCCCTTACCGGTAGTGTATTCGCACAGGTTGCCACTATTGCTGTTGCGGCCAACATGAAAGATGCTTTTGCGGAGATTGCCACTGAATTTAAATCTACTGGTAAGTCTGAGATGAGAGTGGTTTATGGCTCATCCGGTAATTTCGCTGCGCAAATTATGAATGGAGCACCTTTCAGCTTATTTATTGCGGCTGATGAGCAGTTTCCACTTGAGATCTTCAAAAATGGCAAGACAGTGGATGATGGTTCGATTTACGCCATTGGTAAGCTAGTCATCATCACCAAAACATCGTCTGGCATTTATTTGTCGGATAGTAAGTCAGACATTGCCAAGGCAATCAGTAAGGCCAATAAGGTAGCGATTGCTAAGCCTGAACTTGCACCCTACGGCAGAGCAGCTGTTCAGTATTTAAAAGCAGAAGGTCTGTGGGATCTTGTAAAAGACAAGCTTGTTTATGCCGACAATATTGGATCCGCCACTACGTATGTAGCTAGTGGCGCTGCTGATCTTGGCTTTACTGCATTTTCATTAGCAAAGTCGCCGGAGCTTGTAAGACAAACGAGTTATGTTGCGGTAGATACAAAAATGTATGAGCCCATCAAGCAACGTATGGTGCTGATAAAAGGCGCACCTCAAGAGGCGCAAGATCTTTACCGCTTTATGCAGGGACCTAAAGCAAAAGCCATCTTGCAAAAATATGGTTACAGCACACCTTAGCCATTGAAGGGCGTATTAATCCCCCTCCATTTGTTCTGGATCAAGCCTTAGGCGCCTCAAAAGAGGCATTATTGCCAGATAGTCAGCCCTTTAAACGAATGATATTCATTCTCATTTGTCGCTATAATGGGCTTTAAACAAGCTAAAAAGCATATTTAATGAATTTAGACCAAGTCGACTTAGGCAGTCTTTATCGCGTTACTGAGGTGGACGTGCCTAAAGGTGCGCCCCAAATTAAAGGGCAGTTGGAAGATATTGGCTTTTTACCTGGGGAGCAAGTCACTGTATTGCGTAAAGGTTTGCTTGGTAAGGGTCCGTATATGGTTCGCGTAGGCGCTTCAACTTTTGCCTTACGCCAATCGGAAGCACGCATGATTTTGGTCGAATCTTTGCAGCATGTCTGAATCCAAAGTCCACTTTTTTCCTAGTGAGCCACTCGTAGCGCTTTTGGGCAATCCCAATTGTGGCAAAACAGCGCTATTTAATTTATTGACTGGTAGTCGCCAAAAGGTGGCTAATTATTCTGGCGTTACTGTTGAGCGTAAAGAAGGACGTCTGACACTAGACTCAGAAAAAAATATTCGTGTTCTCGATTTGCCGGGTGCATATAGCCTTTATCCAAGATCACTTGATGAGCGGGTAACTTGCAATGTATTACTTGGTAGGGCGGAGGGTGAGAAGCGTCCTGATTTGGTGATCTGCGTATTAAGCGCAATTAATTTACGTCGTAACTTACGCTTGGTGTTAGCTGCAAAGCGCCTTGGCTTGCCTTGTGTCGTAGTGCTCAACATGCTCGATATCGCCAAGCGTCAAGGCTTGCAAATAGATACTGCTGCGCTATCAAATGAGCTGGGCCTGCCTGTGCTTACCAGTATTGGCATTCAATCTAATGGTGCTGATGAGATTAAACAGTTTCTGTCCAATCTAGACTGGCGCAACTTAGATAGTTTGCGCACTGGAACAAGTGACGCTACTTTGGAGAATGTAGCTTCTCATATTGCGCATACCGAATCAGACAATGTTCAAGTACAAAAAATTCTGCAAAACTTGAAGTTAGATCGCATTATTCCTGATCAGTTAACTGATCGCCTGGATGCGGTATTGCTTCATCCAGTTCTTGGTCCTATTATTTTGGTGGTCTTGCTCTTTTGCATTTTCCAGGCGGTCTTTAGTTGGGCGACTGTACCGATGGATCTCATTAAGGATGCAGTCGAATACCTTGGTGGCCATATTGCTGAATTACTGCCCAATGGGTGGTTGCGCAGTTTATTGATCAACGGAATTTTGGCTGGCTTAGGTGGTGTGGTGATCTTCTTGCCGCAGATTCTGATTTTGTTCTTCTTTATTCTGTTGCTTGAAGAATCCGGCTATCTTCCAAGAGCAGCGTATCTCTTGGATAGGGTGATGGGGTCAGTTGGTCTTTCCGGTAGATCTTTTATTCCGCTGCTTTCTAGCTTTGCTTGTGCAATTCCTGGGATTATGGCCACTAGAAGTATTTCGAATGCGCGTGATCGTATGGTGACTATTTTGATTGCGCCGATGATGACGTGTTCTGCACGTTTACCGGTATATGCCTTACTAATCTCGGCGTTCATTCCAGAGCAAAAGCTCTGGGCCGGCATTGATTTGCAAGGCTTAGTTTTGTTCTTGCTCTACCTTGCTGGAATCTTGGGCGCGATGGCAGTTGCCTGGATTCTGAAGCGCTTTACGAGTGAGCAATTTAAGATGAACGCACTGATGATGGAGTTACCTGGCTATCACATGCCACGCTTAAGTAACTTGGCGATCAGCTTATGGCAACGCGCAGAAATATTCTTACGTCGAGTCGGCGGCATTATTTTGGTAATGACAATTGGTTTGTGGGTGCTGTCTAGTTTCCCATTGCCTCCAGAAGGTGCAACAGGGTCACCTATTCAATACAGCTTTGCTGGGATGTTAGGCCAAGCCTTAGCTTATGTGTTCTCGCCAATTGGGTTTAACTGGCAAATCAGTATTGCCCTGGTTCCTGGTATGGCAGCGCGTGAGGTTGTGGTGAGCTCTTTGGCAACGGTATACGCATTGTCTAGCTCAAGTGCGGACGCTGCAGATGCTTTGATTCCCTTGATTTCTAGCGGTTGGTCCCTTGCTACTGCACTTTCTTTATTGGCTTGGTTTGTATTTGCCCCTCAATGCCTATCTACTATTGCAGCAGTCAAGCGAGAGACGGGAGGTTGGAAGATTCCCGTCATTATGTTGAGCTATCTTTTTGGATTGGCCTATATTGCTGCATTTATCACCTATCAGATTGCTAGCGCCCTCGGCCTAGCCTGATTGTTTTATTGGGTGTAGGCAGATCTCTGCAATTTGAGATACATTCTTAGTCATCTATTTACTAAGAGGGTGCCCTGATGCGCTTAAAGTCCTTTATCTTTATCTTGCCTTGTTTATTTGGCGCTACGTTTTTACAAATTGCTAACGCGCAATCTGGCGAGAGCACTTATAAACAAGTCTGCGCTAATTGCCACGGTACGGGCGTTTTGAATGCCCCTAAATTTGGTGACAAGGCTAAGTGGGCGCCTTTAATTGCAGAAGGGCAAGCAACTCTGACTGCTCATGCTTACTTTGGTGTGAGGGGAATGCCACCTAAAGGCGGCAATCCTAATCTCAGCATTCAAGGCTTTGCGGACGCTTTGGTTTATATGGTGAATAACTCAGGCGGTAATTGGAAATCACCTGACGCTAAAACAATTGCCGCTATCAATAAAGAAGTTGAAGCGCGTAAAGCCGGTACAAAAAAGCATTAATTAATCACCAACACTCTTAGTAGAGTGTTGGTGGATTCGAACAGCATCAGTCGGCTTTGATGTTGGCATCTTTCACTACTTTTGCCCACATTGCTAATTCTCTGTGAATGCGTTTCGCAGAGTCGGCGGGTGATAAGTAATTCACATACACTCCAGCAGCTAACATGCGCTCTTGAACTTCAGGGCGCTGTAGGATCACTTTAATGTCTTCGCTGAGCTTATCAATAATCGGCTTAGGGGTTCCCGCTGGTGCCAAAATTCCAAACATACTGACTACATCGAAATTAGGTAAGCCAGTAGCTTCGGTGATTGTTGGCACATCTGGTAATTGGCTAATCCGTTTAGAGGTTGTTACCGCTAAGGCTCTTAGTTGGCCAGACTGAATAAATTGCAAGGCTGCTGGTACGGTCTCAGACATTGTCAGCACTTGTCCGCCAACTAGGTCGGTCATCGCAGGGCCACTACCCTTGTAAGGTACATGTAATAGATCTAAGCCAAGCTGATTGCGAAACATTTCCATTGCAAGGCGTTGTGGGGCGCCAGCACCAGATGAAGCGAAGGTAAGTTTGCCTGGGTTCGCTTTTGCATAGGCAATGAACTCTTTCATATTCTTAACTGGTACCGAAGGGTTCACTACAAATACGAGCGGCACCACACCCACCACATCCACTGGTGTGAAATCCTTTTCCAGGTTGTATTTGATTTTGTCTTTATCCAAATTGGCATTGATGGAGTGCGATGTGAGGGCCCCCATCAGTAGGGTGTAGCCATCCGCAGGTGACTTGGCCACCATATCAGCTCCAATATTGCCGCTATCGCCTGCGCGATTGTCTGGAATTACTTGCTGGTTAAGTGACTTTGACAATTCTTGCGCCATGATGCGACCAATGACGTCGGTTGCTCCACCTGGTGGATAGGGGATGACCAGCTTAATAGGCTTTTCAGGATAGTTTTTGATTGCCGCGCTATTGCTTTGAGCAAGGAGTGGGCTGCTGATCAGGCTGCTGCACAGGAGTAGGCCTAGGCCCTTAATAATTTGTTGTCTCATTTTGTATTTTTAATGTTAGGTTGAGTTACGATTTTCCATTATGAACACAAATCAAATTCATGCGCTGCGTCAATGATTTGCAAATTTCCCTAATTACAATGCCTAAATGACCCTAGAGCCCCATCAAATTGAGATTATTGGTTATTGCGCTGCATTCTTGACCACGATTGCCTTTCTGCCTCAGGCGATTCGCTCTTGGCGTACTAAGGATCTTTCGGGTATTTCGCTAGGGATGTATTCCTTGTTTACAGTTGGCGTGGGCTTGTGGCTCATCTATGGTCTCATTATTGAGAAGTGGCCCCTGATCATGGCAAATGCATTGACCTTTGCCTTGGCTCTCAGTATCTTGTTATTGAAATTGCGCCATACTTCTACTCATCAGAAATAAAACACTCATTTAGCAAAATTCATAGAAAGGTTTTTATGTGCTCAGCATTTGTGATTGATCCCCCAGCAGTAGTTTCCTTGCCAGTTACGGGTGATACTCGTCGCTTTGCAGTCAATCGCATTTATTGTGTTGGCCGTAACTATGCCGATCACGCTCGTGAGATGGGTCATGATCCCGATCGTGAGCCGCCATTCTTTTTTATGAAGCCCGCCAATTCAATTGTGACTGATGGCAAAGATATGGCTTATCCCGCGCTATCAAATGATGTTCATCACGAAATTGAAATGGTTGTAGCGATTGGCAAGGGTGGTGCGAATATCTCCGCTGATAAAGCACTTGAGCATGTATATGGTTATGGCGTTGGTTTGGATATGACTAGGCGCGATCTTCAAGGCGAGGCAAAGAAGATGGGTCGCCCATGGGATACCGGCAAAGCGTTCGATCAATCTGCGCCTTGTGGTGAGATTACTCCAGCTAGCCAGTGTGGGCATCCAGCTAAAGGTTTAGTCAAACTATTAGTGAATGGCGAAGTTCGTCAAGAAGGCGATCTCAACCAACTGATCTGGAACGTACCCGATACGATTGCTTATCTTTCCACTCTATTTACTTTGGAGCCAGGAGACCTCATTTTCTCAGGCACGCCAGCAGGTGTTGGTCCTGTTAAAAAAGGTGACGTGCTCGAAGGTAGCGTTGCAGGCCTGCCTAATTTAAAGACAAAAGTTATCTAAATACAAAAAGGGTTTGCTTGATGAATTATTTGCTTAAGAAAATAGGTTTCGTATTTTTGGCGGGCGCACTGTCTCTACTTCTTATTTCTTGCGCCCATAATGAGCAAGCCAGCAAACCTACTCCTACAGCTAGTCTCTATGCTGATGCAGCCCCTTTAGATTTGCGCTTAAGTAAGTGGCCATATCCCTATCCCTTGAAAGAATTCAAGACTTCCTTGCAAGGGCAACCAGCCAGCATGATGTATATGGACGTTGCTGGTTTGGGCAAGCAAAAGGGCGTGGTAGTTTTGTTCCATGGCAAGAACTTTTCTAGCGACTATTGGGCACCGACAATTGCTGGGCTATCTAAAGCGGGTTACCGGGTAATTGCGCCAGATCAGATTGGCTTTGGAAAGTCCTCCAAGCCTGATGTGGCTTACCACTTCGATGATTTAGCTGCCAATACTCAGGCTCTATTAAAGTCTCTCAATATCCAGCGAGTTTCAGTAATCGCTAACTCAATGGGTGGAATGGTTGGCGTTCGTTTCGCACGTCTATATCCTCAAACAGTGCAAAAGTTGGTCCTAGAGAATCCGCTGGGTCTTGAGGATTACAGCAAAGATATTCCTCCGCAGAAGAATGAAGATCTTCTGAAGTTAGAAATGGCGCAAACAGAAACTAGCTACCGTCGTTTTCTGCAAACCTATTTTCCAGTTTGGCAGCCTAGTTACGAAAAATTTGTAGAGGTTTATGTACGAGTACAAAAAGGCCCAGACTATCCAGCTTATGCAAAGACTTCTGTGCTGACCTATCAGATGATTGCAGAAAAACCGGTGGTGAATGACTTGCCGCAACTAAAGATGCCGGTGTTATTGGTTATTGGCCAAAAGGATCGCACCGTATTTGGACGTCGCTTTGCACCGCCAGAAGCAGTTAAGTCTTTGGGTAATTTTCCTGAGTTAGGAAAAAAAGCGCAGGCAGCTATTCCAAATGCAAAACTAGTGCCAATTGAGAATGTCGGTCATGTACCTCATGTTGAGGTTCCAGATCAGTTTGTAAAAATCGTAGTGGAGTTTTTAAACTCTAAGGGCTAGTACAACAGCTCTATAGGCCTTACTTACCAATCCACTGGGGTGGGCGACCCTCTAAGAAGGCGTTTACTCCCTCTCTGAAGTCTTTGCTGTTGTAGGTTTCACGCATAAGGTCTGTGCAATCAGGTAGATTGCTTTGGAGTAGACGCGCCAATGCCAGCTTGCTTGCCTTTTGCGTGATCGGCGCAAGCGATGCCAGTTTTTGTGCCAGCGCAGTTGTTGCCGCATCTATTTCTGATGCATCTATTGTTTGATACAGAAAACCTGACTCCAATAATTCTGGCGCCTTAATCAGTTCTGCAGTCAGTAACATTTTCTTCACGGTAGGTACGCCAAGGTGTGTGGCGAGCCAGGATAGATTGCTTGGTGATAAGCAGTTACCCAAGGTCTTGGCTACTGGTATACCAAAGCGTGCTTCGGGTGTAGAAATTCGAAAGTCACAAGCGGTTGCCATTAAAAGTCCGCTACCCACTGCCAAACCTTCAATCATGGCAATCGTTGGCATAGGTAGTTGTTGTAAAGAGGCAAAGATGTGATCGACAGCTACCTCATAAGCCTCATTCTCTTTGAGATCAACAAACTGTTGAATATCGCTTCCCGAAACAAATGCTTTGTCTCCTGCCCCCCGAAAAATGACTACTCGAATATCGGTGTTTTTTGCCAGTGAGTCGCAAATCTGTTTTAGCTCTTCATACATGGGCCAAGTAAGCGCATTACGGGCTGCGGGATTATTAAAGGTAACTCGCGCAATTTTTCCGTCGATTTGTAAATCCAAGCAGGGTGGGGTGGAGTTGACAGTCATAGGCTTATTCTAATCAAAGGCAAGTGTCTTAAATCGAGAAAAGACCATTTCCCAAGCCTTGTAATAGAGTTTTTATCCATATGTAGACCCTCCTGCGCTAGAATTCCTTTATGTATATGTTCCTGCCTTTCCTGACAGCTTTTATCGGACTCGTATTGGTCTGGTTTGAGAAACGCCTTGCAGGCTTAATACTTTTGGCAATTACTATTGGAACCCTGTTGGTTTGGTTCCGTTTTCATGCAAATAGCCATCTCAACATTAGTCTGTAATTCATTATGAGCAGACATTCTTTTCCTTCATTAGCCGCGTTGGGTAATCAACTTGCGCTGCTTGCTGTTGTTGGCATGCTGGCCTTTGCATTTGTAGATCAAATCTATTTTGGTGAGTTGCCTTGCCCACTATGCTTAATGCAACGTATTGGATTTGTGATTATTGGTTTTGCATTGGTCTTAAATATTCGTTGTGGTGCGCATTCTTCTCATTACGGCTGGGGCATTATTGGTGGCCTAGTGGGGATGATGGTTTCATTGCGCCAAGTATTCTTACATATTTTGCCGGGCGATCAAGGCTTCGGTAAAACCTTTTTAGAATTGCATTTCTATACTTGGGCTTATGTTGGCTACACCGGTTTATTGCTAGGTTTGGCAGTGTTGTTAATGTTGCCTAATCGAGATGTGCGTTCACGCTCCTGGTTTGCAAATACTTTAGTTATCCTTTTCATTTTGTTGGTATTCGGAAATCTTATTTCCACCTTGCTGGAATGCGGTATCGGCCCTTGCGCTGATGACCCCGTGAAGTACGAGGGCTGGCTGTGGCTACGCTCTCGCTTTGGTTTTTAACTTAGACCCCTCGGTCTAGTTCTGCGGTCATCAAATATGCAATTCCATAAGTCTTTTAAGCATGTCCTGCTTTTCTGTCTAGCGTTGCTAGTGACTGTCAGCGCTCATGGACAATCTAAATCGGCAGTAAAGCCTACTTGGCCTAAGCAGCCAATTCGGATTATTGTCACCTTTACTCCAGGCGGCGCACCAGATATCTTGGCCCGCGTACTCGCTGAAAATTGGCAGCAAAGCTTAGGGGTTCCAGTATTGGTAGAGAACAAGCCAGGGTATGGCGGCAATATTGGTGCTGACCTAGTTGCGAAGAGTGAGCCCGATGGATATACCTTGCTCATCGGTACTGTTGGTATTCATGCGATTAATGGCGCTCTTTATGAAAAGCTTTCTTATGATCCCGTAAAAGATTTCACACCGATTAGTTTTTTAGCTAGCACACCCAATGTACTTGTTGTGAATAAAAAATTAGGTGTGAATAATCTTCATGAGTTAATTGAATTGGCAAAAGCAAAGCCAGATCAATTGACTTTTGGTTCATCAGGAGTCGGCACTTCACTACATATGTCAGGTGAGTTATTTAAAGAAATGGCTGGCGTTCAAATTCGTCACATTCCTTATAAGGGCCGCGCCCAATCATTGCCAGATTTATTGAGCGGCCGTATCTCCATGCTATTTGATAACCTTTCATCCTCTTTGGCTCTGATTAAGGCCGGGGAAGTGCAGGCTCTAGGAGTAACCACGCTCAAGCGCTCTCATGCTGCCCCAGAAATTCCTACTCTGGCTGAGCAGGGATTGACCGGGTTTGAAGCGGTTTCCTGGTTTTCTTTGATGGCGCCAGCGAATTTGCCTCCACATATTCAAAAGCAACTCAATCAAATGGTGCGTCATACCTTGAGTAATTCCGAGGTTAAATCCCGTCTTTTAGCTGGTGGCCTAGACCCAGCGCCTGGCAGTTCCAAGGACCTTTCCAAGCTAATTGCTTCGGAAGCCGCTAAATGGGGTAGGGTAGTGCAGCAATCTGGCGCAAAATTAGAGTAATAAGCTATTTTTATGTCAGCTTCAAGCTGTTTTCAGGCGTTAAAAGAATGACAGTTAAATAAAGGCACTATTGTTTTTCTACCCTATTCACCAACCCATCAATTTGCTTAAATTTTCAGCATTAGACTTTTCTAAATTCGGTATCGTGCTGACAGTCACTTTCTTGGTTGGCTGCGCAACGCAGACTCAGCAATTGAAGATGAATGAATCTAAGGAGCCATTCAAAAACGGAGACTTGCAGAACACTGCGGCTGTCATTCAAGGTGCATTCAAGGATAAAAATACCCTCTACTATATGGAGATGGGAGAAGTGCAGCGCTTACAGGGTCCTTCTCAGATCCCAAGCAGTACACAAAACCTATTGGCTGCCGACCAATTGGTCAGTCGTTGGGAGTTAACGACTAGCGACAAACTGAGGCGCTCTTTTTCAGGGGCTAGCTCCTATGTTTTGTCTGAAGGTTTTAGTAGTGAGTACGACCCCAAGCCTTATGAAGTGACTTTGTTAAGTCAGACCTTAGCTTTAAATCATCTCTCACAAGGTCGTTGGGATGACGCCATGGTAGAGGCGAAAAAGATGGCTCAGCGCGAGAAGGTGATTGAAGAGCTTATTCAAAGCAAGGTCAGTGCAGTATCTAAAGTAGAGCGTGAGCAGCAAGCCAATCCAAATACTCAGGCCGCTACCAGTCGCATTGAAAACATCAGCGGCTATCCAATTAATTTATTGGATGATGAAGAAACGCGTAGCCTCAAGAACTCTTATCAAAATCCAGCAGCGTATTACTTGTCAGGCTTTATTCATGAGTCACAAGGTGAGGCTAGCTTGGCTGCTCCAGGATATCGCCTTGCAATCGAGTTGCGCCCACAAGTTAATTTCTTTAAAACCAGTATTGCTAAGTTAGATTCCAATATTGCTAATCGCAGTAAAAAATCTTTTGCTGATACCTTGATCGTGATTGATACGGGGTATATGCCTAAAATTATTCCTTATCAAATTAGCCAAACATTTAATATCGGCGGCAATTCAAAGCTCATCACTTTAACTTTCCCTGTGATTGAAAAATCTACTGAGCGTTTTAGACCCTCATTGATTCAACTGGGTGACAGAGTGGCCAATCCTGAATTGGTTGCGAATATTGATGCCATGGCTCGTAAGAACTTACGCGATGAGATGCCTGCTTATGTCTTAAGAGCTTCTTCAAGGGCATTGGTATCACTGACTGCGCAATATGCGGCAGATCGCGCCGCTCAACAAGCCGCCAATCAGCGCAATCAGAATAACCAAAACAATGGCACCACCGCTCTTATAGGGGCTATTGCCGGAATGATTACGGGATATGGTTTGCAAGCCATCAATGTGACAGATGTGCGCCACTGGTCAACATTGCCGGCACAAACATATATGGCCAGAATGGGATTGCCAATTGGCCCCACCGTTCTTAAATACACTTTGCCATCTGGTGTAACAGCGTCACAAACAGTCAATTTGGTTGGTGGGTATAACGTGGTCTACATTCGGATGTTCAGAAATAAAGCTACAGTGCTCACCTCAAATGATCCCGCAGCTCTGCCACCCAAACCAACTGATCCTGCTGCCGTCATAAACACTGCTACTCCACTTCCAGTTACAACCTCAGTTGTTGCTACCACCGCTCCTATGCCTGCATTAATAGAATCTAAGCCACCCGAAGGTACCTTTGCTGGATTCAAAAAGTTGCTGGGTGGCTTTCAGGACCCAAAACCTGAGGAGGCTGCACTAGAGTTGCCGGCGCCTACCGTAAGTAAAGCAACTGTTTCTTCGCCTGCTGTAGCTCAGCCGTCGACGCCAACTCCAGCACCCGCATCAAACCCGAATCCCGCCTCAGCTCCCGCTCCTTCTGAGACCCCCGCAAGCAGTAATATAGAAGGGGTGAGGCCGTATGAGCCACCCAATCTGCTAAACAGCTTTCAGCAGCTTTTTAATTAGGAAAGACCTCGATGAATAAGTACCTTGCCATTCTTCTGACTGCACTTGCACTAGCGGCTTGTAGCTCAACACCATCCATGAAGGATATGACAGTACGAATGGGTGACACGGATAGCATTCAAATTACCGATATGCGAAGTCTGGTGCGCAATGGCGTATTAACTGCACAAGTGACGATTTTGAATGAGAGTAAATCCAATCTCGTTTCTTATCGCTTCAAATGGCTTGGTAAAAACGGTATGGCAGTGACGGATGAAGAAGCATGGAAACCTGTGACAGTTGGCAAAGGTCAGGCGACCGTTATTATGGGTATAGCCCCAACGCCAGATGCTACTGACTTTCGTTTTGAGTTAAACCAATACAAATAAAACACCTTATTGAAGATATTAGGACTGATTGAAAATGACTATGAATACTAAAACCATCCATTTATCCGCCATTGTTTTATCTGTAGCTGCTCTAGCTGCTTGCTCAGGACCACAAGTGCGTTACGGCGATGCCAAAGCTGTTGAGACAGTCAATGCAAATTATGGATCTACTGATCTGCAGATGATTGCCGAGGCAATGACAAGATCATTGCTACAGTCCAAAGCAATCTCTGGAAGCAAGGATGCTCCAATTGTGACCTTGGCAGACGTGAAGAATAAGACTTCTGAATACATTGATACGCGCGTGATTACCGATAAGATCCGCACGCAATTGATGAAGAGTGGTCAAGTACGTTTTGCCGTTAGTGTCTCTGAAATGCAAAATCAAACAGAAGAGCTAAAGCGCCAGAATCAGTCAGGCCTTTATAAGAACAGCACAATTGCCAAAACTGGCAATATGCAAGGCGCTCAATACCGTATTGAGGGATCGATTGCTTCTATTGTGAAGAATACGAAGGATGTAAAAGATGTTTATTACGTCTTTAATCTGAATCTCATTAATAACGAATCTGGTCTGCTTGAATGGGCTGATGAAAAAGAGATTCGTAAGACTGCAACGCGCTAATGCATCACACAATACAGTAGAGGATTGAATGTTATTAAAAAAAAGTACCTTATTGGCTTGTGCAAGTGTTGGCCTAGTCTTCTTGGCTGGCTGCGCTACTAAGCCGCCTGCTCCAAGTGCGGAATCGGCGATCGTTGGTCAAAGGCCCGCTGATCCACCCAAGAATCCAGTTATTAATGCCGAGGCTCTCAAAGCTGATTCGAAATCTATTGCTGTGACGGATATCTACATCAAAAGAGAAGGCAAGAACTTAACCTTTATTGAAGAGACTAGAACAACTACCGGTAACAGCATCTCCTCAACTATTGTGCCAAAGACAATTGAAGTAGATGCCGATAAAGCAAATGCCTCTGCTATTACAGGCGGTGCAAATTCATCTGCATTTCCAGTGAAGTTCACAGACTTATCCGATCCAAAGGCTACAAGCCCTGGCGCAGGCGCGCCTCCAGCCCCAGTGGTCGATGCTGCGACACCAGGCTCAAGCTCATCGAGTGCAAGCACCCAAAGCATGAAGAAGTCTGGCTATCAAAGCAATAGCGAGTATGGCGAATTGCGTTACTTGGCTAACCCCATTCGTGGTTTGTTAATTAAGTCTGGCTATAAGGTAGTGCAAGCTAAGGCTACGGTAGCTGCGCCTAATCAAGGTGACGAGTTCTTTGATATCGTCAAACGTATTAAGGCAGGTGATTTTGGTGATGCGGACTATGTGCTGTATGGCGTATTAGCTGAAATTTCCAGCACAGACAATGTGGCAGATATCCCAGGTACAAAATCTACCTCGCAACAAGTAACACTTGAGGTGACAGTGGACTTCAATATTGTTGACACCAAGACCTCCCAAATCGTTGCCTCATTTGTCGCTTCAGGAGAAGGCAAGGACGTTCAGATTGATGGCAGAGATACTGGTCACAAACCAAGTAACGCGAAGCTAATGAAGTTAGCCTCTTTGGATTTGGCGGAAGATGTCCGCAAGCATTTGGCTGATCAAAACTTTATTACCAATAACCCTGGATCTGCTGGGCAGCAGCGTAATCTAAAGAGACGTTTAGATGATGATGCTTCTACTTTAAAGGTTTATAAGTAACAGAGCAGAAACGTAAAAGGCGTAAGCCTTTTATTAAACCTCTACCGGCGGATGCGTTTTTTCATAGCGCTCCGCCGTTCTTCTAAACAGGTAGAGTAAAAAGCATGCAGCCAAAGCTAAGCTTAGGCTATTCCCCGCCCAGAAGCCATTAGCACCTTGCAAGAACTCAGGCGTATTGCCTAAGACATTAAAGCCCATGAGGTAGCCACCACCAAGGCCGACGCCCCAAAGTGAGCCTGCGTAGATGACCATAGGCCAAAAAGCAATTCGGTAAGCTCGCAAAATAAATGCCGCAGTAATTTGTAGCGCATCAAAGACTTGATAAAACGCAATAAACAGGAAGAGGGGGATAGAGAATGCTTTCACTTCTGCCGGTGGATCATATAAATCAAGTAGTTGAACTCTTAAGATCCAAACAGCAATACCAATGCTGATGCATAGTGCAGTTGTGAAGAAGACGGAAGACCAGCCGATCTCTTCAGCGCGCTCAGGTTTGTTGGCGCCAATGGATTGAGATACTAGCGTCATCGTTGCAATCGAGAGGGAAAGTGGCACCATATAAATAACGGTCCCCATATTCGCCACAATTTGATGACCAGCCAATGCGGTAGTTCCAAGGCGAGCGATAAATAGAGACATGAAGGTGAATGAAGTCACCTCAATTAAGTAGCTAAAGCCAATGGGCGCACCGAGTTTCAGTAAAGTCCAGATACGGTGCCAGTTAGGCAAGCTAAAGCGCGTAAAGATCTTAAATGGCTTATAAAAGCGGTCAAACAATACAAAGCCTAAAGTCATGAGTAGCCATGACCAATTGATGATTACCGTGGCAACTGCGCAACCGGGACCACCCATGCCCTCAATGCCTAAGCCGCCATAAATAAAGAGCAGATTGAGGGGTAATTTAAGGGTTAGACCGATGATTTGCACTACTGTAATCACGGTAGGGCGAGACACGGCATTGTGAAGCGCCATCAGGACGCGCATTCCCATGCTGGCAGGTAAGCCGATTGCCAAGATATTGAGGTAAAGCTTTGCCTTACCTTCAATCGCAGCATTCATCTGAGAGATGGCAAGCAAATGATCTGCATTGAGCAAAATGAAGCAGCCTAAAACACTCAACCCTAAAGCAAGCCAAGTTGCTTGACGAACTTCTTCGCCGATTTCTGAAAACCGTTTAGCGCCGAATAGTTGACCTGCAATTGGTGCAAGTGCAGAAATCACACCCGTTAAGCCAACATAAATACTAATGAAGATGGCCGAAGCCATTGCGAGTGCTGCTAAGTCATCAGCTGAGTAGCGCGCTGTCATTGCCGTATCTAGAACGCCAAAAGCAATAACTGCTAGTTGCCCAATAAGTAATGGTCCAGCCAGTTTTAGTAAGGAGGGGATATCCTCGCGCAGGCGCGATAACTTAAAATGCAGCACGATTTATTCTGGGATAACTTCGTAAAGACGCAAGCGCTCGTCGCGGTCAGCGGCACGACGATCTTCCCATAGTAGGGTGAGCTTCTTATTGTTCAATTGAGCGTAGGCTTTTGCCTCAGATTGGCTGTGGGTAAGCATCCAAGGGCAATTCGGATCATCGCGCAGGTTTAGTTTGGAGAAGTATTCAAAAGAGGCTAGCTGAGCAAAACCGAGATTGCTGGTATCAACGCAGCCGCCCCCTGAAGGAACCATTTGCACTAAACGCGCAGAAACATGACGATAGGTTTTAGCATAGTTAATGGTGGGTAGCCAGAGAGTCATTAATAAGACCCACATGAGTGTTGTGCCTGATGCTGAGATAATGAGGCAGCGCCAAATTTCTTTTGGAGCGCGAGAAGTTCTCCAGCGAACAACTGCAAGCCATACGCCTGTAATAACGAGCGCCACAATGAATGCCAGAACATTAAATTGACTCTCAAATCCCGGTAGTAGGCGTGCAATATTTGCCGCAGTAGATTCTGGATACCCAGTGACTTTTGCCAACCAAATAATCCAGATGGCTAGAGCGATGAGCGTAAAGCTAAACATCGCAAACCAATCAATAAAGCTAATCACGCTACGCTTCAGAACGGGTAGGCTAAATGCAGCAATGATAGAAAGACTCGGAATTAAGATCATCAAGTCATGCTCATTCGCCTCTAGGCGGAATAGAACATAAATCAAGCAACCAATAAATAAACTCAATGGGATGGCGAGGTGTGGAGCGCGCCAGGCACCGGCTTCTTTAGTTCGACCCCAGTGAGCAAGTGAAACGATTGCAAGTGGCCAGACAGGCCAAGCGTAAGCCCAGAAGTTCACGCTTAAGAATCCTAGAGATTCGATAGATGGAGTAGCGCGCATTTCTGGCATGTTGCGCCAACCTTCTTCAGCAATATGTCGCCACTGTGGTGAAAGATCACTTAAGTACCAAACCAAAGGCCAAATTGCAAAACCAATTAAACCTAAGACAGTGCTAGTAAGTGTCCAGCGAAAGCGCAACTTTGCATTGCTAGCAATGACCGCAATAATAGTTGAGCTAACAATGATTAAGCTCAAGGTAAGGTTACTTGATAGTGCGACGATGGCAATACCAAGACCAGTCCATAAACCACCTTGCCATGGTTTATCTAGGCCACGCACAGTCCCATAAAGAACAATACTGATACCCATCAGTTGCGCCATCATTGGCGTTGTCTCGTGGGCGCGCTGAGCTAGACCTACGCAAGCTAAGAAGATGAGTAGAGCGCCATCGGCCAAGGTCATGCCGTAGCTCTTCAAATCTGGCTGACCGCCAACAGCTAGCGCCATTGGTTGCACTTCACGACGACGACCTAATAAATAGGTTGCATACCAAATAGCTAATGCAGCAGCAAAGAAGCAGATTGCGGAATACAAACGAGCAGCATTAGCAGCGCCAATGAGCGGACCAAACCATTTGATGAGGGTTGCCCCAATCCAGTAGGGCAGTGGTGTACCGAGTGAGATGTCGCGACCAGCTAAATGCGGAACTATCCAGTCGATAGAGTCACCGCGAAAGAGTGTCCACATGCCACCAAAGCCAATGGCATCTTCGTTTTTCCAGGGATCCCGAAAGAAGAGGCCAGCAAAACCATAAACCAAAGTCAGCGCAAAAATAATAATGCGCGGAATAGATTTAGTGGCAGCGGCGGTAAGTTTGACCATGTGTGCAGTTCAAAATAAAAAAGGCAGCAAACGCTGCCTTAATTATCTCGCAGAGCAGGTATTTCACATACCCTGCGAATAGAAGTGTATTAAGCCTTCTTCTTAGCTGGCTTTTCAGCAGCTTTAGCTTCTGCAGCAGCAGCTTTTTTCTCAGCTGTTTTAGCAGCGCCATCACCGGATGCCTTAGCAACTGCCTTGGTGCCGAATTTCTGACGGAATTTCTCAACACGACCAGCGGTATCCATAATTTTCTGGGTACCAGTGTAGAAAGGGTGTGATTCAGATGAAGTCTCGATCTTGGCCAATGGATATTCATTGCCATCTTCCCACTTAATGGTCTCTTTAGTAGCCATTGTGGAGCGAGTCTTGAAGCTGAAGTTGTTAGAAACGTCTACAAAGACGATTTCACGATATTCGGGGTGAATGCCAGGTTTCATTATGAGTCCTATGAGCGGGTAGCCGTTTGAGCCAAATTGACTTAAATACTTTCCCAGGTTTTAAAAGCAGTAAAGGCGAAATTATGCCATGAAATCAACAACAAAGCGCATTTTGGAGGTCCAAAAAGGGCTAAAACAGCCCCCTGGACCCCTAAATTAGCCTCCGCGACGCATTAAGTCGAAGAATTCGCCATTATTTTTGGTGGATTTGAGCTTATCGACGATGAAGTTCATCGCTTCGATATCGTCCATATCGGCCAGTAATTTACGCAATACCCAGATCTTCTGGAGGTTTTCAGCTTTAACCAGCAACTCTTCACGGCGGGTGCCAGATTTATTGAGGTTAATAGATGGATAAACACGACGCTCAGCCAAACGACGCTCAAGATGAACTTCCATATTGCCGGTACCTTTGAACTCTTCATAGATGAGGTCATCCATACGGCTACCAGTTTCAATCAGGGCAGTGGCGATGATGGTTAATGAACCACCTTCTTCAATATTACGTGCGGCACCGAAGAAGCGCTTAGGACGTTGCAATGCATTTGCGTCCACACCACCAGAAAGTACTTTGCCTGATGAAGGAACTACCGTGTTGTATGCGCGAGCAAGACGAGTAATCGAGTCAAGCAAGATGATCACATCTTTACCCATCTCTACTAAACGTTTTGCTTTTTCAATCACCATCTCGGCAACTTGAACGTGACGCACGGCTGGCTCATCAAAAGTAGAGGCAACTACTTCACCGCGAACGGAGCGCTGCATTTCAGTAACTTCTTCAGGGCGCTCGTCAACGAGTAATACGATGAGAATAGCATCGGGATTGTTTGCAGAGATTGCGTGTGCAATGTGTTGCATCATTACAGTCTTACCGGATTTAGGCGACGCTACGATCAAGCCACGTTGACCGTAACCAATAGGGGAGATCATGTCGATAATGCGGCCAGTTAGATTCTCTTCAGCCTTGATATCACGCTCTAGGCTGATCACGCGGTTTGGATGTAAAGGCGTTAAGTTCTCGAACATGATGCGGTTCTTGAGAGCCTCTGGAGCCAAACCGTTGATCTTGTCGACCTTTACCAATGCAAAGTAACGCTCACCATCTTTAGGTGTACGTACTTCACCTTCAACGCTATCACCAGTGTGCAAGTTAAAGCGGCGGATCTGCGCAGGTGAGATATAGATGTCATCTGGAGAAGCCATATAAGAGGCTTCAGGTGAGCGCAAGAAACCAAAGCCATCAGGCAATACTTCCAAAGTGCCGTCGCCGAATACTGTTTCACCAGCCTTTGCACGTTTTTTCAGAATGGCAAACATCAATTCTTGTTTGCGCATCCGTTGTGTGTTTTCAATCTCCAAGCTAGCTGCCATTTCTAGCAGAGCGGATACGTGGAGGACTTTGAGTTCAGTTAATTGCATGTGGTTCTCGGGTGTTGGTAAAGATAAAAATGAATTAGGGAAATTTGTTTTGAGGTATCGCTGCGCTGATCAAGATCACGCAGATGTGGAAAAACAGAATTTTGGAATTTGCTAAAAGAAGGGGGAGGTAAATTGCTGGAAATCGGAGCACTGATTAGTGCGTTTGAGTAATACTACACTAAAAAAGGGGTCTGACAACTACGGTAAATCGGTAAAAACCACAGGCTCAGCGGGTGAACCTGTGGTCTGAGACTATTTACAGATGACTATCAATAAATGCAGTCAACTGAGATTTGGCCAAAGCGCCTACTTTTTGAGCAGCCACAGTGCCATTTTTGAAAAGGATCAGGGTAGGAATGCCGCGAATATTGAACTGGGCAGGTACGCCTTGGTTCTCATCCACGTTCATTTTTGCGATCTGTAGCTTATCGCCGTATTCGCCAGCGAGCTCTTCCAGGATCGGACCAATCATTTTGCAAGGACCACACCACTCAGCCCAGAAGTCGAGCAGAACAGGTTTATCGGACTTGAGGACGTCTTGTTCGAAAGAGGCGTCAGTTACATATTTAATGCCGGCACTCATGAAAATTCCTTATTTAGACTTATTTAGCGAGTTATTTAATTATGTCGTTACAACGCTTATATTAGCAATAAGCGGAACGTTCTGCTCAAAATAGATAAATACACACTTCATGTCTCAGTCTTTCCCAACCATTTCTGACCAAAAGCAGCCGCAAGCTTGGGCAATCACGCCTAATAGCCAAGCGCTTGCCCAATTGGCAAAAGGCATCTGGGATTGTGCAGTGCAAACCAATCAGCGCCCCTTAGTGGTGCTCAGCACCGCAGGGCCTCTAGTTGGGGTGAGGGCAGCTTTAGAGCAAAACAGACCCAAAGACTTACCGAGCAGTATTGCCTTCTTGCCCCAAGTCATTAGTTTTACGGATTGGCTAGAAGCAGCACCAGGCGCATGGAAATTTCCAAAGAAGCAAACAGATTTAGAGAGATGGTTATCGGTGTTTGTCAATTTGCGCAAACACAAAACCTTACAAGCATGGTTTAAAGCAGAAAGCGAAGCAGGGGCATGGGGATTGGCGCAGGCAGTCATCGATGCGTGCGACACATTATCTGAGGCAGTTATTCCGCAATTGCAAGGCGAGTTAAATGAATTGCTACAAACGCATGCCTTAGATACAGAGACTTGGCTTAAAAAAGTAGAGCTTGTTTTAGATCAGGCGATTGCTAAAGCTTATGTAGGACTCTCGCGCAATGTTGTAGATGAAGAGTCTGCAGTGCTGCTCACTTTCTGGCGTTATTTAAGCAGCGTTGGCGACCCAGTGATACGCAAACATTTGGCAATGGCTGCACATATGCAATTAGCAAAGTCCAATGCGGAAAATCAGCATAGCAATGTACGTCCATTCATTTGGGTGCAGACGGCGGATCCGAAGCCGGTAGATCAAGAGTTAATTGATCGCTACCTGAATGAATATGCTCAATACGCTCCAGTGGTGCGTGGAGATTTAGACTGGGGTTCAGTGGCTCTGTGGTCTGAGGCGCTTTGTGGGTTTGATGCTGATGGACATATCGCATCTGCAAACCCTGCAGAAGATTCTCAAGTGAGTAGCAATATTCAAGCCAATAGACATGATGATTGGCGCTTGCTAGCAGCAAGACGTTTTGAAGAGTTGGCATGGGCTGCAACGAAATCGATTGAGTCCCATCTTATTGCTGGCAAGAAAAATATTGCCTTGGTTGCACAAGATCGTTTAGCAGCTCGAAGGACACGAGCTTTATTAAGTCGCCTAGGCAGCGCACTACGGATTCGGGATGAAACCGGTTGGAAGTTATCAACTACTAGAGCCGCAGCTGCATTTGATAGTTGGCTTGAGTTGATACGCGCACCAAAAGAAGGTCCAAGCGCAAGCGCATTGTTGGAGTTTTTACAAAACCCTCATTTTGATCTTCCGTATAGTCTGAATAAACCCCCTGAGGCATGCATTGGACTGCTTGCTCAACTTGAAGATATTTTGATTGCGAGCCAAGCCAAGTCTGGGTGGGAAACTTTTCTCATGGCGATTGAGCGAGCCAATAAGTATGCTGCGTCAAATGGCGGCTCACCCAACGAGCATTTAATCGACCTCATCAAGTTTGTAAGGCGCCTCCACATCGCTTGGCAGCACTTATCGGTGGATTGTTCTAGTGCATACGATCTTTTGCAGAAAAACCTGAAAGAGACAGGTATGGCAGGGCGCCTAGAGAGTGATGCTGCTGGTAAGCAGCTGTTAGAAGTTCTCGATAGTTTTAATCTCAATAGTGGCGTCTATAGCAATCTGAAGATGCGCCTACCAGAGTGGTTAAGCTTGCTAAAAACTGTTATCGAAGAAGCAACTTATGAGGAAGCTGGTAAAGAGGCGCAAGCAACCCTGAGCATCTTGCCTCTGAGTTCGACACGCTTACGACAATTTGATGCGGTAGTGTTGGTTGGGTGTGATGAGCAGCAGCTACCAGCATTTTCTGAGCCTCCATTATTTTTCTCGGACACGCTGAACCGCTATCTCAAGTCTTCTACAGTTGCAGCTCAGTACGTACAGCAGGCTAGAGACCTCTCTCAGTTGCTTGTCTCCTGTGAGCAAGTAGATCTTCTCTGGCAAAGTAAAAGTAAAAGCGGTGAACCTCTACGTCCATCGGCATGGATTCAGCGTTTACAGACCCAATTAAAAGACTGGAAAGCGATAGAGGTAAAGCCGGAGACCTATGAAGGCAAATCTCAACCACTGCAAATGTCGGTGAGCGTGCCCGATAAAGATTTAGCGATTCCGGTAACGGTCTCGCCCAGCGCTTATAAGGCTTTGAGGGATTGTCCTTACCGCTATTACGTTAGCAGCTTATTGGGATTGCGTAAGGCAAAAGAATTCGAAGAAGGCTTTGATGCCTCTCTTGCGGGTCAAACTTTGCATGCTTTGCTCAAAACCTTTTTTCAAGCACTGAAAACTGAGGACGAAAAATCTCACTCACCCATTCATGACGGTGCAGACGGGCGCCGTCAATGGATGATCGAGCATTTAATGAAATGTTCTGAGAATGAGTTTGAGCGCCTCATTGCAGGCGATGCAAGAGTGCTTGGAACTCTAAGGGATTGGCAAAAACAAATTCCTAGTTTTGTGGATTGGCAAATTCAAAGAGAAAACGAGGGCTGGCGTTATCACGATGCCGAGCTAACGGTTGGCTTTACATTAAGTTTGAGTGATCCCGATGGCGTGCAAAGAGATATCCGTATTGCAGGGCGCGCTGATCGATTTGATATTCACCAGTCTGATGGCAATGCGGCAGCGGTGATTGACTATAAAAATCAAAAGATGAAAAAGATTGTGGATCGTGCTGAGAATATCTTGGATGATCCACAGCTTTTAATCTATGCCCGTGCTGCCAGTGAAAACGCGGTTGCAGCTCATATCCCAGGTCGTATAGTGAGTCAGGCTGAATGGGTAAGTCTCAGGGCTGACTTAGATAAAGGGGGGGATAAAAGTATCCGAGCGTATGCAGTAGAAAACATGCCGGAACTGATGGCAGAGTTTTCAGAGCAGATCACCCAAGATTTAAATACCTTATGGGCGCGTAAGCCTATGCAAGCATTTGCACCAGATAGCGTATGTCAATACTGCGAAGCTAGAGGCATTTGCAGAAAGGGGATGTGGTGAGCGAAGAGTTCAATTATTCCCTAGCCTGTAATCCAGAAAGATCTGTAATCGTCTCTGCTTGTGCAGGTAGCGGTAAGACTTGGCTATTGGTAGCTCGTATGATCAGGTTGTTGTTAGCCGGTGCAAAGCCTCAAGAGATCTTGGCGTTGACTTTTACGCGCAAAGCCGCACAAGAAATGCGTGATCGTCTCTACGGTTTATTGGAAGAGTTTTCCACTGCAGATGACGCAACGCTTACACATGAATTGCAAATGAGAGGGCTAACGAAAGAAGAGGCTATTCAATTGTTACCCCAGGCTAGAGCCCTATACATCAAGGTTCTATCTAGCCCGCAGGCTATCGTGATTGACACCTTCCATGGTTGGTTTGGGCGTTTGCTTGGCGCAGCTCCAGTATCTGCAGAGGTGCAGCCTGGCTTTAATTTGCGAGAAGATGCTAAGCGCCTACAAGAAGAGTGTATGGGTGATTGGTGGGGCAATCTGCCAGAGGATTTAAAAAAGCACTATGACGTATTGCTAGCAGAGTTTGGTGCGAGTGAGACTCAAAAGTTCTTGATGGGGAATTACAGCCTCTTCAAACAAAGAGGCGCATGGACTTTCTTTCGAGACACTTGTATTGCTAAAAATACTCAGCCAGTGGATTGTTTGGAAAAGATCTTGCCCCACCTTGCCAAGAGTAATCCACTTGAAGTTTTTTGGAAGCTTCCCGGCACCAAAAAAGATCTAGAAATGCTCTATGAGTGTTTTCAAAATGGCACCCCAACCCAAGTAGGTAAAGCAGCGTATTTAAAGCAAGTGATTGAACATCATGACGCCAATGGCTCGGTGATGGATATCGCCAATGAGTTTCAAGCTTATTTTTTGACTCAAGCACGGACTCCTTTAGCAGATATTGCTAAGACTTCAGCCCCAATGCTCAAGTATTTAAATGCAAAGAATATTGAGCCCACAGAGATTGCGAAGATTCGTAATGGCTGGGTAGATGCTTATCAAGACTTATTTGCATGGCAAAGCGAACACCTCATTCGAGATCTTAATATTGCATGGTTTGCCATGAGTGAGGCGATGCTTGCCCATATGGAAAAAGCCAAAGAGTCCATGCGTGTGAGGGACTTTGATGATTTAGAAATTGGTGTGAGTCAATTAATGACTAGCTCTGCCAATGCCTCTTATTTGCAGGCTCGCTTGGATGCAAAGTACAAACATATTCTGATCGACGAGTTTCAGGACACTAACCCATTGCAGTGGCAAATATTACGCTCATGGTTGGATGGCTATGGCGATGATAGTTCGATGCCAAGCGTTTTTATTGTTGGCGATCCTAAGCAATCGATTTATCGTTTTCGTCGTGCTGATCCAAGACTATTTGATAGTGCTAGAGATTTTCTGGTGAGAAAGCTAAATGCAGCTGCCTTATCGCAAAATACCACCCGCAGAAATGCGCCGGCTATTAATGATGCGGTGAATGGGGTGTTCTTGGCAGGCGCTTTACCGGAGAGTTATCAATACGCCAAGCAAGCTACAGCCTGGAAGTCTCTGCAGCAAGGCATGCCAGCGGAAGCGTATGCAGTAGATGGTGAGACAAAATTATTGCCCCTCATTGAGCGAGTGGAGAACGAGCGGCCAGAACGTTATGGCTCAGCTTTTGATGTTGCGATTCGAGATTCTGGTCAAACCAGCGATGTGCAGCAGCGCTATGAAGAGGGTAAGCAAGTTAGTCGATTAATTCATCATGTAATTGCAACGCGCCAAGTGATGGATAAAAAAGACGGCAAAGATTATTGGCGCCCTGCAAGAGCAAGTGACTTCATCTTGCTGGTAAAGCGTCGTAAATATTTGCCGCAGTTTGAAAGAGCTCTTCGTGAAGCGGGTTTGGCTTATGACAGTACTCGCCTGGGTGGTCTTCTCAATACATTAGAAATCGATGACCTTATTGCATTACTAACAGTATTGGTTTCTCCTCGCCATGATTTGCCGTTGGCCCAGATTTTACGTAGTCCAATCTTTAGCTTTACCGAGCAGCAGATGCAAGAACTCAGTATGAGTATTGGCGGCAATGGCCAAGGTTATCGCTCCTGGTGGGATGCATTACAGGCTAGTCAAAACCCGCAAACCCAGAAGGCGGCAAGGTATTTAGAGCATTGGCGTGGGTTAGGCGAGGTATTACCAGTTCATGATTTGCTGGATTTGATTTATCACGAGAGTAATTTGCGAGTGAGTTATGCCGTTGCCGCTCAAAATCTAGCCAGGGCGCAAGTCTTGGCGAATCTAGATGCTTTTCTGGAGCTCGCTTTAAATCAGGATGGCGGTCGCTATCCCAGCTTAAGCCGCTTCATTGATGAGATGAATGCAATGCGTCGTGGCGATGATGATGAAACGCCAGATGAGGGCGACGTTGAGGCTGAGGCAAATGAAGATATTGGTGAGTTGGATGAGCAAAGCGAGATGTCGGAGGAGGATCGTCATCAGCGCGTACGCTTAATGACAATACATGGAGCTAAAGGCTTGGAGTCACCTTTTGTCATCATGCTTGATGCAAATAATACGGAGTGGCGTGCACCGCATCGAGGTGTTCTGTTAGATTGGTTGCCAGAGCATGACAGCCCGACACATCTCTCTTTGTATACCTCTAAGACACTCACTGGCGAGCGTAGTCTTATCTTCAAAAAAGAGAATGAGGTTAGTCAGAATGAAAATTGGAATCTCCTCTACGTTGCTATGACTAGAGCGAAGCAGGGCTTATGGCTTAGCGGCGCAGCTAGCAGTAGTAAGACCGGACTGAATGAGCGCTCTTGGTACGGTAGAGCTCTGGCTGCAGGTGTTCCCGTGCTAGATCTCAATACCCTCGACCTTAAAGACATGCTAATAGAGCAGCGCGATATGCAGCTAGAGCTTGGAAGTGCGCCATTTAAGATTGATCACTTTCAGATTGCATGGGATCAAGCTAAGAGCAATTATCAAGACTCAATTGCTAAGATTGAGAGTGGAGTCCTGGCGCAGGAGCTTGCAGAAAAAGTCTTAGAACAAGATAAAGCAGAGCCTGACCCAGAAATTCTGGAAGAGGGTACAAACTTCCACAAGCTTCTCGAGTTCCTTACTCCAGACTCTAGCAATCAAGTAAAGCTACCCATGCCAAGCGAGCAAGAGCTCATGAATTGGTTGGGTGTGGATGAAGAGCATGCGAAAACACTACTGACTCGCACTAAAACAGTCTTGGACGCTCCAGAACTCCAGCGCTATCTGACATCAGGCGAATGGGTTCAAGCCTGGAATGAGCTTGATATCGCTAGCGAAGATGGCAAGAGCTATCGCATGGATCGCTTAGTGGAGCTGGATGATCATTTAGTCATCATCGATTACAAGCTCACGATTCCAGAAGTGGGTAGCGAGAAATATGAAAAGTATCGCAAGCAGTTACAAGGCTACCAAGCCGAACTTGCGCGCATCCGAGAAGACAAGCCAAACAAGGCTTACTTGATTTCATCTAAGGGTGAGATGGTTGAAGTGAAGTAGTGCATAAGGCACTATCATTTAGGTATGGAACGCTTCCCTATCATTGTCGAATTCGTAGAGACTGCTCAGCCTTGGTTTTATCGAGCTAGTATTTATCTGTCCAATGCCTTTGCGGATGACCCGGCGATACTCGCCTTTGTTTTTTGCTAAAAAGAAAGCAAGCGCCAAATAAAAAACCACCGCATTCGGTGGTTTTTTATTTGAAACGAAGGAAAAAACAAAAGCATCAATAAATAAGATGAAGGATTTACTTAATCATTCCCGCATTCTTTGCATCATCCATCGCTTGAGCAGTTTTCTCTTTCATAAATGCCGGCATTTTTGCTAACGGAATATCCACAATCACAAAGCCAGAGTCTTCCAACTTCTTCTTGGTTTCAGGATCTGCATTGAGTTGCGCAAAGTAATCAGACATCTTTTGTTGCAATACTAGTGGGGTTGCTTTTGGCACAGCTACACCGCGGTATGCGCCGTCCACCCAGTTCAAGCCAAGCTCTTTAAAGGTTGGAACATCTGGTAGAGCGGGGTTACGCTTCTCAGTCGCAATCGCCAGCGTACGTACTTTCCCTTTTTGCTGAATCGCTAAAGGCAGGTAACCCATAGCGCCATCAACGTGCATACCAATCAACGCAGTAATCAAGTCACCGGTACCTTTAAAGGGAACGTAATTGATTTTGACGCCTGCCAATTTATTCAGACGCTCCACTGCCATATGGTTAGCAGAGAACTGCGCTGAACCCGCTAAAGACATCTTGCCCGGATCTTTCTTAGCTGCTGCAATAAATTCTTGATAGGTCTTATAGGGGCTGTCTGCGGAGACCATCAATGCATCAGGGGTGAAGTGGTAGTAGTAGATCGCGTTAATGTCTTCGGTCTTGTACTGAATGCCTTCCTGAAGTGGTTGCAAGATCGTATGTGGAATATTGACACCCACCACAGTAGTGCCATCAGCTGGATAAGTATTGAGTGCACTCCATACCAAAGCGCCGCCCGCACCAGCGCGGTTCATGACTACCATGGGCTGCTTAAATTTCTTGGCGGAGATGTCCGCTTGGTAGCGCGCTACCAAGTCAGACTCGCCAGCAGGCGGGAAGGGGATGATGTACTGAATCGTTTTATCTGGGAAGGGTTGAGCACTCGCGCCAGATAACAAGCCGAATGAAAGCAAGCAAGCACTCAGTAATCCACTTAGTAATTTCAATAGCTTCATTTAGAGATCTCCTCGATAACTGCATTAGTAACGTCACTCATCATCGCCGTGCCGCCTAAATCACGAGTGTGTAGTTTTGGATTGGCGGTCACTTTTTCAATGGCTGCCATGAGTTTTGCTCCCAGAGCTTTTTCACCCAAGAAGTCGAGCATCATCACTGCTGACCAGAAGGTGCCAATCGGATTGGCAAGCCCTTTACCCATGATGTCAAAAGCAGAACCATGAATCGGTTCAAACATCGATGGATATCGACGCTCCGGATCTAAGTTGGCTGTTGGTGCAATACCTAGGCTACCTGCAAGTGCGGCCGCTAAATCACTCAGTACGTCTGCATGCAAGTTGGTTGCAACGATGGTGTCCAAAGATTCAGGGCGATTGACCATGCGCGCAGTGGCGGCATCAACCAACTCTTTATCCCAAGTGACATCTGGAAAGTCTTTAGCAACAATATTGGCAATCTCATCCCACATCACCATGCCATGGCGCTGCGCATTGGACTTGGTGATTACGGTAAGGTGCTTACGGGGGCGCGACTGCGCCAGCTTAAAGGCGAAGCGCTGGACACGCTCAACACCAATGCGGGTCATGATGCTCATATCAGAGGCAACTTCAATCGGATGACCTTGATGGGCTCTACCACCTACACCAGAGTATTCACCTTCAGAGTTCTCGCGTACGATCACCCAATCGAGTTGACCTGGTTTGCAGTTACGTAGAGGTGTTTCGATGCCAGGAAGAATTCGGGTGGGGCGCACGTTTGCGTACTGATCAAAGCCTTGGCAGATTTTGAGACGCAAGCCCCATAAAGTAATGTGATCTGGAATCTTAGGATCGCCAGCTGAGCCGAACAAGATGGCATCTTTAGAGCGCAAAGGCTCAAGACCATCGTCGGGCATCATGATGCCGTGCTTGCGGTAGTAGTCGCCACCCCAATCAAAGTGCTCGAATTGGAAAGCAACTTCAGGATGTTTTTTGCTTAAGGCATTTAATACCTTTTCGCATTCGGGAATAACTTCTTTACCAATGCCATCGCCCGGAACGGACGCGATCTTATACGTCTTCATGTGTCTCCTACTATTGTTTTTATATGAGTTACTTAAGGCGTAACTTCTAGGTTCATTATGCAATTCCTCAGGCTCAATGCAAGCTTTAGGCACTTGGGGTTTATGGCTAGAGAATTGGGGTGGGTGAGGGGCGGAAAAGAGGGGATGGCAGGGGTGTCATAGCCCCAAAACAACAAAAATAGCCCTGTTTTTACAGTTTTTACATATACTGTATAAACATACAGTATATTAATGACTATGACGCAAGTAATGAACCCCGCAAAAGTAACTCTAAGCCAGGCACCACAAGCCTTGGCGGGGCATTTTGCTGTCTATGAGCTTAAGCTCCTAAGTCACCGGATTTCAGCTGGATTCCCCAGTCCAGCGGCAGATTACGCTGAGGATGGCCTAGATTTGAACCATTACCTCGTTCAGAACAAGCCAGCCACCTTCATGTTCACCGTGAAGGGGGATTCGATGTTGGGCGCGGGTATTTGCGACGGCGACAAGGTCGTCGTTGATAAAGCACTCAAACCAAAACACAAAGACATCGTTGTGGCTGTTGTCGATGGTGAATACACCATTAAGCGCCTCTATCAATTGCGTGGTCGTATTGAGCTCCAACCAGAAAACCCCAATTACCAACCCATCACCTTTAATGAGGGCAGTGAGTTGCAAATCTGGGGCGTGGTTGTTGGAGTGGTGCGCAAGTACAGCAATGCCAGCACTAGATATAACAAAGAGGGCAAGTGAGATGAATTCCTATTCACAAACTGTGTCAACTTCATCAAATTCACTCTTCGCCCTCGTCGATGTAAATAACTTCTACGTTTCTTGCGAGCGCGTATTTCAGCCTAAGCTAGAAGATGTGCCAATGGTGGTGCTCTCGAATAACGATGGCTGTGCTGTGGCACGTAGCGCTGAAGTTAAAGCACTTGGCGTGAAGATGGGTACACCTTGGTTTCAGATGAAAGATCTTGCCAAGAAGCATGGCATCCTGGCTCAATCATCCAACTACACGCTGTATGGGGATATGAGTAGCCGAGTAGTTCAGGTACTCAGAACATTTACACCTAACTTAGAGGTCTACAGCATCGATGAGAGCTTCTTGCAAATCGAAACTGTCCTCAAGCAATACCAAGACACCATTGAGTTGGGTCAGAAGATCAAGCAACAAGTTAAAGACACTACTGGCTTACCAGTCTGTGTAGGTATTGGCGCTAGCAAGACCTTAGCCAAGCTAGCCAATCACTTGGCTAAAAAGCACAAGCAGTTTGCTGGTGTATGCGATGTCAATGCGATGGCCAAAGAAGAGCTCTATCAGTGGATGAGTGAAACTGAAGTGGGCGAGGTTTGGGGCGTAGGTAAACAAATCGCCAAGAAACTCAAAGCTCAGAATATTCAAAGCGTATTTGATCTCTTGCAAGCTTCACCACAAGCCATGCGTCAGCAGTTTGGTGTAGTCATGGAGCGTCTTTGCTATGAACTACGAGGCACATCTTGTCTGCAGTTAGAAGAGGTGGCGCCAGCCAAACAACAAATCATTGCCTCACGTAGTTTTGGTAAACCTGTAACTAGCCAGGCCGAGCTTGCACAGTCGGTTGCCACTCATGTGGCACGTGCAGCTGAAAAGCTCAGAGCACAAAACAGCACTACGGGCGCGCTCACAGTATTTATTCAGACTAACCCGTTTAAGCAAAACGAACCACAACACCATCAAGGCGTCACAATTCCGCTGGCAGACCCAACAGATAACACACTGACATTAACGAATGCTGCGCTAGCAGGTCTGAAGCAAATCTATCAAGCGAGCTTTCGTTATAAGAAAGCAGGCGTCATTCTCAATTTGATTGGCGATAAGCCCACAGCCCAGCAATCCTTGTTTGACGATATCGAAACCAAAGGCAAATCTGCTCATCTCATGAAAGCAGTTGATGAAATCAATACGCGCTTTGGTAATGCGGCCATTAGATCCGCAGCTTCAGGAACCAATAGCACTAAACAAGAGTGGCAAATGAGATCAAACAATAGATCACCGAACTACACCACGCGCTGGGATGAGTTGCCGGTGGCTAGATAAAGAAATTCAGCAGCAAGTATTCACTAATAAGTAACACGCAACAACATATTAAGGAGAAACAAATGAACACAATCAGCAACTTGATGAATAACTTTAACGGCATCTCATTGGCAGTGATCATGATCCTGTCCTATTGCGCAGTGTTGAAAAATACAAAGCGTCACGATGTTGAAACAAAGCAGATCTTTAATCGCAAGTATCAGTAAAGAACATTGCGGTAGCAGCGAGTAGAAAATAAGCAGTAGGCAGAGGGGGAATAAGGAAATCACGGATTCCTTATTCCCTATTGCATAGTAGGGGCGAGTAGATAATTCCCCTAGGGTTGTTAAGTCTTTAATACCCCTAAAAAGTGGTTAAGATTCGGATATGAATCCAGATAAAGAAACCTTCTTAGATAAAAAATTACGTCCTTTGCCGCGTTGGATATTTATGTCCCGCTGGTTGCAGGCGCCACTCTATTTGGGATTGATTGTTGCCCAGGGTGTATACGTTTGGCAGTTCTGGATAGAGCTAGTTCACCTCATTACGATGATGGCAGATAAGTCGATGACTGAAACTGCCTTGATGCTGGTAGTTTTAGGATTGATCGACGTCGTCATGATCTCCAATTTATTGGTCATGGTTATTGTTGGTGGCTGGGAAACATTTGTCTCACGCCTGGAACTGGAGAATCACCCCGATCAGCCTGAATGGCTCTCTCATGTAAATGCAGGGGTCCTCAAGGTAAAGCTAGCAACTGCGATTATTGGTATTTCATCAATTCATTTGCTCAAGACGTTCATCAATGCGGCATCCTATGATGAAAAAACCTTGATGTGGCAAACCTTAATTCACATTACCTTTGTGCTTTCAGCTGTAGCGATTGCCTATACTGAAAAAATAGTGACCGCAGCACATAAGCCGCATTAATGGCCGAAGAGTTTTTTCTCTCATTTAGATGGATTTAACAAATCCCTGTTTTGATTGCGGCATGTGCTGCCAGTATTTCCGGGTCAGTTTTTACCATGGAGAACTTGCCGGTAATGGCTCTGGAACGGTTCCAGAGGAGTTAACTACCAGGGTTTCTACACATCTGGTTTGTATGAAAGGCACAGAGAAGGGTCATGCACCATGCATCGCTCTTCGCCATACCCATGAAGAAGGTTATCGCTGTTCTATCTACGGGCAGCGCTCGAGCACGTGCAGATCATTTGACGTTCTCAATGAAGACGGAAGCATCAATGAGGAGTGTCAAAAACTACAGCAGATTGCAAAACAGAAAAAGCAACAAGGATTGCCGGCTATTTAGCTTCTAAGGCTTTGCGTAGATATTCAGAGACATTGTCTTGACGCAACATCCATTGCTTGTAGTCAGCAGGCATTTGGCTAATCAGTTCGCCTTTGTGTTTGCCATAGGGCATCACCATCGGAATGCGAGCTTTCTCAGACATTTCCCAAAAAGCATCCAAAGAGATGGGATGAAGCTTATCAATGATTTGCCTAACAATCTTTGAGCAAATCCACACATCAGATAATGCGCTATGGGCATTCCGCAGCTGATCTCTAGCCGTACTCCGTTCAAAGTGATAGAGCAGGGCGCTTTGAGTATGGCTATCGAGTTCAGGCCAAAGGCTGCGAGCAAGCGCCAAGGTGCAGATACGCTTCACTTCTGGTTTGCCAATGGCAATCCAATCAAAATCAATATTGTGACCAATTAAATATTTGGTACCAGCTGGCAATCGGAAAGAGCTGCTTGCAGGGCAATTAACTAATTCTTCATCCATGATGTGATGTGTAGCAAGAGCGCCCAAGCTAATCGGCTTACCTGGGTTATAGCGCTGCACCCAAGGATTACCCACTTCGAATGGATTTAAGGAAGTGACATCTAAGGAGGCGGCTTCAATAATGACCGCATCATTCTTATCGGTTGCTTCTACATCGAAAATAATGGCTTGGGACATAAGGGCTTTGTTGGGTTGTATAGATCTATTGTGCCTTGAATTGCCTGGGAGTATGCTCGGCATGACTTGGTAGACTCAAAATTTATTACTACTTGTAAACCAGGAAATTGGCTCTCATACTAATCTAGGGCTAAAGGCAGCATCTGATGAAAGCGCCAATATTGAATGCTACTCCTGTGATGATTGAACTCTTTTTTGCCAAAACAGCACAAAGAGCTTGTCTGCAAATACAAGATTTATTCTAAAATCTGCAAATGAAATGGATATTAATCTCAATATTGAGTTTTATATGCCTGCAAGCTTTTGCGCAAGACAGCAATAACCCATTTAATATTCAAATCAATATCAAACCAGCAAACGGTCGTTTTCATATTAATGCGAACTACTCTGTTCCTGTTGCACCATGCAATGCGTATGCTTTTTTGACTGACTATGAAGCCTCTAAAAATATTGCGGGCGTAGTCGACTTAAAAATTCTTTCTCGGTCTGCTAACAAAGTTCGTGTGAGTAGGGTTTTAGAAGAAGACATCCTCTTTTTTCATATTGAGCTTAAAACAGTAGTTGAATACACGGAAGTGCCTTATCGCCTTTTAAACTTTGAGCAAGTAAGTGGCGATGCCAAGTACTATAAGGGTTCCTGGAGAGTAATGCCCGATAAGGATAAGACCATTGTTAAATACGATGCTGTGGTAGAACTCGATTCTGTGGTGCCGATGGTGGTGATTGAGTACTTTATGAAAAACAATTTGTATGAGCGACTTGAGTCTATGGCTCAAAAAGCTACTCAATACAAACCTACGGCAATGTTGACCTGTAAGTAGATGGCGGTATTCACGAAATGAATGTCTTGGTGTATCGTTTATTCCGTTAAGCCAAAGGAATTCCTATGAGATCATTATTAGCAATCATTCTGACATCGATCATTTCACTTGCATATGGCCAGCAAAAAAATACCATCATCCAAACAGATCAGGTGCAGCAGGCGATTTCTCGTGGCGCAATTATTTGGGATGTGCGTGATGAGAAGAGCTACCTAGAAGGTCATATACCAGGGGCAATCAATATTGGCGAGATCGGCAGCACTCTGCGCGACCCTAATAAAGAAGATTACATTCCCACAGAGCAAATTCAGAAGCTTTTCAACAATGCTGGCTTAGACGTCAATAAAGATATTGTGGTCTATGGAGCGCGTGGTAATCCTTACACCTATTTTGGCTTGTATACCGTTAACTATTTTGGCGGGAAGAATGCGCAGGTCTACCACGATGGTATTGATGGCTGGAAGCAGGCGGGGTTGCCAATTCAAAAAGAACGTCAAACTTTGCCTCCAGTATCAGTAGTGCTCATTGCACAACCTCAATTGGTAGTGACAAATGAAGAGATGCTCAAGATTGCCCAATCTAAATCAGTTCAGATTATTGACGCTAGAACTCCTGATGAATATTCCGGTAAGGATGTGCGTACGATTCGGGGTGGACATATACCAAATGCCATCAACATTCCCTATGAAGACAATTGGCAGGATCCAGCAACTGCTATCAAGTTAAGTAAGAAGCAGGTTGCTGATAACTCAGGTATGACGCTAAAGAATCAAACCGATCTTAAGCAGTTGTATGCCAAGCTCGATCCCGATAAAGAAACCGTGGTCTATTGCCAAAGCGGTGTTAGGGCGGCTGAAACTGCTACCGTACTGAAGACCCTGGGTTTTAAGAAGGTCAAGGTGTATGACTCCTCATGGTTGGGTTGGGGTAATAATCTCAAAGCGCCAGTAGCTGATGAAACCTTCTTAAATGTGGGTGCACTTAATGCGAAGATGACTGCGATGCAAAATAAAATCAATCAGCTAGAAGAAGTTCTCAAGAATAAAAATAACTGATCTTATTATCAGGCTGCTTATTTGGTAATCGGCCATTACCTACTATCATTTCATCTCCAATCCCTAACTGTTGCACTCCAAAGCCTCTAAGCTGAACTCTTATATCTAGAGGAGGTCTTGCTTTGCGAGTGTCAATTGAGTGTTCTCATAAGCAACTGCAGTTATTCAGAATCTCACTCGACGCCAGAACTGTCCTGGTTTTGCTAATTATTTGGATGATTTGGGGAATTTTCAGGATTTTGAAAATCTTCTAAATGGTAAGGTTCTTTTGCTTGGCTATTCAGTTAGAATTTCCTGAGATATCAGTCTATATAAAGGGAAATACATGAAACATTCATGGACCAAGCAAATTCTTGCTGCTTCAGTTTCTGCCACATTGGCGTTTACACCATTAATCAGTAATGCTTGTACTAGCTTCATGCTCAAGGGTAGCGATGGTGGTTCTGTATATGGTCGCACCCTTGAATTTGGAATGCCACTGAAGTCCGAGCTTATTACGATTCCAAAGAACTACGCATTAAAGGGAATTGGTACTGATGGTCAATATGGTTCTGGTCGTAGCTGGACTACTAAATATGCTGTCGCTGGAATGAATCCATTAGGTCTGCCAGAGTTGGTTGATGGCATGAATGAAAAAGGTTTGATGGGTGGCGTGCTCAATCTTCCTAATAGCGCTCAATACCAAGCAGTTTCTCCTGCTGAAGCTGCCAATAGCATTAACTCAGTTCAAGTGCTTACTTACGCACTATCTAATTTTGCAACTGTAGATGAGATTAAGGCGGGCTTACAGCAGATTAAAGTCAATGGTGCCAAGCTTGCAATCTATGGAAATGCCACCCCACTAGTGCATTACACATTCCATGACGCCAATGGCAAAAGCATCGTGGTGGAATACGTTAAGGGCCAATTGACTATTTTTGATAATCCAACAACCGTCATGACTAATGATCCACCGTTTGAGTACCACCTGCGTGATATTGGTAACTATGTCAATCTTTCTAATGTCGAGAAACCGCCAATGAAAATTCGTGGCGCGACTTTCGATGCGCCGAGCTCAGGCACTGGCTTACATGGAATGCCTGGTGATTTCTTAAGCACTAGTCGTTTTATTCGCGCACTGTTTTTATCTAACTCAGTACCAACCAGTTTTACAACTGCGCAAATGGGTGATGCAGCTTGGCACATTCTTGGAAGCTTTGATATTCCACCTGGCTCAGTAACATTGCCAGCAAGCAATCCTTACGGTGGCGGTGTTGGTGGTTACGAAGTCACTGAGTGGAGTGTTGTGGCCAACAATAAGAATATGACTTACAGCGTCAAGATGTATGAAAACACCAATATCTATGTATTTGACTTCAAGAAGTTGGATGTCATCGCTAAAGAGATTAAGTCAGTGAAGCTAAATCAACCGAAATTAACGCTTCCGCTTAACTGAAGTAGGGTGGATGAGCCAAACCCCCGGCACTGGCAGAAATTGGGTTTGGCTGCTTCGTTCCCGACCTGACCAGGTTATCCAACCCACCATGCGGGGAGGCCCATCCAATTCCATTTTAGCTTGTTAGAATGTAAGACATGACAGCATTGGCATTGGCCCGTTCGTGGCGCCCCAAAACCTTCTCTGAATTAGTCGGCCAAGACCATGTGGTTAAGGCTTTAACCCATGCTTTGGATCAGGGTCGCCTGCACCATGCATGGTTATTTACGGGTACCCGTGGGGTAGGTAAGACCACCATAGCCCGAATTATGGCCAAAGCCCTCAATTGCACGGGATCCGATGGTTCTGGCAAGATGACTTCAGAGCCTTGCGGAAAATGCCCAGCCTGCATGGAAATCGACGCTGGTCGCTTTGTTGACTATATCGAGATGGATGCCGCAAGTAATCGTGGTGTTGACGATATTGCTGCGCTTCTAGAAAAAGCTGCTTACGCACCAAGCAATGGTCGTTATAAGGTCTACATGATCGACGAGGTGCACATGCTCACCAATCATGCCTTTAATGCCATGCTTAAAACTTTGGAAGAACCTCCAGAGCACGTCAAATTTATTTTGGCTACAACCGATCCCCAAAAAATCCCGGTAACTATTTTGTCGCGTTGCTTACAGTTCAATCTCAAGCAAATGCCTGTACCGCTCATCGTTGAGCATCTAGAAAAAGTACTTGCCTCAGAAAAAGTCGAATATGAAGTCAATGCCTTACGTGTCTTAGCTAAGGCGGCTCAAGGCTCTATGCGTGATGCCTTGTCACTCACAGACCAAGCTATTGCTTATGCCGCTGGCAAGGTGACTGAAGAGTCTGTGCGCGGCATGCTTGGCACATTAGACGACGCTTATCTCATTCGCATTCTGGATTGCTTGATTGCTAAAGATGGTGCAAGCCTTCTCTCTGTTGCAAATGAAATGGGCGAGCGCAGCATGTCTTTCTCATTGGCGTTGCAAGATCTCTCCAGCTTGTTGCAAAAGATTGCAGCAGCGCAAGTTGTTCCAGAGTCTGTATTGGATGATTGGCCAGAAGCAGTCGAAATTCGTCGCTTGGCCACTCAATTAACAAAAGAAGAAGCGCAACTCTTTTATCAAATTACGATTACTAGTCGCCCAGATTTATCACTTGCACCAGATGAGCAAACTGGTTTTGCCATGACGCTTTTGCGCATGTTGGCGTTTCGTCCGGGTAATGGTGGAGGGGGTAGTTCATCTCCAGCCCCCTCATCACCTTCAGCCCCACCAGTAAATACGGCTCGTCCTGCACCCGCTGCACCAATATCCAGAACGGCTGCTCCTGCGCCTGCAGCAAAACCTGCTTCTCCAGCACCATCAGTTGTTGCTTCAGCCCCGGTTGCTGCTACAGGTAACTCAGCAGAACGTCCCGATTGGCATGCATTGATGCGTCAGCTGCCAGTTAAAGGCTTGGTGCAGCAGTTGGCATTTCAGACAGAGTTACAAGATTGGAATGATTCAGCGGCTGGAGTGCGTGCAACGATTGTGACGCCAATGCCGCAGTTAGCTTCTGAGGCCTCTGTTGGTCGTTTATGCGATGCACTGACTGCACACTTTGGTAAGCCAGTGAAGATCGTGATTGAAAAAGGTGAAGTAGAGGGCAAGACCGTTGCTAAGGTTGATGCCCAGATTCATCAAGAGAAAAGAATGAATGCTGAACAAATGATTGCGGCTGATCCTTTTATTCAGCAATTAGAAAAAGAGTTTGGTGCCAAGGTGGTTGGTGGCTCAGTAAAGCCACTTTAATTCGATCACTCAATACAGTCTCTTTAATTTAAATATTAATATTCAACAGCACTAAGGAAATAAAGCGATGATGAAAGGTGGACTTGCTGGCCTCATGAAACAGGCTCAGCAGATGCAAGAGAAGATGAAGACTGCGCAAGCCGAACTAGCTGCGTTAGAAGTGACTGGCCAAGCGGCTGGTGGCTTAGTTAAGGTAACTATCTCTGGCAAATACGAACTCAAACGTGTACAGATTGATCCAGGTGCAATGGACGATCGTGAGATGTTGGAGGACCTCATCGTGACTGCCTATACAGAGGCATTTAAGCAAGTAGAAGCCGCTAGTGCACAGATGATGTCTGGCGCCACTGCCGGTATGCCAATGCCTCCTGGCTTCAAGTTGCCGTTCTAACTTAATTATTTAGTTGAATTTAAAATGGCACGCATAGAAGCGCCTCAAGACGCACTCGGTCGATTGATTGAGGCTTTACGCGTGCTTCCTGGAGTGGGCCCTAAGTCCGCTCAGCGCATGGCGTTCTATCTTTTGCAGCACGATCGCAATGGCGCAGCTGTACTAGCTCAGTCATTAGGCGAAGCGGTTGAAACAGTAGGGCACTGTGCTCGTTGCAATACATTTTCAGAAACACAGATTTGCAGCACATGCTCTGATGAGCGTCGTGACCCATCATTACTTTGTATTGTGGAAACGCCAGCTGATCAAGTTATGGTTGAGCAGACCCTCAGTTTCAAAGGTAACTATTTTGTTTTGATGGGGCGCCTTTCACCATTGGATGGCATGGGTCCAAATGAAATCGGCTTTGATCGCCTACTCAATCGTATTGAGACTCCTGATACCGGTGTACCCATTCGTGAAGTAGTCTTGGCCACTAACTTCACCAGTGAGGGCGAAGCAACTGCCCATTACATTGGTGAAGTACTCAAAGCTAAAGGCATCAAAGTCACTCGTATTGCTAGAGGTATTCCGGTGGGTGGCGAACTCGAATATGTTGATGCCGGCACTTTAGCTAGAGCCTTGATGGATCGTCGTTAAAAATTATCAAATCCCTAGTTTTTTTAGGTGTTGATATTTTGCTCATGAGTTTTTAACATCCCTAATCTATGGGATTAAAAAATGCAAATCAAAACGGTTTAATAGAAACAAAGAAGGCCATTGATGAATTAGAGGCGGGTCTAGGAGTTAGATTTAGCACCCTTGAAAAATTTATTGCTGACCTACGCCAGGATATAGTTTTTACTGTCCCGGCTGATCCGTTTGCGCAAGCCACCCCCATTTCGTCATTAAAAAGACATAAAGACTAGGTAAATTACCTCTTTTTGAGGATAATTTGGTCTGCACCACCCCTGGGCTTCAATCCCAAGCTGTGTTTGCCTCGTTTTCCTATCGGCATGTTGCTAATGCGTAGCACTGGCATCCCAACTAGAAATTGTGAATGACCCGCAAGATTTACCTACTTCTCCTGTTAAGCATGATTTGCACGTTTTTCGGAGCAACTGCATTTGCGCAGAAGGCGGGATCAGGCTCGGATCAAATTGCGAGTTTTGCATCGCCTATTGATGATCTGCCAACCGAAGGAACGCTTTTTGGTTTGCCTGTAAATATCCACGGTCAAACAACTTACATCAATCAGCGCTACAACAATTTCACATCCAGCTACTCTGGAGAAAATAGCCTTTCTTCATTGAAGTCGATGAGCTACACCTGGTCAGGCACTTTATTTTTTGGAGCACGTTTAGCCCCAAACACAGATATCTATTTCAATCCAGAGGTGGTATCTGGCGTGCCTTTTTCTGATTTAGTTGGTCTTGGCGGATTTTCTAACGGTGAGGCGACAAAGGCAGCCGGGCTAAATGCAAAGTTTTATTCTGCTCGCGCATTTCTGCGTCAGACCATTAACCAAGAGGGCGATAAAGTTGTTCTCGAAAACGAAGCCAACCAAATCACACAAACTGTTAGCAGTAATCGTGTTGTAGTTACTGCTGGACAGTTTTCCACTTTAGACATTTTTGACGATAGTCGCTACGCTAAAGACCCTCGTATTCAGTTCATGAACTGGGGCAATATGACTTATCTGGCATATGACTACGCAGCCGACGCACGCGGCTACAGTACTGGCTTAGCAGGCGAATGGTACCTTAGCAATTGGGTTATGAGAGCCTCTCGTATGTTGGCACCAAAGTCCCCTAATGGCCGCGATCTCAATTGGCAAATTTTCAATACCTATGGCGATCAAATTGAAGTAGAGCGTCAACACAATATTGCAGACTTACCGGGTAAGGTGAGTGTACTTGCTTATCGTAATCGAATGATTCTGGCGCGTTTTCAGGATGCGACAAATTATGTGGTTGCTAATAACGCCCAAGGTACGCAAGCAATTAATAATGTACGAACCAACTATCAATACAAAACTGGTGTTGGTATTAATGGCGAACAAGCTTTAACAAAAGACTTAGGCATCTATGGTCGCGCCTTCACTTCTGATGGTCATACTGAAACGATGTCGTTTACTGAGGCGGATAACTCCATATCAGTAGGTATAGGATTGAATGGCACAAGTTGGAGTCGACCTAAAGATACGATTGGCATCTCGATGATGCAAAACGGTTTATCCAGTTATCGCAAAAACTATTTGCAATCTGGTGGCGTGTCTTACTTTATTGGCGACTATGCTGGTCCTGGCCAAACAATTTCTTATCGCCCAGAGCGAATCGGGGAGGTGTATTACAACGCCACTGTGATCAAGAATGTCTTGGCTGGTTTGAACTTCCAGCACATCAATAATCCCGCCTATAACGCTGCTCGCGGTCCTGTGAATATCCTATCTTTTAGGATTCATGCGGAGTTTTAAGGGGTTTGCTGACATTAGTGATAATTTTTATCTTTAAAATCAATATGTTAGAGAACCCAAATATTTAGACTTTTGACTTTTGTCCCCTATAATTCATAAAACCCCCTTAAACGGGCATAGATTCGATCTAAATCTGCATCTGGGGCTATAAAAACAGCATTTGATTGATTTAGAGGCAGTGGCATTTGTTGATTCTTAGCAAACATATAACTAGCGAAGTTAAACCGCTCAAAAGCAAGACGTCATTTGCGGTAATTGCTTGCGTTCTTTGTGCCTCAGTCTCTCCATCTTTAGTGTTTGCTCAGCCCTCTGTGGGTGAGACTCCAGCAAGCGTTACTGTTCAGTCCGGCGATACCTCTTTAGCTGTGCCGCCATCGATCGGCGCTCAGTTGGGTGCGCAAGATCAAAAGGCGGTCGCAAACTCTAAAGCCGCAGAATTATTTGCCCCAGTAACAAAAGTAAATACTCCAAAGATCTACGCCAAGCCAATTTCATCAGGCCCGACGGAAATGGATTTGCGTCAGTTATGGAATGAGCTTAAGGTAAATAATCCGCAGCTGTCTTCATTGCGTGAGTCCTATTTATCTGCCAAGGCAACTGTTCCGCAGATTAATGCGCCAGCCAATCCGCAAGTGGGGTTGGTATGGTCCGGTATGCCGGTGAATTCGCCATTTGCATTGGGTGGGGCAAATGCACCATCACAGCAATATCCTGGCGGCATTAGTAGCAATAACTCCATTTCTGTAGCGCAACCTTTCCAGTTTCCAGGCAAGAAGAGTCTTGCTGCGGACATTGCTGATACCAATGCTGAGGCTTTACTAGCTAGCTCTGAGTCCACCTATTTGCAATTGGGTGCTCAGCTGTCAACTTTGTACTACAGCGCTCTATCTTCACAGAAGCAATTGGCAGTTCTAAAGGAATCCGTCATTCGTTTAGAGATGATCAAGAATGTAGCAAAAGCACGTTATGCCAATAACGCTGCAGCTTATGTTGAATATCTGAATGCCCAAGTAGCGCAAAGCGCAGCTCAAGCGGATCAATTTAATTTAGAGCGTCAGCTCAACGTAGCTTTGCATAACATCAACACTTTAGTCGGTCGCCACTCTCGTGAAAAATTAGTATTACGTGGCGATGTTCGTCGTGCTATGAACGGCGTACCAACTCTAATTGAGTTAGAGGATTACGCAGAAAGCAGTCATCCTTCTTTAAAGAGTTCAGCATTGCAATTAGACGCTGCTCGCAAAGGTGTAGATTTAGCTAAGAAGGCTTACTTGCCAGACTTTCAGGTGATTGGTTCATCTTACACACCGCGTGGACCATTCTCGGCAAATAACGGCGCACTGTTTTATCAGTTTGAATTGGATCTGATTATTCCTCTGTATTTCTTCACTAAGGAAAAGTATGGGGTTGAGCAAGCGCAACGTAATCAAGCGGCTGCTGAGGCGGGCAATATCTCCAATCGTCAGCAAATCGTCTTGGCTGTAAACACAGCCTATGCTGCTTACGAGCAGGCTAAGAATCAAACCCAGTTTTTAAAAGAGCGCCAAGTACCGCAGGCAGATGCAGCTTATAAGGTAGGCCTGACTCAGTATTCAAATAATGGCCAAGGTTTTAATGATTTATTAACTGCGCAAACACAGTTGCGTAACTTGGAGATTGCATTGGCTCAGGCTGAGAGTAATCTATTGCAAACGCAGGCGGTATTGATGGTGTCAGCGGGTAAAGAACCCTTTTAAGGAGCAGTTTTGAAAGACAAAATTCTTTCGTTTCTAAAACACTTAACTGAAAAGGTTAAGCCTATTCTGCATAAGGGCGCGGATCATGGCACGCACCATGTAAAAGTTGCTGCTGCTGGCTTAGCAGGTTTGTATTGGAATCTATCGCCGCAGAATCGTTATCGCGTTCGTCTTGCCGCTTTTGCTTTTGCCATTCTTTCTTTGGGCATCGTAGTGGGGCGTGTAACCAACGTCAATCGTGCTGTAAAGATTGAAGCTTCCGATAAGGCGCTCAAAGTTGAAAGTAGTGGCATCTTGGAATTAAAGCTTCCTGGAGTAACTCTCAATCCTGCCATTTATGTTTTCCAGTCAGCTGAAAAAGTGCAAGTGCCTGTTGATATTAAAGTTCCTGGACGTTTGGCATTTAACGCAGAGAAATCGAAAGTCCTATCAGCTCGTGCACCTGGCAGAGTAGAGCGAATCTATGCTTTCGATGGTGCTCAAGTCGATATTGGTTCACCAATTGTGGAGATGTACAGCCCAGAATTTTTATCTGCCCAGCAAGAGTATTTGCTGTCTTCAAAGACTGCCAAGGTTCTCGAGGCAAATAAAACCATGAGTGACTTGTTGGGTGATGCACGCATTACCCAACAAGCAGCCGCTAACCGCATGAGAAATCTTGGTGCTGGTGAGGGCGACATTAAGAGTATTGAAACTACGGGTAAGACAACTAATAACTTAATCATGCGCTCCCCTTTAAAAGGGGTGGTAGTAAAGAGAAATGTTGAGCCAGGCTCGGCTGTAAGTTCAGGTGACGTAATCGCTACATTGGCTGATCCTAAGCAGCTCTGGTTCTTGGGGAATGTATTTGAGCAAGACTTTAGGATGATTAAGCAAGGTCAAAAAATGGTTTTACGCCTTGAAGCGTATCCAGAAAAAGAATTCATAGCCTATGCAAATTACATTGCGCCAACAGTTGATCCGCAAACTCGTGCCTTACTAATTCGTGCTGATGTTGAGAACACTGATGATCTATTGCGTCCTGATATGTATGCTTCAGCATCATTAACTACAGGTACAGCAGATGCTGTAGTCGTTCCGCAGTCGGCTATTGTGAGAGTTCGTGAAAATCGTTATGCCATTATTAAAGTAGGACCAGAAACATTCCGTCGTGTGCCTGTTAAAGGTTATGACCTTAATAGCAAGAGCTTTGCAATTACTGAAGGCGTAGAGCAGGGCTGGCAAGTGTTGGCTGAAGGCGCTGTTTTGTTAAACGATCGTTTTGCTAAGCAGGAGGACTAAGTGAGCGTTTTCACCTCCTTTATTCGAGGGGTAGTTGAGAAGCGCGCGCTTGTCATTTTTGCGTCCATCGTTTTGCTTGGTCTGGGCATGCTCAGTTTGAGCAAGTTGCCAATTCAGCCATACCCAGGTGTTGCGCCGCTAACTATTCAAGCGATTTCCCAGTGGCCGGGAAGAAGTACTACCGAAGTTGAGCAGCAAGTCACTATTCCGGTCGAGAACGCTTTGGCAGGTATTCCAGGATTACAGGCATTCCGCTCAGTATCACTTTTTGGCCTATCGGTTGTTACTCTCAAATTTAATGACACTGCTGATCCATTTAAGGCTCGTCAAACCTTTTTAGCTAATTTGGCAAACGTAGCGTTTCCACCGGGCGTTACTTCCAGCATCAGCCCTGACTCAGATGCTACTGGCGAGATCATGCGTTACGAGGTACGCTCTGAATACGCATCCTCAACTTTATTAAAGACTTTACAAAACTACGAGATCTATAAAGAGCTCAAGCAAACACCGGGCGTAGCTGACGTTTCCTCTTTTGGTGGCAAGGTGCGTCAATACCAAGTCATTGTGAGTCCTGAGAGTTTGCAGGCTAAAGGTGTTTCAGTAACCCAGCTGACTACCGCTTTAGCCAATGCAAATAGTAATGCTGGCGGCGGCTTATTACCTAGTGGTGAGCAGCAGTTTGTAGTGCGTGGCGTAGGACTTCTAAAGAACATCGATGATATTAAGCAGGTGGTCGTTACCATCAATAATGGCGTTCCCATTCGCATTGGTGATGTGGCGCGGGTAGAGATTGGTAATGCGCCACGCTTAGGCATGTTCCAGTTCAACGACAATCCTGATTCAGTTGAGGGGATTGTTTATTTACGTCGCGGTGAGAACGCCACTGAAGTATTGGCGCGTGTACGTAATACCGTAGAGAGCATTAATAAACACGTTCTTCCTCCTGGCATCGAGGTAAAGCCTTTCTACGATCGTCAGGTGCTTTTAGATATTACGATCGGCACCGTTAAACATACTTTGTTCTTTGGTATCTCGCTGGTATTGGCAGTCTTATTTTTCTTCTTAGGAAATATTCGTGCAGCTGCGGTAGTGGCTGCGGTGATTCCTCTGGCGCTTTGTGTGTCATTTATTCAAATGCATTTATGGAGCGTGCCTGCCAATTTGATTTCTTTGGGAGCAATTGACTTTGGTGTAATCGTTGACTCGGCAGTGATTCTGACGGAAAACGTCATGCGTCATTTAGAGGAGGGCGGTAAGCGCCTGAACCAAAGCATCATTCTGGCAACCAGTGAAGTGCAGCGCGCCATGATCTATTCCACCGGCATCATTATTGTGGCTTATTCGCCATTGTTCTTCATGGGTGGCGTAGAAGGCATCATCTTTAAGCCGATGGCATTCACGATGGGCTTTGCCTTGATTGCAGCGATGATTCTGAGCCTGACATTCTTGCCGGCAATGATCTCACTGGTATTTGGTGAAAATCTACATCACAAGCCACCATCTTTCATTACCAAGATTTTGGATGGCTACAAGCCTTTGCTAAGAAGATGGATGGATCGTCCATTAACCGTATTCTCAGTGGCAGTCTTTGTATTGGGAATTACGCTCTTGAGTATGACTCGTTTGGGCACTGCTTTCTTGCCAACCTTGGAAGAAAACAATATTTGGCTGCGTGTGACATTGCCCAATACTGTCGATCTCGATTATTCAGTCAAGATTGCTAATCAATTGCGCGAAACCTTTATGAAGCAACCGGAGATTGAAAAGGTTGCTGCACAGATTGGTCGTCCAGACGATGGCACCGACTCTACTGGTGTGTTTAATCAAGAATATGGTCTTTACTTGAAGAGTCCAGAGAAGATGCCAAGCGGCTCCTCTAAGAAGGATTTGATTACGCATTTAGAAACTGAGCTCAATAAGATTCCTGGTATTACTTATAGCTTCTCTCAATATATTCAGGACAACGTTAACGAAGCCTTATCGGGTGTTAAGGGAGAGAACTCAGTCAAGATTTACGGTACCGACCTTGAAGTATTGGATCAAAAAGCACATGAAGTCATTGATCAGCTCAAAAAGGTTCGCGGTGTGGCTGATGAGGGCATTCTTAAAGAGTTAGGTCAGCCTACCCTGAATATTCAGATTGATCGTGATCGTGCAGCGCGCTACGGTATTAATGTGAATGATATTCAGACGGTAGTAGCAAACGCCATTGGTGGCGCAGCAGTGACTAACTTACTTGAAGATGAAAAAACTTTTGGCATCGCTGTGCGTCTGAATGAAGGCAGTCGTAACGACGTGGCTGATATTGGTCACTTACTGGTTGAGGCACCTGATGGCACCAAGATTCCTTTGTCCATGGTGGCCAGCGTTCGCTTAACAGATGGTCCGTTCTTTATTTACCGCGAAGCAGGTAAGCGCTATATTGCGATCAAGTTTAGCGTTCGTAACCGTGACTTAGGTAGCGCTGTAGAAGACGCTCAGTTCTTGGTAGAAAAAAACATTACTTTGCCGCCAAACTATTCGATTAGCTGGGATGGTCAGTTCAATCAAATGAAGCAAGCGCAGAAGAAGTTGATGTTAATTGTGCCGTTGGCATTGTTAGGCATCTTCCTATTGCTCGTGAGTGCATTTGGTAATTTCCGCGATGCTTTCATTGTAATGATTAATGTGCCATTTGCTGCCATTGGTGGTGTGATTGCCTTGCACCTTGCGGGTGAGACCTTGAGCATCTCGGCATTCTTTGGATTCCTATCGCTCTTTGGTATTGCTATTCAGGATGGCGTGATCCTGATTTCGTTTATTAATAAGACTGCTGCTACAGAGCATGGTCAGATGAAGGACATCATGGTGGAGGGTGCTTCATTGCGCGTTCGCCCAGTGTTGATGACTGCGGCACTCTCAGGTCTCGGCCTCTTGCCAGCTGCTTTATCGCACTCCATTGGATCAGAGGCGCAACGTCCTTTGGCATTGGTCATTGTGGGTGGCATGGTAACCACTACGATCTTGACTCTCTTGGTGTTGCCAGTGATTTATGGCTGGTTTAGAGCACGTGCATTGACCCCGGCAACTAATATTTAATCGCCTTTAATTTAATAGCCACCAGAAAGAACTAAATAGTCATGAGTAATCGTCAACCTCACATCTTGGTTTCCAATGATGATGGCTATTTAGCTCCTGGCCTATTGGCTCTGGTTAATGCGGTACGTCCTTTGGGTCGTATTACGGTGATCGCTCCCGAGCAAAACCATAGTGGCGCATCAAATTCATTAACACTCTCAAGACCGCTCTCAATTCATCGGGTTGCTGGTGGCGAACGTGATGGCTTTTTCTTTATCAATGGCACGCCGACCGATTGTGTGCACGTTGCCATGACTGGTTTCCTAGATGAAAAGCCTGACTTAGTGATCTCTGGTATTAATCAAGGTGAGAACATGGGTGAAGACACCCTGTACTCTGGTACGGTAGCCGCTGCTATTGAGGGTGTGATGTTTGGAGTGCCCGGTATTGCATTCTCACAAATTGATCGTGGCTGGAATCGTATTGAAGATGCCGCTAAAGCAGCGCACGATGTAGTAGCGCAAATGCTGGTGTCTGCCTTAAGCAAGAATCATGCTGATGGCGTAGCAACACTGCTGAACGTCAATATTCCAAATCGTCCTTACGCTGATCTTTATCGTTGGCGCGTAACCCGCCTGGGTAATCGCCATCATTCACAGCCAGTAGTAGTGCAAGATAGCCCTCGCGGTGACAAGATTTACTGGATTGGCGCTGCGGGTGATGTCAAAGAGGGCTCCGAAGGTACTGACTTTCATGCGATCGCTGAAGGCTGTATTTCTATCACGCCGATGCAGTTAGACTTAACGCATCATGCGCGTTTAGCGGCTATGCGCGCAAATGGATGGGATCGCGGTTGAAGGCTCCAACAGAACGCTTTGCTGCCTATCGGCAAGCGCTAGCTGCAAAAGTGCATGCTGGCGGTGTTAAGCATGGCAAAACTTTAGAGGCCATTGCTACCGTTCCAAGACATGCCTTTATGGATGCCGGTTTGCATGCGCAGGCTTACGAAGATACTGCCTTGCCTATCGGTCATGAACAAACCATCTCTAAGCCATCCGTAGTGGCTCGCATGATTGAATTGCTTCATAAGCCTAAGCACAAGCTTGGCAAAGTTCTAGAGATTGGAACTGGTTGTGGTTATCAAGCGGCAGTTCTCAGTTTGCTAGCAGATGAGGTTTACTCAATTGAGCGTATACGCCCACTGCATGACATGGCTAGAGCGAAGTTACGCCCATTTCGGATTAATAATCTGCGCCTGATCTATGGCGACGGTATCTTGGGCTTACCTCAGGCGGCACCATTTGACGGGATCATCTTAGCTGCAGCAGGTTTGGGCATTCCGGATGCCTTATTGGACCAGTTGGCGATTGGCGGTCGCCTAGTAGCTCCAGTTGCCAAAAATGACAAAGAGCAGCAGCTTGTGATGGTGGAGAGAATGAGTTCTCAGCGCTATCAAAGAACTGTGCTGGACGGGGTCTTTTTTGTCCCCTTACAATCAGGGGTAGTATGAGTTTTATGATGAATTCAACAATTCAGAAACCAATTTAATGCCAAGTACCTTATTTAAGCCTTTCTTCGTTGCGCTCATTTCCGCATCTTTGACGTTGATGGTGGGTTGTTCTACGCCCCGTACGAAGCCTGCTAGCGTGACTGATCGCAGCGGTGGATCGAGTGAGCCAACGCCACCTGGTTACTATCGGGTTAAAAAAGGCGATACCTTAGCGCGCATTGCTTTAGATAATGGTCAAGCGCCACGTGATGTTGTGCAATGGAATAAAGCAGCTAATCCTAGTTTCAATCCGAATGTGATTGAGGTTGGCGATTTGATTTTGATTAAAGCGCCCGCAGGATCTAAGTCTGCACGTGTTGCGGATAAGAAACCAGCAGCAGACAAGTCAGATTCACCTGCGGCCTCACCAGAGCCAGCAAAATCTGAAGTCGTGGCCGAACCAGGCATCCGTTTATCTTGGCCAGCTAAAGGCAAAGTCATTGCTGAATTTAGCGAGACCAATAAAGGTATTGATATTGCCGGTAAAGTCGGCGAACCTGTTCTTGCAGCATCTGATGGCAAGGTGGTCTACGCAGGTAATAGTTTGCGTGGCTACGGTAATTTAGTCATTGTGAAGCATGACAATACTTATCTCACTGCTTACGCCCACAACAGCAAGCTCTTAGTAAAAGAGGGTGATGCTGTTCGTAAGGGTCAGAGGATTGCAGAGATGGGCGATACAGATGCCAATGCAATCAAGTTGCACTTTGAATTACGCGTTAACGGAAAACCAGTAAATCCAACGCCGTATCTACAGTAATGTTGCCTTAAGTAAGTATGGCGACCGTTCTCGTATTCGATATTGAAACCATTCCTGATGTAGCGGGATTGCGTCGTCTGGAAGATTTTCCGGAATCCATGAGCGATACCGAAGTGGCTAGCAAAGCCATGGCCGATCGTGCCGCTAAAACCGGCAGTGAATTTCTGCCCTTGTTTCTGCAAAAGATTGTCGCTATATCTTGCGTGATTCGCAGGACTACCAAAGAGGGATTGCCACAAATTAAAGTGGGTACCCTAGGCACCCCACAAGATGATGAAAAGGTTTTGGTTCAAGCCTTCTTTGACCTCATTGAAAAATACACACCACAATTGGTTTCTTGGAATGGCAGTGGCTTTGACTTACCGGTATTGCACTATCGCGCTCTAGCAAATCACATTCAAGCACCACGTTATTGGGAGATGGGCGAGAGCCAAGAGGCTGATAGCCGTGAATTTAAGTGGAATAACTACATCAGTCGTTATCACATGCGTCATCTCGATATGATGGATCTATTAGCTAAATTCAATGGTCGCGCCAATGCGCCTCTTGATGGCTTAGCTAAGTTATGCGGCTTCCCAGGCAAAATGGGCATGGACGGCAGCCAGGTATGGCCCGCGTATCAGGATGGCAAGATTAATGATATTCGCCGTTACTGTGAAACTGATGTGGTCAATACTTATCTCATGTATTGCCGCTTTCAGTTGCTGCGAGGTGGCTTCTCTCTCGAGGAGTACCAAGAAGAGATTGAGTTTGTAAAAGTCTATTTAGAAAAAGAAGCCAAAGAGCCAAATGGCGCTCAATGGCAAGAATATCTCCAGGGTTTTTCAGCCGATGCGTAGAGGTGATAAGCCAGTCAATATTGAAGTGACTGAGCCAATCAAAGTTGAAGCCTTAGATCTTGATGCTCAAGGGATTGCGCGCTTAACGCCTAATGAGGAAGAGCTTGCCCAAGGTCAAAGTGGCAAAGTCATCTTCATTAAAGGCGCGTTACCAACTGAGCTAGTAACTTACACCATCACCAGTGATAAAGCCCGTTTTAGCAAAGCTAAAGTTCGCGATATTCTGAAGCCTGCTGTGTTTCGGGCTGAGCCCAAATGCAAAGCCTTTGGTGTTTGCGGTGGCTGCACGATGCAGCATTTAGATATACGTGCGCAAGTTGCTATGAAGCAGCGTGTACTAGAGGATGATCTACAACATATTGCCAAAGTAAAGCCAGGGGAAATTCTGCGTCCTATGGGCGGGCCTACCTGGGAATACCGTCATCGTGCGCGCCTCAGTGCAGTTAATCGCTCTATCAAAAAAGGCACGGTACTCATTGGCTTTCACGAGGGTAAGAGTGGCTATGTGGCTGACATGCTGGCCTGTGAGATTTTGCCTAAGCACGTATCCGACTTGCTACCAGAGATGCGCAAATTGGTGATGGGTTTATCTATCGTCGATCGTATGCCGCAAATTGAAATTGCCATTGGCGAGCCAGAAGATTCTCAATCGGATGATCCTAAAAAGTCAAAACCAGTTACCGCCTTGGTGTTTCGTAATCTCAAGCCCCTAACGGCTGATGACGAGCAACTGCTGCGAGAGTTTGCTGATCGACATCAGGTGTGGATATGGCTCCAGCCTAAAGGTATTGAGACGGTTGCGCCGTTTTATCCCGAGACTGGCAAGCTTTGTTACCGGCTACCTGAATTTGAAATCGAGATGCCATTTAAACCTGCGGACTTTACGCAGGTCAATCACATGATGAATCGCGCATTAGTGAGTAGGGCGATTCGCTTGCTTGAGGTAAAGTCAACCGATCGTGTGCTCGATTTATTCTGCGGCATTGGTAATTTCACCTTGCCGCTTGCCAGAAAAGCAAAAGAAGTTTTAGGCATAGAAGGTTTAGCAAGCTTAACCACTAGAGCAAAAACCAATGCTGAACATAACGGCCTGGTGGATAAAGCAAGTTTTATACAAAGCGATTTGTTTGAAGTGACGCCAGAAACGATTGCATCTTGGGGAAAGGCGGAGCGCTGGTTAATGGATCCACCACGCGAAGGTGCAATGGAAATTTGCAAGGCGTTAGCTGAATTACATCTTCAGCAAAGTGACTTGCTCCCTCAGCGCATTGTGTATGTTTCCTGCAATCCCAAAACGCTAGCAAGGGATGTTGAGATCCTGTGCCATCAAGCAGGCTACTCCTTGAGTAGCGCAGGGATCATCAATATGTTCCCTCACACCTCCCATGTGGAGTCTATAGCGGTTTTTGATCGCCCCTAGTCATCCAAGTCATTGATTAAGCGGTATTTTCACCCTTAACTGCCCTAGATTGCCCTAATTTAGTGCGTAAAGCCTAAATCCAGTGCGCCTGGTAAATACTTCACCTCAATCCAAGAGTAGATTGAACTTGTGCAGAGATGTATTGCTGCCAAACCCGTAAATTACTTTTGGGAGTTTGTCATGAAAGCCTCAGATAGTTTTGCCCTCTTATTCGTTTTGATGGCACTGTCTTATGTTGTGAGTATGTTTGTTGCTATCTAACATCTATACGCAAACAATTCACACGAAGCTTATTTTGTAGTAAATAAAAAGGCGCCCGCAGGCGCCTTCAGAGAGCATCACACTTCAGTTTTTAGTATTGCTTAGTCTTTGTTACCGCCAACAATACCCAAGAGGGCAAGTAAGTTGGTGAAGACGTTATACACATCTAAGTAGATAGCTAATGTAGCCATGATGTAGTTGGTCTCGCCGCCGTTGATCACGCGCTGTACATCAACCAAGATAAAGGCTGAGAAGATTGCGATAGCTAGAACCATCACAGTCAGCATCAAAGCAGGTAACTGCAGCCAGATGTTTGCCAATGAGGCAACGATCAACAGCAGTACGCCAACCATGAGCCACTTGCCCATGCCAGCAAAGTCGCTCTTGCTTACAGTTGCAATGGTTGCCATAGTGGCGAAGATTGCAGCAGTGCCGCCGAATGACAGCATGATGAGTGTTGCGCCATTGCTGTAGCTGTTCAGTGTGAAGCCAACCAAGCGAGACATCATGATGCCCATGAAGAAGGTAAAGCCTAGGAGCAGGAGTACACCTACACCAGTATCTTTATTCTTTTCAATTGCCCAGAAGAATCCAAAGGCAACTGCCATGAACACGATAAAGCCAATGAATGGGCTACCAGCGAAGAGATCCAATCCCATGGCAACACCGAGCCAGGCGCCAATGACAGTAGGCACCATGGATAGCGCTAAGAGCGCATAGGTATTGCGGAGTACGCGGTTGCGTACTTGGACGGTACTGATTGAGCCGGTTTGGCCAAAGCCGTAAGAGTTCAGATCACTCATATTGACTCCTTCTTTTTTCATAGTTATTACAAGAGCCCATATAGGGCTGTTGTCAGTAAGTATAGACAAAACACCTAAATTTCAAGCCCCCATATGAAAGACCCACAAATTAAAGGCTTATGCCTTGTAAATTCAAGGGCTTAGCCCTACAGACATAGGGGTAAATACGGTCAGGCAATGTATAATTCGGGGGTCGCTGGAGTGGGGTGGCTTATTGCCCCAACCTGGCAAATACCTTTGAAATCACTATTGGAGTCTTGAATGGCAATTGAACGCACCCTTTCTATTATCAAACCTGATGCTGTCGCTAAAAACGTCATCGGCAAAATCTATGACCGTTTCGAATCTGCTGGTTTGAAGATCGTTGCTTCCAGAATGGCGCATTTGTCACAAAACGAAGCTGAGCAGTTCTATGGCGTTCACAAAGATCGTCCTTTCTTCAAAGACTTGGTGAGCTTCATGATCTCCGGTCCTGTCATGATTCAAGTTTTGCAAGGCGAAGGCGCTATTGCTAAGAATCGCGACTTGATGGGCGCTACTGATCCGAAGAAAGCAGAAAAAGGCACAATCCGTGCTGACTTTGCTGACAGCATTGATGCAAACGCTGTTCACGGTTCTGACGCTCCTGAAACAGCTGCTGTGGAAGTTGCATTCTTCTTCCCTGGCATGAATGTTTTTAATCGTTAATCACTGATTAACCGATTAGCCATTTATCTATAAGTAGTCGCATTGACCTCCCCGCGCGTAAATCTCTTAGATTTTGACGCTGACCAAATGGCAGCGTATGTCGCGGGGTTGAATGAAAAGCCCTTTAGGGCAAAGCAGCTCATGCAGTGGATACATCAACGTGGTGTATCAGATATAAACGACATGAGTGATTTAGCAAAAAGCTTTAGAGCAACTTTGCTAGATAAGGCAGAAGTACTTTCTCTCCCCGTAATTAAAGATGAGCATGCGCTAGACGGCACCCGCAAATGGTTGCTGGACGTGGGCGCTGGCAATGCGGTGGAGTCAGTCTTTATTCCTGAGGATGATCGAGGCACTTTGTGCATCTCTTCTCAAGCAGGTTGTGCCGTTAATTGCCGTTTTTGCTCAACAGGGCATCAAGGCTTCTCGCGCAATCTCACTTCCGGTGAAATCATCGGTCAACTTTGGTTTGCTGAGCATCTCTTGCGCAATGATCCAGAGGCTATTCGCCGCATCGAAAAATTTCCTACTCCAGGCTGGGAACATACAGGTCGTGTGATTTCTAATGTGGTGATGATGGGAATGGGTGAGCCATTACTCAATTACGACAACGTTGTTTCTGCATTGCGCCTCATGCTTGATGACAGGGCTTATGGTTTGTCCCGCCGTCGTGTGACCGTTTCAACATCAGGCGTAGTGCCGATGATTGATCGTCTGGCGCAAGATTGTCCAGTGGCATTGGCAGTTTCCTTACATGCGCCGAATGACGCATTGCGTGATCAACTAGTGCCGTTGAATCAAAAATATCCTCTACGTGAATTGCTTGATGCTTGTGAGCGCTACTTGCCATTTGCACCAAGAGACTTTTTAACTTTTGAATATTGCATGCTCGATGGTGTGAATGACTCTGACATCCAAGCAAAAGAATTGGTGCGCTTGCTTAGAAACATTAAGTGCAAAATCAATCTCATTCCATTTAATCCGTTCCCAGAGTCTGGTCTCAAGCGTTCGTCAGCCCAGCGTGTGAATGCCTTTGCGGGCATTCTCCTAGATGCCGGCATGGTGGCGACAGTGCGCAAGACTCGTGGCGATGATATTGCTGCCGCCTGTGGCCAGTTGGCAGGGGATGTAGTCGATCGCACCCGAGTTCGTGAACGTGATGTCCACAGTGCCGAAATTGAAATTGCTGAAGTTAAATCAAATGAGCGCCCAATTGAGTGGCTCAAAAAATTAAATTAAAGATTAGATCCTAGTCACTAGATCAAATGAGCACGAATAATTCTTTGCCACCATTGCCGTTAGGTCCAGCACCTAAGCGAGCCACGCGTCAGGCAACTGTCGCCTGGAAAACCAACATCATTACTGTTGGCGGAGATGCTCCGGTTCGTGTGCAGTCAATGACGAATACCGACACTGCCGATGCAGTTGGCACGGCAATTCAGGTAAAAGAATTGGCGCGCGCTGGTTCAGAGATGGTTCGTATTACCGTCAATACGCCAGAAGCTGCTGCTGCAGTTCCTTATATTCGTGAGCAGTTAGACAAAATGGATGTCTTGGTACCGCTCATTGGTGACTTCCACTACAACGGCCACACTTTATTAAATGATTTCCCAGAGTGCGCAAAGGCGCTCTCTAAGTACCGCATTAATCCAGGTAATGTAGGCAAGGGCGCGAAGCGTGATCCACAATTTGCCCAAATGATTGAAGCTGCATGTAAATACGACAAGCCGATTCGTATTGGTGTGAACTGGGGCAGCTTAGATCAAGACCTCTTGGCTTCGATCATGGATAGTAATGCGGCTTTAGTAGTCCCAAAAACAGCGCAAGAAGTGATGATTGAGGCTTTGATTCAGTCTGCTTTGCAGTCTGCAGAAAAAGCGGTTGAGTTGGGTATGAACCCTGATCAAATTTTGTTGTCTTGCAAGGTAAGTAATGTGCAGGACTTGGTTGCGGTATATCGTGATCTCTCTCGTCGCTCTGACTATCCATTGCATTTGGGTTTAACCGAAGCAGGTATGGGTAGCAAAGGTATTGTTTCTTCAACCGCCGCAATGGGCATCTTGTTGCAAGAAGGTATTGGCGACACGATTCGAGTTTCGCTAACACCTGATCCAGGCGCTCCTCGCGAAAACGAAGTCATTGTTGCGCAGGAGATATTACAAACCATGGGCTTGCGTAATTTCACGCCGATGGTGATTGCTTGCCCAGGTTGCGGTAGAACAACTAGTACCACTTTCCAAGAATTAGCAGCCAATATTCAGTCCTACTTACGTCAACAAATGCCGGTTTGGAAGAAAACCCATCCTGGTGTTGAGAATATGAATGTGGCCGTCATGGGATGCATCGTCAATGGCCCAGGTGAGAGTAAGCATGCCAATATTGGTATTTCCTTGCCAGGTACAGGAGAAACCCCGGCCGCCCCAGTGTTTGTAGATGGGGTTAAAGTAAAAACGCTGCGTGGTGAGAGAATTGCCGAAGAGTTTCAGGTGATTGTGGATGAATACGTCAAACAAAACTACGCGGCTAAGATTTAAATAAAGCAATAACAAAACAATAATAAAAATGACTGATCAAAACGCACAAGCTAAAGTTCAAAAAACGCAGAAGATTAACGGCGTACGCGGCATGAATGATTTGCTGCCAGCCGATGCTGCTCAGTGGGCGCATCTTGAACATGTTTTGCGTGACCTCACGCGCGCTTATGGCTATGAGTTTTTGAGAACGCCTATTGTGGAAGCAACGGCAGTATTTCAGCGCGGCATTGGTGAGGTGACCGATATCGTTGAGAAGGAAATGTATTCCTTTGAAGATCGCTTGAATGGCGAGCAACTGACTTTGCGCCCTGAAGGTACTGCTGCATTAGTACGTTCCGTGATTGAAAACAATTTGCTGTACGAAGGACCAAAGCGTCTTTGGTACACAGGTCCGATGTTCCGTCATGAGCGTCCACAGCGTGGTCGCTATCGCCAGTTCCACCAGTTCGGTATTGAGGCCTTGGGCTTTGCTGGACCTGATATCGATGCAGAAATTATCCTCATGGGTCAGCGCCTATGGGATGAGCTTGGTCTGAAGGGCGTTCGTTTAGAGATTAACTCTCTGGGTCAAGCAACTGAGCGTGCAGAGCATCGTGCAGCCTTGGTAACGTACTTTGAGAAGAACAAAGCGCAGTTAGACGAAGACTCACAACGTCGTCTGATTACAAATCCTTTGCGCATTTTGGATTCTAAGAATCCAGAGATGCAGACTTTTATCGAAGGTGCGCCGAAGTTGTTGGATTTCTTGGGTGAAGAGTCGCTGAAGCATTTCAATGCGGTACAAGCTTTGCTTAAGGCGAATAACATTCCTTGCAAAATTAATCCCCGCTTAGTTCGTGGCTTAGATTATTACAACCTCACTGTATTTGAGTGGGTAACTGATGAGTTAGGTGCGCAAGGCACTATCGCTGGTGGTGGTCGCTACGACCCCTTAATCGAACGCATGGGCGGCAAAGCAGCTCCGGCTTGCGGTTGGGCAATGGGTATGGAGCGCGTTCTGGAGCTCATGAAAGTTTCTGGCTCATTGCCGGAAACTCAGGCGCAATGCGATATATTTGTTTTGCACCAGGGCGGCGAAACTTTAACTGCTGCCATGATTATTGCCGAGCGTTTACGTAGCGCCGGCATTGATACCATTCTTTTCTGCCCTCCAGATGGTCAATCCGCTAGCTTTAAGTCCCAAATGAAGAAGGCGGATAGTAGTGGGGCTGCCTTTGCGGTCATTATTGGCCCTGATGAATTGGCTAAGAGCGAGGCTCAACTCAAGGATCTGCGAGGTACAGGTGAACAGAAGTCTGTTCCTTTGGATGATGTCTTGGGGGCAGCAATTGATGCCCTGGTAGGCGCCTCCGAATAGAATTAGCCTAATACCTATAAATTACTTATTAATTAGTTTGGATTGACATGCCTTTAGATCTAGAAGAACAAGAACAATTAGACCAATTCAAAGCGTTTTGGCAAAAATATCGCAATCTCATTACAGGCGTGATTACTGCTGCTTTATTTACCTATGCTGCTTATAGTGGTTATCAGTGGTGGCGCAATAGTCAGGCGCTTGAAGCCTCCAAATTATATGAAACGATGGTTGGTGCAATCGCTAAGGGCGATAAAGATCAAACCTTGCGCGCTGCAGATGATTTGCAAAAAGATTTTGGTCGTACACCGTATGCGGCGATGTCTAGCTTAATTGCTGCTCGTATCGCATCAGATGCTGGTGATGGCAATAAAGCGTTAGATTATTTGCGTTGGGCTGCTAAGAATGCTTCTAACGATGGCTACTTGGCATTGGCAAAGTTACGCTTAGTGACGCAGTTAATTGAGCTGGGCGGAGAAAAGGATTTTGCCGAGGCAGATCAAATTCTGAATCAGAAGCCTATCGCTGGTTTTGAGTCCCTCTGGCTTGAGCGCCGTGGTGATTGGTATTTGGCGCAAAAGAGAAATGATCAAGCAAAGCAGAGTTATCAAGATGCTTGGAAGAAGTTAGACCAGGCAAAAGAATTTCCAGAGGAGGCGCGTCGCCTCTTGAAGGTTAAATTGGATGCTGTTGGAGGAGTTTCTCAGTGATGACTAAAGAGATGAAGCGTTTGCCGATGCGCCTAGGCGCTGCCTTGATATTGGGTTCCGTGGTAATAGCTTTAGTCGCTTGTTCTGGCAGCTCTCGCGTGAGAAAGCCTGCCGAACTGACTACGGTTACGAATCAATTTGATTTGCAGCCAGTATGGTCCACTAGCGTAGGTTCATCAGAAGGCTTTAACTTTCATCCTATTGTTGCTGGTGATGCTGTATATGCTGCTTCTCATCGAGGTAACTTAGTTAAAATTGATTTGGCTTCAGGCAACAAGGTGTGGGAAGCTTCTGTTCCTGAGCGCTTATCAGTTGGCCCTGGTTCTGATGGCCGCACTACGGTTGCTGTAACTACCAAAGGCACTGTCTATGCTTATGACGACACAGGCAAGCAGATTTGGAAAGTCAGTGTCGGCAGTGAAGTATTGAGTGAGCCAGTAGTTGCGGGTGGCGTAGTGATTGTGCGCGCTTTAGACAATCGTTTTGTTGGGTTGGATGCGCAAACTGGCGCCAAAAAATGGACCTATCAGCGTCAGCAGTCCGCTTTGTCATTGCGTGTAGGTTATGGCATGTTGGCTATTGGTAACGAGGTGATTGTTACTGGCTTTGCGGGTGGACGTTTTGGCATGATTGCGATTGCCAATGGCGGTTTAGTGTGGGAGACCCCGGTATCGTTTCCAAAAGGATTTTCAGAAATTGAGCGCTTGAATGACGTTACTGCTAAACCTAGTATGGAAGGCGAGATTCTCTGCGCGGTTTCTTATCAAGGCCGCATTGGTTGCGGTCAGGCGCGTACAGGCAATCTTTTATGGTTTAAGGATTACTCAAGCTATACCGGTACTTCCCAAAGTACGGACATGGTTTTCTCGGCCAACGATAAATCCTATGTCACTGCTTTTGCAACTAAGGACGGCACTCGGGTTTGGGAAAATACTCAGTTAATTTACCGTGACGTCGGTGAGTCGCTTGCAGTGGGTAGAGTTTTGTTAATGGGTGATGCTCAAGGTTACATCCATGCATTTTCACAGGCGAATGGTGAGATGGTTGCACGTATTCGTCACGACAGTAGTCCAATCTCGGCCGCCCCTATTGCAGTAGGTGGCCTCATCTTGATTCAATCTCAAGGTGGAAAAATAGCGGCGTACAGTCCAAAATGAATCCAGTCATCACTATCGTCGGTCGTCCCAATGTAGGGAAGTCGACTCTCTTTAATCGCTTAACGCGTTCACGTGATGCATTGGTGGCGGATTTTTCTGGTTTAACCAGAGATCGACACTACGGCAAAGGCCGCATTGGTGAGCGTGCATTCATTTGCGTAGACACCGGTGGTTTTGAGCCTGTTGCAAAGACCGGCATCGTTGCCGAAATGGCAAAGCAAACTAAGCAGGCCGTTGCTGAATCTGACATTGTGATTTTCTTGGTCGATGGTCGCTTAGGAATGGCGCCACAAGATCGTGTCATCGCAGACTTCTTGCGTAAGACCGGTCGCCCAGTCATTCTGGCTGTCAATAAAACTGAAGGCATGCAAGCCGGCGTTGTCACGGCAGACTTTCATGAGTTGGGTTTAGGTGAGCCTTTCCCAATTTCTTCTGCTCACGGTGATGGTGTGCGTGGTTTGATTGATGATGCATTGGATTCTCTAGGCATCGCAGAACCAGATGAAGATGAATTAGCAAACGATCCAAATCGCCCAATGAAGATTGCGGTGGTGGGTCGTCCAAACGTGGGTAAATCCACATTGATCAATAAGTTGATCGGTGAAGAGCGTGTTATTGCATTTGATATGCCGGGTACAACGCGCGATGCGATTGAGGTTCCCTTTGAGCGCAACGGCAAGCCATACATTCTGGTTGATACCGCAGGTCTGCGTCGCCGTGGCAAAGTATTTGAAGCGATTGAAAAGTTTTCTGTTGTTAAGACCTTGCAAGCAATTGCTGACTGTAATGTCGTGATTTTGATGTTGGATGCGCAACAAGATATTTCTGAGCAAGATGCCCATATCGCAGGATTTATTGTTGAAGCTGGCCGTGCGCTAGTGGTGGCAGTGAATAAGTGGGATGGTATTGATGCGTACGTAAAAGAACGCGCTCGCTTAGAGATTGCACAAAAACTACGTTTCTTAGATTTTGCAAACGTTCATCCGATCTCAGCCAAAAAAGGCACAGGTCTTAAAGAGCTCTTTAAAGACGTAGATTCTGCATACGCTGCTGCTATGGCTAAGTTGCCGACTCCACGTTTGACTCGTATCTTGCAAGAAGCAATTGAGCATCAGCAGCCAAAACGCGTTGGCATGGGACGTCCTAAATTGCGTTATGCCCATCAAGGGGGCATGAACCCCCCAATTGTGGTCATTCATGGCACATCCTTGAGTGGGGTCACTGATAGCTACAAGCGATACTTAGAAGGTCGCTTTAGGGACGTCTTTAAGTTACGCGGTACGCCTTTGCGGATTCAGATGAATACCGCCAAAAACCCCTACGTGGATGCTGATAAAAGCAAAAAGGGCAAAAAGCGTTAATTTGGGATAAGCTTTTACCTTCAAGTTGATATGGGCTTGATTTTTTCGTAAATCAGACCAATATAGAGGGCTCGAGTAGAAGTTGTCGTAAAGATTGATATTTAATTAAAAAAGCAAGACTCCGAAAAAAGTAGTTCAGAAAAGATAAATAAGGGGCAGTATGAATAACAAACAGATTCAATTACTTCAGGATCCATTTCTCAATGCACTGCGCAAAGAGCATGTACCTGTTTCGATCTATCTCGTAAACGGCATCAAGTTGCAGGGCAATATTGAGTCTTTTGATCAGTATGTTGTCCTCTTACGCAACACCGTGACGCAGATGGTTTACAAACATGCAATCTCGACGATTGTTCCTGCTCGTGCGATTGATTTCCGTTTAGAAGAAGCTAGCCCTGTATAAAACTGGAGTAGATGCGGCACGCGCTGTTCTGGTTGGAGTAGACACAGGGCGCGAAGATTTTGCTGACAGCATGGCTGAGCTCAGTCTTTTAGCTGATAGCGCTGGATCCATACCCGCAGCCAGTGTGATCGCCCGCAAAGGCAAGACAGATCCTGCTTTATTCATTGGTTCAGGCAAGGCCAATGAACTCAAAAGGGTCATGGAAGAGCAGGGCGCAGAACTAGCAATCTTTAATCATCCCTTATCTCCAACGCAGCAACGAAATTTAGAGCGTCACATTGGATTTCATGTGATGGATCGCACCGGTTTGATTTTGGACATCTTTAGTCAAAGAGCGCAAAGTCACATTGGTAAGACACAGGTTGAACTTGCGCAAGTGCGTTATCGCATGTCTCGATTGGTAAGAGCATGGAGTCACTTAGAGCGTCAGCGTGGTGGTATTGGTGTGCGCGGTGGCCCTGGTGAAACGCAAATGGAGTTGGACCGCCGGATGTTGGCAACCAAGGCCAAGCGTCTTGAGAATGAATTAGAAAAGCTACAGCGCCAACAAAGAACCCAAAGACGTGCTCGAAACCGCAAGGATGTGTTTTCAGTCTCTTTGGTGGGATACACCAATGCGGGCAAATCCACCCTTTTTAATGCCCTAACCAAAGCAGGGACATACGCGGCTGATCAGTTATTTGCCACCCTGGATACTACCTCCAGAAGGGTCCATTTGGATGGGGTTGGGTCAATCGTGGTCTCCGATACGGTGGGATTTATCCGAGATTTGCCCCACCAGCTGGTAGAAGCTTTTAGGGCAACCCTGGATGAAACCATTCATGCCGACCTGATTTTGCATGTCATAGACGCCTGTAGCCCCGTAGCTAGGGAGCAAAAGGCTGAAGTTGAGGCCGTTTTGGAGGAAATTGGGGCCGATGACATCCCTAGGATTGAGGTAATGAACAAAATTGACCTCATGCCTCAAACCTTTACCCGTGGGGCTGTTTTAGAGCGGGATGGGCAAGGCTTTCCTAGTCAGGTTTTCCTGTCGGCCCAGTCCGGCTTAGGGCTTGATTTACTTCGTTCAGCCCTCGCCGAATGCTCTCAAATGACTGATAGAATAAGGGTCGAGCACAACCGTGCCAAGAAACAATTGGCCCCGGATGAGTTTTTAGAGCCTTTACCTGAACGACCAGAAACTTCTGAATTTAATCCGATTTCCAACCCGAGCTATTTTTCTAATGACGCGTAAATTTCTAGGACTGTTTTCGGTCAATGACCCCGGATGGGGCAATAGCCACAATTCCGGTGGATCCAAAGATGCTAAAGATGGGCAGGGGGGCGATCAAGTTCCAAAAGCCGATCCAGAAACCAATCAGCCGGTAGAGACTCGACCAACAGGTCAGCCAAATAAGTCAGACGGTCCTCCAGATTTGGATGAGCTCTGGAGAGATTTCAACGACAGAATTGCTGGCATTTTTGGTGGCAAAAAATCTCCTGGCGCAGCTAGCAAGCCATCTAATAAGCCGAATAGCACTGATATTCCCCCGCCTTCTCAACGAGGTGGTGGTAGCGGTGGCAATGGTGGTGGAAGCGGTGGCTTCAGTGCGCCAAATCTCAACTTTAGCAATCCATTTGGATCAAAGGCAAGCATCCTGATTGCAGGTGCAGTTGTCTTCTTCATGTGGGTTTGCAGTGGCTTCTTCATTATTCAAGAAGGTCAAGCAGGCGTCATCCTTACTTTTGGTAAGTATGACTACACCGCAAAGCCAGGTATTAACTGGCGTATGCCATGGCCAATCCAGTCTGAAGAGACGGTGAACTTATCAGGTGTTCGTTCTGTAGAAGTAGGGCGCCCAGTCTTAATCAAAGCGACGAATCAAAAAGATTCTTCTATGCTGACTGAGGATGAAAACATTATCGATGTGCGCTTTGCAGTGCAATATCGCCTGAAAGATCCTACTGATTATTTATTTAACAATCGCGATCCTGATGCCGCAGTAGTACAAGCTGCTGAAACAGCTGTCCGCGAAATCGTTGCACGCAGCAAGATGGATACCGTGCTGTATGAAGGTCGTGAAAAGATCGGCATTGATTTAGCAAACTCTATTCAGAAGATTTTGGATAGCTACAAGACTGGTATCTATGTGACTAGCGTGACTGTGCAAAACGTTCAGCCACCGGAGCAGGTACAAGCAGCCTTTGATGACGCAGTGAAAGCTGGTCAAGACCAAGAGCGCTTAAAGAGCGAGGGTCAGGCATATGCGAATGACATTATTCCAAGAGCTAAAGGTACTGCCGAACGTCTGATTCAAGAGGCTGAAGGCTATAAGGCCCGTGTAGTAGCTACCGCAGAAGGCGATGCCACACGCTTCAAACAAGTTTTGGTTGAGTACTCTAAGGCTCCTCAAGTGACGCGTGATCGTATGTATATCGATAGCATGCGTGAGATGTACAACAACGTTACTAAGATTCTGGTTGACACCACTAAGAGCAATAGCCTTTTATATCTCCCGCTCGATAAGATCGTTGCACAGGTGAGTGCAGAAAGTGCTCAAGCTGCCAATGCACAGGTTCAATCTGGAGCAACTACTCCGACGGGAAGTGTGACAGTAGGCGGTGCTACTGGTTCAAGTGCATCCACCTCATCCTCTAGCGCCACTTCAACTAACAATAATTCCGCCGATAAGCGTGATGGCCTCCGTAGTCGCGATAGGGAGTCTAGATAATGAATGCAAATCGTTTAATTGCGGCAGGCATTGGCTTTGTTGCACTCATTTATGTCTTGTCCTCGAGCATCTTTGTTGTGGATCAGCGTAAGTATGCTGTGGTGTTTTCTTTTGGACAGATAGTTCGTGTGATTGAGAATCCCGGCATCCAAGTTAAGTTGCCGGCACCATTTGAAAGTGTTCGTTTCTTTGACCGCCGTATTTTGACAATCGACAATCCAGAAGCAGAGCGTTTCATTACAGCTGAGAAGAAAAACTTGCTGGTAGATTCTTATGTGAAATGGCGCATTGTCGATCCACGTAAGTTCTTCATTAGCTTTAAGGGTGATGAGCGCTTGGCGCAGGATCGCTTAACTCAGTTGGTTCGCTCAGCTTTAAATGAAGAGTTCACCAAGCGCACTGTGCGTGAGTTGATTTCTGATCAGCGTGAAGAGGTAATGCAGGGTATTCGCAAAAAGGTTGCGGATGACGCATCTGATATAGGCGTTGAGATTGTGGACGTGCGCTTAAAGCGTGTTGACCTATTGGCTGAAATTAGTGATTCTGTTTATCGCCGTATGGAAGCAGAGCGCAAGCGTGTTGCTAATGAGTTGCGCTCTATGGGTGCTGCTGAATCAGACAAGATTCGCGCAAATGCAGAACGTCAACGCGATACGATTTTGGCAGAAGCCTATCGTGATGCGCAAAAAATTAAGGGAGCAGGTGATGCTAAAGCGACTGCACTCTATGCAGAAGCGTTTGGTCGTGATCCTCAGTTTGCTCAGTTCTATCAGAGCCTAGAGGCCTATAGAAGTTCTTTCAAGGATAAGAAAGACGTGATGGTGGTTGAGCCGACTGGTGAGTTCTTCAAGTTCCTGCACAAAAAATAAGAAAGCAAATAGTTCACATTATGAATCGCTGGTTACTTCCTGAAGATATTGCAGATGTTTTGCCTGCTGAGGCTCGCAAAGTTGAGTCTTTGCGTCGTGCCGTTTTGGATTTATATCAGTCTTATGGTTATGAATTAGTTGCTCCTCCAATCTTGGAGTTCTTGGATTCTTTATTAACTGGTACCGGCTCAGATCTCAATCTTCAGACCTTTAAGTTGGTTGATCAGTTATCTGGCCGTACCTTGGGTTTGCGTGCAGATATGACACCCCAGGTAGCACGCATTGATGCGCACCTCTTAAATCGCGCTGGGGTTACTCGTCTCTGTTATGCGGGCTCTGTAGCGCACGCTCGCACCCCAGTGGGCAGCTCTGCTCGTGAAGAATTGCAGTTGGGCGCTGAGATTTATGGATGCTCCACTTGGGAAGCGGATTTAGAGGCTATTACTCTATTGCTTAAAACATTGTCTGTTGCCGGTTTGGAGAAGGTCTATATAGATTTGTCCCACGCTGGCATTTTGGCTGGCATCCTAGATGGTCAGAACTTAAATAAAGAAACGGTTGAAGCTTTGTATGGCCTCTTGCAAAGCAAAGATCGTTCACGTCTGACTCAATGGGCAACTTGCTTGCCAACTAATATTGCAAAAGCGCTGATAACTTTGACAGAGTTGAACGGTCCCTGTGCAGAAGTGCTGGCAAATGCAAAAAAAGACTTGCCTAAGCATGCTGCCATTGATCAGGCTTTATTGGATCTAGAGCGTTTAGTGTCTGCTGCAGCAAAGCTATCTGGCAATTTAGAGCTCAGTATTGATTTGGCTGATTTGCGTGGCTATCAGTATCACAGCGGTGTGATGTTTGCTGCCTATGTTGATCAATTACCGCAGCCAATTGCAAGAGGCGGTCGCTATGATCATGTTGGCCAAGCCTTTGGACGTCCACGTCCTGCTACTGGTTTTTCTTTGGATCTGCTAACACTAGCAAGCTTGTCGCCTTTAAGCATTCGCAAGCTGGCAATCATTGCCCCTTGGACCGAGGATGTTGAATTAAGCAAGGCTATCGCCACCCTCAGAGGTCAGGGCGAGGTAGTGATACAAGTTCCAGCAGGCACAACCCTTGAGGCTGCCGAATACGAATGTGACCGAGAGTTGGTGAAGCAGGGCAACTCTTGGGAAGTAAAAAAGAAGTAAGGCAGCAATTAAATTAAAGCAGTGAGCAGTTAACTTATTTTGTAATTATCTTTTTGGATTTCATTATGTCTTCAAAGCAGCAAGCTAAAGGTCGTAACGTAGTTGTCATTGGCACCCAGTGGGGTGATGAAGGCAAAGGTAAGGTGGTAGATTGGTTAACTGATCATGCACAAGCAGTAGTTCGCTTCCAGGGCGGCCATAATGCTGGTCATACTTTGATCATCGGCGATAAGAAAACAATTCTGCGATTGATTCCATCTGGAATCATGCATAAGTCTGTTATTTGCTATATCGGCAATGGCGTAGTTCTTTCACCAGAAGCCCTCTTCAAAGAAATTGGCGAATTAGAAGCTGCAGGCTTAGATGTTCAATCACGTCTCAAAATCTCTGAAGCAACTACATTGATTTTGCCGTACCACGTAGCAATCGACCATGCACGCGAGAAGAAGCGCGGCGAAGCAAAGATTGGTACAACTGGCCGTGGCATTGGACCAGCTTACGAGGATAAAGTAGCGCGTCGTGCATTGCGTGTACAAGATTTGTTCTACCCAGAAAAATTTGCAGCGCAGTTGCGTGAGAACTTGGAATATCACAATTTCATGCTCACCAATTACTATGGTGCTGAGCCAGTGAACTACGAGAAGACATTGGCTGAGGCGATGTCTTACGCAGAGCGCCTTAAGCCAATGGTGGTGGATGTCTCCAGTGCTTTATATGCTGCTGAGCAATCTGGTCAGAATTTGTTGTTTGAAGGTGCCCAGGGCACATTATTAGACATCGACCACGGTACTTACCCATACGTAACATCCAGTAACTGCGTAGCAGGTAATGCTGCTGCTGGTTCAGGTGTTGGACCAGATTCATTGCAATATATTTTGGGTATTACTAAAGCCTATTGCACCCGTGTTGGTGCAGGCCCGTTCCCAAGCGAACTCTATGACCATGACAACCCTGCTAAACAGGATCCAGTTGGAGTACGTTTAGCTGAAGTGGGTAAAGAATTTGGTTCTGTCACTGGACGTCCTCGCCGTACTGGTTGGTTGGATGCTGCTGCATTGAAGCGCTCCATTCAGATCAACGGCTTGTCTGGTCTTTGTATTACTAAGTTAGATGTTCTGGATGGTTTTGAAACCATTCGCTTATGTGTTGGCTACAACCTCGATGGTAAGAAGTTGGATGTATTGCCACGTGGTGCAGAAGCAGTAGCCCGCTGCGAACCAATCTATGAAGATTTCCCAGGCTGGAAGGGCACAACCTTTGGTATCCGAGAGTGGAGCAAACTGCCTGTTGAGGCACAAAACTTCCTGCGTCGTATCGAGGAAGTGGCTGGTAAGCCAATCGCAATGGTATCTACTGGCCCAGAGCGTGATGAAACCATTCTCCTCCAGCATCCTTTTCAGGATTAATGGAAAATAATCGATTCGATTTAATTTATTAACTTTTGTATAAGAAGATAACAACATGACTGCGCGCACTACCTGCAATAGCCTTCAAGTGGCAACCCCTTTATATCGTTTTATCGAAGACAAAGTACTCCCAGGTACCGGTATTAAGAGTGCTGACTTTTGGAAGGGTTTTGATGAAATCGTTAAAGATCTCACTCCAAAAAACGAAGCTCTGCTAGCTAAACGTGATCGCATTCAGGCTGATTTAGATAAATGGCATCAAGCCAATCCAGGCCCAATCAAAGATATGCCTGCGTATCGCAAGTTTTTGAAAGAGATTGATTATCTCGTTGATGTTCCAGGAAAAATTACTGCAACCACCAAGAATGTTGATGATGAGCTGGCTCTTCAAGCCGGCCCTCAATTAGTGGTTCCGGTTCTCAATGCGCGCTATGCATTGAATGCCGCTAATGCGCGTTGGGGTTCTTTATATGATGCCCTTTATGGTACTGACGTTCTCTCTGAAGAAGATGGCGCCACTAAGGCAGGCGCTTACAACCCAATTCGTGGTGCAAAGGTAGTTGCTTACGCACGTAACTTCTTGGATCAGTCGGCCCCCTTGGCTAAAGGCTCGCACCGTGACTCTGTTGCCTACACAGTTGATGGCAATAAGTTGGTAGTTAAGTTAAAAGATGGCACAACAACTGGTTTGGCTGACGAGAAGCAATTTGTTGGTTATCAAGGCGAGACTTCAGCACCAAGCTCAATCCTCTTGCGTAACAACGGCATTCATATTGATATCGAAATCAATAAGAGCAAAACGATTGGTGCAAGCGATCCTGCTGGAATCAATGATGTTGTATTGGAAGCCGCGCTTTCCACTATTTTGGATTTGGAAGACTCAATTGCTGCAGTGGATGGCGATGACAAAGTTCTTGCCTATGAAAACTGGTTAGGCATCCTCAAGGGAACTTTGGTTGAAGAAGTGAAGAAGGGTGATAAGACGATTACTCGTGCACTCAACCCGGACCGTAAATACAAAGCCGGCATTGGTGCTGTTGATGCAAAAGATGGCGTTGTGACATTACATGGCCGTTCACTCTTGTTCCTCCGTAACGTTGGTCATTTGATGACTAACCCAGCCATCATCACCGGCGAAGGTAAAGAAATCTATGAAGGGATCCTGGATGCTGTCGTAACTGTATTGATTGCTTTGTACGATATCAATCGTCCAGCAAGCCAAGCTATCGGTAATACACGTAAGGGTTCTGTTTATATCGTTAAGCCAAAAATGCATAGCCCAGAAGAAGTGGCTTTTGCAGGCGAATTGTTTAGCCGCGTAGAGAAATTACTCGGCTTGCCAGCTGACACTGTGAAGCTTGGCATCATGGACGAGGAGCGTCGCATGAGCGCGAACATTAAGGCGGCGATTGCTGCTGCTGGTGCACGTGTTGCCTTTATTAACACTGGCTTCTTGGATCGCACTGGCGATGAGATGCACACTGCAATGTATGCAGGTCCAATGATGCGCAAGGGCGATATGAAAACCAGCAAGTGGTTGTCAGCCTATGAGCGTCGTAACGTATTTGCGGGTTTAGATTGTGGCTTGCGTGGCCGCGCTCAAATCGGTAAAGGTATGTGGGCAATGCCAGACATGATGAAGGCCATGGTTGAGCAGAAGATTGTTCATCCAAAAGCAGGTGCAAACACTGCATGGGTTCCATCTCCAACGGCTGCTACCTTGCATGCACTTCATTACCATCAAGTAAACGTAGCTGAGCTCCAAAAGGAAATGGAAAAGCTCGATACCCAAGCTGAAGCTGAGGCCTTAATCAATGATTTGTTGACTATTCCGGTTGTGGAAAAGGCTAACTGGTCTAAAGAAGAGATTCAGCAAGAGTTGGACAACAATTGCCAAGGTATCTTGGGTTACGTAGTTCGTTGGATCGATCAAGGCGTTGGTTGCTCTAAGGTGCCGGATATTCATAACGTAGGTTTGATGGAAGACCGCGCAACTTTGCGCATCTCCAGCCAGCATATTGCTAACTGGTTACTCAATGGCATTGTGACTGCAGACCAAGTGAATGAAACTTTGCAGCGTATGGCTAAAGTGGTTGATGGCCAGAATGCTGGCGATCCTTTGTACAAGCCAATGATGCCAAATTACAAAGATTCTTATGCCTACAAAGCAGCAAGTGACTTGATTTTCAAAGGTCTTGAGCAGCCTAATGGCTACACCGAGCCTTTGTTGCACGCTTGGCGTTTAGAAGTGAAGAAGGCTCACGCTTAATTCTTCTTTAGCGCTCTAGATAAGAATGGATTTGCCCACAAAGCAAATCCATTTTTTATTAGCCCATGTCTATGTTCGGCTTTCTGAACCCCTTCTCTAAAACGTACTCCAAGTATTCATTTCAATTAAATGATGGTGGTAGGGAGAAGGCTGGCTTTAAAGGTGGGGCAGGGGATTGCGTTGTTAGATCTATTGCGATTGCAGCGAATCTTCCCTATATGCAAGTGTATGAAGATCTCAGGCTTGCCAACGAAAGATATGCCCAAGTCAAAAACGATCGTCTTGCCAAGAGATTAAGTATTAAAGGATCGTCACCCAGAAACGGCAATCACCGCAATGTATTCCATGATTACATCCTATCCAAAGGATTTGAGTGGGTGCCAACCATGAAAGTAGGGTCGGGCTGTCAGGTTCATTTACGACCTGATGAGTTGCCCGATGGAGTCCTAATAGCCAAGGTTTCTAAGCATCTCACCACCATCATTGATGGGGTGATTCATGACACACACGATCCATCGCGAGATGGAAATCGCTGTGTCTATGGCTACTACATTAAGAAGCGCCAGGATCTTTTTGGTGGTGCTTGAGATTCCAAGCGGCTTTATATGAATTGGTCATGCCAATCATAGTAGAGGTAGTCCAAGCCACTGAAAATAATCCAGAAAAAGAAATAAAGAAGGCAAGACTCTTCCAGCCAGCCGGCAATATATCCTCCACGAAGCCTACTGTGGTGTAGCAACTGCCCACGAAAAGCAAGGTTTGAATACCATCATTCATGATGCCAAGTGCCATGACATAAAGCGACCAAATAATAATTTCACTAATATGGATCAGGGCAATAAAGAAAAAGGATGCATAAAAATGAAAAAATACGCGGTTATATTGCTTAAATTTAAGATTCCCGTTCGTTAGTCTTTCAAAACGCAGCATGATGTAATTAATCGCACTGCCATGAAAGAGAAGAATCAGAAGTAAGCCAAAAACTCCATAAAAGGTATCTCTAATCAGAGGTAGAAGTGGGATTCCGCCTAGCGTTGATTGGGTAATGATTTCAGTGGAAATGGACATAAGTTAGGCGAATTTCATTTGGTTTAAGGCAGGCAAATTTCCTTATCAGGGTTGATAATGTCATATTGATTAAGCCAAGTAAAGCATCCCTTGAATACCGCCACTCATATGACTGAAACCAAGAAGCGAGAACGCTTCTTTTTGTTTTCTTTGGCGGGCATACAGTTCACCCATATCTTAGATTTCATGATCATGATGCCTTTGGGCCCTGAATTTATTCGGGAGCTCAATATCAACACGCATCAATTTGGTTTATTGCTTTCTTCTTATACTTTTGCTGCAGCTGCCGCTGGTATTTTGGCAACCTATTACGTAGACCGATTTGAGCGTAGGCAACTTCTATTAAGTTTGTATGCACTCTTTATCATCGCCACTTTTGCTTGTGGCTTAGCCCCTAACTATGAAGCGCTCTTTATTGCTCGCGCATTTGCCGGTGCCTTTGGCGGTATCCTAGGATCCCTAGTACAAACCATTGTTGCTGACTCAATTCCATTTGAGCGAAGGGGTAAGGCGCTAGGTACAGTAATGGCTGCATTTTCAGTATCGACAGTTGCAGGAGTTCCTCTGGGATTATTTCTTGCGAACCATATTCCAAGCTTGGGTTGGCGCGCACCATTCTTTTTTATTGCCTTAATTTCAAGTCTGATTCTTTATTTGGGCTATCGCAATATTCCCAAGATCGCGGGGCATTTGGATCATGTTCATGAAGGCAGTCGACTGAGTCAGGTTTTGAAGATCTTGATTGCACCCCAGCATGTCAAAGCCTTTATCTTCATGGCGCTCATTATGATTACAGGGTTCTCGGTCATCCCCTATATCGCACTGTATTTCACCTCCAATGTTGGAATTAGTAACTCCTATATTTCGTTAATTTATTTGTGCGGCGGTGTAGCCACCCTGATGAGCTCCCGTTTTATAGGGCATATGTCTGATAAGTATGGAAAAGTTACTGTTTTCAGAGTCCTGGCTATTGTGAGTCTCGTACCACTGTTGGTAACAACCAATTTACCGGTAACGCCGTTGTGGATTGTGCTGATTAACTCAACCGCATTTTTCATTCTGGTATCTGGTCGAATGATTCCGGCAATGGCAATGGTGAGCCAAGTGGTTGAAAACAAGATTCGTGGAACCTTTATGAGTTTGGTTGGCTCAGTACAAATGCTGTCCTCAGGAATTGCTTCGGTTTTGGCTGGTTGGATAGTCACCATTGGGCCTGATGGCATGATGCAGCACTACAACCTCGTGGGCTATGGTGCCGCAATTTGCGGGTTGCTCACCTTCTGGCTGGTAGGATATATTCATTCTGATACGAAAAAAGCATAAGGAGATACCCATGATCGAATTCAAAAGACCCGATGGGCAAACTGTAAAAGGCTACCTTGCTGAGCCAGTCGATAAGTCCAATGCTCCGGGAGTTGTTGTGATTCAGGAGTGGTGGGGGCTAGATGATGAGGTTAAGGCAGTAGCCGATCGTCTTGCTGGTGCTGGCTACAGAGCATTGGTCCCTGACCTATATCGCGGTAAATTGGCGATTGAAGCCAATGAAGCAGAGCATCTGATGGGAGATCTTAATTTTGGTGATGCTGCTGGACAAGATATCCGTGGCGCCGTTCAGTATTTAAAAGCTACCGGGAGTGCCAAAGTTGCGGTAACGGGCTTCTGTATGGGTGGTGCACTCACCATCTTGGCTGCCTGCAATGTGCCTGAGCTTGATGGCTCTATAGTTTGGTATGGCAACCCACCCCTCGAGTATGTCGATGCAAAAGCAATTACTAAGCCGATGCTAGCGCATTGGGCTTTGCATGATGAGTTTTTCCCGATCTCCGGCGTAGATCAATTGGAGGAAAAGTTAAAGCAGGCGGGCGTTCATTACGATTTCCATCGCTATGACACCAAACATGCTTTCGCCAATCCCAAATCAGATGTCCGTGGTCTACCTCCCTTGAAGTACAGCGCCGAGGCTGCCCAGCTGGCCTGGGAGCGCACACTCAATTTTTTAAATAAATACATCAATAACTAGTCCCTATGAACACTCGACGTGAAGATGTGCTCTTCAATTGGATATACAAAAAAAGTAATATCCAAATTTTACTAATACTGATCCTCTTTTTTGTTACTTTGCTTGATGTATTGCCACGCTTATTGCAATGTATTCCCATCTTTGCGCCAACCCAAGACAGCACTAGATTGGGCTTGGGTCTTTTTGGATCCATCATTACTTTAAGTGGTTTGTTGATTGGTTTTTTACTGAATCAAGCGCAAACTAATTTTCGCGAGGTCCAGACCTTAGTTTCTCAAGAGGCAGGTCGCATCAATAACTTGGATCGTTTGCTGACTCGATTTGGAGATCCATCTATTGGGCCTATACGTGCGGAGCTATTTGAGTATATGAATTCCATCGTCAATGACGAATGGGCTTTATTGCAAAAAGGTGAGGGGAGCTCTAAGACCCATATGTTATGGCGGAGCATTTCTCGGAAGCTCATGGCGATTGAGCCTCATAGTAATCGGCAAACAGCCATGTACACCGACATCATTAAGAAGTCAGAAGAGGTCGCGGAGAGCAGGGAGGCTCGTATAGAGCGCTCCACTATTAGGCTGCCAGGTTTATTTTGGATAGTTATTCTGATTTGTATGTTTGCACTGATGGGGACCAATACTTTATTTCTGCCATCCGACTCTTTTTTCTTTGGCTTAAAGATTCTGCCAATCACAATGGGGGCTTTGATCTCGCTTTTGGTCATTACGGATCAGCCATTTAAAGGGCAGAATTCGGTACAGCCGGATGCCTTCTATAAAATTATTGAATCCATTAAAACTCGTAAAGAGTAATCTGTCCTTGAATTTATATGCACTTATTTTCAGAAAATCTCGCTGTAGAAATTTCATCCTACTACCGTAATTTGGCCTTGGGTCATGGCGTGGTGCCGAAGGTCTTTACTTTGGTAAATGGCGAGGGTGACCAATACCTTTTCTTTATAGATGATCTCCCTTATGAGAAAGAGGAAGAAAAGAATCAATTTCTGGCATATATCGTTCAGCAGCATGATGCTGTTTGCTATGCTCGCGGCACTCTGGTGATTGTTGAAAAAAATCAGCAATATATTGAGTTTGCTGTGATTGATAAGGATGATGCTCAAGCGATTGTCTGTTCTGCTCAGCTGACTAGGGATATGGACGATAAGCCAATTGGCTTGGGAGAGTTTGAGAAGACTCTAGTCAAGAAGGGTTCCATTATTTTTGGGGGTCTCTTTGCTCCTATTCAGCTGTCCGAAGAAAAGACTGAAGACTTCGAAAGTCTCTGGTTGGAAATGAAAGCAAAAATCTTGCACCGCTCAATGGGCTTGTAATTTCTTTCTCAGAAATTTACGAGAAGTGGCTTCTATCGCAAAAGATCCAATTAAGGCGGCAATGAGAGCGATTGCACTTCCTCGAGCACTCTCAATCACATTGATCAATAAAGTTACAAACAAGCTTAGGTTGATGATGATTGCGGCCCAGAGTGGCCAAAGCTTGGCGCCAGTTTGCTTCCGCACACGAATATGTCCATACGTAATTGCGGCGTAGACCAATAAAAAGGCGAGACTCGCCATTTTTCCAACCACCTCTAGTGGGAAAGCTAATACCAAAGCAATAACCAAAACGGTAGATACAGTTAAAGAGCGTAACCCTGTTGTTAGAACGGACTCGCCAAGTGCTTTGGAGATCGAGTTCTTATTGGCCATGTCAGCAGCGATATTAGATGCGGCAAAGATCGTGGCATTTAGAGCTGCAGCACAGGCTAAAAGGGCAGACGCACCAATTACAACAAAGCCTGTCTTACCGGCTACTATTTGGGCCGCGTCCGCCAATACATGGCCGTTATAGGCTGCCATTTGGGCGGGGGATAGTAGCAGGATGGCTGCGGTACTTACTAGAACATAGGCAATAGTTACCAGCACAAGCGCTGAAAACATTGCCAGCGGAAGTTCCTTGCGAGGCTCTTGCATGGCATTGGAAGAGTTGGTGACTACACCAAAGCCTTGATAGTTGATGTACAAAATGCCGGTAGCAATAGCAATGCCATTGATAGACCAGTTCGACATCTTATGTGCGCCAATATCGGCAACATAAATGCCATCTATAGAAAAGAGTATTAGAGCAATTGTCACAAAGCCAATCGCCAGTGCCTCGACTTTGCCAACAAAATTGGTGCCAAGCAATTTAATCCCGGCGCAAAAAACTACTATGCCTGCGCTAACTAACTTTACTTCTAGCGGCGATAAATTGCCGCCAAGTAAGGTGTTAGCGTATTCAGAAAAACCCGCAGCGTAAAGCGCGGCGGCAATTAGGTAGGCTATGAATTGAAATATATTGAGACCGCCAGAAATAACGCCTGGGCCAAAACTCATCACGGTGAATGTGGCAGCTCCTCCACTACTAGGAAACGTGGCACCTAATTTGGCATAGGAATAGACGGAGAAGGATGCAGCAATGGCGCCAAGCAAAAAGGCCAGCGGAATATGTGTTCCTGCATGAGCACTTGCAGTGCCCAACAGGGAAAACAGTCCCGCACCCATCATCCCGCCGATACCAAGGGCAGTGGCTGAAAAAAGGCTTATCCCTTTATTTTTCTTGCTCGTGGTTTTGAGTAACGCGGGGTTCAATTTGGTCTAGTGAGTAAGGAGTGAGGTTCAGCAACGAAACGACAGAACCCTGAATTTAGGCTCTTTTGGGTGACTTTAAGCTATTTGGTGCCCAGGAAGGGACTCGAACCCCCACAACCTTACGATCGCCAGCACCTGAAGCTGGTGCGTCTACCAATTTCGCCACCTGGGCATGCCTTTATTATAGAGGGATGGGCATTTCTAGGTCATTTCTGGCCCCATTTGGCTTTTTCCCATCGGACTTGGTGGTTTGATACAGTAGCCTTATTCATAACAAAAATAGATATCTCTAGATATATAGACAGGGCATGTATTGCCGAAGGAATTAAATGCGTAAAGCAAAAGACTTGGTGCCACGTGAGGCTGACCGTTTAGGAACAGTTCAAGGGCATCGAGATGGATTTGGATTTGTTATTCCCGATGACGGTGGCGAAGATATCTTTCTATCTGAAAGAGAAATGTCTCGCGTCATGCACGGCGATAGAGTCAATGTTAGGGTTCTGGGTACAGACCGCCGCGGTCGTCCCGAAGGTCAAATCGTTGAAGTTGTTCTTCATGTCAATAAAGTAGTTATCGGCCGCCTCTTAAATGAGAATGGTGTTTTGATTGTTGCGCCAGAAGATAAGCGCATCGGCCATGACATTTTGATTCCACCAAAAGGTCAGGGCAATGCCAAATTAGGCCAAGTGGTTAGTGTCGAGATTATCGATTACCCAGATAGCTATCGCCAAGCGGTTGGGCGCGTAGTAGAGGTCTTGGGTGAGATTGACGATCCCGGTATGGAAATCGAAATCGCTGTGCGTAAGTATGGCGTACCCCATGAGTTTTCTGCTGCTGCTATGAAAGAGGCCGCAGCCTTACCGGATACAGTCCAGCAGGCTGATCTAGAAGGTCGTGTTGATCTGCGTGATGTGCCCTTGGTTACGATCGATGGTGCTGACGCACGAGATTTTGATGATGCGGTTTACTGTGAGCCGGTTATGTACGGCCAGACTAAGGCTTGGCGTTTAATCGTGGCAATTGCTGACGTATCGCATTACGTTAAACCTGGTCAGCCATTGGATGATGAAGGTTTGTTGCGCGCTACTTCGGTGTATTTCCCAAGGCGTGTGATCCCAATGCTGCCAGAAAAGATCTCCAATGGTCTTTGCTCTCTTAATCCGGGTGTAGATCGCTTGTGTATGGTTTGCGATTCTGTTGTGGATAACAACGGTATTGTGTTGGCATATCAGTTCTATCCAGCGGTAATGCACTCAGCACAAAGATTCACTTACGACACTGTTTGGGAGATTCTTTCTAACAGCAAGGGTCCTGAAGCAACTCGCTTTGCACAGTTCCGCCCATTACTAACAAATCTCTACTCGTTGTTTAAGATTTTGTTATCAGCCCGTGAGAAGCGGGGTGCAATTGAGTTTGAAACAACTGAGACTCAAATCATTAGCAATGAGCTAGGCAAGATTCTGAGGATTGAGCCACGTCTCCGCAATGATGCACACCGCTTAATTGAAGAGTGTATGTTGACTGCTAACGTTTGTGCCGCAGACTTCATTGATAAAAATAAGCACCTCAGCTTGTATCGTGTTCACGGTGAGCCATCAGAAGAGAAGTTGGTTACTTTGCGCCAAGTTCTCAGAACCTCCGGTCTCTCATTGGGCGGCGGCGATAAACCTAAGCCACGCGATTACGCTAAATTGATGCGTGAAATTAAAGAGCGGCCAGATGCCAATATGCTGCAGTCGGTTGTGTTGCGCTCTATGCAGCAGGCTATGTACCAGCCAGATAACGAAGGCCACTTTGGCTTGGCTTATCCAGCTTACTCTCACTTCACTAGCCCAATTCGTCGCTACCCTGACTTGCTAACGCATCGCGTAATCAAGTCGATCCTCCAGAAAAAGCCTTACGTACCAGTCTTGCCGCCGAAGGTGCCTCTCAACCTCACTCTGCCACGTAAAGGTAAGGGTCGTGAGAATGCAGTTAATGCCAAGAAATCCCAAAGCGATGCAAAAGCAGGGGTCAAGGGTGCAAAAACACCTAAAGGCGTAAATGCCGCATTGCCAATCTGGGGTCAATTAGGTGTTCACTGCTCATCCAATGAGCGCCGTGCTGATGAAGCATCTCGTGATGTTGAAGCATGGCTCAAGTGTTACTACATGCGCGACCACTTGGGTCAAGAGTATGCGGGTACAGTCACTGGCGTAGCCAACTTTGGCTTATTCATTCAGTTGGAAAATCTGTTCGTCGAGGGTATGGTGCATGTCACTGAACTCGGCGGAGATTACTTCCAATATGACGAAGCGCGCCAAGAATTGCGCGGTGAGCGTACTGGAATACGTTATCGCTTAGGTGATCGTATGCATGTATTGGTAAGTCGCGTTGATTTAGATGCTCGCAAGATTGAATTTAGCTTAGTTAAGTCAGTTGGAGCAGAGCCTGGCGGATCATCTAACCGCCGTCAGTTATTGTTGGCAACTGATACTGGTAGACCCAATAAAAAAGCAGCTTCTAAAAAGAGTCGTCCGGATAATAAGATCCCGCAAAAGCCTAGTGGTATCAATGTGAATGCGGCTAAATCTGCGGGCACACTAGGTGCTAACCAGTCAAAGAGCAAAGCCACTCGCAAAAGCGCCAAGACCAGCAAACCTGGAAGATCTGTTGGTAAACCGACGGGTAGCAAGCCTCCAGTTCGCAGCACTAAAGCGCGCCGCAAATAAAGACACTCTGTATAGAAATTAAGTTAGAAAAGAAAATGAAACAAATATTAGTTGGATTTCATGCGGTACAAGCGCGTTTACGAGTAGATCCGGGCAGTTTGAAGTCGGTGTACTTTGATTCTGGTCGTCGCGACAGGCGCATGGGTGATTTTTTAAAGCAAGCCGAAGAGATTCTGGGTGAGCGTTTGCATGCAGCAGACGCTGAACGTCTCCATAAGTTAACTGGGCATGACCGTCACCAAGGTGTAGTTGCTTTGGCTGAAAAAATGACTGTTGCCAGAACCATTACTGAAGTGGTTGAAGATGCAGAGAGTGCGCAGAAGAAACCATTATTTTTGGTTTTGGACGGTGTTACTGATCCCCATAACTTTGGTGCATGTCTGCGCGTAGCGGATGGTGCTGGTGTAGATGCAGTTGTAATCCCTAAAGATCGCTCAGCATCCATTAATGCCACCGTAAGCAAGGTATCCAGTGGCGCAGCAGAAGTCATGCCTGTGATTACTGTTACCAATCTTGTTCGTAGCATGAAAGAAATGCAAGAAGCGGGAGTTTGGCTGATTGGTACGGATGATGAAGCGACTAAGTCGATCTATGACATCGATCTTACGGGCTCTATTGGTATTGTCATGGGGGCCGAAGGCGAGGGCATGCGTCGCCTCACAAAAGAAAACTGTGACGAGCTAGTCCGTATCCCAATGCAGGGGGTGGTCTCCAGTTTGAATGTATCGGTTGCAAGTGGCGTATGCTTGTATGAGGCATTAAGACAGCGCCTAGCCAAAGTATCTGACAAAGCTGCCAAGTAAAATAAGGAGCTTCATATGAAATGCAATATGGGACATACAGATCGCGTTCTGCGAATGACTGTTGGCGTAACTCTGATGGGTTTAGCTGGTTTTGGTATTACCGGCCCCTGGGCCTGGATAGGGATCGTTCCATTGTTAACGGGAATGATTGGTAATTGCCCCGCTTACTCAATACTGGGTATTAATACCGGCAAGAAGTAAGCGGTATTAAAAATTACTACTGGTCAATCAACTAGCCAGTAGCGCCTCTAGCTTCTCAGTATCCACGCAGAAGTTCCGAATGCCTTCAGCTAATTTCTCGGTTGCCATGGCATCATTATTGAGTTGCAGGCGGAAATTGGACTCATCGAGCTTAAGGGGCTTAATGCCTTCAGCCTGTAATGCCGCTTGAGCATTAACGGGATTAAGTTTTTTCTCAACAGACGCATTACTACTTTTAAGTTCCGCCAATAGTTCAGGGCTAATGGTTAGTAGGTCGACGCCTGCCAACTCCAGTATCTGGCTAGTGTTTCTGAAACTTGCACCCATGATTTCGGTTGGGATGCCAAAGTGCTTGTAGTAATGAAAAATTCTCTTCACTGAAATCACGCCTGGATCATTTGCTCCGCCATTGGCGGTATCGCTCCAGTTGGCACCAAGCTTAGCTTTATTCCAATCAGTAATGCGACCCACAAATGGAGAGATCAATTTGGCATTGGCTGCGCCACAGGCTGCTGCTTGAACTAAAGAGAAGAGTAAGGTCATATTGCAATGAATGCCTTGGGCTTCTAATTCTTTTGCGGCAGCAATGCCCTCCCATGTGCCGGCTAATTTAATCAGAATGCGATTGCGATCAATTCCGTGAGATTCGTATAGGGCAATTAAATGCTTGGCTTTGGCAACAGTTCCTTTAGTATCAAAAGAAAGTCTGGCATCCACTTCGGTAGAAACACGACCAGGGACAATCTTCAAAATCTCCAAGCCAAATGCAACCAAGATGTAATCCACGAGGTCGGTTGGGTTCATGCCTGGATGGGCTGCTTTTACAGACTTCACTAAATCCTGGTAATTGCTTTGCTGAGCAGCTTTTAGAATCAGCGAGGGGTTGGTAGTCGCATCCTGCGGTTGGAAGGCCTGCATACGCTCAAAATCGCCTGTATCGGCTACAACCGTAGTGAGTTTCTTGAGTTGTTCTAACTGGCTTAATGCTGAGGCGGTGCTGTTCATGGGCTTGCTCAATGCTCTAAAGTGGTTTGCTTGTGAATATCATATGATAGATGGATTAATTAATCAGTTCCAGTAAAGGCGTTTGATAGCTATATGAATCAAGATCAACTCAAGCAAATGGTAGGTGAGGCGGCCAGAGATGAAGTTCTCAAGTTGCCCGCTGGACAGGTTTTGGGAGTGGGCACAGGCTCTACTGCCAATTGCTTTATTGATGCGCTAGCTCCGCATAAGGATCATTTTGCAGGCACGGTATCTAGCTCTAATGCGACTACGGAGCGCTTGCTAAAGCACGGTTTTAAAGTGCTTGATCCCAACGATGTCCAAGGCTTGCCTGCTTATGTAGATGGTGCAGATGAAATCGATCCAACTGGACATATGATTAAAGGTGGCGGTGGGGCACTTACTAGAGAAAAAATCATTGCCTCTATGGCAAAGCAATTCATTTGCATTTGTGACTCATCAAAGCAGGTGCCGGTTCTAGGTAACTTTGCGCTGCCAGTAGAAATCATTCCTCTTGCTCAGGGTGTCGTGAGTCGCGAATTGGAGAGGTTTGGCGGCAAGGTAACTCTCCGCTTGGCGAAAAATACTCGCGCTGATCTCAATCAAACACCAGCTGAGCCGTTTGTTACGGATAACGGTGGATGGATCTTGGACGTCGCAGGTTTAAAGATTGCCAACCCAGTTCAGATGGAAGCGCAAATCAATCAAATTGCTGGCGTAATCACCGTTGGCCTGTTTGCCAAAGAAAAAGCCAATATTTTGCTAGTGAGTAATGCTGCAGGCGTTGAGCGTATCGTTCTTTAGGAAATAAAAAACCCGACGGGGTATCCCCATCGGGTTGTTTTGCCATGGTTTGCATGGCGCAGGCGCTCGGAAGGTATTTAGTTCCTTAGCCTATAAGCACATAGATGTACTTATTGAGATTGGCTTTCGCCAATGTGGCAGGGCACTATAACTGCCTCACCACGACTTCATCCTACGCTTATCTTTGGCGGTGTCAACACCCCAAATCAATATTTAATTAAAAGGTAATGAATATTTATTCTGCTGGAGGGACGTAACCTTGCGCCATATCCGCACCACCCTCAAAGAAATACTTTTCTACCTGCTTTAAGAGGTATTGGCGCGCGCGTGGATCTGCCATATTGAGGCGATTTTCGTTAATTAACATGGTTTGCTGCTTTAACCAACCAGCCCAAGCTTCTTTCGAAACTTGATTCCAAATCTTTTTACCCAGCTCTCCAGGAAGAGGGGCGAAATCCATACCTTCAGCTTCTTTATTGAGTTTGATACATTGAACCATGCGTGCCATCTGTAATGCCTTTCTAGTGATTCTTAAGATGCTTAGATTTCTTATAAATCTTTAGTTAAAACCATGGACTTGCGGTCCCAGTTATAAATTTGTTTTCTTTCTTCAGGCAAGTCATCCACTGACGCCCGTTTAAAGCCGCGCTTTAAGAACCAGTGCTCAGTTCTTGTCGTAAGAACAAATAATTTTTTGATGCCTTCTTGTTTGGCGCGCATCTCAACACGCTTAAGCAGACGCTCACCGTCACCTGATCCTTGAACATCAGGATCAACAGCAAGGCATGCTAGCTCACCAACGCCATTTGGGAAAGGGAAGAGTGCTGCGCAACCAAAGAGAACGCGATCATGCTCAATCACGGAGAAGCGCTGAATATCGCGCTCAATCACATCTTGACCGCGTGCAGCTAAGATGCCCTCATCTTCTAGAGGCATAGTTAATTGCAAAATGCCGCCAACGTCATCTTGGTTGGCTTCACGTAAGTTCTCAATATCGGATGAAGCTAGCATCATGCCAATACCATCATGGGTAAAGAGTTCTTCCAGGAGGGCGCCATCTTGATTGCATGGGAGGAAGTGGACGCGGCTAACGCCCGCCCGAATTGCTCTACCAGCAGTATTCAACAGACCCTTCATACCAAAGTCCATATCTTTGTTCTGCGCGACATATTCTTGTAGTTGTGGCATTGACAGTTCAGTAATGAAGTCACCCTCAGCATCCTTAAGACCAGCATATGGACTTAAGAAAATCAGCTTATCTGCTTTGAGCGCTGCAGCAGTGGATGCCGCTACATCTTCATACGCCAAGTTGAATGCTTGGCCTGTTGGTGAAAAACCTAAAGGTGAAAGCAAAACAATTTTGTTGCTATCCAGAGACTGTCTAATCGAACCAGAGTCCACTTTACGAACCAGTCCTGTATGAATGTAGTCAGTACCCTCAACAACACCTACCGGCATAGCAGTAATAAAGTTGCCAGAGATCACTGAAATGCGTGAACCAGCCATTGGAGTATTTGGAAGACCACGACTAAATGCCGCCTCAATATCCAGACGTAATTCACCGGCAGCTTCTTTGACACACTCTAGTGCGGCAGCATCGGTAATCCGGTAGCTGTGCATTGCACTCTTACCGAACTTACTTTTAATGTTGCGGAGCATGAGCTGCTCTTCAATTTGCGGGCGAATGCCATGAACCAAAACAATACGCATGCCCATGGCGTGCAACATGGCGATATCTTCAATCAGGTTCTCAAGACCGATTTCTTGTACGAGCTCACCCGCAAAAGCAATCACAAAGGTCTTTTCGCGGAAGCTATGAATATAGGGCGCAACATCACGCAGCCACCCTACAAAAGGGAAGTTGGAGGTCGTTTCTTCGGCCAATGTGGCCTGATTTGGTGCATTTGTCGGCATAGTGAGAAAATTATAGGGTGCAAGAGCCTATAAACCAACAAAAACCCAAAGCATTCCCAAAGCCTGTGCCTGCTTCCAACACCTTGCGGAAGCTAGATATTCGCTTTCCGGAGGATTTGCCGGTCTCTGGTCAGCGTCAGCTGATCAAGGATGCCCTGCAGAGCCACCAGGTGGTCATTGTGTGCGGAGAGACGGGCTCAGGTAAGACCACGCAGCTACCAAAGATCTGTTTGGATCTAGGTCGAGGCACCATTAATGGTGGCAAGCTCATTGGCCACACCCAGCCGCGCAGGATCGCAGCGACTGCCACAGCCAAGCGCATTGCTCAAGAGTTAGGTTCACCCATTGGCCAGGATGTTGGCTACCAAGTGCGTTTTGCCGACAAGACTAGCAATACAGCCTCTATCAAACTGATGACAGATGGCATCCTGCTAGCCGAGACGCAGCGTGACTCACACTTACGCGCTTATGACACGCTCATCATCGATGAGGCGCATGAGCGCAGCCTCAATATTGATTTCTTATTGGGTTATTTGCGTCAGCTCCTACCGAAGCGACCCGATCTTAAGTTGATCATCACTTCAGCAACGATTGATGCCCAGCGATTTGCAGAGCACTTTGCAATGAATGGCAAGGTAGCACCAGTAATCGAGGTCAGTGGTCGACTGTTTCCGGTGGAGCAGCGCTACGCACCGCTAGAGCCAGATGCCAAGCCTGACGGCAAAAAGGAATCCAAGACATCCAAAGAAATTCCGGATGCCGTTACCGAAGAGATTGCTAGCTTATGGCGTGAAGGCGCCGCTGGCGCTGGAGACGTATTGGTCTTCTTACCGGGCGAGCGTGAGATCCGTGATTGCGCAGAGGCTTTACGTAAAGATCATGTCCTGCAGCAGCGCTTTCATCCGGAGGTTCTGAGTTTGTTTGCGCGTCAGTCCGTTGCCGAGCAAGAAAGAGTATTTAGTCCGGGTAATGGTCGCAGAATCATTCTGACAACCAACGTGGCAGAGACTTCATTAACGGTTCCCAATATTCGGTATGTGATCGATAGCGGCCTAGCGAGAGTAAAGCGCTACTCATATCGTAATAAGGTCGAGCAGCTCCAAATAGAGCCGATCTCGCAAGCAGCTGCCAATCAAAGGGCGGGGCGTTGCGGTCGTGTATCGGATGGCATCTGCGTGCGCTTGTATAGCGAGCAAGATTATCAAGGCCGCCCTAAATTTACTGACCCTGAAATATTGCGAAGTTCATTAGCGGCAGTGTTGTTGCGCATGAGCTCCTTACGCTTGCCAAAGATTCAGCACTTTCCATTTATTGATAAGCCACTAGGCAGAGCAATTGCAGATGGCGTACAACTTTTAGATGAGTTAGGCGCAATTGAATTTGATGAAGCAGAACCAGCTGATGGCAAGGACATCAACAACAGCTTCAAACTCACTGCTATTGGTAAGCAGTTGGCAGATTTGCCGTTAGATCCTCGTATTGGACGTATGTTGCTGGCTGCAAAAGAGCAGAATTCTTTAAAGGAAGTAACCATCATTGCTTCAGCGTTAGCTACCCAAGACCCAAGAGATCGGCCTATGGATCAGGCTGCCGCTGCAGATCAAGCGCATTTGCAATTTGCTGATGAGCGCTCTGAGTTTTTGAGTTTCGTAAAGCTCTGGAATTGGTATCAGGACGCTTTGCAACATAAGCACAGCAATCGTCAGCTAGAGAATCTCTGCAAGAGTAAGTTTCTGTCACCCCGTCGCTTACGCGAATGGCGCGATGTCCATGGTCAACTCCATACGATGCTCGGCGAGAAGGGCTGGAAGGAAAATAGTCTGGCCGCAACTTATGAACAAGTCCATCTTTCTTTATTGACTGGCTTGCTTGGGTATGTCGCCAAAAAAGAAGAGGATGAAAAATCTCAAGATCGCAATAGCAAGACCGGTGGTTACGTTGGTGCCCGAGGTATACGTCCATTTATCTGGCCTGGCTCTACCATTGGCAAAAAGGCGGGTGCCTGGATTTTGGCTGGTGAACTACAAGAAACCAATCGCATGTATGCCAGAACCATTGCAAAGATTGAGCCGCAATGGGTAGAGCGGGTTGCTGCTCATCGCCTGATTAAGTCTTTGAGTGATCCGTTCTGGGATAACCGTCAGGGCGAGGTCATGGCATTTGAGCGTGGCACTTTGTACGGCCTGCCTATCTACCATGGCCGCCGCGTTCGTTATGAACCTCATAACCCCAATGAAGCAAGAGAGCTATTTATTCGTCAGGCATTAGTCCAAGAAGAAATGTTTGGGCGCATGGATACGCCAGCGTTGCAACGCGAGACTGAAACTGATGCCAAGAAAAAATACCCAAATCTGTTTGGATTCTTTTGGCATAACCGTCGTCTCATAAAAGAGATTGAAGCCTTAGAGCATCGCTCACGTCGACCAGATGTTTTGGTGGATGATGAGTTGCTATTTGCGTTCTACGAGTCTCGTATTCCAAAAGGAGTGTGTAGTCGAGAAAGTCTTAAAGTGTGGTTAGCTAAAAAAAGCGGAGAAGATAAAAGCCAAGGAAGTGAGTTGGATGCTCAGCTTCGCCTAGAAAAAGCAGACCTGATGCGTCACGAGGCGGCAGGCATTACTGTGGATCGCTATCCTAAGTCGATGCTGGTGGGCGGGGCACAGCTAAGCCTGACTTATCACTTTGAACCTGGAAGCCCTAAAGATGGTGTGACACTTGTTGTTCCTTTGACGCAGTTAAACCAAGTAGATGGGCGTCGTTGTGAGTGGCTTGTGCCAGGCATGTGTGAGGAGAAAGTGCTTCTCCTACTCAAATCTTTACCTCAGAAACTTCGCCGTCATTGTGTGCCGCTACCGGATTACGCTAAATCTTTTCTGGAGCGCAAGCTTGAAGAGAAGCAATTTGGTGTTGGTGACTTCTTGGATAGTTTGATCGGAGATATTCGCAAAGAGCGCGGATTGGAAATTAAGCGCACGGATTTCAGGCCAGAGGCTTTGCCTTTGCACTCATCTATGAACTTCCGCTTGATTGACGAGCATGGGCGACAGTTGGAGGTGGAACGCAATTTAGCGCGCTTACGATCTGAGTATGGGCAGACTGCCCGAAACGCTTTCCAAGCAATTGCTCAGGAAACAGCCCAGGTCGAGTTAGGCGTAGAGCCTCCGGTAGGCGAAAAAAATAAAGCCAATTCAACTGGCGGTAAAAATACTGCAGATACGACTCGTAAGGTGGAGCAGGGCGGTTACCGTACTTGGGAGTTTGGGGAGCTGCCTGAAACATTAGAAATACAAAAAGGCAATAAAACCTTATTTGGTTATCCCGCATTAGTTGACCGCGGCGACTTCTGCGATCTTGAGGTATTTGATGATCTTGAGGAAGCTCGTAAACAACATGGTTTAGGGCTGCGACGTCTATTTGCTCTGAGTAATAAAGATACGCTCAAGGCTTTGCAAAAACAGTTGCCAGGTATTCGAGAATTAGGCTTGCTCTTTATTAATGTGGGCTCAGTAGAGGGATTAATTGATCAGATTTTGAATCTAGCTCTTGAACGTGCTTACATGACTGAGCCATTGCCAGTCAATGCTGAGCAATTTACCGAGCGTTTACAAGCAGGAAAGCCAAGATTGGCACTCATCGCCCAAGAGGTTTCTCGTCACGCATTAAATGCATTACAAGCCCATGCAGATTTACAGAAAAAGATCGCTAGTGCAAAAGCTGCATCACCGAGTGCTTATGCAGATATTCAGGCGCAGATGCAAGGCTTGATATTTCCCAAATTTGTGGCAGAGATACCATATGCCCAACTGGTACATGTGCCGCGATACTTAAAAGCTATTGCGATGCGGATTGATAAATTACGTTCCAACCCAAGTCGCGACGCTCAGTGTCAAAAAGATTGGGAATCGGTTGCGCGTCCATGGCAAAAACTGATACAGGGAAATAAGGGTGGCTCATCCTATGCAATGGCCGAAGACCAGGCCTTAATGGATTTTCGTTGGCAACTGGAAGAGCTGAGGGTGGCTTTATATGCCCAGGAGCTGAAAACACCAACTCCGATGTCCTTAAAGCGCCTCGAAAAGGTTTTAGCCAGCTTGCGCTAAGTCAAATCCATTGCAGCCTAGAGGTCATTTTGACCCTCCTAATTGCTTACAATGGGGGTATGTATACATTTATCAAGATTAGAGGTTTTCGCACAATTGCGACCTCCGCTTTATTGACCCTCCTTTTAGTCAATCAAAATGCATTTGCGCAAGCTAGTAATGCTGCAGCACCAATAGCTGCAAATCAGCCTAAGTTGGCGGTGATTCTCAATTCTGGCGAAGCTTCAGTCAGTTTGATTGATATGACTACTCGCCAGGTCATCAAAACAATTCCAGTAGGTAAAGAACCTCACCATCTGATGTTGACGCCAGATCAAAAGACTTTGCTGATCGCAAATGCGGCAGGCAATGATGTGGCTTTAATGAATCCAACAACTGGCGAATTGACTGGCAGAATTCCAAACATTATCGATCCATACCAAATTGGATACTCCCCAAATCACAAATGGTTCGTGGCAAACGGTAATCGCTTAGACCGTGTCGATATTTATGCTGCCGATGGCGCAAATCTGAAATTAGCGAAGACTGTGAAATTAGCAAAGACTCCAAGCCATATTGCATTTACAGCGGATAGCAAAATTGCATTCATTACTTTGCAAGACTCAAACGAGCTTGCTGCTATTGATCTTGAAACACAAAATGTATTGTGGGTTATGCCGACAGGTAAGGTTCCTGCGGGCTTATGGATGACGCCTGGTGATCAGTACTTATTGGTTGGCATTACTGGTGAAGATAATGTCCAGGTGATCGACTGGAAAAATCGCAAAGAAGTAAAACGCATCCCAACAGGGAAGGGCGCACATAACTTCCGCCCTCTAGGGGATAAGAAGCATGTATTTGTGAGCAACCGTATTGCCTCCACAATTAGCCTGATCAATATGCAAACCCTGGAAAAGGTTGGTGATATCACTGGGCTCCCAGCGGGACCGGATGACATGGAAATTACTCCTGACGGAAAAACGCTTTGGGTTACCTTGCGTTTCTCAAAAAAGGTTGGAGTCATCGATATCCCAACCATGAAGTTAGTTACTGTTATTCCAGTGGGTAAGTCGCCTCATGGAGTTTTCTTTACCCCAAGGGCTGGATGGGAATAAGTGTCAACATGAAATGCATGAGTTATAAGGTATTCATACGTATTGCAGCCGTGCTTTTGCTCGGCTGTTTTTCATTGGGAGTCTCTGCTCAGCCTGCAGAATGTAATAAAAAGGTTTACCTCACCTTTGACACTGGAAATATGGCGGTCGCTGAAAAGGTGGCGGAAATTCTGAAGCGACAAAATGTGAAAGCCACATTTTTCTTGGCGAATGAAAAAACTCTCCGCGGTGATTTTTCTTTAGATGATTCTTGGAAGACTTATTGGCAAGAACGCGTTAAAGAGGGGCATCACTTTGGTAGCCATACCTATGACCATACTTATTTTGTTAAAGATGGTCCTAAAGGTGAGGTATTTGAGAAGCCTCAGTTTGGTCCTAAAGCAGGTATGACAGTACTCTATAACGAGGCAGCTATGTGTAAAGAAATTCGCCGTGTAGATCAGCGTTTTCAAGAGCTCACCGATCATCCGATTCAAAAGATATGGCGTGCGCCTGGCGGCAAAACTTCTCCTGCCTTGATCCGCATGGGCAATATGTGTGGATATGAGCATATTGGCTGGGATCCCGCTGGATTTTTGGGTGATGAGCTGAACTCTGATAAACACCCCAATGGCACTCTTCTGGATAAGGCGAGCCGCAATCTTAAGGATGGCGATATCACCATGGCACATTTGGGGATTTGGTCCAGAAAAGACCCTTGGGCGCCCGCCGTATTGGAGCAGCTCATTGTTAATCTCAAGGCTCGTGGATTCTGCTTTGGACTGCTGCCCAAGAATCCCGTAAATCAGTCAAAATAAAGCATGGATCTCAATGCCATCACTTCTGCAATTTCAGCCGCGTACGCTAGCGTTCAGGAGTTTCTGTTTGCAAATATAGTGGCCCCAGTTTTATATCAATTCGATTTAATGGCTTGGGCTGAAGATGTATTTGATGGACTTGATTGGTTTTTGTTTGGCTGCATCCAAATTTTCTTAATCATTGTTGTCCTAAGAACTTGGGAGCGCCTCGCCCCAGCAGAAAAGCAAGAGCGTTTTGCGAAAGCAACTCGAGCTGATGTCTTGTACACCTTGTTTCATCGCTTGGGCATTTTTCATGGCCTAGTATTTATCGCTTTGTCTGGATTCTTCTTCGGGGTCGACTCCATCCTGCACGATTTCCGTTTCGATCGTTTAAACGTCGAGTCATGGTGGCCTGGTGTAACTTCTATTCCGGCTATTAGCTTCCTGATTTATTTGATATTGCTAGATTTCGTTGACTATCTCTACCACCGTGCGTCTCACGTATTTAACTGGTGGTGGCAGTTACATGCTTTGCATCACAGTCAAACAGTCATGACTGCTTGGTCTGACAATCGCAATCACATATTGGATGACATCATGCGGGCAGTGGTGATGTCTTTTGTTGCGTTGATGTTTGGAGTATCGCCAGGCCAATTCATTTTGCTGATTGCTTTAAGTGAATTTCTGCAAAGTTGGCAGCATGCCAATATCAAGACCCATTTAGGCCCCGCTAAATATCTATTGGTATCGCCTATGTTTCACCGCATGCACCATGCCGTTGGATATGGTCACGAAGCTAAAGGTAAGCCCGGTGTATTAGGAGGTTGTAACTTTGGTGTTTTATTCCCATGGTGGGATATGTTGTTTAGAACGGCCATCTTTCCTAAAGAGGTCTATCCTACAGGGGTAAGAAACCTAACGGTTTCGCAAAATATCCTTACACAACAGTGGCAAGGTCTTGTTCATGCCTTTAAAGAAATCATGCCTAAGTAGACTTCAAGTCTCAAGGCAATAGGAGTTGTATGGTCGGCTTGCAGCAGGTATTTAAATCATTTGGCATGGCTTTGGTTGGGACTATGCATCCACGGATGTTGTGGCTCAGCTTAAGACCATTTCTGATTGTTTCCGTGCTGTGGGGTTGTCTTATCTGGCTTACATGGACGCCTGCACTTGAAGCATTAAGTGTCTTTCTAACTACTTCTATATTTACCAGCTGGATTCAAGAAGGTCTTGTTTGGGCAGGATTTGATAACGCGCGAGCATGGATAGCGCCATTATTTTTTGTCATGCTGATCATTCCGCTGATCACAATCAGCTTGCTCGTATTCATTGCCTTTTCGACCGTCCCTGCAATTGTCAAAATTGCTTCAAGAAATTCCCAATTTCATGATCTCGAATGTAAACAAGGCGGCGGGTTCTTCGGCAGTTTGATTTACTCATTGTGGTCGGCCATGATTTGTCTGGCTCTCGTGATGTTGACTCTGCCGGTTTGGTGGGTGCCTCCACTTGTCGCTGTCTTGCCTCCCTTGCTCTGGGGATGGTTAACGATGCGACTCATGTCCTATGACGTATTAGCAAAACATGCCAGCTCGGAAGAGCGCGATCTCTTACTTGAAAAATATCGTTGGCCTTTGCTCTGCATGGGCATTGCATCCGGAATGCTAGGTGCGGTGCCTACATTCTTTTGGGCCACCTCTGCATTGGCTTTGGTGTTGTTCCCGATCGTAAGCTTCATAGCACTTTGGATTTATTCTTTGATCTTTATCTTTGCTGCTTTGTGGTTTAGTTACTTCCTATTGGATGCACTAAAGCAACTGAGAGAGGAAGAGTTGGATAAAGCGCTGACAGTGGAATCACGTGTAGTGGATATGGAACTTCCGTTTCACGGTTAATACGATGGCTAATAAGATAGTTGATGAAATGAAAAAAGTTGAAATAGACGAACCAAAAGATGTGGCAGCTGCAGCGCAACGTCGCTTCGGTTTAATCGTGATCGGTGATGAAATCTTGTCAGGTCGCCGTCAAGACAAACACATGAGCAAAATGATTGAGCTTCTCAACGAGCGTGGCCTCAGCCTTGCCTGGGCTAAATATGTTGCCGATGATCCTGCGCAAATTACTGCCACGCTAAAAGAGAGCTTTGCAAGCGGGGATGTCGTGTTTAGTACAGGCGGTATTGGCGCAACGCCAGATGACCATACTCGTCAATGCGCTGCTTTAGCCTTAGGTACAAAAATTGAATTGCACCCAACTGCAAAAGAATTGATTGCCGGCAGAATTCAGTCGATGGCAGAAGGGGATCCGATTAAGGCAGATCTCAGCACTACAGAAAATCAACATCGCTTCAAGATGGGTGAATTTCCCATTGGCAGCGAAATCATTCCTAACCCCTACAACCAAATTCCGGGCTTTCGAATTCAGGAGCATCACTTTGTGCCAGGCTTCCCGGTAATGGCAGCGCCGATGATGGCATGGTGCTTGGATACCCATTACAAGGATCTATTCCACCAAGAGAATTGGGCTGAGCAGAGTTTTATCGTCCCGAAGGGGATTGAGTCAACTTTGACTCCCTTAATGGAGCGTATAGAGGCCAACTTTCCTGGAGTAAAGGTCTTTAGCTTGCCATCAGTAGGCGATGCCACCAGGGGTGGCGTGTATGCCCAGCGCCACATTGAGTTGGGTATTAAAGGCAATGCCAACCTCCTAGAAAGCGCCTGGATTGCCCTCAGGGCAGGCACCCAAGAGCTGGGTTACGAAATCCACGATATCGTCTAAAACTATTTGCACTAAAAAGGTGCAAATAGGGGTATTTGAGCTTATCTGAGGGATATTTCAGCACTTAAACAGTGCAATAATGAGAGTTCCCATTTGTTTGCTTCAGTAAATTACATACATCCATAAGGCATGTTTGGTGCCTGGAATAAACAAGGGTGTATGCCTTAAGTTTTAATTCCGAATTTAGTTAATAGAGGAGATTTGCATGACGAAGACCGTCGCTGATGTGATGAAGTTAGTTAAAGAGAAAGAATGTACTTTCGTTGATTTCCGCTTTGTAGACACAAAGGGTAAAGAACAACACACGACAGTTCCTATCTCTGCTTTTGACGAAGACAAATTTGAGAGCGGTCATGCATTTGACGGTTCTTCTATTGCTGGTTGGAAGGGTATTGAAGCATCAGACATGTTGCTCAAACCAGATCCAACAGCTGCTTATATTGATCCATTCTATGAAGAGCCAACATTGGTTCTTACATGTGACGTAATCGAGCCAGCTGATGGCAAAGGTTATGACCGTGACCCACGTTCTATTGCTAAGCGCGCTGAAGCCTATTTGAAGAGCACTGGCTTGGGCGATACAGCTTACTTTGGTCCAGAGCCAGAATTCTTTATTTTTGACGGCGTTCGTTGGGGTGCTGACATGCAGGGTTGCTTCGTGAAGATTGATTCCGAAGAAGCTCCATGGTCTTCGGCTGCTGAAATCGAAGGCGGCAACACTGGTCACCGTCCAGGCAAAAAAGGCGGCTACTTCCCAGTTGCTCCTGTAGATACATTCCAAGACATGCGTTCTGAAATGTGTTTGATTCTCGAATCATTGGGTATTCCAGTTGAAGTTCATCACCATGAAGTTGCTGGCCAAGGTCAAAACGAATTGGGCACTAAGTTCAGCACATTGGTACAACGCGCTGACTGGACTATCTGGCAGAAGTATGTCATTCAAAACGTTGCTCATGCTTATGGCAAGACAGCAACTTTCATGCCTAAGCCAGTAGTTGGTGATAACGGTTCTGGTATGCACGTTCACCAATCTATTTGGAAGAACGGCGAGAACTTGTTTGCTGGTAACGGTTACGCAGGTTTGTCAGAATTCGCATTGTTCTACATCGGCGGCATCATCAAGCACGCTAAGGCATTGAATGCGATTACTAACCCAGGTACCAACTCATACAAGCGTTTGGTGCCAGGCTTTGAAGCGCCGGTGAAGTTAGCTTACTCAGCACGTAACCGTTCTGCTTCTATCCGTATTCCACACGTAGCAAATCCTAAGGGTCGTCGTATCGAAACTCGTTTCCCAGATCCATTGGCTAACCCATACCTCTGCTTCTCCGCATTGATGATGGCTGGTTTGGACGGCGTTCAAAACAAGATTCATCCAGGCGAAGCTGCTGACAAGAACTTGTATGACTTGCCACCAGAAGAAGATGCAAAGATCCCAACCGTTTGCGCGAGCTTGGAAGAGGCATTGGAAGCATTGAAGAAAGATCACGAGTTCTTGACTCGCGGTGGTGTATTCACTGAGTCCATGATTGATGCGTATATCAATTTGAAGATGGAAGATGTCACACGTTTCCGTATGACTACTCATCCTATCGAATTTGATATGTACTACTCCCTGTAAGCGAAGGAGAGAACTTGAGCGCAGGTCTGTTGCGCAATTCGTTCAAGGGAGCAGCTTCGGCTGCTCCTTTTTTTCCGACATTGCTTGATCAGATGCCCAATGCCATCGTGGTATTTGAGGCTGAGACCCAACAATTGGTGTACGTGAATCCGGCTGCTGAGTCAGCTTTGGACCTCTCGCGTAAATCACTTGAGGGTCAATCTGTGCACAACTTATTTGGTGACAATGAAGCATTAAGAGTCATGATTGGTGAAGTGAAGCAGGGGCATGTAATGGCGCAGCGCCAAGAAATGATCTTGCATTCCTTACCTAGCAGTATTCATCATGAGTCAATACCGGCACACGTTGTTGTGGCGGTCCTCGAGGATCCTAGTCTCATCATGATGGAGTGGTTTCCGATAGATCAGCAGTTGCGTAGTGAGCGCGATGAACGCGTAACGCAGCAGGTTGAGGCAAATAAACAGTTGATGCGCAATTTAGCGCATGAGATTAAAAATCCATTGGGTGGAATTCGTGGAGCGGCTCAGCTGCTCGAGTTCGAATTGCCAGATAAAGGTTTGCGGGAGTACACGCAAGTCATTATTAAAGAATCTGATCGCCTGCAGACTTTGGTAGACCGTCTCTTGGCGCCACATCGCAAGGCGCACGTGATGGAATCCTTCAACGTGCATGAAGCTTTGGAGCGTGTACGTAGTTTGGTTTTGGCTGAGTTTCCAAAGGGACTCAAAATTATTCGTAATTACGATACAAGTCTGCCAGATGTATTGGGAGACCGTGAGCAGTTGATTCAGGCAACACTTAATATTGTTCATAACGCAGCACAAGCTCTTTCTGAAGAGATTCAAAGTGGTGTTGCGCAAATTGAGCTGAAGACCCGAGTGGCACGTTCAGTGACGATTGCTAAGCATCGCTATAAGTTGGCGATGGATCTGCATGTGATTGATAACGGGCCAGGTATCCCAGAAGAAATTATTGAACGCATCTTCTTCCCGTTAGTTTCGGGTAGAGAGGGTGGTAGTGGCCTTGGTCTTACTTTGGCGCAAACCTTTGTTCAGCAACACCAGGGCTTTATTTCCTGTAATAGCCGTCCTGGTCGCACCGATTTTCATATTCAAATTCCATACCGTAGGCAGGAGAAAGCATCATGAAACCAATTTGGATCGTTGACGATGATCAATCCATTCGTTGGGTCTTAGAAAAAGCGTTATCGCGTGAGAATATTCCACATAAGAGTTTCTCTAATCCAAATGATGTTCTCAATGCCCTGGAGAAGGAATCTCCTCAGGTGTTGATTTCAGATATTCGCATGCCGCGCGGTAATGGTTTGGATCTATTGCAGCATGTAAAAGCTAGCCATCCGAATTTGCCTGTCATCATCATGACGGCATACTCCGATTTAGATTCAGCCGTCTCTTCTTTTCAAGGCGGTGCGTTTGAGTACCTCACCAAACCATTTGACGTCGAAAAAGCGGTGGAGTTGATTCATCGTGCAGTTGAGCAGGGTATTCGCAATGACTCTGGCTCTAAAGAATTAACCGCATGGCGCCAAGATGCTACTGAGATCATTGGTCAAGCGCCAGCCATGCAAGAAATCTTCCGTGCAATTGGTCGTTTAGCTCAGTCCAATGCAACAGTCCTCATTACTGGCGAGTCTGGTACTGGCAAAGAGATGGTGGCTCATGCATTGCACAAGCACAGCCCTTGCGCTAAAGGTCCATTTATCTCTTTGAGCACATCAGCTGTACCAAAAGATTTATTAGAGTCTGAGTTGTTTGGTCATGAGCGTGGCGCCTTTCCTGGTGCGCAAACTCTACGTCGCGGTCGCTTTGAGCAGGCCGATGGCGGCACCCTGTTTTTAGGTGAAGTAGGCGACCTTCCATTTGACCTGCAGACCCGTTTGCTGCGAGTTTTGTCTGATGGTCATTTCTATCGCATTGGCGGTCAAGATCCGATTAAGGCCAACGTACGCATCATCGCATCTACTCACCAGAACCTGGATGCAAGAGTGGCTGCAGGTCTCTTCCGTGAAGATTTATTACATCGCCTGAATGTCATTCGTTTGCGCATGCCTTCATTGCGTGAGCGTAGCGAAGACATTCCGATGTTAGCCCGTCATTTCATGCTCACTTGTGCAAAGTCATTGGGTGTTGAGCCTAAAAAGCTATCTGATGAAGTTTTAAAAGAAATCAGCGCAATGCCCTTTCCTGGTAACGTACGTCAATTAGAGAACTTATGTCATTGGTTAACGGTAATGACGCCTGCCAATGTGATTGGGGTAAGTGATCTGCCTGCCGATATCGTTGCAGAGGCTAGCGAGCAACCCGTGATTCTTCATGGTGAGTCCTCGCCAAGTAATCCTGCTGCGACTAAAGTTGCTTCAGGTGACTGGGAGAGTGGCTTAGGACGTCTTGCCGTGAAGATGCTGCAAGATGGCGATAAGGAAGTCTTTGATGCTCTTACTGCACGTTTCGAAAAGGCGGTGCTACAGGCTGCACTTGAAGTAACGCGCGGGAGAAGGGTGGAGGCTGCTCAACGTCTAGGTATTGGACGCAATACGATTACCCGTAAGTTGCAAGAGTTGGGAATCGATGACTGATTCAGTTCGCATAGCCGCATGGAATGTGAACTCATTAAAGGTTCGCCTTCCACAAGTCCTGAGTTGGTTGCATGATCAGGAAAAAAAGCAGCAGCCTATTGATGCATTATGTTTGCAGGAGCTCAAGCTCACGGATGATAAGTATCCGCATAAAGAGCTTGAGGATGCTGGCTACTTGAGTCTGGCTGCAGGCCAAAAGACCTATAACGGCGTAGCCATCATTGTGCGCAAGGCGGCGCTAGCGCCGATTGCATCTGACACGGTAACCAGCTTTCTAAAACCGATTAGAAACATTCCAAACTTCGAAGATGAGCAGCAAAGAATCTTGGCTGCCACGATTCCCTTTGCGGGAACCCAGCCAATAAGGTTGGTCTCTGCATATTTTCCAAACGGTCAATCGCCTGATAGCGATAAATTCATATATAAGCTTAGTTGGCTTAAAGCATTGCAAACTTGGTTAGGAGAAGAGCTCCAACAGAACTCGCGTTTAGCTTTGCTCGGCGACTTTAATATTGCCCCTGCAGATATAGATGTGCATGATCCCTCTAAATGGATCGGGCAGAACTTAGTTTCCCCGGATGAGCGTCAAGCTTTCCAACAATTGGTTGAATTGGGCTTAACAGACTCTTTCAGAATGTTTGAGCAGCCACCTAAAATCTTTAGCTGGTGGGATTATCGTATGATGGGTTTCAGAAGAAATGCCGGTCTGCGTATCGACCACATCCTTCTGAGTGAAGCGCTTAAAGACAAATGCACTGCGAGCATAGTCGATAAAGAGCCTAGAACCTGGGAGCAGCCTTCTGATCATGCCCCTGTAGTTGCAACGATTAAAAAAGTATAGCTAGCCTTAATTTCAGCTTTGCTTGGTGTTTAATAGAGCTTTTAGAACCCAATATTATTCTGATCATGAAAAAAATCACTCGTCTTTCAGTTTTAGCGCTCGGTACCGCTCTCGGTGTTTTGTCGCTTACTGTATTCGCTGATCCTCCGGTACAACCTTTTTATGCGTCCGTGATGAAGATGGCCCCCGAAGGTAAGCTAGGGCAAGTGATTAAGCAGGAAAAAATTGAAACTTCCGTCAAGGGTGCTCAAGCATGGAAGATTGCCTATATTTCTTCTGACATTGCTGGACGCAAAACCATCTCAACTGGCCTAGTAGTTGCTCCAGTTGGACAAGCTCCTGCAGGTGGTCGTCCAGTGATAACGTGGGCGCATGGTACAACGGGTTCAGCTCAGAACTGTGGCCCATCACAAGTATTAGATCCAGCAGTTCCTTTAAATGAGTATTTCTTGGTTGGCGGAAATTCTTGGACTGATTATGGAATTCCAGCAGTAGAAGAATTTATTAAAGAGGGTTATGTATTGGTTGCAACCGACTACCAAGGTTTGGGTGGTGGTGGCAGACATCAATATAGTGTTTCAGCAACCAATGGCATGGATACGCTTAATGCTGCTCGTGCTGCCGGCTCTATGAAGGAGACGGGTGCCAACAAGAAGACGATTGTTTATGGATGGTCGCAGGGTGGTGGAGCCACAATTGCCTTAGCTGGAATGCCTGACTATATAAAACAAACTGGCACCGCATTTGATGGTGTGGAGATTCTAGGATTTGTTGCTCTAGCGCCGCAAGATATTTCTATTCTCGCTCCAGTAGGAAAACTAGATCAAGCTGCTGCGGATAAATATTTGCAGGGCTCGCTAAAAATGTTTTCAGATAACATCTTTAACTTCACCCATGCAACTATGTTCTACTGGGGTACTCAGGCAGCCTTTCCTAATCTAAAGCTGTCCGATCTTTTTACCGATGAGGGCGTGAAAGTAGTTAACGAAATTTACAATAACAAATGTATGCATGCGGCTAGCGATACATTTAATTTTAACTATGCAACAACTTATACCAACTTATTGAAATCTACTCCAACTAACACTATGGCTTGGGCACAAGCAATGATTAAGGGCGGCGTACCCGTAGTAAGACCCGTTGCGCCAGTGCAAATCTATTTTGGCTCAAAAGATACTGCTGTTCCTCCAATGATGCATAAGCTTTATCAAGATCAAATTTGTAAATTAGGTGGTAATGTTGGAAGAATGCAATTACCCGGTGAGCAATCGCACTTTACGACCCCTGGATCATCTAAGCCATTCTACTTAGCTTGGGTTAAGGATCGAGTATCAGGCAAACCACTAGAGAATGCTTGCCCAAAAAACTAAATCAGAAACTAAGCTATTAAGTAAATCAGAAATGAAATCTTAAAATTCATCAGTCAAGAAATAGAAAAACCACCCTCGGGTGGTTTTTCTATTTGCGCAATTCATTAAATCAATTAAGCCAAGCCACCATGCCTGAGAAGGGCATCAATACTCGGCTCTCTGCCTCTGAAGGCCTTAAATGATTCGGCTGCTGGACGGCTACCACCCACTTCCAAGATCTCTTCGCGATAACGAGCACCCGTTTTTTCATCTAGGACGCTACCAGTAAGCTTGGCGGCCTCTTCAAAGGCAGAGTAGACATCTGCTGATAGAACTTCTGCCCATTTATAGCTGTAATAGCCTGCTGCATAGCCACCTGCAAAGATATGGCTGAAGGTATTAATCCAGCGAGAGATAGCGGGCTGTGGGATGACATTAAATTGATCGGCAATCGCTCTTGAGAGGTCGAGTACCGCTTGATCATTCGCATCTTTGGTATCCAAACTGGAGTGTAGGCGCCAGTCGGTTAATGACATCACAATTTGGCGCAGGGTTATATAGCCATTTTGGAAATTCTTGGCGGCTAAGATTTTTTCAAAGAGCTCACGCGGCAACGGTTTGCCAGTTTCAGCATGTGCAGTCATCTTTTCCAAGACCTCCCATTCCCAGCAGAAATTTTCCATAAACTGACTTGGTAGCTCAACCGCATCCCATTCAACCCCATTGATTCCAGAAACACCTAAAGCGCTAACTTGGGTCAAGAGGTGGTGCAGTCCGTGCCCACTCTCATGGAAGAGGGTGATCACATCATCATGGGTAATGGTAGGCTGGCGCAAGACGCCATCAACCTTCACTGGAGGTGCAAAGTTACAGACTAAATACGCTACAGGTATTTGGATCTCTCCATTGGGTAATACTCTGCGGCCGCGGGCATCATCCATCCAGGCGCCGCCACGCTTGCCAGGGCGAGCATAGGGATCGAGGTAAAAATATGCCACGATATTACCCTTGGCATTTTTGACTGAGAAGGATTGCACGTCAGCATGCCATGTAGGTAGGCTAGCTGCTTCAATCTTTACGCCAAACAAAGTTTGAATTACTTGGAAGAGTCCATCCAATACTTTGGGTAATGGGAAATACTGCTTCAATTCATTCTCTGAGAATGAGTAACGCTCTTGCTTCAATCGCTCAGAAGCAAATGCAACATCCCAAGGCTCCAAGCCATCTGTAATTGAAAGTTCTGTTTTGGCAAACTCGGAAAGTTCTTGCCAATCCTTGAGTGCAAAAGGTTTTGCCTTTTGGGCAAAATTGGTTAAAAAGGAATCCACTTCCTCAACGCTATTTGCCATCTTTGGCGCTAAGCTCAGCGCGGCATAGTTCTTGAATCCCAGCATCCGCGCTTCTTCATCGCGCAGTCTGAGTTGCTCAAGCATATTTTTCGTATTATCCCAATCCAGCTTGCCTTTGCCGTATTGTGGCGCCAGCTCTGAAGCGCGCGTGACATAGGCCTCGTACATCAAGCGGCGCAGGGCACGATTTTCTGAGTACTGCATGACTGGGTAATAAGAAGGGAAGTGCAGTGTGAATGCCCAGCCCTGCAGATTCTTTTGCTGAGCAGTATCTGCGGCTGCAGCAACTGTATCCTCAGGTAGTCCCACCAGATCTGCTTTATCCGTTACAAGGTGTACAAAGCCATCGGTTGCATCTAAGACATGATCAGAAAAGGCTTTGCCTAAGGTTGCTTGCTCATCCTGAATTTGGGCAAAACGCGGCTTGTCTGCATCGCTCAACTCTGCTCCGCCCAAGCGAAAATCACGTAAGGAGTTTTCGATCACTTTTTTCTGTGCTGAACTCAGTTTTGCAAAGTCAGGAGATTTGCTGAGTTCTTTAAATTTCTTGTAAAGATCTAAATTCTGTCCAAGACTTGAAAAGAAAGCGGTTACCTTTGGCAGCATCGCACCATAGGCGGCTCGTAATTCTGGTGTATCAGCAACACTATTGAGGTGAGAGATCACACCCCAAGACCTGCCTAAAGACTCTGTAGCATCTTCTAGTGGTTCAGCTAGCGTTTCCCAGGTTGGTGCTGTGTTTGGATTTACTGCAACATCCACTGCATCCTGCGCATACTTTAATAGGTATTCGATTGCTGGGGCAATGTGCTCAGGCTTTACTTCAGAGTAAGCAGCAATGCCACGTCCAAAAGTAACGAGAGGATTGTTTTGTAATTCAGCGGGGAGGGTATTAGCGAGGGATGTAGTCATCCCCCTAGCTTAATGGACTGGGAGCAATTTTGCCAAAAGTCCCAGTCAAATCCTTAGTGCTTTGATGCCTTTTCTGCCGCTTCTAAGGTGTTCATCAACAACATAGTGATGGTCATGGGGCCAACGCCACCAGGAACGGGGGTGATCCAGCCGGCGACATACTTGGCGGTATCAAAATCAACATCACCACAAAGCTTGCCATCTGGCAGGCGGTTAATACCAACGTCAATCACTACTGCACCATTTTTGACCATATCGCCAGAGATCATCTTCGGTTTGCCAGTAGCAACGACCAAGATATCGGCATCCTTTGTGTGGTGTGCCAGGTCACGCGTCTTGCTATTGCAGATGGTGACGGTTGCACCAGCCTGTAGCAGCAACATAGCCATTGGTTTACCCACAATATTGGATGCACCAACAATCACAGCACGTGCGCCGCGAATTGGATATTCAATACTCTCTAGAATCTTCATGCAGCCATAAGGCGTGCATGGCTTGAATTCTGGTTGGCCAACCATTAATGCGCCGGCATTCGCAACGTGAAAGCCATCTACGTCTTTCTCCGGAGCAATCGCTTCGAGTACGCGTTCAGAAGCAATGTGTTCTGGCAATGGGAGCTGTACCAAGATCCCATGAATTGCAGGATCTGCATTCAGGGTAGCAATGCGAGCCAGCAGTTCTTCTTCGCCAAGTTCGGCGGAGTAGCGCTCCAAAACGGAATGAAAGCCAACATCTTCACAAGCTTTGACCTTATTGCGTACATACACTGCGCTGGCAGGGTTGTCGCCAACTACAATGACAGCTAAGCCAGGGCGAGTGCCTTTGGCAGTAACGATTGCACCACGAGCTGCAATCTCTGTACGAAGCTTTTTAGAGAGTGCGTTTCCATCTAATAATTGCGCTGGCATCTCAAGACCCTGATATTAATTAGGTTGTGGATCAGATAAAGCCAGGCGGAGTAGGTCTGCCACAGTATTGACGTTGAGCTTTTCCATGATATTGGCACGGTGTGCTTCAACAGTCTTGATAGAAATGCCAAGGTCATCAGCAATTTGTTTATTTAAGCGACCAGCAACAATACGCTCGAGCACTTGACGTTCACGACCGGTCAGTTTGCTGAGTAAGCTTTGAGTAATTTTGCGTTGGCTTGCTTGTGAATAGTCAATGCGAGCTTTAGCAAGCATGCGATCTACCAAACCACAAAGATCATTTTCTTTAAATGGTTTCTCGATGAAGTCTACTGCGCCGCGCTTCATAGTAGATACCGCCATAGAAACATCGCCGTGACCTGTGATGAAGGCTACTGGCATTGGCAAATTTTCAGCAGTTAAGCGCTCTTGTAATTCAAGGCCTGACATGCCAGGCATGCGCACATCCAAAATGGCGCAAGAGATAGTGGACTTATCAGTGCTTTGCAAAGACTGTAAGAAACGTTCAGCGCTTGCATGGCAACGCACAACATAGCCGTTGCTTTCTAAAAGCCAAGTGAGGGAATCTCTAACTGCTTCATCATCATCAACAACATAGACAACTTCAGCTTGGTTTGGTTTTGCAGTAGCACTTAAGTTCATATCAGTTCTCGCGAGGTAAACCTATAAATTCAGTATTAAGTATTGGCCTTGGTTTCAGGGGATTCCAGGGGTAGAAGTATTGTAAAGGTGCAGCCGACTAGCTTGGTCTGTTCGGAGTCCTGGACATTGGTGGCCCAAAGCCTACCATGGTGGGATTCAATAATAGAGCGGCAGATATTGAGCCCCATGCCCATACCATCGGATTTGGTACTAAAAAACGGCTCAAACATGTGTTCTAGGACATTTTCAGGGATTCCACCCCCGCCATCGATAACCTGAATTCTGAGCATGGCTGGGAAAATGCTGGTGTCTAAATCGGCAGTAATCCTCACTGGGGGAGCTGACCAGCGTGAGGAGAGGGGGTAGGCCTCACGAACACTATCAAGCGCATTTTTCAGTAGATTAACTACCACCTGCAGGATAAGAACCGGATCCAGATTAACCACCGGAAGATTATCAGCAATCTCGGAAGTGATGGTGAGACGGTGACGATGTGCTTCAATTTCAACTAGACCAACTGCATCATTAATGATTTCAGAAACGTTTGCTGCTTTACGCTGAGGTTCGCTACGCTTAACGAAGCCTCGAATACGTTGAATGATCGTTCCGGCGCGGTGTGCCTGTTCGGAGGCTTTAGCCAGTGCTGGCAAGATCTCCTTAGTAATAGCAGGGTCGACATTGCCTTCTAAACGCTTTGCCACTCCGTTGCAGTAATTTGAAATAGCGGAGAGGGGTTGATTCAACTCGTGAGCCAATGAGGAGGCCATCTCACCCATGGTGGTGAGACGACTGGTGAACTGCATGCGCTCTTGCTGTTGGCGCGCCAAATCATCTGCCTCTTTACGCGCAGTGATATCGGTAGCAACCAATAATTGCGCAAGATGGCCATCAACCCATGGGATGAAGCGTCGTCTAACTTCAAACCACTTATTACTGCCATCAGTTAATTGCACTTCTTCTGACTCTGATTCCTGATAAAGAAAAGAAGTCGGAATGCCATCACGTATGTAGTCCTGAAGATCTTGCGCGATGTTATGCAAGGTGTCGATTTCTTTTTCTTGATGAGCTAATTGAAAGTGCCCCTTGGAATCATTGCCAAAATTTTCTCGGTAGAAGCGGTTTGCAAATAACAGTTCATCAGTTTCTAAAGAGACAACAGACACTGCAGCGTCTAGACTTTCTAGAACGGTGGTAAATCGTTCTTGTGATGCAGCTAATTCTTCACGAATCTTTTTTGGCTCCGAAATATCGATTAATGAGGTTACCCAGCCAGTCTGTTTACCTTTTTCATTAATCAAGGGCGCAATGAAGGTGCGGGTCTGGATCAAAGTTCCATCGCGCTTCATAATGGCACCCTCGATACCAATTTTCATACTGCCGCTGATCTCAGATTTCAGGGCGCGATTCATTTTGTCTATCAGCTCATCTCTTCGGCTATCTGGCCAAAATGGAAATGGTGGAGTAAGGCCCATTAACTCTTCGGAGGTCCAGCCTGTCATTTCGCAAAAGGCTCGATTGACGTAAGTGATTCTTTTCTCCATATCGTGAGCACGGATACCCACTGGAGTGGAGTTCTCCATCGCATTACGAAAACTAGTTTCTGTACGCAGACTTGCTTCGGCTTCTTGGCGCACTTGCATTTGCTTGAGGACGGACCACAAACTCCAAATCACGAAGATACTCAGCCCCAACACAACGCCAATCAACATCCTGAAGGTGAGGTTGGTAGGTGGAGGATAGGTATCAATCCGCAAGGTGATATTCGGACTTAATACTCCGATATCTAAGCTGGTCTGATTGCTGAAAGCCCTTTTAGGAGTCCCTTTATCGGAGGAGATTGCTAGAACTTTTTCGTTGTCGGTAATGAGGGTAAAGCGGTAGTAGGACTTGAGCTCTCCAGGAATGACATCCAAAATCCCTTGGGTAGTGTAGAGCGCCGCCAAGTAACCTACTATTTCTCCGCTGACTATATTGGGCACCACTTGCCAGAAAACAATTTTTCTCTCTGCATTGATTGGCTCATCGCCCGGAAGATTAAGCGAGATAAATGGACTATAGGCAGCTCTACCAGTTACTCTGCTGAGTTCAATGGTGGATGCAAGTCCAGCATTAACGGGTTGATCATTTTGAGTCTTAGTAATCCAATCTGATTTACCTGTTTCATTTGGTGCCGCCCATTCACGCTGAGCTTGGTTGTTTAGCCAAATGATTTTGACTATTTCATGGTTGTTGACAACTAGATCATCTGCCTGTTCTCTGGCGATTTGCTTGAATTTAATTTGGTCTTCACTAGCCGAAACTTCACGATTGATTGTGGTTAATGCATCGAGATTGCTGGCAAATCGAGATTGAATACGCTGCTTGGCAAAAGATAATTCTCTAAATAGCGCTGCTTCTTGTTGGTTCTTTTCTTGTAGGTGCAGGGTCCCCAAAATAATGCCCATGACTGCAGTAAAAATCACAATCGCAATCAGAGGGGTGTAAACAAGCCTAAATCCGCGTATTTTGCGCAGCCATTTCAATGGCCGAAGGAAAAGGTTGGTGGAGGCTGAAACTTTCATGAATACAAAGCATTTTGCCCTATTGCGACCCCTGAAACGGGATTTGTGGTCTATATAGCCATTCTTATTTGCACCGCAATAAATTACCACATTATGAGAAATATTATCATTATGTGGAAAATTGCTTGTTTACACCCATATACCTTCCTAGAATATTGCCTATAGAGTTAATGACAAATAAAGCACTATTTAATGGAGACTAAAGATGGCAGCGGTTCCAGACCAAGTATTAGGTAAACAGAATGTTCAGGATGCCGATCCGGGGGAGACTCAAGAGTGGTTGCAGGCGCTCGATGGCGTGATTCGTAATGAGGGACCAGAAAGAGCTGCCTATCTTATTGATCAACAAATTTCTCACGCTCGTGTAAACGGGGTAGTTCAGCCATTCCATGCCGAGACTCCTTACATCAATACGATTCCCGTGGAAAACCAAGCACGCTTGCCTGGCGATCAGAATGTAGAGCACCGTATTCGTTCTTACACTCGTTGGAATGCCATGGCGATGGTATTGCGCGCCAATAAAGATACCAACGTTGGCGGCCACATTTCTTCTTTCCAATCGGCGGCGACTTTATACGACGTAGGCTTTAATCACTTCTGGCATGCACCATCTCCGGAGCATGGTGGTGATTTGATATTTGTACAAGGCCACTCAGCTCCAGGTGTATATGCACGTGCTTATATGTTGGGTCGCCTCGAAGAGGGTCAGCTCAATAACTTCCGTCAAGAAGTAGGCGGCAAAGGCATCTCTAGTTATCCGCATCCTTGGTTGATGCCAGACTTCTGGCAGTTCCCAACCGTATCGATGGGCTTGGGTCCGATCATGGCGATTTACCAAGCGCGCTTTATGAAGTACTTAACTGATCGTGGCTTTATTCAAGAGCAGGGCCGTAAAGTTTGGGCCTTCTTGGGTGATGGTGAAACCGATGAACCAGAATCTCTGGGTGCGATTGGTATGGCCGGTCGTGAAAAACTCGACAATCTGATTTTTGTCATCAACTGTAACTTGCAGCGCTTAGATGGCCCAGTGCGCGGTAACGGAAAAATTATTCAAGAGCTCGAGAGTGAGTTCCGCGGTTCAGGCTGGAACGTCATTAAGGTAGTATGGGGCGGTCAATGGGATGCTTTATTTGCACGTGATAAAAAAGGCATCTTGATGCAGCGTTTGGGCGAGATCGTTGACGGTCAGTACCAGACGATGAAGTCTAAGAATGGTGCCTATGTTCGCGAGATTGTTTTCAATACCCCAGAATTAAAGGCTTTAGTTAGCGACTGGAGTGATGATGAGATCTGGCAACTGAATCGTGGTGGCCATGATCCTCATAAAGTATATGCAGCGTTTCATGCGGCGGTAAATCATAAAGAACAGCCAACAGTGATCTTGGCGCATACCATTAAGGGTTACGGTATGGGTGGTTCAGGCGAGGCGATGAATATTGCCCACCAGGCGAAGAAGATGAATGCAGATGACGTTCGTCGTTTCCGAGATCGCTTTGAAATTCCAGTTAAAGATGAGCAGTTAGATGACATGCCTTTGGTGAAGTTTGCTGAAGGCAGTCCAGAGCTTGAGTACATGAAGGCTCGCCGTCAAGAGTTGGGTGGTTATTTGCCACAGCGTCGCACCAAAGCGGAAAGCTTGCCAGTACCTTCATTAGAAACTTTCGCACCATTACTTGAAGCAACTACAGAAGGTCGCGAGATCTCAACAACGATGGCATTTGTGCGCTTGCTCAACACCGTCGTGCGCGATAAGGTACTTGGTAAGCGTGTTGTTCCGATTGTGCCAGACGAGTCACGTACTTTCGGTATGGAAGGCATGTTCCGCCAATTGGGCATTTGGAATCAGTTAGGTCAGCTCTACACCCCAGAAGATCACGATCAATTGATGTTCTATAAAGAGGATAAGACCGGTCAGATCTTGCAGGAGGGTATTAACGAAGCTGGTGGTATGTGCGATTGGATCGCTGCCGCTACTTCTTACTCCACGCATGGCGTACCGATGTTGCCTTTCTACATCTTCTATTCCATGTTTGGTTTCCAACGTATTGGTGACTTAGCTTGGGCTGCAGGCGATATGCGTAGCCGTGGTTTCTTGCTAGGCGGGACTGCTGGTAGAACTACTTTGAACGGCGAAGGCTTGCAACACGAAGATGGTCATAGCCATCTGTGGAGTGGTGCAGTTCCTAACTGTATTAGCTACGACCCTACATTCTCATTTGAATTGGCGGTAGTCATTCAGGATGGTATGCGTCGCATGTTGGAAGTTCAGGAAGACGTGTACTACTACGTTACCTTGATGAATGAGAACTACGCTCATCCAGCAATGCCTAAGGGTGCAGAAAAAGACATCATTAAGGGTATGTATAAGCTGAAGTCAGTTGGCGATGCCAACGCAAAGCTGCGCGTACAACTTTTAGGCTCTGGAACAATCTTCCGCGAAGTTATCGAAGCGGCAGAGATTTTGCATAAAGACTGGGGCATTGCTTCAGACTTGTGGGGTTGCCCAAGCTTTACTGAACTTGGCCGTGATTGGACTGCAGCACACCGCAGCAATCTTTTGAACCCAGCTGCTGCACCAACCCTATCTCATGTTGAGAAGTGCCTTAAAGACACGACTGGTCCAGTGATTGCAGCGACTGACTATGTGCGTTTATTTGCAGAGCAAATTCGTCCGGCGATTCAGCACATGGGTCGTCGCTACGAAGTGCTCGGTACTGACGGATTTGGTCGTTCAGATACCCGTGAAAAACTCCGTGATTTCTTTGAAGTAGATCGTCGTTGGGTGGTTCTGACTGCTTTGAGGTCTTTGGTTGACTCCGGTCAGCTTGATCGCTCTAAGTTGGCAGAAGCGATTAAGAAATACGACATCGACACTACTAAACCAAACCCAATGACGGTTTGATAAGAGATAAATACTATGAGTCAAATAATTGAAATCAAAGTCCCGGATATCGGTGACTACAAAGATGTACCGGTGATCGAAGTATTGGTTAAAGCGGGCGATAAGATTGAGAAGGAACAATCCATCGTCGTACTTGAATCTGATAAAGCCACCATGGACGTTCCTTCATCACACTCTGGCGTTGTCAAAGAAGTCAAAGTGAAGATTGGTGATAACCTTTCTGAGGGTTCTGTTGTCATTACCTTGGAAGAGGGTGCAGCGGCTGGAGCTCCAGCACCAGCTGTTAGCGCTCCTGCGGCAGCCCCAGTTGCGGCACCAGCAAGTGCTGGCGGATCTCCAATTGAAATCAAAGTCCCGGATATCGGTGATTACAAAGATGTACCTGTAATTGAGGTTTTAGTGAAGGTAGGCGACAAGATTGAGAAAGAACAATCCATCGTTGTACTTGAATCTGATAAAGCCACCATGGACGTTCCTTCATCACACTCTGGCGTTGTGAAGGAAGTCAAAGTTAAAGTTGGCGATAACCTTTCTGAAGGATCAGTGGTTGTGATTTTGGAAGGTGGGTCTTCAGGTTCTGCAGCAGCACCAGTAGCAGCCAGCGCAGCACCTGCGGCACCAGCAGCTAAAACTGTTGAGCCTCCGATCGCAAGAGCCCCAGCGCCACCTCCACTGAGCAATACTCCTCCGCCAGCAGAAGCAGCAGTAAGTCATGCAAGCCCATCTGTGCGTAAGTTTGCGCGCGAGCTAGGCGTCACGATTGATCAAGTTAAAGGATCAGGTCCAAAAGGACGTATTACTCAAGAGGACGTACAAGCCTTTGTAAAGGCAGCGATGAGCGGCGGAGCAGGAAGTCCTGCAGCAGCTTCTAGCGGCGGTAGTTTAGGTGGCTTGAATCTCATCCCTTGGCCAAAAGTGGATTTCACAAAGTTTGGTGAGATTGAACGTCAACCACTAAATCGTATTAAGAAACTCACAGCAGCCAATTTGGGCCGTAACTGGGTAATGATTCCAGCTGTGACGTATCACGAAGATGCTGACATTAGTGACTTAGAGGCATTCCGCGTTCTCACTAATAAAGAGAATGAGAAGAAGGGTGTCAAAATCACGATGCTTGCTTTCTTAATGAAGGCCGCAGTAGCAGCATTGAAAAAATATCCTGAGTTCAACAGCTCTTTGGATGGCGATGATCTGATCCTGAAGAAATACTTCAATATTGGCTTTGCTGCAGACACTCCTACTGGTTTGGTTGTGCCTGTCATTAAAGATGCGGATAAAAAAGGCATTTTTGAACTAGCCAAAGAAACTTCAGATCTAGCAGCGCTTGCTCGTGATGGCAAATTAAAGCCTGATCAAATGCAGGGCGCGAGCTTTACGATCTCATCACTAGGCGGCATTGGTGGTACATATTTCTCACCGATTATTAATGCGCCTGAAGTAGCCATCATGGGTGTTAGCAAGGCTGCAATGAAGCCGGTATGGGATGGTAAGCAGTTTGTACCTCGCCTGATTTGCCCATTGTCTTTGTCAGCAGATCATCGCGTGATTGACGGTGCTTTAGCTACTCGCTTCAATGTGTACATTGCTCAGCTCTTGGCCGACTTCCGTCGCGCTAGTCTGTAAGGGGATTTCATGGCTAAGCAAACAATTCTCGTTCCAGATATTGGTGACTATTCAGATGTACCTGTTATTGAAGTGCTAGTAAAAGTCGGCGACGTTATTGAAAAAGAACAACCGCTCTTGGTGCTCGAATCAGACAAAGCGACAATGGAAGTGCCGGCAGATGCTGCAGGCACTATCACTAGCATTGCAGTTAAGTTGGGCGATAAGGTTGGCAAAGGTTCTGTGATTGCAGAAATCGAAGCAAGTGGTGCGGCGCCTGCCGCTAAACCTGCTGCAGCTCCTGTGGCACCAGCTCCGGCTGCTCCAACAATGACAGCCGCACCTGCACCAGTAGCAGGGCAGTACAGCGGCAAGGTTGATCATGAATGTGAGGTGTTAGTACTTGGTGCTGGCCCTGGCGGTTACAGCGCAGCATTCCGAAGTGCTGACTTGGGTATGAATACCGTTTTAGTAGAGCGTTACCCAACTTTGGGTGGCGTTTGCTTGAATGTCGGTTGTATTCCATCTAAAGCATTGCTCCACACCACTTCAGTGATGGATGAAGTAAAGACCATGGCAAAGCATGGCATTACCTTTGGTGCGCCGAAGATCGAGATTGATCAATTACGTGGTTACAAAGAATCCGTCATTGCCAAATTAACTGGTGGTCTTGCTGGAATGGCAAAGGCTCGTAAAGTGAAGGTAGTGCGCGGCCTGGGTAAGTTCTTAGATGCGAACCATGTCGAGGTTGAGTTAACCGACGGTACTGGCCAAGACCTCACGGGTAAAAAAGAAGTGGTGCGCTTTCAGAAGGCCATCATTGCTGCCGGTAGTCAGCCAGTGAAGTTGCCTTTCTTACCAGAAGATCCACGTATTGTGGACAGTACGGGCGCATTATTGCTCAAGAGTATTCCAAAGCGTATGTTGGTAATCGGTGGCGGCATTATTGGTCTAGAGATGGCGACTGTTTACAGTACGCTGGGCTCACGTATTGATATTGCCGAGATGATGGACGGCCTCATGGCAGGTGCAGATCGTGATTTGGAAAAGGTCTGGGAGAAGTTCAATGCCGGACGTTTTGAAAAAATCATGCTCAAGACTCGCGCTGCTAGAGCAGAAGTGAAGCCTGATGGCATACAGGTTAGCTTCGAGGGCGAGAATGCGCCAGCGGAATCGCAAACCTACGACTTGGTATTAGTTGCGGTAGGCCGCACTCCAAATGGCAAGAAGATTGATGCTGGTAAAGCAGGCGTGCAGGTAGATGAGCGCGGCTTTATTCCAGTGGATAAGCAAATGCGCACTAATGTCTCCAATATTTTTGCAATTGGTGACTTGGTTGGTCAGCCGATGTTGGCTCATAAGGCGGTGCATGAAGGTCACGTTGCTGCTGAGGCTGCTGCTGGTGAAAAATCTTACTTTGATGCGAAGCAAATTCCATCGGTTGCTTATACCGATCCTGAAGTGGCTTGGGCTGGCTTGACTGAAGAGCAGTGCAAAGCACAAGGCATTGCCTATGAAAAAGGTTTATTCCCATGGGCAGCTAGCGGACGAGCAATTGCCAATGGACGTGATGAAGGTTTCACAAAACTCATTTTTGATGCAACTACTCATCGCATTATTGGTGGCGGTATTGTTGGTACACACGCTGGTGATTTGATTGGTGAAGTGTGTCTAGCCATTGAGATGGGCGCTGATGCGGTGGATATTGGTAAAACTATTCATCCACATCCAACCCTCGGTGAATCTGTAGGTCTTGCGGCTGAGGCGGCCCATGGCCATTGCACTGATTTACCACCCGTGAAAAAGAAATCCTAAAAGTAGTCGTAGAATCACAAAAGAAAAAGCCCCGATGACTCGGGGCTTTTGCATTGCAGATTACTCTGCAGTACTTTATTTCTTCTTCGTAGTTTTGGTGGCAGTATCGGTAGCCTTTAATACGGTTTCGGTAGCGCTATTAAGATTGGTTTGCGCAACTTCAACTGCATGCTTCACAGCTTTCTGGCTTGTCTCAAATACATTGTTAGCAGAAGCGATAGCTTGTTTCATGGCTTGTACGGCTGCATCAGATCCAACTGGTGCATTCTTAGTCCACTCTTCCACTAAAGAGTTGATTTTCTTTTGACCTGCTTGAAACTCTTTTTCAGCAGATTGGGTAAAGCTGTTTTGGGTCTCGTGAGCTAACTCATATAAGTGGCGGCTATAAGCCATAATTTTTTCTGCCATTGGCTGAACTGCTTCAGCTTGATGGGCGAGTAACTGTTGAATGTCTTTTACTTCTAACGCTTTTTTAGCGCTATTCATGCTATCGCTCAAACTTTGCTTAGCAATATGCATATTCAGCTCTACTAATTTTTCAATGCTTTGCAAAGCTTGATTGGTTAATCCACTCAAGGTCTCTAGGTTTGCTTTTTGTGCCGCTGCAATTTGTTCTGGAGTTAAGTTCATTTCGGTCTCTTTCCATTTGATAATTATTTTGATTCTGACTTTAGGCTTTTACCTAATGTACTCTCATTGATAAATTATATGGCAAGTATGTTGCATCGCAATATATTTTTCCCCAATCTTGGATATAAATAGGGCGGGTAGAGAAAAGCGCCTAAAATCGAAGATTCAGTAAAAAATCCCAATATTTATAGCAAGTTACTTATGAAGCTTACGCTAGACAACGCCATTGCCCCGATATTTGTGCTCATTTGGAGTACTGGTTTCGTGATCGCGCGTTTAGCAATGCCATATGTAGAGCCGGCAACCTTCTTGTTTTGGCGGTTTGCAGGGGTTTTGGCTGCGATGGCAGCGCTTAGTCTGGTGTGGAGAATCACTTGGCCTAGCTGGTCTCAAATCAAGCATATCGCCGTTGCTGGCATCTTGCTCCAGTTTGGATACTTGCTCGGTGTATGGTTTGCAGTCAGATTGGGAATGACGGCTGGGTTGGTTGCGATCATTGTGGGACTTCAGCCGATCGTGACTGCTTGGTTTGCTGCCTGGATATCAGAGAAGGTGTCGCCGCGCCAATGGATCGGTCTGGGATTTGGTTTTGCTGGTGTTGCCTTAGTGGTGGTTGAAAAGATTGGTTTTACGCATATTCCTTTGGCGAGTTACGTACTCGCATTTGGGGCGTTGCTCTCGATAACCTTTGGCACCCTTTATCAAAAGAAATTCTGTCCAGTATTTGACTTGCGTGCCGGCTCCTCTATTCAGTTTGGCGTTTCAGCTGGGCTGTGCTTTATATGCATGTATTTATTTGAATCAGGCGAGATGGTTTGGAACCCATCTGTTATTGGCGCATTGCTTTGGGCCATCTTCCCCTTATCGATTGGATCCATCAGTTTATTGTTCATGATGATTCGCAAGGGCGCCGCTACCAAAGTCACCAGCTTTCTCTATTTAGTGCCACCGACAACTGCCGCAATGGCTTGGATGTTATTTGATGAGCCATTCACCTTATTGATGGCTGTTGGTCTATGCCTAACGATGACGGGAGTAGTCCTGGTAAATGCGCGCCAGGCTAATACAGTCGCGACAATTGCAGAGTAGGGCGTATTAGCAAGGGTGTATTTTGGTGAGCGGAATACCTAGATTGGGGCGAATAAAACTGCCGTGCTCAAGGAAATTATTTATCATTCCGTATGTTGAAAGTTTTGGAAGGTATTTTGGGATGCGTTTGAATCGATTGTGGCTTTTTGCCTTGGCAGTAATTTTTGCGGTTGGCGCTATGGCGAATGCACCTGCAATTGCTGCTAATAAAGATAAACAGCAAACCAAAACTACTACTAAAACAGCCGCTAAGACAAACACCAAGACTTCCAAGAAACCAAAAACCGTTCGCGTAACAGTAACGCGCTCAACAGAGCCGGTCGTACCTGCAAGACCATCTCTTGCAACTGCATTGGGATTGCGCGGGCAACATGATGACCTGAATCTCAAATCTAGCGTAGCGATGGTTGTTAATCAAGATACCAAAGAAGTATATTTTGAAAAGAACCCCTCCGTAAGTTTGCCAATTGCTTCCATTACTAAGTTAATGACAGCGATGGTGGTGTTAGATGCCAAGATGCCATTAGATGAAACTTTGGTAATTAACTCTGAAGATGTAGCTAGTTATCGCTCATCACGTTTAGCCGGCGGTACCGTTTTAACTCGTGAAGAAGCCTTGTTGCTCGCTTTAATGTCCTCTGAGAACCGCGCTGCATATACCTTGGGAAGAAATTACCCGGGCGGTGTTTCAGCATTTGTGGGCGCTATGAACCGAAAAGCAAAAGAGCTTGGCATGGACCATTCTCATTTTGCGGATCCAACTGGTCTCATGAGTGAGAATGTTGCCACAGCAGAAGATCTGACGCGCATGCTCAGTGCCGCATATCAATATAAAACCATTCGTGAGTTTTCAACTTGGCCAGACCTGACCATGGTGATTGCGAAACGTCCGCAAAAGTTTTTGAATACCAATCGTCTTGTGCGCTCTGGTGATATGAATATCGGACTACAAAAAACGGGCTTCATTAATGCTGCTGGTAAATGTTTGGTGATGCAGGCTAGAGTAAACAACACACCTTTGTTGCTAGTGTTCTTAGATTCCGTTGGAACACAATCTCGTTTTGCTGATGCCGTGCGTGTACGTGATTGGTATGAACGTATGCCGTCTGGCGCGCAGCCAATTCGTCGCTTAATGTAAGACTAGTTTGTGCCGCCTGGTTCGGCAGATTTGGGTTTAAAGCCCATGCCTTTGGAGATCTGTAGGGCGGTTTCTTGTAGGGCGCGCAGCCAATCTGCCTGAATACGGTCGGTTGGGGCGCTTAAGGATAGGCCGGCAACTAATTTTCCGGTGTCATCCAAGATAGCTGCAGCTAAACAGCTCACACCCAACTCCAATTCTTCATCATCGCGAGCATTGCCCACTTTGCGTACTTGATTAAGTTCAGTCTCGAGTTTGCCTAAATCGGTGATGCTATTGCGAGTATGTCCAGATAAGCCGGTACGCGTGACATAGGCTCGAACCTGACTAGGATCATCGCTAGCTAAAAAGAGTTTGCCAACTGAGGTGAGGTGCAAAGGCGCGCGACCACCAATAGCACGGACAACTTGCATTCCTGAGCGCTCGCTATAGGCGCGATCAACGTAAACGATTTCATCACCTTGGCGAACAGATAGGTTTACTGTTTCACCGGTGAGCTTGTGTAGGGTACGCATTGGTAACTGCGCTGCTTCGCGAACTGATAATCTTGCTTTCACTAAATTGCCAAGCTCTAGTAGCTTTAAACCAAGACGGTAAGTGCCGCCATCACCACGTTCAACTAGTCTGCAAGCAACCATGTCATTCAAAATACGGTGAGCAGTAGAGGGGTGGAGGCCAGTTAGTTCAGCAAGGTTTTTGAGGCTGCTTGAGTCCTCTTGATCAGCTAGTGCATCTAGTAAATTCATCATGCGCTCCACTACCTGGATGGCTGTTTTGCCAACCTCACCGGTAGATTTGGGGGTTTTGATGGTTTTACTAGTGCTCATAGGACTTATTGTAGCGATTTCAGACGAAATTGCATATTGTGAAATGCCATTTTATAGGGCAACCAATGAGAAAAGCCCCTCAATTGGGGCGATTTAAAGGTGTTTTAGGATTGCCTGAGAGCAGTGGCGCACTCGTTGATCAAGTCTGGACCGCGATAGATTAAGCCGCTATAGAGTTGGACTAGGCTGGCGCCAGCCATGATTTTTTCTCTGGCATCAGCACCAGATATGATGCCGCCAACGCCAATGATCGGCAGCTGATTGCCAAGTCTGGCTTTCAAAGCTTTGATGACAATATTGGAGGCATTACGAACAGGTGCGCCAGATAGGCCGCCAGCTTCTTCGCCAAATTCCATTCCTTTGACTGCATCGCGGGAGATGGTTGTGTTGGTAGCAATGACTGCATCGATACCAAACTCGAGCAGTAGATCGGCAATGAGATTGATGTCGCCATGATCTAAGTCTGGCGCAATCTTCAGGAAGAGTGGTTTACGTACGCCATGGCGATCACATAAACGCTTTCGAGCTTCATCAAGGCTGCCGAGTAATTCACGGAGCATTTCTTCGCCTTGTAGAGCGCGGAGATTTTGAGTATTCGGGGAGGAGATATTGACGGTAATGTAAGTGGCGATTTCGTAGACAGCTTCCATGGCCAATACGTAATCACGGGAAGCTTCTTCGATTGGTGTGCTGGCATTTTTGCCAATGTTCATACCAAGAACACCGCCGCTTTGCCAAAATTTAGAACGGCGTACTCTGGTGACGCAGGCATCAACACCGTCGTTATTAAAGCCCATGCGATTGATGATGGCCTGTGCTTCAGGAAGGCGAAACATGCGAGGTTTTGGATTGCCAGGCTGCGGGCGTGGTGTCACGGTGCCGATTTCTAAAAATCCAAATCCCAATGCAGCCAGTGCATCAATGTGTTTGCCATCTTTATCTAATCCAGCGGCAAGACCAACTGGGTTTGGAAACTCAATACCGCAAAGCATTTGTGGATCGTTAATCGGCTTATTTACTAAACGCTCTAATAATCCCCAACGCTGCGCGCGATCCATATTGCTCAGAGTGAGGTTATGGGCTTTTTCAGGATCTATACAAAAAAGCCAGGGGCGTAGAAGGGAGTAGCGATCGATCATGGGTAGATATTATGACTCAGACAGCGGCTGCCAATGATCGTCGATCAGCCCCTCCATGGGCTGATAGTTAATCTTGTATGACATCTTGTTGCTTTCTTTGATGTAGTAGCCAAGATAGAGGTAAGGCAAGCCCAAGATCTTTGCCTGCTCTATCTGCCACAAGATACTGTAGCTGCCATAGCTAGCAGCATGGCTTGAGGTGTCATAAAAGGTATAAACCGAGGAGATGCCTTGTTCCAGGATATCGATCATGCTGACCATGCGTAATCGACCTGGATGCGGGTCATGAGGACCATCCCGAAATTCCACAATGCGCGAGTTCACTCGACTTTGCAATAAAAATTGCATGTACTGGTCTTGATCGTCGCTATCCATATCTCCACCTTCATGGCGCTCATGTTGATAGCGTTGATAGAGTTGGTAATGCTCTTCTTGGTAGCCAAGATTTAATACTGAAGCTTCAAGACCAGCATGTTTTTTCTGGGCGCGGCGCTGGCTTCGTGAGGGTATAAATTGATTTACCAAGATACGTGTCGCAATACAGGCTTTGCATTCATCACAATATGGTCGATAGGTATACAAACCACTACGTCTAAATCCAGCATTTAACAAATCACTGTAGACATCCGCATGTATCAAATGGGATGGCGTAGCAACTTGAGAGCGAGCAGTCTTATTTGGAAGATAGCTACAGGCATATGGAGCAGTTGCATAAAACTGCAGAGTGGTTAGAGGAAGTTCTTTGAGCTGGGTCATAGCCAGTGATGCAAGATCGTTTTATCAAATGTCCAAGATTTATCAATCTTAGTTTGATTTAAAGAAACTTGCAGTTGCTCTAAAAAGTCTTTACGCGGGATGGGTGCAGCGCCCAAAGAATGCAGATGAGCCGTCTCTTGCTGGCAGTCAATCATGTACACCTCATTGGCTAGGCACCAGGCGCTGAGGGCTGCTAAGGCAATTTTGGACGTATTGGTCTTGCGGCTGAACATGGACTCCCCAAAAACCATGCCTCCAAAAGAAACGCAATAAAGTCCGCCCATCAGCTGGCCATCCTCAATTACAGCAATGCTGTGAGCATTGCCTTGCTCATGTAATGCTGTGTAGGCATCCATAATTTCATGGGTGATCCAAGTGCCGTCTTGATCTTTGCGTGTACTAGTTGCGCAAGAGCGGATGACAGCACCAAAATCACGATCTACCTCTACTTGAGATTGGGAATTTTGACAAAAGAGGCGAATAATTTTTCGCAAGGAATCACTGCATTTGAAGTTGCTTGGTTTTAAAACCATTCTAGGGTCTGGTGACCACCAGAGTACTGGCTGGTTATCCGAGTACCAGGGAAAGATGCCTTGTTGATAGGCGCGCGCGAGTTGTCCTGGATAAATTTGTTCGCTCACTGCAATCAATCCAGGAACGCTAGGATCTGGATCGGCCTCTAGCAGAGGATTAGGGAAAGGGTCATGTGGCCCTAGCCAGGCAATCTGACCCATAGGACTCTTTAAATTCTTTCGGATGGCAAGATATCGCGACTGCGCACATGAAACTCTTTACCAGTCTCAAAGTTACCTGCAGCACGATCTGCAAAAAACCATTCTAAGGTCTGCTTAACTGTGGGGAAGGCTAATTCATTCCAAGGAATATCGGCCTCATTAAAGAGTGCAACTTCAAGGCTTTCTTCACCAGCGGAAAACTCTGGCGTATTCATCGTCGCTAAATAAAATAGGTGTACTTGCTCGGCATGTGGCACGTTGAGAAGAGAGTAGAGCGGTCCAATTTTCACTTCAGCACCAGCCTCCTCGAGAGTCTCGCGAGCAGCACCATGACTCGTACTTTCTCCTAATTCCATAAAGCCTGCAGGAAGAGTCCAATAACCATGACGAGGCTCAATCGCTCTGCGACATAAGAGCACTTGCTGGCCGTATACAGGAATGCTACCCACTACATTGCGAGGATTCTGATAATGAATGCTGCCACAAGCTTCGCATACATGGCGTTCACGAGAATCATCGGCTGGAATTTTGATCGTCAATACAGCGGCGCAGTTGGGGCAATACTTCATGCTGACTTTCTAAAAATGGGCTTTGATAGCGCCACGAAGGGCATTGCTAAGGATAATCTCATCTGCCATTGAAACATCATTAATAGTCAGGTTGGCTTCACGGGCATTCATTTTGGGATCGGCAAGCAAGGCGGCACGCATGACACCAGGCAGGAGACCTGCCGAGACGGGTGGCGTGAGCCAATCAGAGCTTCCCTTAGGTTTAACAAAAATGCTAGTTCTTCCGCCTTCTGTCACAAAGCCTTTCTCATTACAAAAGAGGGCATCAAAACCACCTAACTTAGTAGCTTCTTGCCATGCTTGATCATAGAGACTTCGTTCACTAACTTTGTGTCTCAGTAGTACATCTCCTGAATACATCGTTACATCACCAAGCAGGATATCTTTAGCCCAGAATATTTTGACAGGTTCATTTGTCTGATGAATAACGGCGTTTGAAACAGAAAGCGCTCCATTGGCTGCAAGATCTAGTCTTAATCGATGCGACAAGTTTTTATCAAATGATGCACAAGCGTCCAGAACCAACTTTTGTGCGGTAACAGATTCAAAGGGAATTCGCAAAGCCAAAGCAGAAGCGTGCATGCGCTCTAGGTGTGATCTCAATCTCTGTGGCTCACCGTGTAGCACTGCAATCGTTTCAAACAAGCCTGTAGCGCTTGGAAGATCCATCAGAAAGGCAGATTTAATATGACATTCTTGCCACTCTTGTTTGACATCGGAGTCATTGGTAATACCGGCTCCGACACCTAAAGTGAAAGTGGAAGTGTGGGATTGACTATTTGTCGCAATTTCAACCGTACGAATAGGTACGCTAAAGGCAAAGTTGCCGTTAGGATCGAGCCAGCCCAAAGCGCCACAGTAGTAACCTCGATCTTCAGATTCAAGCTCTTGAATAATCTCCATGCTGCGTTTCTTTGGGGCGCCAGTAACAGAGCCACATGGAAAAACAGCCTTGAAAATATCAAAGAGACTGACATCAGGTTTAATTTGGCCTTGCACGGTAGAGGTCATTTGCAAAACATCACCATGTCTTGCTACTTCAAAAAGATTAGGTACCGTTACCGTACCCGGTAATGAGATGCGGCTGAGATCGTTGCGCAGTAAGTCAACAATCATGACGTTCTCTGCTTGATTCTTGGGATCATCAGATAAAGCGCTGGCAACGGCAGATAAAGCACTGGCAGTGCCTTTCATGGGCATAGCTTTTAAAGTATCTCCATCGCGTGCAATGAAGAGTTCCGGAGACTGAGATAGCAGAAAGTTGCCATCATATTCTATGTAAGCCCCAAATCTACCGGGTTGCCTATTCCGCAGGCGACTGTACAAAGCTAAAGGGGCTCCATAGGTCTCACCCTTGATGCGATAGGTGTGATTAATTTGGTAACTATCACCGCTACGAATGTATTCCTGAATGGCGTTGATATCTGCCGTAAAGCGATCTTCGGATATTGATTCTTGAACATCCATTACACCTGCACAACGTTGAGAACTCTCAAGCAAGGAAAGCTTTTCTGAGAGGCAGCTATCAACATCTTGTTTAGAGAGTTTTTTAAAGCTTGAGAAAGCCCAAGCCTCTATTAATGGATGTGGCTCATCAGATAAAGATGGCCTCTGAGGAATCTTATGTATTTGCCTACCTAATTCATAGGCAAATGCAGCCACAACATATTCACCTTTAGCGAGGGATTCAGAGATTTCAGAAAGACAATTCTGGGTAGCGGATAAATCTAAAGCGTTATCACCACTAGGAAGTACGCGCCAGTAGTGGAGCGCATTTTCATAAAGGCGGCTAGTAGGCGAGGCCGCAGTGCTTTGCGCGTCATCGAGCAAAATCATTGAGGCTTGCCTGGTAAGTTCAGATTACTTCAGAATCGTGGCAGATTCGATGGTGACAGTCTGAGTTGGGACGTCAGCCATTCTACCCATGCGCGGCGCTGGTGCAACCATGGTTGGGATCTTGCGAATGGCATCAATCGTTTGTGTACCAGAGATCACTTTGCCAAACACGGTATAGCCATTACCCATTGCATTTGGATAATCTAAACCTGCATTGTCTTTAACGTTAATAAAAAACTGTGCAGTTGCAGAATCAGGATCGGAAGTGCGGGCCATGGCAATCGTATAGGTATTGTTTTTTAAACCGTTTTGCGCTTCGGAAACGACTGGAGCATTGGTTGGCTTTTGATTTAGATCTGCAGTAAAGCCACCACCTTGAATCATGAAGCCATCAATCACGCGATGGAAGATTGTGCCGTTGTAGAAACCGCTCTTCACGTAATTTAAGAAATTAGCAGTGGTTTTAGGAGCTTTAACGTCATCCAACTCCACTACGAAGTTCCCCATATTTGTCTTAAATTCTACCTTTGGTCCAGCAAATGCAGCTTGGGTGGCAAAACAAGAAAGGGTAACAACGAGGGCGGCCAATAGCTTGCGCATAAGAACTCCTTAAACAATATGAAAGTGACTTAAATTGATTGTATTGCTCATTACTGCATGATGGGTGAATGAAGTTGTATCGTCAGCTTAGGCCATTAGGCACATTGCCAGCATAGGCGTAAGAAGCCTCTTCAAACATGCCAGGCCTGGCAAGGTAATCCAAGACCCAGTCGATCGTATCGATTCCCCAAAAGCACTGTTGATTGACTATCAGAGCTGGCACTCCAAATGCGCCATCAGCTTTGGCCTGATTGGTATTGGCAATCAGCTTTGCTTTTACCTCTGGATTTTCAGGTTTAGGGGTGTCAGCAGTTAAACCTAAGTATGTGCAAAATTCTGGCCAAGATAGATTGGGGTCTCTACCTTCTACCCACACATAATCAAAGGCGCGTTCAACCATTGTCCATTCAGCATTCTGCTCAACTAAAAGACGTTGTGCTGCAACCGTCATAAATGGATGATGTTCTGGAAAGCGAAAAGGGATGCCTAGCTTCTCAGCTTGCCAAACGCAGAACTGATAAGTATGTGGACGTTTAGCTGCAACCTCACCAGGACCCTTATTTTCAGCAGCACGGAGTAGGCCGCCTAGCAGAATTGGAACTGGCTTGATGTCTAGCTTGCTCTCTAGGCGATGTCTTTGCTTGACATAAAGATACGCAAATGGCGAAACAATGTCGTAATAAAAAGTGGCCGAAGTTTTTGTGCTCATATCGCTTTACTTCTTCTGATGCTCTTCATCGAGCTTTTTTAAGAATGCTAACTTCTCTTTAATCTGAGACTCAAGTCCACGTTCAACTGGCTCATACCAGTGCGGCTCTTTCATACCCTCAGGTAAGTAGGATTCGCCAGCGGCATAGCCATGAGGTTCATCGTGGGCGTAGCGATACTCTTTGCCATGACCAAGCTCTTTCATTAACTTAGTTGGGGCATTACGCAAATGATTTGGCACGCCTCTAGATTGGTCTTGAGCAACAAATGCTCTTGCCGCATTAAAGGCGTTGTAGCTGGCATTGCTCTTGGAGGCAACGGCAAGATAAACAACTGCTTGGCCAAGCGCAAGTTCACCTTCAGGTGAACCGAGTCTTTCAAAGGTTTGCGCAGCATCATTAGCTAATTGCATAGCCCTTGGATCTGCTAAGCCAATATCCTCCCAAGCCATGCGGATAATACGACGCGCTAGATAGCGGGGATCTGCTCCACCATCGAGCATTCGGCAAAACCAATACAAGGCGGCATCAGGATTGGATCCTCGCACAGATTTATGTAAGGCAGAGATTTGATCGTAGAAGTGATCACCACCTTTATCAAAACGTCGCGCTTGAGCACTCAAAGCGTTTTCAATAAATTGTTGATCGACATTCTTGAGTTCAGCATTCGGTGTGAGTGCTGCATTGCGTACTTGTTCAATCAGATTCAGTAGGCGCCTAGCATCGCCATCAGCATTCGAGATCAGCGTATCAATAGCAGCGGACTCAAATTGCACATCAGGCATTGCATGTTGGCGCGCACGATCAAAGAGTAATTTCAACTCCTCTGGTGTAAGTGACTTCAATACGTATACCTGAGCTCGCGATAAGAGGGCGGAGTTCACTTCAAAAGAAGGGTTCTCGGTAGTGGCGCCAATAAAGGTAAACAAGCCTGATTCCACATGGGGTAGCAGGGCATCTTGTTGGCTTTTATTAAAGCGGTGGATCTCATCCACAAACAAGATTGTTTGCTTGCCGTACTGGGCCATGTTCTGTTGGGCTTGCTCAATAGCCTCGCGGATTTCTTTTACACCAGCTAATACTGCAGAGATGGCTATGAACTCACGATCAAACGCCTTTGCAGAAAGACGTGCCAGCGTTGTCTTGCCAACACCTGGTGGACCCCACAAAATCATCGAGTGAGGTTTGCCTGATGCAAAAGCTAAGTTGAGGGGTTTACCGCCGGCTAATAAGTGGGTTTGCCCAATGACTTCTTCAATCGTTTTTGGACGCAGAGCTTCCGCTAAGGGTGGTGGTGGAGTGCTATCAAAAAGACCGCTCATTACATCATGCTTGAATAAAAAGAATGACCAAAGATGCCCATGTTAGGCATGCAGCGGCAACATAGGTCAAACGATTACGCATCGTCATAAATGCAGAACGAGTAGCTTCATCAGAAAAATAATATTGATAGGTGTTCTGATCAATATTGCGCTGAATAATCAGGGTGGAAGCAAGGATGAGTAGACCCACAGGTATATAGATATGCAGTGCAACCCAAGCAACTAGCGCTGGAATAACACCCCAGATCCAGGCATTACGGTCTTCCCAGCGATCTCCAGCAGGTGCTTTGCCCAAAAGGTGCAAGTTAGCGCCCCAATGTAAGGCCCCCATAAATGAAGTGATGACAGCCCCATAACCAGCCAATGATTCAGCACTTAAGTAGTTCATTGGTGTGGGTGCTAATTGCACCATTAAAGCTAGCCCAATAAATGGAATAAGACCGGCATAACCAAGTTTGCGTACTAGAGGTGGAATGGGGTTCACGATGAGATGGCTTCGTTGTTTAAAGTAAAAAATTATTTATCGTAGGTGTAAACGCCGCGACCTGTTTTGCGACCGAGATACCCAGCGGCAACCATTTCGCGAAGAAGTGGGCAAGGGCGATATTTAGAGTCACTGAAGTTTTCAAAATAAACTTCCATCACTGCTAAGCAGGTATCTAATCCAATAAGGTCAGCTAATGCCAGAGGGCCAATCGGTTGATTGCAGCCTAACTTCATGCCGGCATCAATATCTTCTGGGCTGGCAAGTCCTTCGGATAAAACAAAGAAAGCCTCGTTAATCATCGGCAACAAAATACGATTGACTACAAAGCCCGGAGAGTTTTTAACAGTGATTGGCTCTTTGCCAACGCGCTTAGCCATTTCAATAATGGCGGCATGGGTCGCATCACTGGTCTGCAAGCCACGAATCACCTCCACCAGAGCCATCAGGGGTGGCGGGTTAAAGAAGTGCATGCCAATAAAGCGCGCAGGATTGGAATCAAGTGCTGCAAATTTGGTGATGGAAAGAGAGGAGGTATTGGTAGCGATGATGGTGTCTTTACTCACAATCTCATCTACTTGCTTGAGAATTTTCTCTTTGACTGCTTGGTTTTCAGTAGCAGCTTCAATGACTAAACCCAGGCCTTTGAAGTCGTTATAAGAAGTGCTGCCTTTAACACGCTTGAGTGCCGCATCTTTTGCTTCAACAGTTAAGGTTTCTTTCTTAACGAGGCGATCAAGGCTCTTGCTAATTTGTTCGAGACCGCGTTGAACCGCTGCCTCATTGATATCAACCATGACGACATCTAAGCCGGAAACTGCACACACTTGCGCAATACCATTTCCCATAGTGCCTGCACCGATTACACCGACTGATTGAATACTCATCTTATTTCCTCTTTTGATACTGGGTTGAACCAAATAACTGCTCTCTAGCCTTGGCATCGTGCAAAGGTTTACGTAATGCTGTTAATACTTCGCAACCACGCTTTACTGCTGGTCGCGCACCAATTTTTTCAAACCATCGTTTGAAATGCGGGTACTCATTGATATCAATGCCTTGATTTTTCCAATTACGCGTCCATGGATAAATCGCAATATCGGCAATCGAATACGTTTTACCTGCTACATAGGGATTATCTTTCAGTTGACTATCCAATACTCCATAGATTCGCTTGGCTTCATTGGTATAGCGATTGATCGCGTATTCAATTTTCTCAGGTGCATACAGGCGGAAGTGGTGGTTTTGCCCAAGCATAGGGCCAAGACCGCCCATTTGGAACATCAGCCATTGCAGCACTTCATACTTTCCACGGGTATCTTGAGGCAAGAATTTGCCAGTCTTGCCGGCCAAGTAGAGAAGAATCGCACCTGACTCAAAAAGGCTAATGGGTTTGCCGTCCGGACCATTGGGATCAACGATCGCTGGAATCTTATTGTTGGGGCTAATCTTTAAAAAATCAGGGTCAAATTGATCTCCTGCACCAATATCGATGGGGTGAGCGATCCAATCTTTTCCTAATCGAAAACCGCATTCTTCCAGCATGATGTGCACTTTGTGGCCATTGGGTGTCGGCCAGCTATAAACATCAATTACGGTTGATTTCTTATTTGCCATGATGTCCCTTAGATTTTTTCTAAACGTTGTAAGGCGCTTGTGAGTGTTTGATCTTGTTTCGCGAAACAAAAACGAATTACGCCAGATTCAGTCGCTTGCTCATAAAAAGCAGAGACTGGTATGGCGGCTACCCCAATTTCAGTTGTAAGCCATTTGCAGAAGTCAGCCTCATTGAATTTTGCCTGAGGGATATCTAATGCCGAGTAGTCAACACATTGAAAATAAGTGCCTGGAGTAGGTAGTAATTTAAATTTAGTCTTACCCAAGCCCACCCTAAAAAAATCACGCTTAGCTTGATAAAAGGCGGGGAGAGTTAAATAATGCTTAGCATCTGCAAGATATGTTGCTAGGCCATATTGCATCGGTGTATTCACAGTAAATACATTGAACTGATGAACCTTGCGAAACTCTTTTGTTAGTGTCGGCGGTGCAGCTACATAGCCTACTTTCCAGCCGGTGACGTGATAGGTCTTACCAAAACTTGAGACCAGAAAGCTTCTAGCAGCAAGCTCGGGATGGGATGCAACACTGTGGTGCTGCGCTCCATCGTAGACCATATGCTCGTAGACTTCATCGCTCAAAATCAATGCGGAAGTATTGCGAACTAAGTTCGCGAGACTATCTAGGTCAGCCTTGCTCCAAACCATCCCAGTAGGGTTATGCGGAGTATTAATAATGATTAAACGGGTTTTGGAGTTGATTGCCTTGGCTAATGCGTCCCATGGAATTTCATAGGAGGCGACTTGCCCATGCTCTTCACGAATCACTTGTAAAGAAATGGCAATCGTTTTGCCGCCTGCTAATTCGATAGATGGGCGATAGCTGTCATACGCCGGTTCAATGATGATGACTTCATCGCCCGGACTGACGCAAGCGAGTATCGCTGTCAGGATGCCTTGCGTGCCACCCGCAGTGATAGTGATTTCAGTATCGGGATCGTAGTGATGACCGTATAAGTTTTGAATCTTCTGACTTATACCGTTACGCAGCTCTGCAATGCCAATCATTGGCGGATATTGATTGCGATTAGCCAACATGGCTTCATTGACTTCGGCAATCAGTTTTCTATCGCAAGGAAAGTCTGGGAAACCTTGACCCAAATTGATGGCTTTGTGCTCAGCAGCTAAAGCTGACATCACCGTAAAGATCGTGGTCCCCACCGTCGGTAGGCGACTTGGAAAAGAGGGGGTCTCTAGTGGGTTCATGGAGGCGCAGGGTGGTGGTAGGTCGTTTAGAGCGGATATAGCCGGTAGTCGCTAGAATGGTAAAAATACATTAACAAATTGTGCCATGCTGATCGTTCTTTCACCTGCTAAATCCCTGGATTACAAGACCCCAGTCAAGGTCAAGGCGCCAACTTTGCCTGAGTTTGTCTCTGAATCAGCCAAGCTGATTGCCGACTTGAAGAAATTGGCGCCCCAAGATGTTGCCAAGCTTATGGGCTTATCCGATCAATTAGCCACATTGAATGTTGGACGCTATCGGGATTGGTCTAAGAAATTCACCGAAGAGAACAGCAAGCCAGCGATCTATGCTTTTGATGGTGATGTTTATGACGGTTTTGACGTCAAAAGCCTGGATGCTAAGTCCGTTCAGTTTGCTCAAGATCATATTCGGATTTTGTCGGGTCTTTATGGCGCACTAAAGCCCTTGGATTTGATGCAGCCATATCGACTAGAGATGGGCACATCATTTAAGAACGCCCGGGGCAAGGATCTTTATGCCTTTTGGGGTAGTAGAGTGACCGATTCCATCAAAAAGGTTTTAGAAAAACAAAAGAAGCCAGTGCTACTCAATTTGGCTTCTGAAGAGTATTTCAAGGTACTTCAACCCAAAGAATTGGATTGCCCAGTGATTGCTCCTGTATTTCAGGATGCTAAGGACGGTAAGTACAAGATCATTTCTTTTTATGCCAAGCGGGCTCGCGGCCTAATGGCGCGCTACGTGGTTGAGAATCGAATTACCGATCCAGCGGATTTAAAAGGCTTTAACTTAGACGGGTATAAATACTATGCCGCAGAATCTAAAGTAGATAAGCCTGTATTTAGAAGGGCAGAAAGAAAATAATGGCCGTTCATCGCACCAAAGCATCACAACGCAATTCTCCTGAGGTGGAGAAGTTGGTTGCTGACGCTATTTCTTTAGCGGCTTCTGGGAGTCAGGTTGAAGACCGTTTCTGGGAAGAGCGTCTGAATGTGCGATTGATGCGTTTGCTTAAAAGCCAGAACCAAAACGTGATCGATGCTGCTCTGGATCAAACCTTCCGAATTAATACAGTAGCTTTTGAGGTGCTCGCCGATATTGCTGAAACCTTGGCCGAATCCTTAAGGATCGAGCATGAAGGTCAGGAGTGGGATGTGTTGTTATTAGCGCTGCCTATCGTTGCTCACACGCGTTACCAGATCCCTTCAGGCCCATTGCCAGTGAACATCATTGAGTCTACGGCTCAGGCTTTGCATAGTGCGATTGCCTCAACGGACACACGCTTGGCGATTGTTCCTTGGTTGTATAGTATTGATCAAATGCCTCATTCGCATTGTCAAACTCGTATCCTCACAGAGTCATTGGCAAGTGCGGCCATCTCTGGAAAAGAGGTCAAGCTTGAGTTGCGCGATATGTCGGAAACCATCGCTGTGTTAGCTGATCCTCGTTTCATTATTGCGGCCTTGAGTGCACCCGCTGGCTCGCCAATCTTCCGTTGGCAGGCTGAGCCGCCAGTACGCCAAGAGCGCGGAGTGAGTTTGATTGGTTGGCAAAACGCCATGCAAGAGCCGATTGCCTCTTTATTGCCAGGATGTGAGTTCGAGCTGCTCTTGCCCGAGGCTTATTTCACGAACTGCCGCTTGGCAGATAAACATGTTCGCCCTTTAAGTATTCGTGCAGCCGTGAATTTCCTCGAGAGCACTCTTGGCATTCTCCCCGCAGGCTTGTCTTGCGTTGTGGGTGCATTTGGTGAAGAGCAGGCTGATGAGTACCGAATTTCATTTAGCGCAAAAGGCTCTTCGGAGGTCATGTATGGCGTGATCTGGCCGCTCTATGATCGTGAGAGCGTAGCAAGTGATGCTTTAAATGATTTATCGGATGATGAGAGTCCGATCAAGAAAATTTGTGATGCTTTGTATGATGCTGGCGTGGAGGATGTCTTCCGCCATGCCATGCTATTTGACCCAGAGCTCTGTGACGACTGCGGCGCGCCTTTATTTCCGGATCGTTCTGGTGAAGCAGTACATGCTGAAATGCCAGATGATGCACCGTCACAGCAACCTCTGTTTCACTAAAGAAATAGGAAGTTAAGTAAAGAAACTGCGCAAAGAAACTAAGTAATAAAAAAGCCGAGGAATCCTCGGCTTTTTTAATTAATGCAACGTGAGAAATTAATTCTGCACAAATGGTTCCGCACCTGCAAACAAATGTGGCAACTTACCAGATTTCATATCTGCTGTTTGGCAGAAATCGGCAAGACGAACACCTGCTTTGATGTTAAACAACATTGCTTTATTACCTAGCACTACAAGATCGTAACCAGAGTTTGTGTTCTTGTAACGTAAGCTGCCTGGCAATGAGGTTTGGCGCTCCAAATCATAAGATTTAGATTCCCAAGTTAAGCGAACTTTTTCAGTATTGCCAGTAGTTTTGAACTGCTTGCTCTCCTGACAAGTCCACGTAATTACTTCTTCACTAGCGCTAGCATTTACGGCACCTAAAAGGCTTGCAAGAACTGCGCTAATGGCGAGAAAATTTTTTTTCATGTGCAAATTTTCCTTATGAGAGCAGGTGCTTAACGCCAGCTTGCTCTTCGAGTAATTCATTCAAGGTGTGTGTCATGCGCTCACGGGAGAACTCGTCGATCTCTAAACCTTCGATCATTTTGTATTCGCCGTTTTCGCAAACTACTGGGAAGCCATAAATCACTTCAGCAGGAATGCCGTATTCGCCTTTAGAAGGAATACCCATAGTTACCCACTTACCGTTTGTACCGAGTACCCAGTCATGAATATGATCAATCGCTGCGTTCGCTGCAGAGGCTGCAGAAGAAAGGCCGCGAGCTTCAATGATGGCTGCACCACGTTTACCAACAGTAGGAATAAATACATCTTTGTTCCATGCTGCATCGTTGATAGAGTCTTTAACTGACTTGCCATCGATGGTTGCAAAGCGATAGTCTGGATACATTGTTGGGCTGTGGTTGCCCCAAACAACTAATTTCTCAATATCGGCAACAGGCTTGTTCAACTTGTTAGCCAATTGTGAGAGAGCACGGTTGTGGTCGAGACGTAACATCGCTGTAAAGTTTTTCGCAGGAATGTCTGGAGCAGATTTCATGGCAATGTAAGCGTTAGTGTTTGCTGGGTTGCCAACAACCAATACTTTTACAGTCTTCTTAGCAACAGCATTCAATGCTTTACCTTGTGCTGTGAAAATTTGTGCGTTAGCGGAGAGTAGATCTTTACGCTCCATGCCAGGACCACGTGGACGTGCGCCGACTAAAAGAGCAACGTCGATATCTTTAAACGCTGTCATTGGATCTGAGTGAGCTGTCATGCCAGCCAAGAGTGGGAATGCGCAGTCTTCCAACTCCATCATCACGCCAGTTAATGCTTTTTGTGCTTTTTCATCAGGAATCTCTAGCAATTGCAAGATTACGGGCTGATCTTTGCCCAAAAGGTCGCCATTGGCGATACGGAATAAAAGGGAATATCCGATTTGACCGGCTGCACCGGTTACGGCGACACGCATTGGGGCTTTTGCCATTACTAATAACTCCAGAAGAAGGTTAAGAGGGTTAATTTACGAAAACTTTTCTATTATCCATTCAAGTGTAGGGACTTTAGCTTTACACTGTCAATGATGTCTTATATAAGACTAGAATTACCTAGAATTTTATCCAATTGACGCGGTCTGGAGTTAATTTGTCTGATGTGACTTTGCCTGTTGCCTCATTTAGCCCTCTGTACGAGCAGATTAAGGCAATGATTTTGGCTAGTTTGCAAGCCTCCGAATGGCTTCCGGGAGAGGCTATTCCCAGTGAAATGGAGTTGGCAGCCCGTTATGCCGTTAGTCAGGGCACGGTTCGCAAGGCAATTGATGAGCTTGCCGCCCAAAACCTCCTAGTTCGTCGCCAAGGCAAGGGTACTTTTGTTGCCACCCATCAAGAGGATGACTGGCAGTACCGGTTTTTACGCTTAGCCCCAGACTCCGGTGAGAAATTTCACCTTACCAATCAGTTTTTATCCTGCGAAAACACCAAAGCAAGCCCTTATGTGGCCAATTTGCTTAAATTAAAGGCAGGCGACCCCATCATTCATATCGACCGGGTGCAGAGCTTCGCGGGAAAACCCATTGTTTTTGAAGAGATTTTTCTTCCTGGGGCGCGCTTTAAGGGCTTGGATCTAGAAGTCCTCAATGCTTGGCATGGCCCGGTATATGCCTTTTATGAGGGTCAGTACGCAACTCACATGGTGCGCGCAGAAGAAAAGATCAAGGCTGTGGCTGCTGATGAGACTTTAGCGAAGCACCTGCATTTACCGCAGGGTGCACCACTCCTTTCTGTGGAGCGGGTGGCATTTACCTACGGGAATAAACCAGTAGAAATTCGTCACGCTAGATACGACACTTCAGAGCAGCATTACGAGAACAAATTGAACTGAGCAAATCAGTAAAAACCAGTAATTAACCCCTTTAAACGCCAAAAAATCCCCACCACCCCTAAGGTTTCCAATAGAATATGTTGCGATACAACAAAACCACACTGAACCTCCACCTAAAGATAGAGATTACCCATGGTTGATTCACAGCAAGCAGTAAAAAAAGATAGACCTGTTTATAAAAATATCGGTCTTGCTCAATTGATTAAATACCGCCTTCCTTGGGCCGGTAAAGTATCAATTCTTCATCGCATTAGCGGGGCAGCATTGTTCCTCTTATTGCCATTTATCTTGTATCTCTTCGATCAGAGTATTGCTTCTGAGTTGAGCTATCAAAAATTCCAGGCTTTTACCGGCAATATATTGGTAAAAATTATTTGCCTCGGTTTGATCTGGTGTTTTTTACATCACTTCTGTGCTGGTATCCGCTACCTCTTGCTCGATTTAGAAATTGGCGTAGAGAAGTCTGAAGCTAATCGTTCGGCCATTATTGTTCTTGTTATTGGTCTGGCTTTGACTGCAGTAGTTGGTCTCAAAATGTTCGGCTTGTACTAAGCGCTACTCATTTAAGGAAATCTCATGCCTATTTATCAAATCGGACCAAAGCGCTTAGTTGTCGGTGCGCATTACGGCCTTAAAGAATGGATCATCCAGCGCGTTACTGCGATTGTGATGGTGGTATTTACGATTGTTTTGTTAGTTGACTACTGCATCACTGGTAGCGCCTCATACGAGGGCTGGTCTGGCTTGTTCAGCGGTCAAGTAATGAAGCTGTTAACACTCTTGGCTTTCATCAGTTTGTTCTATCACGCTTGGATTGGCGTGCGTGACATCTGGATGGATTACATCAAGCCCGTCAGCATTCGTTTGACACTTCAAGTGTTAACCGTTTTGTATCTCGTAGCCTGTGCGGCCTATGCCGTTCAAATTTTGTGGAAAGTGTAATTCGATGACTGCAATTAAAAAATCATTGCCACGCCGCCGTTTTGATGCGGTGATTATTGGAGCAGGTGGTTCAGGTATGCGCGCTTCATTGCAGTTGGCTGAAGCCGGCTTGAATGTTGCTGTTCTGACAAAGGTTTTCCCAACACGTTCACACACAGTTGCTGCACAAGGTGGTATCGGTGCTTCATTGGGCAACATGAGTGAAGACAATTGGCACTATCACTTTTACGACACCATCAAAGGTTCCGACTGGTTAGGCGACCAGGACGTGATCGAGTTTATGTGTCGTGAAGCTCCAAAAGTTGTTTATGAGTTAGAGCACTTTGGTATGCCGTTTGACCGTAACCCAGATGGCACGATTTATCAGCGTCCATTCGGTGGTCACACAGCAAACTATGGCGAGAAGCCAGTGCAGCGCGCATGTGCTGCAGCTGACCGTACTGGTCATGCAATGTTACACACTTTGTATCAGCGTAACGTCCGCGCAAAAACCAACTTCTTCGTTGAATGGTTGGCACTCGATTTGATTCGTGATGACGACGGTGATGTTGTTGGTGTAACTGCTCTCGAAATGGAAACTGGCCAGGTTTATATTCTGGAAGCCAAGGTTGTGATGTTGGCTACTGGTGGTGCGGGTCGTATCTGGGACGCATCAACTAACGCATTTATTAATACCGGTGACGGTATGGGCTTGGCTGCTCGCGCAGGCATTCCTTTGGAAGACATGGAGTTCTGGCAATTCCACCCAACTGGCGTAGCTGGTGCGGGCGTATTGCTGACAGAAGGCTGCCGCGGTGAAGGCGGTATCTTGCGTAACAAAGATGGTGAGCGTTTCATGGAGCGTTATGCGCCAACTTTGAAAGATTTGGCTCCACGCGATTTCGTATCACGCTCAATGGACCAAGAAATTAAAGAAGGGCGCGGTTGCGGTCCTAATGGTGATTATGTTGTGCTCGATTTGACGCACATTGGTGCCGATACGATCATGAAGCGTTTGCCTTCTGTTTATGAAATTGGTATCAACTTTGCTAACGTTGACGTTACTAAAGAGCCAATTCCAGTTGTGCCAACAATTCACTATCAGATGGGCGGTATTCCTACCAACATCAATGGTCAAGTAGTTGTGCCTGCAAATGGTATTCACAATGAAATCGTGAACGGCTTGTATGCGATTGGTGAGTGTTCATGCGTTTCTGTGCACGGTGCGAACCGCTTGGGTACAAACTCATTGCTCGACCTCTTAGTATTCGGTCGTGCTGCTGGTAACCACATTGTTGGCCTTGATCTCAAGAATCGCGAATTCAAGCCATTGCCTGCAAATGCTGGTCAGCAAACATTGGAGCGTATTGCGAAGTTGGATAATTCAACTTCAGGCGAGTACGCACAAGACGTTGCAAACGATATTCGCAAGTGCATGCAGAAATATGCTGGTGTATTCCGCAATCAAGAGTTGATGGACGAAGGTGTTCGTCAAATGGCTAAATTGACTGAGCGTGCCAAGCACTTATGGGTTAAAGACAAATCCGAAATTTTCAATACAGCACGTATTGAAGCTTTGGAAGTGGCTAACTTGGTTGAAACTGCAAACGCAACCATGATTTCTGCGGCAGCTCGTAAAGAGAGTCGTGGCGCTCATTCACATGATGATCATCCGCATCGTGATGATGAGAACTGGATGAAGCATACCCTTTGGTACAGCGAGGGCAATAAGCTTACTTACAAACCAGTTATTTTGAAGCCTTTAACTGTTGAATCATTCCCTCCAAAAGAACGTACTTTCTAAGCGAAGAGAAATAGAAAATGAGTGATATCCGTATATTCGAAATTTACCGCTACGATCCAGATGTCGATGCAGCTCCGCGCATGGAACGCTATGAGCTAGAACTCACTGGCGAGCGTATGTTGTTGGATGCTTTGATTTCCTTGAAGAAGCAAGACGAAACCATTTCTTATCGTCGTTCATGCCGTGAAGGCGTGTGCGGTTCAGATGCAATGAACATTAACGGTAAAAACGGTTTGGCTTGTTTGACCAATATGTTGACTTTGCCTAAGGTCATCACATTGCGCCCATTGCCTGGCTTGCCAGTTGTGCGTGATTTGATCGTCGACATGACTTTGTTCTTCAAACAATATTTGTCTATCAAGCCTTACTTGGTAAATGACAATCCACCTCCTGAAAAAGAGCGTCTCCAGAGTCCTGAAGAGCGTGAAGAGTTGAACGGTTTGTATGAGTGCATCTTGTGCGCATCATGCTCGACTTCATGCCCATCATTCTGGTGGAATCCTGATAAGTTCGTTGGTCCAGCAGGCTTGTTGCAGGCGTATCGCTTTATTGCTGATAGCCGTGACCAAGAAACTGCGCAGCGTTTAGATAACTTAGAGGATCCATACCGCTTGTTCCGTTGCCATACCATCATGAATTGCGTGGACGTATGTCCTAAGCACTTGAACCCAACGAAGGCAATTGGCAAGATCAAGGAGTTGATGGTTCGTAGGGCAGTATGACCCTCGGAAATGAAGAGTTATATCGTTTAAAAAGTGACGCTCGCAGGGGCTTGCTAGAGAACGATCTAATTCTGCAGCGTTTCTTTGAGCGCTATGGCACTCAGTTAAGCGTTGAAGATGGAAAAGTATTAACCCAGCTATTGGCTCTAGACGACAACGACTTAATGGATTTATTAATTGGCCGTAAAGATTCTGTAGCAAGCTTGGAGAAAGAGATGCAAGCGGACTCTTTCAAACTGGTTTTACAAAGGCTAAGAGAGAAGTAATTCAGCCTTTTGGTGCAGTAAGCGTATAGATGCATGAATGAATAGTGTATTAATCATAATTTTGAATGACTAAGGATTAGAAATGATTGAATCGGACATCAAGGCAAAACTCTCGTTTTCGGATGGAACACCAGATATTGATCTGCCAATTTACAAAGGGACAGTAGGTCCTGACGTAATTGACATTCGTAAACTCTATGGTCAGACCGGTAAATTCACTTACGATTCAGGCTTTCTGTCTACTGCATCATGCAATAGCAAAATTACTTACATCGATGGCGACAAGGGCGAGTTGCTCTATCGCGGTTACCCAATTGAAGACTTAGCAAATAACTGTGACTTCTTAGAAGTTTGCTACCTCTTGATCAATGGCGAATTGCCAAACGCAACTGAGAAAAAAGCCTTTGATGAAATGGTTATGCACCACACCATGGTTCATGAGCAAATGCAATTCTTCTTGCGTGGCTTCCGCCGTGATGCGCATCCAATGTCTGTGTTGACTGGCTTAGTTGGTGCAATGGCTGCTTTCTATCATGATGAGATTGATTACAGCGATCCGCATGCTCGTGAAGTTGCCCAAATTCGCTTGATCGCAAAGATGCCTACATTGGTGGCTATGGCATACAAGTATTCCGTAGGACAGCCATTTATCTATCCAGATAACTCTTTGTCATACACAGCAAACTTTATGCGCATGATGTTCGCAACACCATGTGAAGAGTACAAAGTGAACCCAGTATTGGTACGCGCTTTGGATCGCATCTTCACATTGCATGCTGACCACGAGCAAAACGCTTCTACTTCTACAGTGCGTTTGTGCGGTTCTTCAGGCACCAATCCATTTGCAGCGATTTCTGCTGGTATTGCTTGCCTCTGGGGTCCAGCGCACGGTGGCGCAAACGAAGCTTGCCTGCAGATGTTGAATGAAATTCAAGCTCAAGGTGGCGTAGACAAGATTCATGAATTCATCGCTCAAGTAAAAGACAAGAACTCTAGCGTTCGCTTGATGGGCTTCGGTCACCGCGTTTACAAAAACTTTGACCCACGCGCTAAATTGATGCGTGAGACTTGCTATGAAGTATTGAACGAATTGGGCTTGCAAGATGACCCATTGTTCAAGTTGGCAATGACTCTCGAGAAGATTGCTTTGGAAGATGACTACTTTGTAAGTCGTAAGCTCTATCCAAACGTAGACTTCTACTCAGGAATCGTTCAACGCGCTTTGGGTATCCCAACAGAAATGTTTACTTGTATTTTTGCTTTGGCAAGAACAGTAGGTTGGATTGCTCAGTGGGAAGAGATGATTACTGATCCTGAGTACAAGATCGGTCGTCCACGTCAGTTGTATGTTGGCGAAACAGCACGTAAGGTTCCAAACATTACAGTTCGTAAATAAGGTTTTTAAGGTCACTCATGTCTCGTACGCTTTATGACAAATTGTGGGATGACCACGTTGTTTACTCTGAAGAGGATGGCACAGCCACGATTTATATTGATCGTCAGTTGCTTCATGAGGTAACCAGTCCTCAGGCATTTGAAGGTTTAAATTTAGCTGGCCGTCCTGTTTGGCGCATCTCCGCCAATCTAGCGGTGTCTGATCACAACGTTCCAACAACGGATCGTTCTGAGGGCATTACTGATCCAATTTCTAAGTTGCAAGTAGATACCTTGGATCAAAACTGCGATGCCTTTGGTATTACCCAATACAAAATGAACGATACCCGTCAAGGGATTGTTCACGTGATTGGACCAGAGCAGGGCGCTACTTTGCCTGGTATGACAGTTGTGTGCGGAGATTCTCATACAAGTACCCATGGCGCCTTTGGTGCTTTGGCATTTGGTATCGGCACCTCTGAAGTCGAGCACGTATTAGCAACTCAAACCTTGCTCATGAAAAAAAGCAAGAACATGTTGGTAAAAGTGGATGGCCGTTTACAGCCAGGTTCTACTGCTAAAGATATTGTTCTTGCCGTGATCGGCAAGATTGGTACAGCTGGTGGCACTGGTTACACCATTGAATTTGCTGGCGAAGCAATTCGCAACCTTTCGATGGAAGGGCGCATGACTATATGCAATATGGCAATTGAAGCTGGCGCACGTGCTGGCTTAGTTGCTGTAGATGAAACAACTATTGAATACATTCAAGGCCGTCCGTATGCGCCTAAGGGTCCTGCAATGTTGCAAGCCTTGCAATACTGGAGAACTTTGCACTCTGACCCGGATGCGAAATTTGATGCTGTAGTTGAATTGCGTGCTGAAGAAATTGCGCCACAAGTTACTTGGGGAACATCTCCAGAAATGGTTCTTGCAATTAGCGATCGCGTTCCTGATCCAGAAAAAGAGCGTGATCCCAATAAGCGCGCCGCTATGGAGCGTGCATTGGAGTATATGAATCTTGTTCCTAATACACCCTTGAATGCTATTTCAATCGACAAAGTATTTATTGGTTCATGTACTAACAGTCGTATTGAAGACATTCGTGCCGCTGCAAAAGTAGTTGATCGAATTGGCAAGAAGGTCGCACCCAATGTGAAGTTAGCCTTGGTAGTTCCAGGTTCAGGTTTGGTTAAGGCCCAAGCTGAACGTGAAGGTTTGGATCGCATTTTTAAAGCCGCCGGCTTTGAGTGGCGTGAGCCAGGTTGTTCTATGTGTTTAGCAATGAATGCTGATCGCTTGGAGCCAGGCGAGCGTTGCGCTTCAACTTCTAACCGTAACTTCGAAGGTCGCCAGGGTAATGGTGGTCGTACTCATTTAGTAAGTCCTGCTATGGCAGCCGCTGCTGCAATCGAAGGTCACTTTGTTGACGTTCGCAAGATTTCATAAGGAAACTGATCGATGAAATTTTCTTCACTCTCTTTAATTTCCAGATTAGCTATTGTTGGCATTGCAGGTTTAGTGATTTCAGCTTGCAGCAGCACAATGGAAGGTGTCGGTAAAGATTTGCAAAACATGGGAACTTCCATGGGTGGATCAAGCAACACACAGCAAGGCAATCAATCGCAAACAAAGGGTAAGGACGTTGTCGTTACTCCTGTGAAGTAAACAATTAAAGCAAATAGAGTAAAAGTCGAATCATGGAAAAATTTACGGTATACAAAGGTTTAGTTGCTCCGCTTAATCGCGAGAACGTGGATACCGACGCCATCATTCCAAAGCAATTCTTAAAGTCCATTAAAAAAACTGGCTTTGGGCAAAATCTCTTTGATGAATGGCGCTATCTAGACCACGGTGAGCCTGGTCAAGATTGCAGCACTCGTCCAATTAATCCCGACTTTGTCCTAAATCAACCTCGCTATAAAGGTGCAGGTATTCTGTTAGCTCGCAAGAACTTTGGTTGTGGCAGCTCCCGTGAGCACGCGCCATGGGCATTAGATCAATACGGTTTTAGAGCAGTTATCGCCCCAAGCTTTGCGGATATTTTTTATAACAACTGCTTCAAAAATGGCGTTTTACCCATTGTTTTGACAGAAATGCAGGTGGATCATCTATTTAATGAAACCATGGCTTTCAATGGTTACCAGTTGACGATTGATCTAGAGGCTCAGCAGGTCATCGCCCCTGATGGCACCGCCTATAGCTTCGATGTCGCCCCCTTTAGGAAATATTGCCTTCTTAATGGCTTAGACGATATTGGCTTAACACTGCAACATGCAGATAAAATCAAGGCTTATGAAGCTGAACGCATCCTCAAGATGCCTTGGCTTGCGACACAATTGCCGTAATTTCGTTGATTTAAAGGCCTTTCATGAAAATTGCAGTTCTCCCGGGCGATGGTATCGGCCCGGAAATCGTTGCTCAAGCCGTTCGAGTACTCCACGCGCTTGGCCCAAAGTTTGATTTAGAAGAAGCTCCAGTTGGTGGGGCTGCTTATGATGTTGCTGGTCATCCTCTGCCACCAGCAACACTAGAACTTGCTAAAAAAGCCGATGCGATTTTATTTGGCGCGGTAGGTGACTGGAAATATGACACCCTTGCGCGCGAACTACGTCCTGAACAAGCGATCTTGGGTTTACGTAAGCATCTTGAGTTGTTCGCCAACTTTAGACCTGCTATTTGCTATCCAGAACTCACTTCTGCATCGAGTCTTAAGCCAGAAATTATTGGTGGCTTAGATATTTTGATTGTGCGCGAACTCAATGGCGATATTTATTTTGGTCAGCCGCGCGGCATTCGTACCTCAGAGTTACCTTTATTTAAAGGTGCTCGTGAAGGCTTTGACACTATGCACTATAGCGAGCCAGAAGTAGAGCGAATTGGGCATGTTGCTTTTCAAGCTGCACGCAAGCGCGGCAAGAAAGTATGCAGCGTTGATAAAGCGAACGTATTAGAAACTTCACAACTTTGGCGTGAAGTGATGATTCGTATTGCAAAAGAGTATCCAGACGTTGAGTTGTCGCATATGTATGTGGATAACGCCGCAATGCAGTTGGTTAAAGCACCTAAGGCATTTGACGTAGTGGTCACTGGTAATTTGTTTGGTGACATTCTGTCTGACGAAGCAGCTATGTTGACTGGCTCGATTGGTATGTTGCCATCTGCCTCATTGGATAAGAACAATAAAGGCTTATATGAGCCAAGTCATGGCTCTGCGCCGGATATTGCTGGCAAAGGCATCGCCAATCCATTGGCAACGATTTTGTCTGCTGCCATGATGTTGCGCTATTCCTTAGGAATGCCTGCTGAGGCGGACCGTATTGAAAAGGCGGTTCAGAAAGTATTGGCGCAAGGATTGCGTACGGCCGATATTTATACCGAAGGCACGAAAAAAGTATCAACCATCGAAATGGGTGACGCTGTTGTTGCGGCGCTCGCATAAGAAATAAAACAAACGTAAACAGAAATTAAATTCACTAGATAGTTAACATCATGGCAAATACACAAACACCTTTGGTTGGTTTAGTTGGTTGGCGCGGTATGGTCGGTAGCGTTCTTATGGAGCGTATGCTCGCTGAGAAAGATTTTGATCTAATTGAGCCAGTATTTTTTAGCACCAGTCAAGCCGGTGGTGAAGTACCACTTCTCAATGGTAAAAAAGTTACCAAGAGTGAAAGCACTTTGCAAGATGCCAACGACATCAAAGCATTGTCACGTTGCGACATCATCTTGACATGCCAGGGTGGCGACTACACCAACGATATCTTCCCTAAGCTACGCGCTGCAGGGTGGAATGGTCATTGGATTGATGCTGCAAGTGCGTTGCGCATGAAAGATGATGCTGTATTGGTCTTGGACCCAGTAAATCGTCCGGTGATTGATAAAGCTTTGGCTGCTGGTGGCAAGAATTGGATCGGTGCCAATTGCACCGTGAGCTTGATGATGATGGCTATGGGCGGTCTGGTGAAGGCTGACATGGTTGAGTGGATTAGCGCCATGACTTACCAAGCGGCTTCTGGTGCTGGTGCACAGAACATGCGCGAATTGCTCCTGCAAATGGGCGCATTGCGTGACAGCGTAGCTGCTGAATTAGCTGACCCATCTTCATGGATTTTGGATATTGATCGCAAAGTTACAGAGACATTGCGCTCTTCTGACTTTCCGAAGAAAAACTTCCGCAACACCGCATTAGCAGGTAGCTTGATTCCTTGGATCGACGTGCCTGTTGAGAACGGTCAAACTAAAGAAGAGTGGAAGGGTGGCGCTGAGTTCAATAAGATCTTGGGTCGTCCAGCATTCCGCACCCCAGGCAGTATTCCAATTGATGGTTTATGTGTGCGTGTTGGTGCGATGCGCTGCCACTCACAAGGTTTGACTGTAAAGCTCAAAAAAGATATCCCACTCAAAGAGATCGAAGCAATTTTGGCTGCTGACAACCAGTGGGTCAAAGTGGTTCCTAATGATCGTGAAACAACTGAGCGTGATTTATCTCCTGCAGCTATCAGCGGCACATTAACTGTGCCTATCGGTCGTTTGCATAAGATGGCAATGGGCCCAGAGTACTTAGGTGCATTCACGGTGGGTGACCAACTCCTGTGGGGCGCTGCTGAGCCATTGCGTCGTATGCTCCGCATTCTGCTCGAAAAGTAATCCCTTCTTTATGTACCGCATTTGCCAGCTGAGCTTTTTAAAGCTTCTTAGCTTTGTTTTGCTTAGCTGGTCTTTCAACGCCGCTGCAATCTCCTTAGGTGCGCCGCAACTCCAGTCTCGCCCAGGCGAACCATTGCGAGTAGAAATTCCTATTCGGGTAGGGGCTGATGAGCAGGCCGCTCTATCCAGTCTGAATGTGGCTATGCCGAATAAGGCTGCATATGAGCGCCTCGGAATCTCTCAAAAGATACTGCAGTTAAATCCACAGGCGATGGTGTATCGCAATCGTCAAGAGCGGTTAATGGTGCTTGTTGAAACCGTTGATTCTGTTCCTGTGACAGATGATCCATTCCTGGATGTATTAGTCAATCTCAATTGGTCGAGCGGAAGTCTCACTAAGACATTTACTTTATTGCTGGGTGATGTACAAAAAATTACCGTCAAGCCAGGCCAAACCTTATCTGAGATTGCCGCCACTATTGCGCCTCAACTAGAGGGCGCCACTCTTGATCAAACCATGATGGCTTTGTATAAAGCCAATCCGGATGCTTTTGCTAGCGGCAGTATTAATCGCCTGGCTGCTAGCGCAGAGTTAACTAAGCCAAGTCAGGCATTGTTGCGCTCAATCAGTCCTGCAGAAGCAAATCAATTTGTTGCTGATGCCAATGAACAATGGCGTGCTGAGCATGATGGTAAGGGTGCCAATGCAGGTACTGGATCAAATGCCGCCAAGTCGGGGGAAGTGGCACCTAAAGATCGCTTAAAGATTGGTTCAAGTGCCGAGGGTAACGAGCAAGAGCGTCGTTATACCGAGGAGTTGGTCGCTCAAGAGAAGATGCTCGAGCAAACTAAAGCTCGTGTCGCTGAATTGGAAAAGAATATTGCCGATCTACAAAGACTCTTAGATAAATCAAAAGAGAAAAAGGCGGTAGATAGTAATTTTGGTTTAGGAGGCTTTGGCCCAGCTATTTTGGCTATTGGCTTAATTGCACTAACCGGTCTACTTCTGTGGGGTTTAGCTCGTAATGCGCGTCGTTCAGAGGCGCCAAGTATTCATACGCATGCCCATCAAGCAAGCAAAGAAGAAAAACATCAAGAAGAGAAACCTGTAGCAGGAACACCTTTTGAAATGCCAGCTCGTGCTAAAGCATTGTTTGAGGGAATCGATCTTGATCTTTCAAAGCCAGCAAATGCGGCGCCATCAGATACGGCAATCCCACCTTCTAATCCTCTGGCTGATACCTTGCGCGTCAAACTCAATTTGGCACGCGCTTACATCACGATTGAAGATTTTTCTGCTGCTAAAAAGTCTTTGGATGAAGTGCTCCGAATGAGCAATTCGGTAGACCCTGCAATTACCATTGAAGCACAGGGCTTGTTGGCAGAAATCTCGCATCGCAATACCTAATATGCGAATAGCCCTTGGCCTTCAGTATGACGGCAGCCCATATTCTGGTTGGCAAACTCAGGTCAATCACAACACCGTACAAGATAAATTAGAAAAAGCAATCTCTGCTTTTGTTGGTGAGCAGGCGAGTGCAGAACATCCCATTCATACCATCACCGCAGGTAGAACGGATACTGGAGTTCATGCTCTGGGGCAGGTTGTGCACTTTGATACCAATGTCGAGCGCGAAGATTTTTCATGGGTACGAGGTGTCAACTCCTTCTTGCCACCATCGATTGTGGTGAACTGGGCTAAACCAGTTTCCGATGAATTTAGCGCGCGTTTCTCAGCTTATGAGCGCGAATATATTTACGCATTACAGGCCGGGCCTTGTCGTTCACCAATGTCGCATTCGCGTGCTGGATATTTAATGTTGCCACCAGGCAATTGGCTTGATGTAGAGGCAATGAAAAAATCCGCTGAATGTTTAATTGGCGAACATGACTTCAGCTCATTTCGCTCATCCGAATGTCAGAGTAAAACGCCAGTCAAAACGATTTACTCTATAGAGATTATTTCTGAGCAGCCTTGGGTTTATTTTCGAATCCGTGGAAATGCCTTTTTGCATCATATGATCCGCAACATTGTTGGGTGCTTTTTGCAAATCGGACAGGGCAGGCAAAAGCCAGAATGGATGATTGAAGTGTTGGCAGCTAAGAATCGGCAAATTGCTGCCCCGACCTTTATGGCGGATGGTCTGTATTTGGCCAAAATTACTTATCCCGAGGAATTTGCCATTCCACAGCCATGGTTGGAAAACTCCTGGCTACCTGCCAAGGTTATCGGGAAGTAAGAGAAAGAGCAAAAGAAATAATAGGCCCCAGGCCTTATCATTCATTTATGGGCTTACTGACATATTCTCCCGGCCGAACTAGGGTCAAAATCTGCGGTTTAAAGACGTCTGCAGACGTGGATTCAGCCGTTGCCGCAGGTGTAGATGCGGTTGGCTTTGTCTTTTATCCCCCAAGTGTGCGGGCTGTAAGCCCCAATATCGCTGCCCAGCTCATTTCTAGGCTTCCAGTAGGGGTGGATGCCGTTGGATTGGTTGTAAACGCTACAGATGAGCAATTTGCCGCTATTCGAGCTGCTGCCTCGATCACCTTATGGCAGTTTCACGGGGATGAGACCCCAGAGCGCTGTGCCCAGCTTGCTGCTGGCGAGCCCTGGATGAAGGCCGCCCGCGTAGGAACAGGCTTCGCTTTTGATGATTTTTCCCTACAATACGGTCAAGCAAACGCTTTTCTGCTGGATGCCCTCGTCGAGGGATATGGTGGCGGAGGCGTTCCTTTTGATTGGCAAGGAATACCGCAGACATGGGTAAGCGAAAACGCGCCTCGGGTCGTTTTGAGTGGTGGATTGAACGTGCACAACGTGGGCGAAGCGATTGCACGTCTGCATCCTTGCGCGGTTGACGTCAGCAGTGGCGTAGAAATCAGCAGGGGTATTAAAGATCCTGCGCTCATGGCTCAATTTATCCAAGCAGTGCGCGCAGCTGATGCGAAAACATCATCCCAATAATTTGCTGTAACCAAATCAAAAGAGGTAGTTATGTACGATAAGCCAGATGCACGAGGACACTTTGGTCCCTATGGTGGCGTATTTGTTTCTGAGACATTGATGTATGCATTGGATGAGCTGAAGGAAGCCTATGCAAAATATCAACATGATCCAGAATTCATTGAAGAGTTTCATTACGAACTCAAGCACTTTGTAGGCAGACCATCACCGGTCTATCACGCTAAGCGTTGGAGTGAAATGCTCGGAGGTGCGCAGATCTATCTCAAGCGTGAAGATTTAAATCACACTGGTGCACACAAGATTAATAACGTGATTGGTCAAGCAATGTTGGCTAAGCGTATGGGCAAGCCCCGCATCATTGCTGAGACTGGAGCGGGGCAGCATGGCGTTGCCACGGCTACTATCTGCGCCCGCTTTGGCTTGGACTGTACGGTTTATCAAGGTTCTGTTGACGTAGCTCGTCAGGCGCAAAACGTATTTCGTATGAAGTTGCTTGGCGCCAAAGTCGTTCCAGTGGAATCTGGCACAAAGACTTTAAAAGACGCGCTCAATGAAGCGATGCGCGATTGGGTCACGAACGTCGACAATACTTTCTACATTATTGGCACTGTTGCAGGACCGCATCCTTATCCAATGATGGTGAGAGATTTTCAAAGCGTGATTGGTGAAGAGTGCAAAGTACAAATGCCTGAGATGACTGGTCGTCAACCTGACTTCGTTCTTGCTTGTGTAGGCGGTGGTTCAAATGCGATGGGCATTTTCTATCCATACATTGATTACCCCGAGGTAAAGCTTGTTGGTGTTGAGGCAGCCGGTCATGGTTTGGGTAGTGGCTTGCATTCTGCAGCGTTATGCGTTGGTAAGCCTGGCGTATTACATGGTAACCGTACTTATTTATTACAAGATGAGAATGGTCAGATCTCTGAAACCCATTCTGTTTCTGCTGGCATGGACTACCCAGGAGTTGGTCCTGAACATGCTTGGTTAAAAGATTCTGGTCGAGCAGACTATGTGGCAATTACAGACGAAGAAGCATTGCAAGCATTCCATGACTGTTGCCGTATTGAAGGCATCATTCCTGCGCTTGAGTCTTCTCACGCCATTGCCTATGCCTGCAAGCTGGCTAAGACATTGCCAAAAGACAAAACAATCTTGGTGAACCTATCTGGCCGTGGTGATAAAGATATGCATACCGTTGCTCAAGCAACTGGCTCCGAAGGCTAAAAAGAAAAAACAAAAATAGAAAAATAAAATAGCTATGTCAAAAATTACTGCGCTCTTTAAGGAGCTAAAAGCAACAGGTAAAAAAGGATTGATTCCTTTTATTACTGCTGGCGATCCAGATCCAAAACAAACTGTTGAACTTATGCATGCACTGGTACGCGGTGGTTCAAGCGTGATCGAATTAGGCGTGCCATTTTCAGATCCAATGGCTGACGGTCCTGTGATTCAGAGATCATCAGAGCGCGCATTAACTCATGGCGTCACTTTGCATAGTTGCTTAGAGATGGTGAAAGAGTTTCGCAAGAAGGACACCAACACCCCAGTGGTGTTGATGGGCTATGCAAATCCTGTTGAGCAAATGGGGGCAGAGCGTTTTGCAACTGAGGCAAAAGCTGCCGGTGTTGATGGTGTTTTGGTGGTGGACTATCCACCAGAAGAGTGCGTTGATTTTGCTGCTCGTATGCGCGTTGCTGGCATTGATCCGATTTTCTTATTGGCGCCTACTTCATCCTATGAGCGTATAAAAGAAGCCGCCAAAATAGCTTCTGGTTATATCTATTACGTTTCTGTGCGGGGCGTTACAGGTGCATCCCACCTTAATACCCAGGATGTAGCTAGCATCATCCCGAAGATTCGAGAAGAAACCGATATCCCAATCGCTGTAGGCTTTGGAATTAGCGATGCCGCTAGCGCCAAGGCTGTGTCGGCTAGTGCTGATGCCGTGGTGATTGGTAGCCGAATTATTCGCCTTTTAGAGGATGCGCCCCCTGGCCAGGCGGTACAATTACTGGAAACCTTTATTCGTGAGATTCGCGACGCATTGGATAGTTAAAAACTAATGAGCTGGATAGATAAATTACTCCCACCCCAAATTCAACATACTGATCCTGCGAATCGCAAATCAGTTCCTGAAGGATTGTGGGTCAAGTGCCCTGGTTGCGAAACCGTTCTCTACAGCACTGACATCGAAGCGAATTTATCGGTTTGTCCAAAATGTAGTCACCACATGCGCATCGGCGCACGTCTCCGCTTAGACAGTCTTTTAGATGAAAAAGGTCGCTACGAAATCGGCGCAGATATTTATCCAACCGATCCACTGAAGTTCAAAGATTCCAAAAAATACCCAGACCGCATTAAAGAAGCAAACGATGCCTCTGGTGAATCTGAAGCGCTGATTGTGATGGGCGGCAAGATTGAAACGATTCCTGTAGTTGCTGCATGTTTTGAATTCCAATACATGGGTGGCTCGATGGGCTCTGTAGTGGGTGAGCGCTTTGCCCGCGGTGTTCAAGAAGCGATTAATAAGAAGTGTGCATTTATTTGCGTAACCGCTACTGGTGGTGCACGTATGCAAGAGAGTTTGTTATCTCTGTTTCAGATGGCTAAGACTAACTCGATGTTGACTTTGTTAGCTAAAAAAGGTTTGCCATACATCAGCGTTCTTACCGACCCAACGATGGGTGGTATCTCCGCGAGCTTTGCCTTCATGGGTGATGTTGTGATGGCTGAGCCTAAGGCTTTGATTGGTTTTGCTGGTCCTCGCGTGATTGAGCAAACTGTACGTGAGAAATTACCAGAAGGATTCCAGCGTTCAGAATTCTTGATGCAAAAGGGCGGCATTGACATGATTGTTGATCGTCGTCAGATGCGTGGTGAAATTGCCCGTTTGTTGGCTTTGCTACAAAAGCTTCCTGAGCCTGCGATAGCTGGTAGCGCAGCCGTTTAAGCGCTTGAGCTCCGCACACCAAGCCCCCATTTTATTTTCTAGCCTAGAGGCTTGGCTTAGCCACCTCGAAACTGCTCACCCTGTCGGCATTGACATGGGGCTAGAGCGCATCAATCGTGTGAAGGCCGTATTAGATTTGCATTTCGATTGTCCAGTGATTACGGTTGCTGGCACCAATGGCAAAGGATCCACTTGCGCCTTTTTAGAAAGCATTCTCCTCGCATCCGGTTACCGCGTTGGTTGCCACACCTCACCGCATCTACTGCAATTTAATGAGCGTGCCCGTATCAATGGTGAGGATGTTAAAGACAATATCTTGCTTGAGCATTTTGCTGCTGTAGAAAATGCGCGCGTTAGTTTGGTTGATGCGCCAACGTTGACTTATTTTGAATTCACCACCTTAGCCATCATGCATCTGTTTTCCAAATCAAATTTGGATGCAGTGGTATTGGAAGTTGGAATGGGCGGTCGTTTAGATGCAGTCAATATTGTTGATGCTGATTGCGCCATCGTGACTAGTATCGATATTGATCATGCGGATTTCTTAGGCGGTACACGCGAAGCGATTGGTTTGGAGAAGGCGGGCATATTCCGCCCGGGTCATATTGCAGTATGCGGTGATCCTGTGCCTCCACAAACACTCATCGATCATGCCGAAAAGTTAGGCTGTGATCTTTGGTTGCAGGGACGTGATTACAACTTCCAGGGCGATAAACAGCAGTGGGGTTGGGCAGGGCGCAATAAGCGCTTTAGTGGCCTTGGCTACCCAGCATTGCGTGGCGCCAATCAGATTCTTAATGCATCTGCTGTTATTGCTGCCTTAATGGCGCTGCATCAGCGCTTGCCTGTCAGCGCTCAGGACATACGCAATGGCTTTGCCCTAGTGGAGTTGCCTGGCCGCTTTCAGGTCCTTCCTGGGCAGCCTACGGTCGTTTTGGATGTGGCTCACAACCCCCATGCAGCAGCCACCTTGGCTCAGGGTCTGGATAAGATGGGTTATCACCCTTATACCTATGCCATTTTTGGGGCAATGGCTGACAAAGATATCGAAGGCGTCATCAAACCCCTTTTGAATATCGTGGATTTCTGGTTTTGCACGGATTTACCGACTCCTAGGGCGGCTTCAGGTCAGTTCCTTGCTCAGAAGCTTGAAAGCATGGGTGTAAAGCCTAAAAATGGGTCAGATGGTGGCATCGAAATCTTTGAAAATCCCGCTTTGGCGTATCAAAAAGCGCTATCTCAGGCTGGTGAGGGTGATAGAATTGTCACCTTCGGATCCTTCTATACCGTTGCAGGCGTAATGACTTACCGAAACAACCAGGCCCACTGATCCATGATTCGTTTACCAAGCTTTTTTAGGCGAAAAACCCAGTCTGATGACCTTGAATTTGATTCAAGGGGTGGTCGCACCGCCAAAAGAGCGGCACCACGTAGTTTTCAACGCGCAGCAGAAGCTGAAGAGTTAGCTCTAACCGAAGATCCTGAACAACAAAGAGCGCGACATCGTCTTATCGGCGCAGCTGTATTGGTCTTAATTGCAGTAGTTGGACTACCTCGTATTTTGGATAGCAAGCCCAAGTTAGCTCCAAACGATATCGCCGTAAATATCGTGACCAGCTTACCAATCCCCGGCACTGAATCTAAGCCTGAAGAAAAACCAAAAGCAGAAGTGCCTGTTGAGAGCGCTAAAGACGCACCCAAAGTTGTAGCCGCACCCGTACCTGCGCCTGAAGTAAAGCCGGAAACAAAACCGGAGACCAAAGCTGAAGTTAAACCAGTGGCTCCCGCAGCAAATAAATCCGGCACATTAGGTTTGGCGGCCGGTGAAGAAGTAGTTGCTACCAGCGCTCCCAAAGCAGACAAACCAAAAACAGATGATGCAACTAAACCTGCCACTACAAACGGTTCGGGTAAGTACGTTATTCAGATTGGTGCTTTTGCATCGGAAGAGCGTGCCAAGGGTTGGATTGCAAAACTCAAAGATCAAAAGATTCCAAACTATGTCTTAAATAAGACTGGCACTGATGGTGCTAAGTTGTATGTACTGCGCGCAGGACCATATACTGATAAAGAATCCGCCGAAGCAGCGGAGAAGAAAATTAAGGCGATGGGTCTGTCACCAAGACTCGTCGAATCCGGTAAGCAGTAATGGAATACTTATCCACCCTCAAGCTAACATCGGTGGATTACTTCACCCTAGTTGTGCTCTTGATCTCAGCTCTTGTTGGTATCTCACGCGGCCTGTTTAAAGAGGTGCTTGCTTTAGCTTCTTGGTTTGCTGCAGCTTGGGTTGCCTATCACTACAGCAATTATCTTTCTACAGAATGGCTGTCTACATTCCACCTAGATGAGTTGCTTAGTTTGGGTGTGAGTTTCATCATTCTGTTCATATTGACACTCATCATTTGTGGCTTATTTGGTGGGGTAGTACAGAAAATTATCTTGTCAGTAGGTCTGAGCTTGACTGACCGTTTTTTGGGTTTGATATTCGGTGTGATTCGTGGCGGCTTGATTGTTGTAGTGCTTGCTACCTTGGCTGCGCTCACTCCCATTCCGCAAAGCATGGCCTGGAAGAATGCCATTACCAGACCAGCAATTGATATGGCAACCGGTTTAATTAAAGGTTGGCTTCCTGCTGACTGGGCAAAGCAATTAGGCGATGCAATGCCTAAAGTTACCCCTACCATTACTCCTAAATTAACAATAGGAATCTAGAGATATGTGCGGCGTCGTCGGAACTGTTTCCCACTCACCAGTAAATCAACTTCTCTATGATGCCTTGTTGCTTTTGCAACATCGCGGTCAAGATGCCGCAGGTATTGCGACGATGAACGGAAATTCGTTCACGATGCATAAAGCCAACGGCTTAGTACGAGATGTTTTCAGAACACGCAATATGCGCAGCCTAGTAGGTAATGCGGGTATTGGTCAGGTGCGCTATCCAACTGCTGGTTCAGCTAGCAGTGAAGAAGAGGCGCAACCTTTTTATGTCAGTGCACCATACGGCATCATCCTGGCTCATAACGGCAATTTAACCAATGCGCCAAGTCTGCGTGTTGAGATGGCTTATCGTGATCGTCGTCACATCAATACGAGTTCTGATACTGAAGTATTGCTGAACGTGTTGGCTGACGAACTACAAAAAGAAACCAATAGCGCAGCTCTCGATGAGGGCGCAATGTTTAACGCCGTTACTGGAGTTACCAGTCGTGTTAAAGGTTCATATGCAGTTGTGTCGTTGATTGCTGGCTATGGTTTGTTGGCTTTCCGAGATCAGTACGGCATTCGTCCTTTGTGTATCGGACGTATTGATACACCGCAAGGTCCTGAGTGGATGATTGCATCTGAGTCGGTTGCTCTTGAAGGCTTGGGCTTCACATTTGTACGTGACGTCAATCCAGGCGAAGCAATTTATATCGATTTAGATGGCAATTTCTATTCACGTCAGTGCGTACCAAATGCAGTGCTTACTCCTTGTATCTTTGAGTATGTCTACATGGCTCGTCCAGACTCCACCATTGATGGAGTCACTGTCTATAACGTGCGCATGCGCATGGGTGATTACTTGGCGGAGAAGATTCGCAAAGAGACCAATGTCAACGAGATCGATGTAGTGATGCCGATTCCGGATTCTAGCCGTCCAGCAGCAATGCAGGTTGCTAAGAACTTGGGTGTGGATTATCGCGAAGGCTTCTTTAAAAACCGTTATATCGGTCGCACCTTCATCATGCCGGGGCAGGCTGTTCGCAAGAAGTCAGTTCGTCAAAAACTCAATGCGATGCGTATTGAGTTTAAAGATAAGACTGTGCTGATCGTGGATGACTCTATCGTTCGCGGAACCACTTCTTTTGAGATTGTGCAGATGGCTCGCGAGTCTGGTGCCAAGAAAGTGATCTTTGCTTCTGCTGCGCCTCCAGTACGTTTCCCGAACGTCTATGGCATTGATATGCCTACGCGTAGTGAATTGGTTGCCTATGGCCGCACTGATGAAGAAATCAACAAGATGATTGGTGCTGATCAACTCATCTATCAAAGTATTGAAGACATGAAGCAGGCAGTAAGGGATGTTAATCCCAATATTCAGCAGTTTGAAGCTTCTTGTTTTGATGGAAATTACATCACGGGTGATATTACTGAGTCCTATTTGGATGCTTTAGAAGCCGCCAGAAATACTTCAGCTGCTAAGGCTGATCGTCAAAAGGATTCGAGTGACTTCGCTCGCTCCCAGCTCCACCTGCATTTAGCTACCGAAGACTAAAAAGCGACAGGATATTGCCTCACATGAGGCAATTCCTCAATTCGGTGTCAAAATAGCATCATGAAGAGCAAAACCACACGCAAAAAACCGGATTTTTCTAAGCTGGCCCTAGAGACTCTAGCGGTCCGCGCTGGCACACGTCGTACTGCTGAGTATCAAGAGCACTCTGAGGCAATGTTCCTCACTTCAAGTTTTTGCTTTGATAGCGCTGAATTAGCAGCAGATGGTTTTGCTCACGCTGATCAAGGTTTTATCTATTCCCGCTTTACCAATCCAACTGTGAGTATGTTCCAAGATCGTTTGGCTGCTCTAGAGGGTGGTGAGGCTTGTATTGCAACTGCTTCTGGAATGGCTGCCATCATGACATTGGCGATGGCGCATTTGCAAGCAGGGGACCACGTTGTTTGCTCTCGTTCTGTATTTGGTGCAACGATTCAATTGTTCACCAATATCTTGGGTCGCTTTGGCATTACAACAACCTATGTTGATTTGGCTGATACCAAGTCATGGCAAGCTGCTGTCCAACCGAATACCAAACTCTTTTATCTCGAGACGCCTTCCAATCCATTGACTGAGATTGCGGACATTAAAGCAATTTCAAAGATCGCCAAAAAAGCAAATGCATTATTTGCTGTAGATAACTGCTTCTGCACGCCAGCCTTGCAAAAGCCATTAGCGCTTGGTGCTGATGTCGTCATTCATTCGGCTACTAAATATTTAGATGGCCAAGGTAGGGTAGTTGGCGGAGCAATCGTGGGTAGCAACGACTTCGTCATGGGTAAAGTGTTCCCTTATGTGCGTACTGCAGGCCCAACACTGTCTGCATTTAATGCTTGGGTATTTCTAAAGGGTCTAGAGACTTTAGAGCTTCGTATGAAGCAACAAAGCCAGAATGCGCTCGCCTTGGCTCAATGGCTAGAGAAGCAGCCTGGTGTCGAGCGTGTTTACCACCCAGGCTTGAAGTCACATCCTCAACATGCATTGGCTAAGCGCCAGCAAAAAGAGGGCGGAGCGATTCTGTCTTTCACTCTAAAAGGCGGCAAGAAAGCTGCGTTCAAACTCATTAACCAAACCAAGCTTTGCTCGATTACAGCAAACCTAGGTGACACACGTACAACCATCACCAATCCAGCAACAACGACGCATTGCCGCGTATCGCCAGAAGCCAGAAAAGCTGCAGGTATTACCGATGGCTTAGTGCGTATTGCGGTTGGCTTAGAAAACATCAACGATTTAAAGAATGACCTCGTTGGCGGACTCAAAAAATAACCAGATCCATCAAGATAAGCCCATGGGTTTCTCTGACGCTACCCGGTTCTGGAATGAACGCTTTGATAAAGAAGAGTTCATTTTTGGCAAAGAGCCAAATGAATATCTAGTTGAGAAGGCAAATCAATACCTAAAACCCAAGAGCAAGGTGCTATGCATCGCTGATGGTGAAGGGCGTAATGGTGTTTGGCTGGCCAAGCAGGGGATGCAAGTGATTGGCTTTGATGCCTCTGATATTGCACTAGCTAAAGCAAGGCAGTTTGCCAAAGATAATCAGGTCGAAGTTGATTATTCATTCTCAGATACTGATAGTTTTGCATGGCAAGCCAATACTTATGATGCAGTGATTGGCATCTTTATCCAGTTTGCCGATCCCGATATGCGCGAGCGCATCTTCAAACAGAGCTACGAAGCCTTGAAGCCAGGCGGCATCTTTATTCTGCAAGGCTACACACCAAAGCAATTGGAATATAAAACTGGTGGACCAAGCTTAATAGAGCATCTCTACACAGAGGAGTTAATCCGGGATCTTGTGAAAGAGTTTCAGATACTTGAGCTAGTGAGCTATGAAAAAGAGCTCTCTGAAGGCCCAAGACATACTGGTATGTCCGCAATCTTAGGTTTGGTTGCTAAAAAGTGAGTTTTCTCTTATGAAGACCATTGAAATTAAAAGTGCATGGCAGGGTAACAGCGATTGCAATGCATGTTCTATTCGTAGCTCAGCATTATTTGCCGAGTTGAATGAGGAAGATTTTTCCAAAATTCATTCGCCGATTGATGATCTGCGCTTTGAGGCTAACTCAGGCATCTACACACAGGGTGAGTCTGCAGAGTATCTTTATACATTGCGCGAAGGTTATATCAAGCTGTTGCACGTTAATTCTGACGGCTCAAGCAGAATCGTACGTTTAGTTATGCCTGGCGATCTTTTTGGCATGGAAGCACTGCTAGAGGAAAGCTACGCCCATTCCGCTAGCGCTTTATCGAATGTGCATTTATGCCGTATTCCAAAAGCCATCATCTCCAGCCTAGGGGAAGAGTCGCCACGTTTACATCGTCAGATAGTAAAAAAATGGGGCGAAGCTTTAGCTCAATCTGAATCCTGGTTTTCTGAAATTAATACCGGTCGAATTGAGGTGCGCTTGGCTCGCTTTTTTCTCAGAGTGGCAAAGGTGTCTGGAGAGATGGCGGTTGCACCGCTCTTTAAACGTGAAGATATGGGCTTAATGATGGATGTGAAGTTTGAGACTATTAGTCGAGCCCTTGCCTCAATGGCCGAGCAGGGGCTGATTTCCAATATCAGCAGATTAAGTATTCAGATTCCGAATATGGAAAAGCTTAAAAGTTTTTCTCAAGCAGGGGCTTAAAGTAAATAGAAATAGGCAAGAGGAAATAAAAAAGACTGCCGTAGCAGTCTTTTTTACCTTAGTGCTTAACTAAATATTTAATTAAGCCTTCTTAGCGTAAGCAGAGCACCAGCCTTTGCCGGCAACTTTCTTGGTGCCGAATAAAGAGCAGCCGCCAGTCGCATCGCCTACTTTACCTTGGAACAAAGCGCAGTTATCACACTCTTGACCAGCAGCGTATTTAGCATATTTAGCTTTATCTACAGTAGTTGCAACTGCCTTGTAACCCAATGCAGCAGCCTGTGGGTCAGTTTCAGCAACCATTGCTTGAGCTTGAACTTTGCCGTTCAATGCCAAAGTACAGGCACCAGCAGCAGACAAAATCATAAATTGACGACGACTATTCTTCATAAAGACTCCAGTGTTCAGGTAAGTATAAAAATTCAAATAACTAGCTATGTTGGATATTAAAGGGGATAACACCTTCAACAATAGGGGTTTCTCTGTATTAAGTTTAGCAAGTCTAGGCCTCACACTACGTAAATATGCATAAATGCGTATATAAACATTTAAATCACTGTTTTGCGACAAAATAATACATAGAGGGTTTTATGAAAAAGTTTATTTCTCTTGGTCTGATGTTGTTTTCAGGCCTCGTATCAGCACAATCTGCTGTACCTGCAAGTCCTGAGCTACTGCAGATTATTGATAAATCCACCAATTTTGTCGTTAACACCCCAAGGGGTCCGGTAGAAATCACTCGTGTGATGACGCCTTGTGCCAAGAATAAAGGCTGGTTGCAGCCATTGATTCCTATCAAGGGCGTTGTGCCAGTTGATGAGATTGATGTGCTTAATGCATTAAATGATAAGGATTCATTGGTGGTAGATATGCGCGTTGTCGATGACCGCGTAAAGGGAACAATCCCTGGTTCAGTCGGCATACCGTACACCGAAGTAGCGATGCGTATGGATGAGTTAGGTTGCAAAAAGCCTGCTGCTGGTTCAACCAAGTGGGATTGCTCTAAAGCGAAGAAGGTCTATGCATTCTGCAACGGTCCTGTTTGTCCACAAAGTCCAATGGCAATGGCTGCGATGACACGCGACGGCTTCCCAGCAACGAAGATTTATTACTATCGTGGCGGCATGTTGGACTGGGATGCGTTGGGATTAACAACTGTAAAGGGTGAGTTCTGATCCTTTTAACTTAAGATCCGATATTCAAAGGGGCCGAGCCCCCTTTTTTATTGTCTGATGCCTGCATTAGGACCCATTCAGCACACTAGGTCCATTCATTCATGATGTAGATCAAATTCTGTCGACTTGTTTGCTTGCTCCTATTGACATTGCAATTTAAATTGATAATATATAAATGTATATATTATTTAAACCTTAAATGAGGTCAGTAAAGATGGTAAATAAAGCAGGGCAGGCGAAACCAGCGCCGTATATGAACCCATTGCTAGCAGGCATCCTGCTTGGAATGGTTCTATTGGCAACTTTTGTGGTCACGGGTCATGGACTTGGGGCAACAGGATTTACCACTCGCTTAACTGCATGGGTTGGAATGTATGTTGCACCAGTTACCACTAATGCAAATGATTATTTGGGTGGAATGGTGGAAGAAGGCAAGCCTTTAAATGCCTGGATTACCTGGCAGGTGATCGGAGTAGCTTTAGGCGCATTGCTATCTGCATTCCTAGCAAAGAGAATTCACATTCAGATGGACGGCAAGAAGTTTCTCGGTGGCGCTAAGCGTCCGATGACGGCATTGTTTGGCGGTATCTTGGCAGGCTTTGGAGCACGTGTAGCTGCAGGTTGCACCAGTGGTCTTGGATTGTCTGGCGCCGCGGTACTCAGTTTGGCTGGATTTACTTTCCTTGGCACATTCTTTGCGGTGGGTTTATTAGTAAGCCGCTTCTTGAAAGAGGAGAAATAAGATGAGCGAGATACTTTCAGGGCTTCTTTTAGGCGCTGCATTTGGTTTCGTTTTGGAGCGTGCGGGTTTTGGTAATCCTAATAAATTAACTGGCCAATTTCGGCTAACGGATTGGTCAGTGTTTAAGGTCATGTTCACCGCTATTGTGTTTGCAGCAGTTGGACTCATGGTTTTAGAAAAGGCTGGGTTGGTGGACGCTGGTAGTTTGTTTGTGCCTCCAGCATTCTTGGGCGCAGCTGCATTGGGTGGAGCGCTTGTTGGTGCTGGCTTCGCAATTGGTGGGTATTGCCCTGGAACATCAGTGGTTGGCTTAATGTCTGGTCGCATTGACGCAGCAATCTTTTTACTTGGATTGCTTTTGGGTACCGTTGTTTTTGCTGTTATTTACCCAGAGATAGAGGTCTTAACTACTTTAGGCGAATTTACTAAAGCGGATTCATTGCCAGATGCTTTCAATATCTCAGATTGGTCCATTGATATCGGAATGATTGTTGCGGCCGTTGGTGTTTTTGTCTTGGGCTCTTGGATGGAGAAGAAATCCAAAGGTCCCGTTAGTTCTCAAGCTTAATCATTAAAAGGAAATATATGTCTAAGAAATCAACTGTAGCCGCATTGGCACTTGCCTTGGCGGGTTTATCTGCAGCACCGCTCGCCCTTTCTGCTGATGCCCCTGCGAATCCAACAAGCTCTGAGCAAAAGAATCCTTGCGGTCCTAAAAAAGAAGCCTCCAATCCTTGTGGTCCAGCAAAGAAAAAGGCAGCTAACCCATGTGGACCGGCAAATCCTTGTGGACCTAAAAAGCGTAAGGCAGCGGAGTAACTTTTACATGCTTACTCAATCCAATCTTTGGTTAGCTGCTCAGAAGCTGGCAAACATTCAAATGCAGTACGCCAAATCTGGACGTACTTTGAATGAAGCCGCTTTATGTGGCGCCAAGGATTTTGTTGAGTGGCAGCACTATCCGAGCAATGATTTAGCTGATGCGAATAGTGGATATGAGTTTTATTACCATGCGCATTCAGCTGATGAGATGGTCGATGGAGAGCATGGACATTTTCATGTGATCAAACGGGATGCAAAGAGCTTTCATCATCTTGTTGGTATTGCATTGGATCAAAAGGGCCTGCCAACCCGCTTATTTACAACAAATCAGTGGGTCACAGGCGAGGAAATGATTGATTCGGACTTAGTCATCAAGTCCTTAAAAGGCTTTGAGATGGTGGTCAAAGGTCGTATGGCACCAGTAAGTAACTGGGTGGGCGCACTTATTCAATTATTTAGCGCAGAAATTGAAAAATTGATTGTGGGTCGTGAGCAAAAGATTAGATTGCTAGAGGTCGAATGCGGCGGTCGTGAGAATGCACTGAATTCTAGAAAGCATCATGTGTTAACGGAGTGCAAGATTGATCTGCTGGGTCGTCTTTCAGAGAATTTATTGGTAGTTAATTCATAAGGGAGTAGAAATGAAAAAGATTCAATGGGCAGCAGCTCTTGTCTTGGCTAGCATGGTAAGTTTCGTGCAGGCTATTACATTGCCTGGGCCAGTAGTTAGCGCTGATTGGCTTGCTGCAAACCAATCTGAAGTGCAAATTCTGGAGGTAAGAGGCGATGTGGCTAGCTATGTACGTAGCCCTGAATTTGAAGTCGATAAAAAGACTGGAAAAAAGATGCTGGTAGAGGTTGGTGGCCATATTTCAGACTCTAGCTTGTTAGACTTTAAAAAGGTTAGAGCTGATCGCATGATTGATGGAAAAAAGATTAAATACTTGATTCCTGAAAAGGCAGATTTTGAAAAAATTATTCAAGCTGTTGGCGTTAATTCTGACAAGCCTATCGTTTTGGTACCAATTGGGTTGGATATTTCCGATGTGGACGAAGCCCTACGAGCCTATTGGCAGTTCAAGGTTTATGGTGAAGACAATATTGCCGTTTTAGATGGTGGCATGGCAGGCTGGCTTGCTGAAGGTCGTGAATTTGTAGTTAGCCCCTCAACCAAGACCGGTGGAAACTGGACTGCAAAAGCAGAGCGCAAAGAATTGATTGCCAATTCAGAACAAGTAGCCTCTGCATCAAAAAGCGGTAAGGTAAATTTGATTGATGCTCGTCAACCAGCACAATTTTTTGGCCTAAGTAAACGTGACTATGTAGGTGCTTATGGACATATTGCTGGTGCAAAAGAATTAGCCCCGGAGTTGTTGGCAAAAACATCAAAGGGTGCACTATATTTTTGGGATAAAAATACCTATAACGCTTTATTAACAGCAAACGGCATTAATCCAAAATCACCAGCTATTAGTTATTGTAATAGCGGCCATTTGGCAGCTGGTGGTTGGTTTGTATTGTCAGAGCTGGTAGGTAATAAATCAACCAAGTTGTATGACGGCTCCCTATATCTATGGACTCTTGAAGGCCGTCCATTGGTAGGTGTTCCGCTTAACTAAGAATGCCTGTCATGTCTCTTGTTGCCGCCAACATCAATCTACAAAAGATGCAGTCATCAGCAGACGATGCTTGTCGCTTAATGAAGGTTCTTTCTAATCGAGATCGGATGTTGTTGTTGTGTCAAATTAGTCAAGGGGAGAAGTGCGTAGGTGAGCTGGAGGCATGCCTTGATATTCAACAGCCAACCTTATCTCAGCAGTTAACTGTTTTAAGGAATGAAGCGTTGGTGAAAACCAGAAGAGAGGGCAAGCAAATTTATTACTCGCATTCCAATCATGTTGCCTTAGAAGTGATGAATGTGCTTTATCAAAATTACTGTAGTAAATAATTTAAAAGGAGCTTTAATATGAAATGCAATGTTGGCGGTATTGATCGTATGTTACGCATGGTAGTGGGCTTGGTATTAATTGGTCTGGCTGCAACTGGCACTGTTGGTGTCTGGGGCTGGATTGGTGTAGTACCGCTTGCAACAGGTCTATTTAGATTCTGCCCAGCCTATCCATTATTAGGAATTAATACTTGCGGTACTGATTCCTCATGTGGCAGCGGTGGTTGCTGCAAATAAGTCTTGCTACATAAGGCAAAATCTAGAAGGGGTGCTTAGACTTAAACACCCCTTCTACTTGACTCTTAGTGATCTACAAATCGTCTTGGATCATTAATTGGGCGCAAGGGCATGATATGAATTTGATCGCCATCAAATTCAATATGCATTTGACTGCCAACTTCCATTCCCAGTCTTTTAACTTCAGATGCTGATGCTACCCACTCGATTTTGTGTGAGCTATTCTGAATCTGTAACTGCACAACAGCAATTTGTCCTAGGCTGCTAATTTCTGCGGTGGTAGCTGGAATGCTGGATGAGGTCGGAGTGTTATTGATTCTTAATCCATCCTGTGGAATCACCCAAGCAACTTGCGCGTTTGAAGGAATCTTTCCTTTGTCAGCCACAGTAAAAGTTTTTTCACAGCCATCCCAAGTGAGATTTCCTGCATTAAATATTCCATGAAACATATTGCTGATGCCTACTAACTCAGCAACGCGTGAATTGCGGGGTTTTTGAAATAACACTTGTGGTGGAGCCGTTTGCAGGCTAATGCCGTTATCAATTACGGTAATGCGGTCAGCAAGTAGATCGGCCTCACGCAGGTCATGCGTAACCAACAGAATTGGAATGTTCAAGTCCTTGCGTAAATCTGCGAGGGTTTTGTAAAGACTCTGACGGGTTGGTGCATCTACTGCGGAGAAGGGCTCATCTAGTAACAAAATCTTTGGCTGCCGAGCTAGAGCTCTGGCAAGCGCAACGCGCTGCTGCTGTCCGCCAGAAAGTTGGTTGGGTAAACGATGAGCAAGCTCTGCAATTCCCATACGATTTAACCAATCTTGAGCAATTTCTTTGCGCTCACTTACCTCATAAGTGGAATTTTGCAGTGGGATGATGACGTTTTCAACGGCGGAAAGATGTGGAAAGAGGGCGTACTGTTGAAATAAGAAGCCGCAAGAGCGTTGTGCTGGGGCTAGGTTTTTAATTACCCCCGAAAGTTCGCTCGCTTCAAACCAGGTTTCTCCATCACACTCAATTTTCCCGAACTTGGCTTGACTCAGTCCGGCGATAGTTCTAAGGGTGCTGGTCTTGCCGCTACCAGACGGCCCTACAAGAGCATGCAATTGACCAGGAGCGCACTCCAAGTTGATTTGCAATGGATTGGGGAGAGTTTGGTTAATTTTGAGTTTGAGCATTAGCCTCTCCCTTTACCCTGTTGGGTGGCGCTTCTTCCAAAGACGCCATAAGAGAGCGCAATCGCAATCAGTGAAATTCCCAGAAGAAGCAATGCAAGCGCCCCAGCGCCGGCAGTATCAAAGCTCTGTACTTTGTCGTATATGGCAATGGATACCGTTTTGGTTTCCCCTGGGATAGCGCCCCCGACCATGAGGACGACCCCAAATTCCCCAAGAGTATGAGCAAAAGTCAGTACGGCTGCGCTGGTAATGCCTCTCCAGGCTAGCGGAAGCTCAATTAAACGAAAGATTTGCCAATTGGATAAGCCGCTTACTTGGGCGGCTTCGCGAATTTCGGGATTAATGGCTTCAAAAGCGCGCTGAATCGGCTGTATGGCAAAAGGCAGGTTAACTATGAGGGAGGCAATCAAGATGCCGGTAAAGGAAAAAACCAATGGAAAGCCCAAAAAGCTCTTCCCGCCCAGGCCAACCAGTAGGTAATAGCCTAAGACGGTTGGAGGCAAAACGAGTGGCAGAGCTAAGGCTGCCTCTACCCAGGGCTTGCTTCTGTTGAGGCTAAGCAGGCTATGTGCCACCCAAACCCCAAAAGGGATAATGAGAGCCAAAGTCCAAAGTGCCAGCTTTAGCGAAAGAAGGATTGCGTCTATATCCATCGTTTTGATTGTATTGCTAAGCAATATAGGGTAACTCACTATACCGATTTAACCGCTTCAGGAGTCCAATATATGCGTATACATGCATATATATTACAAGGCGATGATTTAGGTGAAATCTAGGGTTCAAAAAGCAACAAAAAACTTATCTCCGAAACAGATGGAGAAAGTGTTCTCTCAAGTCGCCGCCTATTTCAATGTGCTGTCTGAACCAGCGCGCCTTCGCATTATGTATTCAGTCTGCAGCGGAGAAAAGTCTGTAACTGAGGTTGTTGAAATGTGTGGCTCAAGTCAGGCGAATGTTTCAAGACATCTTTTAGCCTTGCATAAAGCGGGAATATTGCTCAGACGTAAAGAGGGTGTAACGGTTTATTACTCAATTGCAGACAATGCAACTGTAGAAATGTGTCAGTCAGTCTGCGCAAAGATTGCTGAAGGTATTCATTAAGTTTTGCAGTAAATCACTTTTCAAGTAGAGGTCAAATGACTAAGAAGCAAATTGAATTAAATGTCGAGGATATCTCGGCAGTTGAAAAGCCGGCAAATAGAGCCCGCTTAGTTAAAGCGCCAGAGCACTTTATCTCTCAAGAGTTAATTGCCGACATCAACGCCAATGGCCTTGATGAAACGCGCCGTGGCTTCTTGCGCAAAGGCTTCATGTCTGCAGTTGGCGGAGCGGCAGCAGGCTTGGCTGCACCACTGGCATTTGCTGCAGGCGAGGGCGACCCAGCAATTTTAGAAAAGCAAGAATGGCAAACAACACTTGGTAAGAACGTTGCCACCATGCCTTATGGCGTGCCCTCTATTTATGAGGCAAATTTAATTCGTCGTGAGTCACCTGGCTTAACGCGTGTATCAGCAGCATCGGTTGCCTTTACACCTTTGCAGGGCTTGTTCGGAACAATTACGCCAAACGGTTTGCACTTTGAGCGCCATCACCAAGGTTGGTACAACTTAAATCCTGAGACCCATCGATTGATGGTGAACGGTATGGTGAAAAATGCTCGCGTCTTCACTATGAACGACTTGATGCGTTTGCCTTCTGTTTCTCGTACTCACTTTATTGAGTGCGGAGCAAATACTGGTCTGGAGTGGGGCAACGTTGCTGTCCCGACAGTGCAATACACACACGGCATGTTGTCCTGCTGCGAATTCACAGGCGTGCCGCTCAAGGTATTGCTTGAAGAGTGCGGCGCCGATTTGAAAAAAGGCAAGTTCTTGCTTGCTGAAGGTGGTGATGGCTCTGGCATGACTCGCACCATTAATCTGGAAAGCTGCCTAGATGACACTATCGTAGCCTGGAGTATGAATGGCGAGATGCTCCGTCCAGAAAACGGTTTCCCATTGCGCTTGGTAGTGCCTGGTGTCCAGGGTGTTAGTTGGGTTAAATGGCTGCGCCGTCTTGAAGTGGGTGATATGCCCTGGAATGCAAAAGATGAGGCGGTTCACTATATTGAGCTTATGCCTGATGGCATGCATCGCCAATACGCATCTATTCAAGAATGTAAATCTGTCATTACTACACCGTCTGGTGGTCAGCAATTGCTTGATAAAGGTTTTTATAACGTAAGTGGTATGGCTTGGTCTGGTCGCGGCAAGATTAGGCGTGTAGATGTTTCATTTGACGGCGGTAATAATTGGCGTCAAGCACGTCTCGAGACTCCTGTGCTCACCAAGTCAATTACACGCTTCAATATTGATTGGGTTTGGGATGGGTCGCCTGCAATATTGCAATCTAGAGCGGTTGATGACACAGGTTACATCCAGCCTTCAATTAAAACTTTGCGTAATGTTCGTGGTACACGTTCGATTTATCACAACAATGCAATTCAGTCTTGGAAATTAGATTCAAACGGCGAGGTGAGCAATGTACAAGTTGGGTAAATCGATTGCTCGTTTAGGGCTGTTGTCCGCAGCGTTATTGGTCGCTAATCTTGCCTATGCGCAAGGAACGCAGGGGTCCGCTAAGTTTCCTGGAGTCGGCCGTAATGCCACTCCAGCTGAAGTAGCTGCTTGGGATATTGATGTGCGCCCTGATTTCAAAGGATTGCCAAAAGGATCTGGTTCAGTTGAACAAGGTCAGACCATTTGGGAGGCCAAGTGCGCTAGTTGCCACGGTATTTTCGGTGAATCAAATGAGATCTTTACGCCGATTACTGGCGGTACCACTAAGGATGATGTTAAGACTGGAAGAGTGGCTTCTCTTGCTGATATGAAGCAGCCACAGCGAACCACTTTAATGAAGGTTTCTACTGTTTCTACTTTATGGGATTACATCTATCGCGCAATGCCGTGGAATGCACCAAGATCCTTAACTCCAGATGAGACGTATGCTTTAGTTGCTTTCATCTTGAGTATTGGTGAAGTCGTTCCAGATGATTTCGTTCTCAGCAATACTAATATTGCTGAAGTACAAGCCAAAATGCCTAACCGTAACGGCATGACTAGAAAGCATGGCTTCTGGAACGTGAAAGACAAACCTGATGTCAATGGTTCTGCTTGTATGAATAATTGCGTAGCATTTGTTCAAATCGGCTCTACCTTGCCTGATTTTGCGCGTGATGCTCATGGCAATATCGCAGATCAAAATCGTATGTATGGCCCGTATCGTGGTGCCGATACTACCAAGCCGCCTGTTGCAAAACTCCCTGGCGCAGCGGGAGAGGGTCTAGCGCATGCTAAAGATACTCATGCCAATGCCCCTAAGGGTGCTGCAGCGTTATTTAAGAATGAGAATTGCTCTGCCTGCCATGCACCAAATGCCAAGTTGGTCGGACCATCCATATCAGATATTTCGGCTAAATATAAAGATCAAAGTGGCGCTGTAGATAAATTGATGGCCAAGGTTAAGAATGGTGGAGCTGGAGTTTGGGGTTCAATTCCGATGCCACCACAAGCGCAATTGTCAGATGCAGATCGTAAAGCACTAGTTGAATGGGTGCTTTCAGGGGGCAAATAAGGGCTGCTTAGGTAATAACCAGTATGGTTTATCAGAAAGCAGATAATATATTCACAGTAAGAGATTAATAAAGGAGTTTTTATGAATCAGCAGCGACGCAGTTTATTGAAATATTCAGCCGTTTTCGGCTTGATGGCTTCTGCGGGTCTTATTAGCGTAGCCCAAGCTCAAGAGTGGAATAAAGCCGCTTTTGAAGGCAAGAGTCTCGATGATGTATTCAAAATCTTGGGAGCAGGTAGCCCAGATAAGTCTGGTGCAGTCACTTTGAATGCCCCTGACATCGCAGAAAATGGTGCAGTTGTGCCGGTCGGCATTGTAACTACCCTTAAAGCAGAACAAATGGCAATCTTGGTTGAGAAAAACCCAAGCGCCTTAGCTGCTCAATTCTTCATTCCTGCTGGCACTGAGCCATTTGTTACTACACGTATCAAGATGGGTCAGACCTCCAATGTATACGCTTTGGTAAAAGCCGATGGCAAATGGAGCATGGCCGTTAAGGAAGTGAAAGTTACTTTGGGTGGTTGCGGCGGTTAATCCCCCAACATATCTGAATACCATTAATTAATTACTAGATTACAAGAGGAAAACATGGCTGATCCAATGCGCGTTAGAGCTGCTGAGAACGGTGGAATTGTGGATGTAAAAATTTTGATGAAACACGACATGGAATCTGGTCAGCGTAAAGACGCTTCTGGCAAGACAATTCCAGCTTGGTTCATCAGCACAATCAATGTCAAAGCAAATGGCAAAGATGTATTGAATGGTCAATTTGGTCCAGCGGTTTCTAAGGATCCATTCTTGAACTTCAAATACAAGGGCGCTAAGGGCGACAAGATTGTTGTGAGTTGGGTAGATAGCAAGGGTGACAAGCGCACCGACGAAGCAACCGCTTCTTAATTGCTCGTCTCCATAGATTTTTACTATCACCTGAGTTTTGAAAGGGTTGCAAATGCAGCGTAAATTAACTTTAGGGTTGGCCTCAGGATTGATGGCCACCTTATTAGCAGTGTCATCGTCAGTCTCTGCGCAAAAAAGTGCAACAGACGATATCGCTAAATATCGCGAGATGATCGCTGATGGCAACCCTTCAGAGCTCTATGAAGCAGCCGGTGAAGATCTATGGAAAAAACCAGCAGGTCCTAAAAACGCTACTCTTGAGAAGTGCGATTTAGGTCTAGGCGCAGGTGTTGTGAAGGGCGCAGCAGCGCAGTTGCCGCGCTACTTTAAAGATACCAACAAGGTGCAAGACCTCGAATCACGATTGATGACTTGTATGCAAGTCCTCCAAGGTCGTGATCCGCAAGAAATGATTGATGCTCCATTCCAAAAAGGTCCTAAGAAGGATATGGAGGCGATCGTTGCTTACGTAGTCACTGCATCTAAAGGCGACAAAATTAAGGTGAGCACCAATCATCCTAAAGAAAAAGAAATGTATGAGCTCGGTAAGCGCGCATTCTTCTTTCAGGGTGGCCCAATGGACTTCTCATGCGCATCTTGTCATGCTGAAAACGGTAAACGTATTCGTTTGCAAGATTTGCCTAATTTAACGGAGCAAAAAGGCGCCGCTATGGGTTGGGGTTACTGGCCAGCATATCGCGTTTCAAGCGGTCAGTTCTGGACGATGCAGCAGCGCTTGAACGATTGCTATCGTCAGCAGCGTTTCCCATTCCCAATTTATGGTTCAGATGTAACGATTGCTTTGTCTATGTATATGGCAAAGACTGCCAACGGCGGAACAGTTGAAACTCCTGGATTAAAGCGTTAAGAGATAAGAGACATAGATCATGAAAAATACAAATATCAAAAAGCTCTTGACTATTGCTGGATTTATTGTTGCTTCAAGCTTGTTACAAAACGTAGCTGTAGCACAGCAAAAGAATGATCCAAGGTTTAATAAGATGATGACTGATAGCTTCAGGGCAGAGGGCATTGCGGGATTAGATCGTATTCAGCAAGACGAAACGCAAAAGTTCTGTTCAGACCCTGTGTTCGCTAATAGCAAGCAGGGTGAAAAGATGCGCGACAAGATTCAGAAAATCAATATGGCTTCAATCAAGCAGCCATCTGATGGCAAATATATTGGCGACTGGAAGAAGGGCGAGGCAATTGCTCAAAGTGGTCGCGGTGCAACCTGGACTGACAAGGCTGACACTGTAGTGGGCGGTGGTTGCTACAACTGTCATCAGATCGACCCTAAAGAAATTTCTTATGGAAACATCGGACCATCATTGACTGGTTACGGAAAGCTACGTGGTTATTCGCAAGAGGTGGTTACTTACACCTGGAATCGTATTAATAATTCCAAGGCGTATAACGCCTGTAGCAATATGCCGCGATTTGCACACTTCAAGCTCTTAAATGAGCAGCAGATTCAGGATGTTATGGCTTTACTGCTTGATCCTGCTTCTCCAGTTAATCAATAACGAATCAAAGAACAGGCCGACAGGCCTGTTTTCTTAAGGGAATACTTATATGTCACTAAATCGTCGCGACTTTCTGCAGGCTTTAGCTATTGCATCAGCGGGCGGATTGAGTTTGCAGTCCAATTTCGTAAATGCTCAAAGCACTGCACAAAAGTTTTATGACTTACCTAAATTCGGAAATGTACATTTTTTGCATTTTACGGATTGTCATGCGCAACTACTGCCCATTTATTTCCGTGAACCCAATGTAAACCTTGGTATTGGCGCGCAAGAGGGCAAGACTCCGCACTTAGTTGGCGAGTATTTCCTAAAGGCTAATGGCATTGCACCAGGTACACGTGATGCCCATGCATTTACTTACTTGGATTACGTTGCTGCAGCCCAGAACTACGGCAAGATGGGTGGCTTCGCCCATATGGCTACATTGATTAAGCAAATCAAGGCAAATCGCCCTGGCTCGCTCTTATTGGATGGCGGTGATACTTGGCAGGGTTCTGGTACGTCTCTTTGGACCAATGGCCAGGATATGGTTGACGCGGCTTTGGCGTTGGGCGTAGATGTCATGACCCCGCATTGGGAAATGACTTTAGGTGAGAAGCGTGTGATGGAAATCGTGAATGGCGATTTCAAAGGCAAGGTCTCATTTATTGCTCAAAACATTAAGACGTCTGACTTTGGCGATATGGTGTTTAACCCATACGTCATGAAAGTTCAGAACGGTATTCAGGTTGCCATTATTGGCCAGGCCTTCCCGTACACCCCGATTGCAAATCCAAGATACTTCACCCCAGACTGGACCTTTGGTATTCAAGAAGAGAATATGCAAAAGACCATTGATGAGGTTAGATCTAAAGGGGCTAAGGTAGTAGTGCTTCTGTCGCATAACGGTATGGACGTTGACCTAAAGATGGCATCGCGCGTGCGTGGTCTAGATGCAATCCTGGGCGGCCATACTCATGATGGTGTGCCCATTCCAGTTAAGGTAAAAAATGCGGGTGGTGTAACGCTTGTTACTAATGCGGGATCCAATAGCAAGTTCCTGGGCGTACTCGATTTTGATGTGAAGGGCGGCAAGCCGGTCGACTTTAGATACAAGTTGTTACCAATCTTCTCCAATATGATTCCTGCTGATCCAACGATGAGTAAGTTGATAACCAAAATTAGAGCGCCATTCGAAGCTAAGTTAAATGAAAAATTAGCCACTACTGAAGGCCTCTTGTATCGTCGTGGCAACTTCAATGGTAGCTTTGATCAACTTATCTTAGATGGCCTCATGGTGCAGAAGAATGCGGAGATTGCATTCTCACCAGGCTTCCGCTGGGGCACCAGCCTGTTGCCAGGTCAAGCAATCACACGCGAGAACCTGATGGATCAAACGGCGATTACTTATCCATACACTACGGTTACCAATATGAGTGGTGAGACCATCAAGACCATTCTTGAGGACGTGGCAGACAACTTATTTAATCCGGATCCATATTACCAGCAGGGCGGTGACATGGTTCGCGTTGGCGGCATGCAATACACCATTGATCCCGCACAAACAGCTGGCAAGCGTATTACAGATATGCGTTTAAACGGTAAACCTATTGAGGCGAGTAAAACTTACAAAGTGGCAGGCTGGGCACCGGTTAGCGAAGAAGCAAAGAATGCTGGCGGCGAGGCGATCTGGGATGTGATGGAACGTCACCTGCGCGATGTCAAAGTGGTTAAAGCGGTCAAGCTCAATGAGCCAATTATTAAGGGCGTTTCTAATAACCCTGGCATGGCCCCAATCTAATTTATTACTGAGGATGTACGCATGAAAAAATTACTCTCTATTCTTGCCATATTGACTTTGGCTTTTGGCTTTAGTTCTTTTGCCTCAGCACAGTCGACTGGCAACACCAAAGTGGTTTACCACATTGATGATGCTGAATCACAAGGTCTTAAAGGTCTGCGCAATATCCGCAATCATTTGGATGTAGCGCCACAAACCACCATTATTGTGGTGACTCATGCCAATGGCGTCGACATCATGATGGAGGGGGCGAAAGATAAAAAGAATAATGTGGAGTACGCACCTTTGGTTGGCGCTTTGAAGTCTCGCGGTGTGAAGTTTGAGGTTTGCGAGATTACCCTCAAGAATCGTAACTTGAAAAAAGATCAGTTCACTTTAGATGCTGATTTCACACCATCGGGCGTGGTTCGTGTTGCCGATCTGCAATATAAAGATGGTTTTGCTTACATCAAGCCTTAAACAGTCTTGTATGAATTGCTTCAAAAGTCTTACAGGGATCCTGATGGGATCCCTTATCTTTTTGGGTTCTGCTTTTGCTCAGAGCAAGCCTAGCGATACGATTCAGCTAAAGCCAATACAGGTAGCGCCTCATACCTATTTTGTACAAGGCTTCCCTGAAATGGGAAGCAGCGCCAATCAAAACTTTATTTCTAACGCTGGCTTTGTAGTGACTCCAGGCGGAGTGGTTGTTGTAGATGCCTTGGGTTCGCCGATTCTTGCACAAAAGCTCATTGCTGAAGTCAAGAAAATTACACCACAAAAGATAGTGGCTCTCATCGTGAGTCATTACCATGCTGACCATGTTTATGGATTGCAAGAGTTTAAAAAAATTGGCGCAAAGATCTATGCGCAAGGTGAGGGTAGAAACTACCTCTCTTCTGAAACTGCTAAGCAACGCTTGGTTGCTTCAAGAATCGATTTCGCTCCTTGGGTTAATGCAAATACTAAGTTAATCTCTGCGGATGTATGGGTGGGTCTAAAAACAAAGCTAACGATTGGTGGAGTGGATTTCTTCGTAAGTAGAGTTGGGCCTGCGCATGCTCCTGAAGATCTGATGGTGTATGTGCCGTCTGAAAAGGTGCTGTTTGCAGGAGACTTGGTATTCAGGGGTCGCATTCCATTTGTTGGAAACGCCGATAGCAAAGGATGGCTGATTGCTCTAGATGAGATTGAAAGACTCAACCCTAATATTGTGATCCCAGGGCACGGCAATTACTCGGTTAAGCCAGCTGAAGACATCGCCTTTACCAGGAATTACCTCAAATATTTGCGTCAATCCATGTCTCAAGCCGCAATTAACCTGGATCCTTTCGAGGATGCCTATAAACAGGCCGACTGGTCTGAATACGAGGGGATGCCCCTGTTTAGGGCCGCCAACCGGATGAATGCCTACAACGTCTATCTGTCGATCCAGGCTGAGTAAGACAAGCAACTAAGCCAAATTCAGCCATTGGGCCTTAAAATAGAAGATTAATGCTAAATCCTTGATTTGTAATGAAAATGACTTTTCTCCGATCTATCTCAGCAATCGCATTCAGTGCCCTTATTAGCACTCCAGCGCTCGCTGCTCCAGATTTGGCTAATGGCAAGACCATAGACCAGCAAAAATGCTACGCCTGTCATGCCAAGAAAACCGGCTTTGGTAATGGCGACATGATTTACACCCGCTCTGATAGCAAGGTGAAGTCGCTGGCTGACTTGAAAAAGATGGTTGGTCTATGCAATACCGAACTACGGCTTGATCTGTTCCCGGAGGATGAAGCGGATGTTACGGCTTTTCTCAATAAACAGTTTTACAAATTTAAACCCTAATTTTTTCAAGATTTGATCGCTATGGATGTTGTGGATATTAGTTCGTTAAGCAAGTCCGTTCTCTGGGCTACTTTTGCCATCACCTTTTTTCTGGGTGCTGTTATGCAGAAAACTGGGTTTTGCAGCATGGGCGCAGTTTCTGACATTTTCATCATGTCGAGCTGGGGTCGTTTAAAGCAATGGTTTTTGGCTATTGGAGTTGCCATTATTGGTTTCACCCTGATGTCCTATGTTGGCTTGATTGATCCACTCAAAAGTTTTTACACCGGCAACAAATTTTTATGGCTTTCCACAATCGTTGGAAGCGTTTTATTTGGCCTGGGTATGGTTTTAGCGTCAGGGTGTGGCAGCAAAACCCTGATCCGTATTGGCGGCGGTAACCTAAAGTCCGTCGTGGTATTTATGGTCCTCGGATTGACGGCCTATATGACAATGCGCGGTTTCCTGGGTGTGGTACGCATCAATACTTTGGATACATTCTTTATCGCCTTTAATACTCCACAGGATTTACCTAGCCTTTTGAGTGCGCCCCTTGGCATTGCTCGCCCCCAACTTCATCTAGCTCTAGGATTGATCATTGGCGCAGCATTCATTGCTTATGCCTTAGCCAGCAAAGCTTTTTGGACTGCTGAAAATCTATTTGCAGGCATCGCCGTAGGATTGGCAATCTGTGCTGTATGGTGGGTATCAGGCAACCTAGGATATGTTGCCGAGGATCCAAATACTTTAGAAGAAGTATTTTTGGTGACGAATTCAGGTCGCATGGAAAGTCTTTCGTTCGTTGCACCTTATGCCTATTCCTTGGATTGGTTGATGATGTACAGCGACACATCTAAAGTAGTCACAGTGGGTATTGCCGCTGTTGTAGGAATGATTTTGGGTTCTGCTGCGGTATCGATTGCAACTAAATCATTCCGCTGGGAGTCCTTCCGCAATACTGAAGATACCGCTAATCATTTAGTTGGCGCTGCGCTGATGGGTTTTGGTGGTGTAACTGCTTTGGGTTGTACAGTAGGGCAGGGCTTGAGCGGCATCTCCACTCTTGCTATTGGTTCGATACTGGCTTTGCCTGGATTTATCTTTGGGGCTTATATAGGCCTACGTTATTTACAAATACGCCTTGCTCCTAACCCTTGCAGTTAATTGTTAAATACGGCTAAATGATGCAGATTGATTGGATGTCTTTTACCCCCATTCCTTCCTTATTAGGCGGGATGATTCTGGGGGTTGCGGCTGCCTTATATGTTTTATTGCATGGTCGCATTTTGGGTATCAGCGGAATTGTTTCTGGCTTGCTACATCCTAAATTGACTGATTCAGCATGGCGTATTGCTCTGGTGCTTGGTTTGATAACCGCACCTTTTCTGGCAGCGTTATTTTTTGGCATATTTCCGGTAGTGGAAATTGAAGCGGATTGGATCGCGATTGCGATTGCTGGTCTTCTTGTGGGCTTTGGTGCTCAATATGGATCAGGCTGTACTAGTGGTCATGGTATTTGCGGCCTTTCACGTTTATCGCCACGTTCATTAGTTGCCACCCTCTCTTTTATGGGCGCAGGATTTATCACTGTTTACGTGCTTCGTCACTTGATCGGATTTTGAGATGAGAAAACATTTCAGCCTCTTTGGTCAGTATGCAATTGGTGTGCTATTTGGTTGGGGTTTAATTATCTCCGGCATGAGTAATCCACAGAAGATCTTGGCATTTTTAGATTTAGCTGGCAACTGGGATCCATCGTTAATGTTCGTCATGATGGGCGCTGTGATTGTTGGCTTAGCGGGGTTCTATGTTGTGAGCAAAAGAACTGAAGCTTTCTTTGGAGGGGCGCTGCATATCCCTACACGCAGAGATATTACTAAGCCATTGATTATTGGCAGCTTGATTTTCGGAGCTGGCTGGGGAATCGCTGGCTTTTGTCCCGGTCCAGCCTTGGTTGCTCTGGGTGCTGGCCACCTGAAAGCCCTGGTGTTCGTGGTTGCCATGCTGGCTGGCATGGAGATCTGCGAGCGCTTCTTTACAGCCCATAAGAGTAAGCCAAACCTCTGAGTCAGCCCTGATTTAAAATCAACCCTATTGCATAATTTATTGAATGTAGAGGGTTTCATGAGTCTTCCTATTTCTTGCCATAACGCTCAGTTTGGCACTCTCGGTCAGATCGACCCAAGCCATTTGGCTGAAATTGCCAAACAAGGCTATAAGAGCGTCATTAATAACCGTCCTGATGGAGAGGGTGGCCCAAGCCAACCTTTGAATGCTGCAATTCAAGCAGAAGCAGAAAAGCTGGGCTTAAATTACGTTTACTTACCAGTGGTGCCAGGTGCATTCACTCCGGCTCAAGTACAAGAAATGGCTCGTCTCTTAAAAACTTTGCCTGGACCAGTTCTCGCTTTCTGTCGCTCTGGTGCACGCTCTACTAATTTGTACCAACTTGCTTTGCAGCTTGGTTAAGCTAAAGAGTACTCGCTAAACCATGCGCATCACCATTCCCGAAGAACGAAAATTAGTACATGAGATGATCATGCCTATTCGTTGGGGCGATATGGATGCGTATGGGCACGTGAACAATACTATTTACTTTCGCTTCATGGAGCAGGCCCGTTGTGAATGGATTACTGCAATGGGTTACGAAGTTGCTCCCGGTCGCGAATCCATGTTGATGCTGAATGGCTTTTGTAATTTTTATCAACAACTCTCGTTCCCAGGCGATTTGATATTAAAGACCTCCATTGGCGCCATTGGCAGAACTAGTTTGGACGTCTATACCAGCATGGCTTTAACTACCTCGCCTGAAGTCGAGGCGGCTATTGGTGGCGCCACAATGGTTTGGGTAGATCTCACCACCAATAAATCAGCGCCTTGGCCTGAACATATTTTGCAAAAGTTGCGCTAGTCTATCGTGCAACCCAGCAATCCACATATCTTAAGAGTTGATCAATTTTTATCTGAGCTAGATCAGTTTGATCTCGTGATTGATGTAAGGTCTCCAGCAGAGTTTGCTTTAGATCACATTCCTGGCGCAGTGAATTACCCCGTTCTTGATAATGAAGAACGCGCAAAAATAGGAACGCTTTATAAACAAGAGTCTCCATTTGCAGCTAAAAAACTGGGTGCAGCTTTAGTATCTAAAAACATTGCCACTCATCTTGAAAATCACTTTCTAGAATTACCCCGTGAATGGCGTCCATTAATTTATTGCTGGCGTGGTGGTGAACGCAGTGGCGCCTTTACTCATATTCTCAATCGGATTGGTTGGAAGGCTAAACAGCTAGAAGGTGGTTACCAAGGTTTTCGTCGTACGGTGATTGATGGTCTAGACCAAGCGGCTGGTCAATTTTCATTTCATGTTATTTGTGGAATGACGGGCAGCGGTAAGACGCGAGTACTTCAAGAAATTGGCGCTCTAGGGGCCCAAATCCTTGATTTAGAGGGGCTAGCAGTTCATCGTGGCTCGGTGCTTGGTAATGAGCCTAATGAAGACCAGCCATCGCAAAAAGGTTTTGAGACTGCGCTATGGAATGCCTTACGTTCGCTTGACCCAGCTAAGCCGGTATTTGTGGAGTCCGAAAGCAAGAAGGTAGGGGGCTTACACGTACCTGATGCTTTAATGGAAAAGATTCGCAATGGGTCTTGTATTGAATTGAGATCGACCACTCAAACACGAGTGTCCTGGTTAATTCGTGAATACCATCACTTTCTAACCGATACCGATAATTTCAAGCGTAAGTTAGCTTTGTTGACTGCTCATTATGGAAAAGTGCAGATTGCTAAATGGAACGAGGCAATTGATGCGGGTAATTTTCCGGAGCTCGTTGAAGAGTTGCTGGTAAAGCATTACGACCCATCCTACCAATCATCTATTGTCCGTAACTTTCCCCAATACAGAATTGAGAACTTTGTACAACTAGATGATGATAGTGATGAGGCCTTTGCCATAGCAGCAAAGGCCATCGTCGGTAAGCTAGGCGTTCAATTGGCTGATTAACTAAAGGCCTGAATGCCTGTTTGTGCACGACCCAAAATGAGGGCGTGAATATCGTGAGTACCTTCATAGGTATTAACGACTTCTAAGTTCAGCATGTGACGCACGACGCCATACTCATCTGAAATACCGTTACCACCATGCATATCGCGTGCCATACGAGCAATATCCAAAGACTTGCCGCAAGAGTTACGTTTCATGATGGAAGTGATTTCTGGGGCAGCAATGCCTTCATCTTTCATACGACCTAGACGTAAGCAGCCCTGAAGTCCTAAGGTGATCTCAGTTTGCATGTCAGCTAATTTTTTCTGAATCAATTGATTCGCAGCGAGCGGCTTACCAAATTGCTTGCGATCCATGGTGTATTGGCGTGCGGCGTACCAACACCATTCAGCAGCACCAAGTGCTCCCCAGGCAATGCCATAACGTGCTGAGTTTAAGCAGGTGAAGGGGCCTTTGAGGCCTTCAATTTCAGGGAATTCATTTTCAGCAGGTACGAACACTTCGTCCATGACGATTTCACCAGTGATTGAAGCGCGCAGACCCATCTTGCCGCTGATCTTTGGTGCACTTAAGCCCTTCATACCCTTTTCAAGGATGTAGCCACGAATGATGCCCTCATCATTCTTTGCCCAAACTACAAACACATCTGCAATCGGGGAGTTGGAGATCCACATCTTGGAGCCAGTTAAAGAAAATCCGCCAGGAACTTTCTTGGCGCGAGTAATCATGCCGCCAGCATCTGAGCCATAGTTAGGCTCTGTTAAACCAAAGCAACCAATCCATTCGCCGCTGGCTAATTTAGGAAGATATTTTTGCTTCTGCGCTTCGCTACCAAATTCATTAATTGGAACCATCACCAAGGAAGACTGCACGCTCATCATGGAGCGATATCCAGAATCCACACGTTCGATTTCACGGGCGATTAAACCGTAGGAGACGTAGTTCAGATTTGCTCCACCATATTGTTCGGGAATGGTGATTCCCAAAAGACCCAGTTCACCCATTTCGCGGAAGATGGCAGGATCGGTGGTCTCATTACGATAGGCATCATGAATGCGCGGCATTAAACGGCCTTGAGCATATTCAGCAGCAGCGTCACGAACCATGCGCTCTTCTTCAGTTAGCTGGGTATCAAGAAGTAGGGGGTCTGCCCAGTTAAAACTTACTTTACTCATTACCTTGTCATCCTCTATGCAGTGTTGTTGTTACTTTTTGCCTGCGCCCTGCGAATTTTCAGGAATGCAGATATTCTCTTTCTATTATCCATTTTTCTGGACTTATGGACTCGCCTAGACGTCACCATCGCTATTACGACCTCATTCTGACTGCCTTTGTGGTGGTTTTGTTGTGTTCGAACTTTATTGGCGCTGGTAAGGCGGCTGTAATTGATCTTCCGTATTTCGGGACTGTGCCATTTGGTGGAGGAATTCTATTTTTCCCCATCGCCTATTTCTTTGGCGATATTCTCACGGAAGTCTATGGGTACGCATACGATCGAAGGGCGGTTTGGGCAGGCTTTGCCGCTCTTGCATTTGCCGCAATCATGGCGCAAATAGTTATAGCTTTGCCGGTTGCACCTGGTGATTACATGGCTAATTATCAGCACGGGCTAGAAACGGTATTTGGAAATTCTTGGCGTATTGCCTTAGCTTCCATGTTTTCTTTCTGGTGCGGAAGCCTGGTCAACAGTTATGTATTGGCAAAGATGAAGATATGGACCCAGGGCCGTGCTCTATGGATGCGCACGATCGGTTCTACAGCGGTAGGTGAGATGGTCGACTCCTCTTTTTTCTATATGTTGGCGTTTTACGGTATCTGGCCAACCCATGAAATCATTCAGGTGGCCTTGGCGCAGTACGTTCTCAAGACATCCTGGGAGGTCTTGGCAACCCCATTGACTTACTTGGTCGTGAACTACCTCAAACGTAAAGAAAACGAGGATTTCTACGATATTCATACGAATTTCACCCCATTTAGGGTCAAAGTCTAAGCAAGACCACGGCTTCCTGCCAGCAAAGACGTCTAAGCCGTTAAAATAACGGTCTTTGCCCCTCCGGGGTAACTATTGAATTTCAGAAAGCTAGAAAACATCCGTGCTGTCAGCATCTAATATCACCATGCAGTTTGGGGCAAAGCCTCTGTTTGAAAACATTTCCGTGAAGTTTGGCGGCGGTAATCGTTACGGCCTTATCGGCGCAAATGGTTGCGGCAAGTCAACTTTTATGAAAATTTTAGGTGGCGAGCTTGAGCCGACTAGCGGTAACGTGAGCTTAGACCCAGGTATTCGTTTGGGTAAATTGCGTCAAGATCAATTTGCATACGAAGATGTGCGCGTTCTTGATGTTGTGATGATGGGTCACGAAGAGATGTGGAAAGCTGCAGCAGAGCGCGATGCAATCTACGCTAACCCAGATGCTACTGATGAAGATTACATGAAGGCTGCTGAGCTCGAAGGTAAGTACGCTGAATACGGTGGCTATACCGCTGAAGCAAAAGCAGGCGAGTTGTTGTTAGGAATTGGTATTCCTATCGAGCAACACAACGGCCCAATGAGCAATGTTGCGCCTGGTTGGAAATTGCGTGTATTGCTAGCGCAAGCATTGTTCTCTGATCCGGATGTGTTGTTGCTTGATGAGCCAACCAATAACTTGGATATTCACTCCATTCATTGGCTTGAAGACATCCTCAATCAAATTAAAAGTACCATCGTCATCATTTCCCATGATCGTCACTTCCTCAACGAGGTCTGTACGCACATGGCCGACATGGACTATGGAACCTTGAAGGTTTATCCAGGCAATTACGATTCCTACATGCTGGCATCCGTACAGGCACGTACACAACAACTAAGCAATAACGTAAAAGCCAAAGAAAAAATTGCTGAATTGGCAGCTTTCGTAGCGCGCTTCTCAGCAAACGCTTCTAAGGCGCGTCAAGCGACCTCACGTCAGAGACAGTTGGAGAAAATTGAGATTGTTGAAGTAAAACCATCATCACGTCAAAACCCATTCATACGTTTTGATACTGAGAAAAAATTACACAATATGGCGGTAGAGTGCAATGGACTGACCAAGGCTTATGACCGCGTTATCTTCAAGAATTTCAAATTAGGTGTTCGTGCTGGCGAGAAGATTGCCATCATCGGACAAAACGGCGCAGGTAAGACGACACTACTCAAGACCATTCTAAGCAAGCGCTTTGAAGGTATTGCTGCTGATAGCGGTGATGTGAAGTGGGCTGAGAACGCTAACGTTGGTGTGATGCCTCAAGACAATACCGAGATGTTCGCAAAAGACGAATTGCTCATGGATTGGATGAACAACTGGCGCAATACTGGCGATGATGATCAAGTCATTCGCGGCACATTAGGTCGCCTCTTGTTCTCTGGTGACGATATTGGCAAGTCCGTTAAGGTGCTCTCTGGTGGTGAAAAGGGCAGAATGATTTGGGGTAAATTGATGCTCCAAAAATATAACGTGCTAGCAATGGATGAGCCTACCAACCATATGGATATGGAATCCATTGAGAGCTTGCAAATTGCACTTGAGAAATTCGACGGCACTTTGATATTTGTTTCTCACGACCGCGAATTTGTATCTGCTTTGGCTAATCGCATCTTAGAAGTGAAGATGGATGGCACGGTAGTAGATTACTCCGGAACTTACGAAGAGTATTTGCGTAGCCAAGCATTAGCTGGCTAATTTAATTTCAGCAGTAAACCTGTTGGTAAAAGTATGTCCCTGAATAAGCCCCTACGCGGGCTTATTTTCTTTAGCTTGTCGTTGAAAGCGGGTCGCAGTACCTTCTTCGCGAATGCGCTTCCACACTAAATCTTTTTCTTCTTGAGAAAAGAACACCCAATTACTGACTTCTCCGAGAGTGCGACCGCATCCTTGGCAGATTTCATCGTAAAGAGTGGTGCACACACCAATGCAAGGGGAGTCGGACTCATTATCCCCAGTCGATAGGGAGTGAGAGCCATCTTGCGAGGCTGATTTGGTGTCGTTGCTTCCGGAATTCATGGCTGTACTTTAGACGATTTCAAAGGACTGTGCTCGGCAAGCTCATCGACATAAGCCCCAATCCCTTGATGCTCACGGTCTAAGAAGTGCTGCACTGCTTTGGCAAAGCGGGGATCGGCAATGAAATGCGCTGATTGAATCGTGGTGGGCAAGAAGCCGCGCGCCATTTTGTGTTCACCTTGTGCGCCACCTTCAAAGGTTTGTATCTTATTGGAAATGCAGTATTCAATGGCTTGATAGTAGGCGGTTTCAAAGTGCAGGCAGGGAATGTGTTCGATCGCACCCCAATACCTGCCATAAGCCTTGGAGGTTTTGGGGTCTATGACTAGTAATGATGCAGCAATAGGAATTCCCGCACGTTCAGCAATGATTAAATGAAGGTTCTCAGGCATTCGCTGCGCCCATAACTTGAAGAATGCCTCATTGAGATATGGATTGGAGCGATGCTCTAAGTATGTATTTTCATAGCAGCGATAGAAAAACTGCCAATCGTCATCGGTTGAAGAAACTCCTGGCACATGCCTAAAGCTAATAGATTCCTTTGCCACTTGCTCGCGCTCACGTCGAATATTCTTGCGCCGCTTCATTGTGAGTGCTGCTAAAAATTGTTCAAAGTTCTCAAAGCCCTGGTTATGCCAATGAAATTGAACGGAGTCACGCAGCATGAAGCCTTGCTTTTGAAGGCTTTTAGATTCTGAGGCGTAAGGGAATAAAACGTGCGCTGAAGACAGATTGTTTTGAGCAACTAAAGTTTTTAACCCTGTAATGACATGTTGCTTAACCAAATCGGCATCAATGTGACTGGCACTAAGAATTCTGGAGCCTTGTACTGGGGAGAAGGGGATGGCACAGAGGGCCTTTGGAAAGTACTGCATGCCTTGCTGCTCATAAGCCTGAGCCCATGACCAATCAAATACAAATTCGCCATACGAATGTTGCTTCAAATACAGAGGCATTGCGCCAATCAGTTGATCATGATCTTTTAGGAGTAGGTGCGCAACTTGCCACCCGGTATTGCCGCCAACGCAACCCGTCTCTTCTAAGCCGCTAAGAAATTCATGACGCAAGAAGGGGCCTGCATCAATAGGAAGTAGGGCATTCCAGTCCTGGCAAGAGATATCGCTTAAGCGATCGAGTATTTCTAATTGATATGAATCGGGCTGGGCCACGATTAGCGCTGAATAAGCTCTATTTTGTAGCCATCAGGATCGGTAACAAATGCAATGATGGTGTCGCCGCCAGCTACTGGCCCAGCTTCACGAGTGACATTGCCGCCAGCCGCCTTAATCTTGGCGCACGCAGCATAAGCATCAGGAACGCCAATGGCTATGTGACCATATGCTGTTCCCATATCGTAACTAGAGACTCCATGGTTATAGGTCAACTCAATCTCAGCTTGTCCATCGCCATTACCTTTGCCGTAGCCCACAAAAGCGAGCGAGTATTTTTGCTCAGGACGCTCAGTAGTGCGCAGTAAATTCATACCCAATACTTTGGTGTAGAAATCAATGGAGCGATTCAAGTCGCCAATGCGAAGCATGGTGTGTAGGATCATCATGAGCTAAATATAACGCTATTTATTGAATCATGTATTGAATGAAAAACCCCGGCATATAACCGGGGCTGTATTTATTACATGGAAGCATAGTTCGGGCCGCCACCACCTTCTGGCGTAACCCACACGATATTTTGGGTTGGATCTTTAATATCGCAAGTCTTGCAATGAACACAGTTTTGCGAATTGATTTGCAATCGTGGCTTGCCGTCAGTCTCTACATACTCATATACGCCAGCAGGGCAATACCGTTGCTCAGGGCCTGCATAGGTTTTAAGATTTACATCCACAGGCACCGAATCATTCTTCAAAGTTAAGTGTATGGGTTGATTCTCGGCGTGATTTGTATTGGAAATAAATACGGATGAGAGGCGATCAAACGTAATCTTCCCATCTGGCTTCGGATAATCAATTGGCTTGTGTTGAGCAGCGGGCTCTAGGCATTCGTGGTCAGCATGTTTTAGATGGACAGTCCAAGGCATGTTACCGCCTAACAACTTCTGCTCTAAACCAACCATAAGGGTGCCGAGATAGAGCCCTTTTGACATCCATGGCTTGAAGTTACGTGCTTGATTGAGTTCTGCATGTAACCAACTATTTTGGAATGCGGTTGGGTAGGCAGATAAAACATCCTCAGAGCGGTTTTCATTGATCGCTGCGACTGCCGCTTCTGCAGCAAGCATGCCAGTCTTAATTGCGGCATGACTGCCTTTGATACGTGATGCATTCAAATAGCCAGCATCGCAACCAATCAGTGCACCACCAGGGAACACGGTTTTTGGCAAGCTGTTTAAGCCGCCTGCAGTTAATGCACGCGCACCATAAGCAATGCGCTTGCCGCCTTCAAAAGTCTCGCGAATTTTTGGGTGCAACTTATAGCGTTGGAATTCTTCAAAAGGAGAGAGGTAAGGGTTCTTATATGAGAGGCCAACCACCAAGCCAACTGCAACCTTGTTATCACCTAGGTGATAGAGGAATGAGCCGCCATAGGTATCACTCTCCAATGGCCAGCCTGCTGTGTGGACAACCAGCCCAGGCTTGCTCTTGGAGGGCTCCACCTCCCAGAGCTCCTTGATACCAATGCCATAGCTTTGTGGGTCGGCATCTTTATCTAATGCAAATTTAGAGATGAGCTGTTTGCCGAGATGACCGCGTGAACCTTCAGCAAAGAGGGTGTACTTGCCACGCAATTCCATACCAAGTTGAAATTGATCGGTAGGGTTGCCTTCTTTATCCAAACCCATTGAACCAGTAATCACTCCGCAAACTGCGCCTTGATCGTTATAGAGAATTTCTGCTGCAGGAAAACCGGGAAAAATTTCAACGCCGAGATTTTCTGCTTGTTGACCGAGCCAACGTGTCACGTTTGCAAGACTAACAATATAGTTGCCTTCATTTTTAAAGCAGTGGGGCAACATCCAATTCGGAACTTGATAGGAGTTATCGCTGGTCAAGAATAAAAACTGATCTTGAGTAACTTCTGTTTCTAGTGGAGCACCCAGTTCTTTCCAATCTGGAAATAACTCAATAAGCGCCTTTGGATCCATCACCGCGCCAGAAAGAATGTGAGCGCCGATTTCGGAACCCTTTTCCAGAACGCAAACGCTGATCTCTTTTCCGGAGGCATTGGCCAGTTGCTTAGCTTTAATGGCGGCTGATAAACCTGCAGGCCCACCCCCAACAATGACCAAGTCATAGTCCATGGAGTCTCTGGGACCAAATTGCTCTACCAGTTCAGCAGCATTCATTCAATTTCTCCGAAATTTCTCAAAAATAGGGCTTTTCAGCCCTAATAGTTTAGTTCCAACTGCCAAAAACCGAATTAGTGCCAAGACGGCCTGGATCAATGGGCTTGAAGCGTTATGATTACTTTTTTACCCATTTTGGCAATATTAGGACAAAAGTTATGAATAAAACTTACCCATCGGCAGTTGATGCCTTGCGGGATATCTTAAAAGACGGACAAAAATTAGCCGTTGGCGGCTTTGGTCTTTGCGGCATTCCTGAGGCCTTGATCCAGGCAGTGAAGGATTTGGGTGCCCAAAACTTAACTGCTATTGCTAATAATGCTGGCGTTGATGGTTTTGGGTTGGGTTTGTTGTTGAACTCACGCCAAGTCAAAAAGATGGTTGCCTCATACGTGGGTGAAAACAAAGAATTTGAACGTCAGTATTTGGCAGGTGAGTTAGAGTTGGAATTCACGCCACAAGGAACCTTGGCTGAAAAACTAAGAGCAGGTGGTTGCGGTATTCCTGCCTTCTATACCAAGACTGGTGTTGGCACTTTAGTTGCCGAAGGTAAAGAAGAAAAAGAATTCGATGGCGAGAAATACATCATGGAACGTTCGATCGTTTCTGATATTTCTTTGGTAAAAGCATGGAAAGCAGATAAGTCAGGTAACTTGGTCTATCGCTATACAGCACGTAACTTCAATCCAGTTGTGGCAATGGCTGGCAAGATTACAGTGGCTGAAGTAGAAGAGATTGTTGAGAACGGTCAACTTCATCCGGATGAGATTCACACGCCTGGTATCTACGTACACCGCTTGGTGCTCCATACAACACCAGAAAAGCGCATTGAGCAGCGCACATTGACTGCAAAAGCGTAATTTTACGAATAGCAATAGAACAGAATATTTAGGAAGATCGACATGCCTTGGACAAGAGATGAGATGGCGGCACGTGCTGCTAAAGAATTAAAAGACGGTTACTACGTGAACTTGGGTATTGGTATGCCTACATTAGTTGCGAACCATGTACCAAAGGATATGGAAGTTTGGCTCCAGTCTGAAAATGGCTTATTGGGTATTGGTCCATTTCCAACCGAAGAAACGATTGACGCAGACCTAATCAATGCAGGTAAACAAACCATTACTACTTTGCCTGGTTCATCCATTTTTTCTTCTGCGGATTCTTTTGGAATGATTCGTGGCGGCAAAATCAATATTGCAATTTTGGGTGCAATGCAAGTGAGTGAGCACGGTGATTTGGCCAACTGGATGATTCCAGGAAAAATGGTCAAAGGTATGGGTGGCGCAATGGACTTGGTAGCAGGCGTAAAACACGTTGTTGTGCTGATGGAGCACGTCGCTAAGAAAAAAGATGGTACAGAAGAGCTTAAAATTTTGCCTAAGTGCACATTGCCTTTAACGGGCGTGGGCGTTATTAGTCAGATCATTACAGATCTATGTGTTCTTGACATTACCCCTAAGGGCTTAAAGTTGACTGAACTCGCTCCTGGCGTAACCAAAGAAGAAGTTATTGCAAAGACAGGTGCCCCTGTTGATACAACGGGTTTCTGAGCAATTTATCCAGATGAATGAAATAATGGAATCACTATGTCGGGATTCCATTTTTCTCATTCAAAGTCCTCGACACCAAAGATGAATTCCGGTGTTGATCCCTCGCTGCATGCTCATAAAAAGGGTGATGCAAAGCATACCCATAGTAAGCAAGTCTCCAATCAAAATTTACTGTTAATTGCCTTAGTACTTACTTTAGGCTTTTCCGGTGTTGAGGGGGCGGCAGCTTACTTCGCTAATTCATTGGCGTTGATTTCTGATGCTGGCCACATGGTTACCGATGCGGCAGCACTCGGGTTGGCTTTGTTGGCGCAAATTATTTCCCGTCGTCCACCGTCTCCAAAACATTCATTTGGCTTTGGAAGGGCGGAGGCCTTAGCTGCTTTTGTTAATAGTATTGTGATGCTGGCCTTGGTCGTGTGGATTATGGTTGAGGCAATCAGCCGATTCTACGAACCACATAAGGTAGATGGTCTTACCGTAACAGTTGTTGCTGCCATTGGCTTGTTGATGAACATCGTGGTTGCATGGGTGCTATCTCGCGATAAGAAAAGCGTAAATACCCGTGCAGCTTTAGTGCATGTCATGGGCGATTTGTTGGGATCAATCGCCGCATTGATTGCTGGTGTGGTTATCCAGTTAACAGGCTGGATGCCAATCGATGCCATTTTGTCTATCTTGGTTTCACTCTTGATTCTGAAATCGACGATCTCCATTCTTCATGAGTCATATCACTTCCTCATGGAGGGCGTACCCCTCCACATCGATTATTTGCAGGTAGGTACTGATTTAAAAAATGTCCCCGGCGTATTGGCTGTTCATGATCTTCATGTCTGGGAGATGACCCCTAGCTTTCCAGCATTGATTGGTCATATTGAAATTGCCGATATTCAAGAATGGCCTCAGATCATGGCCAGAATTAATGAAATGCTGTTAGATAAACATGGTATCGATCATGTGACCTTGCAGCCTGAGGTGATTGGTGAGGATCACGATCATGAGCATGATCACGCCAGTCATGAAGTTCACAATGAAGCGCAGGCAGCAAATGTATTTCATGACGGCGAAACTTTTTATGTTGATTGCTCTAGCGGCGATGAAAAACACCGGATGGCATATCACGCATGGGGTAATCCAGGTAATCCAGTATTGATGTGTGTTCATGGCCTCACAAGACGGGGCAGTGACTTTAAGACTCTTGCACTAGCGATGTGCAAAGACTATTACGTTGTCTGTCCAGATATTGTTGGTAGGGGTGATTCAGATCGGCTTAGCAATCCAATGCTTTATGCCGTGCCACAGTACGTTTCTGACATTGCTACGCTAGTTAAAAAGCTCGGTGTTTCACAAGTGGACTGGTTTGGTACGTCTATGGGTGGTCTCATTGGAATGGTTTACGCGGCAATGCCAAATTCACCAATACGCCGCATGCTAATTAATGATGTAGGTCCAAGAATTGAGCCTGAGGCAATCAAACGTTTGGGTTCTTATGTGGGGCAACCATTTTCTTTTGCCAATCGAGAAGACGCTCTTTCTCGCTTGAATGAAATCTGCGCTAGTTTTGGTGAACATACTCCGCATGAGTGGGAAATCTATAACGGACCTATGTTGATTCAGAAGGAAGGTAAATGGATCATGCATTACGACCCAGATATCTCGGTGCCTTTTGCTTCAGTTAATCCAATCATGGCCAAGGCAGGCGAAATGGCGATGTGGCATGCCTTCAAGCAAATTCATATTCCAATGTTGATTGTGCGCGGCGGTAATTCTGATTTACTATCCGCAGCAACGGTAGCGGAAATGTGCAAAGTAAATCCTTATGCGCGCAGTATTGAGATTCCAAACGTAGGCCATGCTCCTGCTTTTGTAAAGCCCGAACAAATTGCGTTGGCAAAAGAATTCTTTAGTTAATTCCTTATTTCATTTTTGCCGATGGCAAATGCTCCCACTAACCCCGAAAAGCTAGCAGTATTTCAGGATGCTTGGTATGGCGAGCCAGCTGAATCACACGCACTTGGGGTTTCGCAGATCCTGCAAACTCTCAACCTAGACGAAGCAACCCTCATTGCAGCAAGTAATATTGCGCGCACTCACGGCAAAGAAGCGCTTATCAAGCTTATTGGTGAAGAGCCTGCCAAGCTACTGATTGGTTATCGCGGTTTACGTCAGGCCCAAGCAAAATTGATGCGCGATGATGGTGGCCTCAGTGTCACCGGCCAAGAAGAAATGCTCCGCAAAATGCTTTTAGCATTCGGTGATGACTTAAGGGTGGTGCTGATTTATCTCGCATCTCGATTGCAGACCCTGCGCTGGGTCACCCAGGAAAAAATCGAGATGCCAGCTGCTTGGGCGCAAGAAATTCTCAATATCGATGCCTCATTAGCTAACCGTCTTGGTATTTGGCAGATGAAGTGGGAGATGGAGGATTTAGCATTCCGGACACTGTCTCCAGATACTTATCGTGAGATAGCCAAGATGCTCGATGCAAAGCGTATTGAGCGCCAATCCTTTATTGATCAAATTGTTTTGCAGCTGCAGGATGAGCTCAAGGCTGCACAAATTGATGGTGAAGTACTTGGACGTCCTAAGCACATCTATAGCATCTGGAAAAAAATGCAAGGTAAGTCCCTAGATTTCGCTAATCTCTATGACGTTAGAGCATTTCGAGTTTTAGTTGATGATGTGAAGTCTTGCTATGCCGTGCTGGGTATTGTGCATAACGTTTGGCAACCAGTGCCACGTGAATTTGATGATTACATTGCTAGACCTAAACCCAACGGCTATCAATCCTTGCATACCGTAGTCATGAATGAAGACGGTACTGCATTTGAAATTCAGGTCCGTACACAAGAAATGCATCAACAAGCTGAGTATGGCTTGGCAGCACACTGGCGTTACAAAGAGGGTGCTTATGTTGGAATGGCGACACCACCCAATCCAACAAAAACGAATAAGCCCAGCGCCAACCATCAGCAAGGCACGCACAGCGCAGAGGTAGCTTACGAGAGACAAATAGCCTGGGCTCGTCAGCTCATCTCTTGGAAAGAAGATGCTTGGGAGCAGCTCAAGCACCATGAGATTGATGATCATATTTATGTGCTCACACCTTTGGGTAAGGTGATCTCATTAGAGAAGGGCTCAACGCCGATTGATTTTGCTTATGCAGTGCATACCAATCTTGGTCATCGTTGTAGAGGCGCAAGAGTAGATGGCGCTATGGTGCCGTTAGAGACATCTCTGCAAAATGGTCAAACAGTTGAAATCATTGCGGTGAAGCATGGCGGTCCATCGCGCGACTGGATTAGTCCTGATAAAAATTACCTGCGTTCGCAAAGAGCGCGTCAAAGAGTGCGCGCTTGGTTTAATGCTTTGGACGATGAAGAGGCTGGCCAATCCACTAAGGCTGTTGATAACAAGCAAGAAGCCAGCCCGGAAATAAAAACAACTCCGACTACACCTGAAATTATCTTACGTAGTAGCACTCATAAATCTGGGCGGGGCGGTGATGTCTTGGTGGTTGGGGTGGACTCTTTGTTAACGCAGTTGGCGCGATGCTGCAGACCTGTTCCTCCAGACGCTATTGCCGGATTTGTGACTCAGGGTAGAGGGGTGTCGATACATCGACGCTCATGCAAAACCTTCAGAGGTCTTTTGGAAAGAGCTCCAGAGCGAGTAATTCAAACGGCTTGGACGGCTTCAGCAGTAGATCCTATCGTCAACCAGGAGCAAAAACGGGTATTCCCAGCAGATTTGGTCGTAACTGGCCTGGATCGACCTGAGCTCATGCGGGAGCTCTTTGAGATTCTCACGCGGCAGGGCGTCCAAGTGATCGATTTACGTAAATCAGCCAAAAAGGGCTTGGCTCAGATCCTTTTAACGGTTGAGGTGAAGGATTCTGAAGTGTTGCGAGTGGTTCAAAACAGCCTAGAAGAGGTCAAAGGGGTCACCCAAGTGCGTCGCCGGTGATAAACTCTATGGCTGAATAGGCTCGTAGCTCAGCTGGTTAGAGCACCACCTTGACATGGTGGGGGTCGTTGGTTCGAGTCCAATCGAGCCTACCAACGAATAAGACCCAAAAGAAGTGCCATCAAGGACTTCAAAGAGGCGCGGATGCCCATAAGCTACCGCGCTTTCTTTTTGGGAAAGAAGTCAGGAATGAAGTTCAGTAAATAAGATGGGGTCATCATGCTTGTAGTTACTCTGCCCGATGGATCAAAACGTGAGTTTGAGGCGCCCGTTCGCGTAGCGGATGTTGCGCAAAGCATCGGTAGTGGTCTTGCAAAAGCCGCCTTAGGTGGCATTGTTGACGGCAAGATGGTGGATACCAGTTTTGTTATTGATAAAGATAGTCAGCTTGCCATCATTACCGATAAGAGTCCTGAGGCATTAGAGATTGTTCGCCATTCCAGTGCTCACTTATTGGCGTATGCCGTAAAAGAATTATTTCCTGAAGCGCAAGTTACGATTGGCCCAGTGATCGAGAATGGTTTTTATTATGACTTCTCATATCACCGCCCATTTACTCCAGATGATTTAGTTGCTTTAGAAAAGAAAATGACTGAGCTCGCTAAAAAAGATGAGCCAGTAACGCGTACCGTAATGCCACGCGATGAAGCTGTTGAGTTTTTCAAAAAGCAGGGCGAAAACTACAAGGCAGAATTGATTGCAAGCATTCCGCAAGGCGAAGATGTTTCCCTTTATGCAGAAGGTAAGTTCACCGATTTATGCCGTGGACCACACGTGCCATCTACTGGGAAGCTCAAGGTATTTAAGCTGATGAAGCTTGCTGGTGCTTACTGGCGTGGCGATAGTAAGAATGAGATGCTGCAGCGTATTTACGGTACAGCCTGGTTGCGGAAAGAAGATCAAGATGCTTACTTGCATATGCTTGAAGAGTCTGAGAAGCGTGATCATCGCCGCCTTGGTAAACAGCTCGATTTATTTCACTTCCAAGAAGAAGCTCCAGGCTTAATTTTCTGGCATCCAAAAGGTTGGTCAATTTGGCAAGAGGTTGAGCAATACATGCGTCGCGTGTATCAGCAAGAAGGCTACCAAGAAGTTAAAGCGCCACAAATTTTGGATCGTGGTCTTTGGGAAAAATCGGGACATTGGGAAAACTATAAAGAGAATATGTTTACGACAGAGTCGGAGAATCGTGCTTATGCATTAAAGCCGATGAACTGTCCTGGTCACGTACAAATTTATAACTCTGGTTTGCATAGCTATCGTGAGTTGCCATTGCGCTTTGGTGAATTTGGTCAGTGCCACCGCAATGAACCATCGGGCGCTTTGCATGGTTTGATGCGCGTACGTGGTTTCACGCAAGACGATGGTCATATTTTCTGTACTGAAGATCAAATTCAATCTGAAGTGGCCGCATTTGATAAAGCAGTCCGTGCTGTATATCAAGATTTTGGCTTTACCGAGGTCGCCGTAAAACTCGCTTTACGTCCAGCTAAACGCGTTGGCGATGACGCTATTTGGGATAAAGCTGAAGATGCTCTGCGCGGCGCCTTGAAGGCCTCTGGCCAGGAATGGGAAGAATTGCCAGGCGAGGGTGCTTTTTACGGTCCAAAGATCGAATATCACCTCAAGGACTCTATTGGGCGCACATGGCAGTGCGGCACGATCCAGGTTGACTTCTCCATGCCAGCCCGTTTAGGTGCTGAATACGTGGCTGAAGACAATAGTCGCAAAACTCCAGTCATGCTGCATAGGGCAATTGTGGGCTCTTTAGAGCGTTTTATCGGCATTTTGATCGAAAATCACGCTGGAAACATGCCCGTTTGGCTTGCTCCGACCCAGGCTGTAGTCCTCAATATCTCAGGAAATTCTGCTGCATATGCACAACAAGTGCAGCAATTGCTGAAAAAACAAGGGTTTAGAGTCGAATCCGATTTGCGGAACGAGAAAATTACGTATAAAATACGCGAGCACGCATTACAGAAGATCCCGTTTTTGCTAGTTGTAGGGGATAAAGAATCTGAAAGTAATACGGTAGCCGTTCGTGCCCGTGGCGGAGTGGATTTAGGTGTAATGCCTCTTGATGCCTTCGTTGCCCGACTCCAGCAGGATATATCCCAGAAAGTCGGACCCGAGCCTAGCTAGGGTTAGAACGGTTTTTATTGTTTTTTTAAAGGAATTAAGAAGATCGCTACTGAAAAATTGCAACGCATTAACCGGGAAATTACTGCTCCTGAAGTGCGTTTGATTGGAATTGATGGAGAGCCCATCGGTGTAGTTAAGTTGAGTGAAGCCTTGGCTGCAGCAGAAGAGAAAGAAACCGACCTGGTTGAAATTGCTCCGACGGCTGTGCCACCTGTAGTCCGCATCATGGACTTCGGCAAATTCAAATACCAAGAAGCCAAGCGGATGCATGAAGCAAAGCTGAAGCAAAAGGTAATTCAGGTGAAGGAAGTTAAATTCCGCCCTGGTACTGATGATGGTGACTACGGTGTGAAGCTACGCAATCTAATCCGCTTTTTAGAAGATGGCGATAAGACAAAGATTACGCTGCGGTTTCGGGGTCGTGAAATGGCCCACCAAGAAATCGGAGTCAGAATGTTGGAGCGTTTGAAGTTGGATCTCGTTGAATACGGCCAAGTCGAACAGTTTCCAAAGATGGAAGGCCGCCAGATGGTGATGGTATTGGCCCCCATTCGTAAGGCTAAGTAATCAGGTTCTACCTGGTTCTTATGTAGGGAGGCGCTGAAAGGCGCCGGTAGTTTGAAGTGCTTCTGGGTACAGGAAGAGTAACCGTCGGTTACCACCTATGTTGCACAAGTAATTGAAGGGGTGCTTTATGCCCAAGATGAAGAGCAAGAGTAGCGCTAAAAAGCGCTTCACGGTTCGCGCAGGCGGAACGATTAAACGAGGTCAGGCTTTCAAACGCCACATCCTCACCAAGAAGACCACAAAGAATAAGCGTCACCTCCGTGGTTCCACAGAAGTTGCGAAAGCTGACGTTAAGTCAATTCGCTCTATGCTTCCATACGCTTAACCTCAGACTAGATTAGGAGAATTAAATGCCAAGAGTCAAACGTGGGGTTACAGCAAGAGCCCGTCATAAGAAAATCACCGATGCCGCTACAGGTTACCGTGGCCGTCGTAAGAACGTATTCCGTATTGCTAAGCAAGCGGTTATGCGTGCTGGTCAATATGCATATCGTGACCGTCGCAACAAGAAACGTGTATTCCGCGCTTTGTGGATTGCTCGTATCAACGCGGCAGTTCGTCAGCATGACATGACCTACAGCGTATTCATGAATGGCATGAAGAAAGCTGCAATCGAACTCGATCGCAAAGTACTTTCTGATATGGCCATTGCTGACAAAGCGGCTTTCGCTGCTTTGGTTACTCGGATCAAATCCGTAGTAAACGCTGCAGCTTAATCTTAGTTTTCTAAACTAAGCTGCAATGGTTTCTCTCGACCACATTGTCGAGGATGCTAAACGTGATTTCCTCGGGGCTGCCGATGCGGCAGCTCTAGAGGACGCGAAAGCCAAGTATCTCGGTAAGTCAGGTGTTCTCACTGAGCGTTTAAAAGCGCTTGGTGGAATGTCGCCTGAGGAGCGCAAAAGTGCTGGCGCCCAAATTAATCAAATCAAAACCCAAGTAGAAGCTGCATTACAAGAGCGTCGCCAAGCTTTGGCTGATGCGGTATTGATGCAACGTCTTGCGGCGGAGTCTATTGACGTTTCCTTGCCTGGCCGTGGCCAAGCAGTAGGTAGTTTGCACCCTGTGATGCGCACCTGGGAGCGTGTTGAAGAGATCTTCCGCTCGATTGGTTTTGATGTAGCGGATGGCCCTGAAATTGAAACTGATTGGTTTAATTTCACCGCCTTAAATAGTCCGGAGAATCATCCTGCTCGTTCCATGCAGGATACTTTTTATATCGACGGCAAAGATTCTAATGAGAAGCCTTTGTTATTGCGTACGCATACCAGCCCAATTCAGGTTCGCTATGCGAGCGAGCACGTTAAGAAATACGCCAATGCAGATGTGATGCCACCCATCAAAGTGATTGCTCCTGGCAGAACCTATCGCGTTGATAGCGATGCAACACATTCACCGATGTTCCATCAGGTTGAAGGCTTATGGATTGCTGAGAGTGTTTCATTTGCAGATCTCAAGGGTGTCTATACAGACTTCTTAAGAACTTTCTTTGAAACAAACGAGTTGCAAGTTCGTTTCCGTCCATCCTATTTCCCATTCACAGAACCTTCTGCTGAAATTGATATGGCCTTTGGTAGCGGCAAACTTGCCGGCCGTTGGTTAGAAATCTCCGGAGCAGGGCAAGTACATCCAAACGTATTGCGCAATATGGGTATCGACCCAGAGCGCTATACCGGCTTTGCTTTTGGATCTGGCCTAGAGCGCTTGACGATGTTGCGTTATGGCGTTGACGATTTACGTCTCTTCTTCGAAAACGACCTGCGTTTCTTAGCGCAGTTCCCCGCATAACCAAATCAGCATTACTAATTCTTAGATCGCGCTATGCAATTTTCTGAATCTTGGCTCCGTCAGTATGTAAACCCATCGCTTGATAGTGATGCGCTTGGTCATGCAATGACTATGGCGGGTTTAGAAGTCGAAGAGCAGCATTCAGTAGCTCCAGCATTTACCAAGATTGTGATTGCACAAATTTTGTCTGCTGAGCAACATCCTGATGCAGACCGTTTGCGTGTTTGCAAAGTGGATGCAGGCACTGGTCAAGAGTTGCAAATCGTTTGTGGCGCACCTAATGCGCGCGCTGGCATCAAGATTCCTTGTGCAATGGTTGGCGCTGAATTGCCTCCGGCAGAAGCGGGTGGTAAGCCTTTCCTGATTAAAGTCGGCAAACTACGTGGCGTAGAAAGCCAAGGCATGTTGTGTTCTGGTCGCGAACTCGGGTTGGGCGATGATCACGAAGGCATCTTAGAGTTGCCTGAAGATGCGCCAGTCGGAAAAGATATTCGTGAATACCTCAATCTCGATGATCAAATCTTTGTTATTAAGTTAACTCCAAATAAAGCTGATTGCCTCTCATTAATGGGTATGGCAAGAGAAGTCTCAGCGATCACTGGTGCTGCACTCTGTGCGCCAAAATGGACGCCGCCTGCAGTAACAATCGAAGATAAGCGCAAAGTCACAGTTGAGAGCAAAGAACTTTGCGGACGTTTTGCTGGTCGAGTAATTCGTGGTGTGAATCCGCAAGCTAAAACACCTGAATGGATCGTGCAGCGTTTAACGCGCGCAGGTCAAAGAAGTATTTCGGTATTGGTGGATCTTTCTAACTATGTCATGTTAGAAATGGGGCAACCTACTCACGTATTTGATATCGATAAATTGAATGGCGATATCAATGTTCGCTGGGCAATAGCAGGTGAAACACTGGAGCTTCTCAACGGTCAAACAGTGACTTTGCAAGGTCCGGACTCTGCAGGCAAGATGCAAGAAGCAGGCGTTGTTGCTGATCAGAATGGTCCAGTAGCACTTGCAGGCATCATGGGCGGTAATCACTGCGCAGTAACAGATGACACTAAGAATATCTATGTTGAAGCAGCTTATTGGCTGCCTTCAGCTATTCAGGGTCGTGCTAGACGTTTTAACTTCAGTACTGATGCGGCTCACCGTTTCGAACGCGGCGTAGATCCACAAAATACAGTTAATTGCCTGGAATATCTCAGCGCTTTAATCATTGAGGTTTGCGGTGGTCAAGCAGGCCCAGTGGATGATCAAGTTCTCAATGTTCCAGAGCGTAAGCCGGTCAAAATGCGTTTGGCTAGAGCTGAAAAAGTCATCGGCATTCCTCTAACAAGTGAAGTAGTGGCTGATGTATTTAAGCGTCTCGGTTTTGAATTCAAGCAAGAGGGTGATGCTTTTGTTGTTACACCTCCAAGCTACCGTTTTGATATCGAAATCGAAGAAGATTTAATTGAAGAAGTCGCACGCATGTATGGCTTCGAAAATATTCCCGATCAACCACCGGTTGCTTCATTGAAGATGAGCGCTAAAGCGGAAGCAAAGCGTGGTGTTCATTTACTGCGCCAGCGTTTAGCTTTGCAAGGCTACCAAGAGGCGGTGAACTTTGGTTTCACGGACCTTGAAAGTGAGCAGCGTTTAGCGGGTGCTCAAGAGCAAGATCTCATTAAGGTGCTCAATCCAATCGCTAATCAATATGGCGTGATGCGTAGCAATCTTTGGGGTGGTTTACTAGCTAACCTTAAAGCTAATTTAAACCGCGGAGCAGGTCGTGTACGTTTGTTTGAGACTGGCCGCGTATTTAAGCGTGACCCTAATGTGCAAGAAGAAGCCGGCAAAGTAGCAGGCTTTCATCAGCCGCAAAAAATCGGCGGTCTCGCTTATGGATCCTTTGTGCCAGAGCAGTGGGCCAATGCAACGCGTGCAGTAGATTTCTTTGATGTCAAAGGTGATCTTGAGCGCGTTTTAGATCCGCTACATTTCGTCACAGAGGCTGCACAACATCCAGCACTCCATCCTGGTCGTTCAGCTCAGGCGATCTTGAAGGTTGGCAAAAACAATGTTGCCATTGGTTGGATTGGTGAATTACACCCAGGCTTACAGCAAGCTTATGAACTTCCCCAAGCACCAGTATTGTTTGAATTAGATTTAGAGCCTATTCGTGAACTCGGTTTACCTGTGCCCGAAGAGTTAAGTAAATTTCCTGCGGTGCAACGAGATTTGGCATTGGTGGTAAAACAAAGTGTTTCTGCGCAATCTTTGCTAGATGTTATGGCTGCAAGTAAACAGAATTTTGTCCGTAATATTGAGCTCTTTGATGAGTTCAAGCCAAAGGCGGGCTCGACCAGCATGGCGGATGATGAAAAGAGTTTGGCTTTCCGTGTCACCCTGTTAAACCCTAATGAAACATTGCAAGATCCCCAAATTGATGCAGTAATGGCTGCTTTATTGGCTGCCGTTGAGAAAAAGTGCGCAGCCCGTTTGCGCTAGGTTTAATATTAGATATAAATCAAATAATTAGTTACCAAAGAGACTAGCAATGACCGAATTGATTTCTAACGATACCGTTACTAAGAATGAGCTTTCAGAGGCCCTCTTTGATCAGGTTGGATTGAACAAGCGTGAAGCGAAAGATATGATTGACGCTTTCTTTGATCGCATTGGCCAATCACTTGAGACGGGCGTAGAAGTAAAGATCTCCGGTTTTGGTAACTTTCAGCTGCGTAATAAATCGGCTCGTCCTGGCCGAAATCCAAAGACAGGTCAAATGATTCCGATTGCTGCTAGACGTGTAGTAACTTTTCACGCCAGTCAAAAGCTTAAAGATGTAGTGGAGTCACATGCTCGAGAAAACCGAGTTTGATGCTGGCTCAGTACTGCTGAGCTCTCAACTTCCCCCAATACCTGCCAAACGCTATTTCACCATTGGTGAAGTAGCTGATCTGTGCGGTGTTCGTTCGCATGTCCTGCGTTACTGGGAGCAAGAGTTTTCTCAGTTAAGCCCACAAAAACGACGTGGTAACCGTCGCTACTATCAACATCACGAAGTTGTTCTAATTAGAAAAATCCGCTCACTTCTCTATGAAGAGGGCTTTACGATTAGCGGTGCACGCAATCGCCTAGAAGAAGCTCGCGGTGACCTTCGTCTGCGCGAAGAATTGCAAGCAGTTCTGCAGATTCTCTCTAAATAGTTACTGATACAATTTTGTCTTTCGTCGGGGCGTAGCGCAGCCTGGTAGCGTACATGCATGGGGTGCATGTGGTCGGAGGTTCAAATCCTCTCGCCCCGACCATTCAATTTCATCCCATACTTTCTAAATTCATTCCATGACAAGCACTGATAAAACCACAGAGTATTTTGGTCTCAAGATTCCTTTTTTGGCACACTTAGGCGTAGTTCCTGAATATGCAAAAGATGGCAAGTCTCGGATCAGCCTGGAGATTAGGCCTGAATATGAAAATAGTTTTGGCATAGCCCACGGCGGGGTCATTATGACCTTGCTCGATTTTGCGATGGGAGCAGCAGCTAGAAGCACTACCGACGTTCCTCTTGGTGCAATGACGATTGATATGACCGTAAGCTTTTTACGGCCTAGCGTGGGCAAAATCGCCGTTGAAGGCACCATTTTGAAGCCGGGAAAAACCATTAACTATTGTGAGGCGATTGTTTTGAATGAGGCAGGGGAGATAACCGCTAAATCCAGTGGAACCTTTATGCTCAGAAAATCGAGTGCACCTTAATTAAGCATAGTATTTATAAAGATTATGTCTTTTATTTAATTTAATTGATATAGCACTAATAAATGTAGGTTAATAATCTAAATAATATATATTGTCAGGCAATTTAATTTATATATAATCACTCTCTAATACGGTTTATATGTATCGTATATAACAACTTATTATTCGGAGAGTGAAAACAATATGCCTTCTTATAAAGAGCTTTTAGCCCAACGCGAGCAGTTGGATAAACAGATTAAAGAAGCAATTGCCCTAGAAAAGGCAGATGGTATCGCCAAGGCAAAGTTAATTATTGAGCAATACAACCTAACGGCTACTGACTTATTTAGTCGTAAAGCTGGCGTTAAGAGTGCTGGCGGCAAGGTTGCCCCTAAATACCGTAATCCTTCTACAGGTGAAACTTGGACTGGTCGCGGCAAAGCGCCTAAGTGGATAGAGGGTAGAGATCGCAGTAGTTATTTAATCTAAATCCTTGTTTTATTTGGGATTTAATACAAAAGGCCGCAAAATGCGGCCTTTTTGTTTGGATCGGCGTCCCCATCTAGCTAAATGCTAGGCACACTTCCTAGCAAGGGCTTCGACAAATAGGGGTTCTAATAATTCATGCCTGCTTCCGTGGGCCCAGCTTCCCTCTGCTTCTGGATTGGTGGCTGGATAGCCAATAATGAGCGGATTAAGGTCAATAAGGCCATTTTCGAGCTCTTTTTTGATGCTTTCGCTTAATGGGGGTTTGCCGCCTGAATTCTCATCCACAAGAGTGACTACGCCAGGATGTAACTTAATAAAACCTTCATCAACTAGAATAGGTATACGCTGTGTGTCCTTGTTTTTACTCAAATAATGTATCAAATGGACTTGCTCTACTGGTGGAATAAGAGCATCCAAAAAGATCAAATCGGGAGCTATGGATACGGCTTTCATGAGACCCTCCAGACTATCAACCGCCATCTCCATATCTACTTTAAGCTGCCAATCGGCGATGGCCTCTATTAATTCTTGCCCATTTTCAGATCTTCTAAATATCCCCATAGCAACGCAGTTTTGGGTTGTCTTTTGACGCATTGCTCTTTTTCTGCGTTGCAACTGCTGCTCCAGTGAGCTGGCTAATATCCTGCGATGTCCTCCCCGAGTCTTCCAGGCAATTAATTCACCCAATTCCACCATTTTCTGAACGGTTCCCAAGGAAACTTGTAAAACCTTGGCGCTTTGGCGGGTGCTGAGATATTCCGTTTCTGGGGTAATTGATTTCATATTTCCCTTAATTTCATTTAATTGTTTGAAGATTTAGAGAATAAAAATCAAAATCATTTGAATCTGTCGGCAATCCTTTAAAGAGGGGTAGGAAAGTTCTTATTAATTGCTCTAAATAGGGAGATACCCCCAAAACCCCTTAAATCAGGGAAAGCCCTTTATGTATCAATGGTCATTCGTGTTAAATTACTGTCGTAGTACCAGTATTTGCACAGATCAATTCGTGAAGCGGTATAGCCGTAGAGCGGATGGTTTTAACCACAGTTTTTAATCGGGAAACCCGATGAAAGGTGAGCATCATGATGCAGGATCAAAGAGATAATTCATATCTCTTCGGCGGAAACGCCCCCTACGTAGAGGAACTCTACGAATCCTACTTGCACGATCCAGCTTCCGTAGCTGATCATTGGCGAGATTATTTCGATAACGTGAAACAGGTTCCAGCAGTTGATGGTTCATCTCGAACTGACATTGCACACGGACCGATTGTTGCTTCATTTGCTGAGCGCGCTAAGCAAGGTCCTATCAGAACGATTTCTGATTCGGCTGACTCAGAGATGGGCCGCAAACGCGTTGCTGTTCAGCAGTTAATTGCCGCGTATCGTAACGTCGGCAATCGCTGGGCAAACTTAGATCCATTAAAGCGGACAGAGCGCCAGGACATTCCTGAGTTAGATCCCGCTTTCTATGGCTTTACTGATGGCGATATGGATATCGTCTTCAATACAAGTAATACATTCTTCGGTAAGAACGAAATGTCTTTGCGCGACTTGCTCCAAGCTTTGCGCGAAACATATTGCGGCACGATTGGTGTCGAGTTCATGTTCATTGCCGATCAAAAGATTAAGAAGTGGTGGCAAGAGAAGTTGGAGTCCATTCGCTCAACTCCACAATTTAATGTGGAAGAGAAGCGTCAAATTTTGGATCGCGTTACGGCTGCTGAAGGTCTAGAGCGTTACCTCCAGGCTAAGTATGTTGGTCAAAAGCGCTTCTCCTTAGAGGGTGGCGAGAGCTTTATCGCTTGTATGGACGAGTTGATTCGTGATGCAGGTAATAGAGGCGTTCAAGAGATTGTTATTGGTATGGCCCACCGTGGTCGTCTCAACGTATTGGTAAACACCTTGGGCAAAATGCCTAAAGACCTGTTTGCTGAGTTTGAGCACAAAGGCCCTGAAACATTGCCTGCGGGTGACGTGAAGTACCACCAAGGCTTCTCAAGCGATATTTCTACTCCTGGCGGTCCGGTTCACTTGTCATTAGCATTTAACCCATCCCATTTGGAGATCGTTAACCCAGTGGTTGAAGGATCTGCACGTGCTCGTATGGAGCGTCGCGGTGATATGTTGGGTGATCAAGTTATGCCAATCTTGGTTCACGGTGATGCTGCGATTGCAGGTCAGGGTGTGATGCAAGAAACATTGGCGATGTCTGAGGTTCGTGGTTACTCAACCGGCGGCACAGTGCACATTGTGATTAACAACCAAATCGGTTTCACAACTTCTGATCCACGTGACTTGCGTTCTAGCTTGTACTGTACCGACATCATGAAGGTTGTTGATGCGCCTGTATTGCACGTGAACGGTGATGATCCTGAGGCGGTAGTCTTGGCAACCAAGTTGGCTGTTGAGTTCCGCATGAAGTTCCATAAAGACGTGGCGATTGACATTATCTGTTTCCGTAAGCTTGGTCACAACGAACAAGATACGCCTGCAATGACCCAGCCATTGATGTACAAGATCATTGCTGCACACCCTGGCACACGTAAGCTATACGCCGACAAGTTAGAAACTCAAGGCGTATTGCCGGCCGGTACTGGTGACCTGATGGTTAAAGAGTATCGCGCTGCAATGGATGAAGGTAAGCAGACATCTGATCCAGTGTTGAGCAACTTCAAAGGTAAGTTTGCTGTGGATTGGTCTCCATTCTTAAATAAGAAGTGGACTGATGAAGCTGATACAGCAATTCCGTTGACTGAGTGGAAGCGCTTGGCTGAGAAGATTTCTACTATTCCAGAAGGTTTCAAGGCGCATCCATTGGTTGCTAAGGTTTATAACGACCGTGCAGCAATGGGGCGTGGTGAGACAAATATCGACTGGGGTATGGGTGAGCACATGGCTTTCGCATCCCTGGTTGCAAGCGGCTACCCAGTTCGCTTGTCTGGTGAAGATAGTGGACGCGGTACCTTTACTCATCGTCACGCGGTATTGCATGAGCAAAACCGCGAGAAGTGGGATACCGGTACTTACATTGCGCTTCAGCATGTCACTAAGGATCAAGCACCGTTTGTGGTGATTGACTCCATTCTTTCTGAAGAAGCAGTTCTTGGATTCGAGTACGGTTACGCTGCAGCTGAACCAAATACTCTCACTATCTGGGAAGCTCAATTCGGTGACTTTGCTAACGGCGCACAGGTTGTTATTGACCAGTTCATCGCTTCTGGAGAAGTGAAGTGGGGTCGTGCCAATGGTTTAGTGATGATGTTGCCGCACGGTTATGAAGGTCAAGGCCCAGAGCATTCCTCTGCACGTCTTGAGCGCTTTATGCAGTTATGCGCTGATACCAATATGCAGGTTATTCAGCCGACTACTGCAGCGCAAATCTTCCACGTATTGCGTCGTCAGATGATTCGTCAGTTCCGCAAGCCGCTGATCTTGATGACACCAAAATCATTGCTGCGTAATAAAGAAGCTGCATCACCTTTATCTGAATTTACAAAAGGTGGTTTCCAGACTGTTATTGGTGAGCGTGATGAGTCTATCGACGCAAAACAAGTCACCCGTTTGGTAATGTGCTCTGGCAAAGTCTATTACGACTTGGTTAAGCAGCGTGCCGAGAAGAAGATTGGCGATGTTGCCATTATTCGCTTGGAGCAGTTGTATCCATTCCCGCACAAAGCAGTGACTGCTGAAATGAAGAAATATCCCAAGTTGGAAGACGTGGTTTGGTGTCAAGATGAGCCACAAAACCAAGGTGCTTGGTTCTTCGTGCAACACAATATCTTGGAAAACATGTCTGATGGCATGAAGTTGGGCTATGCAGGCCGTCCTGCATCAGCATCACCAGCTTGTGGTTATGCCCATCTCCACCAAGAACAGCAGAAGTCTTTGCTGAATGCAGCATTTGCCAAACTCAAAGGTTACGTGATCACGAAATAATCGTCTTCATAACTCAACATACACATATATAAACAGGATTAATCATGGCTATTTTCGAAGTTAAAGTTCCACAACTCTCCGAGTCAGTTGCTGAAGCAACTTTGTTGCAATGGAAAAAGAAGGTTGGCGACGCTGTTGGTCAAGACGAGATCTTGATCGAAATCGAAACAGATAAAGTGGTTCTCGAAGTTCCAGCTCCATCTGCTGGTGTTTTGACAGAAATCGTTGTTGCTGACGGCGGTACTGTTGTTGCCGAGCAGTTGATTGCGAAGATTGATAGCACTGCTGTTGCAGCCGCAGCTCCTGCTGCTGCCGCACCTGCACCAGCTGCTGCTCCTGCTGCAGCTCCAGCGCCTGCTAAAGCTGCAGCTCCTGCTGCTAAAGCTGGCGCAGCCGCAGCTCCTTCAGCTGCAAAAATTCTTGCGGAGAAGGGTGTCGATGCTGGGCAAGTTGCTGGATCTGGTCGTGATGGTCGTATCACTAAAGGTGATGCATTAAATGCTTCTGCAGGTGGTGCTAAGTCTGCTGCATTGCCAAGCGCGCCAATTCCAACTGGCGATCGTCCAGAAGAGCGCGTTCCAATGAGCCGCTTGCGTGCTCGTATTGCTGAGCGTTTGCTCGAGTCTCAAGCAAACAACGCCATCTTGACTACATTCAATGAGGTCAACATGGGTCCAGTGATTGCTTTACGCAATAAATATAAAGACCAGTTTGAGAAGACTCATGGCGTGAAGTTAGGTTTCATGTCTTTCTTCGTTAAGGCTGCAACACACGCTTTGAAGAAATTCCCGCTCTTGAATGCTTCAGTTGACGGTAATGACATTGTTTACCACGGTTACTTTGATATCGGTATCGCTGTGAGCTCACCGCGTGGCTTGGTGGTTCCAATTCTGCGTGACGTAGACCAAATGAATTTGGCTGACATTGAGAAGAAGATTGCTGAGTTCGGCACTAAAGCTCGTGAAGGTAAGTTGTCTATTGAAGAGTTGACTGGCGGCACATTCTCCATCTCTAACGGTGGCGTATTTGGCTCCATGCTTTCTACTCCGATCATCAACCCGCCACAGTCCGCTATTTTGGGCATTCACGCTACTAAAGACCGTGCCGTTGTTGAAAATGGTCAAGTAGTTGTTCGCCCAATTAACTACCTTGCTTTGTCATACGATCACCGCATCATTGACGGCCGTGAGGCTGTGCTTGGTTTGGTTGCCATGAAGGATGCGTTGGAAGATCCTTCACGTCTTCTCCTTGATTTGTAAGAAGGGAAGATCATGAGCCAAGCTTTTGACGTAGTAGTAATTGGTGGTGGCCCTGGTGGCTATATCGCCGCAATTCGTGCAGCGCAACTCGGTTTCAAAGTTGCCTGTGCCGAATCTAATTCTTATGATGATCCTAAGGGTGAGCCACGTTTAGGTGGTACATGCTTGAACGTCGGTTGTATTCCTTCTAAGGCCTTGTTGGCTTCTTCAGAGGAGTTCGAGAAGATCAATCATCATGCTGCTGATCACGGAATTAAAGTGGGTGCAGTTAGCATCGACTCCAAGAAGATGATTGCCCGTAAGGATGACATCGTTACGAAAATGACTGGTGGCATTCAGTACTTATTCCGCAAGAACAAAATCACTTTGTTAAAAGGCCATGCTTCATTTGAAGGTAAGGGTGCTGATGGCTATCAAATCAAAATTGATGGCAAAGACAAAGAAACTGTTACTGCAAAGAATGTAATCATTGCAACTGGTTCTAAAGCGCGTCATCTTCCAGGCATCACAGTAGACAACGTGTTGATTTGCGATAACGAAGGTGCTTTGAAGTTTGATTCTGCCCCTAAGAAATTGGGCGTTATCGGTGCAGGCGTCATTGGCTTGGAGTTAGGTTCTGTATGGCGTCGTCTTGGCGCTGAAGTGACTGTGCTCGAAGCTATGCCTTCATTCTTGGCTGCTTGCGATGCTGGCATTGCAAAAGAAGCGCAAAAGTTGTTTGCTAAGCAAGGTTTGAGCATTAACACTGGCGTAAAAATTGGTGATGTGAAAGCTGACAAGAAGGGCGTAGTAGTTAATTACACTGACAGCGCTGGTAAAGCCGCAAAGTTGGAATGTGATCGCTTAATTGTTTCTGTTGGTCGCGTACCAAACACCGATAAATTAGGTTTAGATAAGATTGGTCTTAAAGTCGATGAGCGTGGCTTCATTCCTATTGATGACCATACTTGCGCAACTGCAGCGCCTGGCGTTTACGCTGTTGGTGACGTAGTGCGTGGACCAATGTTGGCACATAAAGCAGAAGACGAAGGTGTCTTGGTTGCTGAAGTGATTGCTGGTCAAAAACCACATATCGATTACAACTGCATTCCTTGGGTTATCTACACTGATCCTGAGATTGCATGGGTTGGTAAAACAGAACAGGCACTCAAAGAAGCTGGTGTTGCTTATAAAGCAGGTCAGTTCCCATTTGCTGCTAACGGCCGTGCGTTAGGCATGGGTCGCGCTGATGGTTTCATCAAAGTATTAGCTGATGCTAAGACCGATGAGATTCTTGGCGTTCATATCATTGGTGCCAATGCTTCCGACCTCATTGCTGAAGCAGCGGTAGCTATGGAATTCAAAGCAGCAGCAGAAGATATTGCTCGTATCTGTCATGCACATCCAAGTTTGTCTGAAGTGATGCGCGAAGCAGCGTTAGCGACAGACTCACGTGCATTAAATATGTAATTGAAAACCATTGAGTTTTACCAACAAGAGTTAAAAGCGCGCGGGTATCAAAGTGATCCCGCGCAGCTTCGTGCTGTTGAGCGTTTGCAAAAATGCGAAGACGAATGGATTGCCTATAAGGAAATCCGCAGCAATAAACTGAAGAAAAAGATTTTTAAGCCAAACCTCCCTCGTGGTCTTTATCTATGGGGTGGAGTAGGTCGCGGCAAATCTTTCTTGATGGACTGCTTTTATGCAGCATCCCCCTTAGAAAAAAAGATCCGTATTCACTTTCATGAGTTCATGCGTGAAGTGCATCGCGAACTCCATGAGTTATCAGGCTTATCCGATCCCTTAGACGAGCTAGCAAAGCGTATTTCTAATCGTTATCGCTTGATTTGTTTTGATGAGTTTCATATCAATGACATTGCCGATGCAATGATTTTGTATCGGTTACTAGATGCTCTTTTTGCAGACCGCGTACAGTTTGTGATGACCTCTAACTATCGTCCTGACCAGCTTTATCCAAATGGTTTGCATCGTGATCGATTGCTTCCCGCCATTAAGCTGCTCGAAGAAAAATTAGATGTATTAAACGTTGATGCGGGCAATGATTACCGTCGGGTACAGATGGCCCAAGTTGAGGCTTACCTGACTCCCGTTAATGCTGAAACACAAGCGACCCTAGGTCAAATGTTCCAAACGCTGATTGGTAATCAAAAAGAGAAGCGCAATCCTATTTTGAATATTGAGTCCCGTGAATTACGCCCTTTGCATATGGCTGATGGCGTAGTTTGGTTTGATTTCAAAACCCTATGTTGCGGTCCTCGTTCGCAAAACGACTACCTGGAGATTGCTAACCAGTTTCATACGGTAATTTTGTCTGGGGTGCCCTATATGCCCCCAAGAATGACAAACGAGGCCCGGCGCTTTATTTGGTTAATTGACGTCCTGTACGACCACAAGATCAAGCTAATCATCTCAGCAGAGGTTCCAGCCCCGGATTTGTATACAGAGGGTCAAATTACTGCTGAATTCTCCAGAACCGTGTCCCGTTTGATCGAGATGCAGTCTCGTGACTACCTGGATGCACCGCGCCGGGTAATTGATACCAGCTTGACCTAAAATAGGGTCATGAGCAGCTTTTCACCCCTTAATGCCGACTTGCATTGCCATTCAGTGATTTCTGATGGCACTTTGACGCCTGAAGAATTGGCGGAACGCGCCAAAGCGAATGGTGTGCATTTGTGGGCGCTAACTGATCATGATGAACTCGGCGGACAGAAGCGCGCTAGAGAAGCAGCCAGCGCTCTCAATATTGATTATCTCGGTGGTGTTGAAATATCCGTGACTTGGATGGGTGAGACTATTCATATTGTTGGACTTGGTATCGATGCGGAGCATATTGGAATTATTGAGGGCTTGCGTCAAACGCGTGATGGTCGCGCGAATCGTGCGCAGCTGATGGCTGAACAATTGCTCAAGGTAGGCATTCCTGGTGCCTATGAAGGTGCGCTTCATTTTGCCGGCAATCATGAGTTGATCTCCAGAACTCACTTCGCACGTTTTTTGGTGGAGCAGGGCGTGTGTCGCAATACAGAGCATGTATTTAAAAATTACTTGATAGAAGGTAAGCCGGGATACGTTCCTCATCAGTGGGCCAGTCTAGACAATGCTGTTCACTGGATTAAGTCCGCAGGGGGTGTAGCAGTGATTGCTCATCCAGGTCGTTACAGCAGGTTAAACGCCATGCAAATGGACGAACTCTACAAACACTTTAAGGACCTAGGCGGCTTGGCAATTGAGGTTATTACTGGCAGTCATAGTCCAGATCAATATAAAACCTTCGCAAAGATTGCACAGCAATACGGCTTCTTAGCTTCCCGTGGATCAGATTTTCATGATCCGAATGAAAGTCACATTGACTTGGGTAATTTGCCGCATTTGCCGGACCATCTCACTCCAGTATGGTCTGCCTTTCATTAATCGCCGACCACTTAATTCCTTAATTCATTATTCCCTAATCACTTAGAAAAAGAAAACAGATGTTTGCAGAACGCGTTCTCTCTGGCATGCGCCCAACCGGTAATTTGCACTTAGGTCACTACCATGGTGTTTTAAAGAACTGGGTGCACTTGCAGTCCGAATACCCTTGTTTCTTTTTCGTAGCGGATTGGCATGCATTAACTACCCACTATGAAACCCCGGATGTGATTGAGCAATCTGTATGGGACATGGTGATTGATTGGTTGGCAACAGGTGTAGATCCTAATCAAGCCACTTTGTTTATCCAAAGCAAAGTGCCTGAGCATGCTGAACTTTTCTTATTACTTTCTATGGGAACGCCATTGGGTTGGCTGGAGCGGGTGCCTACCTATAAGGATCAGATTGAGAAGCTAAAGGAAAAGGATCTCCAAACCTATGGCTTCCTAGGTTATCCGCTATTACAGGCCGCTGATATTTTGATTTATCGCGCCCAGTTTGTGCCTGTAGGTGAAGATCAGGTGCCTCACGTAGAGATGACTCGTGAAGTAGCTCGTCGCTTTAATTACTTGTATGGACGTGAGCCTGGCTTTGAAGAAAAAGCATTAGAAGCTGTTAAAAAATTAGGTAGCAAGCGCGCCAAGATGTACGCTGAATTGCGAGTTGCTTTTCAGGAGCGTGGAGATGATGAAGCTTTAGAACAAGCAAAAGCATTGTTGCAAGAAGCGCAAAGTCTATCCATGGCCGACCGCGAGAGACTCTTTGGTTTCTTGGAAGGTGCTCGCAAAATCATTCTGCCTGAACCTCAAGCGTTACTAACAACAGCATCACGCATGCCTGGTATCGATGGACAAAAAATGTCCAAGTCATACGGCAACACTATTAGTATTCGTGAAAATCCAGAGGATGTGATTAAGAAGATTCGTACGATGCCTACAGATCCTGCACGTGTACGAAGAACTGATGTGGGTGATCCAGCACGTTGCCCAGTTTGGCAGCTTCACACCGTTTACTCCAATGAAGAGACAAAGCAATGGGTGGATAAGGGTTGCAAGTCAGCAGGTATTGGATGTCTTGAATGCAAGCAGCCCGTAATTGATTCTATTTTGGCGGAGCAACAGCCTATGTTTGAGCGTGCTCAGAAGTACTTGGATGACCCTAGCTTGCTGCGTTCCATCATTGCTGATGGTTGCGATAAGGCGCGTAAGGTTGCGCAAGAAACTATGCGCGAGGTTCGTGAAGCAATGGGCCTGGCTTACGATTGAGAATTCATGTTGCCTAATGCGCATGATGTGATTTCCAACGCTTCCCCCTGGGTGAAGCGGTTTTCTCCGCTTATTCCAAAGGGTGGGGTTGTTTTGGATTTAGCGTGTGGATCCGGGCGTCACTCTGAGTGGTTGGCAAATGCTGGTCATCAGGTGTTAGCCGTGGACCAAGATATTTCAACTGTTCAAGCTTTGAATAATCCCCTCATTACCCCAAAGTGTTGTGATCTTGAGCAGGCAGCATGGCCCCTCGATAACTTTGCCTTCAGCGCCATTGTGGTGACCAATTACCTCTATCGCCCACATTTAGACCAGCTGCCCAAAATGCTACAAGAAGGGGGCGTCTTAATCTACGAAACCTTCGCCCTAGGGAATGGGGAATTTGGTAAGCCATCGAACCCGAATTTCCTGCTAAATCCAGGGGAATTGCTGGCATTTGCCGCTTCCTATGGGCTTAAAGTGGTGGCTTATGAGGACATTTATGTGGACCAGCCCAAACCAGCTATGGTTCAGCGCCTATGCGCCGTAAAAGGTGAGCTAAAACAGCGCATTCCGTTACAATTTCAGGGTTAAGACAGCTAAAAATCGGTGCATATTCGGTGACAAATACAGCTCATTCCAAAGGTATTAAAAAGCCTATTGCTGGCAGCATGCCAGCTATCGTTACTCCGATGTTTGAAGACGGCAGTCTGGATTACGCCAGCTTGCGTTCTTTATTGGATTGGCATGTGGCAGAAGGTACTGACGGAATTGTGATTGTTGGAACTAGCGGCGAATCACCTACGGTTTCTGTTGAAGAGCATTGCGAACTCATTCGTGTAACGGTAGAGCAGATTGCAGGACGTATTCCTGTGATCGCAGGTACTGGTGGTAATTCCACTATTGAAGCGATTGAGCTAACTAAGTACGCGAAGCAAGTCGGCGCTGATGCCAGCTTGCAAGTAGTGCCGTATTACAACAAGCCTACACAAGAGGGTATGTATGCCCACTTTAAAAAGATTGCTGAGTCAGTAGATTTGCCGGTAATTTTGTATAACGTTCCCGGAAGAACAGTTGCTGATTTGGTTGGCGATACCGTAGTGCGTTTAGCTGGTGTGCCAGGCATTATTGGCATTAAAGAGGCTACAGGCAGCTTGGAGCGCGGAACTTTATTGATCAATGATCTTAAGCGCGCTGGGCATCAAGATTTTTCAGTCTTCTCTGGAGATGATTTAACAGCCGCTATGTTGATGTTGATGGGTGGCAAGGGCAATATTTCTGTTACAGCCAATATTGCACCACGCTTAATGCATGAGCTGTGCGTTGCTGCTATGTCTGATGATGTAAAGCGAACACGTGAAATTCAATATCAATTGATTGCAGTTCACAAGGCGATGTTTACAGAAGCAAACCCAATCCCAGTGAAGTGGGCTCTGCATGAGATGGGTAAGATTACCTCTGGCATTCGTTTGCCATTAACGCCTTTGAGCAATTCCCTTCGTGAGCCATTAAAGGCAGCTTTAAAACAGGCCAACTTATTATGATGAATTTGCTTCAATCCATCCGTCGATATCTATCGATTATTGCTTTAGTCACTTGTAGCATTGCACTATTAAGTTCATGCAAGTCAGTGACCAGCAGCGATACAGTTGACTATAAGAGTGCTGGCGCCGTTCGTGGCCCTAATCTGTCATACCCCCCTGATTTAATTACTGCGCAAGCAGATCGTCGTTACATTGTTCAAGATGGCACAGCCACCATGTCTGAATATAATGCCGCGGTTAAGAAATCAGCACAGCTGCGTAGCAACGTCATGACTGGTATCCCTGGTATGCGGATTGCGCGTGATGGTGAGCGTCGTTGGTTGGTTGTAGAAAAGCCAGCGCCTGAGCTTTACCCACAGGTAAAAGATTTTTGGCAAGAGAATGGTTTCTTGCTAGTCGTTGACTCACCATCAACTGGCATTATGGAAACTGACTGGGCCGAGAATCGCGCAAAAATTGCGCAAGATTGGATTCGTTCAACTATTGGCGGCGCCTTGGATTCTGTTTACGATACTGGCGAACGCGATAAGTACAAAACTCGTCTTGAAGTTACAAAGCCTGGTGAAACAGAGATTTACATTACTCAGCGCGGCGCAATCGAAAAATGTACTACCGATACAACGGGCGCTTGTTTATCCACAATTTGGACTCCTCGCCCTAATGACCCTGAGTTAGAGGCTGCTTTTTTGGCGCGCTTGATGGAGCGCCTGGGCATGACTCAAGAGCAAGCAAAAGCAATGGTAGCAACACCTCTAGGTCCTAAAACTCCAAAAGCGAAGTTTGTACAAGATGGCGCTAATCAGGCTCATATTGAGCTCGGCGTAAGCTTTGATCGCTCTTGGCGGGATGTTGGATTGGCTCTTGATCGATCAAACTTTACCGTGGAAGATCGTAATCGTACTGCCGGTGTTTACTATGTACGCTACGTCAATCCTAAAGAATTGGGTGATACCAAAGGCTTCTTCTCAAACTTATTCAGCAGCAAAGATGATTCAAGCTTGAAGGCAAAAAAATATCAGGTTGTTGTAAAGAGTACTGGTGAGAATTCTGCGAATGTTTATGTGCAAAACGCCGAAGGTAAGCCTGAAAATACGCCTGCTGGATTCCAGTTATTAACCTTGTTAACAGAGCAACTCACAAGGTAATTCGTTTTTTTTTACAGCAAATAAAAAAGCCGCTTTTCAGCGGCTTTTTTTCTTCATGAAGAAGATTACTTCTTAGCGTCAGCAGCAGGAGCAGCTGGAGCTGGAGCAGCAGCAGGAGCTTCAGCAGCTGGAGCAGCTGGAGCAGCAGCAGGAGCAGCTTCAACAGGCTTTGCTTCTTCTTTTTTACCGCAAGCGGCCAAGGCGATTGCTAACATAGCAGCGAATACGAGTGACTTCTTCATTTGTAAATTCCTTTAAAAAATTAACAACAATTACCGGTAATTGTTCTCTGGATAAACCAAGGGATAGTCCCTAGGTAGTTTCCAGTATTTATTATATCCATCTCTGAAATCAGCTCTCAAAAGTAAGCCAGCCAGCCAAATAAGCCTCATAAAGGCTTGATTTATCAAGACTTTGGATTTTGGCCTTGGCAAGTAATTTTGATGCCGATAGGGTCTGCCAAGCGCGGATAATCGCTGGACTCTGTGCTTTTGTCATTTCTTCCCCGTTGCAATAAACCTGCTTATTGAGGGTCAAAATACGGGTTTGCGGATGGGGGATGAGCCTGCTGGATTCAAGCGCCTTCTGAAATTGCTGTGGGTTTAGAGGCCTATTTGGAGACTCAAAGATTGCTTGTTGCTTGGGTTCTGACAAGTAGCTAGTAATGCCAGGCAAGAAACCATTAATTTGATCGAGTTTTAATTCTTTGAGTTTAGAGCGCAGCTGTTGAATCAACTCCTCGGGTAATTGTTCGGCGCTGTGAGTTGCCTTTTGTTTTGGATCTGCAAATTTCCTCTCCAGGTCTGGAATATCCTCGAGAGATTCAGCTAGGCGCCATAATCCTTCTTGCAATAATTCTTTAAAACTAGGTGAACGGAATCCAACTGACCAAGTCTGGCAGCCTGGATCTAAAGCGATACCATCATGCGCAATGTGTGGCGGCAGATATAGCATGTCACCAGGTTCTAGTATCCAATCTTGCTCGGGCTTAAAGTGCTGCAAGATCTTCAGTGGTAACTTGGGATTGAGGCTGAGGTCTTTCTGTTCTGAAATGCGCCACTGCCTTCTGCCGGACATTTGAATAAGAAAGACGTCATAAGAATCAAAGTGTGGGCCAACGCCACCCCCAACACCAGCAATGCTAATCATCAAATCATCAAGACGAGCATCTGGAATGAAGCGAAACCAAGATAGTATTTTTGCGGCAGCAGGATGATGTGCCTCCATGCCCTGAAACAACAAAGTCCAGTTAGGCTTACCTATAGAGGGTATTGCTTGCTTGGAAAATGGCCCATGATCAAAAGTCCAAGGCTTAGCCTTCACTAAGCGTGACTCGACGTCTTCATTTAATGCAAATTGCAGCAATTGTTTTGACGGAATGGGGCTATCTAGAGGCTCGCCCTGATGGGCGGATAGGCCAAATGCAGGAATCGCCCCACGAATCAGCAGGGGCTTTTTATGCCAATACTGCGTCATGAATTGATCTGGGCTAATCCCCCCAAATAGGGCCCAGGGCTTACCTAGAGGGAGCTTTACTGGGGCTTGGGGTGGTTGATAGGGTTTGCTCAAGTAAAATGAGGTCATAAAGATATAGATGCTTTTAGAAACTGATTAATACCGAATGTTCGACAAATTCCGCATGAAGATTGAAAAAAATACTATCGTATCCCTTCGCTACAAGCTAACTGATGCACAAAATAATGTCATCGAAGAGCCAGATTCTCCGATGGTATACCTGCACGGTGGGTATGAGGGTACTTTTCCGAAAATTGAAACTTTGCTCGATGGTCAAGATGTTGGCTACGAGGCTACGATTCAGTTGGAGCCTAACGAGGCTTTTGGTGAATACGATCCGGAGCTTTTGAAGATCGAACCCCGCACACGCTTTCCGGAGCCATTGGAAGTGGGTATGCAGTTTGAGGGCGTTCCTGATGCTGAAGAGGATGCAGCTGCAGATGATACGGATGATGAGCCGCTCATTTATACCGTGACCGATGTTGCTGACAACCAAGTAGTTTTAGATGGAAATCATCCATTGGCCGGCATGGCTTTGCGTTTTTGGGTGCAGGTTGAAGATGTACGTGCTGCCACTGATGATGAGATTGAAAATCGCCATCCTGAAGGCGGAGAGAGTTTTTCATTTGGCATGCCTAATGACGATGATGGTGATGACGATGAAGAGTTTCCAGGTGGTGCATTAGGTGGCAACGATGCAGGGCCACGCACACTGCATTGATTTAAAAGCCTACAGACAAAATTAAAGGGATAGCATGCTATCCCTTTTTTCTTTTCAACTTTCTTAGCAAGGAATTACTCTTTCAACCATTCTTTAATGGCGTCTAAATCACGCTTGGTGTCGCTTGAGCTAGCATCTGCACTATCTGGGCTGTTGTTGAGTTTGGCAAGGGCCTTTTCTAGCGCTGCAATCTTAGCTTCCTGCTCAATCGTTGCATCAATCAAGCCTTTTAGCGCCATGGATACAGGGTCATCAATATTAGGTGTGATGCCATAAGCGGAGAAGTATTCTTTGGTTTTGCTATCGGCGCTTTGCGGTAAATCTGGATGCAATATGCGCGCAGGAATACCAACCGCAGTAGCACCAGCTGGAATTTCTTTGAGTACTACAGCATTAGAGCCAACGCGTGCACCATCGCCCACGGTAAATCCACCGAGAACTTTTGCACCAGCACTCACAACGACGCCTTTGCCCAGAGTGGGGTGACGTTTCACGCCTTTATAAAGCGATGTGCCACCTAATGTGACCCCCTGATAAATGGTGCAATCATCACCAATTTCAGTTGTCTCTCCAATCACAATGCCTAGGCCGTGATCTAAGAAAACTCTGCGACCAATCTTGGCACCCGGATGAATTTCGATACCAGTTAAAAAGCGCGAAAACATGGAGAGTACGCGTGCAATCCATTTCAGGCCAAGATTCCACAAAAAGTGGGAGACGCGATGCAACCAAACTGCATGCAGGCCTTGATAGCAAGTAATGACCTCGAGGCGGTTCCGAGCTGCAGGGTCTCTGGCAATGATTGAGTCGACTTGGTCGAAGAAGGAATTAGACATAAATAGATTTTAACGGGATGTGCTTATTTTCTCAGGAGCATCTGTTTAGCTATCCCTCGCAACAGATCGATTTCTTCCTTATGCAGACGACTTCGGGCAAATAGGGCTTGAATGCGTGGCATCAGTTTCTTCGGGTTTGCGGGATCTAAGTAGCCGATGGCCTCAAGTCCCTCGCGCCAATGCTCCAGCATGGCGGCAACTGCTGCAGGATCGGCAAAATCAGCCATTTCTTCGCGATTGGCTAAGGCGTTACGCTTACCGTCATGCTGGGTAAGTGTTTCTCTGAGGGTATAGGCGCAGACCATCAGCGCCTGGGCAAGATTGAGCGAGGGGTAATCGGGGTTGGCATCCAGCCAGACTCTGTGGGTGCATAAAGCCAAATGCTCGTTATCTAGCCCCGTTCTTTCTGGGCCAAAGAGAAGTGCCACCTGTCCACCGCTCTGGACTGAAGCCCCAATCAGGGACTTAGCAGCTTCCCAATCGATAGCGGGGGGACCAAACTCTCGGTCACGGCTGGTGAGACCCAAAACTAGCGAGCAGCCCTCGACGGAGGTGGTTAAGGAGTCATTCTCTATGGAGCCTTCAAGAACGTCTGCAGCACCGCTAGCTAGGGCTATGGCCTCGGGATGAGAAGCAACCCCCTTGATCTTTGGATTAATCAATCTGAGATCGCTAAAACCCATGGTTTTGAGGGCGCGAGCAGCTGACCCCACGTTTCCTGGGTGACTGGTTTCGACTAAAACCCAGCGGAGTAATGCGGATGTTTCGATATTCATCAAGGCGCTTTAGGCTGGTTAATAGGGGGTAATAAACGCTAATCGTTTAGAATCAATCTGTTAGCTTCGTATTGTCATGCAATTTACCCTAGTTGTAGGCATTACAAGGAGCTTGTTCTTATTTAATTTGTCCATCAATACTATGCATCCCATGTTAAATGTGGCCGTGAAGGCCGCCCGTCGCGCTGGAACAGTGATTAATCGTGCTTCCTTGAATTTGGAGCGCTTGCAGGTTGACCGCAAGCAACACAACGATTTCGTAACCGAGGTGGACAAAGCCGCAGAAGCGGCCATCATTGAAACGCTCAGTGAAGCCTATCCAACCCATGGATTTTTGGCTGAAGAAACTGGTGAGCGTAATGCTGATGCAGAAAATGTGTGGATCATTGATCCGCTAGATGGCACTACGAATTTCATTCACGGATTTCCTCAGTATGCAGTTTCGATTGCGCTTGCCGTTAATGGCGTAACTCAACAAGCGGTTGTGTATGACCCAACACGCGATGAGTTGTTTACAGCGACACGTGGAGCCGGCGCCTATTTAGATCGTCGGCGTTTGCGTGTTGCCACACAAGATCGTTTGGCTAATTCTTTATTGGGAACAGGCTTTCCTTATCGTGAAGATCAGGACTTAGAAAAGTATTTAAAAATCTTTGGCGATATGTCACGCCAATGTGCGGGTCTGCGTCGTCCGGGTGCCGCATCTTTAGACTTGGCTTACGTAGCAGCTGGCCGTTACGATGGTTTCTTTGAGAGCGATCTCAAACCTTGGGATATGGCTGCAGGCGCTTTGCTGATTACCGAAGCGGGTGGTTTGATTGGCAACTATCGCGGCGAAGAAGGCTTCTTGCAAAGCGGTGAAGTGATGGCAGCAAATCCGCGCATCTTTGCACAAATGGTGCAAACACTTTCTAAATACTCTGCTTCTTAATTAAGAAATCGAATTAAGTAATCGACCTGTTAGTTTTTAATCAGATCGATGTAGCGTGTACCGGCATCATCAATGAGTAGGGCGCTCGCTCTCGGGCGACCGCTCTCTGGGTGATCTAGATCCCAATCAGATAGCACCCAACGCTGCCACTGCTGGCCATCCATCGACTCTTCATGGTGTGCTGGCATATGGGTATGCCCATGAATCAATAAATTCCCTGAGTGATCTCTTAGCACTGCAGCGCAAGCTTGTTGTGTGACATCCATCTTGAGTCGATGCGCGCTTGATGCTTGTGTCTGTTGGTATTGGGTGTGACTATTGCTGCGAAGGTGCTGAGCAATGCCCCTGCGCCAATTGAGTGGCAGGCTTAAGAAAATCTTTTGTATCCAAGACTTTCTTACCCAGCCTCTAAAAATTTGATAACCAACATCTGCTGTGCATAAAGCATCACCATGTGCCAATACCCACTTCTTCGAATCAATCTCAACAGTAGTTGGATCTGGCAAGAGTGTCATGCCAGTTTTTTTGATAAAGCTATGACCAATTAAAAAATCTCGATTACCGTGCAGGTAATACGTTTTTACTTTGGTGGAGAGATTAGCGATCGCACGCTGTACTTCCTGCTGAAAAGGGGAGTGCGCCGCAGCGTCATCACCCACCCAATATTCAAATAAGTCGCCCAGAATAAATACAGCCTCTACTTTTGGAGCCTCTTTTTCGCAAAAGTCAAAAAAGCGTTGCGCCGTCAAGGGCATTGACGGCGTGAGGTGCAGGTCTGATATGAGCAGTGCGCTCGCGTGATGCGGAGTCATTCCTCGAGAACAGTGGCTTTCTCAATTACAACATCTTCCGCAGGAACATCCTGATGAAAACCAGAGCTACCAGTCTTTACCTTGCGAATAGTGTCAACAACATCCATGCCATCAGTGACTTTGCCAAATACAGCGTAACCCCAGCCCTGAGCATTAGGAGCAGTATGGTTTAAGAAGTCATTGTCATTTACGTTAATGAAGAATTGCGCAGTTGCTGAATGCGGTTCGCTAGTACGAGCCATTGCTACGGTGTAGCGATCATTCTTGAGGCCATTATTGGCTTCGTTTTCAATTTCCGCACCTGTTGGCTTCTGTTTCATACCAGCAGACATGCCGCCACCCTGAATCATGAAGTTATCAATCACGCGATGAAAGATGGTTCCATCGTAGTGACCGCTTTTCACGTATTGCAAAAAGTTGGCAACGCTTTTAGGTGCCTTAGCTGCATCGAGTGAGAGGGTGATATCACCCTTATTAGTTTTTAGGAGAACTTTCGCCATTATTAGATCTACTTTCTGGAAGGTTAGTGGATGGGTTATTGCTTGGTAATGAATCCGTTGTATTTAAGGATGGATTCATTGCGGGATTGAGGGCGCGATTTACAGGACGCTTCGCTGGAGGCTTTAAGACATCCAAAAGTGCTTTAGCGCGATTAGAGTATTGACGTTGATTGAGTTGAGCGTTCTTTGCGGCATCTTCATATGCCTGAGCGCCAAGGCGGATATAGATCTCACCTAAATTGGCTGAGGCAATGGCATAGCTCGGTCGCAATTTGAGGGCAAGCTCAAGATAGTCTCGTGCTTCTATCCATTGACCTTGGTTTGCTGCAATCGCCGCTAGATTGTTATAGGGCTCTGGCAGTTCTGGAAACTGCTGCGTGATTTCAATCAAAGTTTTTTTGGCTTGATCAAATTGACGCATCTCAATTTGTAAACGTGCTTTTACGAAACGTAATTGAACATTTCGCGGAGTCTTTTTCAGATCGGCATTAATTTGAGTTACTGCATCTTGGTATTTGCGCGCCTTGATGAGTTTTTCAACATCTGATGGGACTGCATTCTTGGTAATAGGATCAGGTTCAATAATCAAGAAGGATAAAAAAGGCACCCCAACAGTTTCAGATAATTCTGGATTTAATGGGTCATACCCCATGTCAGCAGAAAGTCTTGGCGGATCTGTGGGGCTGTAGCCGCCTAAATAAGGTTGGGGGGCTCCCTGCGAAGAGCTAGCTTCCTGTGCATTTAACGCTCTAATTTCAGCATCAGCCCGCTGCTGGGCAGGGGTGCTACAGCCCGACAATAGAGCTAGGATTGCCAAGGCGGCAAAAGCTGAGGCAAAGACCTTATTCAAGGCAGGGCGTGGCGCTGGGGCGTTGTGGGGCATAGAGGAAGGGGTGTGAAACTGGCTCATTCGATATACTCAGCGCTCAGTCTAACAAATTGGCGCTACTTGCCCCACCTTTATAGCCCTATGCTGCAAATCTATAACACCCTTAGCCGTTCTAAACAGGTCTTTAAGCCCATAGTGCCGGGCAAGGTGAAGATGTACGTCTGCGGCATGACCGTTTATGACTTTTGCCATATTGGGCATGCCAGAGTCATGATTGTCTTTGATATGGTGGTTCGCTGGCTCAGGGCGAGTGGCTATGAAGTTCTTTATGTACGCAACATCACCGATATTGATGACAAGATCATTAATCGCGCCATTGAAAATGGCGAACCTATTTCTGCATTAACAAATCGCTTTATTGATGCCATGCATGCCGACTCAGATGAGTTGGGTTTAATGCATCCTGATCAAGAGCCTCGCGCAACCGATTACATCGGACAAATGCAGGGCATGATCGGTAAGCTCATTGAAAATGAATTGGCCTACCAAGCTAATGACGGCGATGTTAATTTTGCTGTGCGCTTATTACCGCGTTACGGTCAGCTGTCTGGAAAAACTCTAGACGAATTAAATGCAGGCGAGCGTGTAGCAGTAGGTGATGGCAAGCGCGACCCTTTGGATTTTGTTTTATGGAAAAGCGCCAAGCCTGAAGAGCCTGTGGATACGCGCTGGAAGTCACCCTGGGGCGAGGGCCGCCCGGGTTGGCATATTGAGTGCTCAGCAATGTCTTGCGACTTGTTAGGTGAGCACTTTGATATTCATGGTGGCGGTGCTGACTTGCAATTTCCGCATCACGAAAATGAAATCGCCCAAAGTGAAGGCGCCCTCTACGGCAAAGACCGCAAAGAAGACGATGCTCCCTTTGTAAATTACTGGATGCATAACGGCCACATTCGCGTTAACGAAGAGAAGATGTCCAAGTCATTAGGTAACTTCTTCTTAATTCGCGATGTCCTCAAAAGCTTTGACCCTGAGGTGCTGCGTTTCTTCATGTTGAAGGCGCACTACCGTAGCCCTATCAACTATAGCGACGCACAGCTTGAAGAAGCTCGCTCTGGATTGGTGCGCCTGTATACCGCTCTAGCGCAAGGCCCTAAAGCCCAAGTAATTCAATTGGACCCAAATAACCCATGGGCTAAGCGTTTTGCTGATGCCATGAATGATGATTTCAATACGCCTGAAGCGATTGCAGTCTTGTTTGACTTGGCCAGTGAAGTTAATCGTGCGCAAGGCGAAGAGAAGCAATTACTTGCCAATACGTTGAAGGCTCTTGGCGCGGCATTGAATTTCTTGCAGCGTGATCCCACTGCATTTTTGCAGGCGGGCTCTAAGGATCAGGATGGCTTAACGCCATCACAAATTGAAGAACAAATTGCAGCACGCGTAGCTGCCAAGCAAGCAAAAGACTTTGCAAAGGCAGACTTGATTCGTAAAACATTGTCGGAGCAGGGTATTGTTTTGGAAGATAAACCCGGCGGCCTTACAGAATGGCGCAGAGCTTAATGACGGCTGCAAAAACAGAGAATGCAGTAAAAGCAGAAGCAATCCTTGAAGAAGTCGCTCCAGAATATTGGGAGCAGGCTTGTAAAGAATTGATGAAGCAGGATCGCATACTCAAAAAACTCATCCCAAGGCATGGTTCAGGCTTTTTAGTTACGCGTGGCGATCCATTCAATACTCTGGCAAGGGCTATAGTTGGTCAGCAGATTTCAGTCGCGGCAGCACAATCCGTTTGGAATAGGGTTGTTGCTGCCAGCAAAAAGAAAGTCACCCCGAAAAATATCCTAGCGCTCTCAGTAGAGGAATTGCGTGCCGCCGGATTATCTGGACGCAAGGTTGAATACATCCGAGATCTGGCAGACCACTTCGATTCAGGGCGCCTTCATGCCAATCAATGGAAAGATATGGATGATGAGAGCGTTATCAAGGAATTGAGCTCAATTCGGGGGATTGGCCGCTGGACTGCTGAAATGTTCCTCATTTTCAATATGATTCGACCCGATATCCTCCCCTTGGACGATGTTGGCCTTATTAAGGCCATTTCCCTTAATTACTTCAGCGGAGAGCCTGTCAGCCGCCATGAAGCGCGCGAGGTGGCTGCTAATTGGGCCCCGTGGCGTACGGTTGCCACCTGGTATATGTGGAGAAGTATCGACCCAATTCCAGTTGAATATTAAAATCAAGCTATGAAAACGACTTTCCTGGATTTTGAGCAGCAAATCGCCGAATTAGAGTCAAAGATTGAAGAGCTGCGTTTTGTACAAGATGAGTCATCGGTAGATATCTCCGATGAGATCAAAACGCTTGCTGAAAAAAGTCAGCAGCTAACAAAAGATGTTTACGCCAATCTCACTCCTTGGCAAGTTTCTCAAGTAGCGCGTCATCCACAGCGTCCATACACTTTGGATTATGTCGGCGCTTTATTTACCGATTTCCACGAGTTACATGGTGATCGTACTTTTGCAGATGATCAATCGATCATCGGTGGTCTAGCCCGTTTTGAAAATCAACCATGCATGGTGATTGGCCATCAAAAGGGTCGCGATACTAAAGAGCGTGCTCTGCGAAACTTTGGCATGAGCCGTCCTGAGGGTTATCGCAAAGCAATGCGCCTCATGCGTCTTGCTGAAAAGTTTGGTATTCCTGTTTTCACTTTTGTAGATACGCCAGGTGCGTTCCCTGGTATTGATGCCGAAGAGCGTAACCAGTCGGAAGCAATTGGCCGCAACTTATATGTACAAGCAGAATTAGAAGTGCCCATCATTGCAACGATTATTGGTGAGGGTGGTTCAGGTGGCGCACTTGCAATCGCTATGGGTGACGTTGTATTGATGCTGCAAAACTCCACATACTCAGTGATCTCCCCAGAAGGTTGCGCTTCTATTCTTTGGAAGACGGCTGATAAGGCTCCCGAGGCTGCTGAACAGTTGGGCCTCACGGCGCAACGTTTGAAGGCTCTGGGCCTGATTGACAAGATTGTGGCCGAACCTATTGGTGGCGCGCATCGTGATTACGACAATATGATGAGCAATATGCGCAAAGCACTTGCGGAATCTTTAAAAACCTTTGATGGCATGAAAGTAGATGCATTGCTTGAGCGTCGTCATGAGCGTTTGATGAGTTATGGCAAGTTCAAGGAAATCACAGCAAAGTCCTAAGTCAGGAAAACGAATTGCGGTTGCCTTAAGTGGTGGCCTCGATTCGGTTGTGTTGCTCGACACGGTTTGCAAAGCGCAAGCCAAGAACCAAACCAACAATCAAATCTATGCATTCCATATTCATCATGGCTTACAAAAGCCGGCGGATGATTGGCTGATCTTTTGCGAGAAGCTCGCGAAACAATACAAGATTCATTTTGATTTTCGCCTCCTGCATTTAGACGGTGCCAAAGAGCAGGGCAATATTGAAGCAAGAGCAAGAGCAGGGCGCTACGAAGCGCTGACGGATCTGTGTGAAGAATATGGCATCGAAGATTTACTCTTGGCGCATCACCAAAATGATCAAGCGGAGACGGTTCTCTTGCAACTCCTCCGAGGCTCTGGTGTGGCGGGCCTATCGGGCATGCCTACAAGCAGGCAATTAGAACTCAATAACCACAACATCACTCTGTGGCGTCCACTCTTAAATCAAAGTAGGCAAGAGCTGGAGGCTTACGCTAAAGAGCATAAGCTCAAGTGGATTGAAGATCCCAGCAATCAAAATATAAAATATCGTCGCAATGCAGTACGTAAGAAAATTATTCCTGCGCTTGAAAAGATCCAGCCTGAAGCTTTGGCTAATATGGCGCGAAGTGCACAACTGCTTGGTGAGGTGCAAACTTTACTCAACCGTCTGGCTGAGCAAGATGGCAAAAGTATTCTCAATAAGAGTCAGCTGAAATTAGAGCCGCTACTGGCATTAGCAAAAGAGGATTTACCTGCTGCAAATAATGTCTTACGTTATTGGTTGCAAACACAGCAGTTGGCTATGCCATCACAAGAGCGCTTACATGCATGGTGGCGTGATCTTGCACAAGTTAAAGCAGATGCCAATCTTGAGTGGCTACATGACGAGAGAAAGATTTACCTGTGGCGCGGCATGTTGCAGGTGGGCAATGTGGAAGCGGGGCGGTGGGTTTTAAAAACCTTGCCAGCCAACTCTAAGCAATTGGGGCTTCCTGCTAACTGGGTAAAAGAGGCTCAAGACAACAATGAAATTAGCCTTAGGGAGCGTCAAGGCTCTGAGAAGATTCAGATTAAGCCTAAGACCCCCCGTAAAACCCTCAAAAACCTCTATCAGGAGGCTGATATCCCGCCCTGGGAGCGTCAGGCACCCTTACTCTATATCAACGATGAATTGATTGCTGTGGCCGGTATTGGGCTTAGCTATCCACACTTGATTACCTCAGGTAGGCGCGTACTCCCAGAATGGGTGCAAAACCCTGTAAAATAAGCCCTTTTTAGATCCTCAGGGAAGTTTTCCCTGTCACAAATAGTTAAATAAACGGTTTTTATGGCTCTTATCGTTCATAAATATGGCGGCACCTCAATGGGCTCAACTGAGCGCATTGCCAATGTTGCTAAACGCGTTGCTAAATGGATGCGTGCCGGCCATCAAGTGGTGGTCGTGCCTTCAGCTATGTCAGGCGAAACCAATCGCTTGCTCGGCTTAGCAAAAGAAATTAATCCTGATGCTAATCCGCGTGAATTAGATCAAATCGCTTCTACAGGCGAGCAAGTCAGTTCCGGTCTCTTGGCCTTAGCACTCATGCGTGAAGGCATTGATGCAGTCAGCTATGCTGGCTGGCAAGTTACTGTGCATACCGACTCTTCTTTCACGAAAGCGCGCATCAAGAGTATTGAAAGCGAGAAGATTCTCAAGGATCTTAATGCAGGTCGCGCTGTAGTAGTTACTGGCTTTCAGGGCGTAGACCCAAACGGCAACATCACGACACTAGGTCGCGGTGGTTCTGATACATCAGCAGTTGCCATGGCAGCAGCCTTGAAAGCAGATGAGTGCTTAATCTACACAGACGTTGATGGTGTGTACACCACTGACCCACGTGTTTGCGAAGATGCACGCCGCTTAGACAAAATTACTTTTGAAGAGATGCTAGAAATGGCTAGCTTAGGCTCAAAGGTATTGCAGATTCGTTCAGTTGAGTTTGCAGGCAAGTACAAAGTTAAAACCCGGGTTCTGTCTTCTTTGACAGACCCATTGATGCCTTTGGCTGATGAGATGAGCTCAGGCACCTTGATTACATTTGAAGAGGACAGCACTATGGAAGCCGCAGTTATTTCCGGCATCGCCTTTGCGCGTGATGAAGCGAAGATTACCGTTCTTGGAGTTCCTGATCGCCCAGGCATTGCTTATCAAATCCTTGGTCCGATTGCGGATGCCAATATTGATGTGGACATCATTATTCAGAACCAATCTGTAGAAGGTAAGACTGATTTCACTTTTACAGTGCCACGTGCTGATTATCAAAAAGCATTAGACATTCTGAAGAACACTGTGCAAGCGCACATTGAAGCAAAAGAGATTTCTGGTGATCCAAAAGTTTCCAAAGTTTCAGTGGTTGGCGTAGGTATGCGTTCTCATGTTGGCATTGCCAGCAAGATGTTCCGCACTTTATCAGAAGAGGGCATCAATATTCTGATGATCTCCACTAGCGAAATTAAGATCTCAGTCGTCATCGATGAGAAATACATGGAATTGGCTGTACGTGCCTTGCACAAGGCATTTGAGTTGGACCAGAAGTAAGTCAAAAAGCGCAATAAACCCCTCGGAAGCGGTTATCCGTTAAACTGTGGGGCGTTGTAATAGTAAGAAGTACGGAGACGTGGCCGAGCTGGTCGAAGGCACTCCCCTGCTAAGGGAGCATCGGGGCTAAAACTCTGATCGGAGGTTCGAATCCTCTCGTCTCCGCCAAGTACTTAAAGATAAAGGGGCCTCGGCCCCTTTATTTATTTCTAGACTCAAGTTAACGCTTTTATGATTATTATTTCAAGAAGCCTCATTATTATTTACAACCACTGTAAAAAAGGATTCCCGTGAAACGCATCATTCTTTTAGTGCTTGCTACTTCCTTCTCTATTATTTCTGGCCTAGCGTTCGCCTATCCTACAAAACCCATAACGATTATTGTTCCTCAGGCGCCTGGCGGAACAAACGACATTGTTGGTCGTGTTGTTGCGCAGCGTCTTGGCGAGCAAATGAAAGCTTCAGTGATTGTCGAAAATAAGCCTGGAGCTGGCGGCAATATTGGCACTCAGTATGTTGCTAATGGATCAAAAGATGGCTACACACTTTTGATGACTATTAGTAGTGCTCAAGCTATTAATCCTGCGCTTTATAAAAACCCAGGATTTGATCCGGTAAATGACTTTATTCCACTGGCAATGATTGGCTCAGTCCCTAATGTCTTAGTGGTCAATCCAAACTTCCCAGCCAAGAATTTAGATGAATTCTTAAAGTTGGTTAAATCAAAGCCTCCAGAAACTTATCAATATGCTTCGGCAGGGAATGGCACTTTAAACCATCTCTTGGGTGAAATGCTTAATCAAAGTTACGGCATATCCTTGCAACACATTCCTTATAAAGGTGTGGCGCCTGCTCTCAACGATCTCTTGGGGGGTCAGGTTCAAATCGCGTTTGCGAGTTTGCCGTCTGTACTGCAATACATCAATTCACAAAAACTGATTGCTCTTGGTGTTAGCTCCCCAAAGCGTTCACCGATTCTTCCGGACGTTCCTTCGATTTCAGAAAAAGTTCCTGGATTCTCTGGATCCTTGTGGATTGGATTGTTTGCGCCAAAAGGTACGCCTAAACCTGTGGTTGATAAATTGCAAAAGGAGATGCAGCTAACACTCGCAAACCCAGAGTTAAGGGAAAAATTACAAGCATCTGGAGTAGAGCTTGTAAACATGACTCCCACTGAGTTTGCAAAACAGCTGCAGGACGACATTGCTCGTTGGGCCAAGATAGTTAAGACATCTGGAGCGTCGCTAGACTAGGCCCCCAAGATATTTAAGAATGCAAAATAAATAAAGGGGCCTCAGCCCCTTTATTTATTTCTAGTGGTGTAATAAAGATTAATTAAAACCGTTCACTGCCTGCATATAGCCTTGAATATATTGTGGCGGTACATAGAGCTCAGTCTTGATACCAGACTTCGAGGAAACGGTAATGATAAAACCCTTCTTCATTCTGTCTTTGAGGAATGCTTCAGTCAATTGAATTGAGAGTACTTCTCTGAAGATACATCCTCGTTCACCACAGGCGCCTGCTTCTCTTCCAACCACTTTAAATGTCGAAGCAGGCGTGTTTTCTAGAATTGCTGAATCGTAATAACGCCATTGTGAAAAATACGTTAACTGCGCAACCAACTCATAAGTCTTTGCACCTTGCTTTGTCTGCTCAGCTCTGAGGCTAAACATTTCATAAGTATTGACTTCATCCATCGTGTTGATGGGAGGGCCCTGATAGGTTTTTCCACCAGTTACTGAGTTAGGTGTGATGATGGTTGAGTGATAAACATCATTAATTTCCCAGCCGCTAATTTTTTTGTCGTTGTGGTTACAGGCGGCAAGACCGGCACCAATTGCCAACAATAGAACTACTCGATAGATGATGCGATGCATATAAAACTCCTTAATATCACCAAATCATACTATCCCTTGGTGAGGGCCTTAGTTTCTCTGGCTTAGACGTACTTTCCAGTCAAACCGCCATCAACCACCAGTTCAGTGCCGGTGATGTAGGCAGCCGCATCAGATACCAAGAAGGCGCAGGCATGAGCCACATCCCAGGCTGAGCCTGAGCGACCCAAGGGCACCTGACGATCGCGGGCAGCGCGGGCCTCATCAAGCCCATTTTCCGAAAACATTTTCGCTACAGTATTGGCAATCCGCGGGGTATCGATTAGGCCGGGCACTACTGTATTAGCTCGAATACCCTTATCGGCATATTGCTGGGCAATCATCCGAATAAATTGGGTGTTGGCAGCTTTAGTCACGCTATAGGCTAGGTGAGGGTATCCAAGATAGCGCATACCGGCTACTGAGGAAATGGCGATGATGTTGCCAGTCTTTCTGGATACCATTTCAGGCAAAACTTCCTGAGCTGCTAATAAAAGGCTGCGTACATTGACTTTATGTATACGATCAAAATCCTCAGCACTGGTTTCCATAGGCCCGCCAACTTTGCCGATACCCACGTTATGATGCAAAACATCAATAGGACCAAACTGATTGCGCGCCTCTCTGAAAAGTCTCTTCACATCCTCTTCTTCGGAGACATCGCCTACAAAAGTTTTGGCTATGCCACCTTCATCTTGGATGATCTTGGTTGTTTCTTCTGCCGATGCTTGATCTCGGTCGACTACGCAGACCTTGGCACCAAGACGCGCGTAGGTAACGCATGAAGCTCTACCAATGCTCCAGCCTGGGCCAACTGAACCGCCACCTGATACAAAGATCACGCGATGAGTGAGGTCGGTAGGTAAGCCTGGAGGATGCTTTGGATTCATCTACTGGCTAAGACCCACAGTCATGCCACCGCATACATAAACCACCTGACCACTAGTAAATCCAGCGCGTTGGTCAAGTAATGAAGCAGCTATGTGAGCTACCTCCTCAGGTTGACCAATGCGACCTAGTGGCACGCTATCCAAGATACGTTGAGTGGCTGGCGCTCCTGGAGGATTAGCGCTTTGAAAAAGTTCAGTAGCAATCGGGCCCGGCCCAATAGCATTTACGGTAATACCATCAGCGGCAAGCTCTAAAGCGAGCGTGCGAGTAAGGCCTAACAATCCTGCTTTAGAGGTTGCATAAGCAATACGCTCTTCTTTACCCAAGGCGGCACGACTAGCGATATTCACAATACGGCCAAAGTGAGCAGACTTCATAGCGGGGAGTAGGGCTTGTACACAGATGATGGCAGCAGCGACATTCACATTCATTACCGCCTGAAAATCAGCGATGGTGGTTTTCTCAATCGTGGCAGGGCGAACAATACCAGCGTTGTTAACTAAGCGAGTAATCTTAAATTTGGATGTGACGTCCGTTAATGCAGTACGTAAAATTTTTTCGTCTGATACATCCACTTGAACAAAGGTTTCATGTTCAGCAATATTTTCGGGGGCCGCTTTATCAAAGTTGATAACATGCATGCCATCCGCAGTAAGACGCTCTGCAATTGCACGACCGATGCCACGGCTAGCGCCAGTAACTAAGACACATTCTCTAGCGCTCATAATTAGCCAATCTTATTGGCGCCATCCACAAATGGAATGGCGTGCTCGACGGTATCCCAAATAAAGCGGCCTGATGGACTTTGCTGTTCTTCAACAATATGCGCTACTAAGCCAGCTGAGCGTGAAATCACCGCAAAGCCACGCATTACTGCTGTGGGTATGCCAATTTCGCCTAGGAGGGCTGCAACAGCACCAGTTGCATTGATGGTGATTGGACGACCGGCAACCTCATCAACTGCCTTAGAAAGGGTCTCTAGTGCGCGAATATGATCGCCTTTGAGTTCTTTCTCGGCGCGACCCATGTCTAAGAGTTTGTAAGCTCTTGGATCTACTGGTTTATGAAGGTGATGACCAAAGCCAGGAATAGCCCCCTTAATGCTCTTGTAGTGCTGAGCAATCAATAGGGCTTCAGCATATTGATCTTTTGCGGCGATGATGCGATCTAGTAGGGCAGAGCAATTCTCCATCGTACCGATAAATGAGCTGCCAACTGCCAATAGGCCAGCTGATACTGCGCCTTGCAGATTTTCAGGGGCGCTCATATAGATCAAACGTGTGGCAATCGCACTCGGCGTTAATCCGTGCTCCATCAACACAATCAGTACCACATCCGTAATGCGGATATCTACACCGCGCGGTTCTCTACCCAGAATCTGCATCAACATCACTTCGGTAAAAGTCTTCTTGCCCATTAAATCTTCAACTAAATCAGCATCACGGTAATGCAAGCTAGTGAGGGTGTGAGTGCACAGACTGGTAACGGGAGTTTTTTTATTAGTCATGGAAATAATTTCTAAATTTTATTTAGGCGGGGGATTGAAGTTTTTGAATGACAGCACTCTTAAGCAACTTGCCTACATTAGAGCGAGGCAAGCTCTCATAAAAGTGCACGTGTTTTGGCGTTTGCACTGGTCCCAGTAGGTTGCGTACAAATGCAATGAGTTCTGCTTCGTCAGCTTTTTGTCCTGGATGTAATTGCACCGCCGCCTGAACAGTTTCTCCCCACTTTTCATCGGGAAGACCAAAGACTAGGCACTCATGAACAGCAGGATGTTGACTTAATGCATTCTCAACGTCAACGGGATACACATTAAAACCACCAGTAATCACAATGTCTTTGAGGCGATCTTTGAGATATAAAAAACCACGTTCATCAATTAAGCCACGATCACCAGTATGCAACCAGCCATCAATAATTGTTTCAGCGGTCTTCTCTGGCATACGCCAATAGCCATTCATGAGTAGGTCACCGCGGGCAACTACCTCACCGATTTCACCGGTAGGCAATATTTTTCCTTCGGGAGACATGATCGCCACATCACTAAACCATGTGGGTCTACCAACGGCCGCCCAATTATTGGGATCTTCAAAATCTTCTGGCCGCATGACAGTCAAAATTTGTGGCGCTTCAGTTTGACCATAGGTAGTTCCTAAAACTGGGCCAAAGAAATCGCGCACCTTACGAACTTGCTCTGGCGGCATTGGAGCGCCACCATAAATCAGTCTGCGCAGTTTTGGAAAATCATTTCTGGATGCATTGGGCAGAGCCATGAGCATGTAAACCAGAGTTGGGGGCATAAAGCAAACGGTACCCCTGCGATCCCGAAATGCGGATCTGACCACCTCTGCGCCGGCGCCATCTAGGATGACGTGACAGCCACCCTGAGCCAGAATGGGAATAATGTAAGTGGATGTGCCATGCGTAATCGGAGCAGCTACAACATAACGCTCATGCTCATCAAATCCCCATACCTGAATTTGATTGCTAATGTTGGCCATCCATGCGCGATAGGGCTGCATTACACCCTTGGGTGCGCCTGTAGTGCCGCCTGTAAATTTAATTGCCTGAATAGCCTCTTGAGGTAATTCAAATGAGGGCTGCGGAGCATCCACGTGTAAATGGATGAGCTCTTCCATACTTCTAGCCGAAGTATCAGAGTCTGCACCTGTATATACCCAGGCACCTGGCGCGCCTTTGAGTAATTCCTGGTTAACAGCATCCAAGATCACAATCGAAGGCTCTGTGATGTTGATAATGCGAGCAATTTCCGGGTGAGTACTTTTGGGGTTCAAAGGCACCCATACCTTGCCGCATGCCAAGATGGCAAGCAGAGCAGTGATGTGATCAGCGCTATTTCCTGCGCAAATGGCAACCCGGCTTTGCAAGGTTGGATCTAATGCAGTAAGTCCAGCCGCCAAAGCCTTTACTCGAGAAGCTAGCGTGGCGTAATGAATTGGACCCGTGGGTGTATCAATGGCAATGCGATCGGGCCAACGCTGCGCAGCCCTCCAGAAAAAATCAATCGGAAACATAAATTAAGCCTACTTCACAAAGACGATTTTCGAAGGGCTGAGGGGGGTGTTCTTATTCGGCTTTAGCGCCAGATTCTTTCACCACTTCACGCCAGCGTTTTACTTCAGAAGCCTCAAATGCTGCCATCTTTTCTGGCGAGCCCGGTTCAGGTGTGGCAGCCAACTCTTGCATGCGCTGACGAACTTCCGGTGAATTCAATGCTTTGTTTAAAGCGGAATTCAATTGCGCAATGATTGGCTTTGGGGTTCCTGCTGGAGCAACCAATGCAAACCAAGATTGCACATCAAATCCTGGGTAGCCTGATTCAGCAATCGTTGGGACATCTGGCAAAAACGGTGAGCGTTGAGCACTGGTAACTGCAATCGGACGAAGTTTTCCGGCCTTGATATGAGGTAATGCAGAAGGAGCGTTATCAAACATCGATTCAACTTGACCGCCAAGTAGGTCGGTTACTGCAGGGGCGCTACCTTTGTATGGAATATGGAGCATCTGAATTTTGGCTTGCATCTTGAACATTTCACCAGAAAGGTGAATAGACGAGCCGCTACCAGAAGAGGCGAACGTGACGCCGTCTTTCGAATTCTTGGCGTAGCGCACATAGTCTGCAACTGTTTTCACGGGAAGATTTGGATTAACGACCAAAATATTTGGAATCTTGGCAATCATGCCAATTGGCTCAAAGTCTTTAATCGGGTCGTAGCCCAAGTTTGGATAGAGCGTAGCGTTAATGGTATTGGCGATTGAAAATGCGTAGAGCGTATAGCCATCTGCAGGAGAGCGAGCAACCAATTCAGCGCCAACGTTGCTATTAGCCCCAGGCTTATTTTCAACCAAGATAGATTGACCCAACGTAGTACTCATGTTGACAGATACCAATCTTGTCAAAACGTCTGTAGCGCCGCCAGCAGAGTAGCCAACAATGATCTTAATAGGCTTGGTCGGCCAAGCCGATGATGTCTGGGCCACGGCCGATATCGAGGTGGCTGCAATAAGGGCAGCAAAAACAGTCAGCAATCCTTTTTTGGGTGTGAAGCGTAAAGACATAGATCTCCTCCGGTTTGTAGGGTGCTTTAAGACAATCTTTTTAAGCCCCAATTTTTATTTATCCAGTATTTATAACACCAAAGTTACGTAGGCGCCTCTTTGCCACCTTTCCTTTAAATGCTGCAGTTGCACTGTCTTATTAGGGTATCTCGCTACCCTTTTATTCAACTTCACAACTTCACAACTTCAGAAGTTGTGATATAGTGTTGGAACTGGGAGATGAAATGAAGAGACAAATACCAAAAACACATCAAGCCTTGGAGTGGGTGGGGAAGGGGCTGACTGCTGCTCAAGCAGCCAGAAAGATGGAAATTTCAGAATCCAGTGTGTATGCCGCTCTTAAAAAGACCAGAGCTAAAGAAGTGGGTTGTTGTCCAACATGTGGTCACAAAATAAGGAACTAAGATGAAAAAGACTCTATTAGCAGCCGTATCAATCTCCGTTGCTGCGTTTGCATATGCAAATACAAAGCCGTCGGATTCTTCTGAGTTAGTAAATCAGCAATGCAAGATATCTGCTGAAGCGGTGTCTACGTTGAAGGGGTTGCGCTATGGCAATACGTCCATTCGCAAGGATGTCTCCACATTGATTAATGCAAGCCTAAAAACCCCGGAGAATCGGGATCTCGCGCAAAAGACCCTCAACCTCATGGTTGACGACAAATCATCCGATGTTAGAAGCTTAGAGGGTAAGTACTGCTCTTAAGGAGTTCAGTTCAACCGATCTAAATTGGCACACAACGCAGAATGTCCTGATTGTGGGAATGTGCGGGCATTGTTTGATCAATGTCCGCATTGCAGTTCTATTGCATTGCCTATCCTGAGCTCCGATACGATCGAGCTCAATATTAAGCAAGACGGCCCCTATGTAGATGAAGCCCTAGAGAGGCTTACGGAATATCTACGCAAATCTCTTGAGGTTGGTATCAAAGCGATTGTGCTGATTCATGGCTATGGGTCTAGCGGAGAGGGTGGTCGCATTAAATGGGCCATTCATGACGCACTAGAAAATAATCGCTATTCCGATAGGGTGGATGAGTATTACTTTGGCGAAGATGTGGCTTATGGTAGCGAAGCCTATCATGCTTTGCATAAACGACGCCCAGGGTTAAAGCGTTATCTCAAGCGCTTCAAAGAGGGTAATGCTGGAATGACAGTCTTATTACTCAAATCCTACTAGAAGTGCTTAGAATAGGGTTATATGTGCAATTGTTGCCTTACTAACTGGGAATCTCGCTATGACCGCTAAGAAATTTGACCATTCAGTTGTCCATGATGACAAACAAGCTGGTGCCGAAAGCCTCATTGGTGAATTCAAGTCTCTTATGGCTGATGCCGAGGCATTAATCAAGGCTACCGAAGATCACCCGGGGGAGGCGATTAGCTCTATTCGCAATAAAGCTCTAGAAACTTTGGCTGGTGCTAAAGAAAGTCTTTCTGGCGTTGAAGGTAAGTTGCTAGATAAAGCAAAGATAGCAGCTGATGGTGCAGATGATTTTGTCCATCGCAATCCATGGGAGGCTGTTGGTGTTGCAGCAGGCTTGGGCTTGCTCATTGGTTTATTTATTGGCCGTCGTTAATACTTTATGTCTCAAGAAAACTTACTTTCATCCATCAAGGGCCTAGCCTCTACTGGGGCATCCATTGCTCAAACGCGTTTAGAGCTTTTATCGCTTGATGTACAAATAGCTAGAAGCAAATTCATTAGCTTGTTAGTGATGATTATTAGCGCCTTATTCTTTCTATTTTTTGGATTAGTGATGTTGGCATTACTGATCGTGATCTATAGCTGGGAAACAGACCGAATGATGGCTCTTGGTTTGTTAACTGGAGCATTCTTATCGGTTGGATTAATTCTGGCATTCTTAATTACTCAGTCACTGCGCAAGATGCCGAGATTATTCGAAGCCTCAATTACTGAATTAGCTAAAGATCGCGAAGCATTTTCAAAATGAGGGATAAGCCAAAGGACCTAGAGCATCGTCAACAAGAACTAATGCTTCAGGCTAGTCGAGAGCGCAAGGCCTTTGCTGAACACTTTGAGGCTTGGGAAAAGCCGCTTTCATGGGCGGATAAAGGAATTGATGCGGTTCAATTCTTGAAGAGCAACCCTATTTTATGGACTAGTGCATTTGCAGCGCTTGCGCATTACAAACCAAAACTGGCAAGCAAGGTTTTAGCGGTGGGTTGGGGTGCTATGAAAATAGTAAAGAGTGCTAAAAAGCTCATCTAGCATTTCAAAACAGATTGATGGCGAATACGATTCTGCTCCAGCAGTTCATTGCCGTTTAAGAAGGTAATCTCCAGTAAGGTAATTGCACCGCTGACTTCAAAGCCAGCCGAACGGATTAATTTATCAGCCGCAATTAATGTTCCGCCGGTAGCCAGCACATCATCCAGTAACAATACTTTGGCATCTTTGGGTAATGTGGATTGCTGAATTTCTAGAGAATCATTTCCATACTCAAGACCGTAGGCTTCACGATGACTAGCCAAGGGAAGTTTGTTGGGTTTTCTAGCTAACGCCAAGCCCTTATGAGCGAGGTGGGCTAACGCAGAGCCAAAGATAAAACCCCGCGATTCAATACCCAGGATATGGGTGTAATCAAACTGCTGTGCAATCTCATCTAGCTGACGAATAGCTTCTTTAAAGGCGACTGGATTGGCAAGTAGGGGAGAAATATCCCTAAAGAGAACCCCTGGTTTTGGAAAGTCAGGAACTCCGGGTAGATAATCTAATAAATTCATTGCCAACCAATATGAAAACAGAACTACTCATTATTACCGCATTAGAGTCTGAGCTCAAGCGTGAAGCTTTGCCAAGCGGCGTAGAGATCATCTATACGGGGATTGGCAAAATTAATGCAACTATCACCAGCATCAAAGCAATTAATCAATATTCACCTAAAAGAATCTTGAATTTTGGTACGGCTGGAAAAATCAAACCTGATCTACATGGTTTGCTGGAGATCGGCAAGGTGATTCAGCGCGATATGCAAGCTGAGCCATTAGCGCCTCGTGGTAGCACGCCATTCTGTGTACGACCACAAGAATATCTATCTACCGGGCAATTTGTCTGTGGCTCTGGCGATAGCTTCGTCACGACACATGACCCATGGTTGCATAGTCTGGGAGTAGACGTGGTGGATATGGAGTTATTTGCGATTGCTGCCGTTGCTTATGATTACCAAATTCCATGGCAATCATTTAAGTACATTACTGATGATGCCAATGAGAGCTCTGGTGATGATTGGCACGCTAAAGTCCATCATGGTCAAGATCTATTCCTGGAGAAAATGAGGGATATGTTGCGCAATTAGTTTTGATGGCATTATGGGATTATTCATTCCTGCCTTTGGCTATTTTTTATTGGCCCAGGCGTTTTAAAGGGGTAATCAGTGAGTATTGCATCGGCGCCTGTTAATGGGTCTTGGAGCGATAAAAGGTGGCTTTGGCTATTGAGCCCAAGTATCCCCTTGACCTTTACTCTTTCTATTGCTGCATTCGCTGTTACTGGCCAATGGTTGTGCCTGCTTTTTGCTCCATTCATTATTCACGCGGTCATTCCTATTCTGGATATAGCCTTTGGTGAGGATTTTAGTAATCCGCCAGAATCTGCTGTCGAGAACTTAAATAAAGATTTTTTCTATCGCATCATGGTTTGGCTGTATGTGCCATTTCAATTAATTGGTACTGTTTATGGAGCATGGTTAGCATCTACACAATCTTTAGATTGGTATGTATACATAGCATTGATATTGACGGTTGGATCCATCAATGGCATTGGTATTGGTACTGCACATGAGTTGGGCCATAAGCAAGAATCTTTAGATCGTTGGCTATCTAAATTAGCATTAGCGCCGAGTATGTATGGACACTTCTTTGTTGAACATAATCGCGGTCATCACAAACGTGTAGCAACTCCTGAAGATCCAGCTAGTGCCCGTATGGGGGAAAGTTTCTGGTCATTTTTGCCACGTACAGTATGGGGTAGTCTTATTTCTGCCTGGAATCTAGAGCGTGAGCGCTTAGCCAGAAAAGGTAAGGGCGTTTGGAGTATTCAGAACGAAAATCTCCAAGCTTGGTCACTAGGTATTATTTTCTACGGCGCATTAATCATCTGGTTAGGTTGGCCAGCTTTAATCTTCTTGGTATTGCAAGGGATCTACGCTGCTTCGATGTTGGAAGTAGTCAACTATGTAGAGCACTACGGGTTACTACGTCAAAAGGAGAATGGCGAGTACGTTCGCTGTGCACCTGAGCACTCCTGGAATAGCAATCATATTGTCGGTAATATTCTGTTGTATCACCTGCAACGCCATTCAGATCATCATGCACATCCAACGAGACGTTATCAAGCATTACGTCATTTTGATGAGGCCCCACAATTACCGGGCGGCTATGCGTCGATGATTACCTTGGCTTATTTTCCGCCCCTCTGGTTTGCCTTGATGGATAAGCGGGTAGTACAGCATTACGCCGGAGACATGAGCAAAATGAATCTGCAGCCCTCAGCAAAGCAAAGACTCATTCATGACTGGGGTAACAAGTAATGCCGTCACAGACCTTTGATTACATCGTTGTAGGCGGAGGGTCAGCCGGCAGTGTGATGGCAAGTCGCCTTAGCGAGGATGCGAACACTAGCGTGGCATTGCTTGAGGCTGGAGGTAATGGTGATAGTTGGTTGGTAAAAACACCTGCAGCTGCAGTAGCTATGTTGCCAACATCTATTAATAACTATGCCTTTGAGACAGTTCCTCAAAAAGGCTTAAATGGTCGCCGTGGATACCAGCCCAGAGGCAAATGCCTGGGCGGCTCTTCTGCTATTAATGCTATGATTTATACACGAGGTCATCGTTCCGATTACGATCATTGGCATTCTCTTGGAAATCTAGGCTGGTCGTATGACGAGATGCTGCCGTATTTTAAAAAGAGTGAAAACAATACCGCGTTAAAAGACCAATATCACGGTAATGATGGTCCGCTATGTGTATCCAACTTGCAATCACATAATCCATTCCAGCAAATATATCTGAATGCCGCTAAAGAGGCTGGCTTCCCAATTAATTCAGACTTTAATGGCGCGGAGCAAGAGGGTCTTGGCATCTATCAAGTGACCCATAAGAATGGCGAGCGCTGGAGCGCGGCGCGTGGTTATTTACATCCTCATATAGGTAAACGTAATAATCTTCAAGTCCAGACTGGTGTGCAGGTTGATCGAATACTGTTTGAGGGCAAAAAGGCAAGAGGAGTGGCGTATACGCAAGATGGCAAACAACGAGTCATGTATGCCAATAAAGAAATCATTCTTAGTGCTGGTGCTTTTCATTCTCCGCAGCTGTTGATGGTTTCTGGAGTGGGTCCAAAAGATCAATTGAGTCAATTTGGCATACCGCTAGTTCATGATTTGCCAGGCGTTGGTCAAAACTTGCAAGACCATCCAGATTTTATCTTTGGGTATGCGGCTAATAGCTTAGATTTAATTGGTATTTCAGTGGCTGGCAGCATTCGTATTGCACGTGAGATTGCAAAGTACGTCAGCTCGCGTGAAGGCATGATTGCTACTAACTTTGCAGAGGCTGGAGGATTTCTTAAGACGGATCCAAGTCTTGATGCGCCAGATGTGCAATTGCATTTCGTAGTCAGTCTGGTGGAGGATCATGCTCGTAAGTTACATATGGCCCACGGCTATTCATGTCATGTGTGTGTACTAAGACCTAAAAGCCGCGGCCAAGTCAGTTTGTCGAGTAACAGCATGAAAGATGCGCCATTAATTGATCCTGGGTTTTTGAGTGAAGAAGAGGACATGGAAACTCTGGTTAAGGGGTACAAGCTCACCAAGCAATTGATGGACGCGCCTAGCTTAGCAAGTGTCACAACTAAGAATGTTTTTACTCCAGATGTAAAAACAGACGAAGATATTCGGAAAATTATTCGGGTGAGGGCGGATACTGTCTATCACCCAGTAGGCACTTGCAAAATGGGCAACGATGCTATGGCAGTGGTTGACGCTAATCTAAAGGTCCATGGAATAGAGGGGCTGCGCGTCGTAGATGGATCCATCATGCCGACTCTGGTTGGCGGTAATACGAACGCCCCCATTATTGCTATTGCTGAAAAAGCAGCGGATATGATCCGCTGCCAGTAGTTTTACTGTTCAGCTTTGTACCAAACTTGAGTACGGCCTAGTAGTGGAACCCCGATATAGCCGCGGACATCCATCTTCTTGCCATCTTCAGTCGCAATTTTGACCTTGTAGACTTCACCTTCTTTGGGGTCGAGGATTTTTCCACCAGACCATACGCCGGGTTGATCCTGCTTTAGATCCGTCATGATCTTCATGCCAACAATCGGCTTATCTTTTCTATCATCCTTGCAGAGATTGCAGTTAACCAGGGGTGTTTCATTTGGTCTTGGGTATGTTTTGATAATGGTGCCTTCAAGCACGCCATTGACCTGCTCAATTTTGATTAAAGAAGCAGGTTGATTGGTTTTGTCATCAATGGTTTTCCACACCCCGATAGCAGGATCTGTTTGTGCGTAAGCAGCCCCGGAAAATGCAATGAGGCAGGCAGATAAAGTCAGTAATTGTTTTGTATTCATGATGTCTCCTAATTAGTAATCATGTCATCAGCAGCGCTCAAATATTCCAGCAGCGCCCATGCCAGTACCAACGCACATCGTGACCATGGCATGCTTTAGGTTACGTCGCTGCAAGGCATGGATGGCGGTAGCAGCACGAATCGCGCCAGTTGCCCCTAATGGATGACCAAGGGCAATAGCGCTTCCTAGCGGATTGACTTTGCTTTGATCCAAGCCAAGATCGCGAATAACTGCTAAAGACTGAGCTGCAAAAGCCTCGTTCAATTCAATCCAGTCCATATCCTGTAGATTTAAACCTGCAAGTTTTAATGCGGCAGGAATCGCCTCTTTAGGTCCAATACCCATGATTTCTGGCGCTACACCTTTAACAGCAAAGCTTACAAATCGAGCTAAAGGAGTGAGTCCAAAGGTTTTAATGGCCTTCTCACTAGCTAGAATCAGTGCACCTACACCATCAGAGGTTTGCGAGCTGTTACCTGCTGTAACACTTCCCCTTGCGGCAAATGGAGATTTGAGCTTTGCTAATCCTTCTAGTGAAGTATCAACGCGCGGACCTTCATCTTTCAAGAACTCACGCCACTGAACATCAACTTGACCCTTATCGAGATTCATTGAACGATGGGCAACCTTAACAGGGAAGATTTCAGAATTAAATTCACCGGCAGCTTGGGCAGCCATCGCTTTTTGATGTGACTGAAAAGCAAATGCATCCTGATCTTCTCTGCTGATTTTCCATTGCTGAGCAACTTTCTCGGCTGTCAATCCCATGCCGTAGGCAATCCCAATATTCTCATCGCTCATAAAGATCTCTGGTGACATCGATGGCGTATTGCCACCCATGGGAACCATACTCATGGACTCCACGCCGCCTGCAATCATCACATCAGCCTCGCCAACCCGAATGCGATCCGCAGCCATAGCAATGGCATTCAGACCTGATGAGCAGAAGCGATTAACGGTAATGCCGCCAACGGTATTAGGTAGACCGCCTAGGAGGAGTCCTATGCGTGCCACATTCAAGCCTTGTTGGGCTTCTGGCATAGCGCAACCAATAATTGCGTCTTCAATTGCTTTAGGGTCTAAGGTGGGTACTTGCGTCAAGATATGTTGAAGAGCATTGCCAAGTAAATCATCTGGTCGAGTATTTTTTAATGCACCTCGTCCTGATCTACCAACGGCGCTACGAGTAGCTGCAACGATATATGCGTCTTGGATATTTTTCATAGTGATATCTCAGTAAATTAGTTACGAACCGGCTTGCCGTTTTGCAAAATGCCCATAATGCGTTCCATGGTCTTTGGGTGACCAATAAGTTCAACAAACGCTTGACGTTCTAGCTTGAGCAACCATTCCTCAGTCACTAGGGTGCCAGCATCTACATCTCCGCCACTAATGATGTCAATAATCTTCTTAGCAATAAATGCATCATGCTCTGATATAAAACCTCCATCACGCATATTGATTACTTGACCCATTACTGTTGAAGCTACTGAACGTCCGCCAACAGGAATTAGGGCCGGTATGGGTGGTCTATAGCCAGCATAGCGCATGGCTTTGACTTGATTTTGCGCAAGCGACAATAACTCATATACGTTGGGAACGATGATGTCGCCTTTTTGCAGGTAAGCCATCTTCAAAGCATCTTGAGCAGATGAAGAAACCTTAGCCATCGCTGCATTTTCAAAAGAAGCTTTTGTGAAATCTAAGTAGTTGGTATTACCAGCAAGTGCTACACCTTGTGCCGCACGAATAGCGGCTTCTTTGAGGCCACCACCAGCTGGCAATAAGCCGACGCCGACTTCAACTAGACCAATATAGCTTTCGATTGCTGCGACCCTACGAGCAGATTGCATTACTAATTCGCAGCCACCACCTAGTGCAATGCCAGATACTGCGCTAATAACAGGAACCTGCGAGTACTTCACACGCATCATCGTATCTTGGAATAGCTTTACAAATGGCTCAACTCCAGCAGGACCGCCTTTCATAACCATCGGTAGTGCTGCTTCTAAGTTTGCGCCAGCAGAGAATGGTCCGCCAGGGGTTCCAAGCTTGAGTGAGCTAGGTTGCCAGATCACCAGTCCCTCGTAATTCGCTTCTGCAATTTCAATAGCCTTCTGTATGCCATTGAGCACATCAGGGCTGATGGTATTCATCTTTGATCTAAATGAAGCGATCAATACATCGGGTTGGGCTTGGTCTACCCAGGCACGCAGATCGGGATTTTCATAGATGGTGGTGCCAGCAGTTTTCGGGTCAGGGGATCCATCACCTAGCAGTGGCGCTCTAAATACTTGTTTTTGATATACGGGTAAGTTTGAGCGGGGTACATATTTATTCTCGGAGGCAGACCAAGATCCTTCTGGCGTATGAAATGCCTGTTTCTCTGCCACGGGACCGCTAAATAGCCATGTAGGTAAAGGTTCTTTGCTGAGTGTTTTGCCAGCATCAATATCTTCCTTGATCCAGTTGGCAACTTGCGTTACGCCAGCTGCTTGCCAGTCTTCAAAAGGGCCTTTGTCCCAGCCATAACCCCAACGCATCGCAAAATCAATTTCACGAGCTGATTGAGCAATGTCACCCAAGTGAATTGCGCAGTAGTGGAAGATGTCACGATAAATAGCCCATAAGAATTGTGCTTGAGGTTCATCGGTATCGCGGAGTAACTCAAGGCGCTCATTAATTGGCTTCTTCAGAATGCGTTCAATTAAAGGCTCAATAGTTGCGGTAGAGGGTTTGTATTCACCAGTGGCGGCATCTAGTACAAGAACACTCTTGCCATCTTTGCGATAAAACCCTGCCTTTGTCTTTTGGCCTAAAGCGCCTTTGGCAATTAGCTGGGTTACTACCTCTGGAATTTTAAATAGAGTGGAGAAGGGATCTCCTTGTAAGGAGTTTTCCATGGTTTTGATTACATGAGCCATGGTATCCAAACCAACAACATCACTAGTTCTGAAAGTTGCTGATTTGGCGCGACCGAGTTTGCTTCCAGTGATTGCATCCACCGCATCAAACCCAAGACCAAATTTTTGCGCTTCAGCAAACACAGCCAAAATTGAGAACACACCTACACGATTACCAATAAAGTTTGGCGTATCTTTAGCTCTGACAACGCCTTTACCCATGGTGGAGGTCATAAATGTCTCTAGCGCATCCAAAACAGTTGGATCGGTATCGGCTGCAGGAATGAGTTCCAGTAAATGCATGTAGCGCGGTGGGTTAAAGAAATGCACACCGCAAAAGCGTTTTTTTAGATCGCCTGAGAAACCTTTAGCAAGTTCACCAATAGGCAGACCTGAGGTATTTGTAGCAAAAAGTGCATGCGCTGGAATATGCGGGGCGACTTTCTCATAGAGGGCATGCTTCCAATCCAAACGCTCTGCAATCGCTTCAATAATGAGATCACAGTCTGCTAACAACCCCAAGTCATCTTCATAGTTTGCCGCCTGAATCAAATTGGCATCACTCGCAAGACCTAAAGGAGCGGGCTTGAGTTTCTTAAGATTCTCAATAGCCTTAAGGGCAATTGCATTTTTATGAACTGGTTTGCCATCATCAGATTTTCCCGGCAGGTCAAATAAGACAACTGGTAACCCGACGTTAATACATTGAGCAGCAATCTGCGCACCCATAACGCCAGCACCCAGAATGGCTACTTTTTTAATAATCTTGTTTTCACTCATAGTTCATCTTTCAGAAAAAATCAGCTGGCATTGCCATTAAAGATTTGGAGCCGGCGCGTGCTTGACGAATCAGCATCGCAGTCTCAGGCAGGAGTTTGTCAAAGTAAAAGCGGGCGGTGGCCAATTTCGCTTGATAAAAAGGATCGTTACTAGATTTATTGGCTAAAGCAATTTTGGCCATGCGTGCAAATAAATAGGAGTAAATCAGATGACCCACTACACGCAGATAGGGAACAGCAGCGGCTCCCACTTCTTCGTGATTCATCATGGCTTTCATGCCAATCTCTTTAGTGAGTTTTTCAACCTTAACAGCGATATCAGAAAGGGGGTCAATAAACTCCTGCATTTCTTTACGGACGCCTTCATCCTCAATGAACTGTTCGATAATCTTTCCAAATTTGGTCAGTTTTTTGCCCATATCACCAAGTACTTTGCGACCCAAAAGATCCAGTGATTGAATCGTATTGGTACCTTCATAAATCATATTGATGCGAGCATCACGCACATACTGCTCCATACCCCATTCGGCAATATAACCATGGCCACCAAATACCTGCATACCTTCATTGGTTGCTACAAAAGCGTTATCAGTCAAGAATGCCTTAATGATTGGAGTGAGTAAGGCAACCATCTCACCAGTTTCTTTGCGTACGCTCTCATCCGGATGATTAAGTTCGGTATCAATCATGAGAGCAACCCAGTAGGAGAATGCTCTCCCAGCTTCTGCGTAAGCTCTTTGGGTCAATAACATTCTGCGTACGTCAGGATGAACAATAATCGGATCCGCTGCTTTCTCTGGTGCTTTTGCTCCAGTGAGGCTGCGCATCTGTAAACGCTCCTTTGCATAAGCAACTGAGTTTTGATAAGCCACCTCAGTTAATCCAAGACTTTGCATGCCTACACCAAGGCGAGCTGCATTCATCATGACGAACATGGCATTTAAACCTTTGTGAGGTTCTCCCACTAGGGTACCAATGGCGCCATCAAAGTTCATGACGCAAGTGGCATTGCCATGAATGCCCATCTTATGTTCAAGAGATCCACAGGAAACAGCGTTAGGTTTGCCAACTGAGCCATCTGACCCAATCTGAAACTTAGGCACCGCGAACAAGGAGATACCTTTACTGCCGATAGGTGAGTCAGGCAATCGTGCAAGAACTAGATGAACAATGTTCTCAGCAAGATCATGATCTCCGCTGGAAATAAAGATCTTTGTTCCGGTAATAGCGTAAGTGCCATCAGCTTGCGGTTCAGCTTTGGTCTTAAGTAAACCCAGATCAGTGCCACAATGTGGCTCGGTTAAGCACATTGTTCCAGTCCATTGACCAGACACTAATTTCTCAAGGTAGGTTTTTTTCTGCTCATCAGTACCATGGGCATGTAAGCACTCGTAGGCACCATGTGATAAGCCTGGATACATCGTCCAAGATTGATTGGCTGAGTTCAGTGTTTCATAAAGAACGGTATTGAGTAATTGCGGCAATCCTTGTCCGCCATATTCAGGATCGCAGGATAGGGCGGGCCAGCCACCAGCAACATATTGCTCATAGGCTTGCTTAAAGCCAGTGGGTGTTGTGACCGATCCATCGACTTTGCGTGTACATCCCTCTTTATCGCCAATCTGATTCAAAGGAAAAGCAATTTCGCTAGCGAACTTACCGGCTTCCTCGATGATTTGATTCATTGTGTCTTTATCAACATCTTGATAGGCCGGGAGGTTAGAAAACTCTTTACTAGCATCCAGTAGTTCATGGATTACAAATTGAATATCGCGGAGTGGTGGGTTGTATTGAGGCATATCAGTTCCAGATTTGATAAAAATGAAAGTTATTTAGTAGTTGCTTGATGATTGAGAAAAATATTCTTAATGAGCTTATTCGCCAGAGCCAAGCTCTTTGGGTTCTTCAGAAACCTAGAATCGTGATGTGCACCCAAAACAATGCTGTAAAGATGAAAGAGCATTTCTTGAGGAACAACAGATTTCTTGAGGTGTCCGGCTGTAATGGATTCCTTGATGGCGCGAAGCAGGGCAGAGCGCCAGTCTTCAACACTGCGTACCAATTCATCGCGTACGATTCCAGGACGATCGTCAAACTCAGCAGCGCCCGCAATAAAGAAGCAACTAGAAGTATTCTCCCCAACACTGATCTTCAGCCATGAATCAATCATGTAGCGTAAACGGGGCAATCCTTTTGGTTTAGATAAAGCAGGAATAAAAACAATTTCAGAGAAATAGTCGTAATACTTGCGGATGACTTCAATCTGAAGTTCTTCGCGGGAGCCGAAGTGCGCAAAGACACCGCTCTTGCTCATGCCAACCGAGTCGGCCAAGTGACCAATCGTGATTCCTTCAAGCCCTGATTTGCTGGCTATATCGAGGGCGGCCTGCAAAATCGTTGATTTTGTAGTTAAACCCTTTTTGGACTCAGTAGCTAAAGCCGTAGAGGTTGACCTTGTATCAAGCATGGGTATCAATATTTACCTTTATTGTTGTAAAAATAATACGATCGTTCGTTTATATTACAGCAATTTCCTACAACGCAAAACCCACGTCAAATAAGCCCTACAGAATGCTTACTACACGTAGGGCTAATTTTTTTGTTGCAACGCAAAACAAATAAAGGGAAAACCCGAGATACAAATCAAATTAAAACTAATTAAGATGCTCCGAGTAGTTTCAAATTAATTAAAAAAACCAAACACAGGAAGACATATGAAAACAGTAAAGACTAGCGCCTTAGTTTTAGCTATGGCTGGTGTATTTGCAACAAGTGCTAATGCACAGTCAGCAAAGGCAAATCCATGGGAAGGTTTTTATGCTGAAGCAGCAGTTGGGTGGGGACAATTCAATCCTACAATTAGCAGCGCATCGATACAAACTGCGAGAGGAACTCTTCCAGTAACGACCCAGCAAGACAATCTTTCCTCTGGAAAAAACAAGATTGGCTTGGGTTATACATTTGGCATTGATGATAAGTACACGCTCGGTATTGCGGCGAGCTATTCTCTTGGAGCTTCATCAGCTGCAAACGGATCTTTTTGGGTTACTGGATCACCCTCTACAGCCAAATGGTTCAAATATCAGATAAAAGATGTGTGGTCAGTAACCTTAAACCCTGGCTATGCAATCGATAAGGATAAATTGGCTTATGCGAAAGTCGGCATGACCGGTAATACTATGGGTATTAATGGACAAACTGCCAATTATCAAACCGTAAACTTTACTGGTTACGTTCTTGGTTTGGGTTACAAGCAATTGGTTACTAAATCTATCTACGTTCTTGGCGAGGTCAACTATGCCGGTATTAGCTCCAAAACAGCAACAATTCAAACTAGTTCAGGCCCGCTTACGGGTAACGTAGGTGGTTCAGGCGTTGATGTGATGGTTGGTTTGGGTTACAAGTTTTAAAAAAAACTGCACCATTAAATTTAAGCCCTCCTCACAGAGGGCTTTTTATTTTTTTAAATATATTTTTGCAACATATGTTTAGAATGATTCAAACAGTTTTAATAATCTGAATATAAATAAAAATATATCGAGACAGGAAATAACTACATGGTTAATCCCTCAAAACCTTGGTTAAAAAACTATCCAGAAGGTGTACCTCATGATGTCGACATCTCTGCTTATTCATCATTGCTGCAAATGTTTGATGAAGCCTTTGAGCGCTTTCCAAATCGCCGAGCATGTGAGTATCTAGGTAAGTATTTAACTTACAGTGAGCTTGATCAGCACTCCAGACATTTTGCCGCCTATTTGCAGAATATTGGATTAGAACCCGGCGCTCGTATTGCCATCATGCTGCCTAATGTGATGCAATATCAGATAGCGATGCTGGGTGTACTAAGAGCTGGATTTGTGGTGGTCAATGTCAATCCACTATATACGGCTCGCGAACTGGAGCATCAACTCAAAGATAGCGGCGCAACTGCTCTTATTGTTCTTGAAAACTTTGCTCATGTTTATCAACAAATTGCCTCAAGCGCACCACTAAAGAAGGTTGTTGTTACTTCGATGGGTGAGATGATTGGCATCAAGGGTGCAATCGTTAACTTTGTCGTTCGCAATGTTAAAAAGTTGGTCCCTGCTTGGCATATACCTGGTCATACTCTCTTTACACAGGCTTTGAGTGAGGGCGGTCGCCAGCAATGGAAAAAGCCCAACACTACGCTCGACGATATTGCCTTCTTGCAATATACGGGAGGTACAACCGGCTTATCAAAAGGCGCGATTCTGCTGCATAGAAATATTTTGTCAAATGTGCTGCAGACGGACTTATGGTTAGAGCCAGGATTAAAGAGAAAACCTGTTGATCAATTGGTCTTCTTATGTGCTTTACCGCTTTATCACATCTTTGCTTTAACAGCATGTGCGCTTATGGGAATGCGCAAGGGCGGCCTTTTAATTTTGGTGCCTAATCCACGTGACTTTGATGGCTTTATTAAGTTGCTGAAAAAGCATCCTGATATCAATATTTTCCCGGGCGTCAATACATTATTTAATGCTCTGATGCATAAACCAGAATTTGCTTCAGTCAAGTTCCCTAATATTTTGGCAACCATCGGTGGCGGCATGGCAATGCAAAAGGTAGTTGCCGATCAATGGCAGAAAATGACTGGCGCGCCTATTGCCGAGGGTTACGGGTTATCAGAAACCTCTCCAGTAGCCTGCGTTAATTCACCATTGATTGAAAGTTTTACAGGTTATATAGGTTTACCTGTTTCTGGAACTGAAGTGCGTATTTTGGATGATGCAGGAAATGAAGTGCCTTTCGGTAATCCTGGCGAAATTTGTATTCGTGGTCCACAAGTGATGGCCGGCTATTGGAATAAGCCCGAAGAAACGAAGAATGTGATGACTGCTGATGGATTCTTTAGGTCCGGTGACATTGGAATCATGAATGCCGATGGATATACTAAGATCGTTGATCGTAAAAAGGATATGGTGCTGGTATCCGGTTTTAATGTCTACCCAAATGAAGTGGAAGAAGTGCTATCTCTCATCCCGGGCGTTTTGGAATGTGCAGTCATTGGTGTGCCAGACGAAGATTCTGGTGAGGCAGTAAAGGCATTTATCGTTAAGCAGGACCCGGATTTAACAGAGGAGGCTATCTTGGCGTACTGCAAAGAAAACCTCACCAACTATAAGCGTCCTAAGCACATTGTCTTCCGTAACGATTTGCCAAAGACCAATGTTGGAAAAATTTTAAGACGTGAGCTCAGGGATCTATGAGTCATATCCCAAAAATATTGCAAGGACTTCGATTGCCGATCATCTCGGCGCCGATGTTCACTGTGAGTTATCCAGAGCTCGTCCTTGCGCAATGCAAGGCAGGTATTGTGGGATCGTTCCCAGCCTTAAATGCCAGACCACAAGAGATGCTGGATGATTGGTTAAGTCAAATTCAGAGTGAGTTGGAGGATTTTGAGAAATCCAATCCAAATTCTAAGGTTGGGCCATTGGCCGTTAACCAGATCGTTCACGTCTCCAATGCACGACTAGAGCAGGATATGTATTCCTGCGTAAAGCACCGCATTCCAATTTACATCACTAGTCTGAGAGCTCCTGTTAAGGAGATTATTGATGCGGTTCATAGCTATGGCGGCATTGTCTTGCATGATGTTATCAATATTCGTCATGCTGAAAAAGCTTTAGAGGCAGGCGTGGACGGTTTGATATTGGTCGCTGCTGGAGCAGGAGGCCATGCCGGTGCATTGTCTCCATTTGCACTGGTAGGGGAAGTAAGAAAGATATTCCAGGGTCCAATTGTTCTTTCTGGTGCAATCTCAACAGGTGATGCAGTGCTAGCCGCACAAGCAATGGGTGCTGATTTTGCGTATATGGGGACTCGATTTATTGCCAGTCAAGAAGCGCATGCGAGCGAGCAATATAAACAGGCCATTGTGACTGCGCAGGCCGCTGATATTGTTTATACAGATCATTTCACAGGCATTCATGGCAACTATATTAAGCAGAGCATCGTTAATGCTGGCCTAGATCCAACCAATCTTCCAGAAGGTGATCCGCAAGCATTTGCCAAACTCTCGCAAGCGGGTAAGGATAGCTCTGGCGCTAAGGCATGGAAAGATATTTGGGGTGCAGGTCAGGGTGTAGGTCTTATTGACGGGGTACCCACGGTTGCTCAGATTGTTGATCAACTCGAGAGTGAGTATCAGGCAGCAAAGAAGCGCTTAACATCATAAATTTGCCTAATATAATGAGGGAATAATACTTCCCTCAATTGTCTTACCTAAGTAACTGCTCATCGTGATTCTTTGGCTACGCTCACTACTGTTTTACCTATTTGGCTTTATATCAGTCACCATTTTTGCGACTGCGATTATTCTGGTCATTCCATTTACTAGTATTCGTACTCGCTACAGCATGGGTGTAGCTTGGTGTCGATTAATCCAGAAAGTTTTGTATTTACTATGCGGTATTGGGTCTCAGGTTAAGGGATTAGAAAATATTCCAAAAGATCCCAATAAGCCATTAATCGTTCTGGGCAAGCACCAGTCTGCCTGGGAAACCTTTGTTTATCCATCGATATTTCCAAAAGAGCTCTGTTTTGTATTTAAAAGGGAGCTTTTATACGTGCCATTCTTTGGATGGGCTCTAGCTTCATTACGCATGATTCATATCAATCGTGGCGATCGAGAAAATGCCAGAGAAGCTGTTGCTGCCCAGGGTAAGGTGGTTTTAAAAGAGGGTAGATGGATTGCGATTTTTCCAGAAGGCACTCGCACCCCTCGAGGATCGTTTAAGCCTTATCGCAAAGGTGGTGTTCGTCTCGCCATCAGTACGCAAACCGATATTTTGCCTGTCGCACAAAACTCAGGTGCCATTTGGCCAAGAAAGACCTTTCTTAAGCGCCCTGGTTTGATTACGCTTTCAATTGGGCCAGTCATTTCCGTTCAGGGTAAAACTGAAGAGCAGTTACAGCTGGAGGTAGAAGCTTGGATTGAGGGAGAGATGCGCAGACTTGATGCGCCTGCTTACGGGAATTAAATAAGCAAAAAAGTTAAAGATGCGCCTTAGCTTTTCTTGATCTTCTTGCGGATGTAGAGCGTCTTTGTAATACGCGCAACGACATCTTCTTCTCGGTCTTTCACGTCGACGACAAAATCCCTTAGGACTTTATTGCCAGACTCTGCGGCACTAATAATCTCGTCAATTTGAGATTGAGTCAGCTCAAAGGAGGCATGTACAGGACCCTTACCAGGCTTGAGGAATTCAATTTTTGCTGCTTGATCCCAAACAATGTAGCCTTTACCAATATTTTGAGACACCATCATCATAAAGAAGGGGTCAGTCATGGCAAATAGACTTCCGCCAAAGTGAACCCCTAGGATGTTGCGATTTAAAAGACCATGCTTTAAGCGCACTTTGGCGTGACGAAAATCTTTAGCAATACTTTCCACAGTAATGCCCGCACCCAAGAATGGGGGCCATATATTCATACCCTTACGCAAGAGGTTTGCATTCATCACAGTCTTCAATCTTTACTTTGACTGAGGGGTCTTGCCAACCATCTTGACTGCCCTCAAGAAATCAAAGTCGACACCTTGGTCTGCTTGAGTAACGGTATCCAAAAAGAGTTTCTTGTATCCACGCTCTGCAGTTGGAGAGGTGATGGGGTTGTCCTTCATGCGCTGAGCTAATTCTTCATCAGAAATTAAAAGGCTTATCTCACGATTCTTAACACTTAAGCGAATGCGATCGCCATTGCGGACTTGGGCTAATGGGCCGCCAATAGCAGATTCAGGTGTGACGTGCAACACAATCGTGCCAAAGGCGGTGCCGCTCATGCGTCCATCAGAAATACGTACGATGTCTTTCACCCCTGCACGTGCCAATTTCATTGGAATTGGAATATAACCAGCCTCAGGCATACCAGGAGCACCTTTGGGTCCAATATTCTTGAGCACCAAAATATCTTCAGCGGTGACATCCAATTCAGGGCTATCAATGCGGTTGGCTAAATCAGCGGCATTCTCAAATACTACAGCTCGACCTTCATGCTCCATCAGTTTTTCATTTGCTGCTGATTGTTTAATAATCGCGCCGCCAGGAGCAAGGTTGCCGTGCAATACGGCAATGCTGCCACGTGGATAGATAGGCTTATCAAAGGGGCGAACTACATCTTGTTTGAAGCTCGGTGGTGCGGCATCAATTTCTTCGCCTAGTGTTCTACCTGATACGGTCATGGCATTTAACTTCAGCAATGGCTTGAGTTCGCGTAGTAGGGTAGTCATGCCTCCTGCGTCATGGAAATTTTCCATGTAATGATCGCCAGAGGGTTTTAAATCAACCAGAACCGGAGTCTCGTCGCCCATTTTGTCGAGAGCATCTAAGTCTATTTCCAATCCCATACGTCCGGCAATGGCGGCAAGGTGAACAATGCCGTTTGTTGATCCGCCAATCGCTAGTAATACACGCATAGCATTTTCAAAAGCATCTGCAGTGAGTACTTTGTCTATGGTTAAACCTTCTTTGGCCATCTTCACCGCACAAGTACCAGTTTCTTCAGCAACGCGGATACGATCAGCCGTAACAGCTGGAGGGGTGGCGCCGCCAGGAACAGTCATGCCAAGCGCTTCAGATATGCAAGCCATAGTGCTGGCGGTACCCATGACAGAGCATGTACCTACGCTGGCGACAAGCTGATCGTTCACTTCATCTTTTTCTACTTCATCAATTTCACCAGCGCGGAACTTACCCCAATAACGGCGGCAATCAGTACAGGCGCCAACACGTTCACTACGATGTGAGCCAGTCAACATTGATCCCGTAATCAGTTGGATTGCTGGCAGTCCTGCGGAAGCGGCACCCATCATTTGTGCAGGTACAGTTTTATCGCAACCACCAATCATGACGACAGCATCCATCGGCTGTGCACGCAACATTTCTTCGGTGTCCATTGACATCAAATTGCGTAAATACATGCTGGTAGGAGCCGCAAAACTTTCATGAATGGAGATTGTTGGAAATTCCATTGGCAAACCACCAGCTAACATAACGCCACGTTTTACTGCTTCAAGCAGTTGCGGCATATTGCCGTGACAAGGGTTGTATGCGCTACCAGTATTAATGATGCCAATAACAGGGCGATCTAACGCACTATTGGTATAGCCGGCACCCTTGATAAAAGCTTTGCGCAGGAATAAAGAAAATCCTTTATCGCCATAGCTAGTTAAGCCTTTGCGTAAACCGCTCTCTGCAGGGTCTTTTGGTTTATTGCTCATGAATGTCTCAATTCTCTTTTTAGTGTTCTTTTGGGTTCATTGTAGCGATTCAAGACCTTATTTACCTACAGGCCGCCACCCCAGCGATATTGCCAAGAGAGCCCCAGTGCGGTGTAGTCGGTATTGGTATTGGAATAAACACCCTTACTACCAGTTAGGCGGATTGAATTGTGCTTATTGATGGGGTAAGACATGGTGCTTCCAAAGCGCCAATTTTCTTGTGAACCAGTGATTGCTGTGCCATTGACATATTTTTGACCGCCGGTAAAGTAGGTGGCATCAGCAGATATATATGCCATGTTTTGAAAGTAATAAATGACGTGGGCTTCAGACGAATATATCGGGTTTTGGGAGAGCGTATTGCTTCCCAGAAAGCTAGTGTTACTTGTATAGATCGTAGCCATACCCGCTAATTCCAAACGCCATGGACCAATTGCTTGTGATGCTCCGATAGCAGGCTGAATCAGCGAACGATTAGCGCCTACGTTGAGCATTTGTTCGCTGTTGTACTTACCCCATGGAATAGATGCGGCTAGGCTGGTGCCGATAATAAGATCTTGTTGATAATTTTTAAATTCATCTAAGGAGAGTGCTGGTGCTCCATAAAGATTGGCTGAGACTTTCACAACAGGATCGGATAATCCTTCAGCAGATGCGTTTATATTTTGAGGGCCAAGTGTGCCTGTCCCAGAGAGTTGAGCATACGGCACCAGGAGGCTGATTCGTCCAGACTGCCCAAAGACGTCGATGATGCGAGTTAGATTTACCGCTTCAGTAGTCAGCGTATAAGAACCACTTTTGGCCTGAGCAATGCCGCCTGTAACAAAATTGATGCCAATTGGCGCATTGGAATATGCACGAGCTTCAATTTCTTGAGCTTGAGCCTTCTGAAAAGTAAATACCAATAGACATAGCCAAAAAATTCTCACGCAATACAAATAGATCAATTACTTTTTAGAACCAAACAGAATTGCCAGTGTGGCTGTATTGCCTATTGCTTGGTTCACACCAATAAAAATTAAATAGGGCCAAACAATAAGCCAGTAGAGAATGGACATTGCAAAAATTCTTAAAGGCTCGCCATTACCGAATGCTGCCATGGAAGCGATAAATGCCTTGCCATGAAATAACCCATCTACTCCTGCCTCTAGGAAGTTCAAGGCAAGTACGAAAATTAAATAAACAAAAGATTCGAACAAAAGAGAGTTCACAATTCCATGTTCTTTATTGATTTTGATCGGATAGGCCGCTTGTGCAATCAGCATAAATTTAGCGGAGATTCCTGCCTTGATTAATGCAAAGCCGAAGATCGATAACGGGATAGGGCGCTCCTCAAGAGCGGTCGCCGCAACAAAAGCAATTGCACAAAACCAAGCTCCGAAATAAAGGGTTAGGGCAAAAGCTTTTTTGGCTTCATCCTTGAGCTTATCTTTTAAGCTCAGATGGTTAGGTTTACTAACGGTATTGTTCGTCATTAAGAATAATCAATCAAAGAAATATAGGACGATCACTCGCCGCAAGTGGCGCAAGAGCCCGCAGTTTCCACTGGAGCAGGCTCCTGTGTATAGCGTGCAATAAAGGCATGCTTACTGTTCATCGGAATCTTGAGCCAAACAAAGTGGCCTGAGCCAGGTGCAACATCAATTGGTTCGCCATTCATATTCCACATTTCAGTCAAGACAACATCAGTATTGCCGTTAGGCTCAATGACCTCTAATTTGTCACCAACGGAAAAGCGGTTCTTAACGTCAACCTTGACACGTCCCGAAGCAGAATCGATATCAAGAGTCTCTCCAACATAAAGGCTGCGTCCTGATAGGGAATGGCCGCGCATATAGAGTTGATACTCTTTATCGTGGTGACGCTCATAAAAGCCATCGGTGTAGCCTCGGTTAGCCAAGCCTTCTAGCTGACCTAATAAAGCTGTATTAAATGGTCTGCCTGCTACGGCGTCATTGATTGCTGCTCGGTAGGCTTGAACGGTACGTGAAACGTAATAAGGTGATTTGGTGCGGCCTTCGATCTTGAAAGAATCAACGCCCATTTTAGTTAGGCGCTCGATATGCTCAACGGCTCGAAGATCCTTGGAGTTCATGATGTAAGTGCCATGCTCATCTTCTTCCATGGGCATCAAATCGTCCGGACGGCGGGCTTCCTGAAGAAGAACTACATCACCGCTGCCATTTTGTTGTCCAGGTTTGACCTTGTAGTCCCATCGGCAGGCATTAGTACAGGCGCCTTGATTGGAGTCACGATGAGACATATAGCCTGACAGTAAGCAGCGTCCTGAATAAGCAATGCAGAGCGCGCCATGCACAAAAACCTCAAGCTCCATTTCAGGACAGTCTTGACGAACTTCTTCGATTTCATCAAAGGAGAGTTCACGCGACAAAATGACGCGACTAATACCAACAGAACGCCAGAACTTTGCAGAAGCACCATTAACCGTATTGGCTTGAACTGATAAATGAATAGGCATATCTGGCCAAGCTTCACGTGCCATCATGATCAACCCAGGGTCTGACATGATTAAAGCGTCCGGCTTTAATGCAATGACCGGATCCATATCTTTAATATAAGTCCGAGTTTTGCCACCATGGGGTAATAAATTGGAAACTAAGTAAAACTTTTTACCCATGTCATGGGCAGTATCGATGCCTTGCTTGAGAACCTCAATCTTGCCAAAGTCGTTATTGCGAACCCGCAGTGAATAACGAGGTTGTCCAGCATAAATGGCATCCGCACCAAAATCAAATGCGGTGCGCAACATATTAAGGCTGCCAGCGGGGGCGAGTAGTTCAGGAATCTTATTCATAGGGTCTATTTTAGTGTGCTTAGACCGAATATTGCATAAGAAATTTATGCGCGCGAAAGGGCATTTTTAAGCCATTTCATTGGTTCCCCCTACCGGGCGCCTGAGGATTTATAGAGTTTTCCTTAAAAACTTAGCATCGAATGAGTTTTAGCATTCTCATAAATGAATGTTCATTCACATGTTTTTTACTGTTTATGACTACGCATCATTATTAGGGGTGACAACAATATTTTGGCAGTATCTTTTATTGGGGTGAGAAGTTTAAATGTTAATGTGAAATTAGATTTCGCAAATAACGGAAATTCAAAAAACACCCCAATATCTTTTTCATTAAATTTATCAAGCGGCAATGGTAGGTAATCTAGTAGAAAATTACTATTTTTTCTAGGCAAATGTGCTCATATGCGCGCAATTTGTGTTGCTTAAATATCTTGTTACATTTTCAGATGACAATAATCAGTCTGAAGATTTTTAGTGTGATGAGTCAGCTTTACTAATAGTTTCAAGTTTCTCGAATAATTGATGAAAACCTCTGCCATCGTTATTTTAAAAGCTGTTAAAGTTCAAGAAGTTCTAAAAATAAAGATTAAAAATGTTGAATCCTAAATTATTGCTGTCCTTCAGTTTAATTATTTTCTCAGTATTGGCCGAGGCAAATACATTAGAAGATATTCAAAAAACGAAAGTACTGAAGGTATGCATTTGGCCGGATTACTTCGGTATCAGTTATCGCAACCCGCGCTCGGGAGCACTTCAGGGACTCGATATCAATTTGTCACGTGATTTTGCGCAAGAGTTAGGTGTCAAACCCCAGTATGTGGAGACAAGCTTTGCTGGTTTTATTGCTGATGTAGAGAATCGTAATTGCCATATTGCCATGATGGGGGTTGGCGTGATTCCATCCCGAGCTGAGCGCGTCAATTTTTCAGCGCCGTACTTGCGCAGTGACGTCTACGCAGTGACCTCTAAATCAAATACAACGATTAAGACATGGGACGATTTGGATCGGCCTGGTCGAGTCATTTCTGTCCTGAAGGGCACTTTTATGGAGCCGCTCATGAAGCAGACTTTAAAGCAAGCCACTTTGCAAGTTGCAGAGCGTCCAGGTGAGCGTGAACGTGATGTTGAATCTGGTCGTTCGGATGCGTTCATGACTGACTACCCATACACACAACGTATGTTGGCCAATACCGACTGGGCTCGTGTTGTTTCACCAACTCGACCTATACAGCCGACCGATTATGCTTATGCAGTTGCAAAAGGAGACGCTGCTTGGCTGGCGCGCGTAAATCAGTTTGTGGCTCAGGCAAAGAAAGACGGTCGTTTAGATAAATATGCGACCGAATTTAAGCTGCAACAGATCGTAGTGAAAGACTAATTTTCGTGGCTGTACGTACCGACTTTGAAGTTGAGCCAATTAAGTTTCGGATTATATTTGCCGTTTCTCTAATATCTGCGCTAGCAGTAATCTGGTCGGTATATTTTGTTGGCACCCGCTATGTTCAAGAGTCTGCGATTCGAGCCCTAAAGCAACAGACTCAGTCTGAGACTGCGATTTTAGAAGACCATCTATCACGCAGTCTTGATGTGGTAACCGCTCGATTACGATTAGTTGCGGCATATGCAAATGTGCAATCACTCAATGACGAGCGACTACGTGGAGATCGGCTTTACGAACTCATTCAAGAGGACCGTGTGGTCCGCAGTCTTTCACTAGTTGACGATAACGGCCGGATCGTAGCAAGCTCAAACTCGCGAAATCTAGGGGCCTTGATGCCTCAGAGTGAGCTGCCTGATATAGCTGCGAAGGGTAACAATTCAGCAACTATAAGCTTTGGTAATGTCTATGAATACCGTGATATTTTTGAAATTACCCAAGATACGCCTGCAAATAGCAGCTTGAGATTCTGGTTGGCATCAATACCCGTCAACATTAGCGGGCGGATTTATCACTGGATTGCGACAATTAATATTGGACTATTTGAAAATTTATGGCAGCGCATCGACGAAGATCCCAATACCGAGATTGCAGTATTCGATTACCAGGGTAAAAGAATTGCTGCGCATCACGGAGATATCAGCAAGTCAACACAAGGTTTTGGCAAAGAGTTATTGGAAAATGTGAGTCGTACGGATCTGGGATTTTTTGAGTCTCAGATAAACTCTAATCTGTTCGCTGCCTATCGTTCCAGTACCGCGTATCCCGCAATCCTTACTGTAGTGGGGGATAAATCGCGTCTAATCGAAACCCTGAAGGATGATCACAATCAAGCTAAGTTTTATGCCCTTGCCGGTTCTCTGATTGTATTGCTCTTGATGGCCGGACTATTTCGCTGGTACTTGACATACGAAAAATCTCTTGCTGAGCTGGCTAACCAAATCAGAGCGACGGGGGCCCATCTGATGATTAGCGAATCGAGCCCAGATGGAAAAATTCTCTGGGCTAACCCTCTCTATTTACAGACAACGGGCTATCGGCTCAGCGAGATCAAGGGGAAAAGCCACCGCATCTTTAATTCAGACCTATACCCTCGTAGTTTTTATAAGGAAATGTGGTCTCAAATTAGTCGCGGCGAAATTTGGAGTGGAACATTTCGAAATCGTAATAAAGCAGGAGAATTTTTCTGGGTAAAAACAACGGTGATACCATTTTTAGACCCATGGAAAAGAGTCTCGCGTTATGTGGCGCTGTATACCGATATCACCGAGTCCATTCGCACCTCTGAGCAGGTGGATCATGAGCGCAGCCTGCGTAAGGAATTATCCAAGAAAAATCGTGAACTTGCGATAAATGCTAATACAGACACACTCACGGGAGTGCCGAATCGACGTGCGTTTGAGCAATTCAGAAAGACTGTAATTGAGCAGGCGCATCGTAAAACTCAGCCAATTTCTATCTTGATGCTGGACTTAGATAAGTTTAAGGACGTTAACGACACTTATGGGCATGTGGCAGGCGATCAGGTGCTGCAAGAGGTAACGACGCGATGGTTACAGCAAATGCGTACGTCCGATATCCTAGCAAGAATCGGAGGGGAAGAATTCGCAGTTTTGCTGCCCCAGACTACCGTGGCCCAGGCAGAGTTAGTTGCGGAAAAATTAAGGGATGTAATATCTTGTACGCCGATTACTCTTAATTTGGGGGATGGAAAACAGTTAGCCTTGGTAGTTACCGTTAGCATTGGTCTTGCTAGCTCTGACCGGGTAGCTGATGACGCTGGTTTTGATGCCCTAATGGCGCAGGCTGATGACGCACTTTATAAAGCCAAACGTGGTGGTAGAAATAGAGTGGCAGTGAACTGAGTCAACCCCTGAAAAACTGGCCTCAATTTCGTAGCTGAGATTTGAGCTTGTGACCAGTGGATAAATGTTCGTAAGCGGATGAATACTCTGCCAAATATGCTGAATCTTAATGAGTGTTTATCGGATTGATTATCTGTTGATCCGCTGATCCTATAAAGTACTTGGTCATACCAATAAAAAAGCCCCTAAATCACTTTAGGGGCTTTAATTATTTGGCTCCTCGACCTGGGCTCGAACCAGGGACCTACGGATTAACAGTCCGGCGCTCTACCGACTGAGCTATCGAGGAATAAGCCGATATTATAGCAAGATGAAATCACTACTTCCTACTTCTGTACAGATCCCCAAAGTACTGACTATTGCTGGGTCCGATAGTGGCGGCGGGGCGGGGCTCCAGGCTGATCTCAAGGTCATCACTGCCTTGGGTGGCTTTGGTATGTCGGTGATTACAGCCATTACCGCCCAAAATACCTTGGGGGTAACGCGCATTCAAGATATAGATCTGGATGTGGTTGAGGCCCAGATTGACGCTGTTTTATTGGATATTGGGGTTGATATTGTCAAAATTGGCATGTTAGCCAGCCCAGAAATAGTGAAAACGGTTGCCAAATCTTTGCGCAAACACGGCGTAAAACGCATTGTTCTTGATCCCGTATTGCGAGCTACTTCGGGAGCTAGCTTGGGTGGTGACGATACTGCGCAGGCCATGATCTCTGAATTATTTCCAATTACAACATTGATTACACCTAATTTAGATGAGGCATCACTATTACTGGGTCGTGAGATTCGCGGATCTAATGATTTCAAACTGGCTGCTGAAGAATTGCTCGACATGGGACCGCAAGCGGTATTGATAAAAGGTGGGCATCTTGATAGCACGCACACTCAAATTACGGATTACCTAATGTGGCGCACCATCGAGGATGGTTTGGAAGTAGTACAGACAAAAGAATTTAAACACTACCGTGTCAATACTATAAATACACACGGTACAGGTTGCTCATTAGCCTCTGCCATAGCGACATACCTTGCCGATGGTCATGACCTGAGTCACGCAGTTGCTAAGGCAATAGCCTATGTGGAGGCAGGCCTAGAGGCAGGTCGTTTCTTAAGTATTGGTGAAGGTCCTGGACCTTTATGGCATATGCACGACTTTTATCCGACTGCGCTTTTGGATGAAAAAGATAAGTACTAAAAAATATTGTTAAAGCTATTTTTTTCTTAGGCTTGCATTAACTCTTGTAAGTGCTTCACCGCAGCCTTTGGGTCTTTGGCCTGAGTAATGGCTCTCACTACAGCTACTGAACCAACACCGCTCTTAGTCACTGCATGAATACTATCTTGATCAATGCCGCCAATAGCTACCAGAGGATAGTGGCTCATGAGTTTGGCGTATTGGTATAGACGACCAAGTCCTTGGGGAGCGGTAGGCATCTTCTTGAGATTTGTCGGAAAGACTGCGCCCATAGCAATATAGCTTGGGCAAAAACGATCGGCATACGTAAGCTCTGCATATCCATGTGTGCTTAAGCCTAAGCGCAAACCTGCTGCACGAATCTCATCTAAGTCAGCGACTTCCATGTCTTCTTGACCTAAATGCACGCCATATGCACCGGCATCAATTGCTTCTTGCCAATAGTCGTTAATAAATAGCAGTGTTTTGCTATCTTTCACTGCAGCAACAGATTCTTTGATTTGTTTTCTAATCTTGGACTTGTCTTCTGATTTAAAACGCAATTGCACAGTCGGAATCTCTACATCAACCATGCGTTTTACCCAATCAGCATCAGGCATCACACCATACAATCCTAAGCGTTTTGGACACTCTTTGAACGCATTAGGGTTCATATTACGAGTCCATGGCAGCAAATCAAAGTGTTCTGGTCTATTAGGCCATTTAAAGGGGTTAAAGCCACCATCTTGCAAAGTCATACGTGACCAAGCTTTGCCAAGAGTTTTGGCATCCGATTCAATAAACCCCATTTCAATAGCAGCCAAAGCACCAGCTAGTTCGTAATGATCAACTGCCGCTTCATTATCAATTTGTGGCGGCGGTGTATTTAAGCTAAAGACTGGAATCGGAATGCATAGGTCATCATTGCGATGCGCTGCAACGATTTGATCTGCAAGGTCACGAATCAGGCTCATTTGTTCAGTGTACTTAACTTGAAGTAACTAGGTAATTACGATTGGTGCCAAAAAGGCGTTCCCACCAAAGGCGTGCTGGCTTGAGCGGATTCTTGCGGTTTCATGGCGCCAGATAAGTAGGCAGCACGACCAGCATCTACGGCCATAGCAAAGGATTTAGCCATGACTACAGGATCATCGGCTAATGCAACAGCAGTATTGAGTAGCACTCCATCAAAACCCCATTCCATGACCGTGCATGCATGAGAAGGAAGGCCTAAGCCAGCATCAACTAAGAGCGGCACCTTCAAGCGATCGCGCAAGAGTTTCATGGCATATGGGTTTAATGGTCCCTGGCCAGTGCCAATGGGAGCAGCCCATGGCATTACTGCTTGGCAACCGACATCCACAAGGCGTTGACACAAAATGAGATCTTCAGTGCAATACGGTAGAACTTTGAAACCATCTTTAATTAAAGCCTCAGCAGTTTGTGCCAAACGCAAAACATCAGGCTGCAAGGTGTAGTCATCACCAATAAGTTCTAATTTGATCCAATCAGTTTCAAAAACTTCACGTGCCATTTGCGCTGTTGTTATTGCCTCTTGTGGACTATGACAGCCAGCAGTGTTAGGTAATACAGGTACAGCCATCTTTTTGAGTAAATCCCAAAAGCCACTATGTGCTTCAGCAGTTGAAGTGCCTTGACGACGTAGGCTCACAGTAATCATGGCAGGATTAGATGCTTGCACGGCGTTTTCTAAAACCTGTGGAGAGGGGTATCGTGAGGTGCCCAGTAACAAACGGCTAGCAAAACTCTCACCATACAGAACAAGGGTATCGGCAGTATTGAGATTACTAGGTAAGGGAGCGTTCATATCAATTTCAGTTTGTTATTACATCAACCACCAGTAACTGGGGCGATCACTTCAATTTGGTCATTCTCATTTAAGACAAACTCTGCATGCTTTGTCTTGGGTACAAAATTCAGATTCACAGCAACAGCGTAGGGTGGCTTGGCATCAATCAATGCTAGTGCATCGCTGACCAAACTATGGCTTGGCATTTCATATTCGACTTGATTGACGATTATGCGCATACAGCCTCTGCTTGATTACTGTTGTGCGTAACGCTCAAACCTAGTTCCAATGCAGTCTTACTGCTTCCTTGCTCAAGTATCTGCAAGGCGCAATCTAAAACAGCAGGTACAATCATAAAACCATGGCGATATAGGCCATTGATCAATATCAAATCTACCAGCCCTTTATCTTTATTCATCCGTATTTCCGGTAGATTATTTTTTAAAGTAGGGCGGCATTGTGTTGCCATTTCCAAGATACGTGCTTCCGCAAAACCACTATGAACGGTATAGACCGCACTAAGTAACTCCATCGCTGAGCGTACACTCATCTCAGATAGATCATCGGACTCAATTTCAGTGGCGCCTACTACATAGACGTCATTTTCTTTCGGGGCAATATAGATTGGGTAGCGTGGATGAATTAATCTTGTTGGACGGCGCAGCTTTACCTCTGGAGCATAGAGCCGAATCACTTCTCCGCGAACACCACGCAAGGTATTGGGTTTGTCACCAGTGGACCAAGTTTCTTTGGCACCAGTACCACGACAATCAATTACTGCTTGATAGCCGGATTGCTCGCGTAACTCTTGTGGATCCACTTCTGTGTGCCACTGGCAATTCACCTTCAATAGCTTAAGCTCAATAGCAAGTGCATCTAATAGCTGACGATTATCCAGCTGTCCTTCGTTGGGTAAGTACAGCCCCTGATTAAAGCGATCAGCAACACTAGGCTCCAACTCACGCAAAGTTTCATTACTTAACTTTTGCGGTGAGCTCAGCTCAGAGTTCGCACGACAGTTTTTCTCGAGGTGAGCTGTAAAGCGCTCAGCATCACTAGCATCTTGTCGATGCCAAAGAATCAAAGTGCCATCTTGCTGGAAGAAAACTGATTCAGACAGTTCCGAAATCAACTCTTTCCAGCGAGGCAAGCTATATAAGCCCATGCGCACAACAGAATCTTCGGTAATAGCTGATTCAGCAAGAGGAGCCAACATCGCAGCCGCAATGCGTGCTGCAGCATGAGCTGCGTCTGGACCACCTTTTTCAAAGAGATCAACTTGAGCACCTCTATTGGCAAGTGCAACTGCCAGAAAGCGACCCATTAGGCCGCCCCCAACAATTGCATACTTGCTGTTAGAGAGGTTCAAGCTATTTGCCATAAATAACTTGACGATTACTGGTAAATCTCACTACCGCGTTTGCGGAACTCCGCAGACATCTCTTCCATGCCTTTGGATGCATCCGCTACTTCGGTAATCGGAATGACTTTGGCTTTGGGATTTCCGTCTGCATCTAAGGTTGCCGCATAGTCACGTACTTCTTGTGTGATCTTCATGGAGCAGAACTTTGGACCGCACATTGAGCAGAAGTGAGCAATCTTTGCGCCTTCAGCCGGCAAAGTAGCATCGTGATATTCACGCGCACGCTCAGGATCCAAGCCAAGATTGAACTGATCTTCCCAGCGGAATTCAAAGCGGGCTTTAGACAATGCGTTATCGCGCACTTGCGCGCCTGGTAAGCCCTTGGCCAAATCAGCGCCATGAGCAGCAATCTTGTAGGTGATGATGCCTTCGCGGACGTCTTCTTTATCTGGCAAGCCTAAATGCTCTTTAGGTGTGACATAACAAAGCATCGCTGTACCATACCAACCAATTTGGGCAGCGCCAATACCGCTGGTGATGTGGTCGTAACCAGGAGCGATATCGGTAATCAATGGTCCAAGCGTATAGAAGGGGGCTTCTAAGCAGTGCTTGATCTCTTCAGTCATATTTTCTTCAATGCGCTGCATTGGTACGTGACCAGGACCTTCGATCATGACTTGCACATCATGCTTCCATGCTTTAGCAGTTAACTCGCCTAAGGTATGAAGCTCGCCAAACTGTGCAGCATCATTGGAGTCAGCAATGCAGCCAGGACGTAAGCCATCACCCAAGCTAAATGAGACGTCATAGGCTTTCATGATTTCACAAATCTCATCAAACTTCGTATAGAGGAAGTTCTCTTTGTGATGAGCCAAACACCATTTAGCCATGATCGACCCGCCGCGAGACACAATGCCAGTAATGCGATCAGCCGTTAGTGGAACATAGCGAAGCAATACACCTGCGTGAATAGTGAAGTAATCCACACCTTGTTCAGCTTGTTCAATCAAAGTGTCGCGGAACATTTCCCAGGTGAGGTCTTCTGCAATCCCACCAGTTTTATCTAATGCTTGATAAATAGGAACGGTACCAATTGGAACTGGAGAGTTGCGAATAATCCACTCACGGGTCTCATGAATATGTTTACCAGTTGAAAGATCCATGATGGTATCTGCGCCCCAACGAATGGACCAAACCATCTTTTCTACTTCTTCGTTAATAGAAGAGGTAACAGCAGAGTTGCCCAAGTTGCCGTTGATCTTCACACGGAAGTTGCGGCCAATAATCATTGGCTCTAATTCAGGGTGATTAATGTTGGCTGGAATAATCGCACGGCCAGCAGCAATTTCTGAGCGGACAAATTCACCTGTGACGATGTCTGGAAGATTGGCGCCATAGCTTTTGCCAGGATGTTGCTTAAGGAGTTGCTTGTAAGCCGGGTCCTTACGGAGTTGCTCAAGACCCATTGATTCACGCAGCGCTACATATTCCATTTCTGGGGTAACAATGCCTTTGCGTGCGTAGTACATTTGACTGACGTTATGACCAGGTTTGGCAACGCGCGGCGCACTGATATGAGAGAAGCGTAAATTTTGAGTGGCTTCATCTTGAGAGCGAGCAACGCCATATTCAGAACTAGGGCCAGCCAATTGAATGGTGTCATTGCGTTCAGAAATCCACGCGTCACGTAGTCTTGGTAAACCTTTTTCAAGATTGATCACAACATCCGGATCGCTGTATGGTCCAGAGGTGTCGTAAACAGGAACAGGGGGATTGGCTAATAATTCTTCACCTACTCGTGTAGGTAGCTGCTCAATCATGCGGATTGGCGCTTTGATATCAGGACGTGAACCTTGGAGGTAAGTTTTAGTTGAAGCTGGATAGGCAAACTTTTGTCCAAAGTCGCGCTCCAAGCTTTTTAAACTGGGAATCTCGTGTTTAGCGTTTTTTGTTGTGGAATTGCCTGTACTCATGTCCATCTCCTAGCTGTTTTAGATGGACGAAACCGGGTGTCGGTCTGATGTAACTCCCCACGCCAGCATTACCTGGATCGGGTTAAAGGGTCTTTCTCAGCACCTTAGACTAAAACCTCTGAAGGGCACCCCTGTTTCATCCTTAATAAGGATTTAACCACGAATTGGGGGATCAATGCATGACTACCATCAAGCAGGTGTCATAAGAGGCAAATAAGGGCGAATCCCTTATTTATTGCGACGCAATATGAAGTCTGCTGTTACAAAAGCCGCGTCAGAGGTGAATTCATCCGCCAAAATCCTTGCGGCAGCCTCTGCTAGGGAAATTTCTATAAAACCGCTGACTTCGCCGTCGTGATTCATCGGCACAAAGTTATCAGACAATTCTAGGTCGTAAATATAGAGCTGCTCATCATGAAAACCCCGGTTAAGGGATGGGCGGCGCATATGAATACGTCCAACAGGCTCAATCTGTTCTGCAATTTGCTCAGGTACGCCAGCCTCTTCCCAAAGTTCACGACGTGCGCTTACCCAAGGTGTTTCATCGGCAGTAATGCCGCCAGCTGCTAAGTTATCTAACTTGCCTGGATCAGTAGGCTTAGTTTCACTGCGACGACCCAACCAAATCGTATTACTTTGTGTGTAGCCGTTGATATGAGTTGCCATGCTACGAAACCCAAAGGTGCGAAATGCAGCACGTTCCATGCGAAAGTACTTGTGACCATTTTGATCTACCCATGCAAAGTCTTCGTTTCGCCAGCCAGGAATAAATCCACCTACGCGCATGCGATTGGCTAACTGGTAAAGACTGTTTGATAAGTCTTTTGGTTTGCCCAATTGAATTGTCAGCTTGTCATGACTAATTGCAATGAGTGGAATGGATTCCTTTTGTAATGACTCTTGTAAATAGGTAGTGAAGTCTGGATTGAGATGCCCAATGAGCTGCTCGCCTATTGCGCCGCGGGATAAATAGATTGGCAAAAAATCTGCTGGGGCAGAACGCGCCGTATTTTGGAGCATTTCCTCAAGGGCAGCTAGCGTACTGGTTGATAGGCTGGTCATGGGCCTAAGTGTAAGGGAACTTGGCGCCCATAACACATAACTGCAGCTGCATTAGCTTAAATATTTGTAAGTAATTACAAAAGAAGGGGGGCATACTTTTTGCACACAATTTAGGCAGACTAGGTCAGCCTATACAAATCTGTGACTTACGAAAACTTTTGAGGATTTATCCACAATGTCTGTGGATAAGTATGAGGAATTTTTGGTCCCGCCGACAGGAATCGAACCTGTATCCCACGCTTAGGAGGCATGTGCACTATCCATTGTGCTACGGCGAGGCGGTATTAAAATTAAAAATGTGATAGGCGGATTCTAATGAATTACCAACCACACAGAGCCCATACTTGATTAGTAACCGCCATCATCATATCTGGTGCAAAGTACATTGAAAAAACGAACAACAATACAAACAAAGCAAACCCATAGGAAATGATTTTCCAAACGGCAGGTTTTTTCTTAAGCATTAGCAACTCGTTTAACAGCGCGTTCTTTTACGGGAAGGTTGACTAAAAAGGCGAAGACACCCAATCCAATAGCGATTTCCCAAACGATTAAATACGAACCTGTTTGGTCAAACAAATAACCACCCAGGAATGCGCCACAGAAACTGCCTAGTTGATGCGAGAAAAATACCAAACCTGAAAGCATTGTTAAGTATTTAACGCCAAAAATTTGCGCAACGATACCGTTGGTAAGAGGAATAGTCGATAGCCATAAGAAACCCATGATCGCCGCGAAGATGTAAGTGCTCATTGGTGAGGGTGGCAACAATAAGAAAGCAGTAATGGCAATCGAGCGACCTATGTAAATGGCGGACAGTAAATAGCGCTTCGGAAAGCGTTGAGCAAGGATTCCTGAGCTGTAGGTGCCAAAAATATTGAAGAGCCCAATCAAGGCTAGAGCTGTTGTGGCTACTACTGGGGCACCTACCGCAGGATAGTTCGCAGAAACGTCTTTAAGGTAGGGTGCTAAGTGCACGGCAATAAAAACCACCTGAAAGCCACAAACAAAGTAGCCTAAGGTCAGGTAACGAAAGCTAGGATTGCTAACCGCTTCTTTTAAAGCCTGTTTGATTGTTTGATCACCCAAAGCATGCGAGTGACTAAAATTCTTTTCACGCAACATAAAAGCGGTTGGAATCATGAGGCTGGCCATTAAGGCCAACATGAGAAGCGCATCTTGGGTGCCAAATGCACTGAGCAATCCTTGTTCGGCTGGAATCATCAGGAACTGACCAAATGAACCGGCTGCTGCAGTAATGCCCATTGCCCAAACACGTTTTTCTGCAGGAACGTTGCGACCTAAAATGCCGTACACCACGCTATAGGTTGTTGCGGTTTGTGCCAAGCCAATTAATAAACCACCAGCTAGGGTGAAGTTCATCACATCGCTTGATACTGCCATGCCCGCTAAACCTAGTGCATACAGAATGCCACCGGCAACCATGATTTTGAATGCGCCATAGCGATCGGCCAAAGCGCCTGTAACAGGTTGTACTGCACCCCAGATCAGGTTTTGTAGGGCAATTGTTAAAGCAAAGGTTTCACGTCCCCAGCCATTGGCTGAGGTAATTGGTAAATTAAATAGTCCAAAGCCGTGACGAATGCCCATAGACAGCGTGACCATCAGTCCACCATAAATGAGGACTTCCTTCATCGAGAGTCCAGCGTTGCTGAATGGCTTAGTCATGGGATTTAGATGATGCCTTTACTGCGCAACACTTCAATAGTCTTATCGTCGAGCTTAAGACGCTCGTGCAGGATTTCGTCTGTATGTTGACCCAAGGTTGGTGGCGCCATACGGACTTCAGTAGGCGTCTTTGATAAACGCATTGGGCTGGCTACTAATTTCATACTGCCGACAGTGGGGTGTGGGGCTTCAATTTGTACACCACGATGAATCACTTGCTCATTTTCAAAAACTTCTTTGAAGTTGTTGATGGGGCCGCAGGGGACATTGGCTTTTTCTAATAGTGCAATCCATTCGCCCTTAGTTTTTTTGCGAGTCATTTGCTCTAAGAGAGGAATAAGTTGCTTGCGATGTTCTACGCGAAGGGGGTTTGACACATAAAGCGGGTTATCAGCTAAATGCGCTTCACCGCCTGCCGTCACGAAATGCCTAAATTGACCATCATTACCAGCGCCAACAATCATCCAGCCATCAGAGGTGGGAAAGGTTTGATAGGGAACAATGATTGGGGAAGCGTTACCCCAGCGTTTAGGTACTTCACCCGAGGTTAGATAGGCACTTGATACATTCGCCATTACGGCTATTTGCGTATCTAGCAATGACATATCGATGTATTGGCCCTCGCCGGTATGGTCGCGATGGACGATGGCCGCGAGGATTGCCGTGCTGGCATACATACCTGTGAAGATGTCGGCGATAGCAACACCAGATTTTTGTGGGCTAGCGCCCTCAAAGTCATGGGCCTCACCGGTAACACTCATGAAGCCACCCATACCCTGAATGATGAAGTCATATCCAGGGCGGTGAGCATACGGCCCAGTTTGACCGAAGCCAGTGATAGAGCAATAGACTAGGTCGGGCTTCACCTTTTTAAGGCTTTCATAATCAAGTCCGTATTTGGCAAGGTCTCCAACTTTGTAGTTCTCAATCACCACATCCGATTCAGCAGCTAGCTGACGGATGAGTTCTTGGCCCTCAGGTTTAGCAATATCAACGGTAATGGAACGCTTATTACGATTGATGCAAATAAAATAGGCAGATTCTTCGGTTTCTTTGCCATTAGCGTCTTTGGCAAATGGAGGGCCCCAATGACGGGTATCGTCTCCAACCCCAGGTCTTTCAACTTTAATGACATCCGCACCCAAATCTGCGAGATTCTGAGCGCACCAAGGGCCAGCCAAGACTCGGCTGAGGTCTAAAACGCGAATATGACTTAAGGCTCCCATTCCCCAATTTTGGCATGGATGACGGGGTAATACCTGAAAAATTCGGTCTGGATCTCAGACATGACTACAATTTGCGCGCATGGCTACCCGTAAAACTTCCGAATACAGCGAATCGTCGATTCAGGTCCTAAAAGGACTAGAACCAGTCCGTCAGCGGCCTGGAATGTACACCCGCACTGATAATCCACTCCATATCATTCAAGAGGTGCTCGATAACGCATCCGATGAAGCTTTGGGCGGGTTTGGCAAGCAAATCATCGTCACGATGCATACCGACGGTAGTGTGAGCGTCGAAGATGATGGCCGTGGCATTCCAGTGGGAATGCATCCAACGGAGAAGTTACCCGTAGTAGAAATTGTTTTTACCCAGTTACATGCTGGTGGTAAGTTTGAAAAAGGCACTGGTGGTGCTTACGCATTTTCAGGCGGTTTGCATGGTGTTGGTGTTTCGGTAACCAATGCCTTATCCAAGAGATTAGAAGTGACTGTTTGGCGTGATGGCCAAAAGTCGACATTGACCTTTGCTGACGGCAAGGTAATTGAAAAACTCAAATCAAGCCCATCTTCAAAAGAAGATAAGTCACACGGTACTCGCGTACGCGCTTGGCCTGATGGTAAGTACTTTGATAGTTCTGCTATTCCGATGCCTGAGCTCATCCGCTTGCTGCGCTCCAAAGCAGTCTTGTTGCCAGGCGTGAAGGTCACCCTGATTCAAGAAAAAACCGGTGATACCCAGACTTGGCAGTATGCACAGGGCTTGCGTGGCTATTTAAATGAAGCTATTGCACAAGCAGGCCATGGCGCAGAAGTTATTCCGCCGTTTGAGGGCGAGCAATACGCCACTGGCTCAGGCGATGATGATTCCTTTGCTGAAGGTGAGGGCGCTGCTTGGGTGGTTTGCTGGACTGAAGATGGTGCACCAGTGCGCGAGAGTTATGTGAACTTGATTCCAACCCCTGCAGGCGGTACACATGAGAGTGGTTTGCGTGAAGGTTTATTTAATGCTGTTAAAGGCTTTATCGAAATGCACGCATTGCAACCTAAAGGTGTGAAGCTCATGCCTGAAGACGTATTTGCACGTGCATCCTTCATTTTGTCTGCCAAAGTATTGGATCCACAATTTCAAGGCCAGATTAAAGAGCGTCTTAACTCTCGTGACGCGGTGCGCTTAGTTTCTGGTTATGTGAAGTCTGCTCTTGAGCTCTGGCTTAACCAGCACGTTGATTACGGTCGTAAATTGGCTGATTTAGTCATTAAGCAGGCTCAGGCTAGAACTCGCGCAGGACAAAAGGTTGAGAAGAAAAAATCTTCGGGTGTTGCTGTTCTCCCTGGCAAGCTCACGGATTGCGAGAGCCAAGATACCAGCATGAATGAAATCTTCCTGGTGGAGGGTGACTCCGCCGGGGGTTCTGCCAAAATGGGTCGTAATAAAGAATATCAAGCCATTCTGCCATTACGCGGTAAGGTTTTAAACACCTGGGAAGCAGAGCGCGACCGCTTATTTGCTAACAATGAGGTGCACGATATTGCTGTAGCGATTGGCGTTGATCCTCATGGTGCGAATGACAATCCGGATTTATCAAACTTGCGTTATGGCAAGGTTTGCATACTCTCTGATGCGGACGTCGATGGCGCGCATATTCAAGTGTTGCTATTAACTTTGTTCTACAAGCATTTCCCTAAATTGATTGAGTTGGGTCATGTACACATCTCTAGGCCACCTCTATTTAGGATAGATGCTCCAGCACGCGGCAAGAAGCCGGCGCAAAAGATCTATGCATTGGATGCTAATGAGTTGCAGGCGATCGAAGATAAATTGCGCAAAGATGGCGTAAAAGAAACTGCATGGCAGATTTCTCGCTTTAAAGGTCTTGGCGAGATGAGCGCAGAGCAACTATGGGATACAACTCTGAATCCAGATACACGCCGTTTACTTCCTGTAACACTAGGTACTTGGACCGAAGACGAAACATTTAAAACAATGGATATGCTGATGGGTAAATCAGAGTCTGGTGCGCGTCGCGATTGGCTTGAAGAGCGCGGCAATGAAGTGGAGGCGGATATCTAATGACAACTAAAAAGACTCCAGGAAAAAATAATCCAGCTGATCAGGCGGATTTATTCTCCAGCCCGATTGAGATGGATATCGTTGAGGTCGATGAGGCTCCAGCAGTGGAAGCATCCTCTGGTGGTTCAGGTAACCATGATCCAAAAACTATTGATCTAAACGAAGATGGCAAAGACAGCTTAACTTTAGCGGTATACGCAGAGCGCGCCTATTTAGATTACGCCATTAGCGTGGTTAAAGGTCGCGCGCTTCCAGATGTATCAGACGGACAGAAGCCAGTACAGCGCCGAATTCTATTCTCAATGAGTGAAATGGGCTTGCGCGCCGATGCGAAGCCGGTAAAGAGTGCTCGTGTTGTTGGTGATGTGTTGGGTAAATTCCATCCTCACGGGGATCAGTCTGCATACGATGCATTGGTTCGTTTGGCACAAAGCTTCTCATTGCGTTATCCATTAATTGATGGACAAGGTAACTTCGGTTCTCGTGATGGTGATGGCGCGGCAGCGATGCGTTACACAGAAGCACGCCTTACTAAAATTGCTAGCCTGCTGTTAAGTGAAATTGATGAAGGTACGGTTGATTTCGCACCAAACTACGATGGTTCATTCCAAGAGCCAAAGTTATTACCAGCGCGCCTACCGTTTGTATTGCTCAACGGCGCTTCGGGTATTGCTGTTGGTATGGCTACCGAGATTCCATCGCATAACTTGCGTGAAGTAGCCTCCGCAGCAGTTGCTTTAATGAAGTCTCCAAAGATGACTACTGCAGAGTTGTTGGAGATCATACCCGGTCCTGACTATCCAGGTGGCGGCCAAATCATTTCCTCTGCTGCAGAAATTGCCCAGATTTATGAGGCAGGGCGCGGCAGTATTAAGGTGCGCGCACGTTGGTCAATCGAAGAGTTGGCTCGCGGCCAGTGGCAGATTGTTGTAAATGAATTACCACCAGCCACTTCTTCTCAGCGTGTACTACAAGAGATTGAAGAGATCACGAATCCAAAGGTAAAGGTCGGTAAAAAGACCTTAACTCCTGAGCAGAATAATCTCAAATCAACCATTCTGAATGTGCTTGATGGCGTTCGCGACGAGTCTAGCAAGGACGCAGCAGTGCGCTTGGTGTTTGAGCCTAAGAGCAAGAATATTGACGTCAATGAGTTTGTAAACCTATTACTTGCTCACACCTCATTAGAGTCCAATGCGCCAATGAACTTGGTGATGATTGGCAATGATGGTCGTCCGCGTCAAAAGGGCTTAAAAGAAATTATTTCCGAGTGGATTACTTTCAGGGTTGCCACGGTTACCCGTAGAACTCAGCACCGCTTAGGCAAAGTCAAAGACCGCATGCATATTTTGGAAGGGCGTTTAATCGTTCTTCTCAATATTGATAAGGTTATCAAGATCATTCGCAATAGCGATGAGCCCAAAGCAGATTTGATAAAAGAATTTAAGTTGTCAGATCGTCAGGCTGAAGACATTCTGGATATTCGTTTGCGTCAGTTGGCTCGCTTAGAAGGTATCAAGATTGAGCAGGAACTTAAAGAACTCAAAGCGGAGCGTGATGATCTAGAAGGCTTATTGCAGAGCGATACTGTCTTGCGTAAACGCATCATCAAAGAAATCGAATCCGATATGAAGGATTTTGGCGATGATCGTCGCACCTTGATTCAGGAAGATAAGCGTGCTATTGCTGAGACAAAGGTGATTGATGAGCCGGTAACAGTGATTGTTTCTCAAAAGGGTTGGGTCCGAGTTCGCCAAGGTCACGAGCATGATGCAACTCAATTTAGTTTTAAGGCGGGCGATGCTTTATATGCCACCTTCGAAGTGAGAACGGTAGACGTTATTCAAGGCTTTGGCAGTGATGGTCGCGTCTATACCGTTCCTGTAAGTGAATTGCCTGGTGCCCGCGGTGATGGTTCGCCATTGACCAGCTTTGTTAATTTGGCTGCTGGGTCACAGATGGTTGCTTACTATGCTGGCCAGCCTGACGATTTGGTATTGCTATCTACTAAAGCAGGCTTTGGATTCTTGGCTAATGTATCGGATATGAGTACCCGCAATAAGGCGGGCAAATCATTCTTAAGCATGGATGCCAAGGTACCGGGTGATGCACCTTTAGGTGCGGCAAAAGTCAAAGTCGGCATGAAACAAGTTGCCTGCTTGTCCGAGGCTTCCAAGTTATTGGTCTTCCCTCTAGATGAGCTCAAGCGCTTGCCCACTGGCGGCAAAGGCGTGATCTTGATGGGCTTGGACGATAAAGAGTATTTGGCTTCAGCAATTGCTGTAGGTCCTGATGGAGCGACTTACTCAGGTGCAGGTCGTGCTGGCAAGCCAACTGAACTCAGTTTGGATGCAAAAACTTTGAAGTCGTTTGGAGGCAACCGTGCACGTAAAGGCCACTTTGTAGAGCCACGCTTAAAAGACGGCAAGCTCACAGCGAACTAAGTACCGCTTTTAGACTTTCTTCGGAACGCTAATGCCGTATTTGACGGCAATCACTTCTGCCAGGATCGAAACTGCGATCTCTGGTGGGGTGAGAGCCCCAATATAAAGCCCTACAGGGCCATGTAATTTTTCTACTTGCTCTTGGCTAACATCGAACTCTAATAAACGCTCTTTGCGTTTTTGAGTGTTCTTGCGGCTGCCTAGTGCGCCTACATAAAAAGCTGGTGACTTAAGAGCCTCCATCAAAGCCATGTCATCCAATTTGGGATCATGCGTAAGGGCTACAACTGCAGTGTGAGAGTCGACGCCAATCTCAAGTAATACATCGTCTGGCATGCCCTTAGAAAAAGTAATATCCGTACGATTGAGGCCTTCGGCATATTCTTCGCGAGGATCGATCACAATAACTTCAAAGTCAGAAGCTAAAGCAAAATCAGCGGTGTATAGAGAGAGTTGGCCGGCGCCAATGATGACCATGCGCCAGCGTGGACCGTAAGTCGTATGCATTTCTTGATCGGTGCAAATAAATTCATCACTACGATCACCTAGGGTGAGTGTCGATTTTCCAGTGCCTAAGTTCACTGAGCGGCGAGTAATTTGATGCGAAGAAATATTCTCAAGTAGCTTTTCTAAAACAGCTAACTCCGGCTTTGGCTCCACCAGCAAACGCAGGGTGCCACCACATGGCAATCCAAAACGAGCCGCCTCTTGTTGGGTCACGCCATACACCAACATTTCAGGGGTATTGCGCGTCAAAATTTCTGTCTGCACACGACGAATCAGGTCATCTTCAACGCAACCGCCTGAAACTGAGCCCGCAACCTGACCATCAGCACGTATCGCCAACCATGAGCCAACAGGACGTGGAGCGGAGCCCCAGGTTTGAACCACGGTTGCTATCGCCACAGATTGGCCCGATTGGAGCCACTCCACGGCAGATTTAAGAACGCTGAGGTCGGTACTGTTCATGCTATTTCTTCTTTTGCTAATGCTTTGATGAATAACTAATTATTATCACTCTAATGACAATTTCTGGTGAATCCTTCAAAAACCCAAAATTACGCCTAGCCGTACTCCTCTTGGCAGCAGGTGAGGGGAGTCGTTTAGGTGGATTTCCTAAGGCATTGCTGATGAAGGAGGGTGAAAGCTTATTAAGCCGCTTTCTACAATCTATTCAAAAATTCAACCCAGTAGAAACGTTGGTTGTCACAGGCTTTTATGCAGATGCAATTGAGGTGGAAATCAACTCAATAAGGCAAAAGACTCGTAACCCTATTGCCATAGTAAAAAACCAAAATCCACAAGAAGGTCAGTCATCTTCGGTCCGACTTGGCTTAGAGTCGCTCAAATCTGACTATGACGTTTTATTGGTTGCTTTGTGTGATCAACCTAATATTGGCGTCTCGGAGATTGAGGCTCTGTTAGAGCAATTCAATCAAGTAGGATTCAATAAGGAAATCGTCTTACCAATGGTGAACGGAAATCGTGGTAACCCAGTATTATTTTCGAAAAAAGTGATTGAAGAAATCATGGCGACACCCGGGATGGTCTGCAGGCCCTTTATGGATAAGCATCCAGAGCTAGTGAAACTATTTGAGACGAATAATCAGGCTTATTTATTGGATGTCGACACCCAGGCCGACATCCAAAAACTAGGGCTTGATACTATTTAAATTAATGTAATTAAATTAAATCTCAGCGATCAATTCAATTTCAATGCAAGCACCCAGCGGAATTTGCGCAACACCAAAAGCGCTACGAGCATGTTTGCCAGCATCACCAAAAACTTCAAAAAGTAATTCTGAACAGCCATTAACAACTAGGTGCTGCTCCGTATAGGTATCGGCAGAGTTCACCAAACCCATTACCTTAACAATGCGCTTTACTTTATCCAAAGAGCCTAAGTGATTCTGCAAGGTGGAGATCAAATCTATTGCAATAGAGCGTGCTGCCGATTTGCCAGTATCGGTATCCATGTCTTTACCAAGCTTTCCTACCCAAGGTTTGCCATCGCGTTTAGCAATATGACCAGAGAGAAAAACAGTATTCCCGGTAGTGGCTGCCATGACATAGGCCGCAGCAGGAGGTCCTGGTGGTGGCAAATCAATTCCAAGGGTTTTGAGGCGATCGCTAATGTTTGTAGTCATGCTAAATAGGATTAATTTAAAAAAGAAATAAGTTCAAAAAGGGAATATCAGAATCTTACTTGGAAAGTTGACGCATGGCACTCTCAAGGCCATTTAAGGTCACTGGATACATGCGATCTTTCATGAGGTTTTGCATGATGTCAATTGACTGACGATATTGCCAGATAGATTCAGGTTCTGGATTAAGCCAAGCAAAATGCGGGAAGTGGTCAATTAAACGGTTGATCCAAACAGCTCCAGCTTCCTTATTGTTGTATTCAACCGAACCATTCGGACTCAGAATCTCATAAGGAGACATGGTTGCATCACCAACGAATATCAGCTTGTAGTCTGGGCCATATTTATTGATGATGTCTTGGGTTGGCGTAGCTTGGTCGCGTCTGCGACGATTACTTTGCCAAAGGTTTTCATAAACACAGTTATGAAAATAGTAGTGCTCAAGATGCTTAAATTCTGCTTTAGCAGCAGAGAACAATTCAGCAATACGCTGAATATGATCATCCATTGAGCCACCAACATCCATGAGTAGCAGCACTTTGACCTGATTGTGGCGCTCAGGACGCATTTTGATATCGAGCATTCCTGCATTAGCTGCTGTTGAATGAATCGTTTGATCTAGGTCGAGCTCTAGGGTAGACCCTTCTCTAGCAAACCGACGCAACCGACGCAAAGCAACCTTAATGTTGCGAGTGCCCAGAGCTATATCACTGTCATAGTCTTTAAACTCTCGCGCTTCCCAAACCTTGATTGCGGTTCTATTGCCAGCGCTCTCACCGCCAATGCGAATGCCTTCAGGATGGTAACCGCTATGACCAAACGGGGAAGATCCGCCAGCGCCAATCCATTTATTCCCGCCACCATGCCATTCTTTTTGTTCTTTTAGGAGCTCCTCAAGACGCTTTTTCAGTGCATCAGGCCCACCTAATTTTTTGAGGGCTGCTTTTTCTTCTTCCGTCAGTACGCGCTGAAGCTTTTTCTCTAACCAATCCAAAGGAATATCTGGGGAGAGTGCAATGATTTGCTCAATGCCGTTGAAGTAGCTGCCAAAGACTTGATCAAAACGATCAAAGTGTTGCTCGTCTTTAACCAGGGTCATGCGAGCCAGCTGATAAAACTCATCAATCGATGGATTGATAACGCCTGATTTCAAAGCCTCCAGGAGCGTTAAAAACTCTCGTACTGAAACAGGCACTTTAGCCTCTTTCAGGTTAAGGAAGAATTGAATCAACATAAATACAGGGTGATATTGATCAATATATTAACGATGATTGCGATTCATCATGACCAAGCGCTCAAACAAGTGGATATCTTGTTCATTCTTGAGTAAAGCGCCATGCAGCGGTGGTACAGAAATCTTCTCATCATTGCTATACAAAGCCTCTGGCGGGATATCTTCAGCTAATAGAAGCTTGAGCCAATCAATCAGCTCGGAGGTGGAAGGCTTTTTCTTAAGCCCTGGTAATGAGCGTATTTGATAAAAGACCTTGAGAGCTGCATCCAGGAGATCTTGTTTGATATTGGGGTGGTGAACATCCACGATGCTTTGCATTGTTGTTGCATCGGGAAAGGTAATGTAATGAAAAAAGCAGCGGCGCAAGAATGCATCGGGGAGCTCTTTCTCATTATTGGAAGTGATGATGACTAGCGGGCGATGCTTTGCTTTAATGAGTTCACGCGTTTCATAAACATAAAATTCCATGCGATCAATTTCGCGCAGTAAGTCATTTGGAAACTCAATATCTGCTTTATCGATTTCATCAATGAGCAAGACTGTAGGTTCATCCGCCTCAAAAGCTTGCCAAAGTACGCCCTTAACAATGTAGTTACGAATGTCTTTTACCTTCTCATCACCCAACTGCGAATCGCGCAAGCGGCTGACTGCATCGTATTCATACAGCCCTTGTTGAGCTTTGGTAGTAGATTTAATGTGCCACTGCAAGAGCGGCATGTTGAGGGCGGAGGCAACTTCCTCGGCCAACATCGTTTTGCCAGTGCCTGGCTCGCCTTTAATCAAAAGAGGGCGTTGCAATGCGATTGCCGCATTTACGGCTAATTTGAGATCTTCAGTAGCAACGTAGCTTTGGCTGCCTGAGAAGCGGTTTTGAGTAGAGGGGTTGGATTTGCTCATGTGCTGACCTAATTAGTGCTTGGTTAAGCGTTCCAGTATAGGTAAATGAGCCAAATTTTTCAGTGTTTCTACTGATTTTGGGCTCCAGAATGGCGGGAAGGGCGTCTGTCCGCTATACTCTTCCCAAATTGATCTAAATCAAACTCATTAATAATGATTTCTATGAAAAAACTCTCCATTCTTCCTCAATTGGCCGTAACCGCAGCTTTGGTTTTTGCTGGCTCTGTTGCTCAGGCTGATGAAGTTAAAGGTAATGCTGCAGCAGGTAACGGCAAGGTTTGGCTTTGCGTTGGTTGCCACTCAATTCCCGAATATCGCGCAGACTACCCATTGGTATACAAGGTACCTATGATTGGCGGTCAAAATGCTGCTTACATTGCTAGTGCACTAGCTGCTTACAAAAAAGGCGAAAGAAAGCATCCAACAATGCGCTCTATTGCTGCCAGCTTGTCTGACCAAGACATGGCTGATATCGGTGAATACTATGCTGCGCAAACTGCCAGCTCACCTAACAACCCATTGAAGTGATTCATTAATAAAGATACATAGAGATACTTTTATGAAATTCGCCCTAATTACCGCAGTTATGCTATCCAGCATTGGTTTGGTAAATGTAGCAAACGCTGCCAATAAAGAAAAAGGTCAGGCTTTGGTTGAGAAGGCTAATTGCGCTTCTTGTCATGGTGCCGGTCTAAATGCTCCAATCCTGCCTGCCTATCCAAAATTAGCTGGCCAGTATTCCGATTACCTTTACTACGCTTTAAAGGCTTATAAGGTAGGTAATGGCAATGCTCAGTTTGGTCGCAACAATGCTGTAATGGGCTCACAAGTTCAAAACTTTAGCGATGCTGACTTGCAAGATATGGCTGCTTACATTTCTTCTTTACCTGGAAACTTTGTAGTAAAAAAGTAAATCCTAGTAAGTAAGGCTTCATACAAAAAGGCTTAGATTAATCATCTAAGCCTTTGTTTTTTATACTCTTTATAAAGTTTAACGAAGCGCTTCAAGCCCTCGCTCTAGGTGCTTGCGCATGGCTAGCTCAGCAGCATGTTCATCTCGTTTCAATATGGCTCTGAGAATCTCTCGATGCTCCACTAATGAGTTTTGCAGTCTACCTGTGCTGGTTAGAGAGTCTCTGCGGTGAAGTTTTAGCACTTTACGTAGATCTGCGATAACGCCATTCATCCAGCGATTTCCGGCAATTTCTTGGATTAATTCATGAAATTTGCCATTTACCTCAAAGAATTGCTCAATATCTCGATCGGCAGCCGCTTTTTCAAGTCGGTGGTGCAGGTGATCCAATAGGTTTAATTCGGCTTCAGTTGCCTTTGTAGCCGTTTCTTTGGCCGCTTGACCCTCCAGAAGGGAGAGAATTGTAAAAATCTGCTCCAAGTCTTTGCGGATAACCTCGGTAACGTAAGCTCCCCGGCGCATTTTGATGGTTACAAGCCCTTCAGATGCTAGAACCTTGATTGCTTCACGCATTGGTGTGCGGCTTATACCAAACTGATCAGCCAAAGATTGCTCATCTAGCCAGCTTCCAGGAGCCAACTGCTTGCTAAAGATTTGCTCCCGAAGCCTATCGGCAACGTCTTCATATAGCGGTCTATTATTCAGTTTTGTATTCATAATTATGAATACATTATGTAGACAATTCTAAAATTGTCAAGCAAAATGTGGGGACATTTCGATGCAATGCAACAAAAATTAACCGGGAGTTTTTGTGAGTTCTAAAGAAAACAATTCATGGCCATCTTTTCCAGATACCAACCTGGATGCTTGGAAAAAGTCAGCTCAGAAATCAGCGCCTAATGGCGATGTTGATTCCTTGGGTTGGAAAACACCAGATGGAATTCACCTAAAAGCTCTATACACATCATCGGATATTGAAGGCCTCAATTACACCGATACATTGCCTGGATTTGAACCATTCGTGCGTGGACCACAAGCGACGATGTATTCAGTTCGTCCATGGACCATACGTCAATATGCCGGCTTTTCAACTGCCGAAGAATCCAATGCTTTTTATCGCAAGGCGTTAGATGCTGGTGGTCAAGGTGTATCCGTTGCGTTTGACTTAGCAACGCATCGTGGTTACGACTCAGATCATCCTCGGGTTACTGGTGACGTTGGTAAGGCCGGCGTTGCGATTGATTCTGTAGAAGATATGAAGATTTTGTTTGATGGCATTCCATTGGACAAAGTTTCTGTTTCGATGACTATGAACGGCGCTGTATTGCCTGTGTTGGCAGGCTACATCGTTGCCGGTGAAGAGCAAGGAGTTAAGCAAGAGCAATTATCAGGAACCATTCAGAACGATATTCTGAAAGAGTTCATGGTGCGTAATACCTACATTTACCCACCAGAGCCATCAATGCGCATCATCGGCGACATTATTGAGTACACCGCCAAACATATGCCTAAGTTCAACTCGATTTCGATTTCGGGTTATCACATGCAAGAGGCAGGTGCCAATCAAGTGTTGGAATTGGCTTTCACATTAGCTGACGGTAAAGAGTATGTAAAGACAGCGTTAGCCAAAGGATTGGATGTGGATGGCTTTGCTGGACGACTTTCATTCTTTTTTGCGATTGGTATGAACTTCTATTTAGAGGTTGCCAAGTTGCGTGCTGCACGCTTGCTATGGTGGCGCATTATGAAATCCTTCGAGCCAAAGAATCCAAAGTCTTTGATGCTTCGTACGCATTGCCAAACTTCTGGCTGGTCTCTAACTGAACAAGATCCATACAACAACGTTGTGCGAACTACAGTTGAGGCGATGGCTGCCGTATTTGGCGGCACACAGTCATTGCATACCAATTCATTGGATGAGGCGATTGCGCTTCCTTCAGAGTTCTCCAGTCGCATTGCTCGTAATACTCAGCTGATCCTGCAAGAAGAAACCCATATCCCGAGCGTGATCGATCCATGGGCGGGCTCTTACATGATGGAAAACCTCACTCAAGAGATGGCTGATAAGGCTTGGGAAATTATTCAAGAAGTAGAAGCCATGGGCGGCATGACCAAGGCGGTTGAAAGTGGCTGGGCTAAGCTGAAGATTGAGGCTGCTGCCGCTGAAAAACAAGCCAAGATTGACTCAGGCTCAGATGTGATTGTTGGTGTTAATAAATACAAGCTCGGCAAAGAAGATCTAGTTGATGTATTGATGATCGATAACGACAAAGTTCGTGAAGGTCAGGTAGCCCGTCTCAAAGAAATCAAAGCAAAACGTGATTCACAAAAAGTACAGGCTGCATTAGAGGTCTTAACCAAGGCTGCAGAAGATAACTCAGGAAATCTCTTGGAGCTAGCAGTAAACGCGATTCGTTTACGTGCAACGGTTGGTGAAGTTTCTGATGCGTTAGAAAAAGTTTACGGGCGCCATCGCGCCGATACTCAAAAGGTGACCGGTGTGTATGCAGCCGCTTATGACTCAGCTGAAGGCTGGGCAAAACTCCAAACTGAAATTGCCGACTTTGCAAAGGACTTTGGTCGTCGTCCACGCGTGATGATCGCCAAGCTAGGCCAAGATGGCCATGACCGCGGCGCTAAAGTCGTTGCTACTGCCTATGCTGACTTAGGATTTGACGTAGATATCGGACCTTTATTCCAAACGCCTGAAGAATGTGCTCGCCAAGCGATTGAGAATGACGTGCATGCCTTAGGAGTTTCTACTTTGGCAGCTGGTCATAAGACTTTAGTTCCGGCCATTATTGCTGAATTGAAAAAGCAAGGCTCAGACGACATCATCGTGTTCGTTGGCGGCGTGATTCCAAGACAAGATTACGAATTCCTCTATGAGGCAGGCGTTAAAGGAATCTACGGACCAGGTACACCTATTCCGGCATCGGCCAAGGATGTGCTTGAGCAAATTCGCAAGTCTGTTAATCCCGCTTAATACGGATCATAGGCATGCTCGAAGCTGCTGATCAGGCTCTAGTGAATGATCTCACTGGTGCGCCATCGCTTAAACAGCGCCGCGCACTGGCGAAGATCATTACTTTGCTTGAGTCAACACGCCTAGATCACCGTCATCGCGCTGATGACGTACTCAATTCTTTATTGCCTAAAACGGGCAAATCATTCCGCCTCGGCATCTCAGGTGTACCAGGCGTTGGTAAGTCGACCTTAATTGAGTCCTTGGGTCTTTACCTAATTGAAAAAGGTCACCGAGTAGCTGTTTTGGCGATCGATCCTTCTTCTAGTATTTCTGGTGGTTCGATTTTGGGCGATAAGACGCGTATGGAGCGATTATCCGTTCTAGAGAATGCCTTTATTCGTCCAAGTCCATCCTCTTGCACTTTGGGTGGTGTAGCCGAGAAGACTCGTGAAGCCATGTTGGTTGCTGAAGCCGCAGGTTTTGACGTCATCATTGTTGAGACGGTTGGTGTAGGGCAGAGCGAAATCGCGGTTGCCGGCATGACCGATATGTTCCTGTTGTTGCAATTACCGAATGCAGGCGATGATCTTCAGGCAATTAAAAAAGGCGTGATGGAAATCGCTGATCTGATTGTGATTAATAAGGTGGATATTGATCCAGATGCTGCAATGCGCGCTCAACTATTCATCACGAGTTCATTGCGCCTGTTGGGATTTCAAGGGAATCCTGATCACGCATCACACGACAAAGAGTTTTGGCATCCGCAAGTGATGACCTTAAGCGCCCTCGAGGGCAAAGGTGTACCAGAGCTTTGGGACAAAGTTTCCCATTTTGAAAAACTGCAAAAGGCGAACGGTAAATTTGAATCTCGTCGTAAGCAACAAGCAGGCGCATGGATGTGGGATCGCATTGATGCTGGACTTAAAAACGCATTTCGTAGTAATGAAGCAGTGCAAGAACTTCTACCAAGTTTGGTTGCACAGGTAAATCAGGGAACCATGGCAGCTTCTGTAGCAGCAAGACGGCTACTGGAGTCCATGGGGCATGAATTTTTCTAAGGAGCAGGAAATGAAGGAAATCATTCAACAACTGGAAGCCAAGCGTGAGCTTGCCCGATTGGGTGGCGGGCAAAAGCGTATTCAGGCTCAGCATTCTAAGGGCAAATTAACTGCGCGCGAGCGTATTGAGCTCTTGCTGGATGCTGGCACATTCGAAGAGTGGGATATGTTTGTTGAGCACCGTTGCCATGATTTTGGCATGGGTGATCAAACCGTTCCTGGCGATGGCGTTGTTACCGGTTATGGAATGATTAATGGCCGCTTGGTATTTGTGTTTTCTCAAGACTTCACCGTGCTTGGCGGCTCCTTGTCTGAAGCTCATGCTGAAAAGATCTGCAAAATCATGGATCAAGCTCTTAAAGTTGGAGCGCCAGTTATTGGTTTGAATGACTCTGGTGGCGCACGTATTCAGGAGGGTGTTGCATCCCTTGGCGGCTATGCTGAAATTTTCCAGCGCAACGTTACTGCGTCTGGCGTGATTCCACAGATTTCCTTGATCATGGGCCCATCAGCTGGTGGCGCGGTTTACTCTCCAGCCTTGACCGACTTCATTTTCATGGTCAAAGATAGTTCATACATGTTCGTGACTGGTCCTGAAGTGGTTAAGACTGTTACCCATGAAGACGTCACTGCCGAAGAATTAGGTGGTGCTGTAACTCACTCAACAGTTTCAGGCGTATGTGATCTAGCTTTTGATAATGATGTCGATGCAATCATGATGCTGCGGCGCTTCTTTAACTACTTGCCGCTCTCTAACCGCGAGAAGCCACCTTTGATTAAGGGTGCTAATCGCACCGAAGAGCCAGATTTCTCCTTAGATACATTAGTGCCATCAAATCCAAATCAACCTTACGATATGAAGGAGTTGATTGAGAAGATCGTTGATGATGGCGAGTTCTTTGAATTGCAGCCTGACTACGCAAAAAATATTGTGATTGGCTTTGCCCGTATTGAAGGACGCTCAATTGGTATTGTTGCCAATCAGCCTTTGGTATTGGCTGGCTGTTTAGACATTAAGGCCTCTATTAAGGCAGCGCGTTTTGTGCGCTTTTGTGATGCCTTCAATATTCCAGTAGTTACTTTGGTTGATGTTCCAGGCTTTATGCCAGGAACCGCACAAGAATACGGCGGCATCATTAAGCATGGCGCGAAATTACTCTATGCGTACGCAGATTGCACGGTACCTAAAGTAACCTTGATTACACGTAAGGCCTACGGTGGTGCTTACGACGTGATGGCCTCTAAGCATCTACGCGGCGACGTGAATTTCGCTTGGCCTTCAGCCGAGATCGCTGTGATGGGCCCTAAGGGTGCTGTTGAAATTATTTTCCGCGAAGAGAAATCCGATCCAGAAAAAATTACAGCTCGTGAAGCTGAGTACAAATCTAAGTTTGCAAACCCATTTGTTGCTGGTCGTCGTGGCTACATTGATGACGTCATCCTTCCACATGAAACCCGCAAACGTATTGCTCGTTCACTAGCAATGCTTAAAGACAAAGACTTGAAGAATCCTGCGCGTAAACACGGCAATATTCCTCTGTAAAGGCGCTGACAAATTATGACTACGAAAATGTTTAAGAAAATTTTGATTGCTAACCGTGGCGAGATTGCTTGCCGTGTCATGGCTACCGCCAAAAAGATGGGCATTAAGACTGTTGCTGTTTATTCTGAAGCGGATAAAGAGGCGCGCCATGTTCAGTTGGCCGATGAGGCGGTATGTATCGGACCGGCGCCTTCACGTGAATCCTATCTAGTGATGGACCGCATTATTCAGGCCTGTAAAGATACTGGCGCTGAAGCCGTACATCCTGGCTATGGCTTCTTGTCTGAAAACGAGCAGTTTGCTAAGCGTTGTGAGGAAGAGGGCATTGTATTTATCGGTCCTAAGTATCAGTCTATTGCCGCAATGGGTGACAAGATCGCCTCTAAGAAGCTCGCTCTAGAAGCCAAGGTCAATACCATTCCTGGTTACAACGAAGCGATTGATACTACTGAAGAGGCTGTAAAGATAGCCCAAGGGATTGGATATCCGGTCATGATTAAAGCATCCGCAGGTGGTGGTGGTAAAGGTCTGCGCGTTGCCTTTAATGACAAAGAAGCCGCCGAAGGTTTCGCTGCCTGTAAAACAGAGGCGATGAATAGCTTTGGTGATGACCGTATCTTCATTGAGAAGTTTGTAGAAGGCCCACGCCATATTGAGATTCAGGTTTTGGGCGACTCTCATGGCAATGTGGTTTACCTCAATGAGCGTGATTGCTCAATCCAACGTCGTCATCAAAAGGTAATTGAAGAAGCGCCGTCTCCTTTTATCGATCCTGCTACTCGTAAGGCTATGGGTGAACAAGCTGTTGCGTTAGCTAAAGCCGTTAATTACCAATCTGCAGGTACTGTGGAGTTCGTGGTCGGCAAGGATAAGTCTTTCTACTTCCTCGAAATGAATACCCGCTTGCAAGTTGAGCATCCAGTTACCGAAAGCATCACTGGTCTTGATTTAGTTGAGCAAATGATTCGTGTTGCTGCTGGCGAGAAGCTGGCCTTTAAACAGGAAGATGTGAAGCTTGACGGTTGGTCGATGGAGTGCCGTATTAACGCCGATGACCCATTCCGTAACTTCCTACCGTCTACCGGTCGCCTCGTTAAATATCGTCCGCCAGAGTCAGTGAATGGTGTCCGTGTGGATACTGGCGTGTATGAGGGTGGTGAGATTCCGATGTACTACGACTCCATGATCGCTAAGTTGATTGTTCATGGCAAGGATCGTACGGAAGCAATTGAAAAAATGCGTGCCGCACTGAATGATTTCGTTATTCGCGGAATTCATTCAAACATTCCTTTTCAGGCTGCATTGCTGCAGCATCCGCGCTTTGTAAATGGCGACTTTACCACTGGCTTTATTGCAGAAGAGTATCCAGAAGGCTTTAAGAAGGATTCAGTACAGCCTGCCGATCCTAAGCGCCTGGCTGCATTAGCTGCATTTATGCGCTACCGCTATCTCGAACACATACAGATGATTGATGGTCAATTAGCCGGCCATGAAATGATCATTGGTAAGAAATTTGTAGTTGTTACCGGCAAAAAAGCGGGATCCATGAATGATCCTTATGAGGTGCCTATTCGGGTTGAGCTTAAGGATGGTGTTTATTCCGTCTATATCGAAGATGCAGATGGTGTAAGTCGTTATGACATCGTAAGTGAATGGCGTCCAGGTCAAATTTGTCTACACGCAACTATTAACGGCACTCACAAAATCACTGCGCAAGTTGAACGTCGCGGCGTGCGTTATGTGTTGATTCTTGATGGCGTTCATTACGAGTGCATGGTGTTAAGTCCATTAGGAGCGGAGCTCCAGCGTCGTATGCCAGTTAAGTTACCGCCAGATACTTCCAAATTGGTGATGTCTCCAATGCCGGGGCTATTAACAAAGATTGCCGTTAAAGTGGGTGAGGCAGTGACTGCTGGTCAGAAATTAGCCTCCATCGAAGCGATGAAAATGGAAAACACACTATCGGCTGTTCAAGATGGTGTGGTTGCTGAAATTTGCGCTAAAGAGGGTGATAGCTTGGCGGTTGATCAATTGATCATTCGCTTCGAATAAAAAGGTTGACGACTATGAGCGCTAAGCCATTCAAAATTTTAGGTATTCAGCAAATCGCTATTGGCGGTGAGAACAAGGATCGACTCAAGAAATTATGGGTTGATATGTTGGGCTTTGAATACAAGAGCACTTTCGTCTCTGAGCGTGAAAACGTGGATGAAGATATTTGTGCCATCGGTAAAGGTGCGCATGAGATTGAAGTTGACCTCATGCAGCCATTCGATATTGAAAAGAAGCCAGCAGTACATCAAACACCCCTAAATCACATTGGTTTGTGGGTGGATGACCTGCCTAAAGCTGTTGAGTGGCTTACCGCAAATGGCCTACGTTTTGCACCTGGTGGCATTCGCAAAGGTGCAGCGGGCCATGACATTACCTTTGTACACCCAAAAGGAAATGACGAGTTTCCAATTAGTGGTGAAGGTGTGCTTATTGAGCTAGTTCAGGCCCCTCCAGAAGTGATTGCGGGATTGAGTTCATAATTTGGACTAGTAAGCAAATTAACGGGATTTAAATTGGCAAATATATTAGCCATCGACACCTCCTCAGCTTCGTGTTCGGTGGCTTTATCGTTAGATGGTCAGGCAGTGCATTTTAGCCATGAAGCTGTCACAGCGGGTGCTAGTCAATTGTTATTGCCATGGATTGAGTCGCTCTTAAGTGATGCAAAATCTTCCCTGAAAGACCTTGATGCGATTGCTGTATGTATCGGCCCTGGTGCGTTTACTGGCGTACGTTTGGGGGTAGCCGCAGTGCAGGGCTTGGCTGTATCGCAAAACATACCTGTAGTGCCGGTATGCAGCCTTGATGCTATCGCCGCCCAACTTTTAGATTCAGCAGCGCTCCAATCCTCTCAACCTCAGCGCTTGATGATTGCGATTGATGCCCGGATGGATGAGGTCTATTGGGCTTCTTACGATATTCAAGACAGACGCTTGCCAAATCGTATTGGTGATATTCACCTGACCAAGCCAGAAGATCTGAATTTAGAAGGAGTGCAATTTCTGGCTGGTAGCGCTTTAAATGCCTATAGCCAACGCTTACCGCAATTCACAAGCCTAATCGATCCAGATATCTCTATTTCCGCATTGGGTATTTTGAAATGTGCGCAGCAGTCCCTGCAAGACGGGGTGCATTGCGAAGTTCGACAACTAGAGCCCCTCTATGTTCGAGATAAGGTGGCATTTACTACCGCCGAACGTGTAGAGGGCAAGAGGTAATGTCGGATCACACAACATCCGAAGGAGCTGCAGAGCTTTCCTTCTTGCCAATGCAGCAAGCTGACTTAGACGATGTCCTGAAGATCGAATCTGTCTCTCATGTTCATCCTTGGACAAAGGGGAACTTTTCTGATTCTCTCGCAGCAGGTCATTGGGCGTATTGCATTCGACCGCAAGCAGATCAAGTGGTGAAGGGCTCCTATTTAGATCCGGCAGTTCTTTGGGCATATTGCATCTTGTTTCCTGCTGTAGATGAATTACATCTCCTCAACATCACTGTTTCCCCGCATTTACGTAAGTTAGGTCTGGGACAAAGAATGATGGCTGCTATTGAGGGCGTAGCTTTTCAGCAGAAGATGCCGCGAATTATTCTTGAGGTAAGGCCAACCAATGAAGCTGCATTAGCGCTTTATCAAAAATTGGGTTACGAGCAAATTGGTATTCGAAAGAATTATTACCCTGCAAGCCCAGAAACCGGTGGACGAGAAGACGCTCTTGTATTGGCTAAATCGATTAAGCTATAGCCATGAGCAATAATTCGAGCTTCTTAAAAGAAATGGGTATCACCGAGTGGACATCTCGTGATGCGATCCAAGCTCAGCCCGAAGCTTCTCTTGCAGCAAGTTCTCAGGCCGCTCCACAAGAGGCACATGCCTCGCCAAGAGCGAGTAATGGTATGTGGTGGTTTTTTGGAAATGAACCCCAGGGCGATGCCAAAATTTTGTTTCAAAACCTCATACGAGTTCTGGGTTTAGCCAAGAATGAGTGGTCTTGGAAGAATCCCTCGGAAAAATTAGGTCAGCTTGAAAATCCTGGATCGCCAGTTGTTGCGATCGCATTTGGTGGGCCAGTTGCTCAAAAGATTACTGGCGAAAGAGATCCGCTGCCACAGTTGCGCGAAACGGTGCTTGCACTAAATATGGGTAATGATGAAGAAATTCCGGTAATTGCTTCTTTTGAGTTAAATCAAGTACTAACAAAGCCAAAAGAGAAGGCACTGCTTTGGCAGGATTTGTTGATGGCTCGATCAGTGCTGCAAAACATCTAAAGAAGACTGCCGGGGATAAGCTTAGTGCTTATGCTCGCCGATAAGATGCATGGAGTCATACTCCGCTTGATTTCTGGCGTGACGCTTGATAACCAACCACATAATCAAACTCACAGCTACGCCAAATCCAACGATCACTATTTGAATGGGCACATCCAACCAAATGAGTAGTGAGTAGATCAATAGCATCATCAGCACAGAAATATTTTCATTGAAGTTCTGCACAGCAATAGAGTGGCCTGCAGACATGAGTACATGTCCGCGATGTTGCAGTAGTGCGTTCATTGGCACTACAAAATAACCCGCTAGCCAGCCCACCAGAACTAGTAACAAATAAGCCGGTAATAAATTGAGGGTAACGTCAAACTTACCGAAGCTAAAAATGCTCGTATTGGGTAATAAATCAGAGTTGTAGACTGCCATCACGCAGACCACTAAACCCATCGCAATGCCGTAAGGCAATACGTTCAAGGATTTGCGCAAAGGAATGCGCCATGCGGCATAGACGGCGCCGCCAGCTACACCCACAGCTGAGATAGCTTGCAAAATGGCGCCCTGAGATAAATTCATATGAAGAGCTACTTGTGCCCACTTAATCACAATAAATTGCAGGGTAGCTCCGGCACCCCAGAATAAAGTGGTGACCGCTAAGGAGATTTGACCAAGGCGATCATTCCAAAGTGTTTTAAAGCAAATGGCGAAATCTTTAATCAATTCAATTGGATTTGTCTTTTGAGAAACGTAACGTGCGCCAGTATCTGGAATCTTTAAGTTAATAAGTGCTGCCACAACATAAATCATCATGATGATCATGATTGCTGATTCAGCCGGTGTATCAATGCCAGTTTCAAAAGTCGGCATATCCAAGGCAAGCAGACTTTGGGAGACTGTGGTGCTAATCAGAACGCCGCCCAAAACCGTGCCCAAAATAATGGATCCAACTGTTAATCCTTCGATCCAGCCGTTGGCGGCAACCAATTTTTCAGGCGGAAGCAGTTCAGTCAATATTCCGTACTTTGCAGGTGAGTATGCAGCTGCTCCCAAGCCAACAATGGCATATGAGAGCAAAGGGTGGCTTCCAAAGAGCATGGCCACGCAACCGACGAACTTAATCGTATTCGTAATGAACATGACGTTGCCCTTAGGGCGGGAATCAGCAAATGCGCCAACAAAGGCTGCCAAGAGGACGTAGGACAGCACAAAGAACAATTTGAGCAAAGGAGTCATCCAGGCCGGAGCATGGAGCTGGGCCAGGAGGGCTATAGCCGCTATCAGGAGAGCATTATCAGCAAGCGACGAAAAAAATTGCGCCGCCATAATGATGTAAAAGCTACGGTTCATTCGTACAATCTAGTCATTACTACAATTAAAACATGAAAGGAGGGGTGATTATGGGTGATTCAGCTAACGGCCTGATTAATAGGCCAATTTTGGCATCTATTCATACTGCCGCCTTTCAGCATAATTTAAACCGAGTTCGAGAATTGGCGCCAGAATCCAAGATCTGGTCGGTTATTAAGGCTCGTGCCTATGGCCACTGCTTTGATGCCGCCCTAAAGGGCCTTGCTTCTACAGATGGCTTTGCTCTATTGGATATTCAAGATGCGGCATGGTTGCGTCAACATGGCTGGAAGGGCCGAATACTGCTTTTGGAGGGCTTTTTTCATGAAAACGAGCTCAATCTTGCGCAAGAGCTGGCCTGCGACTTAGTGGTTCATTGCGAAGCCCAAGTTGAGTGGCTTGAGCGTTTTAAAGCCAAAAACCATAAGCCATTTAATGTCTTTCTCAAAATGAATACTGGCATGAACCGTTTAGGTTTTAAGCCGGATAACTACAGAACGGCTTTTCACCGTTTGCACGCTGCTGGCTACCACATGTACCACATGACGCATTTTGCTAATGCGGATCAGATTGATCAATCTCCGACAGTTGGCGCTCAGCAAGAGTTGTTTAACCAAACTATTGAAGGGTTGGAAGGCTCTACTTCACTGGCCAATTCTGCAGCTATTTTGTGGCATCGAAATGCATTGGGTGATTGGGTTCGTCCCGGCATCATGCTTTATGGTGCATCACCAACTGGTCTGCATGCCGATATTAAGCATGCCAATCTACAAGCGGTTATGCAGTTACATAGTGAAATTATTGATATTCAGGACCTACAAAAGGGTGATCGCATTGGTTATGGTGGTCGCTATGAAGCAACGGCAGCAATGCGTGTAGGTATCGTAGCTTGTGGTTATGCAGATGGATATCCGCGTCATGCCAAAGATGGCACACCAGTTTGGGTTGCCCAAGGCAATGAAGGCGTTGTTTGTCCTTTGGTGGGAAGAGTTTCTATGGACATGTTTGCGATTGATTTGCGCAAGGCACCTAATGCAAGGATTGGCACCGCTGTTCAGCTTTGGGGAGACAAAGTACCGGTGGATGATGTTGCGCAAATGAGTGACACGATAGGCTACGAATTACTCTGTGCCGTAGCGCCAAGAGTGCCTGTAGCCATTAAATAAAAAATCCTCCAGTACGGAGGATTTTTGCTATGTAAGTTAATACAAATAAATTACTTATTCCAGAACTGCCACCATCTACGCTCTTTTTTAACGCGTTGCCCCGTTAGCATCATCTCACTATCTGGGAAGTTCAGCTTAAATACACGTGCAGAGTCGTTACTTAATTGCGTCATGCCAAGTTTTTCGTATGACTTAGTCAAAATATAAAGCGCCTCTTCGACAGCGGGTGCGCGGTCATAATCTCGAATGACCAATTGAGCGCGATTAGCAGCAGCCAGATAGGCGCCACGTTGGTAGTAATAACGTGCTACGATGACATCTGCTTCAGCTAGAGAGTTCACGATATAGCGCATACGATCCAAGGCATCTGGCGCATATTTGCTATTAGGGAAGCGCTCAACAACTACCTTGAACGATTCAAAAGCTTCTTTAGCTGCTTTAGGATCACGTTCGCTGAGATCTTGTCCGGTAAATTTACCCAGCCATCCCAAGTCATCATTAAAGGTAATGAGACCTTTTAAGTAGTAAGCGTAATCGAGGCTCGGACTACCTTGGTGCAATTTAATAAAGCGATCAATAGCTACGAGAGCTTGAGTTTGTTCCTGAGCTTTCCAATAGCAATAAGCCGCATTAATTTGCGCTTGTTGAGAATAAGGTCCAAATGGGAAGCGAGCTTCAAGCTTTTCAAAGTATTTTCCACACTTAGCAAAGTCAGCGTCGTTTAACTTATCTGTGGCTTCTGAATAAAGTTTTGCCTCTGACCAGATATCGGTATCGTCTTTATTGCCGTCACTACCTGCGCATCCACTTAAGAGCGTTAAGGCAAAAAGTAAGGCTGAAAGTAGGGCGATGGGCATGCTGCTTAAATTGCGACTCTTCTTTTGTGTGGAAGAATTCCCAGCAAGCCTTAAACTGGCGTCTGATATTACGTCGGACATAACTGAAAGGCTCTCTAAGCGTGGCATTGCCGCAAACTCCTGAATCGAATCCCATTGATTATATCGATGATGAGGATTTCATCTCCTTAGAAATACCTTTGGAGATGGCTGGCGAGCGCTTGGACAAGGTACTGGCGGGCTCTTTGCCAGATTATTCGCGAAATCGTCTCAAGGCTTGGGTTGAGGCTGGGGCGGTTATGGTCGATGGAAAGGTCACCAAAGCCCGCTATCTCCTTAGGGGTGGTGAGAGTATTAAGGTGTTTCCACAGGAAATGCCTGAGCAATTTGCATTTAGCCCAGAAAATATCCCTCTAGATGTGGTTTATGAGGATGAAGACATTATTGTGGTTAATAAACCGCCTGGTTTAGTGGTTCACCCAGCTGCTGGGAACTGGTCCGGCACTTTGCTAAATGGACTCCTTTTTCACTATCCTGAGCTAAAAATGCTTCCTAGGGCAGGCATTGTTCATCGTTTAGATAAAGACACGTCAGGCTTGATGGTGGTGGCAAGAACATCACAAGCGCAAACCTCCTTAGTGCGCCAATTGCAAGATAGAACAGTAGGGCGTCGCTATTTAGCTTGGGTTTGGGGGGATGCGCCAAGTCAAGGGAAGGTTTTGGCTTCCGTTGGTCGTGATCAACGGGATCGCCTCAAAATGGCTGCAGGCAGCCCGCAAGGTAAGCCCGCGGCTACTTTGTTTCGTCGTTTATCCAAAGGGCTTGTAAAGGGGTCCCCGGTCACTCTGTTGGAGTGCCGACTAGAAACTGGACGTACCCATCAAATTCGAGTTCACCTGGAATCACTAGGCTTTCCATTGGTGGGCGACCCTGTCTATCGCAAAAGGACACCAGGCGTAGCAAAAGATATTCAATTTAGTCGTCAGGCCTTGCATGCTTTTGCATTGAGTCTTCAGCATCCAGTGAAAAACGAATTGATGACTTGGTTTCGACTACCACCACAGGACATATTAGATTTGTTGCCTCAATTAGAGATGGACGATGAAGTGCTACCCAAAGAGGCTGTGGTCCTAGCCTCTATACAAAATGAATCACAAGCATGAGTTGGATAAACCCTCAGTGGCAAGTGCCAGCTTCTGTAAAAGCGCAAGTTAGTACGCGAACTGGTGGGGTGAGTGCATCTCCCTTTGAATCTTTAAACTTGGGCGATCATGTCGGCGACCACATTGAAAACGTCTTGGCAAATAGGGCAGTCTTCACCGAGACCCTGCCTAACAAGCCTTTATGGCTAAAGCAAACACATAGCACGGTAGTAAGCACCCCTGAAACACGTAGAGCAAAATCTAGCGATGTAATCAATGCTGATGCATCTGTCACTAATATCGCGAACGAGGTCCTGGTGATCATGACTGCGGATTGTTTGCCAGCGTTGTTTACTAATTCAAAAGGAACTGTTGTTGGTGCAGCCCATGCAGGATGGAGAGGGCTTTGCGCTGGAGTTTTGGAAAACACCATCGCTGAAATGCTTCGCCTATCTAAAGAAAGCTCGGCATCTGATTTGCTAGTCTGGCTCGGTCCTGCAATAGGGCCAGAGTCATTTGAAGTGGGCGAAGATGTTGTAAAGGCGTTTAGAGATTCTGGGTTACCTTTTTCAGAGGAGGCATTTCAGCCTATAGCTGGTAAATCTGGAAAATTTTTAGCTGATATTTATCGTTTGGCTGGCGATCGTCTGGAAGCCTGTGGAGTGACATCAATATTCGGCGGTGAATACTGCACTGTGAGAGATAGTGAGCAGTTTTTCTCATACCGACGTGATGGTGAAACAGGCAGATTTGCTTCTGCTATCTGGATAGCAAAATAATTAACGCATCATTCTATGAGGGTAACTACTAGATTCTCTCTAGGGCTAGGGTTATTGCGTATAACTCTATAGTGCTTAAGGGCGGAGAATGTCTCTAGCTAATTGAAGAGACTACTATGTTTGCAGGCATGAATACCGGTGCAACGCCATCTTTGGCGCCGCATCATATGGCACTAATTCCGCCAGAGCGTTTATCTGAAATTCAAAAAGAATATTTCACGGAGCTAGCGCACATCGCAACCAATCCTGAAGCGATTGAAGTTAAAGATCGTCGTTTTGCAGGAAAGGCATGGCACTCCTCATGGAGCAAAGTCATTGCCGCAACTTACTTGCTGAACTCTAAGCATTTAATGGCTTTAGCTAAAGCCGTGGAAACCGACGAAAAGTCCAAACAGAAAATTCTGTTCACAACTGAGCAGATGATTGATGCGCTTTCACCATCCAACTTTATTGCTACTAACCCAGAAGTTCTGGAGAGCATCATCAGCTCCCAAGGTCAGTCCATTCAAAAAGGGATTGTGAACTTATTGGGGGATATGAAAAAAGGCAAGGTCTCTCAAACGGACGAGTCTGCCTTTGAGGTTGGAAAAAATATTGCCACAACCGAAGGTTATGTGGTGTTCCGCAATGATCTCTTTGAATTAATTCAATACACACCGTTAACTGAGCAAGTATTTGAGCGCCCTTATTTAATGGTGCCCCCTTGCATTAATAAATACTACATTCTCGATTTGCAACCAGACAATTCGGTAGTTCGACATATGGTGAGCCAGGGTCACACCGTGTTCTTGGTGTCTTGGAAAAATCCAGATGCTTCCATGGCTGGGGTCAGCTGGGATGACTATGTTGGTAAGGGCGTCATTAAAGCGATTGACGTAGTTAAAGATATTGGCGACACCAAACAAATCAATATCTTGGGATTCTGTGTTGGCGGCACCTTAACCACCTCCGCATTGGCGGTGTTAGCGGCGCGCGATGAGCATCCGGCCGCAAGCTTGACCTTATTTACTACCTTATTGGATTTCACCAATACAGGCATTCTGGATGTCTTTATTGATGAAGGCATGGTCGAGATGCGTGAGAACACGATCGGCGGCAAGGGCGGCAAGTACGGCATGATGTCCGGCTTAGACCTGGGTAATACCTTCTCTTTCTTGCGTCCTAATGATTTGGTGTGGAATTACGTTGTAGAGAATTATCTGAAAGGAAATTCGCCGCCACCATTTGATTTGCTTTATTGGAATGGCGATTCAACAAACTTGCCTGGTGCAATGTATTGCTGGTATTTGCGTCACACTTATTTGCAAAATGATTTGGTAAAACCAGGCAAAGTCAAAATTTGTGGCGAGAAGATTGATCTCGGCAAAATTAAGTGCCCAGCATATTTATATGCGTCACAAGAGGATCATATTGTTCCGTGGCAATCTGCTTATGAATCCACGCATATTCTTAAAGGCAAAAACCGATTTGTTTTAGGTGCTTCAGGACACATTGCCGGTGTAATTAATCCGCCAGCAAAAAACAAGCGCTATTACTTTGAAAACAATAAGCTTGCGCCTACAGCAGCAGAGTGGCTAGAGGGCGCCAAACAAATTCCTGGAAGCTGGTGGCCTGATTACACCAAATGGCTTGAACAATTTGGTGGTGAGAAAAAGCCGGCAAGCGCTACCTTTGGTAATGCCAAGTACAAAAAAATGGAAGCAGCGCCTGGTGTGTATGTCAAAGAAAAAGCAACGCCGGAACTCGATAAATAATTAACGAAGGTTTTTAAAAGGGGAAAGTAATGTCTCAAAAAGTCGCATATGTAACTGGTGGTATGGGTGGTATTGGTACCGCTATTTGTCAACGTCTTGCTAAAGACGGCTTTAAGGTGATCGCTGGTTGTGGTCCAAATTCACCACGTAAGGACCGTTGGCTGGGTGAACAAAAGGCCCTTGGTTACGACTTCATTGCTTCTGAAGGTAACGTTTCTGACTGGGATAGCACGGTAGCTGCCTTTGAAAAGGTTAAAGCTGAAGTCGGTCGTGTAGATGTTTTGGTGAATAACGCAGGTATTACACGTGATAGCGTATTCCGCAAGATGACTCCAGATGCATGGAAAGCCGTTATTGATACCAACCTCAATTCATTATTTAACGTAACCAAACAGGTTATCGATGGCATGGTTGATAACAACTGGGGCCGCATTATTAACATTTCTTCTGTGAACGGTCAAAAAGGCCAGTTTGGTCAATGCAACTATTCAACCGCAAAAGCAGGCTTACATGGCTTCACAATGGCTTTGGCTCAAGAGGTAGCTACTAAAGGCGTTACAGTGAACACTGTATCTCCTGGTTATATCGGTACAGATATGGTTAAAGCAATCCGTGAAGATGTTTTAGAGAAGATTGTTTCTGGCATCCCTGTAAAACGTTTAGGCACTCCCGAAGAAATCGCGTCAATTTGCTGCTGGATTGCATCTGAAGATGGTGGTTACGCTACTGGTGCTGATTTCTCATTAAACGGTGGTATTCATACCGGCTAATATTGCACTGCAGCAATTATTAGAGTATTTGTAGTGCGCAACACAGCGTATTTACCTTTTGGTCAAACTAGGAATAAACTACGCTGATGTTGCGATGCAGTAAAGAGTAAGGATAAAAATGGTAACCCGTGCAAAACGAGCAGGCGAAGATCGGCTCATTAAGAAATACCCAAATCGTCGTCTCTACGATACACAGACAAGCACCTATGTCACGCTGTCAGACATCAAGAATCTAGTGATGGGCAATGAAGTCTTCAAGGTGGTTGATGCTAAGACTGAAGAAGACTTAACTCGTAACATCTTGTTGCAAATTATTCTTGAGGAAGAGGCTGGCGGTGCGCCCGTGTTCTCATCCCAAATGCTTTCACAAATCATTCGCTTCTATGGAAATTCCATGCAGGGCTTGATGGGTAATTATCTTGAGAAGACCATGCAATCATTTGTGGATATCCACAATAAGCTTGGTGATCAAACCAAAGGTTTAGGTGCTGGAAGCACTCCTGAAGCTTGGTCTCAGATGATGAACATCCAGAACCCTCTCATGCAAGGTTTGATGGGTAACTACATGGAGCAGAGTAAGGACCTCTTCATTAAGATGCAAGAGCAAATGCAGGGTTCTCAGAATCTTTTTGGCAACTTCCCATTTACGCCCCAGCCCAATAAAACTGAAAAAGAATAGTTGTGGCTGGAAAAATAGGATTTGTATCCCTAGGTTGTCCTAAGGCGCTAGTTGATTCAGAACTCATTCTCACGCAACTGAGTGCTGAGGGCTACGAGACTGCTAAAGATTATTCTGGTGCAGATTTGGTGGTGGTTAATACCTGCGGCTTTATAGATTCCGCAGTTGAAGAAAGTCTTTCTGCAATCGGTGAGGCTCTTGCTGAAAATGGCAAGGTGATTGTTACTGGTTGCTTGGGTGCCAGAAAGAATGCGGATGGCTCTGATCTTATTCAGAGTATTCACCCTAAAGTCCTTGCCGTTACAGGGCCGCACGCTACAGATGAAGTAATGCAAGCTATTCATTTGCATCTTCCCAAGCCACATGATCCATTTATAGATTTAGTTCCGCCGGCTGGCGTAAAGCTGACTCCTAAGCATTACGCTTATCTCAAGATTAGCGAAGGCTGCAATCATCGCTGTACTTTTTGCATCATCCCAAACATGCGCGGCGATTTGGTATCGCGTCCAATTGGTGAAGTATTGCTTGAGGCAAAGCGTTTATTTGAGTCGGGGGTAAAAGAATTATTGGTTGTTTCTCAAGACACTAGTGCTTATGGCGTTGATATTCAGTACCGCACTGGTTTCTGGGATGGTAAGCCTGTTAAAACCAAAATGTTTGATTTGGTAAACGCCTTAAATCAAATCGCGCGTGAACATCAAGCCTGGGTGAGATTGCACTATGTCTATCCTTATCCGCATGTAGATGATGTGCTGCCACTGATGGCAGAGTTCTCAGAGCATGGTTACGGTGTTTTGCCTTACTTGGATATTCCGTTGCAGCATGCGCATCCCGACGTGCTGAAACGTATGAAGCGTCCAGCTAGCGGCGAAAAAAATATAGAACGCATCATGTCTTGGCGTAAAGCTTGTCCTGATTTGGTCATCAGAAGTACTTTCATTGCAGGCTTTCCTGGTGAGACTGAGGAAGAGTTCGAGTATTTACTCAACTTCTTGGATGAGGCGCAAATTGATAGAGCCGGTTGCTTTGCTTATTCGCCAGTAGAGGGCGCTACAGCAAACCAGCTAGACAACCACGTACCGGATGAAATTCGTGAGGAACGACGTGCCCGCTTTATGGCAAAAGCAGAAGAAATCTCTATAAAACGACTTGCTAAAAAAATAGGCAAGCGCGTTCAGGTCATTGTTGATCGCGTGGATGAATCAGGGGGAATCGGCAGAACTATTGGCGATGCCCCTGAAATTGATGGTTTGGTGAGGGTTTTGCCTGCCAGTAAGCCCTCTAAACGCTATCGTTCCGGCGAAATCATCCGTGCAACAGTCATTAGCTCCCAAGGGCATGACCTAATAGCCGAAACTTGACGAATCGAATAAAACTATGAGTTGGATTGCTTATTTGGTAATTATTTAGTGCAGTGTCAGCCCAATAAAAGGGCTTAGCAAAGGGGATTGATATGAGTCGTGAAGTCGTTGTCTTAAGTGCAGTACGTTCTGCAATTGGCACTTTTAATGGTTCACTTAGCAGCTTTGAGCCTTCTGAGCTCGGCGGCATTGTGATGAAAGAGGCCGTTGCACGCTCTGGTGTAGATCCAGCGTTAATTAATTATGTGACCGTAGGAAATACGATTCCTACAGATAGTCGCTACGCTTATGTTGCTCGAGTAGCATCGATTCAAGCGGGTCTTCCAATGGAATCCGTTGCGATGGCCTTGAATCGTTTATGCAGCTCCGGCTTGCAAGCGATCGTGACCACTGCTCAGCAAATTATGTTGGGTGATTGTGATTATGGTGTTGGCGGTGGCGTTGAGGTAATGTCACGCGGCATGTATGGTTCACCAGCAATGCGCAGCGGCGCACGTATGGGTGATACCAAGATGCTTGACTTGATGGTTGCTGTTTTAACTGACCCATTTGGTGTTGGCCATATGGGCGTTACAGCAGAAAACCTGGTTGAGAAATGGAAGCTCACCCGTGAAGAGCAAGATGCTCTTGCGGTTGAATCCCATCGTCGTGCTGCGAATGCAATTAAAGAAGGCCGTTTCAAATCTCAGATCGTTCCAATCACCATCAAAACCCGTAAGGGTGATGTAGTGTTTGATACTGATGAGCACGTCAAGCCAGATACCACTTTGGAAACACTTGGCAAGATGAAGGCCGTGTTTAAGAAAGAAGGCGGTTCTGTTACTGCTGGTAACGCATCAGGCATTAATGATGGTGCTGCATTCTTCGTCTTGGCAGATGCTGAGACGGCTAAAAAAGCCGGACACAAGCCAATCGCACGTTTAGTATCTTATGCAGTTGCTGGTGTGCCAAACCACATCATGGGTGAAGGCCCAATTCCTGCAACTAAATTGGCTCTCGAGCGCGCTGGCCTCAAATTGGATCAAATTGATGTGATTGAGTCTAACGAAGCTTTTGCTGCGCAAGCTTTGGCTGTGACTAAGGGCTTGGGTTTAGACCCAGCTAAGACCAACGTGAATGGTGGGGCGATTGCATTGGGCCACCCAATTGGTTGTTCTGGTGCGGCCATTGCAACTAAGGCAATTCATGAGCTACACCGTGTTCAAGGTAAATATGCTTTGGTAACAATGTGTATTGGTGGCGGTCAAGGTATTGCTACTATTTTTGAGCGTCTCTAAAAGAATTACCCTGATCTCTTAGGTAAAAGCTTAAGAGATCAGTAGTAAAGCAGCATCTAAGCCGACTCGGTCAAAAGCCGCGTCGGCTTTTTCTTTGACAACAGGTTTTGCTTGGTAGGCAATGCTAATACCAGAGCCATTCATCATGATCAAATCATTTGCACCATCGCCCATGGTGATGGAATTTGCTTTAGTGCAACCAAGTCGTGCGCATGCGGCATCTAAACGAGCCGCCTTTGCTGCGCCATCGACGATGTCACCAAGTACTCTGCCGGTCAATTTGCCGTCAATAATTTCTAAGGTATTAGCTTGGGTTTGTTTGAAGCCTAATTGCTGGCGTAACTTCTCTGTAAAGAAGGTAAACCCACCGGAAACTAAGAGTGTATAAATGCCGCGCTCATGGGCTCCAGCCAAAAGCTCAGCAGCACCAGGGTTAGGGCGCAGACGTTCTCGATAAACGGATTCAAGCGCATCTGCATGAACGCCTTCAAGGAGTGCCACACGCTTCCTAAGACTTTCTTGAAAGTCCTTGATTTCCCCACGCATGGTAGCTTCGGTAATTTCAGCTACTGCCGACTTCTTGCCAGTGAAATCTGCAATCTCATCAATGCATTCAATATTGATCAGTGTTGAGTCCATATCCATTGCGAGCACGCGAATATCTTGCGGCACGAGATCTGGTTTCAAGAAGCAGAGGTCAGCATTAAACCTTGCAGTTAAGGCGCGCAGTTGCTCACGTTGAGCTGTTTCAATATGCGCGTTTGATTCAAAACGTTCTGAAAAATAAGCACCATTGCTTACTTGGCCGCCAATGGAGTGCAGAGAGACGCCATGCTGCAAGGCTTGATCTTTTAGTGAAAAGATCAGTTTTTCAGATAAGTGGTCTCTGGATATCGCTACAAGTACTTGATTGCTCATGGCTTAATCATAATCGGATTATTGACCCGTCTTCATTGGGCTTAAAACAGCGGATTCATTCAGGCGCCTGAGGATATTCCTAATAGCATCAAGGCGTTGCTCTAATTTTTCAAACTCACGGTCTTTTTGAGGCAGCACTTTTAACTTGTCTTGACCATTGAGTTGAATATATTTTGATGATTGGATCAGTTGGATGATCTTCATAGGATCAATCGGTGGATTCGGAATAAATTGAATTTGAATAGACATTGGTGTTGCGTCGATCTTTTTAATGCCAAAACCTGTCATTTCTAGGCGTAAACGGTGTGTTTCATAAAAAGATTTCGCTTGATCTGGCAAATCGCCAAATCGATCCACCAGTTCCTCGCGCAAACCCATTAATTCAGAGAAGTCATGAGTACTGGCAAAGCGTTTGTACAAAGAGAGTCGCTCATGGACATCGGGACAGTAATCGTCTGGTAGCAGGGCGGGTACGCCAAGATTTACATCTGTTGTCGCTTGGAGCGGTGAAAGGAGATCTGGCTCTTTACCGCTACGCAATGATTTCACGGCGCGATTGAGCATCTCGGTATAGAGCTGAAAGCCAATCTCATGAATTTCACCCGATTGTTTATCACCCAAAACTTCACCAGCACCACGAATTTCTAGGTCATGCATTGCCAAATAGAACCCAGAGCCCAATTCTTCCATTGCCTGAATCGCATTCAAGCGCAACTGCGCTTGCTTGCTGAGCGCTTCCGGATCTGGGACGAGCAGATAGGCATAAGCCTGGTGATGTGAGCGGCCTACACGTCCACGCAATTGGTGAAGCTGGGCTAGTCCAAACTTATCTGCACGATGCATGATGATGGTGTTTGCCGTAGGAACATCAATGCCAGTTTCAATAATAGTCGTGCACAACAAGATATTGGTACGCTGTGTAACAAACTCGCGCATAACGGATTCAAGTTCACGTTCATGCATTTGTCCATGGGCTACGCTAATGCGCGCCTCTGGAATCAATTCTTGTAAAGCGTGTTTGCGATTCTGAATGGTCTCTACTTCGTTGTGCAAGAAATAGACCTGGCCACCACGTTTAATTTCACGCAGCACGGCTTCACGTATGACGCCATCGCCTTCACGGCGCACAAAAGTCTTAATTGCTAAGCGTTTCTGAGGGGCGGTAGCAATGATGGAAAATTCTCTCAAGCCTTCCATTGCCATACCCAAAGTTCTGGGAATTGGGGTGGCAGTAAGCGTCAAGATGTCTACTTCAGCGCGAAGAGCCTTGAGAGCATCTTTTTGGCGGACACCAAAGCGATGCTCTTCATCAACAATCACTAATCCTAAATTTGCAAACTGCGTCTCTTTGGAAAGCAGCTTGTGGGTTCCAATAATGATGTCAGCCTCACCTTTAGCGATGGCTTCTAAGGCTGCATTAATTTCTTTTGTCGTTTTAAAACGGGATAACTCAACGATGCGAACAGGCCAATCGGCGAAACGATCTTTCCAGGTGGCAACGTGTTGTTCAGCAAGCAGGGTAGTCGGAGCCAAGATAGCCACTTGTTTACCGCCCATTACAGCAACAAAACTAGCACGCAAGGCTACTTCAGTCTTTCCAAAGCCAACATCACCACAAACCAAGCGATCCATTGGTGTACCGCTAGTCATGTCACCAATCACGGCGGCAATGGCATTAGCTTGATCGGGAGTTTCTTCAAAGCCAAAGCTTTCGGCAAAAGCGGCATAGTCATGAGCCGAGAATTCAAAGGCATGACCCTTACGAATGGCCCTTGCAGCATATAAACCTAGCAATTCTGCAGCTGTGTCACGAATTTGCTGAGCCGCCTTACGTTTTGCCTTGTCCCACTGGCCTGAGCCTAATTGATGAAGTGGTGCTGAATCCGGATCTGAGCCAGCATAACGTGTCACCATTTCTAACTGCTGAACAGGCACATACAAAGTGGCTTGACCTGCATATTGCAAATGCAAGAACTCTTCGAAAATAGGCGCTTCTTTAGGCGGCGCAAGATTTAATAGTACCAAGCCTTGATAACGCCCAATACCGTGCTCAGCGTGCACTACCGGATCGCCTATCTTGAGTTCCGACAGATCCTTAAATAGCATGTCAGGATCGGCATTCTCGTTAGCTTTGCCTTTGCGTCGTTGTCTTGCGGTAGTAGTAAATAGCTCTGCTTCAGTAACGACGATTAGATTTTCTCTTGGCCAAGAGAAGCCGTTAAAGAGTGGTGCAGTTACCAAGCCAAATAGCGAGCCACTCTTAATGAAATCGGCAATGCTATCGAAGCCCTCAGGCTTTAATGGGTAGAGGGGTTTGCCATCTAAACCAGCAACTGAATTACTTTCTTCGAAAAGCTGTCGAATAGATTCTTTGCGTCCCGCACTATCGCTACATATTAGGATACGTGTTTTTTCTGCTGCAACTATTTTGCGTAAACGGTTAATGGGATCTGCATCTCGACGATGCACAGCAATATCAGGTACCGCCGAAAATTCGTTTTGTTCAGAACCTTCTTTTTCAAAAGCTAAACGTGCATACGGTTTAGATGTTGTAAAAAATTCATCAACATCTAAAAATAATTCCTTAGGCGGAAGGATGGGGCGATCTAAATCATGTTTTAGAAACTCATAACGTGAAAGCGTATCTTTCCAAAAGCTCTTGATAGCTTCTTCAACATCACCAATGCTGACTAGCCAAACGGGGTCACCAGACCTAGGGAAGTAGTCAAATAGATTGGATTGTTCTTCAAAAAAGAGTGGCAAGTAGGATTCGATTCCGGCGCTAGGTATGCCTAGGTTGGCATCCTTATAAATAGAGCAGCGACTTGGATCGCCTTCAAAAACTTCCCGCCAGCGTCCTCTAAATGCGGTACGAGAAGCGTCATCGAATGGGAATTCGTGCCCTGGCAGCAGGCGTATTTCTTTTACTGGGTATAGGCTGCGTTGCGTATCGGGATCAAATGCACGTATTTGCTCAATCTCATCGCCAAATAAATCCAATCGATAAGGAAGATTTGATCCCATAGGAAATAAATCGAACAAGCCACCGCGAATACTGTATTCACCAGGGCGCATTACTGCACTTACTGGATCATAACCAGCTTGTTGTAACTGCAGCTTTAATGCTGCCTCATTGAGTTTGTCACCTTGCCTAAAGAAAAAGGTGTAGCCTGACAGAAAACCAGGGGGACCCAGTCTCTGAAGAGCAGTTGTAACAGGGACCAAAACAATGTCACAGCTGCCATTGAGTAACTCATAAAGAGTAGCAAGTCGTTCAGAGACTAAGTCTTGATGCGGAGAAAAATGGTCATAGGGAAGAATTTCCCAATCGGGCAGAAGTCTGGTTTTTAGTTGAGGAGCAAAAGCGGGGATTTCCTCTAGTAGGCGTTGGGCTTCTTGTGCTTGAGCACAAAAAATCACCATCACTGAGAATTTGTCGAGATAGCGAAGGGCGTTTTGCGCTATTAGGGCGGCATCTGCTGAGCCAACTAGCCCTGAAAAGGTAAAGCGCTGCCCAGCCCGGGGAGCGGGTATAGGGGGTGCTAGATTTAATGCATCAGACATCTAGGCTCATTATAGAATCAGGTATGGCTTCCGGAAATCCCTCAAACAAGAAATGCCACGCCCTTTTGCCGACAGCGGGCACTGGTTCACGTCTTGGCGGTGAGCTGCCTAAGCAATTTCAGCAATTGGCAGGAAAGCCGATGCTTTGCTACGCAATAGAGGCTTTTTCAAACACCCCTCAAGTTGAATCAATTTGGATTGGCGTTAGCCCCGGCTTTATTGATAACCCTATTTTGCAAACGATTGCCAATGGCGCCAAGGAAATTCAATTTTTACCAACCGGTGGCCCAACCAGGCAAGAAACAGTCAGAAATACTTTGGCGGCAATGCTCAAAGCAGGCATTGCTGAGGATGACTGGATATTGGTTCACGATGCTGCTAGACCGGGCATCACACCAGCGCTCATTGAGAAATTAATCAACGCTGTTCAGACGTCCAATGCCGGCGGTATTTTGGCTGTGCCTTTGGCGGATACATTGAAGCAAGCGGATCTGGACTCAGTCATCGCTGGCAATATCCCACACTCTGAAAGAACGATTCCACGCGAACATCTGTGGCAGGCGCAAACCCCTCAGATGTTTGGTTTAAAGCGGTTGCACGATGCTCTCGAAAGCGCTATTCGTCTTGAGGCTGACGTTACTGATGAGGCTAGTGCAATTGAGTTGGCCGGTGCTAAGCCTCTACTGATAGAGGGCGCTGCTCGCAACTTTAAAGTTACTCATCCCGCCGATTGGGATTTAATGCAATTGCTTTTAAGCTCAGCCACTCGATAAAGAAACAAAATGACCCAAAGCGCTCCCCACATTCCTCAATTTCGTATTGGTCAGGGGTATGACGTTCATGCCCTGGTTGCTGACCGCAAACTCATTCTAGGCGGCGTTCATGTCCCGTTTGAGAAGGGTTTATTAGGTCATTCCGATGCTGATGCGCTATTACATGCCCTCACGGACGCCTTATTAGGGGCCGCTGGTTTAAATGACATTGGACAGCTTTTCCCAGATACGGACCCCCAGTTCAAGGATATGGATAGCCGGATTTTGCTCCGGGCCGCACTTCAAAAGGTTCAGGCAGCGGGATTCCAGATAGGTAATGTTGATGCCACCATCATTTGCCAAAAGCCTAAATTGGCCGATTTTTTACCTGAAATGGTCCGTAATATTGCATCTGATTTGGCCGTTACCCCCAGCCATGTCAACCTCAAGGCCAAGACCAACGAATCTCTCGGGCACCTAGGCAGGGGAGAGGGCATCGCTGTCCATGCGGTAGCTTTGCTCTACAAGGCCTAAAACAATCTCTAAAACCCTAGGCATTGTAGAATTACTGTCTTTAGAGTGAAGTCTAGGCTTGGCAGTTTGCGGATATTCGCGAGGATGGCGAAATTGGTAGACGCACCAGGTTTAGGTCCTGACGCCAGAAATGGTGTGGGGGTTCGAGTCCCCCTCCTCGCACCACAAGATTGCTACTTGGCTTGGACTTCACATTTCCAGATCTTCAATTAAGAGACGAGAATGGCTGTGCAGATAGAAAATTTAGGTTCACTAGACCGCAAAATGACTTTGGAATTCGCTCGTGCCGATTTGGCGAAAGCGCGTGAAGCCCGTTTGGCTAAAGTTGGTAAGACCATGAAAATGGCTGGCTTTCGCCCTGGCAAAGTTCCAAAGAACCTCGTTGAAAAACAGCACGGCATGCAAGTCGATTTCGAGTTGCAATTCGATAAAGCAGCTGAAATGTTTTATGAGCTAGCCCAAAAAGAGGGCGTTGCTTTAGCTGGTCAACCACGTCTTGAGCCAAAGAGCGAGATTAATGCTGACAAGATTGTTTTTGATGCTTTCTTCGAAGTCTTGCCTGAAGTAAAAATTGGCGACTTTTCCAAGGCTGAGGTTACTAAATATGTAACCGATATTGGTGAAGCTGAAATTGATCGCGCATTAGATGTATTGCGAAAGCAGCAAGTACATTACCACCCACGCGGTGAGGCTGGTGCCCATGGCGACGGCGGCTCCAATACTGCGGCGCAAAATGGTGACCAAGTGGTTATTGATTTTATTGGCAAAATCGATGGCGTTGAATTCGCTGGTGGTAAAGCTGAAAACTTCGAATATATATTAGGCGAAGGTCGCATGCTTCCTGAGTTTGAGGCTGCAACTTTAGGTCTAAAAAAAGGCGAAAGCAAATCATTCCCATTAAGCTTTCCAGCTGATTACCACGGTAAAGATGTTGCAGGCAAAACAGCTGAGTTCACGATTACTGTGAAATCAGTTAACTGGCCACATTTACCAGCAGTTGATGATGCATTTGCATTGTCATTGGGTGTTACTGAAGGCGGCGTTGCAAAGATGCGCGCTGAAGTCAAAGAGAATTTAGATCGCGAAGTAAAGCGTCGCATTACTTCACTAATGAAAAACGAAGTGATGGATAAGCTCAACAGCTTGTGTGAATTAGACGTTCCTAAATCATTGGTTGCTTCTGAGCAAGAGCGTTTGGTTGAAGGTGCACGTCAAGACCTGATGCAGCGTGGCGTTCCTAATGCTAAAGATGCACCAATTCCTGCGGAGATTTTTGCTGAGCAGGCTACTAAGCGCGTTCGTCTTGGTTTGATCTTAAGTGAGTTAGTTAAAAAGCAAAACTTGGCAGCTACCGCCGATCAAATTAAGGCTGAAATTGATGAGCAGGCAGCTACATATGAAGATCCAAAGGAAGTAGTTCGTTGGTTCTACAGTAATCCAAGCCGTTTAAAGGATATCGAGAACCTGGTCCTTGAAGATAACGTCATCAAATATTTCACATCTCAAGCTAAAGTAAGCGATAAGGCTGTGACCTTTGAAGAACTCAGCAAGCTAAACTAAGTAATCCACTTACCTATAAGAGGTTTCAAAATGATCCACAATCATTCTCAGTCTGAAAATTTAGAACCCAAAGGCTTGGGCTTGGTTCCTATGGTGATTGAAACCTCTGGTAGAGGTGAGCGTGCTTATGACATCTACTCCAGATTATTGCGTGAGCGCGTTGTTTTTTTGGTTGGCGAAGTAAACGACCAAACTGCTAACTTGGTGATTGCTCAGTTACTGTTCCTTGAGAGCGAGAACCCCGATAAAGAAATTTCTCTGTACATCAACTCTCCTGGTGGATCTGTATCTGCAGGTTTGGCTATTTACGACACCATGCAATTTATCAAGCCGCATGTAAGTACTTTGTGCATGGGTATGGCTGCAAGTATGGGTGCATTCTTGTTGTGCGCTGGTGAAAAAGGAAAGCGTTATGCGCTCCCAAATTCACGTGTGATGATCCATCAGCCTTTGGGTGGTGCGCGTGGCCAAGCTTCTGATATTGAAATTCAAGCCCGTGAAATTTTGTACTTGCGCGAACGTCTCAACAAGATTTTGGCTGACCGCACTGGTCAATCGATTGAAACAATTGCAAAAGATACTGATCGCGATAACTTTATGTCGGCTGATCAAGCCCGTGATTACGGTTTGATCGACAAGGTTATCGAGAAGCGCCCTTAATTTTTCTTATTCAATATTTACAGAGCCTATTTTGAGCGATACAAATACAACTAATTCACCAGATAAAGTTCTGTATTGTTCTTTTTGTGGCAAGAGCCAGCATGAAGTAAAAAAACTTATTGCTGGTCCATCTGTTTTTATCTGTGATGAGTGCATAGATCTATGTACCGATATTATTCAAGAAGAGATTGCCAAGCTTCCAAAGGAAGAGGGTGATGACTCCTTGCCAACACCGCATCAGATTCGAGAGAATTTAGACCAGTATGTTATCGGTCAAGATCACGCTAAAAAGACATTGGCCGTAGCGGTCTACAACCACTACAAACGCTTGCAGTATTTGCCCAAGCCAAAAAAAGAGAAGCTAGACAAAGACGGTAAGCCGGTAGAGGGCTCAGATAAAAAAGAGTCTAAGATTCCTGCTAAAGCAATGGTGGATGGTGTAGAACTTGCTAAGAGCAACATCCTATTAATCGGGCCTACTGGTTCAGGCAAGACTCTTTTAGCTCAGACTCTAGCACGCATGTTGGACGTACCATTTGTGATGGCTGATGCAACAACCTTAACCGAAGCAGGTTATGTTGGTGAAGACGTTGAAAATATTATTCAAAAGCTTTTGCAAGCTTGTGACTACAACGTAGAAAAGGCGCAACGCGGCATTGTTTATATTGATGAGATCGATAAGATTTCTCGTAAATCGGATAACCCATCTATTACTCGCGATGTATCCGGTGAAGGTGTTCAACAAGCATTGCTAAAGCTTGTTGAGGGCACCATGGCTTCTGTTCCGCCACAAGGTGGTCGTAAGCATCCCAATCAAGATTTCTTACAAGTAGATACAACGAATATTTTGTTTATTTGCGGTGGCGCTTTTGATGGTCTTGAAAAAGTCATTCAACAGCGTACTGCTAAAACCGGCATCGGTTTTAATGCCACCGTTCCAGGTAAAGATGATCGCGGTGTAAGCGACCTCTTGATCGAAGTGGAGCCGGAAGACTTAATTAAGTTTGGTTTGATTCCTGAATTAATTGGTCGTCTGCCCGTTGTGGCTACCTTGGCCCAATTGGATGAAGAGGCTTTAATTCAAATTCTGACTGAGCCTAAAAACGCTTTAGTTAAGCAATATCAAGCACTCCTGACCATGGAAGGTTCTGAGCTTGAGGTACGTCGTGAGGCCTTATCAGCCATTGCTAAGAAGGCAATTGCGCGTAAAACAGGTGCTCGCGGACTCAGATCCATCCTTGAAGGTTCTTTAATGGATGTGATGTATGACCTGCCATCTTTAAAGAATGTCCAAAAAGTCGTTATCGACGAAAGCAGCATTGCTGAGGGTGGAAAACCACTTTTGGTATACAAACAAGACGCCGAACAAGCAGATTTGAGTAAAAAAGCCTAAATTCTTAGGGTTTTCGCTATTTTTCGGGCATTTTTGCCTCTTTTTTGTCTTTTTACCCCTTGTTTTTCTCTAAAGCCTACCCATATAGGTAGTATGCTACTCATAAATAATGTCTCTATTTAGTGGTTGTTTAATAGCGATCACCATTAAAGACTTTTGAGGATTGATTACTTTGGAGGATTTGCCCCATGCCTGGCCACTTATTACTACCCTCTGAACCCATTCAGCTACCTTTACTCCCATTAAGGGACGTAGTTGTATTTCCTCATATGGTGATCCCTTTGTTTGTGGGTCGCCCTAAATCCATTAAAGCCCTCGAAGCTGCCATGGAAACTGGCAAAAATGTCCTTTTAGTGGCTCAAAAAGCGGCCGCTAAGGATGAGCCTGTTATTGAAGATCTGTATGAGGTTGGCTGTATTGCCAACATTTTGCAAATGTTGAAATTGCCTGATGGCACTGTCAAAGTATTGGTTGAAGGTGTTCAGCGTGCTGAAGTGAGTCAAATTGAAGATAGCCTTGGCTACTTCAATTGTGAAGCAACACCAACAGCCATTAACGCTATCGATGCGCATGAAACAGAAGCATTACGTCGCGCAATCATGGCTCAGTTCGATCAATACGTAAAACTCAACAAAAAGGTACCTCAGGAGATCCTGTCTTCATTAGGTGGGATCGATGATCCAAGCCGCTTAGCCGACACCATTTGCGCACACTTACCAGTAAAGCTTGAGCAGAAACAGCGCTTGCTTGAAATGACTGATGTTGTCCAGCGCTTAGAAAGCTTGTTAGCTGATCTCGAAAGTGAGATTGATATTCTTCAGGTAGAGAAACGTATTCGTGGACGTGTAAAGCGTCAGATGGAAAAGAGTCAACGCGAGTACTACTTGAATGAGCAAGTTAAAGCAATTCAGAAAGAATTAGGTGAAGGCGAAGAGGGTGCTGATCTAGAAGAACTAGAGAAGCGCATTAAAGCTGCACGTATGCCTAAGGAGGCTTTGAAAAAAGCAGAATCCGAACTCAAGAAGTTAAAATTAATGTCACCCATGTCCGCTGAGGCAACGGTTATCCGTAACTTTATCGACACGCTGGTGAATTTGCCTTGGAAGAAAAAAACCAAGATTAATAATGACCTCACCAATGCTGAAAAAGTATTGGATGAAGATCACTACGGTTTGGACAAGGTTAAAGAGCGTATCCTGGAGTACCTCGCAGTTCAACAACGAGTTGATCGTGTTAAGGCGCCTATTCTTTGCTTGGTGGGCCCTCCAGGCGTTGGTAAAACTTCGCTTGGTCAATCCATTGCACGCGCCACGAACAGAAAGTTTGTGCGTATGGCTTTAGGTGGAGTGCGTGATGAATCCGAGATTCGTGGTCATCGCAGAACTTACATAGGCTCAATGCCTGGCAAGATTCTGACAAGTCTTACTAAGGTTGGTGTTCGTAATCCTTTATTCCTCTTGGATGAAGTTGACAAGATGGGCATGGATTTCCGCGGAGATCCGGCCAGTGCCTTGTTGGAGGTTTTGGATCCAGAGCAAAACCATACATTCCAAGATCACTATGTTGAGGTAGATTTTGACCTCTCCGATGTCATGTTTGTGGCGACCTCGAATTCTTTGAATATTCCAGGTCCGCTATTGGATCGTCTAGAAATTATTCGTTTGGCTGGTTATACAGAGGATGAAAAAACTAGTATTGCTGTTAATTATTTGATTCCTAAACAAATCAAAAATAATGGCTTGAAAAAAGACGAACTCAAGATTGAAGATAGTGCCGTGCGGAATATGATTCGCTACTACACACGCGAAGCTGGTGTACGTTCTTTAGAGCGTGAAATTAGCAAGATCTGCCGTAAGGTAGTCAAGCTCTTGCTCTTGAAAAAAGAGGCGGCTCCAGTTGTTGTGAATGCGGATAACTTAGAGAAGTTCCTTTCGGTTCGTATGTATGACTTTGGTTTAGCTGGTAAAGAGAATCAAGTGGGTCAAGTCACTGGCTTGGCTTGGACTGAGGTGGGAGGTGATTTGCTCACCATTGAAGCTGCTGTAATGCCTGGTAAAGGGGTTATTACTCGCACTGGCTCTATCGGTGATGTGATGAAGGAATCGGTGGAGGCGGCTCGAACTGTTGTTCGTTCTAGAGCTAAGCGCCTAGGTATTGCCGATGAGTCTTTTGAGAAGAAGGATATTCATATCCACTTCCCTGATGGCGCAACACCTAAGGATGGTCCATCTGCAGGTATCGCAATCACAACAGCCTTGGTTTCAGTATTTACTGGCATTCCGATTCGATCGGATGTTGCCATGACTGGTGAGATTACTTTACGCGGAGAAGTGCTTCCAATTGGTGGCTTGAAAGAAAAACTCTTGGCTGCCCATCGCGGGGGTATTAAGCTGGCCTTGATTCCGGAGGAGAACGTAAAAGATCTCATCGACATTCCAGATAACGTTAAGAATGCAATTGAGATAGTTCCCGTTCGTTGGATCGATAAAGTGCTGGAGTTGGCACTAGAGCGTATGCCAGAAGCTTTGCCAGACCCTACGCCGGAAGAGCTTGCTAAAAAGGCAGCAGAGGCCAGCAAGGCAAACGACAAGGGCGCAGCTGCAGACGTTCTTAAGCACTGAAAATAGGGCGGTTTTCCGTTAAATTGATCCCATCGTTTGAGGTCGATTTAGCGGAAATTTCCCCCGAAATCCACGCTTAGGTTACAATCTCACCTTGTAATATTTTGGGGCGCTTAGCTCAGTTGGTAGAGCGTCTGCCTTACACGCAGAATGTCGGGAGTTCGAGCCTCTCAGCGCCCACCAAATTATTACCAGCATTACCTCTTCTAAGCCTGCTCTGGCGTTTCAATACCAAGCTCATTACCCTAGTACACTCCTAGTATTCATATTTTTTACTAGCGAACTTTTTCATGTTTGATACCGTCCGTAAACACCAGCGAATTCTGCAATTTGTATTAATGCTTTTGATTGTTCCGTCATTTGCATTTTTTGGCATCTCAAGCTATTCCAGCTTTTTAGACAAAGAGACGGATCTAGTCAAAATCAACGGCAAACCTATTACTGCACAAGAAGTAGATACAGCAGCTAAACGCCAAGCAGAACGTGTAGGTGGTAATGCGCAGATTGCTCAAAGCCTCCAATTCAGACAGGCTATTTTGAATGAGTTGCTGCAACAACGAATTTTAGGTTTTGCTGTTGGCGATCTTCGTTTGCAAGTAGGCAAAGAGGCTCTGGTTAAAAGCTTACAAAATATTCCACAGATTCGCGCTCTGTATAAGCAAGATGGTAGTTTTGATGACGCTCGTTTCAAGCAATTGCTAGCAAGCAATGGAATGAATGAAGAGCAGTTTTACGCTAGCCAAGCATTTGATTTAAAGATTGGTCAGCTTGTGAACTCAGTGGCGCGCACTGAAATCGGTAGCCCTAAATTATCTGAAATTATCTCAACTCTATATGAGACGGAGCGTCAAGTGCAAGCGATGTCTTTTGATGCCAAGGATTACCTATCCAAAGTAAATCCTTCGCAAGAGGAGTTGCAAGCCTTTTATACCGCAAATGCCAAGCTGTTTGAGAGTCCTGAGTATGTGGATGTTGAGTACATTGTTCTTAAAGCCGATCCAAAGGAAGATGCTAAGGTATTTAGTGAAAAGGCTGATCAGTTTGCCAACATGACTTATGACCAATCAGATAGTCTTAAGCCGGCCGCAGATAAATTGAAGCTGAATGTTCAAATTCAAAAGGGCGTAACCCGCTCTGGCGCCTCTGGTGTTGCAAAGGATCACCCGCTAGCCAATCCAAAGGTTGTTCAATCTCTCTTTGGTGATGAGGCCGTTAAGAACAAGCGCAATACTGAAGCAGTGCAAACATCCCCAGGCGTATTTGTTTCTGCTCGAGTAGTAACTTTTCATCCTGCGCAAACGCTTCCATACAAAGATGTTGCTGCGGAAGTGAAGCGTCAAGTGAGTCAGCGTTTGGCTGAGAAGCTGGCAATTAATGCCGCTGCCGATCGTTATGCTGCATTAGAAAAGGATCCTAAAAGCGCATCAGGTTTTGCTAGCCCAGTTTGGGTTTCCAGAAATAAACCAGCTAATTTAGTTGGTGGTGCGCTTGATCAGATAATGTCCATTAGCCAAGATAAATTCCCGGCCCTCGTATCAGTTAGCAACCCTGGCGTTGGAGCCACCCTGTATCGTGTTGATCAAGTTCGTCAACCAACTGTTGTTGATGCCAAAGTTCATAAAGCACAAGCCCAACAAATCCAGGCTTTAGCAGCCCAGTCTGAGTTTGCAGGATTCATGGCTTACTGGAGGGATGTTGCTGGAGTGAAAGTAATCAATCCACTGAAGCCAATGTCATCTGGTTCCGGAAGCTAAGCTAGCTACCTTTAAGCATTGTTTGATATGGGGTCATAGCGCCCCATACGTTTTTAAAGAGAATGGTTTGTGCTTTTTCATTTGGATGAATGCGGTCAGCTTGGAATAGGCTGATATCGGATGCAACTCCACCTAAAAAGAAGGGGAGTAATTGCACTTTCTCTTGAGCCGCTAGTTTTGCATAAAGATCCTTAAATTCCCGGGTGTATTCTTGACCATAATTTGGTGGAATCTGCATTCCGAATAGAAGTACTTTTGCCCCAGCTTGCTTACTCATTTGAATCATCTTGCGCAAATTCTTATTGGATTCTTGGATGGACAAACCGCGCAAGGCATCATTTGCGCCGAGCTCAAGAAATACAATGCCAGGCTTTTTTTGCTCCAGCAGCTTAGGCAGTCGGGAAAGACCGCCAGAGCTCGTTTCCCCGCTGATGCTGGCATTAAACACATTCCATGGGCTGCTTTGTTTTTGAAGCTGCTCTTCCAATAGCTTGACCCAGCCAGATCCACGGACGAGACCGTATTCTGCAGACAGGCTATCACCCATCACCAAAATGGTCTGGTTTGTCTGAGCTAAGGTGCCAAATGAAATAAACAGGCAAAATAGAGCAATAGCCGACGTTAGGGCTTTCATTTTTTTACTCAAGAAGCTCAACCCAATATATCGATTCATTTATGAGTAATCCAGTAAAGGTCCTTAGTGCGATACATCTAGGTAAACAAGTTTTATCTAGCGACGGATCGTTAACTATTTTGCACGACATTAGCTTCGATGTCTTTCAAGGCGAGAGTGTTGCCATTACAGGAGCGTCGGGTTCCGGTAAGAGCACCTTACTCAGTCTTTTGGCTGGATTAGATATTCCTTCTAGCGGTTGCGTTGAGCTGGTATCACAAAACCTAAGTGAATTGGATGAGGATGGTAGGGCGCTTTTGAGGGGGCAAAAAGTAGGGTTTGTATTTCAATCATTCCAATTGCTTCCGCATCTAACAGCACTTGAAAACGTAATGCTGCCTGCCGAGCTCAATGGCTTGGATATGCCCAAGGAAAATGCTCTGCATTGGCTAGAGCAAGTGGGCTTACGGGAGCGCGCCAACCATTTCCCCAAGACCCTATCAGGCGGAGAGCAGCAACGTGTTGCGTTGGCAAGGGCTTTCATCATGAAGCCCGCCATCTTATTTGCGGATGAGCCAACTGGCAGCCTGGACGAGGCCAGCGGAAATAGGGTGATTGAGCTCCTTTTTGAGCTAAATCAGGCCAATAATTCGACCCTTATTTTGGTTACCCACGACCAGGCCTTGGCTGATCGGTGCCAGCGGCAACTGCACCTTCAGGGCGGTCGCTTGCTGTAGGCAAAACCTTATAATCTAGGGATGTCTTTTTTCCACTTTTTGCCCGGCGCTGACGCGCTTTCCCCCTTCCGCCAACAGCGACTTTTAGCGTCTTTGGCTGCCCAAGGGATTGATCTTGAGTCTATAGAGGCTCAATACCTTCATTTTATTTGGTCTGAGGCAGAGTTAGGCTCCACGAACCAGGAAGTCATGGCAAGTCTATTGACCTACGGTCAGCCATTTCAATCCAAAATAAACCCAGGTAAATCCTGGTTTGGAAAAGGTAAAGCAGAGGACCAATCTGCGATTGTTATTCCTAGGTTTGGAACTGTTTCACCTTGGGCTAGTAAGGCAACTGATATTGCTCGTCAATGCGGATTGGATGTTCTGCGACTTGAGCGCGGCGTTCAGTTTTCATGGAAGAGCAAAAAGACTCTAACTCCAGAGCAAAAACAATTGGTGTTGGCTGCGGTCCACGACAGAATGACTGAAGCGGTTATCGATTCAACCGATGCGGCTAATGCTTTGTATCAATCTTTAGAGGACAAGCCTTTAGCACGCATTCCAGTAATGACTGAGGGCAGAGCAGCTCTTGATAAGGCAAATCAAGATTTAGGTCTTGCCTTATCGGATGATGAAGTTGTTTACCTTGTAGAAAGTTTTACTCGTCTTCAACGCAACCCATCTGATGTTGAGTTGATTATGTTTGCTCAGGCAAATAGCGAGCATTGCCGTCACAAGATCTTTAATTCAAGCTGGACAATTGATGGCGATGATCAAGAACGCTCATTGTTCGCCATGATTCGCAACACTCATCAGCTACATCCAGAGGGTACGATTGTTGCCTACTCCGATAACTCTGCAGTAATGGCTGGATGTGAGGCAGAGACTTGGGTTCCCCAGGGTGCAGATCATCGCTATCAAAAAGATACGCGTTTAGTTCATACCTTAATGAAGGTTGAAACTCATAATCACCCCACAGCCATTGCGCCATTTCCTGGTGCTTCTACTGGTGCTGGTGGAGAGATACGCGATGAGGGTGCAACTGGTGTTGGTGGTCGCCCTAAAGCAGGTCTTACAGGATTCTCTGTCTCTAATTTAAATATTCCAGGTACAGATCTTCCATGGGAAGCTGAGAAATATGGCAAGCCAGAACGCATTGCAACACCATTGCAAATTATGATTGATGGCCCCTTAGGTGGCGCTGCATTTAATAATGAGTTTGGTAGACCAATCTTAGGTGGATATTTCCGTGTATTTGAGCAGACCTTAGATGGAACTCGTCGCGGTTATCACAAGCCCATCATGATTGCAGGTGGTATTGGTAGCATCGACTCAATTCATACTGAGAAAAAAGCAATTCAAGCAGGGCATTTACTTATTCAACTCGGCGGCCCTGGAATGCGTATTGGTATGGGCGGAGCTACTGGTAGCTCTGTTTCAACAGGCACGAATACTGCAGATCTGGATTTTGATTCTGTGCAACGCGGTAATCCAGAAATGGAACGTAGAGCACAAGAAGTGATCAATGCTTGTCGTGCTCTCGGCGATCGCAATCCGATTGTTTCCATTCATGATGTCGGTGCAGGCGGATTATCAAACGCCTTCCCAGAATTAGCCGATGGCGCTGGCCTAGGCGCTGCTTTTAAACTCCGAAACGTGCCCCTTGAAGAAAGTGGCATGAGTCCTGCGGAGATTTGGTGCAACGAGTCTCAAGAGCGTTATGTTTTAGCAATTGAAGCGAAAGATTTAGATTTATTTAAATCATTTTGCGAGCGTGAGCGCTGTCCATTTGCCGTTGTTGGAGAAGCAACTTCTGAGCGTCAGTTAACACTGAGTGATTCTAAGCAGGCTGCCGGCTCAGACGCTGCTTCACCAATTGATATGCCGATGGAGGTATTGCTAGGCAAGCCTCCGAAGATGCATCGAGACGTCAAACGTGTTGCGCAAGAGTTTAAAGAGCTAGACGTAACCGATGCTGATCTAGCCCAATCTATTGCTTGGGTATTACAGCAACCAACGGTTGCTAGTAAATCTTTCTTAATTACGATTGGCGATAGAACTGTTGGCGGTCTTAATGCTCGTGATCAGTTTGTCGGTCCATGGCAGGTTCCTGTCGCTGACTGTGCCGTCACTATGATGGATTACAAGGGCTATCGTGGCGAAGCGATGTCCATGGGAGAAAGAACTCCATTGGCGGTTATCGATGCTCCCGCAGCAGCCCGTATGGCTGTTGGTGAGGCCGTTACAAACCTTTTGGCTGCAGATATTGCAAATCTTCAGGGTGTGAAACTCTCGGCAAACTGGATGGCAGCATGTGGAGCTCCGGGTGAAGATGCCAAGCTTTATGACTCAGTTAAAGCTATTGGTATGGAGTTGTGTCCCGCTCTTGGAATCTCCATTCCAGTAGGAAAAGATTCCTTATCGATGTCCACTGCATGGCAAGATGGTAATGAGGCTAAAAAAGTAGTTGCTCCAGTCTCCTTGATTATTTCTGCATTTTCATCAGTGCAGGATGTTCGCAAGACATCAACTCCACTTCTGCGCTTAAAAGATCAAACCGGATCTCCTTTGGAGACAGAGCTTATTTTGATTGATTTAGGTCGCGGTAAAAATCGCATGGCTGGAAGTATCTTGGCTCAAGTCCTAGACCAGTCAGGGAAAACGGCTCCGGATGTTGATCACCCAGAAGACCTCAAATCTTTAGCCTCTGCAATCATCGCGCTCCGCAAAGAAGGCAAGCTGTTGGCCTATCACGACCGTTCTGACGGCGGATTACTTGCATGCGTTGCAGAGATGGCTTTTGCATCACATTGCGGCATCTCTATGAACGTCGATATGATTGCCATGGATGCAGGGCAGGAGCCAGATTACGGTGATGCTAAGAACTGGGCGCAACAGGTTTCAGGCCGCCGCCATGAGCAAACTATGCGCGCTTTATTCAATGAAGAACTTGGTGCTGTTATTCAGGTACGAAAAGAAGATCGTGACGCTGTATTTGCCACTCTCAGAAAATTAGGTCTTAGCGCTTACAGTCATGTCATTGGTAAGCCAAATACCAACGGTCGTATTGAGATCTGGCGTGATGCCAAGAATATTTTTGCCGAGCCACGAGAAGTGCTGCAAAAAATGTGGGCTAACACTAGTTACCAGATTGCGCGCTTACGCGACAATCCAGCGTGTGCCGATAGCGAATTTGCGCTCTTAGATAATATTGCGGACCCAGGCATGAGCCCGAAGCTCACTTTTGATCCATCAGAAGATGTCGCAGCACCTTTTATTGCTAAAAATGCGCGTCCAAAGGTCGCCATTTTGCGAGAGCAGGGTGTGAATTCTCATGTAGAAATGGCTTACTCGGTTAACTGGGCTGGATTTGATAGCTATGACGTCCATATGTCCGACTTGCTTAGCGGCAAAGCAAAGCTTGAGGACTTTAGAGGTTTAATTGCTTGCGGTGGCTTTAGTTATGGTGATGTGCTGGGCGCTGGCGAAGGATGGGCGAAAACTATTCTCTTTAATCAACAGCTACGCGATCAGTTCTCTACATTCTTTAATCGCCAGGATAGCTTTGCATTAGGCGTCTGTAATGGTTGCCAAATGATGAGCAATCTCTCCGGAATTATTCCGGGTGCTGAAGCATGGCCTAAATTTACTCGCAACCAATCCGAGCAGTATGAAGCTCGCTTGGTGATGGCAGAAATCATGGCATCTCCATCGATCTTTACTCAAGGCATGGAAGGCAGTCAAATTCCCATTGCGATTGCACATGGTGAGGGTTATGCAAACTTTAGCCAACAAGGTAATCTTGAGCAGATTCAAAAGCAGGGATTAGCTTCTTTCCGGTTTGTAGATCATCAAGGTATTCCTACGGAAACTTATCCAATGAACCCCAATGGATCTCCCGGCGGCTTAACGGGCGTTACGACAGCAGATGGACGCTTCATGGTTATGATGCCGCATCCAGAGCGTGTCTTTAGGGCTGTGCAGATGAGTTGGTGTCCACCAGAGTGGTTGGATACCCCTGATGGCGCTAGCCCATGGTTACGCCTTTTCCGCAATGCACGACGTTGGGCTAAATAATCTTTCTATAGATGGAACCGGTTACATTTTCTGAAAGTGGTGGCATACGCTATCTGCACTTTGGTACTGAATTGATTCAAGGGGCTATGCGCTTGCGCGATCCTGATGAGATTTACCTTGAGTACAACCAGCAGATGATGGCCTGGTTATTGTTTTTGGAAACTAAACCTGGAATGCGGATTGCTCAGTTGGGTTTGGGTACTGGTGCATTAACCAAATTTCAGCATCGCTATTGTCCAGCAGTGAAGACCACGGTTGTTGAGCTCAATCCTGCAGTTATCGTTTCGGCTAGATCGATGTTTTTTACGCCTGATGACGATCGTAAATTAGAAACACTTCAAACTGATGCAAAACAGTTTGTGAAAGTTAAGAAATATAAAGGTCTGTTTGATGCCGTCCAAGTTGATTTATATGATGCAATATGTGATGGCCCAGCGGCAAGTTCCCTAGAATTTTATAAAGGTTGCTTCAATATCCTTAAGGGACCAGGTGTAATGACTGTGAATTTATTTTCACGTCATAAAAGTTTTGAAGTGAATCTAAAGAACATCTGCGAAGCATTTGATAATAGGGTTCTGTTATTTCCCGAATCTCATGATTGCAATGTCGTTGCCATCGCTTTCAAGGGCCCTAAACTTGAGGCTGAATGGAAAGATGTCTCAAAGCGAGCTAAATTGATTCTTGAGAAAACTGGGTTACCTACCAATAAGTGGGTTTCCGGCATCAGTCGCGAGAATGCACGCCAAGAATCAAAGCTTTCTATTTAAACTTTCATCAATCAAAGAAAAAAAAGGCGATCATCAGATCGCCTTTTTATATTCGGCACTTCCGAAGAAGCGCTGAAATACCAACTTATACAGTTACTGTATCTGCAACATCGCTAAATGACTTAATCTTGTCAAAATTCATGTAACGATAAACTTCACCAGATTTAGCATTCAAAGATTCAACTTGCTCGAAATACTCTTGAGGCGTTGGTAAACGACCCAAGAGTGCTGCAACAGCTGAGAGCTCAGCAGAAGCCAGATACACACGAGTATCGATACCTAAACGATTCGGGAAGTTACGTGTTGATGTGGAGACTGCAGTAGAGCCTTTGCGGATCTGCGCCTGGTTACCCATACAGAGTGAGCAGCCTGGAGTTTCCATGCGAGCACCTGTAGCACCCAGAATGCCGTAATAGCCTTCTTCGGTCAGAATCATTTGGTCCATCTTGGTAGGAGGGGCTACCCACAAACGAGTAGGCATATCCTTTTTGCCTTGAAGAACTTGACCTGCTGCGCGGAAGTGTCCAATGTTAGTCATGCAAGAGCCGATAAATACCTCATCAATTTTCTCGCCAGAAACTTCAGACAGGAATTTCACATCATCAGGATCGTTAGGGCAGGCCAAGATTGGCTCTTTGATTTCGCTCATGTCGATTTCAATTACTTCAGCATAGTCAGCATTTGCATCGGCCTTGAGTAAATCCGGCTTGGCGATCCAAGCTTCCATTGCTTTAATGCGACGACCTAAAGTGCGCTTATCTTCGTAGCCATTTGCGATCATCCACTTCATCAATGTGATGTTTGAACGCATGTACTCGATGATTGGCTCTTTGCTTAATTGAATAGCGCAACCAGCTGCAGAACGCTCAGCAGAGGCATCAGATAATTCAAATGCTTGTTCAACTTTCAAGTCAGGTAGGCCTTCAATTTCCAGGATGCGACCAGAGAAAACGTTCTTCTTATTCTGCTTTTCAACAGTTAACAAGCCTTTTTTGATGGCATACAGAGGGATCGCATTAACCAAGTCACGCAATGTGATGCCGGGCTGCATTTTTCCTTTGAAGCGAACCAATACAGACTCAGGCATATCCAAAGGCATAACGCCAGTAGCGGCAGCAAATGCCACCAGTCCTGAGCCGGCAGGGAAGGAGATACCAATTGGGAAGCGAGTATGGCTATCGCCACCGGTACCGCAAGTATCAGGCAAGAGCAAACGGTTTAACCAGCTGTGAATTACGCCATCACCTGGACGCAATGCAACGCCGCCGCGGTTAGTCATAAATGCTGGTAACTCATGGTGCGTACGAATGTCTACTGGTTTTGGATATGCGGATGTGTGACAGAAAGATTGCATTACCAAGTCTGCAGAGAATCCTAAGCAAGCCAAGTCTTTCAATTCATCACGAGTCATTGGACCAGTAGTATCTTGTGAGCCTACTGTAGTCATGTGTGGCTCGCAGTATGTATCTGGGCGAACGCCTTGACCTTCTGGTAATCCACATGCACGGCCAACCATCTTCTGAGCCAAGCTGAAACCTTTTTTGTTATCAGGAGGGCTAACAGGAATACGGAATTCAGTAGAGGCTGGCAAACCAAGGGCTGCGCGTGCTTTAGCTGTAAGACCACGACCTACGATTAAAGGTATGCGTCCACCTGCACGAACCTCATCCAGAATCACTGGTGACTTGAGTGAGAAAGAAGCAATTTCTTTACCGTTTTTAAAGGCTTTACCTTCATAAGGGCGGAGTTCAATCTCATCGCCCATATTCATATCAGAGACATTAAGCTCAATCGGCAACGCGCCGGCATCTTCCATAGTGTTAAAGAAGATTGGAGCAATTTTTGTGCCCAAGCAAACACCACCAAAGCGTTTGTTTGGAACAAAAGGAATATCTACACCTGTCCACCACAACACAGAGTTAGTGGCAGATTTACGTGATGAGCCAGTACCAACAACGTCACCTACATAAGCAATTTGGTTCCCTTTTTTCTGCAACTCAGCAATTTGTTTCATTGGACCGCGAACACCAGTTTCATCCGGCTCAATACCTGGACGTGGGTTCTTCAACATCACTGTTGCATGCAAAGGAATATCGGGGCGGCTCCATGCATCAGGAGCGGGTGATAGATCATCAGTATTTGTTTCGCCAGTCACTTTAAATACAGTGAGCTTCATGCTTTCTGGAACGGCAGGACGGCTAGTAAACCATTCGGCATCAGCCCAGCTTTGCAATACTGACTTGGCATTAGCATTGCCTTTTTCCGCCAACTCTTGAACGTCATGGAAGTAGTCAAACATCAATAAAGTTTTCTTGAGTGCAGCAGCTGCAGCGGCGCCACATTCAGCATCACTTAATAACTCAACTAGCGGTTTAATGTTGTAGCCGCCTAGCATGGTACCCAACAATTCAGTAGCTTTGACTCGTGAAATTAAAGGAGATTTATCTGTTCCTTTAGCAATCGCATCTAAAAACTCAGCTTTTACTTTTGCAGCTTCGTCAACGCCAGCAGGAACGCGGTTTGTAATTAACTCTACAAGCTCAGCCTCTTTGCCGGCTGGTGGATTTTTTAGCAATTTAACCAATTCAGCAGTCTGATCTTTGGTTAAAGGTAGTGCGGGGATGCCAAGGGCGGCACGTTCAGCAACTTGGGCGTTATAGGCTTCTAACATTGTGTTTCCTATGAGGTAAAAGTGGTCAATAGAAAGGCCAAAAGGGAATTCTCTCCCGATTAAGCTAATTATAGTTACTTATTTAAGTCTTATATAAGACTTTAAAGGGCAAATTTGCCCTGAAAACGCTCAATCATTGAAAAAATAAGGGTTTTTCCGAAAAAAATCCTCTATTTCATGAGCTTGACGTGGGGTTATTCGACTGAGTCTCAAAGGACTTTCTCTTCCTTCATAGCCCAAACTAAGGCAACTACCCAGCCAATAAGAGACCAACCAAGGAACAGATTCAAGGCAAAGATGGCGCCAGAATTCGCTCTTTTCTTGTTAAATGCGATGGCAAAAGGTAAAAAATAGAAAAGGGAGAGGAGGGTAAGCAGTGCGGCGAATAGAAGGCGCATAGGATCTAAAAATGGGCTAATTTTTATAAGAAACCCCATATTACAGATTTTCAGTTTTGTCCTGGGTGACCCTCTATCGTTATAATTACTTTTTCCAACAGAGCTTAAGCGATGACCAAATACGTTTTTGTCACTGGTGGTGTGGTTTCTTCTTTAGGGAAAGGAATCGCAGCTGCCTCGCTTGCCGCGATTCTCGAATCCCGCGGCCTGAAAGTCACCCTCCTAAAATTAGACCCCTATATTAACGTTGACCCGGGCACCATGAGCCCACTCCAACACGGTGAAGTTTTTGTTACTGAAGATGGCGCAGAAACCGACTTAGATTTAGGTCACTATGAGCGCTTCGTATCTGCAAAGATGCGTAAAAGCAATAACTTCACTACCGGACAGATTTATGAGTCCGTGATTAGCAAAGAGCGTCGCGGTGAATACTTGGGTAAAACAGTTCAAGTTATTCCGCACATCACCAATGAGATTCAAGCATTTGTAGAGCGTGGCGCTAAAGCAAGTCACGACGGTAAGGCAGATGTTGCCATTTGTGAAATTGGTGGCACCGTTGGCGACATTGAGTCCCTACCATTTCTAGAGGCTGCAAGGCAGATGAGCTTGCGTTTGCCTCTTCATGACTGCGCCTTTGTTCATTTGACTCTAGTGCCTTATATCAACAGTGCTGGCGAGCTAAAAACTAAGCCTACACAACACTCAGTACAAAAGTTACGCGAGATTGGCATCATGCCAACTGTATTGCTCTGTCGTGCTGATCGCCCGATTCCGGAGGATGAACGCTCGAAGATTTCACTATTCTCAAACGTCCGGGAAGAGGCCGTTATTTCTGTATGGGATGTAGATACGATTTATAAAATTCCTGAAATGCTGCATGCACAGGGAATGGATGACTTGATTTGCCGTCAATTAGATCTCAAGGCAAAGCCTGCCGATCTTTCTGTATGGGCAAATTTAGTTTATGAGTTAGCCAATCCTAAACATGAAGTGACTATCGGCATGGTCGGCAAGTATGTAGAGTTAACGGAGTCTTACAAGTCTCTGATCGAAGCATTACGTCATGCTGGCATTCATACTCATACACGCGTCAATATCAATTACATTGATTCTGAAGACATCGAAAAAGATGGTGTTGATTGTTTACGAGATCTTGATGCCATATTGGTTCCAGGTGGTTTTGGTAAGCGGGGCACAGAAGGCAAGATTGCTGCCATTCGTTATGCCCGTGAAAACAATGTCCCATATTTAGGTATTTGTTTGGGCATGCAGCTGGCTGTGATTGAATTTGCTCGCCATGTTGCCAATCTTACAAAGGCTAACAGTACCGAATTTGATTCACAAGCCGAGCAACCTGTTGTCGCCCTTATTACTGAGTGGCTTGATAGGGAAGGGCGTGTTGAGAAGCGTACGAATGACTCTGATCTAGGCGGCACTATGCGCCTGGGCTCACAGCGTTGCCCTGTAAAAGTAGGTACTTTAGCTCATCGTATTTATGGTGCTGAAGTGAATGAACGTCATCGCCATCGCTATGAAGTAAACAACACCTACGTTCCCCAATTGGAGCAGTCTGGCTTAATTATTTCTGCCAGAACTCCAAATGAAGGGTTGCCAGAGATGATGGAGTTACCAGCATCAATTCACCCTTGGTTCTTTGGGGTGCAGTTCCACCCAGAATTTACCTCGACTCCACGTGATGGGCATCCATTATTTTCAGCCTTCATCAGCGCTGCATTAGTGCATCAAGAGCTCACTGCAAAGCAGGCGGCATAAAGGAAAAATATGAGCACATTTAAGCTATGCGGCTATGACGTGGGTTTAGATCGTCGCTTCTTTTTAATTGCTGGTCCTTGTGTAATTGAGTCAGAGCAATCTGCTATTGATATTGCCGGCCAATTGAAAGAAATCACTGCTGCTTTGAAGATTCCATTTATCTATAAATCTTCATTTGATAAAGCCAATCGCTCATCCGGTACATCTTTTCGCGGCTTGGGGATGGAAAAGGGCCTTGAGATTTTGGCTAAGGTAAAGAAACAGGTTGGTGTATCTGTTCTGACGGATGTTCATGACATCAGTGAAATTGAGGCTGTTGCCAGTGTTGTAGATGTATTGCAGACACCGGCGTTTCTTTGTAGACAAACTGATTTCATTCGCGCCTGTGCTCAGAGTGGCAAGCCAGTGAATTTCAAAAAAGGGCAATTCCTCTCTCCGCATGAGATGTTGAATGTGATTGAAAAAGCCCGCGCTGCAGCATTAGAAAAAAATCTTCCAGACCAATTTATGGTTTGTGAACGTGGCGCATCTTTTGGATATAACAACCTCGTTTCGGATATGCGCAGCTTGGCAATTTTGCGCGAATCTAAGGCGCCAGTAGTTTTTGATGCAACGCATTCAGTTCAGTTGCCAGGCGGCCAAGGAAGCTCTAGTGGGGGTCAACGAGAATTCGTCCCAGTTTTAGCTCGTGCTGCTGTCGCTGTTGGTATCAGCGGCCTTTTTATGGAAACACATCCTGATCCTGCCAAGGCATTATCTGACGGTCCTAATGCTGTGCCACTCGATCGCATGAAAGAGTTGCTTGCATCATTGGTCGCGCTTGATGACGTTGTTAAATCAACCGGAAATTTTTTAGAAGACAGCTTTAAGTAACTTTTAGTAGATTCGTTAAACCCATTTCATATTGTTTTAAGGAGAAGGTGCATGAGCGCCATTGTTGACATCATCGGTAGAGAAGTTCTAGATTCCCGCGGCAATCCAACGGTTGAGTGCGACGTTTTACTTGAGTCTGGTGTTATGGGACGTGCGGCCGTCCCTTCGGGCGCATCCACAGGTTCACGTGAAGCAATTGAGTTGCGTGATGGCGATAAGGCTCGCTACTTAGGCAAAGGTGTTCTAAAAGCTGTTCAAAACATCAATATTGAAATTGCTGAATCCATTCTAGGTTTGGATGCAAGTGAACAAGCTTTCTTGGATCGCACTCTGATTGAGCTAGATGGCACACACAACAAAGCACGCTTAGGTGCCAATGCAACCTTGGCCGTATCAATGGCAGTTGCTAGAGCCGCTGCTGAAGAGGCTGGATTGCCTTTATATCGCTATTTTGGTGGCTCAGGTGGCATGCAGTTGCCAGTACCAATGATGAATATCGTCAATGGCGGCGCTCATGCTAACAACAGTTTAGATATTCAAGAATTCATGGTGATGCCAGTTGGCGCTGAAAATTTCCGTGATGCTTTGCGCTGTGGCGCCGAGATTTTCCATGAGCTTAAAAAGATTTTGGGTGCGCAGGGTATGCCAACCACAGTTGGTGATGAAGGCGGCTTTGCCCCTAACTTCAAGAGCAATCATGAGTGCTTGCAAACGATTATGAAAGCCATTGAAGGCGCAGGTTACCAAGCTGGCGAAGACGTTCTATTAGCCCTTGATTGCGCTGCTAGCGAATTCTATAAAGATGGTAAATATCATTTGGCTGGCGAAGGCTTGCAGCTCAGCTCAAGCGAGTTCTCAGACTATCTTGGTAACTTGGCAGATCAATTCCCAATCGTTTCGATTGAGGATGGTATGCATGAAAGCGATTGGGATGGATGGGCGGATATCACTAAAAAACTCGGCAAGAAGATTCAGCTGGTTGGTGATGATTTATTTGTTACCAATACACGTATCTTGAAAGAAGGCATTGAGAAGGGCATTGCTAACTCAATCTTGATTAAGATTAACCAAATCGGTACGTTGACAGAAACATTTGCAGCCATCGAAATGGCTAAACGCGCAAATTACACTGCAGTGATTTCACATCGCTCTGGTGAAACTGAAGACAGCACTATTGCTGACATTGCAGTTGGAACAAATGCTGGCCAGATTAAAACTGGTTCACTGTCTCGCTCAGATCGCATTGCAAAATATAACCAACTCTTGCGTATTGAAGAAGATTTGGGCGATGTGGCTACTTACCCAGGTAAGTCAGTCTTTTATAACCTTAAGCGTTAATCTTAAGTTCTAAAAGCGATGCGTATTGTTATCTACTCCATGCTGGTATTGCTAATAGCAATCCAGTACCCGCTTTGGTTGGGTAAGGGTGGGTGGCTCAAAGTGTATGAGATGGAACGGCAAGTAGAGCTTCAAGAGGCTAAAAATAGCCTCTTGGCTTTACGCAACGCAAAGCTTGCTGGCGATGTAAAGGATTTAAAGGATGGCACCCGGGCAATTGAAGAACGTGCCCGTGTTGAGCATGGCCTCATCAAAGAGGGCGAGTTCTTTGTGCAAATTCTGCCAGCAGACAAATCAGCCGACACTAAGGCTACAAAACAGTAAGTCGAAGTATTTCTCAGTGGCCACTAGAAGGTGGTCTTGTAGCATCGCTCAATAAATCCGTTTTAAATACCTGCAGACAATCAACTGCATCAAAGCGATAGGGCTTTGCGCAAAAATCACAAACAGTTTCAACAGCGCCTTGTTCCTCAAGAATGCTCTGAACTTCTTCTTCACCAAGCATACGCAAGATGTCTGCCACCTTATTGCGCGAGCATCTGCATGAAAACCGAATAGTGCGGGCAGGGAAGCTGCGTACACCGTTTTCAGCAGACTCTTCCAGAAAGAGACGTCTCAAAATAGTCTCTGGCGGAAGCGTTAACAACTCTTCATTAGTAATTGTTTCACCAAGGGTTTGAATACGAGACCATCCTTCCTCGGCAACCTGAGGATCCAGGTGAGCATGTCCACCCGAATTCGGTAAGCGTTGAAGTAGTAAGCCGCCTACCTGGGTATCGCTAGACGCAAGCCAAATCTTTGTATCCAACTGCTCAGAATTTTGCATGTAGAGTGTAATCGCTTCCGCAGCGCTAGAAACTGGCTTTATGACCGCGCCTTGATGGTCTTGTAAGGCCACAATACCTTGATAGGGAGCTTGACCAGGCTCACGATCGGAGGGGTCTAGAGTAATTACGAGTCTGCCACTCTGACTGACGTCCAAAAGTTCTGCCAGGCTTGCATCAGGCGCAATTTCGGAAGGATCTACAGACAATTTCACTGTAGCCCTCATGGATAAATCTGATTTACATTCAACTACCAAAAGCTGGATAGGGCCATTGCTTTGGGCTTGAATAATGAGGGTGCCATCAAACTTAAGGCTGGCGCTTAACAAGGTGGCAGCACCCACGAAATCCCCCAGTATTCGACGGACAGCTGGCGGGTCATTACGGCGCTCTAAAACAGCCTGCCAAGCGCTACCAATAGAGACAATTTCTCCCCTAACTGGGGCGCCATCACACATAAATACAAGTAATTCATTCATAGGGCAAAGTATCCACTTTTTTTGGCATTTAGTCATATGAAGCACGACCTGAGATAATGTGATTTATGCATATACGTACACGTTTCGCCCCTAGTCCCACGGGCTTCATTCATCTGGGAAATCTTCGTAGCGCGCTCTATCCATGGGCTTTTGCGCGCCACAATAAAGGAGACTTCATTCTTCGGATTGAAGACACAGACCTTGAGCGCTCCACTCAAGAGGCTGTAGATGTCATTATCGAAGGCATGGCCTGGTTAGGCCTGGATTTAGATGAGGGTCCGATTTATCAGATGCAGAGGATTGATCGGTATCGCGAAGTTGTAAGGCAGATGCTCGAATCTGGACTGGCTTACCCATGCTATATGAGCGAGGAAGAGCTTAACCAATTGCGCGACCAACAAATGGCTAATAAAGAAAAGCCTCGTTACAACGGTCTGTGGAGGCCTGAGCCTGGCAAAACATTGCCTCCTGTGCCAGAGGGTGTGAATCCTGTTATTCGTTTTAAAAATCCTATTGGCGGCTCAGTGATTTGGAATGATGCAGTTAAAGGTCAAATTGAGATTAGCAATGATGAGTTAGACGACTTAGTGATTGCAAGGCCTGATGGAACACCAACCTACAATTTCTGTGTTGTGATTGATGACATGGATATGAAGATTACTCACGTTATTCGCGGCGATGATCACGTTAATAACACCCCTAGGCAGATCAATATTATGAAGGCGCTAGGTGGTACGCCGCCTGTTTACGCTCATTTGCCAACAGTTCTGAATGATTCAGGTGAGAAGATGAGCAAACGAAATGGTGCAATGAGTGTTCGCGATTACCAGAAAGCGGGCTATTTACCCGAAGCTATCCTTAATTATTTAGCGCGCCTCGGATGGTCGCATGGCGATGCTGAAGTCTTCACTAAAGAGCAATTTGTTGGCTGGTTTGATTTAGAAAGTTTGGGACGCTCACCGGCGCAACATAACCCAGAAAAATTACTTTGGCTAAATCATCAATATATTCAGAATGCAGATCCTGAGAAATTGGCAGCAGCCACAAAACCTTTTGCTCATGACTTAGGTATCGATACTGAATCAGGGCCAGATTTTGTAAAAGTAGTGGGTTTACTAAAAGATCGCGCGAATACTTTGATTGAAATTGCAGAGGGTGCAAAGCTGTTTTACTTGCCAGCTCCCGATTTAAGCGCAGATCAAATCAAAGAAAATATCTCTGAATCAGTAGTTCCAGCGCTAAAAGATTTGGTAATTGCTATTTCATCGGCAGAGCCTACAAAAGAGGGGTATGCCGCTGCATTTAAGCAAGTTTTAGCACAGCATCAACTCAAAATGCCAGCTTTGGCGATGCCAGTTAGATACGCTTTATTTGCCACCACCCAAACCCCAGCAATTGATTCTGTGCTGGTCGTATTGGGTAAGGAAGAGGCTATCCAAAGGCTCTCCAAGGTCATCCAATAGAGAATTTGCGCACCTGCACAAAAATAGGATAAAATCTTGGATTGTTTTGAATGTCTTGTAGTTTTATTGCGAGATTTCGGGGGTATAGCTCAGCTGGGAGAGCGCTTGCATGGCATGCAAGAGGTCAGCGGTTCGATCCCGCTTATCTCCACCAAGCATTTAAAATAGTAGTTTGTTGTAGTCCAGGTCCCCATCGTCTAGAGGCCTAGGACATCACCCTTTCACGGTGAGTACGGGGGTTCGAATCCCCCTGGGGACGCCAGATTCTTCTGGCAGCTGTAAAGATGTATGATGTTGAGTTACTCGATGTATTTTGGAGCGGTAGTTCAGTTGGTTAGAATATCGGCCTGTCACGCCGAGGGTCGCGGGTTCGAGTCCCGTCCGTTCCGCCAAGACAATTAAAAAGCCCCCTTAATAGGGGGCTTTTTTATTACTTCAATATTTTGAGTTAATCAAAGAAGAAAGGTCGAGCTTACTTCTTAGGAGTGGTAATGGAAGCAGCCATTGCATCAAAGTAAATCACTTTAACCTGTTCGCCCACCTGAACATCTGCCAATAGAGCAGGGTTCTTTACGGTAACGGTAGTAATCTTACCGCTTGGCCCCTTCACAGAAACCAATTTCTTCTCACGATTGACTTCAACAATATCGGCGATGATGGTTGTCTTGTTCGTAATCGTCTCAGAGGGTTTTTCAGTTGATTTAGATTTTGTTACTGTATTTGTCTCAGTCTTAGAACGTACGCCATCGCTCTTGGTTTTAATCAACTCAATAGCAACCGCTAACTCGTAGTTAACGTTAACGCGGTCACCTTTTTTAATCTGATCAAAATTCTTAATATCCGGACCGGCTACAAATTTAGACTCACCCTCTTTATTTTTGAAGGTAATGGTACGTGTTTTCTTATCAACCTTAACAACTTCACCTTCATATAGCTGATAGATATTATCAGTAACAGCAGCATCGATTACAACTGGCTTAGCGGCACCAGTTGCAGATGGGGACTGGGCGTTAACTGCCGTTGTTCCTGCGAAAAACACAGCAAGCATCATAGCAATCGGAGCAAATTTCATATTAGTTTTCCTTATTTAAATAACTACTAAATTCAATCTTAGCCTATTTGTAAGCCAATGAGACCCATAAATGGGCTCATACCTCTGCAAGACCAAGCCGCCTGAGGGTTTGTTAAGATCAACCAGTACGTTAATTCACTCTAAAGGATGTGAAATGCCCCAGTTTGCAGCCAATCTGACCATGCTATTTAATGAGTATCCTTTTATTGAGCGCTTTGAGAAAGCCGCTAAATCGGGATTTCAGGCAGTGGAATTTCTTTTTCCTTATGCATACTCCCCAAATGAGATTCGCCAACAGCTAGATCAAAATCATCTTCGCTTGGTTCTTCATAATCTGCCGGCAGGAGACTGGGATGCAGGAGAGCGTGGTATAGCTTGTTTGCCAGATCGTATAGAGGAATTCCGGGCGAGCGTTACAAAGGCAATTGAATATGCAACAGTGCTTGGCGTAAACCAACTGAATTGTTTAGCAGGAAAAATCCCCGAAGGAATTGAGCCGGGATTGCTGCGAAAAACATTCATCGCAAACTTAACATACGCTGCAGCAGAGCTTATAAAGGCCAATATTAAATTACTTATTGAGCCAATCAATACGTTTGATATCCCTGGGTTCTATTTATCCAAAACTGATCAGGCATTAGATATCCTGAATGAAGTTGGCTCTGATAATTTATATATCCAATACGATATCTATCATGCACAACGCATGGAAGGCGAGCTTAGTAAAACGCTAGAGAGAAATATTTCTAAGATTGCCCATATTCAGCTGGCTGATAATCCAGGTCGAAATGAGCCCGGTACAGGCGAAATTAATTACGCACACTTATTTAGGCTGCTCGATAAGATTGGGTATGTAGGATGGGTGGGTTGCGAATACAAACCGGCAAACCATACTGAGTCTGGACTGGGTTGGATAAAAGCGCTTAATTAATAGAAATAAATCAACATACTCTGGGACACTCGTACATGCCTTCAACCTTAATCGTTTACCTTCATGGCTTTCGCTCTTCACCGCGCTCAAGTAAAGCAGTAATGACTGGTGACGCAATTAAAGCCTTGTCTACCTCAGAAAACCACATTGAGTGGTATTGCCCTCAACTTGTAGCTTCTCCTCAGGCAAGCATGGATATGGTTAATTCGCACATTACAAAATCTCAGCATGATCGCCTGGTGGTTATTGGATCTTCTTTGGGTGGCTACTATGCAAATTACTTGGCAGAGAAGTATGGATGTAAAGCTGTCGCACTGAATCCCGCCGTTAGAGCCCCCAGAGAGTTGGCAGCACATGTAGGCATGCTTACTTCCTACGATACTGATGAGCCATACGATTTTCGTCCAGAATATATCGATGAATTAAAAGCACTACAGGTAGAGTCAATTACCAATCCTTCCCGCTATTTCTTAATGGCGGCTAAAGGGGATGAGCTTCTTGATTGGCAGGAGATGGTGGATTTTTATAAGGGTGCCGAGCAGTTGGTGCTTGAGGGTAGCGATCATGGAATTGCAGATTACCCAGAACATTTACCAAAGGTATTGAAGTTCATTGCCAAATAGGTTGATTGATTGCAGCCATCTTCTTCTGTAAGATGTTCCAAACGACCGTTATCCACTCGATACGGTCTAGAAAGGAGAGTTTGTGCTGAGCATCTTGAAATTAGACGCAGGTGGAATTCCCCAGGGTTGGGTCAACCCAGAAGAGGCTACGAAGCAATATGCTGATAGCAGCGTCTTATGGACTTTAGGCGATCCCATTTTCAAAATGCGCGGCGGCATTTCTCGCGCGACTGGCAAACAATCCTTCATTGAGCTTCACTCTATCATTGCGGTTAAAGGTAGCGCCAAAATTAATCTCTTTGATGTAGTTCCCGTTATCACAAAACACAAGCTCTATAAACGGGATAGGGGACTATGCGCTTATTGCGGTGATGCCATTCATGAAAACCATGCAGAAGCAGAGCACATCATTCCCAATAGTCGTGGTGGTCAATATAGCTGGATGAATTTAGTCATATCCTGCAGACCATGCAATCAACGCAAAGGTAATCGAACCCCAGAGCAAGCCGGAATGGGCTTGTTGTACACACCCTATTTACCAAGCCTCTATGAGGACATGATTCTTAAGGGGCGTAATATTTTGGCTGATCAAATGGATTTTTTAGCAGCCAACCTCCCTAAAACTAGCCGCCTTTTGGAGGGCTTGTCCTGAGTTTAAAAAGAGGGTGGGGTAGTGATTTTCATTTCCCCAAAATTAAATCATTACGAATTTTTCTTGCTGCCCTGCTACTTTCGATAGTTGGACATTTCGTATTGTTTTTTGGCATACCGTTTTTCTCATACAAGGATCCTCAGCCTATTGCGGAAGATCTCATCATTAGAACGGAGCTAAAAACAGAGCCGCCCAAGAAGATTCAGATGACTAGGGCACCAAAAAAACAGCTTGATAAAAAAAACTTATCTTCGAATTCTCAAGCTGAAGCCATTTCAAGTGGCAACGGAAACCTAGGTGCAAATGGCGATCAGCCTGGAGTTGCATTTAAATTGCCAGAATCAGGAATTATTTATTACGACACATATGTTGATGGCCAACAGTATCAAACCGGCGAGATTGATTGGATTGTTGAGGGGAATAGCTATCGCCTATACATCAACATTCCGTACGCATTTGTTGGCCCATTTATTTTTGAATCACGTGGATCGGTAGATTCCTATGGCATTGCGCCAATCATTTACTGGACGCAACGTGGTACGAAAGCACCACGCTACTCTCGATTTGATCGAAACGATAAAGGGGAAGGGCGGATGTTCTTTTCTGAAAAACCTGAATTTACCCCCGCAATTTTGCCTGGTACCCAAGATCGTTTTAGTCTCATGTTTCAACTTGCCTCATTATTGAATGGTGATAGCAAAATGGATGAGGCTGGCAGTATTCGATCAATTCCAGTTGTCGACTACAACACTCTTGAGATGTGGAATTTCAAAAGCTATGGTGAGTCCCTGTCTGATGACATTCCAAGCATGGGCAAGACTATCAATCGTCACTATGCTCTTATGCAACGTGAAAACGATCCGTATAAGCGCCAAGTAGATATCTGGCTTGCTAAGGACTTGGAGTGGCTCCCAGGACGTATTCGCTCCCTAGAGTCTAATGGCAGGGTGCTGGAGCTTGTTTTTAAGCAAAAAAACCCATTGCCTCCAAACCTAAAACCTTAAGTCTAGAATCCTGTGCCGGATTTTGGACTCTGGTTAGGTCGCCCCAATAGTGCACCCATCATTGAATATAGTGCAGCTCCTGACATTGAAACCGCGAAAATACCAGAGAATGAAATAATGATTGGTAGGATTCTCCAATGCTCAGAGAGCGTGTAGTCTCCATAGCCTACCGTTGTATACATTTCACCAGCAAAATAAAAAGTCTGTGGATTGGTAGCAAATACCTTGAGGGCTACGCAAATGTAAGCCCAAGCAATAATCTCCACAAAATGACTTCCAATGATCAACAGTATTGCGACAAAGTACGACAGGAAGTTTGCGCCATAAACGCGCTTATTTTCGAGTTTACGGTCAATCCAATGGAAAGCACCGGCAATCATTAATACAGCAACACCGTGGAATGTCAGCATTAAACATGCCAAGATCAGAACAATCCAGATCTGACTATTACCCATATCGGTATTGATTTCTGAAAACAGGGTGGTAAAGCTAGGAAGATCTGCATTCTGCAATAGGTTAACTATCGGGAGCTTATCGTCATGAAGGAAGTTAATTGACATGGGATTAAGTGATATAAGTTACAAAGATATCTTATTTGACATAATAATGATTATACGCAGATAGTCAAATTAAGACTTCAGGGGCTCAACTCCTTTAGGCCACTTATAAGGCTGCTTGTATAGCCTTTGCCAGCGTGATAGCAAGCCTTGTGCAATCCATGGCTTCTCATAAATAACAGCTATATCAATTGCGCTAAGACCTTGGGAGTTTCTGAGTTGCAAGTCTGCACCCTTATCAAGCAAGAGCTTTACGAGGACCTCATTGCCGGATTGGACGGCCATCATTAATGGAGTTGTATTTCCCTGACTTAAAGAGTCTATAGAGGCTCCATTGGCAATTAGAAACTGTGCAACATCAAGATGACCTTTAGCGCACGCATAATGCAATGGAGTCCATCCAATATGGTCAACCTGAGCTTTTCGCTGTAAAACAAGGCTCTTTACTACTGGTAAATCACCATTTATAGAGGCAATCATTAAAGGCGTTTCACCAGACTTATTGGAGAGATCTACATCCGTAGCTTTATTAGCAATTAACAAATTAATAACGTCTTCAGATCTATCCTTAATGGCCAAATTGAGCATTGGATCGCCCTTTGGATCTGTTGTATTGGGGCTAACACCTTTTGAAAGCAAACTTTTGACTGTGGTTACATCGTTAAACTTTGCTGCTTTTGCAAAATCTGTAATTTGATCTTCTGTTTGAGCGTATAAGGCCCCATAAAACAATGTTGAGGTGACAAAAAAAGTAGCATAAATATTAAACTTGAATCTCATAATTACGCTCTATCTATTTGAAAACAATCATAAAAATTATTTGAAGTCTGGTTTGCCAATACCTCAATAGGTACCCCCTTTAAATCCGCGATAAATTCACCAACCTTAGAGACCCAAGCAGGCTCATTGGTTTTGCCGCGATATGGAATTGGCGCCAAATAAGGTGAATCTGTCTCTATGAGCATTCTCTCAAGAGGAACTTGCTTACATGTTTCTTGCAAATCTTTGGCGCTTTTGAAGGTCACAATTCCTGAGAAGGAGATGTAAAAACCCATCTCCATTGCGGCCTTTGCCACTTCGTAGGACTCTGTAAAACAGTGCATCACTCCACCGATTCTCTGAGCACCCTCTTCTTTGAGGATTTTGATAGTGTCTTCAGAAGCTGATCGGGTGTGAATAATTAAAGGCTTTTTAGAGGCAATTGATGCTCTTATATGTGTCCTAAAGCGGTCACGCTGCCATTCCATGGATTCATAGCTGCGCTCTCCCATGCGATAGTAGTCAAGGCCAGTTTCACCAATGGCAACTATCTTTGAGTGCTTTAAAGCTGTATCCACTAAAAATTCCAAGCTTGGCTCAGGCGTATCCTCGTAATCTGGGTGCACACCAACGGATGCATAAAGATGCGGATGATCCTGGGCTAGCTTTAATACATTCGGGAAGTCAGGAAGATCTACGGATACACATAATGCATGGCTAACTTTGGCCGACTGCATATTAGCCAGCACTTCTGGCAATCGCGTTTGAAATTCTGGGAAATCGAGGTGGCAGTGGGAGTCAATAAACATAGTACCTATTTTAGTCCGCCCTAGAACAATTTAAGGCTCAAATATCTGCTGATATTGAGAAAGCAGCGACTCTAATTGAATTTTATTTGCAAGGGGGTGATTCTCATGACGACGCGCTTGTACAAGAGATTTCCAAAAGTTATGCAACCTTTGCACATTGGCCAGCTTGGCCAGGCCTTGAAGTACGACTAAATGCTTGGGGTAATAGCGCGGATCCCCACCCTGTGCCACAGACTGCAAATCAGAAACCCAACGTTGCATACTGGCTAAAAGGAAGCCATATTGCGCCTTATGTGTTTTTTCAGCTGCATCAAGCCAGTTAAGTCTGGCGCCCTGGGCCATGGACTGTAGTAGATAGCGGGAGGCCTGGATTGAAATTGTTAACTCATCCTTATCGTCTTTGTTGTGTCTCGCAATGAGGGAGCTCAGAACCGAATATGGCGCCCCACCCTGCTCGTCATAGATGGTCTCCACATCGGCATCAACCACCTTCAACCCTGCGATTTCATTAAGTTGAGTTTTTAGCCAGGAAATGCCTTGCTCGCGATTTGGCCGCGGGGCCGTTAGGTGGCGACAACGAGAACGAATGGTTGGTAATACACGATCCACTCGATCGGCAAGTAATATAAAAATAGTATTTTTTGGTGGCTCTTCCAAAGACTTCAATAATGTATTGGCTGAATCGGAGCGAAGCATTTCGAGCGGATAAATTAATATCACGCGATTTCCACCGCGATGCGAGCCAATGGACAAATTCTCAATCGCATGTCGCGTTTCTTCAATCGAGATATTTTTCTTCTCTTTCTTTTCGCTTGATTCACTATCATCATCACGCGCAGCCTTACCTCTCTTGGGTGCATCCTCGCCCTCATAGTCAGCATGCGGCAAGAGTTTGCGATGGGTCTCAGGAACTAGAGAAATAAAGTCTGGGTGATTGCCGGTGTCAAACCAATGACAGGCTTCACATTGATTACATGGTTTTATAGATTGATCATTGTTTTCGCAAAGTAGCGCTTTTGCTAGTTCAATCGAAAAAGCGAACTTACCAATACCGGACTGACCATGAAGCAAGATGGCATTAGGAAATTGATTAAAGTCCAGACTCTCCCAAAGGGGCTGAAGCCAAGGTGCTATTTGAGTCTTATGATTCACTTAAATGGCAATCTGAATCTGTTTTAAACCATTCCAAATTGCTTCAGGCGTTTGTGTTGCATCCACCAGATGAAAGCGCTTAGGATCTTCCTTTGCTCGACGTAAATATTCTTGACGAACTCTTTCAAAAAAAGATAAGTCCATTTTTTCAAATTTATCTGGTGCGCGAGCTTTCGAGCGGCGAGCCTCGGCAACCTCACCCGGTAAATCAAACAAAATAGTTAAGTTGGGCTGCAGCAGTGAGCCGTCAGGCTGGCCTTGAACCCAGCGCTCTAATGCGTTTAATTTATCCAAGCTCAAACCTCGACCGCCGCCTTGATAAGCAAAGCTGGCATCGGTAAAGCGGTCAGATATCACTATCTTGCCGGCTTCAAGAGCTGGCTCGATGAGTTGGGCAAGATGCTCACGACGTGCCGCAAACATGAGCAAGGCCTCCGTCTCTAAATTCATTGGGGCGTCTAAAAGCAAGGTACGAAGCTTCTCACCTAAAGTAGTCCCTCCAGGCTCACGCGTCATCACTACCTCTTTATCAGGATAACGCTCTTGCATCAAATTTCGAAAAGCATCGACATGTGTACTCTTGCCTGCCCCATCGATTCCTTCGAAGCTGATGAAATATCCTGTATGTGCTGATGTCATATGAAGTGAATTTAGTTACTGTTATTTTTAGGTATTATTTTGCGTTGATATCGATCAACCGCAGTTTCATGCTCTTTTAAGTTTTGTGAAAAATGACTACTGCCATCCCCTTTAGCGACAAAGAATAAAGCATTACTTTTTGCAGGGTGTGCTGCTGCCAGAATTGACTCTTTGCTAGGCATCGCAATGGGGGTTGGAGGCAGACCTTTGTGCATATAGGTATTGTAGGGAGTGTCTCTGCGTAAATCCGCTTTCTTTAAATTTCCGTCAAATTTAGGCCCTATTCCATATATAACCGTAGGATCGGTTTGAAGTGGCATCCCTTTATTAAGTCGGTTGATAAAAACAGCCGAAACTAGATTTCTATCGCTTAGACGGCCAGTTTCTTTCTCTATGATTGATGCCAATATCAATAGCTCATAAGGTGTTTTAAGAGGCAATCCTGGCTCTCTTTGCTCCCAAATTTGCATAAGCTGTTTTTGCATGGCTTGCGCTGCTCGACGATAAATATTGAGATCAAGCTCGTCCGGATCGAAAACATATGTATCGGGTAGAAAAAGACCCTCATCGCTTGAATAGTTTAAATTCAACTGCTGGAGTAGCTCCTTATTATTCATGCCCTTGGTTCGATGGATCATTGCCGACTGTGAATCCATTAATGCTCTCAATTGCCAAATTGTCATTCCAGGAATAATGGCAATGCTCTCTGTAACGCGATCCCCGCGGGCAATTTGCAAAAGCACTTTTCCAAGGCTTGCTCCATTAGGCAATAAATATGTTCCCGGCTTTAGCTTGGAGGCAACCAATAAGCTTCTGGCGCCTAAATGTAGCGCCACTGAATTAACAGCCAATCCTTGCGCTCTTAACTGATCAGAAATGCTTGTTAACCCAGAATTGGGGTTAATCTTCACCCTATAACTAGAGCCAGCAACAGTATTCGACTGATTAGGGACAACTGGGAATAAAAAAATAGTCCCATAAAGAAGGCCTAATAGGACAACAGCGAGGGTAAGCCATTTTTTAAGATCTCGGTATGAGGGCCATCGCTTCATAAAAAAGCCCCTCTTCTGAATTTTTCTACTCATCAGGCTATGATAAAAGGGTCATGACATATTCCACCCAAATCCAGCAAAACTGGCTAGAAAACAGCCCATCCCTACCCTGCAGCCTTACTCAGTGGGGCCTCATCATAGTAGAGGGCTCTGATGCTGCAAGCTTTTTGCAAAATCAATTAACAAACTCTGTCTTGGGGCTCAACCGAACGCTACCTTGTTCAATAGCTCAGGGCTACTTAGGAAGTCGTCTCGTAGGCTATTGCAATCCAAAGGGTCGTTTGTTGGCAAGTGCTTGGCTTGGCTTATTTCCATCTGCACCTGATGGAGAAGACCGATTTGCTTTATTTATCTCAAGAGATATTGCGGCTAGCACCGCTAAACGTTTGTCTATGTATGTACTGCGTTCAAAAGTCAAAGTGACTGATCTTTCTGCAAGCTGGTCAGTTGCAGGTCTTTATGGCTCTGCTGGAATCACAAATAGCGTGAAGCTGGATGATCAGTGTCTAGCTTTGCGATTACCGGATGTTTTGGTTGGATCCCAGTCTATTGCGCGGCTTTTATTGGCACACTCAAATGAGGCACCTTTACAGACTCAAAACTCCAGCGATGTTTTAGGCATCTGGAATGAGCTTGAGATTTTGAGCGCCATCCCAAGGATTGTTCAAGCTACGCAAGAGCAGTTTGTACCGCAAATGATTAATTTTGAATCCGTCGCCGGCGTAGACTTTAAAAAAGGCTGTTACCCAGGACAAGAAATTGTTGCGCGCAGCCAATATCGAGGCGCAATTAAGCGAAGACTTCAGCTGGCGCACGCAATTGCTACTGAGCAGGATGAACAATATGCATTGCCTGGTTCTGAACTTTTTCACAGTAATGATCCTGGACAACCAGCTGGAATGATTGTTTTATCAACCAAGCACCCCGCCGACTCTGGGCGTATTGATCTACAAATTGAGTGCAAGCTAGAGGCGCTTGAAGGCGGTGAAATTCACCTGGGTAGCGCTACTGGACCTGTGTTAAAAGTAGATTCATTGCCATATCCTTTGATAGAAATTTAATACTTTTTTTATGTGCCTCATTCTTTTCGCATGGAACTCTCATCCAGACTACTCTCTGGTGGTTGCAGCCAACCGCGATGAGTTTTATGAGAGGGATACAGAGGGAGTTTCTTGGTGGCCAGAACACCCACACGTTCTTGCGGGGAGAGATCGTGCAGATGTTGTGGGGAGTCCAGGGACCTGGCTCGGCTTTACTAAGACGGGTAAATTCGCAGCTTTAACCAATGTAAGGGCTCCAAGCGAAAAAAATCCAGATGCTAGAACTCGTGGCGAACTGTCATTAATGTATTTGACCAGCAACGATCGTCCAACGGAGTTTGTTCAAGGAAATTCAAAACGATTTTCACAATACAACGGCTTTAATTTGCTCATGGCCGATCTTAGTGATCCAGCAAAAGCAGAAATGCATTGGGTCAGCAATCGTATGATGATGGGTCAAAACGTTCGTCCCCGTAAAGTGTTTCCACCTCAACCCCTGGAGCCAGGAGTCTACGGACTATCCAATGCAATGCTTGATACACCTTGGCCTAAGGTAAATCATCGTATTGCAGCATTTGCCCAGACATTGGCAATGGACCAAGGCAGCCTCAAGAATGCAGATCAGTATTTAAAACTGTTGGCTGACACCCATCATGCAAGCGATCATGAGCTCCCTAATACAGGTGTTAGCAAGGAATGGGAAAAAGCGCTCTCCCCTGCATTTATTAAAACACCTTCTTATGGAACTCGCTCCAGCACCGTTCTTAGAATTAGGAAAGATGGGCAGTTTGAATTAGTCGAGCGCCGCTTTGATTCATCCGGAACGGTTGGACATGACGTTGTGACGGGAGCGCTTAGCTCGGCCTCTGACTCTAATTTATCTGTATAGCGTTAGTCGAAGCGACCATCGTCGTTCACAATACGTGCACCATCGGCATTACGTGTTGCCAAGCGCTTCAGAAACTTAAATGTCCCGGTGGCCATGCAACATATTTCACCTTGATCGTTATAGAGCTTGGCTTCACAGAAAGCCATGGTTGCAGTTCTTCGAACTGTATCCGCTTTAACACGCAACACCCCAGTTGCGGCCTGCATGAAATTATTCTTCATTTCAATGGTGACAACACTGCGGTCGCCGGGATCACCAGAGCGAGCGGCAACTGCCATAGCCACATCCATTAACGTTAACAATACGCCACCATGGGCTACTTCCCAGGTATTGTTATGTTCAGGTTTAAGGGCTAGCAAAATCTCCCCTTTACCCATCTCTGCGCTTAGGCAACGAACGCCAAGAAGCTTTAGGAAAGGAACATTCAATTCTTCCCCTAAATTGGCCAGCTGGGTCTGTGGATTGATTTGGACTTGTTTATTCATTGAATAATTTTAGAGGCATGTACGTGTTTTGGTAAATCCCCCTAGAATAGCTTATGGCCTTTATATTCAGTGGCGATGACGTTTGCCAAGTAACCACACCAACACCAATCCCTGCACCCTACTGGGTTGCATTTTCACCTTCGTCGGCAAACCTCATTGGCATCGAATTGGATGAAAGTGGTCTACCAGTGGACAAGGAATGGCTAGGAGTTTTGTCTGGAAACCAATTAAATACTAGTGATCGTCAATTTCCCAATCCAATAGCAACCGTCTATAGTGGCCACCAATTTGGAGTATGGGCCGGACAACTGGGTGATGGGCGAGCAATTTTATTGGGTGATATTGCCGATCAAGAGTTGCAACTCAAAGGCGCAGGCATTACTCGTTTTTCACGAATGGGCGATGGGAGAGCAGTACTTCGATCTTCAATCAGAGAGTTTCTGTGTAGTGAAGCAATGTACGCTCTGGGCATTCCAACCACAAGAGCTCTATCAGTCGTTGGATCTGATTTGCCGGTTAGAAGAGAGACTCTCGAAACCGCCGCAGTTTGTGCACGACTTGCTCCTAGCTTTTTAAGAATTGGCCACTTTGAACACTTTGCTTCGCTAGATGATGTTGATCGCTTGAGAGGGTTTGCGGATTATTTAATTCAATACCACTACCCTGATTCTCAAAATGCCGATGAGCCTTATTTAAGCCTCTTTCAAGAAATCTGCACTCGCAATGCTAGGCTTGTAGCCCAGTGGCAAGCCGTTGGCTTTTGTCATGGCGTACTTAATAGCGATAACATCAGCGTCCTTGGTCTAACAATGGACTATGGACCATTCGGATTCTTGGATCAATTTCAGATTGATCACATTTGCAACCATAGTGATCAAGGTGGAAGATATGCATATCATCGCCAACCTCAGATCATGCACTGGAATATGGCATGCCTTGCCAGCGCAATGATCCCTTTGCTGGCAGATAAGTCCGATGAAGCATTGGCGCAAGATCGGTTGCGATCTGCTCTAGAACAGTTTCCAGTGATATATGCCCAGACATGGCAATCCCTGTTTCGCAGAAAACTTGGATTTACGACTTCTCAAGAGGGAGATATAGCCCTTATAGAGAGGTTATTGCAGGCCATGCATGACTCGAAGGTAGATTTCACCAACTTCTTTCGAAGTCTAGGCAAGCTGAGGGTTGGTGAGGCAATTTCACAAAACTCATTGAGGGATGAATTTATAGATAGAGAAACGATTGATCAGTGGTTCGTTGACTATACAGAGCGATTAAAAGCTGAATCTTGTCCCGATGAGGTTCGACAGCATGCTATGAATCAAATAAATCCAAAATACATATTACGAAATCATTTGGCTCAGACTGCAATTGAAAAGGCTCAAGATAAAGATTTTTCAGAGGTCACCAAGCTTCTCCAAATTTTGAGCAAACCCTTTGATGAGCAGTCAGAATATGAAGCTTACTCTATGGCACCACCTCCTAATGCACAGGCAGTAGAAGTAAGCTGCTCATCCTAAATTGAATCTAATATATCTACCCTGGATTGAAAATGAAGAAAACCGACCAAGAATATAAGCAGTCACTTAGTGACATTGAGTATCGAGTGACGCGTCAAGCGGCAACCGAAAGACCATTTACCGGGAAGTATTGGGATCACTGGGACAAAGGCCGCTATAAGTGTGTCTGCTGCGATACGCCACTCTTTTTATCAGAAACCAAATTTGATGCAGGTTGTGGTTGGCCCAGCTATAACGCCCCGGAAGTTGCCTCCTCCATCAAGGAAATTCGGGATACCAGCCATGGCATGATTCGCACCGAGGTCCGCTGTGCTCATTGTGATGCTCATTTGGGTCACGTATTTGAAGATGGGCCGATGCCAACTGGCTTGCGATATTGCATCAACTCAGCTTCTTTAAGTTTTGAGCCAAATTCCAATACAACTCCGGTAAAGACTGACAAGTAAAAAATACCGGGATAATCTACCTATGAAATTTTTATTCGACCTCTTCCCCATCATCCTATTTTTTGTCGCCTTTAAGCTTGGCGATATCTACACAGCCACGATTGTTGCGATGATTGCCACCATTGGCCAGATACTTTGGGTCTATTATCGCCATCGCAAAATTGATGCGATGCAATGGATCAGCTTGGTAATGATTGTTGTATTCGGTAGCTTAACTATTTTTTTGCATGACAAGACATTCATTCAACTAAAGCCAACTGCTCTTTATTGGCTCTTTTCTGGCGCTCTATTTATTAGCGCGCAATTCTTTCAAAAAAACTGGATACAGGTATTGATGGGTAAGCAGGTAACACTGAAAGAAAAAAGTGCCCATTCTGTTTGGCATCAACTCAATATGGCATGGGCCGTATTCTTTTTTGTGATGGGCGCTCTCAATCTTTATATTGCCTTTGAATTTTCTGAGGAAACCTGGGTCAACTTTAAGTTATTTGGTAGCACCGGCTTATTGCTGTTGTTTGTCATTATTCAAGGCGTTTGGCTCTCTAAACATATGGAGCACCCCAGCGAATGAATGTGAATCAACAAAGAATTGCAGCTTTTGACCAAGACTTGCGAAAAGCTTTTCAGGTTCAAACCTTAGTGATTGATGATGAAAGTCATCTTCATGCTGGACATGCTGGCGCAGCTAGCGGCGGCGGTCATTTCAAGTTAGAAATCGTTGCTCCGGAATTTAAGGGTTTAAACCTAGTGGCTCGCCACAGGGCTGTGTATGCCGCTCTAAATCGCCATATTCCCAAGGAAATTCATGCTTTAACCATTGTTGCTTTAGCGCCGGATGAAGTTTCTAAATAAGGCTGCCTTAAAATAGCCCCATCTTTTATTAACCTATCAAATACTATGTTCACTAAACATCAATTACTTTCAATCAGCCTTCTGAGCGCCTCCCTTTTGACTTCAGGTGCGTATGCGCAAAATGCAGTCATCGTGAACGGCAAATCTATTCCAAAAGCGCAGCTTGATAAATTGGTTCAACGTTCAGGTCAACCAGATAATCCTCAAGTACGCGACCAGGCGCGCGAGATGCTTGTGACTCGTGAACTCATTTTGCAAGAGGCCGACAAACGGGGCGTTATTCAAAAAGAAGCTGTTCGTGAGCAGCTAGAACAAGCTCGTATTGGCGTACTAGTATCTGCTGTGTTCGAAGATTTTGTTGAAAAAGAAGGTGTTGCCGAGTCTGATCTTAAAGCTGCTTATGAGTCTATTAAAGCCCAATACACCGGCAAGGAATATCACGTTGAGCACATCCTAGTCGAAAAGGAATCAGATGCAAAGGCAATCATTGCCCAGTTAAAGGCAGGAGCTAATTTTGAAGAGATTGCTAAAGCTAAATCAATGGACCCGGGCTCAGCTAAAAATGGTGGCGATCTTGGCTGGGTAAGCGATAAGGCGCTAGTACCAGAGTTCTCAAAGGCAATGGTTCAGCTGAAGAACGGACAAATTACAGATAAGCCTGTTAAATCTCAATTTGGTTGGCACATCATTAAGATGATTGATTCTCGTGATGTAAAAGCTCCAAGCATGGAAGAAATGAAGGATCAGCTTAAACAAATGATCATGTCTGATAAGAATTGGCAAAAAGCGAAATTTGCAGAGATGATGCAAAAACTCCGTGCCAAGGCAAAGGTTCAATAAGAATCTTAAGGTTTTATCTGGCGGGGTAACGTCGCGGTCTGAGTTTTTGGATTGCCATGCCCGCCAGTCCGCATGCAAATGCAGACATTACAAAAACATCTCTAGGCTGCGACGCCTCCCATATCCAGCCAGCACATAGACCACCTAACGTTCCACCCAAACCATATGAAATGGTTGCCATTAAGGCTTGGCCTCTAGCCTGTACTGGCCCCATAAACCAATGCTGCAATAACTTAGTGGCGGCGCTATGGTGGGCTGCAAAAGTGCCCGCATGCATTAATTGCGCCACAATTAAGACTGATGTGATGGGTAAGAAGGCGATCAAGATAAAGCGAATAACGCCAATACCAAAGGCAGCTTGCAAAATAACTTCAGCATCCAATCTGCTTAGCACTTTGCTTTGGAAATAAAAAAAGATGACTTCTGCAGCGACGCCAAGCGCCCAAAAGAGACCTATTTCAAATTTATCGTATCCCAAGTCAGCGAGATAAAGAGAGTAAAAAACGTACAGCGATGCATGTGCAAAAATCATAAAAAATCCGGACAGCAGAAACCAGCGAACGTCAGGATTAAAGAGCACAATTAACAACTCTCCTTTCACCATTTTGCGTCGCCCCATCTTTGGCTCGTGCAGGCAAAAGGTAATTAGAGCCAAGGCAAATAAGACTACCGTGCCTACGATTGGGTATAACTCAATAGTTTTGCGCTGGAATAACTCACCAGCAGCAAGAACCATAGCTATAAAGCCAATAGAGCCCCATAAGCGCAAGCGTCCATAGCGCTTATCAAAAGAATTGTCTTTATATAAAGCATGAATAGTGGCGGACTCACCCAGGGGCATCAAACTACTCAAGATGGTGTGCAGAACAAACATCCAAATGAAAAAACCAATGTAGTCTTGTAAAAAATAAATGCATAAGAAAATAAGTGCAGCCAGACAGGCGCAAAAACGAATAATGCCAATGCGACTTGATAGGTAGTCTGACAACCAACCCCAGGAGAAAGGACCAACAATTCTGGTGATCTGCAACATAGACATCAGCGCCGCTATCTCAATTACGCTAAAGCCCCTCTCTAAAAAGAAGAGGCTTGCGTACGGCGATACCAATCCAACATAAGCGAAATATAAAAAGAAAAAGGACCCGAAGGCCCAGCGAAGCGAAGGCGTCATTTAATCAGCCAAATCAATCGCGAAAAGATCCAGGTTGTGCGGCCGGGATCGATGCAGTAGATTCTGAAACATCAGCACATTGAGCGCGATGGCGTAAAGCATGATCCATCAACACTAGAGCAAGCATTGCCTCGGCAATCGGCGTTGCGCGTATACCAACGCAAGGGTCGTGACGACCCTTTGTTTGAACGGTTATGGGTTTGCCATTTAGATCTACTGACTGCTTAGGACTCATAATGCTTGAGGTAGGCTTGATCGCAATGGATACGCGTAAATCCTGCCCAGTACTAATCCCGCCAAGAGTTCCGCCAGAATTGTTCGTAGCAAAACCATCTGGGTGAAGCTCATCCCCATGCTCGCTACCACGCTGAGCAACAGATTTAAAGCCTGCACCAATCTCAACACCCTTCACCGCATTAATACCCATCATGGCATGCGCAATATCAGCATCCAACTTATCAAATAATGGCTCGCCTAGACCTACCGGCACATTGCGAGCGCGAACTTCAATACGCGCACCACAGGAGTCCCCTGCTTTGCGCAGGTCATCCATATATGTCTCAAGCTGAGGAATCATTTCTGCATTTGCAGCAAAGAAAGGATTCTTCTCGATTTCTGCAGCGTCTTTAAATGGGATTTCCAGCTCGCCTAATTGACTCATATAGCCATAGAACTCAGTGCCATATTTTTCGTGCAACCATTTTTTTGCAATCGCAGCAGCAGCTACAACTGGAGCTGTTAAACGTGCAGAAGATCTTCCACCACCTCTAGGATCGCGAATACCATACTTGGTTTGGTATGCATAATCTGCATGACCTGGTCTAAAGGTCTGCAAAATATCACCATAGTCTTGGCTACGTTGATCAGTATTGCGAATTAATAGTGCAATCGGAGTACCGGTAGTTTTACCCTCAAAAACACCAGAAAGAATTTCAACCTTATCCTCCTCCTTGCGCTGAGTAACGTGTCTTGAAGTGCCGGGCTTACGTCGATCCAAATCAAGCTGAATGTCAGCCTCAGAAAGCTCCATGCCTGGTGGGCAGCCGTCAACCACCGCTCCAATAGCCGGACCATGGGATTCACCAAAAGTGGTGATCGTAAAGAGAAGGCCTAATGTATTTCCTGACATACCGACATTATGTCATTTGTCAGAAAATGAGGGTAAGAACAGCTTAAGAGGCTGTTTTTTCAGTATCTTCAGGCCAGTCGCGAATATAGGCTTTGAGCATTGTGTTTTCAAAGTCTTGGGCTTCAACTACGGATTTCGCAACGTCGTAGAAAGAAATTACACCCATCAACATCTTTTGGTCGACCACCGGCAGATATCGGGCGTGGTCAACCAACATCATGCGGCGCACTTCATCAATCTCAGTTTCCATATTGCATGTCAGAGGCTTTTGATTCATAACCGAGCTAACCTGCAATCCCTCAAGCTTGCCATGATGCTTTGCTAATGCGGCAATAACTTCTCTGAAAGTCAGAATGCCAACCAGCTTGTCATACTCCATGACAACCAGGGAGCCAATATCGTGTTCGCTCATCACTAGAACCGCCGTTTGTAGTGCTGTATCCGGAGCTACCGTAAAAAGGGTGCTGCCCTTAACGCGCAATATGTCACGAACTTTCATTTGATCTCCAAAAAACAATGCATGTATGTGTTCAATATAGACTTAAGACCACTCTGAATCAAGGGTTAAGTCATTACTTTTAGTAACGAATAACCCTAATGAAGCCACTGCGGATTTCTGGAAGATTTGCCACAAGTACCGCACCAGTCAAGGTAATCCACCAGGTCATATAAATCCACATCAAACCCAGAGGGAAGATGGCAAAAGCCCCGTAAACCGTCTTATAAAAGGCGGTATGACTTAAAAAAATAGCGAAGCCAAATTTCATTAACTCAAATGCAAGAGCAGCCACTAGAGCGCCGGTAAAGGCGTCGCGCCACAGGATTTTTGCATATGGCAGAACTTTGTAGACAACCGCATAAACAGCAATCGCCAAGCAAATAGGGGCAATAGTAGCCACCAATTGAAAGCCAAAAGATACTGCGCTGATCCAACCTTCCGACGCGCTAAATAAAACACCGCTGAGGTAGATGCCAATACCCAGCAGTATTGGCCCTAATATTGTTGCGGCACTGTAAATAGCAATTTTTTTGTAGAGTGGTCGACTTTTATTAACTTTAAAAATCTGATTAAAGGCGCCCTCAATCACCGCCAAAGTCATAATTGTGGTGATAATCAAGCCCGCCAAACCTACGAATGTTAGGCCCTTGGCCTGTGAAGAAAACTGATCCAAGTAAACAAATACTTGTTGATTGATGCCGCCAGGCATATAGGTATCCAAAAGCCACGTTTTAAAAGCATTTTTCACCTGAATAACACTTGGCAAGTAACCAATTAACATGGTGGCTATAGTCACCATGGGGACCATTGATAAGGTCGTCGTAAAAGCTAGGCTCGCAGCAATTTGCTTTAAATTTTGACCACGATTGCGCTCCCAGATCTCTTTTCCAAGAGAGAGCCATAATTGGGGGTTACGAATGAGGCGCATCGCCGTATCATAAGAGATCAATATGAGCCAACCTGATATTTTAGTTTTGTACTACTCCCGTTATGGTGCAACAAAGGACCTAGCGCGCTTGATAGCCGAGGGCATTGAAAGCGTTCAGGGGGTAAATGCCCGCCTAAGAACGGTACCCGCGATCTCTACCGTTTGCGAAGCAACAGAGGTCTCTGTGCCTCAAGATGGGGCGCCTTATGTGGAGTATTCAGACCTGCAGGAGTGTATTGGACTTGCATTAGGGTCCCCTACCCGTTTTGGCAATATGGCGGCACCCATGAAATACTTTTGGGATGGCAGTTCATCCGAGTGGATGAATGGCGCCTTAATTGGTAAGCCCGCCTGCGTCTTTACCAGCACTGGCAGCATGCATGGCGGACAAGAAAGCACTCTGTTGACGATGATGATTCCACTATTTCATCACGGCATGATGTTGATGGGTATCCCTTATAGCGAGCCAGATCTGATGTCATCAAACACAGGAGGTAGTCCTTACGGCGTTACCCATCTTGCCCATGCAGACGGTCGCGCACCCATCAGCCTCGAAGAACAGCGTTTAGCTAAGGCTCAAGGAAAACGTTTAGCCGAAACAGCTTTAAAGCTGCACCTCAATAAAAAGCAAGGCATTTAAAGCGCGTCATGATTAAAAAGATCCTCGATAAGAATCCCTACCAACTCATAGCTACTGCTGCGTTTGTAGACTTATTCATTCTTTGTGTGGCTTGGGAGTGGTTCATATCGCCCCTACGCCCTGGTGGATCCTGGCTAATACTTAAAGGTATTCCATTGTTGTTTGCCATTCCCGGCCTATGGAAGGGAAATGTCTACACCATGCAGTGGGCCTCAATGTTGATCTTGCTGTATGTCACTGAAGGCTTAGTGCGCATCCTAGAAACTGGCGCTAACTTTTGGCTTGCAGCGATTGAAACGTTATTCGCAACCGTTGGTTTTGTTTGCTTGTTGATGTATTTAAAGCCAATTAAAAAAGAGGCTAAAGCTTTAAAGAAGATTTCTGCAGAAAAATAAAGCAATGCAAAACTTCATCAATCAACTATCCCAGGTTCTTGAGAAAAAATATATTCTGACTCAAGACGAAGATAAAGCACCCTACTTAACTGATTGGCGAAAACGATTTACCGGAAAAGCATTTGCTATTTTGTTGCCTAGTACCAGCAATGAAGTTGCAGCAATCGTAAAGCTATGCGCTCAGTACCAAATTGCACTGGTTCCACAAGGTGGGCATACTGGTTTTTGTGGCGGCGCTACTCCAGACAATAGTGGTAAGCAAGTGATACTTAATCTCAAGCGAATGAATCAAATTCGCGAGATTGATATCGCAAACCAAACGATTACCCTCGAGGCTGGTTGCATCTTGCAATCCGTACAAGAAAAGGCTGCAGAGAATGGCTATCTGTTCCCGCTTAGTCTTGGTGCCGAGGGTAGCTGCATGATTGGCGGCAACCTAGCAACCAATGCCGGCGGAACTAATGTTTTGCGCTATGGCAATACTCGGGATCTTTGTCTGGGACTTGAAGTAGTCACTGCCAAAGGAGAGATTTGGAATGGCATTAAGGGGTTGCGTAAAGACAATACAGGTTATGACTTGCGTGACCTATTCATTGGATCAGAAGGCACCCTCGGCATTATTACGGCAGCAGTTATGAAGCTTTACCCCCTGCCCGTTTCGCAATGGACAACCTTAGTTGCTTGCGAGAACATTGCATCGACTATTGCGTTGCTAACTCTCTTTCAAAAACGGGCAAACTCTTTGCTTACGGGTTTTGAAATGATGACTCGAGAATCCCTGAATCTAAATGAAAAACACTTTCCGCAAATGGCCAACCCTTTGCAAGGAAATCCGCCATATACAGTCTTGATCGAATTGTCAGATCACGAAAGCGAAGAACATGTTAGGCAACTTCTTGAAACCATTCTGGAGGATGCTTTTGAGAAATCAATTATTAGCGATGCGGTAATCGCCAGCAACCTAACTCAAGCTAATTCGTTTTGGCATATGCGTGAACACATCACACTTGCGCAAGCCGAAGAAGGCGCTAATCTGAAACATGACATTACCATCCCCCTTTCTTCCCTTGATAGCTTTATTCGGGAGACTGATGAATTAATGAGAGAAAAGTTTCCGGGTGTCAGAATCATCAATTTTGGACACCTTGGCGATGGAAATCTGCATTACAACATCGCCCCGCCCTTGGGCACTGACCCAAAAACCTTTAACGAAACCAACGAAAAGCTCATACATGAGCTGGTCTATGGCCAGGTTGAGAGATGTAAAGGCTCTATCTCTGCGGAACATGGGGTTGGACAGCTCAAATTAGACGATCTAAGGGGTCACAAGGGCGAGGTTGCTCATGATCTTATGAAGATGCTCAAAACGGCTCTAGACCCCCAAAATATCCTTAATCCCCATAAAGTTGTCTCCATTTAAGGAAATTAAGTAGTTTTTTGATAAATATTTTGTAATTCATGTCATCTCGACCCCTTTTTCATGCGTTGTATGGTCATGGAGGTGACAAAAATGTCAACAAGACTCAAACGTTGGGCCCGTGCAATTCAACAGATCGACTTGTCCAAAAGGACGCCTGAAGTAGCGATTGGCTATTTAGATAGCAAATATCGCGATATCGCCTGGCGCTACATCCGTATCCTAGGCTTTGAACGCACGATCACCTTCATGGCTAGCAACAACTTTCACCCAGAGTGATGATTGAAAAAAACCCTAAATATATGATTTATTTAGGGTTTTTTTACTTCGATGTTTTACCTGAAAAAGTCCCTAGCCTCATCTATTAATAGACCCGGGATCTCCTCTGGGATGTAATGACCACTGGGTACAGCTCTACCTGTGACGTTCGCTGCTACGCTTCGCCAGTCATCAAGTGGCTTAAAGCACTGATTGACTAGTCCATGCTCCCCCCAGAGAACCTTTAGAGGCATTTTTAATTGAATGCCCGTAGCACGGTCTGAGCGATCGTGAATCAAATCAATTGAGGCTGCAGCGCGATAATCCTCGCACATTGCATGCATGCATTCAGTGTTGCTAGCGCCAGCTAAATATTCTGCCCATCTATCAGCTGAAAATATACCCGTACCGGCATGACGACCCATATGATTTTTTAACCAATACCCTGGGTTTGCACCAATCATCGTTTCAGGCACTGGCTCGGGTTGAATTAAGAAAAACCAATGCCAATAGCCTTTTGCAAATGCCATGGTTGAGCCTTCATACATCGTTAATGTTGGAGAAATATCCAGAACCATTAGACGAAGTACGCTATCAGGAAAATCTAGAGCCAAACGATGAGAAACCCGCCCACCTCTATCGTGCCCAAGCAAAAAGAATTGATCAAATCCTAACACTTGCATTAGCGAGTGTTGATCTGCGGCCATTGAGCGTTTTGAATAGGTGGAATGATCTGTTTTGCCGTGAGGCTTTGAAGATGCACCATAGCCCCTTAGATCAGAAGCGACAACCGTGAAATTTTTCGCCAGCTCAGGAGCAACTTGACTCCAAATTGCTTTGGTTTGAGGAAAGCCATGCAGTAACAATAAAGGAGGACCGCTGCCACCAATTAAATAAGCAATTTCAATTGGACCGTCATCCGATGAAACGGTAATCTTATTTTCTGTAAATCCAGGAAAGGAAACTGCCATCATTCACCCAATAAAAAAGAGCCTCGACAGAGGCTCTTGTGTTTTCATACGATTATCTATTTGCCATTGCCTGAATTTCAGCAACGGTAACGTAACCTTTACCAGAGGAATCAATATAACTAAAGTTGCTGTAGATGCGAGGCATACAACCCTTCGCCTCTTCCTTGGTTAGCTTCCCATCTTTATTAGTGTCGCACTTTGCAAAGCGCTCAACAATTTCCTGGTCCCGAGATGCTTCATCTGCATGAGCCAATATGGGGGCTGCCATCAGAATGCTGAGAGCTAAGGCAAGGGATGACATTTTCATATGGAGTTCTTATTTACCAGTTGGAGTTGGATTGGCTGATGTTTCTAATGCAGTGCGAACTACCTTTTTAGCCATGGCAATGAAAGAATCTGCAGACCCAGCATTTGTTCGGAAGGATTCGCCTTGAACGGTAATTAAACCCTCACCCAATAGTTGTTTAGATTGACTATCAGTAATTTTACTTTCGACTAACAGTGCAGGTGTTTTAGCATTAACACCACCAGCATAAGCAGCAGCATTCATGGCTAAACCAATAGGAGTGAAGTTCCAAGGCTGCAAGCTATTCGCGGAGCTTTCTGCACCAGTAATACCAACTGAAATACGCGCTACTCCTGGACCAGGTTTAGTGACAATGCGAATATTGCCGCGCGAATTTACAGCTTCAACCATAGATTCCTGTAAAGCTGCTTTTGCTTTATTTATCAACTCAAGACTGACATCTTTGGTTGCATTTTGATTCAAGTAAATTGGATCAAGAATGACGGCTGTATATGCTCCTGGGTTTACACCCGAAACACGATATCTCCAAACTCGTGTATCGCTGTCGCTTGTCGCCATTGGAACCAAAAGGTTGTAATCAGGCAAAAATCCAGATCTCGGCATTGATTCAGTCGCTAATTTCGGCGCGTTGCTGCAAGCAGACAAAGCAATTGCTGTAGCAAAAGAGACTAGCAATACATTCATTTTTTTCATAGCGTTTCCATGGGTTAATTACTTGGTTAGGGATTTCTGATACAGAAGATCATACCTACTTCAAATTATTCTGGTGCAGGGCAAGGTAATGTTCCGCCGGTCTTTTTATGGATCTGAGGCTTGCAATCATTTTGAGTGGGAATTATTGCCCTAGGTTCTGATGGCGCAATCCCTTGATTAGTTGTAGGAGCAACGGTGGCTGAGCTACTTGCAACAGGCGTAGCCTTTGCAGGCGCCAACCCTACCTCTCTATAAAAGGCCTTATCCGATCCGGGGCATGGCATGAGAGCGCCTGTTTTCGGATTAACAACATCTTTGCACTGTGGATTAGCTTCAAGTCTCGCTTCCAATTTCGCCACAGAGCATGCAGGAAGCAAAAAAACAAGGCTGAGCAAGGAGCAAATCTTGAATGAAATAGTGTTCATCGATGCATTCTAAGTCACTGTAAGCCAAATAAAAGGCAGTTAGGCAACAATTTAGAGCATACGAACAAATGAGGGGGGTGGCCTGCCCAGCACGATTCGAACGTGCGACCTACGCCTTAGAAGGGCGTTGCTCTATCCAGCTGAGCTATAGGCAGTGAGTACTGGGACTGAAAATCGTAAAACAAAGAGAAAGTGGTCGGAGTACAAGGATTCGAACCTTGGACCCCCTGCTCCCAAAGCAGGTGCGCTACCAGGCTGCGCTACACTCCGACGGAACCCATATTCTACACCGAGAGCGCTATTGCAGGCAAATCCTGTAAGATTCATGCCATGGTTGCCTATTTTTCAAGCAAATTTAAGAAGCAAATTCAAGTTGGCCTGAGCATTGCTTTGCTTGCATTTTGCTTGCTGGGAACCCGCTGGGTAGGCCTTTCTCATAGTATTTCTCATGCGAATTTCCAAAGCCAAACTGAAATAAGCTCGACTGCGGTTGATGCAGCACCATCTCAAAATCACAATTCAGACGTATGCCATTTATTCGATGCGCTTACCTTGGCTGGATTTGTTGCCGCTGACACAATCAATCCCGTAGCACACAGCAACCATACAAATCAGTCTGATTGTTACGATACCCGCTGCATAGCTCAGGCCTTCATTGAGCACTACCAATCAAGAGCGCCACCAACCCTTCTTTCATAAATCGCTATAGAGATTAGATCCAGCATCTAGTTAAAGATTTATTTGCTTGCATCACTTGGTTGCAAGAATTAAAGGGTTTCAAATGAAGTATAAAAAATTATTAAAGCCGCGCATTATGTGTGTGCTAGTGGGTGCCATTTTCAGCTCTTATGCTTTTTCACAAAATCAAACTCCCAGTCTAGAGATTACTGCCACTGGCAGTCAAGAGGCTACACAAAGTATTTTGACGCCAACAAAGGTACTTCAAGGGGATGAGTTAGCAAACAAATTAGGCGGCACCCTGGGCGCAACATTGGCTAATGAGTTGGGTGTATCGGCAACTGGTTATGGCGCAGGATCATCCCGACCTGTTATTCGCGGTCTAGAAGGCTCGCGCGTACAAATTCTACAAAATGGACTATCAGTCGGGGATGTATCTAATATTTCCCAAGATCATGCTGTTGGTAATAATATGCAAAACACTCATCAAGTAGAGATATTGCGTGGTGCAGCCGCCCTCCTTTATGGCTCAGGATCTAGCGGCGGTCTTGTAAACGTTGTCAATGACCGAATCTTGACTAATTTACCTGATCGACCAACCGGTGCATTTAATACCAGTTATGAAACTGTAAATAATGGTCGCGCTGGATCCATTGAGGTTGATGGAGCTATAGGATCAGTTGCCGTTCACGTGGATACCGCAATTAACAACGCAAATAATTATTCAATTCCTGGTAGCTCAACACAATCACAGGGTGAGCCTGTCGGTGGATGGACCGTCCCACCAGAAGGAAATGGTGGCAATAATTACACTGGAAAATTACCCAATACTTTTAGTAATCAAAATAATTTAGGTTTCGGTGTTTCATACATCGGTAAATCGGGTTATACCGGCGTCTCTGTAGAACGTCTAAATAATAACTATGGGATTCCAACGCCTGAGGGTGGATCAATAAACCAGTCACAAAATCGTTATGACTTACAACATCAAACACGTGACCCATTTAGCGGATTCTCATCCTTTAAATTTAGTGCCGCTAACTCCAATTACAACCACACAGAATTTAACAATACTGGCGAAGCAGCTGCCCTCTGGAAAAATTTAGCAAATGAAGCGCGCTTCGAGCTAACTCATAATCCCTTATTTGGCTGGAAAGGTACGTTTGGCGCCCAAGTAACCGCTGCGTCTTTAAATGCTACAGAGGTGGGCACTGGAAGTTATGCAATTGTTCCCCCTACGAAAACAAATTCCAATGCCCTATTTTGGATTGAGGAAGGCAAATGGAATAGTCTGCAAGGCAGTCTTGGTCTGAGATACAGCAATGTAGCTCAAAACCCTAACACTGCTACAGTACTCGAAGCTCAAGACACAACTGCCGGCACTCTTACGCCGGGAATTACTTTGCAAGACCGTAATTTCAATTTGATGTCATATTCAGCTGGCGGTCTATGGAATTTTATGCAAGGTCATGGATTGGGTGTGGCATACACAGTTTCGCAACGTGCTCCAAGTGCTCAGGAGCTGTACTCTTATGGCGCCCATGAATCGACGGCTACATTTGATATTGGCAACCCTAATTTAAGCAAGGAAGTCTCCCACAACCTAGAGTTCAACTTTCAAAAGAATTTAGGAATTCTTCGTAGCAAAGCCAGTATCTACGCCAATCGTTTTAATAACTATATTTACGGCTACTACACTGGAAATGCCATCAATAATGGTGGCCAGGAAGGCGACGGTTTTAGTGTTGTTACTGCACAGCAAGCTGCCGCAACCATTAAAGGTATCGAAGGTGAAATTACCTATAACTGGCGAGAACCAGGTCTTGGAGGCAGAATCTTTGGTGATGCCTCTCAGGGAACATTTGATGCTGGAGGAAACCTTCCATTGCAACCGGCGCCCCGCTTAGGTGCCGAAATTGCTCATCAAAAAGATGGCTGGCTAACGAATGCTAGTTACACCTATAGCTATCAACAAAATCGTTTAGCGAATTGGGAACAAGGTCCAGCACCAAGTTACAACCTTTTGAATGCCGGCATTTCTTACACTGAGAAAATTCAGCAGGTGAATTGGACTATTTATCTCAATATGAAAAATTTGCTTAATGAGCAAATTCGCTATGCAACAACACCTATGGCTGTAAGACTCTATGCGCCTCAACCCGGAAGAAGTTTCATGGTCGGACTTAGAGGTACATTCTAAGTAGATTTATCTTACTAAGCAGTAGGCACTAAATCGGCAATACTTTTGGCGGCGCTCATGGCTACAGCGCCGTCCTTAGTCTCCACCATCACACGCAATAAAGGCTCGGTACCAGAAGCGCGAATTAACACCCTACCGATATCTTTGAGATTATTCTCAACCAATGAAATTTGTTTTTTGAGAGCCTCATCAGATTTCCAGTCGTAGCCAGGCTTAAATCTTACATTTAAGAGCACTTGCGGAAAAATGCTTACTGCATCCAATAGCTGCGCAAGGCTCTTCTTGGTTTGACTCATAACAGTTAATACCTGGAGCGCTGCGATGGTGCCGTCACCTGTTGAATGGCGATCTAAGCAAAGTAAATGCCCAGAGCCTTCTCCGCCAACATGCCAACCATTCTTTTTGAGAAGCTCTAAAACATAGCGATCGCCAACATTGGCACGCTCAAATCCAATGCCGAGCTCTTTGATGGCATTTTCAACAGCCAGATTGGTCATCAATGTGCCGACGACACCACCAACCATGTCGCCATGGTCAACGCGATCTTTAGCCAAGACATAAAGCAACTCATCACCATTAAACAATCTACCGGATGCATCAACCATTTGCAAGCGATCAGCATCTCCATCCAAGGCTACGCCAATATCTGCTTTTACTTCCTGAACTTTTGCAATCAAAGCTGCAGGCGCGGTAGCACCGCAACCATCATTAATGTTTCGACCGTTGGGATGAACACCTATAGAGATTACTTCAGCACCCAACTCATGGAAAACATGTGGAGCAGTATGATAGGCAGCGCCGTTAGCGCAATCAACTACGATCTTCAATCCCTTTAGATTGAGGTGACCAGGAACGGTTGATTTACAAAACTCAATATATCTACCTGCTGCATCATCTAAACGAAAAGCTTTACCCAAATCTTTAGAGCTTACGCAGCCGATTGGGTTTTCTAACTCTTTTTCAATAGCAAGCTCAAAGTCATCTGAAAATTTATCCCCTTCTGCAGAGAAAAATTTAATACCGTTATCTTGATAAGGATTGTGAGATGCGGAAATTACTAATCCTGCAGATAAGCGTAAGGCTCTCGTGAGATAAGCAACTCCGGGTGTTGGTATAGGACCGCAAAGCATCACATCCACGCCAGCAGCAGCAAAGCCTGCCTCCAATGCTGCCTCCAACAAGTATCCAGAAACACGGGTATCTTTACCTATCAAAACCTTGCAACGCTCCCCTCGCTTAGCATTGCGTGTTAATACCTTGCCAGCCGCATAACCCAAGCGAGTCATAAATTCTGGAACGATAGGAAATTGACCCACCTCTCCTCGGATTCCATCGGTTCCAAAGTATTGTTTTTTCATGGGATTAATTATAAAACTTAGGCTGACATATCTAGTTGAATAGCTTCCCATAGCTTTAGAGCATCAACAGTTTCGGCTACGTCGTGAACCCGCACAATAGTGGCCCCGCGATCTGCCGCCATAATGGCTGCAGCAATACTAGCAGCCATTCGGTTATTGGTGTCCTTGCCGGTTATTTTGCCAATCATGGATTTGCGAGAGATGCCAGCCAATACGGGAAACCCTAATGATGAAAATTCAGCAAAATTAGTCAACATATTGAGGTTGTGCTCCAGGCTTTTACCAAAACCAAAGCCTGGATCAATAGCAATGCGATCACTTGCAATGCCAGAAGAAATTATGAGGTCAGCTTGACCTTTTAGGAACTGCTTTACTTCAGCAATCACATTTATATATTCGGGATTAAATTGCATCGTTAGAGGATCGCGTTGCATATGCATCAATACAATGCCGCAATTTTGGCTTTCTAATACAGCGTCAACAGCGCCAGTTTGTCTAAGCGCCCAAATATCATTGACACAATCCACACCAGCATTCAGTGCTTGGCGCATTGTTTCTGACTTGTAGGTATCGATTGAAAGTGGAACTCCGCAATCTTTGAGCGCCTCAATTACAGGCAGTACCCTATCAAGTTCTTCTTGCAGTCCAACGGGTTCTGCACCAGGTCTGGTTGATTCGCCGCCGATATCGATGAGATCAACACCATCAGCAAGCATGCGTTCAGCCTGTGCAATTGCATCTTTAGGCGATCTAAATTTACCGCCATCTGAAAATGAATCTGGGGTGGCATTCAGAATGCCCATGACTATTGGGCGATTACGTTTAGCAAAATCAAAAAGAAAGCGCCCACAACGCCATGTTGCGGGCTTGGTTTGAATGCTTTGATTTAGCATCAAAGGCTAAAGCAATTCCTATTTATGCCGTTGCCGGTGCACCACCGGTCGCGGGACCAGGCGTGCCAGCCGAATTACCGAACTGGGTTGCTGGCGGGGGCTTAGGTGACCGTGGTGGACGACCTTCCATAATGTCATTGATCTGCTCTGCATCAAGCGTTTCCCACTCAAGCAATGCGGCAACCATAGCCTCAACCTTGTCACGATTTTGCTCCAAGATTGATCTCGCTAAAGCATATTGACTATCAATCAACGTACGAATTTCTGCGTCCACTTTTTGTTGAGTCAATTCAGAGACAGTCTTAGTGCTATTGCGACCAAAAATACTTTCAGATTCGGTATCAACATAAACCATCGTGCCTAAGCTATCGCTCATGCCATACCGGGTAACCATATCGCGAGCCATCTTAGTAGCACGCTCAAAGTCATTTGATGCCCCTGTACTCATGGAGTGCAAGAAAACTTCTTCAGCAGCACGTCCGCCAAACAGAATAGCCAACTCTTCCAACATGCGATCTTTATAAAGGTTCACACGATCGAATTCAGGTAGCTGCCAAGTAACACCTAATGCCATACCACGAGGCATGATCGTGACTTTGTGTACAGGATCAGCTTTAGGCAATACTTTGGCAACTACAGCATGGCCAGACTCGTGATAGGCCGTATTACGGCGCTCTTCTTCACGCATCACAGCAGATTTGCGCTCAGGACCCATATAGATCTTATCTTTAGCATCCTCAAAGTCCTTCATATCAACCGAGCGCTTATTGCGGCGCGCAGCAAACAATGCAGCTTCATTGACTAGGTTTGCTAGGTCGGCGCCAGAGAAGCCAGGTGTTCCGCGCGCTAATACAGCCGCATTTACATCAGGATCGATAGGAACCTTACGCATATGCACTTGCAAGATCTGCTCGCGACCACGAATGTCAGGCAAGCCAACATGAACTTGACGATCAAAACGACCAGGACGGAGCAATGCTTTATCCAATACATCAGAGCGGTTGGTTGCAGCAACAACGATCACGCCGCTATTACTCTCAAAACCATCCATCTCAACCAACATTTGATTCAATGTTTGTTCACGCTCGTCATTGCCGCCACCCATACCGGCGCCGCGATGACGACCTACTGCATCAATCTCATCAATAAAGATGATGCAAGGAGAATTTTTCTTCGCATTTTCAAACATGTCACGTACACGTGATGCTCCAACACCAACAAACATTTCTACGAAATCAGAACCTGAAATCGAAAAGAAGGGAACCTTTGCTTCGCCAGCAATGGCACGTGCCAATAGGGTTTTACCGGTGCCTGGAGGACCAACAAGCAACACACCATGAGGAATCCGGCCACCCAGCTTTTGGAATTTCTGAGGATCTTTTAAGAAATCTACTAACTCAAAGACTTCTTCTTTTGCTTCGTCGCAACCAGCAACATCGGCAAAAGTAACTGTATTGCTGTTCTCATCAATCAAACGAGCTTTTGATTTACCAAAAGAGAATGCGCCGCCTTTGCCACCACCCTGCATTTGACGCATCATGAAAAACCAGAAACCAATAATTAAAAGAGTTGGTCCAAGATAGTACAAAGCAGACACCAACATATTTGGCTCATCATCCGCCTTACCTGTAACTTGAACGCCATACTTCATGAGGTCGCCTACCATCCAGATATCGCCTGGAGAGGTGATGGAATATTTAGCGCCATCAGCAGGTGTCACTTGCAATGTGCGACCTTGCACATCAACGCGCTTTACTTTTCCGGCTTTAGCGTCATCCATGAACTGTGAATAGGTGACCTGAGTTTGGTCCTTAGGCTTATCAAACTGCTTGAAAACAGTAAAAAGCACTAAGCCCACAATGAGCCACACACCGATTTTTTGGAACATATTGCTGTTCAAAATGAGTCCTTTTCTGGATTGAGCCAGGAGTTAAAGCAAATCGCTTCCTAAGTATTTGATTCTACTACCACCCTTTTTCAAGAGCTAATGGCATATTTATTTAATAAACCCCCTACAAATTCAGGGTTTTTGGTCATTATTTGGGTGGTTTTAGGTTTCTTCCAAGGAGGAATATCTCTGAAGAGCGGGCTCTTGATGCCTTAGGCTTGCGGGGGGCTACGGTTTTAAAGACCCTTTTAAAGGATTCGACAATCTGGCTATAGCCACTACCGTTAAAGCACTTGATTAATAAAGCACCCTCAGGCTTGAGATGTGCCACAGCAAAATCTAAGGCTATTTCAGCCAAAAAGGCCATTCTGGCAGCATCGGCAACGCCAACACCAGATAAATTAGGGGCCATATCCGAAAGGACTAAATCTACCTTTCCCTCGGCTTCTTTAGGTAATAAGGCCTCAAGCGCAGCTAGCCCTTCATCCTCACGAAAATCACCCTGAATAAAGCTCACATCCGCAATATCTTCCATAGGCAAAATATCAATCGCAATAATTTGGCCATCTGGTTTGCCAGACTCAATTTTTGGATTGGTTTTACCAAGCTCCGTTAGACGATTGCGGGCGTACTGAGACCAGCTCCCTGGGGCGCTACCCAAATCGACAATCGTCATGCCTGCTTTAATGAGATGATCTTGCTCGTCAATTTCGCTGAGCTTGTATACCGCTCTAGCGCGATAGCCCTCTTTTTGAGCCATCTTCACATAGGGATCGGTTAAATGATCCTGCAACCAACTTTTATTAAATTTATTCTTTGCCACAACTTACCCACTTTCGCGCTCCATTTTCCTAGTTTCTTCCGGCTAAAGCAAAAGGAATCTAGAAAAAACCCATAAATTGGCTTTATTGGACTGATTTTGCTGGTGAATGCTCTATCATCGAGCCCATGACTGCACTCATCCTTACCCCCGCACAACGCAAATCTCTCAAAGCTGACGCACATGATTTAAGTCCTGTGGTGATGGTCGGCGGCGATGGCTTAACACCCGCTGTAATCAAAGAAGCAAAATTAGCCATTAATCATCATGGTTTGATTAAGATTCGCGTTTTTGGCGATGATCGTGAGGCTCGTACTGCAATCTATGAAGAGCTCTGCGATAAATTAGATGCTGCTCCAGTACAACATATCGGCAAATTATTGGTGCTATGGAAACCAAAAGATGCTGTTGATGAAGCATTCAGTAATTTAGGTCGATCAAGCAAGCAAACTAAAAAAACTTTGCAAGCGCCTCGCACTAAGCGTCAGCCAAATCGCACTGCAACTAAAACTGGTGTTCGTACTAGCACTTCCGAAAGATCGGATCGTCGCTCTGCGTCTAACAAGTCGCCTTTTGAACGCGCGGCTGCTGTGAAGTCTGCTACGCCAAAGAAAAGAGTTTTACGATCAGAGGCAGCTGAATCCAAAATTGGCTGGTCTTCGCCTGGTTACAGAAAAGCTACTGCAGCGCCAGCGCCCATTAAGAAACGTAAAGTGCGTATGAGCAGCACTAAGAAAAAATCTTTGGGCTCCTAAGACTTCTTTTGATTCGTTAAAAACGCCGCTAGTCGGCGTTTTTTGTTGCCCGCCACACGAAGACAATGCCCAGCAAAGTTTGGAGCATGTAGATTGCGCTTGAAACGCCATGCAAGCGACTAAAAAGAACAGCGTGAGTGGACTCTCGGACAGATAGACCCAAATACAAAGCTTGATCTCGCAAAGAATTCATCCAAGGAATGATGATAAAAGCAGCAGCTATCGCACATGCCAGCATTCCTAACAATATCCAACGATCTATTCGATATTGAGGCTTACCTACGCGTACAAAGTAATTGGCAAGCACCATCAGAACAATACTTGTTAGGACGCTTATGTATGCGGTTGACTTGAATAAGTTTGCCGCGACCATTCCAGCGACCTGACGATCCCCTAGACTCGAAAAGAGTGTCGGGACAACGAGAAATCCAATGGTCAATAAACAGCCGACCCAGAGACCCGAAAGCAGGTTAAAAATTCTCTGGGAATATGTTTGAAACATTAAACGTAGCGAACGGCCAATATTTCAACTTCGCGGTTACCGCCTGGAGCTTGAACGGCAACAACGTCGCCCTCTTCCTTGCTAATTAACGCGCGCGCAATAGGCGAACTAATGGAAATCTTATTTAAAGCGATATCAGCCTCGTCATCACCCACAATTTGGTAGGTCAACTTGGTGCCATCTTCAAGATCCTCGAGGTCAACGGTAGCGCCAAATACGACACGCCCAGTAACGTCAAGAGAGGAAGGATCAATAATCTGGGCTGCAGACAGCTTGCCCTCTAGCTCTTGGATGCGACCTTCAATAAAACCCTGCTTTTCTTTGGCGGCATCATATTCTGCATTCTCAGAGAGATCGCCCTGAGCTCGTGCTTCAGAAATAGCAATGATGACCGCAGGACGCTCTACATGCTTTAAGCGGTGCAGTTCTTCCTTAAGAAGTTCTGCGCCGCGCTTAGTAATTGGAATTGTGCTCATGCTACTTACCTAACTTAAAATCCTGCGCAAAATTACGCATAAAAACTGATTTTAGATTAAATAAGCGTCCGATGTAAGTTTTGCAATGAATAGACCTCGAGCGACTCTAACTTGCCATTTTGAGATGCCAATAAACCATCCATTACTGCACGTGCCGCACTAATGGTTGTGTAGTAAGTCACACCATTAGCCTGAGCACTGGTACGAATAGACCTAGAGTCAGCAATGGCAGTGCGGGTTTCATCCACAGTAGTGAATACCAAAGAAATTTCGCCATTCTTGATGAAATCAACAATGTGAGGACGTCCATCCTTGACCTTATTTACCACTCTTACAGGCAATCCAGCCGCTTCAATTGCAGCGGCAGTACCCTTTGTAGCGACCATTGGGAAACCGAGCTGATGCAATAACTTGGCAACTTCAATCGCCTTTGGCTTATCGCTATCCTTTACAGTCAAAAGAACAGTTCCGCTCTTAGGTAGCTTAATGCCTGCACCCAATTGAGACTTGAACAAGGCCTCGCCAAAGGTTTTACCAACACCCATCACCTCACCAGTTGAGCGCATTTCTGGCCCAAGGATTGGATCGATACCAGGGAATTTATTAAATGGGAATACCGCTTCTTTCACAGAGAAGTATGGAGGTTTCACTTCAGCAGTAATGCCTTGCTGAGCAAGCGTTTGACCAACCATACAACGAGCAGCTATCTTAGCCAGTTGTAAACCAGTGGCTTTGGAAACGAAAGGCACGGTGCGGGAAGCGCGTGGATTTACTTCAAGAACATAGATAACATCATTGCCATCTACATTTTGTATAGCAAATTGAACGTTCATTAGACCAATAACATTCAATCCCTTGGCCATAGCTGCAGTTTGACGCTTAATTTCTTCTACTGTTTTATCGGATAAAGAATAAGGGGGCAAGGAACAGGCTGAGTCACCAGAGTGAACGCCGGCTTGTTCAATATGCTCCATAACGCCACCGATGAATACTTTTTCGCCATCACTAATACAGTCAACATCACACTCGATCGCATCATTTAAGAAGCGATCTAGCAAAACAGGAGAGTCATGGGAGACTTTGACAGCTTCTCGCATATAGCGCTCTAGGTCACGTCCATCATGAACGATCTCCATGGCACGACCACCCAAAACATAGGAAGGACGCACAACTAATGGATAACCAATTTCTTCAGCTAACTTGAGAGCCTCTTCTTCGGTACGCGCAGTGCGATTTGGTGGTTGACGTAAGCCCAAGTCTTGCAATAATTTTTGGAAGCGTTCACGATCTTCTGCGGCATCAATCATGTCAGGTGATGTGCCGATAATCGGAACGCCGTTACGCTCAAGATCCAATGCCAGCTTCAAAGGAGTTTGACCGCCGTACTGGACGATGACGCCCTTTGGCTTTTCCTTGGCTACGATCTCAAGAACATCCTCAAGAGTTAATGGCTCAAAGTACAAACGATCAGACGTATCGTAATCAGTTGAAACTGTTTCAGGATTGCAGTTGACCATAATGGTTTCGTAACCATCATCGCGCATTGCTAAGGCCGCATGTACACAGCAATAGTCAAACTCAATGCCTTGACCAATTCTATTCGGGCCACCACCCAGAACCATAATCTTGTCTTTATTGGTTGGGTTGGACTCGCACTCACCATGCTCAGCTTCATAGGTTGAATACAAATACGCAGTATTTGTTGAGAACTCAGCAGCGCAGGTATCCACACGTTTATAGACAGGGACCACCTTTAAGCGGTGACGTGCAGCACGAACGGAGGCAGCATCAATACCAAGTAACTTTGCTAAACGACGATCAGAGAAGCCCTTCTGTTTCACAAAGCGTAGCTCTGGGGCAGTAAGACTGTCAATTTTGCGTTGCTTTAACTCAGCTTCAATCGTAATGAGCTCTTCGATTTGCTCTAAGAACCAAGGGTCAACTTTGGTTTCTGAATAAATCTCATCAAGACCCATGCCCATACGGAAAGCATCGGCCAAATACCAAATACGGTCTGGGCCCGGCTCATTAATTTCGTTAATGATGTCATCGAGATCTGTAGACACTTCATCCAGACCATCGACACCGACTTCTAAGCCGCGCAACGCTTTTTGGAATGACTCTTGGAAGGTGCGGCCAATAGCCATCACTTCTCCAACAGATTTCATTTGAGTGGTTAAGCGTGAGTCTGCTTGCGGGAACTTCTCGAACGCGAAGCGTGGAATTTTTGTTACTACATAGTCGATTGATGGCTCAAAAGATGCTGGCGTTGCTCCACCAGTAATATCATTTTTAAGTTCATCTAATGTGTATCCAACCGCTAATTTGGCTGCTATCTTTGCAATTGGGAAACCAGTTGCTTTGGAGGCCAATGCAGATGAACGCGAAACCCGTGGATTCATCTCAATGACAATCATGCGACCATCAACTGGGTTGATCGAGAACTGAACGTTTGATCCACCAGTGTCAACACCGATTTCTCGTAATACTGCAATCGATGCGTTACGCATGATTTGATATTCTTTATCAGTCAAAGTTTGCGCAGGAGCAACGGTAATGGAGTCACCCGTATGAACTCCCATTGGGTCTAAGTTTTCAATCGAGCAAACAATGATGCAGTTGTCATTGCGATCACGCACCACTTCCATCTCAAACTCTTTCCAACCAAGCAAAGATTCCTCGATGAGAAGTTCGCGAGTTGGGGATAAATCGAGACCGCGTTTGCAAATCTCTTCAAATTCTTCGCGGTTATAAGCAATACCGCCACCAGATCCACCCATGGTGAATGACGGGCGAATAACAACCGGGAATCCTGAGCTGCCTGTTTCCTGTTGTATACGCTGTTGCACTTCGTGCGCTTCGTCCATCGAGTGCGCAATACCAGACTTGGCAGAGCCTAGACCAATCTTGGTCATGGCCTCTTTAAATTTCTGACGATCTTCCGCTTTGTCAATCGCTTCAGGAGATGCACCAATAAGCTCGCATCCGTATTTTTCTAACACGCCATGACGATGCAGATCTAATGCGCAGTTCAGTGCTGTTTGACCACCCATCGTTGGCAATATCGCATCTGGTTTTTCAGTGGCAATAATGCGCTCTACCACTTCCCAAGTAATCGGCTCAATGTAAGTCACATCAGCCATTTCAGGATCTGTCATGATGGTCGCAGGATTACTATTTACCAATATGACTTTGTAACCCTCGTCACGCAGCGCTTTACATGCTTGAGCGCCAGAATAGTCAAACTCACAAGCCTGACCAATCACAATTGGCCCTGCACCAATAATCAGAATGCTCTTAATGTCGCTACGCTTAGGCATTATTTGCCCTCCTTCTTGCTGGCAGCATTCATGAGCTCCACAAAACGATCAAATAAATAGGCAATGTCATGAGGTCCAGGTGAGGCCTCAGGATGTCCTTGGAAACACAGGGCCGGCTTATCTTTCCAAGCCAAACCTTGTAAAGAACCATCAAACAAAGAAACATGGGTTACACGAATACTGTCCGGCAATGTATTGGCATCAACTGCAAAACCATGGTTCTGAGAAGTAATTGCCACACGACCAGTATCCAAATCTTTCACTGGGTGGTTTGCGCCATGGTGACCAAACTTCATCTTCAACGTTTTTGCACCAGCAGCAAGACCCATAATTTGATGGCCTAAGCAGATACCAAAAGTTGGAACACCTTTTTCAATGATTTCTTTTGCAGCAGTAATTGCGTAATCACATGGACCGGGATCTCCAGGGCCATTCGAAAAGAAGACGCCATCAGGGTTCATAGCCAACACTTCAGCTGCACTAGTTTGTGCTGGCACTACCGTCAATTGACAGCCACGCTCAGCAAGCATGCGAAGAATATTGCGCTTCACACCAAAGTCATAAGCAACAACTTTCTTAACTGGCTTGCTTGTATCTAGGCCTCTATATGCAGGCTTGCCATTAGGACCGTGCAGATCCCATTCAGCTTCACGCCACTCATAAGACTTATTAGTTGTAACTACCTTAGCAAGGTCCAACCCTGACATACCTGGAAAAGCCTTGGCAAGCTCAAGAGCCTGTTTGCCTAAAGTCTCATAATCATCGCCCACCTTGCCGGCAACGATTGCGCCTGATTGGGCGCCTTTGTCTCGCAAAATTCTGGTGAGCTTACGAGTATCGATTCCAGCAATGCCTAAAACACCAGCTTTAGTGAGGTAGCTATCAAGAGAGTCTTCCGAGCGGAAGTTAGATACGCGCTTTGGGAGGTCTTTAATGACTAATCCCGCTGAATGTATTTGATCGGATTCTGCATCCTGAGCGTTCACACCGACGTTACCAATATGGGGGTAAGTCAAAGTAACAATTTGCCGTGAGTAGCTAGGATCAGTAATGATCTCCTGATATCCAGTCAACGCTGTATTGAAAACAACTTCGCCGGTAGTTTCGCCTGGGGCGCCAATACTGAATCCGGGAAATAAAGTGCCGTCGGCTAAGGCCAACACGGCTGGGGGAAAAGAAGGAAGCAAGGGTGACAAACCATCTCCAGTCCCTGCTCCATCCGACGCTCAAAACCCTCAAAAAGACCAACCCGAGGATGTTTTTGCGGGAGGTGAGTGTCTTTAAGCGCTAGGGTATTTAATTAGTTTCGAACCTTGCAATCATACCATTTCTGCTCGTAAACCCTTGAATATCCAGTCAAATGGGGCTTACAAAGGAGAAAGCCCCTCCAACCTGATGGCTGGCGGAGCTTTTTGGCCAAGATTAAGGGTTTTTAAGCCTTAGCGCTTTGCTCAATAATGGTCTTAATTTGAGCCAATACGGCCTGGTCGTCCATGGTGCTGATATCACCAGGATCACGACCCTCGGCAACGGCCTGGAGCGCGCGGCGCACAATCTTGCCTGAACGCGTTTTTGGCAGTGCCGTGACAATGTAAACACGACCTGGGCGAGCAATAGCACCTAGAGTTGTATCTACAGTTTTCATACATTCCGCTTCTAAGGTGGCGATATTTGAGGCGTCCTTAGGGATCACGAAAGCAATCGCAGCCTGACCTTTAAGCTTGTCCTCAATACCTACTACTGCTACCTCTGAAATATTGGGATGGCTAGAAATGCTCTCTTCAATTTCGCGAGTACCCAAACGATGTCCGGCAACGTTAATGACGTCATCTGTTCGACCAAGAATGAAGAAGTAACCATCCTTGTCTTTGATACCCCAGTCGAAGGTCGAATAAATTAACTTGCCTGGAATAGTTTCCCAATAGGTGCTGACAAAACGCTTATCGTCACCCCAAACCGTTTGCATACAGCCTGGAGGCAATGGCCCTTCGATGGCGATAACCCCTTTTTGATCTGGACCCAACTCTTCAGATGTAGCGTCATCAAGCAACTTCATGTTGTAGCCAAATGATGGCACACCTGGTGAGCCAAATTTATGCGGCATCACTTCTACGCCACGTTGAATTGCCAGCATCGGCCAGCCAGTCTCTGTTTGCCAGTAGTTATCGACAATCGGCTTATTAATAGCGCCATGAATCCAACTTGCAGTTGGCTCATCCAAAGGCTCGCCAGCCAAAAACAATGCACGTAATTTAGAAAGATCATGTTTAGTCAAGAATGAAGGATCTTGTTTCTTGAGCACACGAACTGCTGTTGGCGCAGAGAACATGACAGAAACTTTATATTTATCTACCAGCTCCCACCAGATACCAGCATCAGGACGCAAAGGTGTGCCCTCATACATGATTGTGGCCATGCCTGAAAGTAATGGCGCATAAATAATGTAGCTATGACCAACCACCCAGCCAATGTCTGAGGTGCAGAACATTGTCTCGCCTGGATTGCCAGTGAAAATATGCTTCATCGAAGCAGCGAGCGCAACAGCATAACCACCGGTATCACGTTGCACACCTTTTGGTTTTCCTGTCGTGCCAGATGTATACAAAATATAGGAAGGATGTGTAGCATCAACCCACTCAACTGGAACGACATCGTGGAGGTGCTTTTGACGCTCAGTTGCATAGTCCAAATCTCGTCCAGCAACAGTCGTGAACTCAGTTAAGCCACGGTTCACAATCAACACTTTTTCTGGCTTGTATTCAGCCAATGTGATTGCCTCATCCAATAATGGCTTATATGGAACTGCTTTGCCGCCACGCGCACCAGCTTCTGCAGTAACAATAAGCTTAGGTTTTGCATCATCAATTCGCGAAGCAAGGCTGTGTGATGCGAAGCCGCCAAATACAACAGAGTGAATTGCGCCAATACGAGCACAGGCCAACATTGCAAAACATGCTTCAGCAATCATTGGCATATAAATGAGCACACGATCGCCCTTTTGAATGCCATTTGCTTTATAGATTGCAGCCATACGATTAACTTCTTCGTATAGCTCTTTAAATGTGTAAGTTTTCTCTTGATTGGTTTCTGTTGAAACGGCAACTAGAGCGATTTGATCCGGGCGATCTTTGAGGTGGCGATCTACTGCGTTGTAGCAAAGATTTGTAAGTCCACCCTCAAACCATTTTGCAAATGGCGGGTTGTTGTAGTTCAGAACCTTATCGAATGGCTTTTCCCAGTGAATTAACTGCGCTTGCTCACCCCAAAATCCGTCTGGGTCTTTAATTGAGCGTTCGTGGTGTGCTTTATAGGACATGGTCAACCTGATTTCTTTAAAAAGTTACTGTAATTACTGGCTTTTGCTCGCCCCTTTACTGCCGTTGTTGCTATTGGAGGCGGCTGAATTACCATTTTTCGCAGATTTTGCAAGCCCTGTCGATGCGGATTTATGCTGAGATGCAGCATTTTTTTCAGAAGAATTACCCTTAGAGGGGGTTTTTCCTGTTGTTTTGCTTGTTGTAGCTGGGGCGCACTTTGCTGTCTTGCCACCTTTCCCGGTATTTACTGGTTTTGGGCACTTAGGCGTAGGCGGTGCGGGCTTCTCTAAGCTTAAGCTGGCATTTTCTGCCATGGCGGTCGATACATCTCCAGGACGGCGATTAGTTTTAGGAATCAATACCGTAGACCCTGAACGTATTCTCATTCCCCGCGGTATGCCGTTCACTTCTCTTAGGGTATCTACATCTACACCCAAGGTTTTCGCCGCTTGATCCACGCTTTCAGTCCTAGAGACTTGAACAGCCGTCCATGAAGAAAGCGGTTTGTCGTATTGCTTCAAGTTGGCCTGAAAGATTTCGGCATGAGCAAATGGCAAGAGGATTTGCTGATTTGCATTACTCAGAATGACTGGTTTGTTAAATGAGGGATTGAGGCTATGAAATTCATCCGAAGGAATTTCAGCCAATTTAATTACTAGGGCTACGTCAATATCACTCCCTACATCTACTGCAACAAAGTATGGATGGTTTTCAAGTTCTGGCAACACGATGCCATACGCTTGTGGATCCAAAACAATTTGACGATAGGCCATTAACTTAGGCACATAATTTCGGGTCTCGCGAGGTAAAGTCAGACTCTCATAATCTGTTGGTAATCCGGCTACAGCATTACGCTTTTGTGCTTTTGCAATATTCCCTGCGCCCCAGTTATATGCGGCTAATGCCAGCTCCCAGCTACCAAATTGGTTATGCAAGCGCTGCAAGTAATCTAATGCTGCATCAGTTGATTGAACTACATCTCGTCGCTCATCCCTAAATACGTTTTGCGTTAAGCGAAAATCTTTACCAGTGGCTGGCATAAATTGCCATAAGCCCACCGCTTTTGCGCTTGACTTAGCGTGCGTAACAAATGCGCTCTCTACAAATGGGAGCAACGCAATCTCAGTTGGCATATTTCGTGCATTGACTTCTTGAACAATGTAAAACAAATAGCGCGAAGAGCGCGTCATTGAACGATTGACATAATCAGGTCTAGCAGCGAGCCAACGGACTTGCTCAATTTCTAATGGCGTATTCATGGGCTCCATTTGGAAGCCATCACGGATGCGTATCCATAAGTTATCCGAAGGTGCGTATATCTTGCTTACCGATTGGTTTTTTAGGTTTACGCGAGTAGCTTTAGACGATTTTGGATTGGCCTTTGTTGGGGTATCAGATGACCAATCTCCGGTGCCGGCACAACCACTCAAGAAAGCAACAATCAATGCTGCATAAAGCATGCGCATCAGAAGCGATCTTTCCAAGCACGAATAACTGCTAGGACGTGAGCGGGGCTTGGCAGCTCCACCTGCCCTGAAACCTCTTTTGCCATTGCAATCACTTCAGGCTGATCACAGCGCATAAAAGGGTTAACTTGCAGCTCTTGACCGATCGTAGTGGGAAGCGTAGGCACCCCCTGCTCTCGTAAAGATTTCGCCTGCTCTGCCCATGCAACTAAATTATGGTTATTAGGTTCAACAGCCAATGCAAAGCGAATATTAGATAAGGTGTATTCGTGCGTACAGTAAACCAAAGTATTTTTTGGCAACGCAGCAAACTTACTTAAAGATTCACTCATCTGAGTAGGTGTGCCCTCAAACAATCTTCCGCAACCAGAGGCAAATAAAGTATCCCCACAGAACAACATAGGCTCTACAACGTTAGCCTGCATATTGGCAAAATAAGCAATATGGCTCAGGGTATGGCCGGGCACTTCAAATATTTTCAAGCTAATTCGTGGAGAAGCAATTTCAATTTTGTCGTCTTGCATTGCAACCACAGTTCGACCGGGAATGTTATCTCCCACTGGCCCGTAGACAGGAATATTGGATCCTAACTTTTCCAGTAAGGACAAAATTCCACCCGTATGGTCAGCGTGGTGATGCGTAATTAAGATTCCCTTGAGAGCTAATTTATTTGCCTTTAGAAATTCAAGGGTCGGCTCAGCATCCCCCGGATCGACAACCAATGCATTGCTACCATCGTGAATGCACCAAATGTAGTTATCATCAAAGGCCGGTATGGGCCAGACTTGCAATAAAGTATTCTTATCCATGTACTCATGATACCAACCCCTCCCATCCCCTCTCAGATGCCTGCACCCCCATGGAGCTCTTGGGAAAAGTGGCTCCAATCCCCTCCAGGTCGCTATGTGCTCAATTGGGAGCAGCAATGCTTTGATCAAATCGTTGCCGATGTCTTTGGGTTTCATGCTGTCCAAATTGGCTTGCCACAAATGAACACGCTTAGCGAGAATCGGATGCCCTTGCAGGCACTTCTGATTCACTCAAACGATAATCTCTCTGATGCTGCTCGATTTAACTGGCATTTAATAGAAGCTAGCCCTACTGAACTCCCTTTTGCTAGCGAGAGCCTGGATTTAATAGTTCTCCCACATGTTTTGGAATTTGCATCCGATCCCCATCAGATACTTCGAGAAGTGGATCGAGTGCTACGACCAGAAGGTCGCCTAATCATCTCCGGCTTTAATCCAGCTAGCCTGTGGGGTGCTCGACAATATCTCAGTAGATTGATTGGCACACCTTATCTTCCAAGGGATGGTCAATTCATCAGCCTCATTCGCATTAAAGATTGGCTTGAGCTTCTCAATTTCTCTCTCGATCGCGGCCACTTTGGATGCTACAAATTTCCCCTACAGGGGGAGGCTGTTATGGGTAAGATGAATTTCCTTGAAAAGATGGGGAATCGTTGGTGGCCAATATTTGGGGCAGTTTTCCTGGTTTCGGCTATCAAGCGCCAGCAAGGAATGTGCCTCATCGGCCCAGCTTCTCTAGTCCGAATTCCGGCAATTAAGCAACTAAGCCCCGCTGCGGAACGAAGTAATCTGCAAAAACGTCTCAAGAGCAACAATAACCAGTAAATTATTGCTATGCCGCATACCAAACACCCCCATATCGTGATTTATACCGATGGAGCCTGCAAAGGAAACCCCGGACCTGGTGGTTGGGGCGCTGTTTTGCGTTCAGGCGGGCACGAAAAACATATCCATGGCGGTGAAAAACTAACAACTAATAACCGCATGGAAATTTGTGCGGTTATTTTTGCCCTAAAGGCTTTAAAGCAACGCAGTACGGTCGAGCTTTGGACTGACTCCCAATATGTCCAAAAGGGTGTTACGGAATGGCTGGAGGGATGGAAAAGGCGCGGTTGGAAAACAGCCGGTAGGGATCCCGTCAAAAATGCGGATCTTTGGCAGGAGTTAGACTCCCTGCTCCCAAGCCATGACATCTCCTGGCACTGGGTAAGAGGTCATAACGGCCACCCTGGGAATGAGCTGGCAGACCAATTGGCCAATAAAGGCGTCGAAGAATTTCTACCCTAGGCCAACGCCCTTCGGCGACCACCTTTTAAGGCATCTTATGAGAGAATGGTCCTGCTTTAAATAGCCCAGAAACAGCATATAAACCCTAGAAAACCAAGAAAAACGAGTCTGTGTCAAAAATTGAATCCTCCCTTGATAAGTTGTTAGGCAAGCTCGTGCAACTGAAGGATGCAGGCAAGTCTCGTTTATGCACGCTTTGGAACAAATATTTGCCTCAGGTTGATAGGCTTAAAGACATTAATTACGCCTCTATCAAGGCGTTCGTCAAACGTTTTAAGTGGCGCATTTTGATCGTTTTGATGCTGCTGTATGCGGGATCAAAAACATACGATTATTTTTTCCCAGCTGGTAAGAAAGCTGGCGGCCCTCAAACGATTACTAGCATTGTGGTTGAAAAAAAGGATGTACCACTGATCATCGAGGCAACCGGCACGATTGTATCCAATAGTATTGTTGATATTCGCCCTATGGTGACCAATACTGTTACTAAAATTCACATCAAAGACGGGCAGGACGTTACTGAGGGTCAGCTGCTTTTCAGTCTTGATGATCGCAACGATAAGGCCAATTATCAAAGACTAAAGGCTTTGGCTGATGATGCTGAGAAGCAGTATTTGCGAGCAAAGGAATTGGTAGCCAAAAATTTCATATCCAAAGCAGGTCTAGAAACCTCTCTTGCAAATGCAAAATCAGCTCAAGCAGCAGCTCGTTCTGCAGAAGTGCAACTTTCCTTCGACTCAATACGCTCCCCTATTAATGGTCGCGCTGGGATTATTAACGTGTTTCCAGGCTCTTTTGTACAGGCAAGCAATGCAGTCATTAGCTCAACTACAGCTTCCGCCACCACTACTACCGGATCAATGGTCACCATTACTCAATTGAACCCTATTAACGTTCAATTTGTTATTCCAGAAAAAGATATCCCAATAATTTTGGAAAACAAAAAGGCTGATGAACCCTTAAAAGTTAAAGTTACCGTTGGGAATTCTGGCAAGACTACCTACGAAGGCCAGGTATTAGTGATTGACAACCAAGTGGACCCAGCAATTGCCGCAGTGAGAGTCAAGGCGCAAATTTCTAATGAGAAAATGGAGATCTTGCCTGGTCAATTTGCCCGCGTCTCATTAAATGCCAACACATTAAAAGACGCAATTGCAGTTCCAACACAAGCTATTGTGATTAGCCCAACAGGTCGCCTGGTATATGTTGTAGATAAGGATGACAAAGTAACCGCGAAGCCAGTAAAGGTTACATATGAATACCAGGGCACCTCAGTAGTTACAGGTATACAAGCTGGTGACCGCATTGTTGTTGAAGGCAAGCAGAATTTACGAACTGGCAGCAAAGTACGCGAGGCTAAGGCTGGCAAAGGCCCAGCTCCTGATGCTCCTGCAAACAATAATTCTGCTACAGAGCAAAAATGACGCTTTCTGAGTTATGTATTAGACGCCCCGTCATGACGGTGTTGCTATCTATTGCAACCGTCATTGCTGGAAGCGTAGCGTATTTCAAAATTCCAGTAGCCGCCCTACCGAGTTTTAATACACCAATTATTTCGGTCACTGCAAGTCTGCCAGGAGCAGCGCCAGAAAATATGGCATCCGCAGTTGCGTTGCCGCTTGAGAAAGAATTCTCAACAATCGATGGCATCAAGGTCATTAGCTCAACCAATTCACTTGGCTCTACTAGCATCACCCTTGAATTCAATAATGATCGCGATATTGATAAGGCAGCAGTAGATGTGCAAGCAGCTCTCTTGCGCGCACAAAGACGCTTGCCTATTGAAATGACGGTACCGCCCTCTTATCGAAAAATTAATCCTGCAGATACGCCAGTATTAATTGTCCGTATGAGCTCCCCATCTATTAGCCTCTCGGAGATGAATGCCTATGCCGAGAATCTAATGGCACCGAATTTATCGACTATTTCAGGCGTATCTCAGGTTTCTGTTTACGGCGCAAAGCGCTATGCAGTTCGTGTCAGCGTAAGACCAGATGCATTAGGCAACCGCAACATTACGATGGATGAAGTGGCTGCTGCAATCAATAAAGCCAATACGAATAGTCCTGTTGGCACTCTAGACGGCCCACGACAACTCATTACCATCTATGCAAATCCTCAATTAGTTAAGGCAGAAGAGTTTGGCAACCTCATCATTGCGCAGCGAAATGGATATCCAATCTATCTTAAGGATGTGGCAGATGTACAAGAAAGCTACGAAGATGTAAAAACTTTTGCCTCAGCAAAAGGCGAAAGATCGATTGCGATTGGTATTAACAGACAACCAAATGCCAATACGGTTGAAGTGGTTGATTCGATTAAACGCTTATTGCCCTCGCTTCAAGCGCAGATGCCTGACTCGATTCAGCTGACACTCATCAACGATCGCTCACTCTCGATTATTGAGTCTATTCATGACGTTAATATCACCCTCCTTTTCACTATTGCATTAGTGATTCTGGTGATATTCCTGTTCCTTAAGCATGTATCAGCAACAATTATTCCATCAATTAGCCTGCCTATTTCCTTAATTGGCGCCTTTTTTGTTTTCTACTTCTTGGGCTACAGCCTTGATAACATCTCCCTTTTAGGTATCACGCTAGCTGTTGGCCTGGTTGTTGACGATGCGATTGTTGTTTTAGAGAACATCATGCGTTACGTTGAGCAAGGCATGGATCCGCTTAAGGCTGCACTTAAGGGAAGTAAAGAAGTCGGCTTTACTATTATTTCCATTTCCCTGTCCCTGGTGGCAGTCTTCATTCCGCTCTTCTTTATGGCGGGACCGATTGGCCTACTCTTCAGAGAATTTGCGGTTGTCGTTACCCTCTCCATTTTGGTTTCTGCCGTTGTTTCACTGACAGTAGTACCAATGCTTTGCAGTCGTTATTTACCAAAGCCTGACCACAAACCAAAAGAATATGGAATTACCAAGAAATTTGATCGCCTCTTCGATTGGACTTTAAAGGGATACGTTCACTTTTTAGACTTAGCCTTAGTCAATCGCAAAAAGGTGCTGTGGGGAGCAATTGCTAGCTGCGTCATTACAGTTGCCCTCTTTGTTTATAGCCCTAAAGGTTTCTTCCCCGAAGAAGATATTGGTCAATTGCGAGTTACGGTTGAAGCCTCAGAGGACACTTCGTTTAAAACGATGATTGCCTTGCAAGATCAAGCAGCCAAAATCGTTGATAGCGACCCTAACGTTGCGACATCGATCTCTATTTTGGGCGGCGGACAAAGCTCAGGGCGCAATACCGGTCGGTTCTTCATTATTTTGAAGCCAAAAGGCGAGCGTCAAAAAATGAGCAAGGTAATGGAAGGTCTTCGAACGAAGTTCAGAGAAATTCCTGGCATCCAGGTTTACATGAGCCCTGTGCAGAATTTACAACTAGGCGGACGAAGCAGTAAGAGCCGTTATCAGTTCACCTTGCAAAGTGTTGGCTTTGAGGGTGTAAATGAATGGGCTGACAAGTTATTGCAAAAGATGCGTACCGATCCGATCTTTAGAGATGTGACAAGCGATTCGCAACTCAAGGGCCTTAACGTCAAAATTGATATTGATCGAGAAAAAGCTGCAAGCGCTGGTGTATCTATTTCCGATATACGAACAGCCCTCTACTCTTCATTTGGCGAGCGCCAAGTGTCCACCATTTACACGCCAGTTAACACCTACTACGTCATTCTCGAAACGGCAGAGGATGATAGGCAGTTTGAAACAGACTTAAATAAAGTTTATGTCCGAGGCAGAGCTACTGACAAACTCATACCCCTATCTAGCTTAGCTAGCTTTGTGAGAACGGTTGGACCAACTGCTGTAAATCATCAAGGTCAAATTCCTGCTGTAACGATTTCCTTTAACTTGGCCCCAGATGTCTTTTTGGGTGATGCAACCAAAGCGATAGATCGGTTTGTAAAAGAGGTTGACTTACCACCCTCTATCATTACAAGTTATGGCGGCGATGCCGCTGTATTTAAAGACAATCAATCGGGCCAAGTAATCTTGTTACTGGCAGCTTTAGGTGTAATTTATATTCTGCTTGGCGTTTTATACGAGAGCTACATACATCCACTCACCATTTTGGCTGGACTACCTTCTGCTGCTATTGGAGCAATCTTAGCCCTGCGTATTTTTGGTTTTGAGCTCACCATCGTTGCTTCAATTGGCATCCTACTTCTGATTGGCATTGTTAAGAAGAATGCGATCTTGATGATTGACTTTGCCTTAGATGCGCAACGCAATCAAGGCATGAGCCCAGAGAAAGCAATTAGAGAGGCTTGCATCTTGCGCTTTAGGCCCATCATGATGACCACCATTGCCGCTTTGATGGGTGCGCTTCCAATTGCACTCGGCCTTGGTGCTGGAGCAGAGTTACGCCAACCCTTGGGTATTAGTGTTGCCGGCGGATTGATATTCTCTCAATTTGTAACACTCATCATTACGCCGGTAATTTATCTTTACCTGGATAAATATGCAGGCAATGGTCCAATGGATATTCCGCCTGCCGTTCTAGAGGGGACCTAATGCGTCAAGTTATTCTCGATACCGAAACTACAGGCTTAAATCCTGCTACGGGTGACCGCATCATTGAAATTGGTTGTGTTGAAATGGTTGGTCGTCGCTTAACAGATAGAACCTTTCATTACTACATCAATCCAGAGCGTGATATTGATGCGGGAGCCTTTGCGGTACACGGTCTCTCAAGAGAGTTTTTATCTGATAAACCAATTTTTGCAAATATTGTTGAGCAGCTTATTGAGTTTGTAGATGGCGCTGAAATCGTGATTCATAACGCAGCCTTCGACTTGGGATTTTTAGATAACGAGTTCGCCCTCTTAAAACGTCCACCGTTCCGTAATCTAGCATCAAAAGTTACCGATACCTTGCTCGATGCACGTCAAATGTTTCCAGGCAAAAGAAATTCACTAGATGCCCTATGCGAGCGCTTTTCTATTAGCAATAAGCATCGCACTCTGCACGGCGCTTTACTGGATGCCCAGCTTTTGGCTGAAGTCTATGTAGCAATGACTAGAGGTCAAGAGGATCTGTCCATTGATCTCATTGATTACACGGTAGGCGCAGACTCCTCCGGTCACACCAAAGCCCTGCCGACTAATTTAAAAGTTCTATCTGCATCAGAGGATGATTTACTCAGTCATGAAAAGATCCTTGCTGAAATTGCCAAGGCAAGTAAAAAGGACTCCGTTTGGAGTCCTTTAAGTACCGCAAGTTGAGTATCCAATTAGATTGCTGCTGCAATCGCCTTGCCTAAATCATCAGTCTTAGCTGTTCCGCCTAGATCAGGCGTCAAAGGTGCATTTCCAGGGCCAGAGGCCAATACCTTTTCAATAGCCGTAAATATAGCTTTGCCAGCCTCTGGATAGCCAAGGTGATCGAGCATCATCGCCCCGCTCCAAATTTGACCAATCGGATTAGCAATCATTTTGCCAAAGATGTCAGGCGCAGAACCATGTACAGGTTCAAACAATGATGGGAACTTGCCTTCTGGATTAATACTTCCCGATGGCGCTACGGCAATCGTACCGGTACAAGCAGGACCTAAGTCAGAAAGAATGTCGCCAAATAAATTAGATGCAACAACCACATCAAAACGATCTGGATTCATAACAAAGTGTGCCGCCAGAATATCAATGTGATACTTGTCTGCTCTAACATCAGCAAACTTCTTCGACATTGCTTCTACGCGCTCATCCCAGTATGGCATCGTGATAGCAATACCGTTTGACTTCGTAGCTGAAGTGAGGTGCTTCTTAGGGCGACTTTGTGCCAGATCAAATGCATATTGCAAAATACGGTCCACGCCCTGTCTTGTGAAAACGGATTCCTGAATAACAATCTCACGGTCCGTATCTGGGAACATTTTTCCACCAACACTAGAGTATTCGCCTTCAGTATTCTCACGTACGACAAAGAAATCAATATCACCAGGCTTGCGATTAGCTAATGGGCAAGGAACACCCGGCAGCAAGCGCACTGGACGTAAATTGACATATTGATCAAAGCCGCGGCGGAACTGAATCAAGCTGCCCCACAAAGAAACGTGGTCAGGAAGAATGTCCGGCATTCCAACTGCGCCAAAGAAGATTGCGTCGTACTTCATTAAAGTATCAAACCAATCATCAGGCATCATTTTGCCGTGCTTAAGATAGTAATCACAACTTGCAAAGTCAAAGTGATCAAACTGCATTCCGAGATTAAATTTACGATTGGCAGCCTCAAGTGCGCGGACGCCCTCGGGCATAACTTCTTTACCAATTCCATCTCCAGGAATAACGGCAATCTTTGGATTCTTAAAAATTTTCTTTGCGTTCATGGGTTGCTTGTCTCTTTTTATTTTTGGTGAATGTGAATTTTACAAATTTCTAGCTAATTGCGCGGCGGATCTCATCCGGTGCTTTCTTACTACCTTTTTCTACGGAATCTGTATCGTAATCAGTGGTATTTTCAATTGTCTCTGGAACCGCTTCTAGCATGCGAATATTATCTTTTGGGCAAATTGGTGCGCCATAACTAACCCATTTTTTAAGTAAGGTAACCTCATAGCCGCATTGACTGCATTTAGCTTTGCTGCGACTAGCATTGCTCGGCCTAGGAGGCGGAAAGACGATGGCTTGATGTGGGTATGGACCCAGCTCCTGGCTAATCATCATTAGCTTTACAGTTAGCTCTTCTGTGGCATGCGCCATGCGGGCTGGGCCTTCTAAACCGACCGTCTGAGCAATACCCTTGAAATCCTCACCATGGCCACTAAAACAGTCATCTACGGCATGGCAAAGCTCATGCACCAAGGTATCCAAAAGTTGTACCGGCTCATCTAATTTAGGGGAGATAAAAATCTCATTAACACCACCACCAGATCGCTCACGAGGCCAACATTGACCGAGCGTTGTTCTGGGGCTGCTGGAGGCTGGAAAGCCGCAAGAAACCCTTACCGGAGGGATTGCGTAACCCGCCTTTGAAAATACTGGCTCCAAATGCCTTACGGCATCCTCAAGCCATGCTTCACGTACTGTATGTTGCTTCATCTAACTTATCTTCTATCGAATTTCTGGGACAAAAAGCTTAAATTGCGATCATACGCCACCATAAGTAGAATGAACCAATGAAAGATCTAGAAAGCCTCAGCGCCTCCCAAGCCATTAAAGCCCTCTCAAAAAGGGAGATAAAGGCCACTGATTTACTGCTCTCCTGTCTCGATCGCATAGGACAACGGGAGAATCATGTAAAGGCTTGGACGAGCCTTGGCAAGGAAAATGCCTTAACGCGTGCCAAAGAGCTGGATAAGGGGGTCTTTAAAGGTATTTTGCATGGCCTACCTATCGGTGTGAAAGATCTATATGACACCTATGATTTGCCGACCTCTTACGGCTCGCCCATCTACGCCAATCACTATCCAGTAACCGATGCCGTCTCAATTGCATTAATACGACAGGCAGGAGGCATCATTCTCGGCAAAACAGTTACTACAGAGTTGGCATCATTTAAAAGTGGTCCAACAACAAATCCGCATAATTCAGGGCATACGCCCGGAGGATCCTCAAGCGGCTCTGCTGCAGCGGTTGCCGACTTCATGGTGCCACTAGCGACTGGTAGTCAAACAGCTGGCTCAATGATTCGTCCAGCATCCTATTGTGGCGTAGTAGGCTTTAAACCGAGCTTAGGTAAAGTCAGTATCGCGGGCGTGAAGAGCCTATCGGTCTCATTGGATACTTTGGGATGCTTTGGCAGGACTGTAGAGGATGTAGGGTTGGGTGTGGCAGCCATGAGCGGTGATCATCGTCTTGCAAAGATTGAGGCGCTACATAACAAGCCCCGCATTGCCATTTGCAAGACTTCAAACTGGTCTCTTGCCCATCAGGAAACTGCAACTGCAATGGCGGTAGCACGGCATGCGGCGGAGCGCATTGCTAAATCCACTGTTGTGGACTTAAAACTGCCTAAATCCTGTGATGGCATCACGCAAGTACAAACTCGCATCATGCTCTCTGAAATGTCTCGAAGCTTTCTATTTGAGCGAACCCACTATCCAAAAAAATTAAGCTTGATCTTGAGCAAACAACTCACTGACGGTGCTGCAATTAGTTATGAGCAGTATGCAAAAGATTTACTGTTTGCAGGCAACGCAAAATCATCCATCTACGCACTATTCAATGATGAGGTTGATCTATTGATAGCTCCCAGCACCACTGGTGAAGCGCCTGATTTAAAGAAAGGGACTGGTGATCCTGTCTTCTGTCGAGAATGGACCCTCTTGGGATTGCCATGTATCAACATCAATGTAGCTAGTGGGCCTAACGGCTTACCCGTTGGCGTGCAGCTGATAGCTGGACCAGGAAAAGACCATTTTCTTTTAAGCGCAGCAAGAGCTTTCGTACATGCCCTGCCTGATCCCACATTAAGAGATCAGGCATAGAGCAAGCATCAGTCAAGCGTAATGTTTGCTGCTTTAATTGCTTTACCCCAGAAAGGAATTTCTTTCTTCACTAAAGCATCAGTTTGCGCTGGATTGAGATAACGCAACTCTACTCCAGCCGCATCCGAACGCTCTTTTACTTCTGGTAAAGCCAAACTTTGTTTTACTGAGTTCGTCAGTTTTGTAATTACAGGTGCGGGTGTACCTGCTGGTGCATATAAGGCAACCCAAGACTCTAGCTGAAACGAAGGAAGGCCTGCTTCTGCAGTGGTTGGCACATTAGGCATGCCGGGATGACGATTTTTTCCAGTAACAGCCAAGCCTTTTAATTTACCGCTTTGTACATGCTGCATCAAAGAAGGCGGTGTACTAATAAATACTTGAACCTGCCCTGCCAATACATCTTGAATTGCAGGCCCCGACCCCTTGTAAGGAACGTGCACCATTTCTACACCAGTTGTTTGCTTGAAGATCTCGGTACCAATATGAGAAACCGAGCCATTACCTTGTGATGCGTAATTTAATTTACCTGGATTTGCCTTTGCGTAAGCAATGAACTCCTTCAGGTTATTGACCGGCACAGATGGGTGCACTGCAATCACATTGGTTGAGACAGTTAACAAAGCTACAGGAGAAAAATCCTTAATTGGATCCCAAGCTAGCTTGTCAAATAATGCAGGGTTGCCTACGTGGTATCCAGAATAAGAAATTAATAAAGTGTATCCATCAGGCTTTGCATTGGCGACATATTGATACGTAATATTTCCGCTGGCGCCTGGCTTGTTATCGACTACTACGGTTTGGCCAATCACTCTTGTCAATGGCTCGCTTAACAAACGCGCTGAGGTGTCAACCAATCCGCCTGGTGGATTAGGCACAACCAAAGTAATCGGTCTATCCGGAAATGATTGAGCAGATGCCAATCCCGCCAAGCCGAAGCTTAATACCGCTAATACATTTCCTATAACTCTATTTTTTTTCATCAGTGTCTCCAGATTTTTATTATTGAAACTTATCTTTGCCCAATTTTTACACTACCAAATACTGCTTGTGCTTCACGCGGCAAGCAGCGCCAATAACGCTCATTTGCTGTAACCGTTCCATCCAAAGCCGCAGCAGCCTCCCAAGCCCAACGTGGCTTGTATAAAAACGCCCTTGCTAATGCAATTAAATCTGCATCGCCCGCTTGCAAAATATCTTCAGCTTGCTGAGGCTCTGTAATTAAACCAACTGTCATGGTTGGCAAACCAGATTGGTCTTTAACAATCTTTGCAAACGGCACCTGATAGTTTGGGCCAATTGCAATTTTCTGCTTTGGAGAGATACCGCCTGAAGAGATATGAACAAAATCACAGCCTAATGGCTTCAGTCTCTGCGCAAAATCTGCAGTTTCTTCGGGCGTCCACCCTCCTTCAATCCAATCGCTAGCGGAAATTCGGATGCCAAGAACGCCCTGATAAGCAGCTCTTACAGCTGCAAATAGCTCCAGTGGAAAGCGGATTCGATTTTCAAACGAGCCGCCGTATTCATCGGTGCGTTGATTGGCAATCGGCGATAAAAATTGATGCAATAAATAACCATGTGCCCCATGAAGTTCAATCCCATCAATACCAATGCGATCTGCGCGCTTGGCTGATGCAACAAAATCAGCGATCAACTTCTTTAACTCATCTTTGCTTAATTCATGAGGTGGGCGCTCTCCGTCTAACTGAGGAATAGCTGAAGGCGCTAGCGTTTCCCAGCCACCTTGATCTTTGGCAAGCAGTTGACCACCATTCCAAGGAGTGGCACTAGAGGCTTTACGACCTGCATGAGCTAGCTGGATAAAAACTGGTACAGCGGGGGCCAAGGAGCGCGCTCGAGTTAATTTATCTTTTAGCGCTGCTTCTGTGCGGTCATCCCAGAGCCCTAAGCAAGCCGGGGTTATGCGGGCCTCCGGGCTAACGCCGGTTGCTTCAATAATGAAAAGTGCTGCGCCGCTATTGAGTAAATTACCCCAATGCATTAGATGCCAGTCTGTTGCCTCGCCGTTACTGGCTGAGTATTGGCACATTGGAGCCACCACTATGCGATTAGCCAGCTCGAGGGGTCCACGTGGCGAATTGAGGGTGTAGCTAGAGAATAAAAGACTCATTGAATACCTTAAAAAGCCCAAACAAGGGGCAAATATACGAAAATTGCCGTAAAGCTATAAAATAACTAAAAAGCAGAATAAACGAGATAGCAAAGTCGTGCAGGCCATAAAGCCAAGCGCCTTTTTTACTAATAATCCTATAAACACAAACCTCAAGAGACTATGAACGCACCCCAAGCCTTTGAATCAAAAGAAGATATTGGCCACTTTGTTGGCGGCAATGTAGTTAACCCTAAAGATGGCCGTTTTGCCGATGTATACAACCCTACTAAAGGGTCTGTAGCTCGTCGCGTCGCCCTTGCTAGTCGCAAGGAAGTAGATGCTGCTGTAGCAGTTGCGCAAAAAGCTTTTGAGACCTGGAGTCAAACTAGCCCACTACGACGTTCCCGTATCTTGTTTAAATACTTAGAGCTCTTAAACGCTAATCGCGATGAATTGGCTGCGATCATTACAGCAGAGCATGGCAAAGTATTTACCGATGCGCAAGGCGAAGTTACTCGTGGAATCGAAATTGTAGAATTTGCCACTGGCATTCCAGAATTACTCAAAGGTGATTACACCGAACAAGTTTCAACAGACATTGATAACTGGGTAATGCGTCAGCCATTAGGTGTTGTTGCTGGCATCACTCCATTTAACTTCCCAGTCATGGTGCCAATGTGGATGTTCCCAATGGCAATTGCTTGCGGCAATACATTCATTCTGAAGCCTAGTCCTACTGACCCAACTGCATCTCTATTTATGGCCAAGCTCCTCAAGGAAGCCGGCCTTCCTGATGGCGTATTTAACGTAGTTCAGGGCGACAAAGAGGCAGTGGATGCTTTGATTGAAAATCCAGATGTTAAGGCTGTGAGCTTTGTAGGTTCCACCCCAATTGCGAACTACATTTATGAGCGCTGCGCTCATTTCGGCAAGCGTTCTCAAGCATTAGGTGGGGCTAAGAATCACATGGTCATCATGCCTGACGCTGACATTGATAAAGCAATTGACGCATTGGTTGGCGCCGCTTACGGCTCAGCTGGCGAACGCTGCATGGCGATTTCAGTAGCAGTCTTGGTTGGTGACGTTGCTGAAAAGATCATGCCAAAACTGATCGAGCGCACTAAGACCTTAAAAGTGAAAAATGGCATGGAGCTTGATGCCGAAATGGGTCCAATCGTCTCTAAGGCGGCTCTTGAGCGCATTACTGGCTATATCGAAAGTGGCGTAGCTTCTGGCGCAAAACTATTGGTAGATGGTCGCGGCCTCAAAGTTCCTGGTAATGAAAATGGCTTCTTTATTGGCGGCACATTATTTGACAATGTCACCCCTGACATGAAGATCTACTTAGAAGAAATCTTTGGACCAGTATTGTCTTGCCTGCGCGTTGCTAACTTTACAGATGCGCTCAACCTAGTGAATTCTTGCGAATTCGGCAATGGCGTTGCTTGCTTCACTAGTGATGGCAATATTGCTCGTGAGTTTGCGCGTCGCGTTCAGGTGGGTATGGTTGGTATTAACGTACCTATTCCAGTCCCAATGGCGTGGCATGGTTTTGGTGGCTGGAAAAAATCCATCTTTGGCGATATGCATGCATATGGCAAAGAAGGCGTCCGTTTCTACACCAAGCAAAAGAGCGTAATGCAACGCTGGCCTGAAAGCATTGCTAAGGGCGCAGAATTTGTGATGCCTACTTCCAAGTAACTACTGGAAGTAATTAGCAAAAAAGCGATCTTCGGATCGCTTTTTTATTTGCTCGGTTTTTATAAGGCCGTTACTGAAGTGTATTTTTTAATGCTGGGATCATTGGCATTGATAGCACATCGATACCCTCTTCTCTTAAGGCCTCAGCCTCATCCAGAGTTGTCTGACCTCGAATGCTTCTCTCGGGAGATTCTTTGTAATGAATCTTTCTAGCTTCATCAGCAAAAGAATCGCCGACATCTTCGGAGCGGCCCATAAGCTCTCTCATACCCTTCAAGAAGGCTGCTTGGACTTGTGCCTCTAACTGGGAATGATCGCTACCAGTAAGCGCAACCACGCCTCCACTCAGATTCTCAGATTCAGCTTTAGGAATAGCCAGTTCTGTAGAAGATGATTTACCAATATGCGGTGCTGAAGGCATCCGGGTAATTTCGGTGCTGTCACAAACCGGACAAGCAAGCATCCCTTTGTCTTGCTGGACAAGACAATCCTCTTCCGAGGCAAACCACCCTTCAAAACGGTGATCTAACGGGCAAGCTAAGTTATAGACTTTCATAAAACGTATATAGGGGCAAAGGCGATAAATTCAATACCCCTATTTTAATCGGGTTTTGAACCAACCTATTCGATCGGGGTTGGCTTGACTAAGCCTCTGCGATAACGATCGAGCCAATAGGCTGAAATCGTTGTTTTAACGTCCGTAATCTCACCATCCTCAACCCACCCGATTAACTGCTCTAAGGGAGCCGCAAAGACGTCTAAGAACTCCTCATCGTCAAGATGACTCTTGCCAGGGACCAAGTCTTCAGCCAAGTAAATATCAATAAGCTCCGTGGAATAAGAAATCACCGGATGAATACGGCGGATATAGCTCCACTTCTTAGCTGTATAGCCCGTCTCTTCCTCGAGCTCTCTTTTGGCGCACAGAAGATGATCTTCACCAATCTCCAACTTGCCCGCTGGAATCTCAATACAAGCTTTTGCGATTGGGTAGCGATATTGGCGCTCAAGCAGTACCCTGCCATCATCAAGAATTGCAACAATAGCTACAGCTCCCGGATGAGTTAAATACTCACGAACAGCTTCTTCGCCATTCGGCAGGGCAATCTTGTCACGCTTCATTTTCAGGAAAATGCCACCATAAATATCTTCCCCAGAAATGCGCTCTTCGCGCAAATGAGAATCTCCTGATGGTAGATCTTGAAATGATTTTTCAGTCATTTACATATTCCTCTTGAAAATCGATGACTTCATCATACAAAATAGCCGTGACACTTCAATGTCATAAACAATAAAGGCTCCCTAAGGAGCCTTTATTTACGGTGGGCCTTGTATTAGGAGCCCAATAAAGTGCGACGCATAGCATCCAAGCATAGCCCCATTAATCCAGCGGGAACAATACCGATTGCCAATACCAGAATGCTATTTAAACCCAAGATGCCTTTAGCAAAGCCAGAGCCGCTAACGGTAATCTCATGCTCAGGCTCATCAAAGTACATTACCTTGACTACTCTGAGGTAGTAGAAAGCGCCGATCAAGGATGCAATCACAGCGATTACAGCCAAGAATGTATGCTCGGCATCAACCAGGGCCTCAAGAACGCCCAACTTAGCGGCAAAGCCTACTGTTGGCGGAATACCAGCCAAGGAGAACATCATCACAAGACCAATAAAGGCAAACCATGGGTGCTTCTTATTAAGACCTTTTAAGCCATCTAAAGTTTCGCAGTCGTAGCCCTTGCGTGACAGAACCATCAACAAACCGAAGGTGCCAAGAGTAGTCAAAACATAAGTAATGGCGTAGAACATTGCTGCGCTAAATGCATGGTCATCAAATACAGACAGCATACCTAAAAGAACAAAGCCCATTTGCGCAATAGCCGAGTAAGCCAACATACGCTTAACGTTAGTTTGAGCGATCGCAGTAATGTTACCCACAACTAGAGATAAGACTGCCAGCAATACCAACATCGGTTGCCAGTCGCCTAGCAACGGCAACAAAGTATTTACCAGCAAACGGAACAGCAATGCAAAAGCGGCCAACTTTGGAGCTGCGGCAATCATCAATGTAACTGCCGTTGGTGCACCTTGATATACATCAGGCACCCACATATGAAAAGGCACTACACCTAATTTAAATGCCAAGCCGGCTACGATAAATACCAAACCGAAAGCCATAACCAAGTGGTTAACTCTAGGATCAGCCACTACCTTGAAAATTTCAATGAGATCCAAAGAGCCAGTAACACCATAGAGCATAGACATGCCATACAGCAAGAAACCAGACGCCAATGCGCCCAAGATGAAATACTTGATACCAGCCTCAACACTCTTCTCACTGCTATGACGCATTGCTACTAAAGCGTAGGTTGGCAAAGCCATTAACTCCAGGCCGAGATACAGAGTCAATAGATTTGCGCCAGAGATCAATACGAATTGACCAAGCAAAGCGAGTAAAGCCAATACGATGAAGTCCGGACGGAATAAAGCGCGGTCCATCAAGTACTGCTTGGAGTAAATCAAACTTACCAATACAGCAATGCAAGAACATGCTTTAAGCAAGTTCGAGAAAGGATCAGACTGGAATAGCCCATTCATTGCGACTAAAGCTGGATCAGCCATACGGCCCACAAAAGCGAACACCAAGTAAACCAACAAAATGATTGTGAAGAAATAAACAAATCCAACGCCACGCGGAGTATGGAAAACGTCTTGCTCCACACCAGGAGCTGATATCACTCTTTCAGGAACGTAAACACTCGCAACCAGTAGTAAACAGGTTGCAATCAGTAAAACAAGTTCCGGCAGGATGGCGTATAGGTCGAATGCTTGCATTTGTGCTTACTCAGAGTTTGCTAACAGCAACATGCTGTAGCAGATTAATCACAGCTGGATGAATAATGTCGGTGAATGGTTTTGGATAAACGCCCATACCAATCACGCAGATCGATAGAACTGCCATCAAGAAATATTCGCGGCAGTTTAAGTCTTTCAATTCTTCTACATGAGCGTTATTGATAGTACCGAAAAATACGCGCTTGACCATCCATAAAGAATATGCAGCACCTAAGATCAAAGCTGTTGCAGCCAAGATACCAATGACGAAATCATAATCAACAGCAGCCAAAATAACCATGAACTCGCCTACGAAACCAGAGGTTGCAGGTAAGCCGCAGTTAGCCATCGCCATCAATACCGCAAATGCAGTAAATGCAGGCATGCGGTGCACAACGCCACCGTAATCGGCGATCTGGCGGGTGTGCATACGGTCATAAAGCACGCCAATAGAAAGGAACATTGCGCCAGCAACAAAGCCGTGTGAAATCATTTGCACAATACCACCCTCAATACCCAAAGGACTAAAGAGGAAGAAGCCCAGGGTTACAAAACCCATATGCGCTACAGATGAATAAGCGACCAGCTTTTTCATATCCTTCTGGACCAAAGCAACTGCACCTACGTAGATCACAGCCACCAAAGATAGAAAGATTACAAATGGTCCCAAATATTGACTTGCATCAGGTGCGATAGGCAATGAGAAACGCAGAAAGCCGTAAGCACCGAGCTTCAACATAATTGCAGCCAAGACTACTGAACCTCCGGTTGGAGCCTCTACGTGTACGTCTGGCAACCAAGTATGCAATGGCCACATTGGGACCTTTACAGCAAACGCCATAAAGAACGCAGCAAATAATAGAATCTGCTCAACGATATCTAAGCGTGCATTTTGCCAAGCCAAGATATCAAAGGTATTGGTTACGTTGTACAGATACAGCATGGCAATCAAGGTAAGCAAAGAGCCAAGTAAGGTGTACAAGAAGAACTTAAATGCAGCGTAAATACGATTATGGCCACCCCACACACCAATAATGATGTACATCGGGATCAACGTTGCCTCAAAGAAGACGTAAAACAATAAAGCGTCAAGCGCACAAAATACGCCAATCATTAACCCAGAAAGGATCATGAAAGAGGCCATGTATTGAGACACTTTGGTTTCAATAACTTCCCATGCTGCAATCACTACAATAATGTTGATGAAAGCAGTAAGAACAATAAACCAAACAGAGATACCGTCGATACCTAGGTAATAGTTAATGTCGTAGCGCGGAATCCAGCTAATCTTTTCAACAAACTGCATGCCAGGATTTGCAATATCAAATTGCAAGATCAAAGGCAGGGTTGCAATAAAGCCGAGTACAGCACCGACAAGAGCTAACCAGCGTACGCCGGCAGTTGGCTTCTCAGACCCATAAAACAAAATAATGAGTCCAAAGACAATCGGGGTCCAGATGGCGTAAGAAAGAATCATAGTGGCTACTTAAGTAACAAAGGCCTAGCGAACAAAAGGCAGATAAGCGTACAAAACCCAAGCTAACAATACCGCTAGGCCCGCAATCATTGCGAAAGCATAGTGGTACAGATAACCGGATTGCAAATGGCGAATAACCCCAGCAAAGCGCCCTACTGCATGCGCACTGCCGTTAACGAAGAAACCATCGATAACCTTTTGGTCACCGCGATGCCATAGGAAGCCACCGATCCAAATGAGGCCCTTAGCAAATACAGCTTGGTTGATTTCATCGAGATAGTATTTGTTATCAAACAATTTCTTGATCGGTGCAAACGCTTCTGCAACCTTACCTGGTAACTTTGGCGCCCACAAGTAGCCGATAGCTGCAGTTAGTACACCTAACACTACTAATAGCAATACAGGTGATGTAAATGCATGAATCGCCATAGCAACTGGACCGTGGAATTCATCTTCCAATTCTTTCATCACTGGATGGCGCGCCAAATCGATAAAGATTGAATCACCAAAGAATGTTCCGAACAACAACGGTGAGATAGTGTAGAAACCAATGATTACGGATGGAATAGCCAAGAGAATCAATGGCAAGGTCACAACAAACGGTGACTCATGTGGTTTTTGACCTGGAGCTAATCCGTGGTGCGCATGATCGTCACCCTGCTCTGCATGATCATGATGATGGTCATGCGCATGTGCATCATCGTGACCCCAGCGTGCTTTTCCATGGAATACATAGAAATACAAACGGAATGAATACAAGGCAGTGACAAATACGCTTGCCATAACCGCAAAGTATGCAAATCCAGAACCAGGAATGTGGCTTGCAGCTACCGCTTCAATAATGGAGTCTTTTGAATAGAAGCCCGAGAAGAATGGCGTACCTACCAGCGCTAAGTTGCCAAGCAACATCATGAGGCAAGTAATCGGCATGTATTTCCAGAGACCGCCCATCTTACGCATGTCTTGTTCATGGTGCATGCCAAGAATCACGCTACCAGCAGCAAGGAACAATAAAGCCTTAAAGAAAGCATGAGTCATCAAGTGGAAGATGGCTACTGGGTAAGCAGAAACGCCCAAAGCAACAGTCATGTAACCCAATTGAGACAAAGTGGAATAAGCAACTACGCGCTTAATGTCATTTTGGACAATGCCAAGGAAGCCCATAAAGAGTGCTGTGATAGAACCAATCACCAAGATGAAGCTCAATGCAGCATCAGACAACTCAAATAAAGGCGACATGCGTGACACCATAAAGATGCCAGCGGTAACCATGGTTGCAGCGTGAATCAATGCAGAAATTGGAGTTGGGCCTTCCATGGAGTCCGGCAACCAAACATGCAATGGAAATTGAGCCGACTTACCCATGGCGCCTATGAACAAGCAAATACAAGCAACGGTCATCAAATTCCAGCTGGTACCGGGCAATGTTTGCGCAGCTAATGCGGAGTTCTGAGCAAAGATGACGTCGTATTGCATCGAGCCTGTGCTGGCCAACAAAATACCGATACCAAGGATGAAACCGAAGTCACCAACGCGGTTGACTAAGAAAGCCTTCATATTGGCAAATACTGCAGATTGACGTTCAAAGTAGAAGCCAATCAATAAATAAGAAACTACGCCTACTGCTTCCCAACCAAAGAAGAGCTGCAATAGGTTGTTACTCATTACCAACATCAACATGGCAAAGGTAAATAAGGAAATATAGGAGAAGAAGCGGTTGTAACCCTCTTCACCATGCATATAACCAATGGTGTAGATGTGAACCATCAGCGACACAAAGGTTACTACGCACATCATCGTCGCAGTAAGCGGATCAATTAAGAAGCCAATATCTAGATTGAGCTCACCCAATTGCATCCAGCGGTAAACAGTTCCATTGAAATAGAAACCATCCATCACTTGAACTAAAACATTACAAGACAAAACAAATGCAATTGTGACGCCCAAGATGGTTACAAATTGACTTGCGCCATGTCCGATGCGATTGCCGCCTAATTTAGTGCCAAAGAATCCGGCAATGATGGAGCCAACCAATGGCGCCAAAGGAATTGCGCAGAGTACGGGAATATTTAAGGTCAATTGCATGACTAGCCTTTAAGGTGGTCAAGATCTTCGGCATTAATGGTGTCAACCTTACGGAAGAGCACAACCAAAATTGCCAAGCCGATAGCTGCTTCAGCAGCTGCCACTGTCAAAATAAAGAATACGAATACTTGACCTGCCATATCACCCAAATAATGAGAGAAGGCTACAAAGTTCATGTTAACTGCAAGAAGCATCAATTCGATTGCCATCAGCAATACGATCACATTCTTGCGATTTAAGAAAATACCAATCACGCTAGTTGCAAAGAGAATTGCACTAAGTACCAAGTAGTGAGCGAGAGTAATGCTCATTTCTTCTCTCCTCTTGTGTCTTGCTTTGCGGCCATGTCTGAACCCATTTTCACAATGCGCATACGATCTGCCGCAACCACATTGACTTGTTCGTGAATATTTTGTGACTTAGAGTCCTTACGATTACGCAAGGTCAAGGCGACGGCTGCAATGATTGCAACTAATAAGATCACTCCAGCAACTTCAAACGCATAAACATAATCAACAAAAATCAACATGCCTAATGCTTGAGTATTGTTTGCCATCATCTCTTCAGGCATCGGCTGTACTGGCGCATTTGTACCGATAAAGCTACGAATGATCACAATCGATAATTCCAAAACAATCACTGCGCCCATCAAGAAAGCAACCGGCAGAAACTTTTTGAAATCACGGCGCAAATGCTCTAGATCCAAATCGAGCATCATGACCACGAAAAGGAATAAAACCATCACCGCGCCAACATAAACCAAGATCAAGGCGAGACTTAAAAACTCGGCTTTGAGCAACATCCAAAGGCCAGAGGCACAGAAGAAAGCCAAGACTAAAAATAAAGCTGCATGGACTGGATTTCGAGCTGTGATCACACGCAATGCAGAGATAACAAGCAAGCCTGCAAAGCCGTAGAAGAAAACAGCAAACAAAGTAGATGGATCGAATGTCATATTCAGTTCAGCTCAATTCGATTAACGGTAAGGTGCATCAGCTGCACGGTTTGCGGCGATATCTTTTTCATACTTATCGCCAACAGCTAAAAGCATGTCTTTAGTGAAGTACAGGTCGCCACGCTTATCACCGAAATATTCAAAAATATTGGTTTCAACAATCGCGTCAACCGGGCACGCCTCTTCGCAGAAGCCGCAGAAAATACACTTTGTTAAGTCAATGTCATAACGACTGGTACGACGAGTGCCGTCTTCACGCTCAGCGGTTTCAATAGTGATTGCATAGGCTGGGCATACTGCTTCACAGAGTTTGCAACCAATACAGCGCTCTTCACCATTTTCATAACGACGGAGTGCATGTAAACCGCGGAAACGATTAGACAATGGCGTCTTCTCATCCGGATACTGAACAGTGATTTTTGGCTTGAAAAGATAGCGACCAGTAATCGACATACCAGTAAGGATGTCTTTGAGCATCAAGCTATCGAGGAATTGGGAAATTTTCTTAAACATGATTGGTCAACTTATTTCCAAATATTCCATGGGGATACGACCCATGCGCCGATAACAACCACCCAGAAAACGGAGATGGGAATAAAGATCTTCCAACCCAAACGCATGATTTGGTCATAGCGATAGCGCGGCAATGTGGCACGCAACCAGATCACACAAGACAAGAGGAAGAATGTCTTGCCAAATAACCAGAAGAAACCTGGAATATCGCGCAAGATTGGCAAATCAACAATCGGTAACCAACCGCCTAGGAACATGATTGAAGCAACAGCAGCAATCAAAATCATGTTGGCGTATTCAGCTAAGAAGAACATCGCAAAAGACATGCCTGAATACTCAACCATGTGTCCAGCAACAATTTCAGATTCGCCCTCAACCACGTCAAATGGATGACGGTTAGTTTCGGCAACGCCGGAAATAAAGTAAATCAAGAACATCGGTAGCAATGGGAGCCAATTCCAAGAAAGGAAATTCAGACCCATATCTGCAAATACACCCTGTTCTTGAGATGCAACGATTGCGCTTAAGTTTAGAGAGCCAGAAGTAAGCAACACGGTTACCAATGCAAAGCCCATCGCAATTTCGTATGAAATCATTTGGGCTGATGCGCGCATGGCACCAAGGAACGGATACTTTGAATTAGATGACCAGCCAGCCAAAATCACGCCATAAACACCGATCGATGAAATAGCCATGATGTAAAGCAAACCAGCATTAACATCAGCCAAAACCATCTTGGCTTGAAATGGAATGACTGCCCATGCTGCAAACGCAGGCATGATCACCATGATTGGCGCAATAAAATAAAGAAGTTTACTTGCTTGTGCAGGAGCAATAATCTCCTTCATCAAAAGCTTTAATGCATCTGCAATTGGTTGTAATAGACCTAATGGGCCAACACGGTTTGGTCCAAGACGAATATGCATCCAGCCAATGAGTTTTCGTTCCCAGAGGGTTAAGTAAGCTACGCAACCAAACATTGGCAATACGATAATGACGATGCGTACCAAAGCCCAAACCAATGGCCACAAAGAGCCAAAAATGGCTTCACCTTGGGTGGTAACGAGGTTCAAGAAATTATCCATCTCTGACCTTATGCCTTACTAACAGTTACAGGGCCAAACATAGAGCCCAATTTCGCACTAGCCATAGTGCCAGCAGAAATTCTGACGGCGCCTGGCGCTAGATTCACTTCTAATGTTGCTGGCATATCTACTGTCTGACTGCCTTGAGTAACGCGCACAGCATCGCCCTCTTTCAAGCCTAATTCAGAGAATGTCTTTTGATTTAAGCCAGCTTGATTGCCGCGTTTTGCATCACGTGTAAGTTGTAGCGCTGATGAACGACGAACAATTTGATCGCCGGCATAAATATTGACATCAGCCAAACGCTCAAGACCATTCAAAGGAGCCGCATTTCCATTGGCAATAGAAGTAGCTGAAGTTTTATTACTCAGACGAGTGCAATAGTTTTCAGGTAATGCCTCTCCCAAGACTTCTTCAGGAAGATTAAATAAGAAACCATCAAGACCCAGAAGACCGCCGAGCACACGAATGACTTTCCATGCCGGACGTGAATCGCCTAATGGTTTTACTGAAGGTTGAACAGTTTGGGCTCTACCCTCTAGGTTTACAAACGTAGAAACTGTTTCTGAGAATGTTGAGATTGGCAGAATGACATCAGCCACCTCAAGTAAATCTGCACTCTTATAAGCGCTCAATGCGATGACTGTGTTTGCCTTAGCCAAAGCAGCACGTGCTGCAGTTGGATTTGGAAGGTCTGCATCAGGCTCGATATTCATCAAGATCACTGCACGACGCTCACCAGACAGAACTGATTCAACACCAGCTCCGTTAGCATTAACCAGTGAGGCGCCAACTGAGTTGCCGCCAACAGGTAAGAAACCTAAAGTAGCACCAGTTTGCTCTGCAATAAATTGAGTCAGCACATGTAAATCAGATGCATGTTGGTGCGCAATAGCAGCAGAACCTAGCAATACAGCTACTGATTCACCAGAAATTAGGCTGTCTGCAATTTTTTGGGCTGCTGGTGAGACTGCCAAGTTAGCTGTTCCAGCTGGTGCGCTGACTGATTTTGCTTTGGCTACTGCTTGAGCAACTTCACTTAATGCATTGAGCCATATGCTTGGAGCAGCAGCGATACCATTACTTGGAATTAACCAGTCGTCACCACCAGCGTCAATACGAGTTACTTGTAATCCACGTTTGCTTGCAGTACGGATACGAGCGGCTAACACTGGCTGATCTTTGCGCAAGAAGCTACCAACGACTAAAAGGCGATCTAATTCATTGATTTTGGCAATCGGCATGCCGAGCCATGGCGCGCTTGCAGAAGCAGCCACATCAGATTGACGCAGACGGGTTTCTACTTGTTTTGAACCTAAACCGCGAACCATCTTTTGTAAGAGATGTAATTCTTCTGTACTGGAAATTGGGTGAGCTAAAGCACCGATTGCCTCAGGACCACTTTCCGCTGAAATAGTCTTCAAAGAATGCGCAACATAATCAAGTGCTGATTGCCAATCTGTTTCTAACCATTGACCGCCCTGCTTCACCATTGGTGTTGTGACACGATCAGAGCTATTTAATCCTTCGTAAGAGAAGCGATCGCGATCACTAATCCAACATTCATTAATTGCTTCATTTTCTAACGCAACAACGCGCATCACTTTATTTGCTTTAGTTTGAACTGTAGTGTTCGCACCTAAGCTGTCATGCGGGCTTACTGAACGCTTACGACCCAATTCCCAGGTACGTGCAGCGTAACGGAATGGCTTGCTGGTTAACGCTCCTACTGGGCATAAGTCAATCATGTTTCCAGAAAGCTCTGAATCTACAGTCTGACCTACGAAAGTAGTAATTTCTGAATGCTCACCACGGTTGACCATACCTAATTCCATTACTCCAGCAACTTCTTGGCCGAAGCGAACGCAACGTGTGCAGTGAATGCAACGGGTCATCTCCTGCATGGAGATTAATGGTCCAACATTCTTATGGAATACAACGCGCTTTTCTTCGTCGTAACGAGAATTGGATTTACCGTAACCTACCGCCAAATCTTGTAACTGGCACTCACCACCTTGGTCGCAAATTGGGCAATCCAATGGGTGATTAATGAGCAAGAATTCCATTACAGAACGCTGCGCTTCTACCGCCTTAGCTGAATGCGTAAATACCTTCATACCTTGGGTAACTGGTGTTGCACATGCAGGCAGAGGTTTTGGTGCTTTTTCAACTTCAACCAAGCACATACGGCAGTTAGCAGCGATTGATAACTTCTTGTGATAGCAGAAGTGAGGAACGTAGGTGCCGAGCTTGTTCGCGGCGTGCATCACCATCGAACCTTGCGGAACTTCTACTGCCTTACCATCTAATTCGATTTCTACCATGCTCACTTTTAGATATCCCGTGCTCTAAATCTTTATAAAGGTTTCGCAGAATCTAAGCAGCGCTTATGTTCTACGTGATACGCAAATTCATCCATGTAATGCTTCAACATGCCACGCACTGGCATCGCCGCTGCATCACCTAAAGCGCAAATCGTACGGCCCTGAATATTGGCTGCTACGTCATTAAGCAAATCCAAATCCTCTGGACGCCCTTGTCCGTGCTCAATACGGTGAACAATGCGCCATAACCAGCCGGTACCTTCACGGCAAGGAGTGCACTGGCCACATGATTCCTCGTGATAGAAGTAAGACAAGCGCTCTAATGCGCGAACCATGCAACGCGTTTCATTCATCACAATGACGGCACCAGAACCCAGCATCGAACCAGCTTTAGCAATACTGTCGTAATCCATTGTGAGTTCCATCATTTGCGCGCCAGGCACAACAGGCGAAGATGAGCCGCCAGGGATAACCGCTTTTAATGTCTTGCCATCACGCATACCACCAGCAAGCTTCAATAGCTCTGCAAATGGGGTGCCCAAAGGAATCTCATAGTTACCAGGATGAACTACATCCCCAGAGATAGAGAAGATTTTTGTTCCACCGTTATTCGGCTTACCAAGATCTAAGTAAGCCTGACCACCAATTGCCAAAATGAATGGCACAGCAGCGAATGTTTCGGTGTTGTTAATTGTTGTTGGCTTTCCATACAAACCAAAGCTTGCTGGAAAAGGAGGCTTAAAGCGTGGTTGACCCTTCTTACCCTCCAAGGACTCCAACAATGCAGTTTCTTCGCCGCAAATGTAAGCGCCCCAACCTGGAGATGCATGCAATTGGAATGAAAAATCACTACCTAAAATTTTGTCGCCTAAATAACCTGCAGCGCGCGCTTCTTCCAAAGCCTCTTCAAAGCGTGAATACACTTCCCAGATTTCGCCGTGGATATAGTTGTAACCAGTTGTAATGCCCATGGTGTACGCACCAATAATCATGCCTTCAATCAAAGCATGTGGGTTGTAGCGCATGATGTCGCGGTCTTTAAAAGTACCAGGCTCGCCTTCGTCGCTATTACAAACTAAATATTTTTGTCCTGGAAATTGACGTGGCATAAAGCTCCACTTCAAACCCGTTGGGAAGCCCGCACCACCACGTCCACGCAGTGATGAAGCTTTTAATTCAGCAATGATGGCATCTGGTGCAACTTTATCGTTGATTAAACGACGTAATTGCTGATAGCCGCCACGGCTTTCGTAATCTTTTAAACGCCAGTTATCACCATTTAATCCAGCTAGGATCAAGGGCTTGATATGGCGATCGTGCAAGCTGGTCATGCTGCTTTCCCTTCTGCACGCAATTCATTTAACAATGCATCAATCTTTTCTTTACTCATGAAGCTGCACATGCGTTTGTCATTCACGAGCATTACTGGTGAATCACCGCATGCACCCATGCACTCACCCTCTTTTAGAGTGAAAGTACCGCATGGAGTTGTCTCGTTGTAGCCAATGCCAAGCGTTTCTTTGAGGTATGTAGCAGCAGTTTCACCATGCGTTAACTGGCATGGCAAGTTTGTGCAAATTACCAATTTGTACTTACCAATTTTCTTGGTGTTGTACATATTGTAGAAAGTAGCCACTTCATCAACAGCAATACTTGGCATTTCTAAGATCTGAGCAATAGTTTCAATCACCTCAGGAGAAACCCAGCCCACCTCTGTTTGAGCGGCAATCAAACAAGCCATTACCGCTGATTGCTTGTGCTCTGGTGGGTACTTAGCGATATTGCGATGAATATCAGCCATTGTTTTATCGGATAGTTGAAGAGTTGTAGTCATTAAATAATCCTTGGCACGCTAATTAGCGGTCAATCTCCCCGAACACGATATCTTGGGTACCGATGATGGTTACCGCATCAGCCAACATATGGCCACGTGACATCTCATCCATTGCAGATAAATGCACGAAACCTGGTGCACGAATCTTCATGCGGTATGGTTTATTGGCACCATCTGAAATCAAGTAAATACCAAACTCACCTTTTGGATGCTCAACAGCAGAGTAAGCCTCACCATCAGGAACGTGGATACCTTCAGTAAAGAGTTTGAAATGGTGAATCAATTCTTCCATATTGGTTTTCATATCCACGCGCTTCGGTGGAGAAACCTTATGGTTATCGCTCATTACAGGGCCTGGATTTGCTTTCAACCAAGCCACGCATTGCTTGATGATGCGATTCGATTGGCGCATTTCTTCCATGCGCACTAAATAACGATCATAAGAGTCGCCATTTACGCCAACTGGAATATCAAAGTCGAGACGGTCATACACTTCGTATGGCTGCTTCTTACGTAAATCCCATTCGATGCCAGAACCACGCAACATTGGACCAGTGAAGCCCAGTTGCAATGCACGCTCAGGAGTCACAATACCGATATTGACTAAGCGCTGCTTCCAAATACGGTTATCGGTTAAGAGATTGCAATACTCATCGACATTGGCATCAAAGCCGTTGGTAAATTGCTCAATGAAATCCAACAAGGTACCGCTGCGGTTCTCATTCAAACGCTTTACTGCAGAAGCGCTGCGAATCTTAGATTTATCGTATTGAGCCATTTGATCAGGCAAATCACGATATACGCCACCTGGACGATAGTAAGCAGCATGCATACGTGCGCCAGATACAGCTTCGTACATATCAAAGATATCTTCACGATCGCGGAAGGCATAAAGGAACACAGCCATCGCACCAACGTCAAGGCCGTGACAACCGATCCAAAGTAAGTGGTTCAATAGGCGAGTTAGCTCGTCATACATCACACGAATGTACTGAGCACGCAAAGGAACATCCACTTGTAATAACTTTTCAATGGCCATGACATAGGCATGCTCATTGGACATCATCGAAACATAATCCAAACGATCCATGTATGGAACATTTTGAATCCATGTACGAGTTTCAGCTAATTTTTCAGTGGCGCGGTGCAACAAACCAATATGCGGATCGGCGCGTTGGATCACCTCACCGTCGAGCTCAAGCACTAAACGCAATACGCCGTGCGCAGCAGGATGCTGAGGGCCAAAATTGAGGGTGTAGTTCTTAATTTGTGCCATGACTTAAACCGGACCTCCGTACTGCTCTTCACGAACAATCCGTGGAGTAATTTCGCGAGCCTCAATCGTGACGGGCTGATAGACAACGCGCCTTAACTCTGGGTCGTAACGCATTTCAACGTTGCCACTAATTGGGAAATCTTTTCTAAATGGATGCCCAATAAAGCCATAGTCAGTCAAGATGCGACGTAAGTCGTCATGACCATCAAACAAAATACCGTAGAGGTCAAACGCTTCACGTTCAAACCAGTTAGCGGAATTCCATACTGGCGTAATTGAGGCTACCAATGGATAGCTATCATCCGGCGCAAACACACGCACACGCAAGCGCCAGTTATGTTCAATAGAAAGCAAATGGCTCACAACACCAAAGCGTTGACCGCCCCATGCACCTTCACGGAAGTCTTGATAGTCCACGCCACATAAATCAATCAATTGCTCAAAGGCAAGAGATGGATCATCACGCAACAAAATGGCTGATTCAAAGTAGGTATCTGCGTTAACAACAACAGTAACTTCACCTAATGCAATCTCAATTGATTGAACGCGCTTACCTAAAACTTTTTCTAAATTAGCGGCTAATTGATTTAAACGATCTGACATGATTTAAGCCTTCCGCGCAATCGTGCTGGTACGCGCGATCTTGGATTGCAACTGAATAATTCCGTAGATCAACGCTTCCGCAGTTGGAGGGCAACCAGGAACATAAATATCCACTGGCACGATGCGGTCACAACCGCGAACAACTGAATACGAGTTATGGTAGTAGCCACCGCCATTTGCACAAGAACCCATTGAGATCACCCAACGTGGCTCAGGCATTTGGTCATAAACCTTACGCAAAGCTGGAGCCATCTTGTTGCATAAAGTACCAGCCACAATCATTAAGTCTGATTGACGCGGAGATGGGCGGAATACCACGCCAAAACGGTCTAAGTCGTAACGGGATGCGCCAGCATGCATCATCTCTACCGCGCAGCAGGCCAGACCAAAGGTCATTGGCCATAAAGAACCATTACGAGTCCAGTTAATCAACTGGTCAGCTGTAGTAGTTACAAAACCTTCTTTGAGAACGCCTTCTAATGCCATATCTATCACTCCCAGTCGAGAGCGCCCTTTTTCCAGATATATACAAATCCCACAATGAATTCCAACAAGAAAATCACCATAGAGGCGTAGCCAAGCCATCCAATATCACGTAGTGCTACACCCCATGGGAATAGGAATGCAGTTTCTAAGTCAAACAGGATGAAGAGAATGGCGATTAAGTAGTAGCGTACGTCGAACTTCATACGCGCATCTTCGAAAGCTTCAAAACCGCACTCATACGGAGAGAGTTTTTCAGCGTCAGGCTTCGAAGGAGCTAAAATTTTTCCGAGGAACATGGGGACTAATCCCACCCCAATACCTACGAGGATAAAAAGCAGAACAGGAAAGTAATTAGCGAGATTCAAAATAGCCCTGATTCGTTTGTCTAGTAAATCCTAAAAGCAGCAAATTATTAATTATTCCACTACATAAAGTATTGATTCAGAGCAAAAACCCTTATCAATACTCGTTTTTGGTGCCGACGGCGAGACTCGAACTCGCACAGCCTAAGCCACTACCCCCTCAAGATAGCGTGTCTACCAATTTCACCACGTCGGCATCTTGCAAAACCCATCAATTCTACTGCATTGCACCACTCTACTACCCCATTTTTAGGGCATTTAAATACGTAAAAACCTACTTTTTTACTTAGGAACTGCTGGCTTACTTGGGTCTTGAACTGGAGCAGCAGGAGCTGCTGGCGCCGCTGCTGGGGCTACCGTACCAGAAAGCACACCAGGACTCACTTCTTTCTTGTTACCAATCCAGGTAATACCCAGAGTGCTGATAAAGAAAACGGCAGCAAAAATAGCTGTCGCATGAGAAAGGAAGTTGGCTGAGCCACTAGCGCCAAAGAGGCTGCCAGAAGAGCCAGAACCAAAGGCTGCACCCATATCGGCGCCTTTGCCCTGCTGCAACAGAACCAAGAGAATCACAGCCAAGGCTGAAATTACCTGCAATACGATCAATAAAGTCTTAAACCATTCCACAGCTTATCTCCAAATAAAAAATCTATGCCTGGCAGATAGCTAGAAAGTCTTGAGGATTCAGTGAAGCACCCCCAATCAATCCACCATCAATATCCGGCATGGCAAACAATTCAACGGCATTGTCAGGTTTGACACTGCCGCCATACAAAATTCCAACATGAGACGCTACATCTTCGTTAAATTCGGCTAATTGCTGACGAATAGCGTGATGCATGTCCTGAGCCACCTGAGCGCTGGCAACCTTACCAGTGCCAATCGCCCAAACAGGCTCATAGGCAATCAGACAGTCTGCTAAGCGATCCTGCAGCACGCTGACCTGTTTAGCAATCTGTGAGCAAACAATCTCTTCTGCTCTACCAGAATTTCTTTCGTCAGCCGTCTCACCAACACAAATGACCGGGGTCATGCCGTTATCTAAAACCTGAAGAGCTTTAGCAGCTACAAGCTCATCAACCTCATGATGCATTTGACGACGCTCAGAGTGACCAACAATGACGTAAGTACAACCTACTTCATTGAGCATTGAAGCCGCTACCTCACCGGTATAAGCTCCAGAGCCAAAAGCTGAGACATCTTGCGCGCCTAAGCTTAAAAAGGCCATTGAATGCGCTTTGATTAGCTCGGCACACTGCGGCAAATATGGAAATGGTGGACATACAGCATATCTACGACCTGATGGCATTCCACTCTCCATGCCACGAGCAACGGTCTTGATCCAGTCTCGATTGCTTGCAAGACTGCCATTCATTTTCCAATTGCCAATAACGATGAGTGGTCGCATAGGGGTGTTGAATTATCTAAACAGTTAAAACGATTTTGCCAACGTGTTCAGATGACTCCATTAATGCATGAGCATCAGCGGCCTGATCTAGCGTAAATGTTTTATAGATAACTGGTTTGAGCTTACCAGCATTAAGAAAAGGCCACACATTTTCAAATAACTGTTTAGTAATTTGCTTCTTGAAAGAAACTGGACGTGGACGCAATGTTGAACCAGTAATAGTCAAGCGTCGACGCAAAATCTGATTGGTACTCACTTCCGCTTTAGAGCCACCCTGGATGGCAATGATCACGATGCGGCCGTCGTCAGCCAGGCAATCGATTTCCTTTTGCACATAAGCGCCGGTAACCATATCCAGAATGACGTTGACACCTTTGCCATCTGTAGCTTTTTTGACTTCCTCAACAAAATCTTGTGTCTTGTAATTGATGGCAAGATCGGCACCTAAAGCCACGCAAGCAGCACACTTTTCATCTGTACCAGCTGTAACAAATACCTTATGACCCAAAGCTTTGGCAATCAAGATTGCAGTAACCCCAATACCACTGGAACCACCCTGAACCAATAAAGTCTCGCCTTCAGCTAACTCGCCACGCATGAAAACATTACTCCAAACGGTGTAGAACGTTTCTGGTAAAGCAGCAGCTTCTTGGTCGCTAAATCCTTTAGGGTATGGCAGACACTGAGCAACAGGTGCGGTACATAGTTCCGCATAACCACCACCTTGAACTAATGCACACACCTTATCGCCAAGCTTCAATCCAAACACATTGTCAGAATGAGATAAATCACCGCCAACAATCTCACCAGCCACTTCAAGACCAGGAATATCGGATGCGCCCGCTGGAACTGGGTAATGCCCTTTGCGTTGTAAAACGTCAGGGCGGTTAATGCCAGCGGCCAAAACTTTGATCAAAATTTCGCCAGAACCAGCAGCAGGAGCCACTGGATCAGGACGACTGGCTGGCACCAGCATCTCTGGTGCGCCAAATTCTTTGATTTCAACTACACGCATGAATACTCCTGCTAGCTAAAGTAATTAAGCGGATTCGCCAGTCGCTGGAGCAGCCTCTGCAGCCACCTCAGCAGCACCAGCTAAAGGAGCAATCGTGCCACCCTCATCAGCCATCGCAGCTTTTAGTGACAAACGTAAACGACCGCGCTCATCAGCAGCTAACAATTTCACGCGAACTACTTGGCCTTCTGCCAAATAGTCTTTAACTTCTTTTACACGCTCATTGGAAATTTCAGAGATATGCAAGAGACCATCCTTACCTGGAAGAATGTTTACCAAAGCACCGAATTCGAGCAACTTCACAACTGGACCTTCGTAGATCTTGCCTACTTCAGCTTCAGCAGTAATGCCTTCGATACGTGCTTTTGCTTCTGCCATGCCTTCAGCAGATGTAGAAGCAATGGTTACAGTGCCGTCATCTTTAATATCGATGCTGCAACCTGTTTCTTTAGTCAACGCTTGAATTGTTGCGCCGCCTTTACCGATTACTTCACGAATCTTGTCTGGATGAATCTTGAAAGAAACCATGCGTGGAGCGTGTGCTGACAATTCTGTACGAACTGAACCCATCGCTTCTTGCATCTTGCTCAAGATGTGCAAGCGGCCTTCTTTAGCTTGCGCTAATGCTACTTGCATAATTTCTTTAGTAATACCTTGTACTTTGATGTCCATCTGCAATGCAGTAATACCATTCGCTGTACCAGCCACTTTAAAGTCCATATCGCCTAAGTGATCTTCGTCACCCAAGATGTCTGTCAACACAGCAAAACGATTGCCATCAAGGATCAAGCCCATTGCTACGCCAGCAACGTGTGCTTTAACTGGAACACCAGCATCCATCATTGCTAAACAGCCACCACAAACAGAAGCCATTGAAGAAGAACCATTGGACTCAGTAATCTCTGAAACCACACGAATGCTGTATGCAAAATCTTCTGCACTTGGCAATACTGGAATCAATGCACGCTTAGCCAAACGACCGTGACCAATTTCACGACGCTTAGGGCTACCTACACGACCTGTTTCACCAGTGGCAAACGGAGGCATGTTGTAGTGGAACATGAAACGATCGCGGTATTCACCTTCGAGCGCATCAATAATTTGCTCATCACGTGCAGTACCCAATGTTGCAACAACCAACGCTTGAGTTTCACCACGAGTAAACAATGCTGAACCGTGTGTGCGTGGCAATACGCCGTTACGAATTTCGATTGGGCGAACAGTACGAGTATCACGACCATCAATACGTGGCTCACCATTCAAAATCTGGCTACGAACAATCTTCGCTTCGATTTCAAACATGATATCGCTCACAGCAACAGCATCAACATCACCCTCTTCGGATAACTTAGCCAATACTTCTTTAGAAATTTCTTTGAGCTTGTCGGAACGTGCGCCCTTTTGACGAATCTGATAAGCCTCACGCAATGGTGCTTCAGCCAATGCAGTTACCTTAGCGATGAATGGTTCGTCCTTAGGAGCAGCAGTCCAATCCCACTCAGGTTTGCCAGCTTCACGAACTAAATCATTAATAGCGTTGATCGCTGTTTGCATTTGGTCATGACCATATACAACTGCGCCCAACATGACTTCTTCAGATAATTGATTTGCTTCAGACTCAACCATCAATACAGCTGCTTGTGTACCAGCAACGATCAAATCGAGTTCGCTAGTAGCTTGTTCTGTACGTGTTGGATTCAAGAGGTATTGGCCATTTGCATAACCAACGCGTGCTGCTCCAACTGGGCCGGCAAATGGGATACCTGAAACAGCTAAGGCTGCAGATGCAGCGATCAAAGCAGGAATATCAGCAGGTACATCTGGGTTGATTGACAACACGTGCACCACAACCTGAACTTCGTTCAAGAAACCTTCTGGGAATAAAGGACGCAATGGGCGGTCAATCAAACGGGAGATCAATGTCTCGCCTTCAGATGGACGACCTTCGCGGCGGAAGAAGCCACCAGGGATCTTGCCTGCTGCGTAAGTTTTTTCTAAGTAATCAACAGTCAATGGGAAAAATGATTGTCCTGGCTTTGCAGACTTAGAAGCAACAACCGTACCCATTACTACTGTGTCATCTACGTTAACGATAACGGCACCACCAGCTTGACGAGCAATCTCGCCAGTTTCCATTGTTACTTGATGATTGCCCCATTGAAAACTTTTTACTGCTTTTTTAAACATTGTCATTCTGATCTTCTCCAAATTGTTCACGCAAGACTCACATGAGCATTGCGCTTGTCGTGGGATAAAGCAGTGTCACGACAACACTGGAGCGATTTCGGATCACAAGGGATGCCATTCCAGGGAGGCTCTGCATACAACCCAGAAACTCATTGGAATGACACAATCCCCTACACAAATGATCTAAAGCGCCCAAAAAACATGCCATCTGCTTAAGACTGATCCTGCTAGGAAACAACCTTAAGAAAGATGGCATTGCATACCGATAAGAATTACTTACGGAGACCTAATTTCTCAATCAATGCGCGATAGCGATCCAAATCTTTGCCTTTGAGGTAATCCAAGAGGCGACGGCGACGTGAAACCATCTTCAACAAACCACGACGGCTGTGATGATCCTTAGCGTTAGCCTTGAAATGGGGGGTTAATTCATTGATGCGGGCTGTGAGCAATGAAACTTGAACTTCAGGACTACCCGTATCGTTTGCGCTGCGCGCGTTTTCTTTGACGATTTCCGCCGTTTTAATATCAGCAACTGCCATTTTTAATACTCCTAACTTGCGAACACCTGAGCTTTCACCCATTAAGTGTCGTGCGTGTTTAACAAAATAAAACAAAAAAGCTTTAAAAATCAAAGCCATCGAATTGTATCAGACAGCACCCCAAAAGAGGGAATTGGCTTTCAAGTATTGGTATTCTCTAGTAGTGAATACCTTGTTTAACTGAAAATAATATATATAAATCAACAACTTACAAATATGCCTTCCTTTTATCAAGCTATCAGCACCCTTTTTTTCTTAGCTTTTGGCCTAAACACCCCTGTTTTTGCCCAATTTTCAAACCCTTTTGCCGCAGACAAGACGGTTGCCCAGCAACGCCAAGATATTTTGGTTAAAAACCAAGTCATACTGAAGCAACTTTATGCAGCACAGCCTAAAGCAAAAGATTTGATCGAAAAATCTGCTGGCTATGCGACTTTTAGCAATTTTGGTATGAAGATATTGATAGCCGGCGGTGGTACGGGTAGCGGCGTTGTATTGGGTAAAGATAAAAAGCCTGTGTATATGAATATGGCCGAGGTTCAAGCCGGTCTAGGAATTGGAATTAAATCCTTTCAGAACATATTTGTTTTTCAAACTGATGCAGCAATGAATGATTTTGTGAATTCAGGCTGGACTTTTGGTGGGCAAGTTACTGCAGCAGCGAAGTATGAAAAAGATGGTGACGCCTATCAAGATGCAACAGTTGTTGCTCCAGGGGTCTTGATGTACCAACTGACGGACTCAGGCCTTGCCGCTGAAATCACCGGCAAAGGCACCAAGTACTATAAAAATACTGACTTAAATAAATAGACGTGATGACGCTTAAGGCGTCATCTGCGCATTGAGCTTGGCCTGACTCGGGTCATGTAACTTGTTCAAGGCTGACAAGTAGGCCTTCGCAGAGGCTGCAATGATGTCCGGATCAGTACCCACACCATTCACAATACGGCCACCTTTTGCTAAACGCACGGTCACTTCGCCTTGCGATTGCGTTCCTGAAGTAATCGCATTAACCGAATAAAGCAACTGTTCTGCTCCACTCTTAGCAATGCCTTCAATAGCATTCAAGCTAGCATCAACTGGACCGTTACCTTCTGCTTCTGAACTAATCTCTTTGTCACCCATACGGAAAGTCACACGTGACTTAGGTCGCTCACCAGTTTCAGAATGCTGGCTTAAGGAGATAAATTTGTAATGCTCGCCCTCTTCTGCTGCAGCTGAATCGGACATGATGGCAATAATATCTTCATCAAAAATCTCAGACTTCTGATCTGCCAAAGCCTTAAAACGAGTAAACGCTTCATTCAAATCAGCCTCAGCCTCAACCGCAATTCCCAATTCTTGCAAGCGTTGCTTGAAGGCATTGCGACCTGATAACTTGCCCAAAACGATCTTGTTTGCTGACCAACCCACATCTTCTGCGCGCATGATTTCATAGGTGTCACGGTTTTTCAAAATACCGTCCTGATGAATCCCTGATGTGTGTGCAAAGGCATTAGCCCCAACCACTGCTTTGTTAGGTTGAACTACAAAACCCGTAATTTGAGAAACCAACTTTGATGCTGGCACGATTTGGGTAGCATCAATACCGCAAACCATATCAAAGTAATCCTTGCGGGTACGCAATGACATCACAATTTCTTCTAATGCAGTATTGCCTGCGCGTTCGCCCAATCCGTTAATCGTGCACTCGATTTGACGAGCTCCGCCGATCTTTACGCCAGCCAAAGAGTTCGCAACAGCCATACCCAAGTCATTATGGCAATGCACTGACCACACTGCTTTATCTGAGTTTGGCACTCGTGTGCGCAAGGTCTTAATAAACTCACCATACAACTCAGGGGTTGCGTAACCAACCGTATCTGGAATATTAATGGTGGATGCACCTTCATTAATTACGGCCTCAACGACTCTGCATAAGAAGTCCATCTCTGAGCGATAACCATCTTCTGCTGAGAACTCAATATCAGCAGCCAAGTTACGCGCAAAACGAATGGAACGCTTAGCTTGCTCCAAAACCTCCTCTGGGGACATGCGCAACTTCACAGCCATGTGCAATGGGCTCGTTGCCAAGAATGCATGAATGCGCTTAGCATTAGCTGCTTGCAAGGCATCAGCAGCACGGGTAATGTCCTTGTCATTGGCTCTAGCGAGTGAGCAAACAATCGAATCTTTGACGGCAGCTGCTACAGCAGAAATAGCCTGGAAGTCACCTTCAGAGCTAGCAGCAAAACCTGCCTCGATTACATCAACTTTGAGGCGCTCTAATTGACGGGCAATCCGCACTTTTTCGTCTTTAGTCATTGAAGCGCCTGGTGACTGCTCGCCATCACGTAAGGTGGTATCAAAAATGATTACTTTGTCGCTCATTACTACTCTCCGGTTTTAAATACTGCTGAACTCATTAATTCAATCTTATAAAACAAAAACCCCAGCAATTTGCTGGGGCTGGTATGTGGTGGCTAATGAATTTCTTTTATCTCATTAACTCAGGCCTTACCCGCCCCAAGCTTTAGGCTTAGTGCTAGCAGAAGAAGGCTAGATAAAAGTGGGAAATTCATAGTCATAGAATTACTATACCCCAAAATTATGGAATTAGCTAAAACGCTTTCCACTGAGTCGTTCCCAGGCCCAAATGACGTAGCCGGATATGGAATAGACCACAAACAAGCCAAATAGAGTCAACGGCGGATTCGATGAGATCAAAACAAAAGTGAGGATCATCAAAACCATCACACCAAAAGGTACACGGTAGCGAACATCTAGGGCCTTGCCACTATAAAAACGGGCATTAGAAACCATAGTGAGGCCGGCATAAACAGCGATAAAGAAGGTTACCCAGGGAATCGCCGTATCTCGTACCGGAATCTTGTTGTCATCAGCCAACCAAATGAAGCCAGCCATTAAGGCACCAGCTGCTGGACTTGGTAAGCCTTGGAAAAATTTCTTATCCACTACGCCTGTATTCACATTAAAGCGGGCTAAGCGCAAAGCTGCGCCAGCACAGTAAGTAAATGCAGCCAACCAACCCCATTTACCCAAATCTTTTAAGGCCCATTCGTAAGCGACTAATGCAGGTGCAACGCCAAAGGAGACCATATCGGCTAGTGAATCGTACTGCTCGCCAAACGCGCTCTGAGTGTTAGTCATGCGCGCTACACGACCATCCATTCCATCCAAGACTAGGGATGCAAAGATAGCAATAGCAGCCATTTCAAACTGATGGTTCATCGCATTAACAATGGCGAAGAAACCGCAAAACAAAGCGGCGGTAGTAAATGCGTTTGGTAGAAGATAAATGCCCTTGCTGCGTAAGCGAGGCTTTTGAGGATGCAACTCCTCTACTTCGTAATCAATCTCATCGCCCAACTCCTCTGCCCACTGTTGATCAGAAGTAGCAGTATTTCTATTGGAGAGACGACTCCGGTCTATGCGACCACGACGGCGAAATGTTGTCAAAAAATATCCTAGTGAATAATATTTCGAATCAATCTAAGCTTGGCAAACGGGCCAAAGCTGTATTTGTTGCAAATACTTTATCACCAACACTCACCAATGGTTCGGCGCTTAGTGGTAAATACACATCTACGCGCGAACCAAAGCGAATAAATCCATAACGCTCGCCCGCCTTGAGGCGGTCACCAACATGGATATAGCAAAGAATGCGGCGGGCTATCAAACCAGCAACCTGAACCAAAGTCACGATTTGTCCATTGGCATCAATCACAACGGCATTACGCTCATTCTCTGTTGATGCTTTATCTAAATCTGCGTTTACAAACTTACCAGGGAAATACTGGATCTCTTTCACCAAGCCATTGACTGCGCTACGGTTAGAGTGAACATTAAATACATTCATGAATACACTAATTTTGAGCGCTTCACGACCAGCATAAGGATCATTGGTTTTCTCAACGACCACAATACGACCATCAGCCGGAGATAAAACTAAATCACGACCCATCGCAGGAATGCGTTGCGGATCGCGGAAGAACTGCAGAACAAAGATAAAGATGATCCAAAGCGGCCAAGACCAAGCAATGCCACCGAGATAGTGGACAAGTAAGGTCACTGCCCCCACTAACGCTAAATACGGCCAACCTTCTTTCGCAATAATGGGGTGTGGATACATCATCTTTGTTCTGAGCCTTTTTATTTACTTCAATTGGTTGGTTGCTTAGTTTTTAGTCTGGTCAACCAACTTGTTCTTAGCAATCCAAGGCATCATAGCGCGTAATTTAGCGCCCACTACTTCGATGTCATGTTCTGCATTCAAACGACGACGAGAAATCAAAGTAGGTGCACCCGCTTTGTTTTCCAGGATGAAGCTCTTAGCGTATTCGCCAGTTTGAATATCTTTCAAGCACTGACGCATTGCATTCTTAGTATCTTCAGTAACTACGCGTGGGCCAGTTACATACTCACCATACTCAGCATTGTTAGAAATTGAGTAGTTCATGTTGGCGATACCACCTTCGTAGATCAAATCAACGATTAACTTGAGCTCATGTAAGCACTCGAAGTAAGCCATCTCAGGAGCGTAACCAGCCTCAACCAAAGTTTCAAAACCAGCTTTGATCAACTCAACTGCGCCACCACATAGAACAGCCTGCTCACCAAATAAGTCAGTTTCAGTTTCTTCACGGAAGTTTGTTTCGATGATGCCAGCACGACCACCACCGTTTGCAGTTGCGTATGACAAAGCAACATCACGTGCGGAACCAGACTTGTCTTGGTACACAGCGATCAAATGAGGTACGCCGCCACCTTGTGCGTAAGTACCGCGTACTGTGTGGCCAGGAGCCTTAGGAGCGATCATGATCACGTCCAAATCAGCACGTGGCTGAACTTGACCGTAGTGAACGTTAAAGCCGTGAGCAAAAGCAAGAGCTGCGCCCTGCTTGATATTGCCGTGAACTTCTTTGTTGTAAACATCAGCGATTTGCTCATCAGGCAAGAGCATCATTACTACGTCTGCATCTTTAACAGCTTCGGCAACTTCTTTTACTGTCAAGCCAGCATTCGCCGCCTTGCTCCAGGAAGCGCCATCTTTACGCAAACCAACAGTAACGTTAACGCCAGAATCTTTGAGGTTCAATGCGTGCGCGTGACCTTGTGAACCATAACCAATGATGGTGACTTTCTTGCCCTTAATGAGGGACAAATCAGCGTCTTTATCGTAAAAAACTTTCATGCTCTTTCCTTGTATTGAAAATGTAATTAATGCAGTAATTAGTTAAAAAAATTAAACCTTGAGGATGCGCTCTCCGCGACCAATTCCAGAACCACCCGAGCGGACAGTTTCCAAAATCGATGCGCGATCGATCGAATCAATAAAGGCATCCAGCTTGGCACCATCGCCAGTCAACTCGATGGTGTAACTCTTGTCAGTCACATCAATGATGCGACCGCGGAAGATATCGGTAGTGCGTTTGAGCTCTTCACGCTCTTTTCCTACAGCACGAACTTTGATCATCATGAGCTCGCGCTCAATATGAGGACCTTCACTCAAATCAAATACCTTAACGACTTCAACCAAACGGTTTAAGTGTTTAGTGATTTGCTCAATGACATCATCGGAACCAAAGGTAACAATTGTCATGCGAGATAAGGACGGATCTTCGGTCGGTGCAACACTTAATGTATCAATGTTGTAACCACGAGCAGAAAAAAGACCTACTACGCGCGATAAGGCACCAGGCTCGTTCTCAATCAGTACAGAAATAATATGACGCATTAGAGATCCTCACTACCCAAAAGCATTTCAGTAATACCCTTACCCGCTTGAACCATAGGCCAAACGTTTTCTTCTGGGTCAGTCTGGAAGTCCATGAATACAGTGCGATCCTTTAAGCGAATCGCTTCTTTAAGTGCGCCCTCAACATCGGATTTCTTTTCAATACGCATACCAACGTGACCATAGGCTTCAGCCAACTTCACAAAGTCAGGCAAGGAGTCCATATATGAGCTCGAATAGCGCTTGTTATATGTGAGCTCTTGCCACTGGCGAACCATACCTAGGTAACGGTTATTCAAGGACACAATCTTCACAGGAGTGTCGTACTGCTTACAAGTCGATAACTCTTGAATGCACATCTGAATGGAGCCCTCACCAGTAATGGTGAACACATCTTTTTCAGGGAATGCTTTTTTGATGCCCATGGCGTATGGCAAGCCAACACCCATGGTGCCAAGACCACCAGAATTAATCCAACGACGTGGCTTATCAAACTTATAGAACTGAGCAGCCCACATTTGATGCTGACCTACGTCGGAGCAAATAAATGCATCACCACCCGTGAGTTCCCACAATTTCTGCACAACGTACTGTGGCTTCACAATTTGAGAAGCTTCGTCGTACTTCAAGCAATCTTTTTTTCGCCACTCATTAATCTGATCCCACCAGGCGGCAACCTTATCGCCATTCTTACGTGGGCCAGCTGCCTTGATTTGAGCAGTCATCTCAACCAAAACTTCTTTGAGGTTGCCAACGATAGGAACATCTACCTTCACGCGCTTAGAGATCACAGAAGGATCGATATCAATGTGAATGATTTTTCTTGGGTGACTTGCAAAGTGTGCAGTGTTACCGATCACGCGATCATCAAAACGCGCGCCAATCGCAATCAACACATCACTGTGCTGCATAGCCATATTGGCTTCGTACGTTCCATGCATGCCGAGCATGCCCACAAATTGTGGACTTGTTCCAGGAAATCCACCCAAGCCCATCAAGGTATTGGTAACTGGATAACCCAAAAGATCGGCGAACTCTTTTAACTCAGGAGCAGCGTCTGACAGAATCACGCCACCACCGGTGTAGATATATGGACGCTCAGCTTCTTGTAATAAAGCAACCGCTTTACGAATCTGGCCGCTATGACCCTTAATAACAGGGTTGTAAGAGCGCATCTCCAGTGTTTCTGGATAAACGAACGGGCCTTTTGCAGCTGACACATCTTTAGGAATATCGATCAATACAGGACCTGGACGACCAGTTTGCGCGATATGAAAGGCCTTCTTCAAAACTAGCGGAAGATCTTTAACGTCTTTCACAAGGAAGTTGTGCTTCACAACTGGGCGCGTAATACCAACAGTGTCAGCCTCTTGGAAAGCATCTTCACCGATAGCATGAGTCGGAACGTTACCGCTGATGATCACCATGGGGATCGAATCAGTGTATGCGGTTGCAATACCAGTAACCGCGTTGGTAACACCAGGGCCTGAGGTAACTAGTGCTACCCCAACCTTACCGGTTGCACGAGCATAGCCATCAGCCGCATGAACAGCTGCCTGCTCATGACGAACAAGAATATGTTCAAACTTGTCCTGCTTAAAAATTTCGTCATAGATAAAGAGAACGGAGCCGCCTGGGTAACCCCAAACGAATTCAACACCCTCTTTGTGCAATGCATGAACGAGCATCTCTGCGCCAATCATTTCTGGAGGCACTGCATCATTGTTTGTATTTGTTGAGTCTTTGTTAGCTTTGCTAGCTAAAAATTCGGCGCTGCTTGTATTCATCTTCTTTCGTCCTTTGCAATTTTCGGCAAAAAATTGATTGGTCTGTTCTGTCTCTTGCTTATGGCCTGAGTTCGAACGGCGCTGCTACCGGAAAAAACCACTTCTTGAATGAGATTCTAGGTAGTAAGCCCTATATTCTATAGCAATCCCCTAAAATGGCTGAATTCTTACAGATTCAGGTCTAATCCATTTCATGGCATCAGCCCAAGAACTATCTGACTTTCTCAGCAGTGTTGAGCAGCGCGCCTTTAAGCAGGCGGTATACGCTGTGCGTGACGACGACGCAGCATTGGATATTGTGCAGGATGCCATGATCAAACTGGCTGAAAAATATGGTGATAGGCCGGCAGCAGAGTTGCCCCTAGTTTTCACCAGAATTTTGCAAAATCGAATTCATGACTGTTTTAGAAGGCAAAAAGTCAGAAATACCTGGGTCACCCTTTTTTCCAATATGGGTAAAAAGGCTGATGAAAGCGATGATTTTGACCCCTTAGAATCCCTTTCTGCCCCTGATGACAGTGAAATTCACCAAGATGGGGCTCAAAAGCTTGAAAAAAGTCAGCTTTTACAGGCTTTGGAGTCAGAAATATCTAAATTGCCTGTACGTCAACGAGAAGCCTTCCTGATGCGTTATTGGGATGAGCTAAGCATTACTGAGACGGCACTAGCAATGAGTTGTAGCGAAGGTAGCGTCAAAACCCACTGTTCTAGAGCCACCCAAACATTAGCTAAAGCATTGAAATTAAAAGGAATTACGCTGTGAAACACTTAGATGACCAACTAACCCAGACCCAAGCAGACCAATTTGGTCAGGCTAGCGCTGCCCTGCTCCGTCAAGGTGCTCACACCATTCCTCAGAACATTAAAGATCGCCTATACGCAGCTCGTATGAAGGCGCTATCCGTCAAAAAACCTGAAAAAGTTCGCATTCAAAAGCAAGTTTTGGCTGGATCTGGCCGCAACTGGACATCTAGATCAAACAGCACTTGGGATACCTTGGGCTGGATTGCTCCGCTTGTGGTCTTGGTATTTGGCTTGATTGGTATTGCCCAGTGGCAAGATGATTCACGCATCAATGACATTGCTGAAGTAGATGCGGCGCTATTGTCTGATGACGTACCACCAGATGCTTATGCTGATAGCGGATTTATGGCCTTTCTTAAAAATGGCCCTCTATCTGAGTCAGATAGCCCATCAGACACGATTCAAAGCAAATAATTCCGACTCATTCGATGTCATTAAAAACTAGAACGCAAAAGACTTGTGGACTAGCGATTTGCGCTTTAATGTGCGCGCTGATCGTTAGTCCGGCAATTGCACAGTTACCACCAAGCACATCAAACGGTAAGGTAGCAAACATTCCCGAGAAAAAACCTGATGGGACATGGGAAGGCTTAAAGCCAGCTCAACAAAAAATACTTGCACCACTTGAAAGCGATTGGGATTACATGTTGCCCGATAGCCGCAAGAAATGGATTCAAGTCGCCAATATTTATCCAAAGATGAGCGTTCAGGATCAAGAGCGCCTTCAATCTCGTATGACCAGCTGGTCGAACCTCTCTCAAAAAGAGCGTCGCCTAGCACGTGAAAACTATCTCGCTAGCCTCAAATTCCCTGCGGAGAAAAAAGCTGAGGCCTGGACTGCTTACCAAAAACTCAGTGATGAGCAAAAAAAGAAGCTAGCGGAATCTGAAGCAAAGAAAAAGCCAACTGCTGCTAATGCACCAACATTGCAACAGCACCCAATATCTCCAAAAGCAGCTCTACCGCCCGCTGTTATAGCTCCAAGCGCACCAGCGCCTTCAGAGGGCTCAGGATCTGCCGCAGAGAGCAGCTCACCCGCTAGCTCATCAAGCAATTCACCAAATAATTAAGCAGTCTATGACGCCTGCTGAACTAAACGCATTACCCTCCCCTCAATTTTGGCGTCGCGTTTCATGCTGCCTCTATGAGCAACTTGTATTGCTGGGGGTAATAGCATTTACGTTTTTGGTTCCAAATCTTGGCTTAGGAATTCTCTTCGGCATTTCATTGCCAAGTTGGCTTACCTTTTTGTATCTATATGCCGTCTTAGGTATTTATTTTGTGTGGTATTGGACCAAGTCTGGCCAGACGCTTGCCATGCAAACATGGCGTGTTCGTATCATCGGCGCAGGTGGGCACACCCTCACTAAACGACAAGCTTTTTGGCGCTATGTCTATGGCTCTCTATGGCTTATTCCATGCGTCTTATTGCAATGGGCTTTTCATTTAGAGAAATGGCAAATCATTGAGATGCTCTTTGCGGTAGCGTTATTTATTTGGCCATTGACTACTTACTTAGACCGCCGTAACCATCTATATCGCCAAAGTCTGCCCGATCGCTTTGCAGGAACCCGCTTAGTCGAGCTGCCTAAAAATCTCGTGACACTGAAGTGATAACTACGTCTTACGCCTCACGTAGACATTCAATTGCGGTAGCCTTCTGAATCCTCTTTTGGAAGCGATATCCTGAAGCCAGACAAGCAACAACGCCAAAGGTAACGCCCATGAATAGCGCCTCACCAAACGCATTAAATTGAATTTCCATTACGTAGCGACCCAAAGCCCAGGCGGCAATCCCAGAAGCAAGACCGGCCAATACTCCCGATACCAGCCCAATCATTAACAACTCGATGTTGGCAATATTCGACAATGTAATGCGAGAGGCCCCCAATGCCTTTAAAAGGGCTGCGTTTTTATAACGCTCATCCTGCGTGGCAGCTATAGCCGACATTAAAACCAAAATAGCAGCAACGATAGTAAATGCTAGTAGCAAGCCCAAGACCGATGAAAGCTTATTCAACACCTCTTGAATTTGTTGCAAGGAGGCTGATACATCCACAATCGTTAAGTTGGGATAAGTTTGACTCAGGTGAAAATCTAAGGATTCCTGTTTTGGCGATTGATAGTAAGAAGTAATCCATGACTGCGGCAGTGACTGCAATTGAGCTGCAGGCATGATCACAAAGAAGTTCACTCGCATTGAACCCCAATCTAATTTGCGCAATGAGGTGATTGGAGCGATAATTTTTTCACCTGCCACCTCAAAAGTCAGTTGGTCGCCTATTTTCAGCTTCAAGGTTTTGGCTATACCTGTTTCCATGGAGATCTGCGGCGCATCGCCCTCGATCCACTTACCTCCCAACAGTTGATTGCCTAATGGTAATTGCTCTGAATACGATAAATTAAATTCACGATCTACAAGGCGCCGGGCATTTTCTTCAGCATAACTATTTGGTGTTATATCTTTGCCGTTAATTTCGGTTAATCGACCTCTAATCATTGGATAAAACTGCGGCGCAGACACGCCTGCATTTTGCAAAGACTGCGTAAGCCCCTGCTTTTGATCCTCTTGAACATTGATCATGAAGCGATTAGGTGCATCGCTAGGTATATTGCCTTGCCAAGCACTCAAAAAGTCCGCACGCAACAAAAGAACCAACAGTAAAGCCATGAGCGCTATACCTAAGGCTGTAATTTGGACGATGGCAAGACCCGTTCTTCGACCTTGCGAAAGGATAACAAAACCAAGGGCGAATCGCCTGGTTGGCAAAGAACAAACTAGCCGTAAAAATCCCCAAGAGACAAAAGCAAAGATAGCAATTGCAGCAACAAAACTGAGGCCAGTCCATAAAGCTAATTTCCAATCACGCGCAGCAATCATGATTAAACCAAGCGCGGTAACCAAACCACAAGCAACAGTCCAAAATGTTGAGACATCTACACCATCAAATTCTTTGCGGATCAAACGAATTGGTGAAACCTTCACTAATCTGAAAATAGCTGGGCCCGCAAAGCCAAACAACAAGCTCCAGGCAACTAAAACACTCCAGAGCACTGGCCATATGGATACCTGTGGCAGATCCGACATTACAAGATTACCCAATAACAGCGTTAAGACATTTTGACCAAGATAGCCCAATAGAGACCCCAAAAAGGCTGCAATCAAACCAAGCATTAAAAGCGTTTGACCCTGCCGAATCAGAATTGCTTTTGATTTTGCTCCCAAGCACTTTAGAACTGCACAAGCATCCGCCTGTTTACGCGTGTAACGATGTGCAGATAAAGCAATTGCAACAGCGGCTACCATGGCCGTCAACAACGCAATCAAAGACAGGAATCGATCTGCGCGCTCAAGCGTTTTGCGCATCATGGGTTGAGCATTCTCAAGTGTTTCAATGCGAACACCTTTGAGACCCTCCTTTTCAATATATTGATTTGCCCATGCGCCGTAGGCAGAAATTTGCTGGTCTGAACCCGAAAGTAACAAACGATAAGTTACTCGACTACCTAACCCAATTAATCCTGTTGAACTTAAATCATCCAAGGACATCATGACTCGAGGTGCGAAGTTCATAAAACCTGTGCCACGATCAAGTTCGCGCTCAAGAACGCCAGCAATTACAAAGGTCTTATCACCCAGCCGTATGGAGTCACCCTCTTTGGCAGACAAGCTTGCTAACATCGCCGGATCAACCCAAACGGAACCCTTCTCAGGCCCACTACTTAAAGTCTTACCTTCGGAGCCTGTCTGAACGCGCAATGTACCGCGCAAAGGATATTGAGGGCTTACCGCTTTAAGTGATGCAAGCTTACTGTTAGAACCAGTGGTAGCCATACTTGGGAATACTACCGTCTGCGCTATTTTTAATTCTTTGCTTTGCGCTTCATTTAGAAATGAGCTTGGTAACGGCTGGTCAGAAACAATCAGCAAGTCTGATGCTAAGAGTTGCCTAGCATCGAATGCAAACGCCCTTTGCATTCGGTCTGCCAAGAAACTCACGCTGGAAAGCGCAGTAACAGAAAGTGTTAGCGCAATAAAAAGCCAAGCTAACTCAGTAGAGCGAAAATCGCGCTTCAGACCACTAAAGAAGCGAAAGATCAATTGACTCAAATTGCCTGAATTTGACCGCCATCAACACGCATGACGGTACCAGTAATGAAGGAGGCATTTTGACTGGCTAAGAATGCAGCTGTATCGCCATATTCTTTTGGATCTCCATATCGCCCCATCGGAATTTGACCCAAACTTAGCTTGACTACATCTTCATAGCTTTTGCCTTCGCGATTGGCGCGGGCCTCATCAAGCTGACGCAAGCGATCTGTTGCCACCCTGCCCGGCATGATGATATTGACAGTAATGCCATCGGCAGCAACCTCTGATGCCAAGGTTTTTGACCAAGCCAGCAATGCTGCGCGCAAAGTATTAGAAATAGCTAAGTTTTTAATGGGAGCAATAGCACCTGAAGTCGTGCTGGTAATAATGCGACCCCATTTACGCTGGCGCATGCCTGGCAAAACACGATCCGTAATGGCGATAAGTGATAGCACCATATCGTTAAAGCTTTTTTGCCAAAGCGCCGGGTCTTGACCAGCCGCAGGAGTTGGTGGTGGACCGCCGGTGTTATTAATCAAGATATCAATTGGACCTAGCTCTTTTTCAACTTTTGAGATTAAGCCGTCAATCACTGACGGGTCTGATAAATCCCAATTCAGGGCTAAAGCCTTTCCTCCAGCCGCCTCAATTAACTTGACAGACTCCTGCAAGCCAGCCGCATTGCGACCGGTAACAGCGACTTTGACGCCCTCGCGTGCTAAGGATACAGCCATGGCCTGTCCTAAGCCACGACTAGAAGCCATTACTAAGGCAACCTTACCCTGAATTCCTAAATCCATTTTGTCTCCAAAAGCTAATTTTTATATTTAATCTAACTGCAATTTTTGTTTAGCAACCACTTCTTTATAAACAGTGTACTCAGCCTTAATTTCTTTCGCAAAGGCTTCAGATCCATTCACATTAATGATGGACCCCGTGTCTTCAATGCGCTTTTTCACAGCCGGGTCGGCAACTACTTTTTGTAGCGCTGCATTGTATTTATCTACCACTTCTTTTGGAATGCCAGCGGGGCCTAACAAGCCGTAGTACGCCATGCGATTGACTGGTGCCAAACCAACTTCAGCAAAAGTTGGGACATTAGGCAGTTGAGCCAAACGCTTAGGAGCAGCAACCACAATCGGGACTAGCTTGCCATCTTTAATAAACGGCAATGATGAAGGTAAATTATCAAAAATCATCGAAACTTGTCCGCCAACCGTGTCAGCCAATGCCGGGCCAGCACCACGATAAGGAATGTGCACGATAAACACACCAGTCAAGCTTTTAAATAATTCCGTTTGCAGATGACCAATGCCGCCTGTGCCAGAACTTGAGTAGGAGTACTTACCAGGATTTACCTTTAGTACTTCCATAAAGGTTTTAAAGTCTTTTGCCGGAAAGGATGGATTCACGGCAATAATGTTTGGTGTTGCCGCAATATTGCTAATAGCCGTGAAATCAGTAATTGGGTCGTAGCCAATCTTTGGATTGATAGCCGGGTTAGCAGCTGTCGTAGAAACGGTTGCCATTCCGATGGTGTAACCATCTTTAGGTGCGCGCATAACCTCTAATGCACCAATAGAGCCCCCGCCGCCGGCCTTGTTTTCAACAATGACCGGCTGGCCCAATTGACGGCCAAGAGCATCGCCTACCGCACGAGCGATAATGTCAGTACTGCCACCTGGCGCAAATGGAACCACCAAACGAATTGGCTTGACGGGGAAATTTTGCACCTGAGCGACAACAACAGAGCCCGCTGCCAAAAGAGCAGTCGCGCTAATGAATTTAATAAGATTTAATTTAGTGAATTTCATAAACTTACTGACCTATAGGTTTGGGTAAATTGGCTGCATATTTAGAAAGCTGCACTTCATACTCTTGAAAGATTTCTGCTAAGGCTTGCTGCTGACCTAATACAAGCGCCTCTGGAGTATTGTCTTTAAGAGCTACTCGTTTTGTATAACGATTTGCACCAATCAAGGGATTGGTCTTGCCCGAATTGGTTACAGTTAAGAAAAATTCAACACTCACCACTGCCTCAGGTTTAACGCGGTAATCACCATAAAACTCATTTACCGATAACTGCAACGTGTAATAAGGAAAAAAACTGTTGCTTTGACCAACGGTTGCCGCAAAAATATTCGCCTGGTTAAACCACTTGCGCTCTGCATTTGAGATCATTTCCGAAGGAATGACGGTATACACGTTATAGAAATCTTTTTCATAACGTTGATCGCCCAAGCGATAAATCAAAGACTTTGCATCAAATGGTGGCGCTACCGAGACTGCCCCAATCTTTAACCAAAGGTCAGACCGGGTTTTGAGTGGTGCAGCAGTTCGTTCAGGCGCAATCATCCAACTTGTGGGGGCCACTGGCGCTCGTGTTGGAAGGGAACAAGAAACCATACCCAAGATTGCCGTAAAAAAGAGAATTCGTTTAATCATTTTTGTGCTCCAGAACTGCTTGAACCATTTAGCGGCGGTGTAATTTTGGCCGGCGGCTCACCCCAAATTAAGCTTGATGGTGATTGACTTGCTATGCGACTAAATTCGTTGAGATTCTCGCTGGCCTGCTTCAGATTCTCAATCGTTGCGCTAGTATCACCCTGAATGCTGGTAACAGTTTGACGTAATGCAACCATCGTACCAACTAACTCTCGCATCAAAATGCTGAGCTCATCTTTATCGGTAACTTTTGCAATGCGAGCCATGATCACGTTGAGCTGTTTAACAGATTCAATCACGCCTTCATTGCCTTTACCATCACCAGCCATTAATACATTTAAATTACCCAATAAGGCATCGAGCTTCTTTTGGGTGCCATCAATATTCATTTCATTGAGTGCACCAATCAGCTTTTGAATACCAGAGATGATTTCATCTGCCTGATTTGGCAAAGAAGGAATCACGGGATACTCAGGCTTCCATGAAAAAGGGAGTACCAGCGTATCCGATGTGTCGGGGACAAAATCAAACTCAATGTAATTCACCCCCGTAATACCCATCGACTTAACACGTGCCCGTAAATGATTTTTTACAAACTCTCCGATCTGATCTTCATTCACCTTATCGCCAAAAATCTGCATTCTGACAACAACGTATTGGCGACGGTCATGAAAAGGCAAATCTCTTTCATACATGTCGCCAGAGAGTCCAATCATGGTTACTTGACCAATCTTGACGCCCCTAAAGCGCACGGATGCACCCGCGTCCAAGCCCGTGACGGACTGTTTGATATAAGTCTCAACATAGAACGATTTTTTAAAGATCTGACCAGAACCAAAGATCAAGATTACCGCCAATAGCACCCCAATTGCGGCTAGAACAAATACGCCTAGGCGGAAATAATTCGGATTTGAGTTGTTGCTCATGCTGCGTCCTTGCTCATAATGCGATTAAAGAATTGATGCACTCTAGGGTCCATACTGGTATCTCTTAACACTTTTGGATCACCCTCAGCGATGATGCCTTTAGCTTCCTTATCCAACATGATGACTTTGTCGGCGATTGCGTAAATACTAGCCAACTCATGAGAAACGATTACGAAGGTAATGCCCAAGTTTTTTGATAAGTCTTGGATAGTGCTATCGAGATCTGCTGATGTAATTGGATCAAGGCCTGCTGAAGGTTCATCCAAAAATAAAATTTTGGGATCAAGCGCCATCGCTCTTGCGATCGCTGCGCGTTTTTGCATGCCGCCACTGATTTCACTAGGCATATAACTCTCGTAAGGCAAGAGACCAACCAAATCAAGCTTACAGCGCGCTAAGAGATCCATTTGCGCCTGCGTCAGCTGGGTATATTCCTGCATAAACAAGGTGACGTTATCCAGGAGATTCATAGATCCAAATAACGCGCCCTGCTGATACATCACACCAAAACTAGTCATGATCTTTTGACGCTCTGCACCGATTGCAGTGGTGATATTTTGCCCCTCGATCAGGACATTGCCAGCCAGGGGTTGATACAAGCCGAATAAGTTTTTTAGAAGGCTGGATTTTCCGCAGCCTGAGCCGCCAAGAATCACAAAAATTTCACCATTATTAACAGTGAAATTCAAGTTCTGCATAAGCACCTTAGATCCATAACCTACCGTAAGGTTCTGGACATCAATTGCGTAAGGAGAATTATTCGGAGTAATTGGCGCGTCCATCAGAAGCCTGTTTTATAGGAGATGAAGGCAAAAATACCGTCAACAATGACGATCATCACAATACTACTAACTACTGCACGAGTTGCGGAGATACCAACAGCGGCTGCACCAGTGCCAGTTTGCATACCGCGCAAACAGCCCATTGCTGAAACAACGACACCAAACAGAGTTGCTTTTAATAGGCCAGAAAGAATATCTTCTACGTCTACAGCAGAAAGCATGCCGTTATAAAAATTCACAAACGGAATACCGTAAATCAACATCGTCAACATCGAAGAAAAAATACTGACGATATCAGCGAACAAAGTCAAAATTGGAGCCACGAGGATGCCAGCTAAAACGCGTGGCACTACTAAAAAACGAATAGGACTTAAGCCACCTGAAACTAAAGCGTCTACCTCACTATTGACTGTCATCGTGCCAATCTCGGCAGCAAAGGCTGCCGAAGATCGACCCGCTAACAAAATAGCGGTAATTAATGGGCCCATTTCTCGCACAATCCCCAGAGCGGCCAAGGGACCAACAAACGAGACTGCACCAAACTGCTGCATACCAATAGCAGCCTGGAATGACAAAATCACACCGATCAAAAAGGCCACCAAGCCAACGATTGGGAGTGCTGCAATACCTGCTTCGACTGCGGCATTAATAAAATCACCCCAACGGACTTGCTTTGGATTTCGAACCGACCACACTAAATCAGAAAAAAGATGCCCCGTAAAAGTAATCAAACCTACTGTGTCATCTATTAAATTTTGAACTGCCATTCCCGTGCTAACTACAAAACTTCTCTTAGGCTTTACTGCTGGCACTGGAAATAAATTACTGATTGGATCAAACTCTTTTAGAAGAGGTTGATAGCGAGGATCTAAACCTGATAACTCATACTTAGCGCCAGCATTTATCTGCGCCTCTTCAATAGCAATTAAAAAAGCAATGCCAGCACCATCCAAGGAACCCACTGTTGCAGAATCGACAGTGAGTGTTTTGGCTTTGACGTCGCCCTGCTTTAACCACGCATCTTGAGCATCGCGAATCTGGGTCCAAACTCCACCCAAGGAATAGACGTTCACAATCCCGCTGAGCGACACCTTCGCAGAATTGGCTTCTATTTGCGACCAAACAGCAACTGGGGCCTCAGAAACGTCAGAAATGGTGTCAGAAATGCTCATAACCCAACTATAAGGGATACAGGTTTAAGTTATATAAAACGCTGAAAAATGAAAAGGGCCCAGTTTTGCAACTAGGCCCTCATATAAGTTGGTGCGGCTGGCAGGAATTGAACCCACGACCCCTTGGTTCGTAGCCAAGTACTCTATCCAGCTGAGCTACAGCCGCAACAGCCATAATTATGCCATGGAAGAGAAGAACTACATCACCCCCGCTGGTCACGAACGCATCAAGACCGAGCTCCTAAAGCTCTTAAACCTTGATAGACCGGAGGTTGTCAAGGTTGTGCACTGGGCTGCCAGCAATGGTGACAGGTCTGAAAATGGGGACTATATCTATGGAAAAAAGCGTCTCAGAGAGATAGATAGGCGAATTCGATTCCTCAATAAGCGCCTTGAATTTGCCGTAGTTGTAGACAATTTAGCCCGAAAATCCGGTGAAAATGACGCCGACCAGGTCTTCTTTGGGGCAACTGTCACCTATTCCGCCCTAGAGGGGCCCCAAGCAGGCAAACAGACGGTTATTACGATTGTTGGGGTAGACGAGGTTGATTTAGATAAGGGACATGTGAGCTGGGTATCGCCAATAGCCAAAGCACTCATCAAATCCCGAATCGGGGATTGCGTTTTTATTCAAACGCCAACTGGACCTACTGAAATTGAAATCCTAGACGTTCAGTATCTTTAGAGCTATAAAGCGCGGGTACGAGTGACACGCATAACATCAGGATTAGCACGCAAGCTACGCATCACTTTAGAGAGATGCAGGCGATCGTAAACTTGGATCGTAAAGCGGATTGTCACGGAGTCCTCCTTGAAGCGATCCTCCATCGAAACATTCATGATGTTTGAATCAGCAGCAGTCACACTGCTAGCAACTCTTGCTAATACGCCCTTGCCTTGGCGAGTATCAATTGCTAGGTCTAACTCAAACTCACGATTGAGCTCTTTACCCCACTCCACCTCAACCCATTTGTCACTATCCTTGGAAAGCATGCGCAAAGCGACCGGACAATCGTTGGTATGAACTTGAAGGCCTTCGCCTTTACCGAGATAGCCGATGATGTTATCGCCTGGAATTGGGTGGCAGCAACCCTGGAAATGAATTGAATTACCCTCGCGACCATCCACCAGAATCGCCTGTCGTTGATGATGGTTAATTTCTTGATTTGGTGCAACCCAATCAGAAGCGCCTAAGCGCATCTGCTCGGAACCACCTTCGTCATCAATCAAAATCTTCAGACGAATTGCCAACTCTTGTGGAGATCGCCTACCTAGAGCAATGTTGACACAAGCCTCTTCCCTGGTTTTGTCACCAGTCCAGTGAGTCAGCTTTTCCCAGATCTCTGGGCTAAGCAAGGCAGCATCTACGCCCTGCTGGCGCAATGCATTTGCTAACAAGCGTTCCCCAAGCTGCAGTGACTCGGAATAATGTTTTGTCTTTAATGAATGGCGGATGGAAGCTCGGGCTTTGCCGGTGCGAACAAAAGCAAGCCATCCCGGGTTGGGCTGTGAGCTTGCAGAAGTGATGACCTCAACAATGTCACTATTTTTTAACTCACTACGCAGTGGTAATTGCAAGCCATTGATCTTGACGGCCACGCAAGTATTACCGAGATCGCTATGAATGGAGTACGCAAAATCAAGCGCGGTAGCACCCCTTGGAAGAGCCCTAATCTGTCCAGTTGGCGTAAATACATATACCGCATCCGGGAATAAATCGATTTTGACGTGCTCTAAAAATTCTTGTGAGTCGCCGCTACTATCTTGAATATCAATCAAAGACTGCAGCCATTGATGAGCACGGTTCTGCACCTCACTCATATCAGGCGAACCATCTTTATAGGCCCAATGAGCAGCTACGCCAGCTTCGGCAACTGCATGCATATCAGTCGTGCGAATTTGAAACTCTACTGGCACACCTGATGGACCCAATAAGGTGGTGTGCAAAGATTGATAGCCATTTAATTTTGGTATGGCAATGTAATCCTTAAACTTCCCAGGCATTGGCTTATACAAGGAATGCAAAATGCCCAGTGCGCGATAGCATTCATCAATGGAATGGACTGTTACACGGAAAGCATACACATCCAATACTTGTGAAAAACTTAAATGCTTAGAACGCATCTTGTTATAGATGCTAAAGAGTGTCTTTTCACGGCCACGAAGATCAACTTCTAGATTTGCTTTGGCAAATGCCATGCGAGAAGCCTGCAAAATCTTCTCGACCATTTCCTTGCGATTGCCACGCGCCCGCTTGACCGCTCCTTCAATCACCCTAAAACGCATTGGCATTGAATAACGGAAGCTCAGATCCTGTAGATCGCGGTAAATGACGTTCAAACCAAGACGGTGGGCAATGGGTGCGTAGATTTCGATTGTTTCAGCGGCTACACGGCGACGCTTCTCCATCGGTACCGCATCGAGAGTACGCATATTGTGCGTGCGGTCAGCCAGTTTTACTAAGATGACACGAACATCGCGCGCCATGGCCATGAACATTTTGCGAAAGCTTTCCGCTTGCGCCTCTGCATGACTCTGAAACTCTAATTTATCGAGCTTGGTTAAGCCTTCAACCAGCTCGGCTACTTTGTTGCCAAATTTTTCTACTAAATCCGCTTTAGTGCAGCCAGTATCTTCAATCACATCATGCATTAACGCTGCCATGATTGAGGGAGCATCTAAGCGCCAGGTTGCGCAGAGCTCTGCTACGGCAACTGGGTGGGTGATATATGGTTCGCCACTATGACGATATTGACCTAAATGCGCAGCATCAGAAAACTGAAATGCTTTCTTAATTTGCGCGATCTCTTCAGGCTTGAGATAAGAGAGCTTCGATAACAATCCCTCAATTGAAACTACCTGATGTTTGAGAGGAAGATTGGGCGCTGAGGTAGGCCCAAACAAATGACGACTCGATTGCGCCAACAAACTCGCAATGACCGATTTCCTACCACTTTGGGGTGAGTTGGAATCTATATCCAACAATTGCGCTTGCGCTGAGTCAAGCGAAGCGTCTTTAGGCAAGCCGCTTCCTACTTTTTCCGATGTTTTAACTATTCCTAAAGGGAGCTCCACACCGGAACTCCTTAATTACAGAGGTACTTTGGTCAACATGTCACGGTCGGTTACACCAGCAGCTACTTCGCGCAATGCAACTACAGTAGCTTTATCTCTGGACTCAACACGTGGGGAGTGACCTTGCACCAATTGGCGTGCACGATAGGTGGCAGCCAAAACCAATTCAAATCGGTTTGGAATCGTTTTAAGGCAATCTTCTACAGTAATACGGGCCATGCTGGACTCACTTAATTTAGCTTCAATACCTATAGGATAACTGATTAGACCCCGAGACGCTTCAAAAGCGCTGGATTTCTGGCCATACTGGGCCCGGAGCGCAGACGGCTGGAAGCCAAAATATGCTTCAAATCTACCAAAGCCTGATCAAAGGAATCGTTCACAACGATGTAATCCGCCTCATGGGCGTGCGTGAGCTCGATATGGGCAGCCGCTAAACGGCGCTCAATGGTTGCCTCATCATCCTGACCACGCTTACGCAAGCGCTCTTCCAGTGCCTCAATAGATGGTGGAAAAATGAAGATCCACTGAACTGATGGAATTAACTTGCGAATCTGCTGGGCACCCTGCCAATCGATCTCCAGCATGACATCGCTACCTGCTTGCATTTGAGACTCAATCCACGGTTTTGATGTGCCATAAAAATGACCATGTACTTCCGCCCACTCTAAAAAATGACCTTGATCGCGCTCTTGCAGAAAATCTTCTTTACCCAAAAAACGATAGTCTTTACCATCTACTTCACCAGGTCTTGGTGCACGAGTGGTGGTTGATAAAGATAATTTCAATCCCTGATCATCTTTTAATAAAGCATTAACCAATGAAGACTTGCCCGCACCAGAAGGCGCAACAATCATCAACATACTGCCTTGATAGGATGGGGTCGTAGTAGAGTTAGTCATGAATTAATTACTCAGAGGTTTACTCAAGATTTTGAACTTGCTCACGCATTTGCTCGATAAACAATTTAAGCTCTAGCGCTGCTTGTGTGCATTCTTCTGAGACAGACTTGGAACTCAAGGTGTTGGCTTCGCGATTAAGCTCTTGCATCAAAAAATCTAAACGCTTACCGACCGGACCTTTGCCTGCAAGTGCTGTATCTACAGCCTGCAGATGGGTTTTTAAACGCGCAAACTCCTCGGCAACGTCGATACGAACAGCGTACAGAACAACCTCTTGGCGGATGCGCTCCATGAGCTCAGCACCAGCTTTGGCCTGTTCTTGTGCCGCCAGAGCTTCTGATAGTCGCTCAGTTAACTTTTCTTGATATTGCGCTACATATTCAGGAACTTTAGGCTCTATTACCTTAACGATGTCGCGCATCTTGCCAGTAATGCTGGTAAGAACGCCAACTAAAGCTTTTCCTTCAGCATGTCGACTTTCCATGAGTGCTGCTAGAGCTGCTCGCCCAGCTTCAACGGCGGCAGTAATCCAACTATCTTCTTCACCGCGAGGCTCAGAGACAACGCCAGGCCAACGCAATACCTCAGCAATGCTCAGCTCTTGCGCCTTTGGAAAAGCGTCTTGGGCTTTTTCTTGCAAGGTATATAAGGCATCAAGGCGATCTTTATTGATAGCACCTAGAGCGTGGGGATTGGATTTGGCTGAATTAGCCGCACCTGAATTGACTCGCCATGCAGCCCGGAACTCGACCTTGCCACGAGAGAGGTTTTGGGTGGCTATTTCTCGTAAGGCAGGCTCAGCCCCACGGCATTCGTCCGGAAGACGAAATCCAAGATCCAGAAAGCGGCTATTTACAGCCCGACATTCCACCTGCAGATCAGCAACTACACCAGCTCCCAGGGAAACTTGGCGAGAAGCGCTGCCATAACCAGTCATGCTCGATATCATATGGACATTGTAGATTCATTATTGATCCAGACCAAAACAACAGGACCCCATTTCCATGAGCACTGCCAATCCAGCCAATATTGCACGTCCGAGCGGCCGTCAGCCAAAAGACTTGCGCCCAGTAACTATCTCCAGAGCCTTTACAAAGCATGCCGAAGGATCGGTATTGATTGCTTTTGGGGACACCAAGGTCCTTTGCACTGCGAGCATCCTAGAAAAGGTGCCACCCCACAAAAAGGGTTCTGGCGAAGGCTGGGTAACTGCCGAATACGGCATGCTCCCCCGCTCCACTCATACCCGCAGCGATCGTGAGGCTGCCCGCGGCAAACAATCTGGTCGCACCCAAGAAATTCAGCGCCTGATTGGTCGCGCAATGCGTAGCGTTTTTGATTTGAAAGTTTTGGGCGAAAGAACTATTCATCTGGATTGCGATGTATTGCAAGCTGACGGTGGCACACGCACAGCCTCTATTACGGGCGCCTACGTCGCCGCAAGAGATGCAGTTAACCAACTTCTAAAAAGTGGTGCACTCACCAAGGATCCAATCATTGATAGCGTAGCTGCCATTTCTGTTGGCATCTATCAAGGCACTCCTGTGCTTGATTTAGATTATCCAGAAGACTCTTCTTGCGATACTGACATGAATGTCGTCATGACAGGTAAAGGCGGCATGATTGAAGTACAAGGCACCGCAGAAGGCGCTGCTTTTTCCAGAAATGAACTCAATGCACTCCTGGATCTTGCTGAACAAGGTATTCGCGAGCTTACTCAAATGCAAATCGATGCATTGAAATAAAGATCGCAATGCAAAAGCTAGTTCTCGCTTCCAATAATGCTGGCAAGGTAAAGGAATTTCAGGCGCTTTTAGCTCCCCTGAATTTTCAGGTTATTCCCCAAGGTGAATTAGGTATTCCTTCTGCCGAAGAACCTCACTGCACTTTTGTAGAAAATGCATTAGCCAAAGCACGTCACGCTAGCGCTGTATCTGGTCTGCCTGCCTTAGCTGATGACTCCGGTATTTGCGCTCATGCTTTAAATGGCAAGCCTGGTGTTTTATCAGCCCGCTTTGCAGGTGAGCAAGGCGATGATGCAGCGAACAATCAAAAACTAATTCAAGAATTAAAAGATCAAGTTGATCGAGGTGCGCATTATGTTTGCGCCCTTGTCTTTGTCAATAGCGCAGATGATCCTGAGCCCCTCATTGTCCAGACTCGCTGGTACGGGCAAATTGTTGACCAAGCATCCGGTAACAATGGCTTTGGGTACGATCCTCATTTCTTTTTGAAGAATCAAAACTGTACAGCTGCTGAGCTAGACCCCGTCCAAAAGAATCTAATAAGTCATCGCGGTCAAGCTCTACGCGAACTGATTACACAACTCAAAGCTCGTGCTTAATTCCAATCTTAATAAAGTGAGTCTGAGTGCATTGCCACCATTGGCTTTGTATATCCACTTTCCTTGGTGCGAAAAGAAATGTCCTTATTGCGATTTCAATTCGCATCAAATTAAAGAAGGTAAAGCGGGTTTTGATGAGGCTCGCTATATCAATGCACTAATTGCTGACTTAGAAACGGAGCTACCTAACACTTGGGGACGACAAGTTCACAGTATTTTTATTGGTGGCGGCACACCGAGCCTACTCTCTGCAGAAGGCATGGATCAATTGCTTTGCGCTATACGTGCCAGAGTGAACCTAGAGCCGGATGCTGAGATCACGATGGAGGCTAATCCCGGATCGGTCGAAGCAGAAAAATTTGCCGGTTTCGCCAAGGCCGGCATCAATCGGGTTTCCTTGGGTATTCAGAGCTTTCAGGATGAGCAGCTTAAAGCTTTAGGTCGCATTCACAATGGCGAAGAAGCGAAGCGAGCAATTGAGATCGCTTTAAAACACTTTAAATCCGTGAATCTAGATTTAATGTACGGATTACCCAAGCAAACTCTTGAAGCAGCAAAGGCGGATATAGAAACTGCTCTGTCATTCAAGACGCCCCATTTGTCTTTCTATAACCTCACCCTAGAACCTAATACCTACTTTGCTAGCTTTCCACCAAACCTTCCTAGTGAAGACGAAATAGATGCGATCTATGAGCAGAATTTAGATTTACTCACTAAGGCAGGCTATCAACGTTACGAAGTCTCTGCATACGCCCAGAAGAATCAAGAGTGCAAACACAATCTGAACTACTGGCGTTTTGGTGATTACATTGGAATCGGAGCAGGAGCGCATGGCAAAGTTTCCTACCCAGATCGAATTACGCGGCAAGTCCGAGAGCGCCAACCTGAGGCCTACATGACTGCGATGGAGTCGAAAGGTAATGCGCTCATTGAAAACCGTGAGATAGCAGTCAAAGATATTCCCTTTGAATTTATGCTCAACACACTAAGGTTGACCGATGGGGTTGATACCAGTACTTTTAGCGAACGTACGGGCTTGCCTTTAAGCGTTATTAGCAAAGGCTTAGATGAGGCAAGTAAAAAAGGATTGTTAGATGAAAATCCTAGCAGACTAAAAGCAACTGAACTAGGCATCCGCTACCTCAATAATCTGCAAGAAATGTTTTTGGATTGATTGAGATTAAGTCTGGAGCTCTAGATTCCTACTTACCAATCCAAGTTGGTGGCTCACCTTTTAAAAATGCAGCAACGCCATTCTTAAAGTCAGTGCTGCCATAAGTTTCGCTAATGAGATCATTGCAATCTGGCAGATTATTTTTAATAAGTCTTGCAAGAACAAGCTTGCTCGATTTTTGTGTAATGGGCGCTAATTTGCTGAGGCGCTCTGCAAGCATATAAGCCTCTTTACCCAAGTTCTCCTGTTCATGAATGGCTAGAACATAGCCTTGCTTTACCAACTCTTCAGCAGAAATCATTTCCGCTAACAGCAACATCCGTTTCACAATATTGATACCTAGATGTGCCACGAGCCAAGCGATATTGCCCGCTGATAAACAATTACCAAGGGTTTTAGCTATGGGTACGCCAAATTTGGCTCCCGGTGAAGAAAGTCGAAAATCGCAACAGCTAGCAATAGCCAGACCACCACCTACTGCCATGCCGTCAATCACAGCAATGGTTGGGATTGGCAAAGTAGCAAGAGGGGCAAGATAACTATCGATACCCTCTTCATAGCGTACGCCATCATTACCGCTCTTAAATCCAGCAAACTGCGCGATATCACTGCCAGAGACAAAGGACTTACCTCCAGCACCACGAAAGATAGCCACTCGGACCTTTGGGTTACTGGCTAGATCTTCACATATAGACTTCAAAGATTGATACATAGTGACGGTCATCGCATTGCGCGCCGCCACATGATCAAAGGTAACGTGAGCAATGTTGTCGCGTATCTCTAATGCCACTTGCGCAACATTACCCCCTTTACCGGACTCACTCATGCAAACTATTCAGCTTTGATGTTTAAGCTCTTCACAAGACGCTGATATTTAGCAAGCTCACCAGCCAAGAACAAACTAAATGCTGCAGGTGTCGCAGGGCCTTCTGGCTGCAATCCTTGGGCATCCAATGTCTTTTTGATTTCTGGATCATTCATAGCAGCTTTAACTGCTTGATCGATCTTATTAACAACGGCTGGGTCCATCGCTTTTGGTCCCATCACGGAGTACCAATTAGTAACATCAAAACCAACAATACCTACTTCTGCAAATGTTGGCACATTAGGCAAGAGTGATAAGCGTTTTGGAGTTGAAATTGCCAATGCTTTTAAATTGCCTTGACGAATTTGCTGCAAGTTTGGTGGCAAAGTATCAAAGTTCATCGTGATTTGACCGCCAAGCAAGTCAACAATCGCCTGACCACTGCCTTTGTAAGGGACATGGTTCATCTGGATACCAGCAATCTTAGAGAACAAAGCACCAGCCAAATGCTGAGTACTGCCAATCCCTGATGATCCGTAGGTCATCTGACCTGGATTTTGCTTGGCAAGGGAAATCAATTGCGCTACTGAATTTACTGGCAATGAAGATTTCACAACCAATACGTTTGGCACATAGCCCAAATAGGTAATCGGCGTGAAATCCGTTGCTGGGTTATACGGTACATTTGTTAATACAAATGGAGAAATCGCATTCGAATTAGAGTGCCCCATCAGTATGGTGTAGCCGTCAGGATTAGACTTGGCAACCAAATCCGCACCAATCGTACCGGCAGCTCCAGATTTATTTTCAATAATGACGCTTTGACCCAAGATTTCACCCATCTTCGGTGCAATTGCGCGCGCAACAATGTCAGTGCCGCCACCAGGCGCGAAACCCACAATCAGGCGAATTGGTTTTGATGGGTAGGCCTGCTGACCCACCGCAAAAAATGAACTTGTGGCTAGCGTGATTGCGAGCAAGCTACGCATAGCCCATTTAGGCGTTTTAACCAACATAAAGTCTCCAAAATATTTTTAATTGTGTTTGTTAATATTGCAGGGTAATTCTAAACATATAAAAACAATTGAGACAATGACGAAAACACCTATAAATGGCGCTTTAGATAGCGCACATCATGGATCTACCAAGCCATTACCCCTATCAGGAGTACGTGTTCTTGACGTCAGTCAAGTAATGGCGGGCCCCTACTGCTGCATGCTTTTGGCAGACCTCGGCGCCGATGTCATCAAAATCGAGCCTCCAGGCACCGGCGACCAAACTCGTGGTGCAATGGGATTCAAGATGAAGGGTTCAGACAGCATGGGCTTTCTGAATATGAACCGGAATAAACGCAGCCTCACTCTCAATCTCAAAACTGAAGCAGGCAAAAAAGTATTCTTTGAGTTAGTTAAAACAGCCGATATCTTGGTTGAAAACTACCGTCCAGGTGTGATGAAAAAATTGGGCATTGACTACCCTTCATTGCAAGCCATTAATCCTGGATTGGTCTATGCCAGCATCTCCGGTTTTGGGCAAACGGGTCCATGGGCTGATCGCCCTGGGTTTGATTTAATGGCGCAAGCTATGTCTGGAGTTATGAGCGTTACCGGATACCCTGATGGTCCACCAGTCAAAGCTGGCGTACCGGTTGCCGACATTGGCTGCGCATTGTTTGCGGTCTACGGAATCTTATCTGCCTATATTGGTAAAACTAAAACAGGTGAAGGTCAGTTTATTGACGCCTCATTGTTTGATTCTGCCTTGGCGTTTTCTATATGGGATACAGCTCAGTATTGGGGTACTGGTGTTGAACCCTACAAACTAGGCACAGCAAATCATATGAGCGCCCCCTATCAAGCCATGAAAGCATCAGATGGTTATTTTGTGATGGGTGCTACGAATCAAAAATTGTGGAAGCTACTCTGTGACAAGATTGAGCGTCCTGAGCTATTTGAAGATGCGCGCTTTAAAACAAATCCTCTTCGCTTAGCAAATCGCTTAGAACTCGCTGCTGAATTGGAAAAATCATTTGCCAAGAAAACCAGTGATGAATGGGTTGATGCACTTCTGGCAGCAGGAATACCAGCTGGCCCAATCAACACCTATCCTGAAGCATTTGATAGTGAACATGGGCGTCATCGCAAGATGCGTATGGAAATTGATCACCCAATTGAAGGCAAAGTTCCTAATATTGGCTTTGCCGTCAAGATGAATGGCACTCCTCAGCAGGTTTATCGCCACCCTCCTTTACTGGGCGAGCACACTAGCGAGCTTCTTGCAGAATTAGGCATTGCCGGCGAAGAACTGAAGTCGTTGGAAGCTGGTGGAGCTTTCACTGCCTGAGAAATTCCTCTGTTTCGGATTAAAGAAATGGGCTCCTAGGAGCCCATTTTTTACAACCATTCAATATCTGACATTAAGCGCCATCAGAATTGGCAATTGGAGGAGCCTCAAATGGATCCTTACTTGGTTTGGCTGGTGGAGCTTTAGCCTTGGTGCCAGGCATTAATTCAAAATCTGGAGTAAAAGTTGTCATGGTGCTACGCAGCTGATCAAAGACTTTACGATCACCTTCAAACTTAGCTTTACCTTCAGCCTGAAGTTTTTCAAAAGTAGTTTGACCACCCATGACTTTTTCTAAGTCGCTACGATTCACAGTGATAGTGAGGTTTGGATTTTTATCCTGATAACCCTTGATATTGGTCAGCGCAGAATTACTCATCTCAACAACGAACTTCTCACCATTATCTGGAGTAGTCAGATTGATAGTGAACTTCATGCCAGCAGCTTTTTTGCTATCCATGCTGATTGCTAGAGCATTGAGCCACAGCTCCGTAGTCATTGCTCTGATCATGTCAGGACCATTGGTCTTCGGTGATGCACCAGAAGGCATGCCATGACGTAATTCGTATGCAGCACCTAGGAAGCTATTGCGTACGCTAGGGCTTTCCTTTTGATAGCCAATTTGCTCAAAAATGTCTGCCAGCAAGTCTTTAGCGGCAGTATTGTTAGGCTCTGCATAAACCAACTTGTTTACGATTTCCATCGCTTCGCGATATTTACCTTGCTGATAGAGCTGTTTGCCCTTTGCCATGATCTTGCTAGAACCACCCATCATCTCCACATATAGCGGCGCAGAATCTTTTGGTGACAACGGAATCAAGGTGGCAGGATTGGCATCCCAGTAGCCCAAGTAGCGATTGATCACAGCACGACTGTTGTGCTCTTCTGAACCGTGGTAGCTATGGGCTGCCCATTGCTTTTTCAAACTCTCAGGCTGTTTGTAGACGTTGTGGACTTCATTAATCGTTACGCCATTGTTCGCCAAATGAAGCACCTCGTTATTCAAGTGTGCATAGCTATCACGCTGAGTGCGCATCACCTCCTGAACACGCTCATTACCCCAACGCGGCCAAGAATGCGACGCAAACATTACCTGAGCTTCATAGCCATAGCGATACAAAGCATTGTTAATGTTCTTAGACCATGCCAAAGCATCACGTACTAGAGCGCCACGTAATGTGTAGATGTTATGAATAGTGCCGGTAATATTTTCAGCAGCCCAGAATGCCTTGAACTGCGGGAAATACGTATTCATCTCGGCTGGTGCTTCTGTTCCTGGTGTATTTTGGAACTCCATCTCCACACCGTCTACCGTCATTTTTTCAAATGGCTCGTTAATCAAAATGGTTGGCTCAATTAAGCCCAGATTGCCGGCAGCAGTATTTTTACCAATCGATTGATCAACGTGACCAAATGGGCTACGCGGCAATAAGACGCCATACTGGAAATACAGGCGTCGTGTCATGGCATTACCAGCGTATACGTTCTCTGCTACGGCATGATCCATAAAGCCTGCTGGAGCAATGATTTTCACCTTACCGCTCTTCACATCAGCCTCTTCCACTACGCCACGAACACCACCAAAGTGGTCGGCATGTGAGTGGGAGTACACAACAGCAACGACTGGGCGCTTGCCTAGTTTTTCATTAACCAACTCCATAGCCGCTCTAGCAGCTTCTTTTGAGGTCAATGGGTCAAACACAATCCAACCGGTATTCGTTTTAACAAAACTGATATTTGATAAGTCAAAGCCGCGAACTTGATAAATCTTGCCCGGTACTACCTCATATAAGCCATAGCCCATATTGAGAATCGCTTGGCGTTGCAAGGATGGATGTACGCTATCAAAATCTTTGCCCTGCAAGAGGAATTCATAACTGCCCATATCCCATGCAACGTTGCCAGCATCGGCCATGATGGTTTTGTAGGCTGGCGCAGCGATGAAGCCTCTTTTAGATTCCTCAAAATCCCGTTTATCTTCAAATGGCAGTGTTTTGCGCAAACCATTTTGGAGCTCTACCGTGTAGCTCGATGGCATTTTGCCCTTGGAGTCAAAATGCTTACCTTGCATGGCGCCAGGGTCAGCAACTACACCCCCTCCACCAGCAGCGACAACTAAACCTGAAGTCATAAAAGATGCCAGTATGGCAATTTGAGAAAGTTTGGTTTTCATATCTCTGTCCAAATGAAAATATTGATAAAACATCTACATAACAAATGATATGGCGCGTTAAATCCAAGGCAATTAGCCTAAGAGCTAATAATTGAGTAAGTTATGTTACTTAGGTAACTTCTGAATCAACAGGAAATCGAACCAGGAACTTAGCCCCGCCTCCAGGATTCGGCTCAAATACGATGGAGCCGCCATGGCGAGTAACAATGTGTTTACAAAGCCATAGACCAAGACCCATACCGGACGACTTACTACTAGAAAGCAGTTCAAATAACTGATTCTGAGATGCCTCAGGAATGCCATCGCCATTATCTGCAACAGTTAACAACACGCCACCCTCAGTATGTTGAGCATCAATACTCAACTTTTTAACTTGCTGAGAAGAAGTTACTAAAGCCTGTATGGCGTTATTTACCAGGTTTAATAGCACCTGCTGAATCTCACCACGATTGGCCTGAATCATTAAATGAGGTTGGACGCTCACGGCTATCTGAATAGATTTTGCAGTGATCTCAGGTTTTGCAATGCTGAGAACCACTTCAATTAACTCTGCAAGGTCAATCCTGGAGGATTCTACTTTTTCATCGGAAAAAATCGATCGTAATGAGCGAATGATTCCTGCGGCTCGCTGATTATCAGCAAGCAAGGTATCTAAAATTTCCTTCTCAAGGGCCGGATTTAATTGTCCCTCTGAAAGCTTCTTTTGTAAAAATTGAATATTCAGACTTGACGCACCCAGCGGTTGATTTAATTCGTGGGCAATAGCAGCAGACAAAGCGCCAGTGCTGGCAGTCTTATTGGCCTTGAGCAATGAGCCTATCAAGGTCTCACGTTCTTTCAGCAACGCCTTAATCTCTTGATTTTCTTGGTTTGATCTAAAGTTTGAGAAGGCAATTTGCTCAGCCCAGTAACTACCAATCGCAATATACGAAAGCGTATTCATAACCAACTGGGCTATCGTAAATAGAATCAGAATTTGTGGAATCTGCTCTACCTGTCTAATGGTTAGCGAACCGACGATGAGAATAGTAAGTCGCCCTAATGCAAAAAATAGTTCGGCAACGCTGGCATATTGCAAATAGATCAGCTGACTTGATGGTGATTTTTTTCGCTTGATCCGCACCTCAACAATCTGCCAGACATAAAACAATCCAGTTAAGACACATATAAATACTGTACGCACCTCGAAAGTCGACTCATTACGCAACCACTCAAAAACGACTATAAAAATCAAAATTGAGATGGCAAGGGATATTTTTAAGGGCTTACCCACCTCTCTATTAAGAGATTGGCAGAAGAAGGCTTGTAATACTGCAGCCGCATAGAAAAAAGTATTCGCAATGGTGAAATTAAATTCGGGTCTTGCGATATCTTCAATGGAAACAATGCCGCCTCCAAAAACCAGCAAAGCTAAAACGCTTAGCGTCAGCGAGCTCATCCAATAGATATTTGGACGCGCTAAATTTTGTGAACGGTAATAGTGATAAATACCGAACAACAAACCCATCTGAATAATGGCTAATATAAAGAAATAGAGGGCGAGCATGAGCTTCATATCCTCTATGGTACATGTTACTAATTAGCAAGCATTGCCCCAAGGGCTAGCACTTATGTCGCTTAAAATGAATTCCTTCTGATTTTCATTGATAGTTTTTGGCATGCGCCTTCGATTTACTCCATACCTATTGGTTGCCCTCTGCCTCATGATTGGCTCTACCAAGGATGCGTACGCACAATCTGCTTTATATAACGCAGCAAATAATTACCTCAAAAAACGTGCGGATGCCTTCATGACGATTACTGGTTACTCCCTGACACCAGATGTCACTACTGGCTCCCTATCGATCCGCAATAAAGATGGCGACAACTCTGATTTACAAATGATCTCTTTAGGTGGCGGCGATCGTATTAGCGCCAATTTTCCCCTCTACTTAGAAGGCACGCTTGCGGTTAACCGTTACAACCCCACCTTTTCAGACGGCATAGGCAACAGCTCGGTTACTGTTCCTGTCCACTGGAATAGCGTTACCGGTACCGGAGGTATTGGCTGGGATTTTCCGATTACTGATGAATTACGTTTTAGACCAATTGCGAACGTCATGCTTGGGCATTTAGAAAGTGATCTCTCAATCGCATCTCGTGTGATTGAAAATCGCAAAGGGGTAGATCTGCAATTTCTGAATGGCGGTCGCATGAACTCCTATGGTTTAGGTGGCTCAGTCATGCTCGACTATGAGAACTACAAACCCAATCAAGAGATTGATGTGGAATTGCGTTACACCAATATTCCCGTCCAGACTTTTGATAGCTCCACTGCCGTTCAAGGATCAGCAGACTCTCAAAGTCTGGCCCTTTGGGCTCGAAGTCGGATTCCAACGCCGATCACACTATTAGATCGACCTCTGCGTGCAGTCTTTGAACTCGCTCATACTGAGTTCCTGGGTGACTTACGAGGAGCCCTAGGATTTAACTCACTCTCCTCGGTAGGCACAGGCATTGAACTGGATCGAAGTGCCTCAGACCCCATATTTAGCCGCGTAAGGGTCGTTTTTCGCTACCAATTCGGTCAAAACGTGCATGGCACCTCTATTGGACTAGCGGCCAGCTTCTAATAAGAGCAATACAATAGCTATAGATACTAAAACTAACAAACTAGTATTTATACATTGCCGCATCACCACCGAATGCTGGTGCGCTTTATTTACCTTAAGGATCAAACCATTATGAAAAAAATTATCATCGCTGTTGTTATCGCAGCTATCGCGGTCGGCGCCTACTTCATGCTCACAAAACCTAAAGCTCCCGTAGCTGGTGTAGCCGCTCAAGAAGCCGCACTGATCTATGACGGTGAAGTAACCAAGATTGATGCCACAACTCGCACTGTTACCCTCAAAAATCAAGACGGCGAAACTTCTATCGTTGCCGGCCCTGAAGTAAAGAACTTTGCAGAAATTAAAGTTGGCGACCGTTTTGATGTTGTTTATGAAATGGCTATTGCTGTTGAGTTGGTTAAGGTTAAAAATCCAGGCGCAGTTGGTGAACAAGTTAGCACCAGCACTGTAACTGCTCCACAGGGTGATAAGCCAGGCATGATCACTACTAATACTGTGACTGCAACTGCCAACGTTGAAGCCATTGATGCAGCTAAAAATATCGTTTCTTTAAAAGGTCCTCAAGGAAACATCTTCAAGGTTAAGGTTAAAAACGCTGACCTATTGAAAGATATCGCTATAAATGATCAAGTAAAAGTGGTTTACACAGAAGCAATTGCTGCTGTAGTAAGTGCACCAGCTGCGAAGAAGTAATGCAATAGTTCTTTAAGCAACCTTAAAGATAAAAGCCCAGCAAGTAATTGCTGGGCTTTTTATTTGACTTGGCGGAAGAGGTGAGATTCGAACTCACGGAGGACTTTCATCCTCGCCAGTTTTCAAGACTGGTGCATTCAACCGCTCTGCCACTCTTCCTTTAATTCGACTTACTGTGAATCACGGTTGATTCAAGCCACAGATTATAAAGAACTTTTGATTTGCCCCTCTAAATACTTGGCAATGGCTAGGCTGGAGGTTAATCCTGGGGACTCAAAGCCATATAGATTAAAGAGCCCCTCTAGGCCATGATCCTTGGGCGTATTGAAGCAAAAGTCGCCTGCAGGCGCATTGGGCGGGACTATTTTTGCCCTCACGCCTGAATAATCTGGCTGTAAGGCATTATCTTTCAGGCCGGGCCAATACTTTCTAACCGCCTCATAAAAGCCCTCGCCTCGCTTTGGGTTTACTGTGTAATCGATTTGATTCTCATCATCGATTTCCAACCATTCAACATCAGGTCCAAATTTAGCTTGGCCACCCATATCTAAGGTGAGATGTACTCCTAGACCACCAGGCTCTGGAATGGGATAAATCAAATGCTTAAACGGTGATTTACCTGAAAGAGAAAAGTAATTCCCTTTAGCAAAATACGCTTTCGGAATTTGCTCTTGTGCAAGTCCTTCAATTTTTTTCGCAATAGCTGGCGCGCTCATACCCGCACAATTAATCAGAAGCTTCGTCTGAATCTTCATGCCGTCTGCGCCACCGATTTCTAATTCAAATCCGTCTTGAGCCTTTGATCCTATTAGCTTAGCGCTGATCAGGGGTGACTGATAGGCAATCATGCCGCCAGCATCTTCAAAGCCACCCAGCAAGGACAGCATGAAACCATGACTATCAACGATACCGGTTGAGGCTGAAAGTACGGCAGCTGAACATTGGAGCTCAGGCTCCATAGATTTTGCTTGCTCTCCAGTAATCATCTTGATTTCTGGGACGTTGTTTTGTTGTGCTTTGTATAGGATTGCTTGCAAGTCATCCAATTGAGAATCATCGCTGGCTACGATGAGTTTGCCGTACGGTTGAGTAGCAACGTGATGGGTGCGGCAGTACTCATAAAGCATGCGATTACCCTCAACACATAGCTTTGCTTTGAGAGAATCTTTGGGGTAATAAATGCCGGCGTGTATGACTTCGCTATTGCGGGCGCTACTAATCGTGCCAAAAGCACTTTCCCGCTCGAGCAAAATCGTTTCTCGACCTTGAAGAGCCATCTCTCTAGCAACGGCTAAACCAATGACCCCGGCCCCAATAACGACACAGTCAACCCGGTCCATTTACTGGATCCTGCGTCTAAATTTGCTTATATTCATGGTGAAATCGTAACATTTTCAGTGGTTTAAGGTGGTTTTTGGGGTTTTTGAGGGTCAGTTATTGATAAAATTCATAGATGTCTTTAAAACCCGTAGCAAAGAACTCGCACCCCCTCCATCAAACCAACGGCATCGTTTTAGATAGCGCCTATCAAGGTATTAATCAGGCTGGCTGGAAATCCTTGTTTCAACAAGCCAAAGACGCGAAATTAGCACAATTTATTGCCGATCTTTTTGCTGGTAAAGCGGTCAATAATTCAGAAAATCGCCCCGCCCTTCATTCCGCCTTACGCAATTTAGATAAGTCACCCGTTTTGGTGGACGGTAAAGATGTCATGCCAGACGTTGCAGAAGTTTGGCATCGTATTGAGGCTTTATGCAATAAATGGGTTGGAGTAACTGATGTCATTCATATCGGTATTGGTGGATCTGATTTTGGTCCACGCCTAGCGATCGAAGCATTAGCTCATGTTCCCGACATTGATAGCCGTGGCATGCGGTTGCATTTCTTGGCCAATATCGACACAGCAGAACTCAATCGAATCTTGCAACGCGCTTTACCGCACAGCACTAAAGTCATTATTGTCTCCAAGTCATTTACAACACTTGAGACGACCATGAACGCCAAGGCTGTGGTGAAATGGCTTAAGAACAATGGCCTTACCGATAGTCAAATTGGTAAATCACTCTTTGCTGTTACAGCCAATGTACCTGCAGCCAAAGAGTTTGGCATTGATCAAGATCGCATCTACCCTTTCTGGGATTGGGTTGGTGGGCGATATTCTGTTTGGTCCGCAGTTGGCCTACCGATCGCTTTGCAATATGGCTTTGACACTTTTAAAGAATTCTTATCAGGTGCACAGGCCATTGATCAGCACTTTAAAACTGCGCCTCTTGAAGAAAATCTACCTGTCATCATGGCACTTAGCTTGCTGTATCAGCAAGAGAAACACCACATTAAATCCTATGCGGTTATTCCGTATGCGGATGCTTTAGATTGGTTTCCGAAGTGGTTGCAACAGCTTGATATGGAAAGCAATGGCAAAAGCGTCGATCGCGATGGCAAGCCAGTGAAGTTTTCTTGCCCGGTTGTTTTTGGCAGCTCAGGCAGCAATGCACAGCACTCGTATTTCCAGTTGTTGCACCAAGGTACAGAAATCATTCCAATTGATTTCATTGCGGTACGTGAACCGATGAGTAATTTGCCTGAGGCAAAAGCGCATCACCACATTTTGCTCTCCAACTGCTTAGCGCAAGCGCAAGCTTTGGCAAATGGCAAGAAGACTGATAACCCAAATAATACCTACCCAGGTAAGCGTCCTAGCAACTTGCTGATCCTGCCTAAGCTGAACGCCTTCTACTTAGGCGCACTCTTAGCGCTTTATGAGAACCGCACTGCTGCACTTGGCGCGCTATGGAATATCAATAGCTTTGACCAACCTGGTGTTGAGCTTGGCAAAGTATTGGCTAAGCCAATTGAAGCTGCCCTGAAGAATGATGGCACTGTACAAGCCAATGCCGGCATTGATGAAGTCACTGCCGCCCGTATTAACTTACTTAATCAATAGTTTTATTAGTTCTAGCCTTAGCCTAGACATCGAAAGCACGCTCATGCAACTCTCTCCATCTATTTTCAAAGCTTATGACATCCGCGGCATTATTGATGAGACTTTAGATCCATCGATTGCGAAATTGATCGGTCAAGCATTTGGCACCGAGATGCGTGAACTAGGCGAAACAGAAATTGTGATTGGTCGCGATGGTCGCTTATCTGGCCCTAGCTTGATTGAAGCATTGACAGAAGGCTTGCTATCTACCGGCATTAATGTGATTGACTTAGGGATGGTGGCTACACCCATGGTTTACTTTGGTGCTAATCAAACGCTCAATGGCAAAAAGCCAAAGTCCGGCATCATGATTACCGGAAGCCATAACCCACCTAACTACAACGGCTTCAAGATGGTTCTGGGTGGCGCAGCAATCTACGGCGATCAAATTCAGGCGCTACGTAAACGCATTGAGACGAAGAAATTCGCTACTGGTCAAGGCAACAGAAGTGAGTTCGATATTTTCCCAATGTACTTAGAGCGCATTGTGGGTGATGTGAAACTAGCCCGCCCTATCAAGATTGCTGTCGACTGTGGCAATGGTGTTGGCGGTGCTTTTGCTGGTAAGCTCTTCAGAGCATTGGGCTGCGAAGTCCAAGAACTCTTTTGTGAGGTAGATGGTCATTTTCCAAACCACCATCCAGATCCCGCGCATATTGAGAACTTACAAGATCTCATCAAGAACTTACAGACTACCGATAATGAATTAGGTCTTGCCTTTGATGGTGATGCTGATCGCTTGGGCGTTGTTACCAAAGATGGTCAGGTGATTTTCCCAGACCGCCAAATGATGCTTTTTGCTAAAGATGTTCTCTCCAGAAATCCTGGTGGGCAGATTATTTATGACGTTAAATGCACCCGCAATCTCGCAACCTATGTGAAACAGCATGGTGGCGAGCCTTTGATGTGGAAAACAGGTCATTCTCTAGTTAAAGCCAAGCTTAAGGAAACTGGTGCACCACTTGCCGGTGAAATGTCTGGTCATATTTTCTTTAAAGACCGTTGGTTTGGTTTTGATGATGGCCTTTATACGGGTGCTCGTTTATTAGAAATCCTCTCTAAAGAAAAAGATCCTAATCAAACGCTGAATGAATTACCAAATGCGATCTGCACACCAGAATTACAATTAGCCTGCGCTGAAGGTGAACCATTTGCCTTATTGGAAACCATTAAAGCGAATGCCAAGTTCCCTACTTCAGAGTCTATCAATACGATCGATGGTGTGCGCGTGGAATATGCCGATGGATTTGGCTTGGCCCGGCCGTCAAACACGACACCAGTGGTCGTAATGCGCTTTGAAGCAGACAGCGAAGAGGCGATTGCCCGAATTCAGGCGGAGTTTAAGGCTGTATTATTGGCCGCTAAGCCGGATGCCAAGCTGCCGTTCTAGCAATCCAACAAAGATTACTAGGGTCGATTAAGATTTCGTATGAATTCAACTGTAAGCACCCCCATTTCCTTTGATTACCCCCAGCAAGATGCTGCTGGCGCTACTTGTACCGCCCAAGCTTGGGCCAAGACTCCACCCCAACTTCATGGCACCGAGAAAGCGGCAGTGATTGCCCGCATCAAGCAGCTCTTGGTTGAGAAAGACGCCACCTTAGTTGCCCACTACTACGTAGATGGGGACATTCAGGACTTAGCTTTATCTACTGGCGGCTATGTTGCTGACTCTTTGGAGATGGCACGCTTTGGAAAAAATCATGCCGCCAAGAATTTGATTGTTGCTGGTGTACGCTTCATGGGTGAAACTGCGAAAATTCTTAGCCCAGAAAAACGCGTCTTTATGCCAGACTTAGATGCAACCTGCTCTCTTGATTTAGGTTGTAACGCTCGTGACTTTGCCAAATTTCGCGCATTACATCCAGATCGTACTGTCGTTGTGTATGCAAATACCAGCGCAGCAGTAAAAGCACAGGCTGATTGGATGGTCACGAGCTCATGCGCTTTAGCAATTGTTCATCAGCTCAAAGTTGAAGGCAAAAAAATATTATGGGCACCAGATCGTCACCTTGGTCGTTACATTCAAGATCAAACTGGTGCAGATATGTTGCTTTGGAATGGCGCTTGTATTGTTCATGATGAATTTAAAGCGGTGGAGCTTGAGATTTTGAAGGCGGCTCATCCCAATGCAATGATCCTAGTTCACCCTGAATCTCCGCAAGCAGTGGTCGACCTTGCAGACGTTGTGGGCTCTACCTCTGCCATGATTAAGGCCGTAGTAGAAGGCTCTGCTACCGAGTACATCGTTGCTACAGATAAGGGCATCTTGCATCGTATGCAGCAACTGGCTCCAAACAAAAAATTGATTGAAGCGCCTACCGCTGGTAATAGCGCCACTTGCAAAAGTTGCGCGCACTGCCCTTGGATGGCCATGAATGGCTTGCAAGGAATTTTGGATTGCTTAGAGAATGCTTCTGGCGAAATCTTCATCGAAGAGCCTATTCGGGTTGAGGCATTGGGCTGCATCGAGCGTATGCTCGATTTCACCAAAAACCATCCCGACCTCTTAGCTAAAGCACAGCATGGCTTTGTAAAAAATATTGGCGCTGCTTAATTTTTATATTTATATATGTTTGATAACAACGAAACTTTAGAACAGGCCCGTCAACGTAATATTCATGATGCGCTCATGGAAGATATTGGCACTGGCGATTGGACAGCAAAGCTTGTTCCTAGTAAGCCGGTAAAGGCTCAGCTGATTGTTCGTCAAGAAGCAGTACTTTGTGGCGTAGATTGGTTTGAAGGCACACTCAAGAAACTCGACCCCAATGCCAAAGTTACTTGGCATTACCTTGAAGGCGACTTAATGAAACCCGATACCAAGGTTTGCGATATTGAAGCCGACTCTCAGGCCCTGCTCTCTGCTGAACGCACTTGCATTAACTTCTTGCAAACACTTTCTTGGACGGCCAGTATTACTCGTCAGCACGTTGATGCCATCGCTGGCGCCAGCCCGAATCCTCAAGGTTGCGCCGTTTTAGATACTCGCAAAACGATCCCAGGATTACGTCAGGCTCAGAAATACGCCGTACTCGTTGGTGGCGGCAAGAATCAACGTTTAGCACTCTGGGCCGGCATCCTCATTAAAGAGAACCATATTGCTGCAGCTGGTAGCGTGACCGCAGCCCTTAAGAATGCTCAAGCACTCAATGCTGGGGTAGATATTCAGATTGAAGTAGAAAACTTTGCTGAACTGGAAGAAGCTTTAGCGGCTGGAGCAAAAAGTATCTTGATCGACAACTTCAATACTGATCAAATGAAGCAAGCGGTTGCAATCACCGCCAGTCGTGCTTTGCTGGAAGCTTCTGGCGGCATCAACTTAGAACAAATGCGCTCTATTGCTAGCACTGGTGTAGACCGCATCTCTCTTGGTAAGTTAACTAAGGATGTGAGTGCAGTGGATTTTTCAATGCGGATCTTGAGCTAAATTACCTAGCTTCATCTCCCCTTGTAAATTGCCTGCTTCTCAAGGGCATTACGAATAAATTCAATATTGTTTCTTAGGCTATAGCAGTCAGCAGTAGCTAGCTTGGCCGCTTTAGAGGCCAGTACCCTTCGCTCCATATCATTGAGCACTTCAATATATTCGCCTCGACGATTAGGATCAAAAGTTTGAATTGTATTCTGCTCAAATTTATCCAAGTCTTTATATATTGAATTGATCTGCTTCTTTGCCAAGTTGGTTCTATAGCTAGGAATTGACTTAATGATGGGGTAAGCAAAAGCAGCAAAAGGAAGTAAGAGGAAGAACATGCGCTCCAAAAACTCTGCCAACCAAAATGGCAAATACTTCATCAAGGTTGGCGTACCTTTTTCATAGAAGAACTTTGCCTCATTACTCAGGGGTGCTTCGGTATTCATATAGACAGGGAACTCCCCCGCTCTTGAGAAATACGATTTTGCTCCATTGATTTCTTTTGCAGCCTCTAAGAATAAGACCTGAATCGCTGGATGTAGGCGATCATCAATCAATAGATTTGTCGTGGTAGAGATCAACTGAATAGGGTGGTCTGGTATGTTTTTTCCCAGATCAAATCCACCCATAGGCACTCCCAACTCTTCAAAATATGGCAGAAGACGCGTATAAGCATCTGCACGGCTAAACGTCACCAAGCGAATATTCGGGTTTTTTATCAGTCTTTGCACATTTGGCGAGTCATAGCCGTCAACCAAAAATACGGCATCAATTTCTCCTTGCTCAATAGCATTAACAGCATCGGCATTATTCATACTCAATAAATTGGGTGCAGTAGGAGTAAGATGATTTTGCTTCAGAATGCTGACTGCTTGAGCATGAGTACCGCTGCCAATGGGTCCAATATTGATTCTGAGCTTGGCAATATCTCGATCAGAAACATGAATGCCTTCGTTGAAAGTGTTCTTGCGGTAAAAAATCCATACAGGCTCATAGTCAACGCTACCCAGAGATTGCACACCTGATAAGTTATCTACGGCAATCATGCCACCCTGTACAAAAGCAGCTTGAATAGGATCTTTACGATCGATTAAGTGTTGAAGATTTTCTTTTGAGCCATGGGTCTCTATGAGTTTTAGCTCAATACCTCTTTTTTCAAAATAGGCTTTATATTTTTCACCCAAGACCTTGTAGGATCCGCCGGTACCTGTGGCCATTAACACTTTATCGGGTGGCGCGGGTTTAGCAAACCAGATGAGAACGGCTAGAGCAAGAAACAATAAAAAGATGAGAGGCCACACTTCTTTAATTAAGCTGAGGCCATTCTTAATTTCATCTGCGGCAGTTTGATATACCGCAGAAATATGTTCGTAGACTTCCTCTTTAAAGCTGGCCATGAAATTCCTCTTGAGATATGACTAGCTTATCACCAAAAAATGCTGTTTTATAGCCTTGCTAAAGGCTTTTAAGGGGCTGAATCGCCTTCAGAGCCTTCTGCCTGGGGAGTCAGGATAGTTGGATAAGAAACTGCCCAAGTACCTGGGTAGTCGCGACTGTAATGCAGGCCACGGCTTTCCCTGCGCATTAGCGCTGAACGCACAATAAGTTCCGCACACTCCAGAAGATTGCGTAGCTCAATTAAGTCACGTGTAACCTTAAAATTCGCGTAATACTCTTGTACTTCATATCTGAGTAGCTTGATTCGATGTAATGCGCGCTCCAAGCGGCGATTGGTTCTCACGATGCCAACGTAGTTCCACATCAGCGAACGTAATTCATCCCAGTTATGCGCAATGACAACTTGTTCATCGGCATCCTCAACTTGACTCTCATCCCACAAAGGCAAGTTCGGCATCGCTGGAGTCTTTAGACTGGAGATGTCTTCTGCAGCGGCCTTACCTATAACAACGCACTCCAATAAGGAGTTGCTGGCCAAACGATTGGCTCCATGTAAGCCGGTGTAAGTTGCCTCTCCTACTGCGTAGAGCCCAGGCAAATCAGTGCGTCCTTTAAGATCGGTGACTACACCACCACAGGTGTAATGCGCTGCAGGTACTACTGGAATTGGCTCTTTGGTAATGTCTAAACCGAGGCTCATGCAACGGGCATAGATCATTGGGAAATGCTCTTTAATAAATTCTTCACCCAAATGAGTTGCATCTAGATGAACATAGTCCAAACCGTGCTTTTTCATTTCAAAGTCAATTGCACGTGCAACAATATCTCGCGGTGCTAATTCATGGCGCTCATCATGCTCAGGCATAAAACGGGTACCATCAGGCAACTTCAATAAACCGCCCTCACCGCGCATCGCTTCAGTAATCAGAAAAGTGCGATCACTCGGGTGATACAAACATGTCGGATGAAATTGGATAAATTCCATATTGCCCACTCGGCAGCCTGCACGCCAGGCCATGGCAATGCCGTCGCCGGTAGCAGTATCAGGGTTGCTGGTGTAGCGATAAACCTTACCGACGCCGCCAGTAGCCAATACCACTGACTTTGCTTCAATGGTTTCTACACGATTATTTTTAATATCGAGTGCGTATACGCCATAACAACGATTAGGTTTGGTGCGCTGCGTCTTGGCATCAAGCTGACGATTGGTTATGAGATCGAGCGCAATCCAATGCTCCAAGATCTGAATATTTTTATGCGCCCTGGCTTTATCCAAAAGTACTTCATGAATCGCCTTACCAGTGGCATCGGCAGCGTGCGCAATGCGACGGTGACTATGACCACCCTCGCGAGTTAAATGCAAACCCATTGGGCCAGATTCATCAGTAGTGAATGGAACGCCCTGCTCTACCAACCAACGAATAGCTTCAGCACTCTCTTCCGCAATATAACGCGCAGTTGATTCAACTACGAGACCTGCGCCGGCATCCAAAGTGTCAGCTACGTGTGAGTCAATACTGTCATGCTCTTTATCAACCACCCCAACAATACCGCCTTGCGCCCAAGCGGTTGCTGCTTCGCCTAAACCACGCTTTGCCATCAGGATCACTGGCTGGGATTCAGCCATATGCAATGCAACGGTTAGGCCTGCTAACCCAGCCCCAATAATGAGGACAGGAAGCTCAGCTTTTGCGGCTGTGTTTACGGAGGGTTTGGAACTGGCCATAGAGAGATCATTCTAACTGGCATTAGAAATAGGGGTTGCCGTTAAATTCCTTTGTTACTTGACTCAAAAGGAAGCAATTCGTCTAATTTAGACTCAGAAAGCGACAGAAGACAGTTAGCCACAAAGGTAGGTGGTAGCTCTGGATTATCTATGCAAGCGCACTCCAACCGCAACAAGAAATGAGCCTGCTCTTCCTCAGAATACCCATTCTCTGCAGTGATTGTCTTCACGTAACGACCTAAATTTCAGTCTAAAATTGGGTGCTTTTCGCCTATCCTATAGAGAGCAAAGATTTCACCTTAGCCCTTACCTCAGTGAGGGCCTCAGGATTCACTGTATTTTTATATTTTGCTTTTCTTATTTTCCAATCCAGAGACTTAACTTGGTCAGATAAGATGGCAGAGTGGACCCCATCGACCTCAACCAACACCTCAAAAGGGTAACCTTTAATCTGAGTTGTTAATGGACAGCAAACCAACAAATTCGTTTTTTTGTTATAGCTCTCAGGAGTCAACACTACAGCAGGCCGACGGCCAGCCTACTCCCTTCCAGCCTGAGGGTCAAACTCTAGCCACACTACATCACCAGCCTCTGGTACGTAAGCTCTAACCATTAGAGAAGCTCTTTTCCTACGGGCTCACCAAAGTCGGCTTCACCGTGCAAATTCTTAGCGGTAATTCCGGACAATAGCTCATTCAGTGGATATTCTTGTTTTGCCATTGGCTCAATCACAATTCGACCCTTCTGCACTTTTACAGAGACAAGCTGATCAATATTTAATTGGGCGGACTTCATGACCGCAGCATTTAAGCGCAAAGCCGGGCTATTGCCCCACTTTTTAATAACTGTTTGCATATGACCCCCTCTCAATGTATCTACATTGTATCTACATGATCCAGCGCAAGCAAGTCTAAATGAAAAACCCCGACACAAGGACGGGGTTTTTAGGGGGTCTCTTCAAGTTAAACGTTAGACATTTCCTTAGATCCACCTGGGGCATTGGTGCCATATCCTATCAATGTAGAAGCCTGACCGCCTTTTGCCAATTTCACTGCGCAATACTTAAACTCTGGAATCTTGCCAAATGGATCTAAGGCAGGATTGGTAATTAAGTTTGCAGCAGCTTCGTAGTAAGCAAACGGAATGAAGATCACGCCTTTTGGCGTACCGTCATCTCTTCGAACGTGAATTCCTACCTCACCACGACGAGACTGCACAGTGATCACATCGCCAGCAGATACTCCCAACTGAGTCATATCTTCACCATTCATAGATACGGTAGCCATAGGCTCAATGGCATCTAACACGGTAGCACGACGCGTCATACTGCCCGTATGCCAGTGCTCTAACTGACGACCTGTAATTAATACAAATGGATACTCATCATCAGGACGTTCATTTGCTGGAATGATGTCTGCTGGAACTAACTTCACCTTGCCGTCTGCTGTGGCAAATTCATCATCAAACACAATTGGACGGCCCGGATCTTCGGCAGATAAGCATGGATAAGTGACGCTAGATTCTTTTTCTAGGCGCTCCCAAGTAATGCCTTTGATGGCGCCATGCATCGCTTGACGCATTTCGTCATAAACAGCAGCAACGCCAGCATCAGGACCTTGGTAATTCCAATTGAGACCCATGCGTTTAGCAATTTCCTGAATAATCCATAAGTCAGGCTTTGCATCGCCAGGAGGATTAATGGCTTTCTTGCCCATCTGCACCATACGGTCAGTATTGCTAGCCGTACCTACCTTCTCAGGCCAAGCACTCGCAGGCAGAACCACATCCGCTAACAGCGCTGTTTCTGTCATGAAGATGTCTTGTACGACCAAATGCTCTAAAGATGCCAATGCATGACGTGCATGATTTAAGTCTGGATCACTCATCGCAGGGTTCTCGCCTTCGACATACATGCCACGAATCTTGTCCGGATCAGAATCGGGCGCAGTGATCTTATGCATGATCTCTACCACTGTGTACCCTGGCTTTTTATCAAGCGGCGTATCCCAGAACTTTTCAAACCAAGCATGTGCTTCTGGATTGTCCACACGTTGATAGTTCGGGAACATCATCGGAATCAAACCAGCATCACTTGCGCCCTGCACATTGTTCTGACCGCGCAATGGGTGCAATCCTGAGCCTGGCTTACCAATTTGACCAGTGATACTCACCAAAGCAATTAGGCAGCGTGCATTATCTGTACCGTGAACGTGCTGACTGACGCCCATGCCCCACAAAATCATAGCTGACTTGGTAGTCGCAAACTCACGAGCAACCTCTCGCAGCGTCTCTGCTGGAATACCGCAGATCGGTGCCATCGCCTCTGGGCTATAGCCTTTGATATTTTCTTTTAGAGCTGCAAAATTATTAGCCCGATTTTCAACAAAGTCTTTATCTACTAAGCCTTCTTCAATGATCGTATAGATCATGGCATTGAGCATCGCCACATCAGTATCCGGCTTGAACTGCATCATTCGCCATGCATACTTGCTGATATCTGTTGCACGTGGATCGCACAAAACAATTTTTGCGCCACGTTTAGCTGCGTTCTTAAACCAAGTAGCCGCCACTGGGTGATTTGCTGTTGGATTAGAGCCAATCAAGAAAATCATGCTGGAATGCTCAACATCATTCACCTGATTACTTACAGCACCTGAGCCTACGCCCTCTAGGAGCGCGGCAACAGATGATGCGTGGCATAGACGTGTGCAATGATCTACGTTATTGCTACCAAAACCAGTGCGTACTAGTTTTTGGAATAAGTATGCCTCTTCATTACTACCTTTTGCGGAACCAAAACCTGCTAACACTTTTAAGCCGTGCTGATCCTTGAGTTTCTTGAGGCCGCCAGCTGCAAATTCCAGAGCCTCTTCCCAGGTTGCTTCACGGAAGATATCTGACCAGTCTTGCTTGCCATCTAGGATGGACTCATCCTTAGGAACGCCTGCTTTACGAATAAGTGGCTTAGTCAGGCGCTGTGGATTATGGATGTAGTCCATACCAAAGCGGCCTTTAACGCAAAGGCGATTGTGGTTGGCTGGGCCATCACGACCTTCTACGCTAACAATTTTTTCATCTTTAACGTTATAAGTGATTTGACAACCTACACCACAGAATGGGCATACTGAATCTACCTTGCGGTCGACTGTTTGCGAACCGATTAAACCTTTAGGCATCAATGCGCCAGTTGGACAGGCTTGTACACACTCGCCGCAAGCAACGCAAGTACTGTCGCCCATTGGATCGTTCAAGTCAAAGACGATTTCACTATGAGCGCCACGCATGGCGTAACCAATCACATCATTGACCTGCTCTTCACGACACGCACGTACACAGCGATTACATTGGATACAAGCATCTAGATTGACAGCCATCGCCGGATGAGAAACATCGCTGCTGACTTTTGCACGGCGAATTGCTTTGAGTTCTGGGCGAACGGTAACGTCCATGCGTGCAGCCCAAGTGCTGAGCTCGCCATGCTGGTTCTTTTGCTCTTCTTCCTTGGTATCGCCCACCCACTTAAAACCCTCATCAGGCATATCGGAGAGCAACATCTCTAAAACAAGCTTTTGACTCTTCACGGCACGTTCGCTATTGGCTTTGACTTCCATGCCAGGGGTTGCGCTTCTGCAGCAACTTGGCGCCAGAGTGCGTTCACCATTGATTTCCACTACGCAAGCACGGCAATTGCCATCTGGGCGATAGCCATCTTTGAAGCATAGATGTGGAATATCAATACCGTGGCGTTTGGCAGCTTTGAGAATCGTTTCACCTTCATAGGAAACAATCGTCTTGCCGTCTAGCTTGAACTCTACGGTTTGCAATTCAAGTTCTTTAGGATTTGTGGGTGCGTTCATGTTTGTCTCGTTATTCCCTGATTTTTTATATGTACTTTTATTAAGCTACTTCTTCTGGGAAATATTTATGAATACAACGAATGGGGTTTGGTGCTGCTTGTCCTAAACCACAAATAGAAGCATCCACCATTACTGTGGCTAAGTCTTCTAAAGTTTCCTGATCCCAAGACTTGGCTTGCATTAATTGAGCTGCTTTGCTTGTGCCTACGCGGCAAGGAGTGCATTGACCGCAACTCTCATGCTCAAAGAAGTGCATGACGTTGAGCGCCATATCACGCGCTTTGTCTTTATCACTAAACACCATCACTGCAGCAGAACCAATAAAGCAGCCATAAGGTTGCAAGGTATCAAAGTCGAGTGGGATGTCATTCATAGTAGCCGGCAAAATACCGCCTGATGCACCACCAGGTAAATAGCCGTAGAACTTGTGGCCATCTTGCATGCCACCACAGTACTCATCAATCAATTCTTGAATGGTGATACCGGCAGGAGCCAACTTCACACCAGGCTTCTTCACGCGACCACTCACACTAAAACTACGCAAGCCTTTACGATCATGACGACCGAAAGAACTAAACCACTCTGGGCCACGCTGAACAATGTCGCGCACCCAGTACAAGGTTTCAAAGTTGTGCTCGAGCGTTGGTCTACCAAACAAACCTACTTGTGCGATATATGGAGGACGCATACGCGGCTCACCACGCTTGCCCTCAATACTTTCAATCATGGCGGACTCTTCACCGCAGATGTAAGCACCGGCACCACGACGCAATTCAATCGTAGGTAATTTGAATGGGGGATTGGCTTTGAGTTTTGCTAACTCAGCCTCTAGTAACTCTCTGCAGCCATGGTATTCATCGCGCAAATAGATATAGCAAGCATCGATACCCACAACATTGGCAGCAATCAACAAGCCCTCTAGGAAGCGATGAGGGTCACGCTCTAAGTATGTACGGTCTTTAAATGTTCCTGGCTCGCCTTCGTCAATATTCACAGCCATCAACTTAGGAGCAACTTGGTCTTTCACAATGCGCCATTTTCGTCCCGCCGGAAATCCTGCGCCACCCAATCCGCGCAATCCAGAATTTTCCATGGCCTTGATGATGCTCTCAGCATCTTTCTTGCCTTCGTGGATTTCTTTAGCAAGTGAATAACCACCTTGCGCACGATAAGACTCATAACCAACATAGTCAGGAGAAAGGGCTTGCATTTCACCTTGTGGTGAAACACCCTGCTCCGCTAAAGCAGCAGGCTCAAATACAGCATCATCTTTAGCCATCGGCTGTGTGGTCAACTTATTTTTTACGGCAGCAGAAACTTTCTCGGTTGTAGCAAATAGGACTGGGTATTGGTGTACCACTGCTACAGGCGCCTGCTCGCAACGCCCAACACATGGAGCTGCAATGACTTTAATACTGGAGTTACCCAAGATGCCTGGCAATTTAGCTAATAGATTTTGCGCGCCAGCTAATTCACAGGCGATGCCATCACAAACACGAATCGTGATGTCTGCTACTGGATCGTTACCGCGCACAACTTCAAAGTGGTGATAGAAAGTAGCAACTTCGTATACCTCTGCCATTGGCAAATTCATTTCTTTTGCTAAGGCAACTAAATGATGATCATGCAAAGCGCGATACTCATCGTTGAGCTTGTGAAGATTTTCAATGAGCAAGTCACGACGATGTGGAGCCTCTCCAATCAGCTTGCGCACTTCTGCAACAGAAGCATCATCAGCTTGACGACCCTTCAACTTGCTCTTGCGACGAATGGTTTCCCTCAAATCATCTGCCGTTGCAACAGCAACCGCTTTGACTTCTCCAGAAGGCTTTGGATGATTCATATTTTGTAGTCTCTAATTTTTATATTTATTGCTTTGCACGAATGCAGAGTTTTACCCATCTTGCTTATTAAAAGTCCTGCCAAGCCAAATACTTAGCAGACCTGCAATACGCAAAATAACGCTTCATTTTGGGTTATTTAACACCCTAAGTCCTTGACGGCGCTCAAGGACTTTAATTCAGGGTTTACCCTAGTTATAGAAGGGATGGGGAAGGCTTGTCGCCGGGAGGAAGTGAGTAATCCAACTTGCGCTCATAAAGGCGTGCTTTATAACAATCCTGGTAGCCTTTGCTGCCAATTTGCCAGCCGATTGAGGTGCAGTCCTCTTGAGCAGCCGATTCAATAGAGCCACAGCCTGTCAAACCGAGGACAGCGAGGATTGTGAAGATAGAGAAAAAGCGCATTTTTGTTGAATTCATGACCTCAAGTCTACTTGATTCTGATCTCAACATCGAGTGGAATCCCCTCTTTTCCTGCCTCTACCGTCTTGACCTCGCCAAGCTGAATGCGATCCTTGAGGCTGGCGTCGGATTTGATCATAAATCCATAAGCTGCCTTAGCCCGCGCCTTAGCCAACTCCTTTAGTTCGCCGTCAGTAATTTCTATGCCAGCAATCAGCTCATTGTGCAATTGCTCATTACGTTGCTCGCCATCGGGAAGCGTCAAAAGACGCTGTCCTAATTTAATGCGACCAATGTATTGGGCGTAAGCAGACTTCAGGCCTGACTGCACTCTAGGGTCAGATAAGCTTGGTACCGGAATAGGCTCACCTGGTGTTAATTTAAATCCTGCATCTTTTAGGACTGCTGAATCCGCTTTAGCCCTAGCAAGCTCTTTTCTATCTTGTACAGGATCATAGGTGCCAATAATCTCCAAACTCGAATTAGGGCGTTTGATGAGATATTCGCCAAACTTTACCAGGCGATCTTGATCAACGGCTAAAAATACTGCCTCACCAGGAACGGCATTAATACCCTCTTCACTACCAAGACCGATCAATGAAGCCAAGGCTCTGAAAGGCGCTGTAGCAATATTAGTTAATACATTGCTGATAGCCTGCCATACCAAGCCACTAGCACTAAATTCTGGTGAGTCGACATTGCCTGCGATTTTGACGGTGACATCAATAGTGTCATCAGAGTCTTCGAGCAAAGCAATCGCTAAACCTAAAGGTAATTTTTTACCAGTAAAGTCTGGCACCTCATCACCCAGAACAACCTTCTTAATGATGATCTGATTACTACCGTTTAACTCGCCATCCTTTGCGCGGTAATTTAAGTTGAGGTTTAAGCGCCCACTAGCAATTTGGTATCCGGCAAATGTCATAACTGCAGGATTGAAGGCGCTCAAAGGTAAATTGCGGAACGTCATCAATATGTCATGGTTACGGCGCGGGTCATCAAAAGATGCTTGTCCTTTTGCCCGCATACTCCCGGAACCCGCAACTACGCCATCCATTGCAACAGTGGCAAAACGCCCTGGCGTATTACTTACTCCTAAGAGAGTCGCATTAAATTTCTTAATGTCCACTTTGAAATGCGGACGCATCGCCAAGTCCGAGAAAAATACTTCACCATTCTTGAGGTTAGTGGAGCGAATATCTAGATTAAATCCAGAAGCATCCTTTGATTTAGAACCATCAGCTGCTTCAGTTGTTTGTTCGCTTGCAGGCTTTGCAAACAATCTTCGAAAATTAGAGAATCCATCTTCATTAATTTCAAATTGAAGTATTGGTGAATTAATAATCAACTCATCAATTGAAAGGCTGCTACTAGATGCTTGTTTAGATTTCAGGCTTTTATATTCGAACTGACGAATATCAGCCATCTTCCAAACAATCAGCGGATATTTTTGATCTTTTTCTAGAACCGTTAAATCTGAAATATGAATGTCGCCCGCAAATACATCGGCTTCAGGCCCAAATTTCATAGTGAGTGCTGAATTAATTGCACCGCTTTTACCGATTAACTCTTTATTGGCTGGCAAGAGCGCAACTAGGGGAGCGATTGCTAGATTCTCAAGCTCCAGCTTACCGTCTACTGATTTTGAGTCTGTATTGAAGTCCCAGTGAGAGCGAATAGCGCCATCATCTAACTTCACATTCAATTGCACGCCCAACATACCCGGCTGAGGATTATCCAATCCACCCGCAATGGCAACATGCTGATAAGTAATGGTTTTATTAATGCCGGGCACTAAAACCTGTAAAGTACCAAGATTAAAGTCGTATTGACCGCGAACACCAGATACCACACCCTGCTTGTCGTAGTTTGCTACATCAAGCAACTTCATCGTAAAAGGCTTTAGTTCCTCCTTCAACTTCGTGGAGTTGTCTAACAAACTTAATGAGGCAGAACTCACAAGTAGCTCATCAATAGATATCTTGAGCGGTTTATTGGGCTCACCAGGATCTTTGGGTGGCATCGATTTCTCAACAGCAGCAATAAACTCCTGCCAATTCCAGACTTCTGAATGCGCGCCCTTTGATAATTTCTTCTCTACCAACATCTTGGGCTCGACCAACAAGATCTCATCAAAACCCAGCTCACCTAGGGCTAATTTTGTCCATTTGGCAGTAATAACTAGCTTTTTGAATTCCAGTAATTTTGAACCACCCGACTTTGCCAGATGAAACCCATCTAGCTCTACCTTTAGCCTTAACGGAGAAATGCTGAGATCTTGATAGGCAATGTCATAACCAATCTTGGTACTAAATTCTGAGACTGACTTTTTAATAAAGCCAGGAACAAAGAGATGGGCCCCCACCCAAAAGATGACAACACAGGAAAGCACCAAGAAGATGAACCTGATCAGCCATTTTTTGAAGCGAGGTAATTGAGTCAAAACCATTTAATGCAATACAAAATTATTGTGCAGGTGGAAAGCCAACCTTTTGAGTCCACATATTGTTGAATACGTTGATGATCGGCTTCTCATAAACACCGGCCTTGGTGTAAGGCTCGTCTTTTAACCATGCATCTACATCTGCTCTGCTTGGAAAGTCGATTGCAATCAAACTACCTAAAGTGGTTTTTCCATCTTCAGAAGTCAACGGTCCAGCAAAAGCCATGCGGTCAGCCATTTTTGCCAGATAAGCGCGGTGCTCAGGACGAACTTGCACGCGCAAGTCAGCAGTGCCGGGACGATCCATCAATAACAATGTAAAAATCATATTTTCTCCATTACTTGGTTCTATTTTTAATACATAACTAACTAGATACTACGGGAAGTTGCAAAAGAAAAACCACCCGAAGGTGGTTTAGGCATTACTTGGCGGAAGGGGCGGGATTCGAACCCGCGGTAGGCTATTAACCTACGCACGCTTTCCAGGCGTGTGACTTAAACCGCTCATCCACCCTTCCGGAACCGATGATTATACGATTGCCGAAAGGGTTTCCTCTAAAAGCTTGTTTAGGGGCTTACAGAGACTCTTTGAGCTGGTCCAAGATGTGTGGATTTTCAAGGGTTGAGGTGTCTTGAGTAACCTCTTCACCTTTAGCAATCACACGCAAGAGACGGCGCATGATCTTGCCAGAACGGGTCTTAGGCAAGTTATCGCCGAAACGTACGTCCTTAGGCTTAGCAATCGGGCCAATCTCTTTACCAACCCAGTTACGCAATTCCGTAGCCAGCTTTTTAGCTTCTTCGCCTGTAGGACGACCGCCTTTGAGAACTACGAATACGCAAATCGCTTCACCAGTCAATTCATCAGGGCGACCCACTACCGCAGCTTCAGCAACCAATGGGTTGGCAACTAAGCAAGATTCAATTTCCATGGTTCCCATACGGTGACCAGAAACGTTCAACACGTCATCGATACGACCGGTAATAGTGAAGTAGCCAGTATCTTTGTTACGGATTGCGCCGTCACCTGCCAGATACAAAGTGCCACCCAACTCTTCAGGGAAATAAGACTTCACAAAACGATCTGGATCGTTCCAAATCGTACGAATCATGGAAGGCCATGGACGCTTAACCACCAAGATACCGCCTTGACCGTTAGGTACATCAACACCAGCTTCGTCAACAATCGCTGCCTGAATACCTGGCAATGGCAATGTGCATGAACCTGGAATCATTGGTGTTGCACCTGGCAATGGAGAAATCATGTGACCGCCAGTTTCTGTTTGCCAGAAGGTGTCGGCGATTGGGCAACGTGAACCACCTACATTCTCGTAGTACCACATCCAAGCTTCTGGATTGATTGGCTCGCCTACTGATCCCAAGAGACGCAGTGATGACAAATCGTAGCTCTTTGGATGAACAGCTTGATCATTGCTTGATGCTTTGATCAATGAACGAATTGCTGTTGGTGCTGTGTAGAAAATAGATGCTTTGTGTTTTTGGATCATGTCCCAGAAACGGCCAGCATTTGGATATGTAGGAACGCCTTCAAACACAATCTCTGTAGCGCCAACTGCAAGTGGACCATAAGTAATGTAGGAGTGTCCTGTTACCCAACCAATGTCGGCAGTACACCAGAACACATCGTTTGGCTTAATGTCAAAAGTCCACTTCATTGTGAGAATCGCCCACAAGAGGTAGCCGCCTGTTGAGTGCTGCACACCCTTTGGCTTACCGGTTGAACCGGATGTGTACAGAATGAACAGCGGATGTTCAGCGCTTACCCACTCTGGTTCACAAGTAGTTGCTTCATTAGCAACGATTTCTTGCATCCAAACATCGCGACCTGCTTGCATAGCAACATCAGTGCCAGTGCGTTTGCTCACGATGACATGCTTAACCTTAGGGCACTCACCTGTTGAGAGAGCTTCATCACAAATTGCTTTCAATGGCAATGCTTTGCCGCCACGGAACTGGCCATCAGCAGTAATCACTGCTACTGCGCCAACGTCCATAATGCGATCGCGCAATGCTTGGGCTGAGAAGCCACCAAACACTACTGAGTGAATTGCGCCAATACGAGCACATGCTTGCATGGCCACAATGCCTTCGATGGTCATTGCCATATAAATAATGACGCTGTCACCAGACTTCACGCCCATCTTGCGCAATGCGTTTGCCATTTTGCAAACGCGCTCAAGCATCTCTTTGTAAGTTACTTTAGTGACAGTGCCGTCATCGGCTTCAAAAATAATGGCTGTCTTGTCACCAAGACCAGCTTCAACTTGACGATCTAAACAGTTGTATGACGCATTGGTTGTGCCATCTTCAAACCATTTGTAGAAAGGGGCTTTGGACTCATCCAAAACTTTAGTAAATGGTTTCTTCCAATAGATGTTCTCTTTAGCAAGACGACCCCAGAAACCGTCGTAATCTGAATTTGCTTCATCACAAAGCTTCTTATAGGCTTCCATGCCTGGAATTGCCGCGCTCTTCACAAAGTCTGCAGGTGGGTTAAATACGCGGTTTTCTTGCTTTAATGGTTCCATGCTTCACAGCCCCTCTATCAAATAATCAATAATCTAAAATCAACTACAAATGCGAAAAAATGTCGCAAAATGACAGGTTTACACCTTTAAGACCTTAGAAGATAAGTGAAAACACTGGGGATTTGCTCTATGGCAAACCCTTAAAATAGGGCAAACCTTACTAATAATGTGGAAATAAGCATAAAACCATGACAAATATCAAACAAAACGACCTCATTCAGAGCGTTGCTGACGCATTCCAGTTCATCTCTTACTACCATCCCAAGGACTTCATTACCGCCTTGGGTAAGGCTTATGAGTTAGAACAGGGTCATGGGGCTAAGGATGCTATTGCTCAAATTTTGACCAATAGCCGCATGTGTGCCGAAGGTCACCGTCCAATGTGTCAAGACACTGGCATTGCCGTGGTTTTCCTCAAAATTGGCATGAATGTGCAGTGGCCAGATGCCACGATGAGCGTTACTGAGATGGTGAACGAAGGCGTTCGTCGCGCTTACCTCAACCCAGAAAATACCCTACGCGCTTCAGTTCTGGCTGATCCAGCTGGCAAACGTAAAAACACTGGAGACAATACACCTGCTGTAATTCATTACGAAATTGTTCCGGGCGACGATGTTGAAGTGATTTGCGCCGCTAAAGGTGGTGGCTCTGAAAACAAAGCCAAGATGGTGATGCTCAACCCATCTGACTCAATCGTGGATTGGGTTCTGAAAACTGTTCCTACTATGGGCGCTGGCTGGTGCCCTCCTGGTATTTTGGGTATTGGCATTGGCGGCACACCAGAAAAGGCCATGCTTATGGCTAAAGAGTCTTTGATGGAGCCAATTGATATTCAAGAACTGATTGCTCGCGGCGCTAAAACACGCGCTGAGGAGTTGCGCTTAGAACTTTATGACAAAGTAAACAAACTCGGTATTGGTGCACAAGGCCTTGGTGGCTTAGCTACCGTTCTCGATATCAAGATCATGGAATACCCAACTCATGCCGCTTCATTACCAGTGGCAATGATTCCAAACTGCGCAGCTACCCGTCACGTGCATTTCCATTTACATGGTGATGGCCCTGCTAAATTAGAAAAACCTTCGCTATCTGACTGGCCAGACGTGACTTGGACTCCAGATATTCAAAAATCTAAGCGCATTAATATGGACACCCTTACCGCCGAAGAAGTGGCGAGCTGGAAGCCAGGCGAGACTTTATTGCTCAACGGCAAAATTTTGACTGGACGCGATGCTGCTCATAAGCGTATTCAAGATATGCTCGCCAAAGGTGAAGAGTTGCCAGTGAGCTTTAAGAATCGCGCAATCTACTATGTCGGACCGGTTGATCCAGTGCGCGATGAGGCAGTTGGTCCAGCAGGCCCTACTACCGCTACTCGCATGGACAAGTTCACGGAGATGATGCTTGCTAAGACAGGCTTAATCACCATGATTGGTAAAGCGGAGCGTGGTCCTGTAGCCATTGAGGCGATTAAGAAACATAAGTCGGCTTACCTCATGGCAGTTGGCGGAGCCGCTTACTTGGTTTCTAAAGCGATTCAGTCATCTAAAGTGGTTGGCTTTGCTGACTTGGGTATGGAAGCGATTTATGAGTTTGATGTCAAGGACATGCCGGTGACGGTTGCCGTGAACTCAGAGGGCATCTCTATGCACGAGACTGGACCAAAAGAGTGGCAAGCCAAGATTGCTGGTATTCCAGTCAAGGTGGCTTAATTACTGAATTAGTAATTTATCTATAGACACCGGCAATTCATTGGCACTCATCGGAGTATTTGATTCTGGCGTTGGAGGCTTATCCATTTTGGATGAGGCTCTGCGTCAGCTTCCACAGCATGATTACATCTACCTTGCCGACTCCGCTAATGCACCCTATGGTGAAAAATCTAGCGATTGGATAGCGCAACGTAGCCTAGCGCTCTGCCGCCATCTAGCAAGTCAAGGTTGCGATGCTATTGTGGTTGCCTGCAACACCGCAACCGCTGAAGCGATTAAACAAATTCGGGAACAGCTGTCTATTCCTATTATTGGCGTTGAGCCCGGCATTAAGCCAGCGGCGATGCAATCACAGAATCATATCGTGGGAGTGTTGGCGACAGAGGCAACCCTTAAAAGCGATAAATTCAACGCACTACTTGCAACCCTTCCAAGCGACTGTCGATTCATTAAGCAAGCAGGCGCTGGTTTAGTACCCCTAATTGAATCTGGCAAAGCCGATGGTCAGGAAACTTTAGAGCTGCTGGCCAAACATCTAGAGCCTATTCAGGATGCTGGTGCTGACACCATCGTGCTGGGTTGCACACATTACCCTTTCCTCAGAAAAGCCATTCGTAAGTTGCTAGGTGAATCCATCACATTGATTGACACCAGTGATGCTGTTGTGAGGCAGCTTAAGAGACAGTTAGATGTTCTGAAATCCAGTGGCGCCAGCCCTGAATTTGGATCAGTGCTTTTGCTTAGCAGCAAAAACGAAAATCTGCTCTTAGCAATGGCGCAAGACTTAATGTCTGCAGACCTTGCATCACATTCAGTAGAGGCACAGATCTTAGGTGAAGTTCGATGAGCGATTTACTAAAAAAATTAGACGCTCATCTACCGTTTAATAAAACTGAACGCATCATCATTGGTGTTGTATTGCTCTTTCACGCCCTGCCTGCGTTAGAGTTTTTACACCTCAGTAAGCGCCCTCCTCCAATGGACGACACGCGGGTCATGGCAAACCTAGTTAGCCCAGAGGCTAGCAAGACTCAACAGCCGCCCGCCGCAACACCACCAAAGCCAAAAGAAGAGAAGAAAGTAGCAAAGGAAAAGCCTCAAGAAAAACCGACCGAGAAACCGAGTCCTATGCAGGCGCAACAGCCTCCGCAACAACAGCAACAAAGCCAATCACAAAGTAAATCAGATTCACAGCCACAGAATGCAGCGGTAGCCCCTGCAACCAGTGGGGGTGCTAGCGGGACTCCAATTCAAACGGACATTGGTAAACTGGTTGTGGTTTATCAGCCTGATGCAGATGCTTATTACCCGTCCTTTTCGAAACGCTCTGGTGAGCAAGGAACTGCTGTAGTTCGATTGATTATTGATGAAACAGGTAGCGTAGAAGATGTAGCTTTACTGCAATCAAGCACCTTCCCCAGGTTGGATCGTGCCGCAACAGAAATTGGCAAACGTTATCGCTTTAAACCTTTTGTAGTAAATGGCTCACCCCAAAGAATTTCAACTAATCTCTTAATTAAATTTAACCTCAAGAATTAATCAATATGAATACACCATTTGGCATAGCAAATCTCTGGCTTGAAGGCGATGCAATTACGAGATTCGTTGCAATCGCTCTACTCATCTGCTCTATTGTGACTTGGGTAATCTTGCTCACTCGACTTTGGGATCTGCGCAATCTACGTAAACTGAAACCTGAGCTTGAGCAATTCTGGCGTGCCACCTCTTTTGATGAAGGTCTAAAAGTGTTTAGCAACCATTCATCCAATCCCTACTATCAAATTGCAAAGTTGGCGACCAAGGCATCAGCCCACCACCAAAACCAATCCTCTAATCATCGTGAATTACTGCAAACACTGAATTATTCCGAATGGATGGCTAGAAGCGTAAAGAACAGTATTGATGCCATTGCTGCTGGACTACAAAAAGGCTTGACCTTCTTAGGCTCTACTGGCGCGATTGCCCCCTTCATTGGTCTCTTCGGAACTGTTTGGGGCATCTACCATGCATTAATCGCCATCAGCAGCTCTGGTAGCGCACAAATTGATCAGGTTGCCGGCCCTATTGGTGAAGCACTCATCATGACTGCTTTTGGTTTGGCCGTAGCGATTCCTGCAGTTCTGGGTTTTAACGCCATTAATCGTGCTAACAAATTATTTGTTGCGGACTTAAACCGCTTTGGCAATGACTTATTGGCCTACTTTGTTACTGGTGCTCGCGTTAACTCCGGGGAATAGTCATGTCTTTTCATATTCAAGACGACCAAAACGACGATAGCATCATGTCGGAAATCAATATGACGCCGATGGTGGACGTCATGTTGGTACTGCTAATTATTTTCATCATCACACTTCCCGTAATTCAACAAGCGGTGAAGGTGGAGTTGCCCAAGGCCAACAGCGTACGCAATGAAGTGAAACCAGAATCAGTTCAGCTCTCTATTGACGCTAATGGTCAAATCTTCTGGAATAGCACAGCAATTGATCTGAAGACTTTTGATGGATATGCTGAAAAAGCCGCTCAGAAAGATCCACAACCGGAAATTAACCTACGGGCAGACAAGTCGGTAAAGTATGAATACGTAGCGCAGGTTCTTGCAGCGTCACGCCGCGCAGGTTTAACTAAATTAGGATTTGTGACTGAGCCAAACTAAGTTTTAGCTGACAATAGTTGAGCTTACTTAATCTTGTAAGGCGCTTTGGATAGCAAGCAAGTCTCCTCGCTAGTGTGAGTACCGTTACCTATGGTGGCACCTAGGATTCCACCCTGTATTTTTTCCACCTTCTTGAACTTGCCGGTAACCGGATCAAGAGTGATGTTGGTAATGACATTACCTGCTGGATAGGAAACTCCCATCACCTCTTCTGGCTGAAACTTTGCCTCGATAGATATCAAAATATTCGGGCGCGCAAGAGTAACACTCTTCACTACCTGTGATCCGAAGGCATCAGACTGATCCAAGTCGCGATCATCTAAAAAGACCTTTGCCTTTTGGGAACCAGAAGCAAGCATGAGTTTCATTGCGTACTCTTCGGTATAACCTTTCTCAAAACGCTTGCACAGAAACTCCATGACATCAACACCCCATGCAAGAGCAGATGAAATAGTCAAGCAGGAGCAAATGAGAAGTTTGGGTAAATTCATAAGTGAGGTATGAGTGTCTTTGGTGCCCGAGGCCGGAATCGAACCGGCACGACTTTTTTGAGTCGGCAGATTTTAAATCTGCTGTGTCTACCGATTTCACCACTCGGGCTCGCACAAACAATAAAGCCGTGCTAAATAAATCAAGACAAGCGAAATTTTAGCATGCAAGCCTGTTGCCAGCCCCTGAAGCTCCTTTTGGGCGGCTGACCAAGGCCGGACTTGATAAAGCAATTAAAATACCTTCATGAATTTACCGGCTAAACCATCTAGACCAAATACGTTTTTACGGGTCTTTTTTTGGCTTATCGGACTTTGCCTTGTGGCTGGATTAGCTGTAACTGTGGCCTATTTATATTCGGCTCAATCCAATATTTCCGGCAAGCGCACGATTAAGAGTCTGGGTGACTCGATTGCAATTACATTTGATGAGGTCGACATTCCTCATATCAAAGCAAAAAGTCAGGCTGATGCTTACTTTGCCTTGGGCTATCTTCACGCTAGCGAGCGCTCGTGGCAAATGGAAATGAATCGCCGCATTGCTAGCGGTCGACTCTCAGAAATTCTAGGCAACGATACTGTCAAGATTGATCGCTTTGTTCGCACCTTGGGCATCAAGCGCGCAGCAGAACGCCAATTTGATCGCTACCCTGTTTCTGCTAAGAGATTATTGCAAGCCTATGCCGATGGTGTGAATGCTGGCAATGCGCAGCTGGGATGGGCGCTACCGATTGAGTATTTTTTGACAGGATCAAAGCCAGGCCACTGGTCTCCGACGGATAGTGTTGCCTGGATGCTTATGATGGCTTACGACCTTGGTGGTAACTGGCATAAAGAATTACAAAGACTGGAGCTCTCTCAATTTCTCAGCACCAAACAAGTATGGGAGGTTACCCCACCAAATGAACCTGGTGAGCCCGTCAGCAATGTGGATTTTTCAAAGCTATATCGAGATCTACAAGTGTTTCATCCAACTCCCGGCCCAGCAGAAACTAAACCTCAAAATTTGCCAGCAACAGAGTTAAGCCAGTGGGATCGACTTGGCGGGAAAGATGGTATCGGCTCAAACAACTGGGCCCTAAGCGGAAAGTTAAGCTCTACTGGCAAGCCTTTATTAGCCAATGACCCCCATCTTGGCTTATCCGCTCCGGCTATTTGGTATTTTGCACATCTTGAGGCACCCGGAATCAATGTGATTGGTGCAACCCTACCAGGAATTCCGGGAGTTGTTTTGGGAAGAACGGATAAGTACGCATGGAGCTTTACAAATACTGGGCCAGATGTACAAGACCTATACATCGAACAAATTGATGCCAAGAATCCCGGTATGTATCGCGGTCCAGATGGTCCACTGCCTTTTAAAGTTCACCAAGAAATTATCGATATCAAAGGAGCGCCCTCTTATACTTTTTTAGTAAAGGAAACTCGACATGGACCAGTGATATCGGATTCATACCGCCAAGCTAAACGTGTGATTAATACCGATCGCTTTGCGTTAGCACTTCGATGGACGGCACTTGATATTGAAAATCAATCTGTGGTTGGTTTATTGGAAATGAACCGCTCTGCCGATCTTGATCAATTTAAACAAGCATTACGAAAAAATTACGCCCCCATGCAAAATGTGGTGATGGCTGATACGGAAGGCAATATTGCCTATCAAGCCGCTGGCATTGCTCCAAAGCGACTCCTGCATCATGGTTTATATGGAGTAGCTCCAGCGCTTGGCTGGGAGAAGCAATACGACTGGAATGGTTACGTTCCCTTTGAGCAACTTCCCGCCAGCAACAATCCCGAGCAAGGGTGGATTGCCACAGCCAATCAAAAGATCATGGCGGCGAATGATCCCAATCCTTTGACTGGTGACTGGGAATTGCCAACGCGCTATCACCGCATTGTTGATCTCATCAAAGCAAAAAGTATTCACTCATTTGATGATATGAAAACAATGCAAGGCGATACCCTATCTCTTGCCGCCACGCCACTTCTAGATCTTTTTAAGTCTAGCCAGTCATCTCACCCTTTAAACGCAAAAGCAATGGAGATTGCCAGAAATTTTGATGGTGATATGAAAGTGGATAGCGCAGGCGCTCTTATTTTCAATGCCTGGGCAGATCAACTTACTCGCAATCTCTTTTCGCGCTTAAGTTATTTGTTCACCGAAAATTATGGCTCACGAAACTATCGTGCACCCCTACTTAACCAGGTACAAAATCCTAATAGCCCATGGTGTGACAACCCTAAAACGGAGCGCGTGGAGTCTTGCCAGGAATCAGCTAATCTTGCTCTTGATAAGGCGCTGGATTACCTCAGCAAAGAGTATGGCAATGATCCTCAGTCCTGGGCTTGGGGAAAAGCGCACTTAGCCATCTCCGAGCATCGTCCATTTAGCAAAATTCCTCTGTTGGGAGACTTCTTTAATATCAAAACCCCATTCCCTGGAGACAGCTTTTCAGTCAACGTCGGACGCTTAGAGCTAATGCAATCTAAAAATCCATATGAAACCCTTCAGGCCCCTAGCTTAAGGACTGTCTTCGATTTCTCAGACCTAGAAAAATCTGTCTTTGTCTATCAAACGGGCCAGTCGGGATGGGTGCAAAGCAAGCTGTACCGCAATATGAATGCTCTTTGGGCTAAAAATGATTACCTCCCCTTGCAGATGAAATCTGAAAAAATCAGTCGCCAGCTAGAATTGAGCAATAAATAGTGTTCCAAGCTTTTTTTGGCACATTAACTAGAGCTAGTTAAAATACTGTATCAATGTCAACAGTCATTAATAAGGACTTAATTCCCATGAAATCCATTGCCAGCCTACTTACTATGTCTGCTGCGTTACTCGTTAGTGAAAATGCTTTAGCTGCTTGGCAAGAGATTGGTAAAAATGATCAATCAGTTGTATTTGTGGATACCGCCACTTTGCAAACCCAAGGTAATTTGGCGCAAATCATGTCGATGTTGGACTTTTTAAAACCTGGTCAAGATCCGCAAACTAAAGAGAACGTAAATTCAATTATTGGTTTGAATGAATATGATTGCAGCACCGGGAAATACCGCCCGCTTGAATTTAAAGTATTTACTGGAAATCGCGGCAAGGGCAAAGTCATCGTAGATCAAAAAACTCCTGATAGCGTTTTTGAAGCCATTCCAAATGGCTCATGGGCAGCTGGAGTATTTAATGTTGCGTGTCGCAGCAAATAAACATCATCACTGGGGGCGGAAAACTGCTCTTGGGTTTGGTTTCATTTTTACATTGGGATTATTGACTGCTTGCGCAGCACCGCTGGCAGTCCTAAGCAGTAGCGGTACAGCCGCAGCTAGTACTGCAAGCACTGCTGCGATTGCCAATCCCAGTACTGCAGCTAGCTTAGCCTCTACCGCGGCGACAGGAAAATCTCCTCTGGAGCATGCTGCTTCTGCGGCAACTAAAAAAGAATGTAGCTTCTTTAATGTAATCGACTCTAAACCAATCTGCATTGAGGTCGTTTTACCTACTGTCACAGATAAAAGCGAACCTTTATTGGGTCCAGCGGACTCAAGTAAAGACACCGCCAAGCAATAGCGCTTTACTTGCCCCCTCAAAGACATAACAGACTAAAATTAGCACTTATTAGCAATCAACTGACGATTTAATATGGCCACAGAAAACTACTACCTCACCCTTACCTGCCCAAATAAGCCCGGAATTGTTGCTGCAGTTTCTACTTATATTTTTGAACTAGGTGGCGACATTGAAGAAGCTCAGCAGTTTGATGACAAGGCCTCCAAGCGATTCTTTATGCGAGTGAGCTTTAGCTGCCCTGCGAATGCAGACTCATTGAGATCTGGTTTTTTAGAAATCGCTAAACGCTTTGAGCTCACTTGGGAATTGCGTGCAGTGAAGGACCTCAAGCGCGTCTTGATCATGGCCTCGAAGCTAGATCATTGCTTGGTTGATTTGCTTTACCGCTGGCGTATCGGCGAATTGCCAATGATTATTTGCGGTATTGTTTCCAATCACCCTCGTGACGTGTACGCTAGCATCGACTTTGCTGATATTCCTTTCTATCACCTGCCAGTGACTCCAGAAACCAAGCCCGCTCAAGAAGCAAAACTGCTAGAGATCGTCGCTGACTCTAAAGTGGATATGGTGATATTGGCGCGTTACATGCAGATCTTGTCTGACGATTTATCAACCAAGCTTTCTGGGCGCTGTATCAACGTGCATCACTCATTCTTACCAAGCTTTAAAGGTGCCAAACCTTACCATCAAGCTCACGCCCGCGGCATCAAGCTCATCGGCGCTACCGCTCATTTTGTTACCAGCGATCTGGATGAAGGTCCGATCATTGAGCAAGACGTTACACGCGTTACGCATGGCGATACACCAGACGATTTAGTGCGTAAGGGTCGTGATTTGGAACGTACGGTTCTCTCTAGAGCTCTACGTTACTACCTACATGATCGCGTTCTCATTAATGGCGCGACTTCAGTAGTCTTCTCCGACTAATATAGTGGGAGCTGTTTAAGGCCTTACCCCTGGAGACTCCAGAGGTAAGCCTCTAGCACGCCACATCAGAAATAACTCTAACTGCGCCATCTCTGGCGAACCATATTCAAACTGTTGAGCCCTAACACCGCTCATGCAGTTACGAAGTCGACGTTGCACAGAACCCAAGGTTTGCCATTCCAAACGGTAAATAGGGTAAGCATTAGGATGTCCCTGTGGAATCAGACTTCCACCCAGCTTCAGACCCGCCCTATCTTCATGGCATTGCGCACAAGATAAATTAAGTTGCCCCATCCTCTCATTAAATGTCTGGCGACCTTTCTTCAAAAAGGGTGCATTTGCTGAAGTCTCGCTGATGGAGATGGGCATGCCTTTAGATTGAAAAGCGACAAAGGCTGTTAGCGCCAAAAGATCTTTACTCTCATAAGTCAATGGGGATGCTCCCTGCGCTCCAACGCGACACTGATTTATTTGCCCTTCCAGAGTCTGCAATTTACCTTTGATCACCTTTGGAAACTGAGTCGCTACACCACGCATCGATTTCTTTGCATCGCCATGACAAGAGCTGCAGGACTTATTTTGAGGGCCTATTTTTTGCTGCCATAAAGTCTCGCCATCACCCACCCAAAACATCGCAGGATTTAATGAAGGATCATCCTGCATTGCTTTGTTTTCAGCAGACATCAACTCATAGCTAGATTGCTGCTTTACTGTGACCTCTTTTGGAGCGCCCTGCACAAGGGAGCTCCCCAGAGTGAAAAAGCCAACACTAAGAAATAGAGAAAGAGCTAAGTTCACGAAACAGTAATACTAGCCTGATTTACCGCTTCATAACCACCATCTCCTACCCACTTAAATTCAAGAGTTCCAGATTCTACTGCGACAGTGGTGAAGATAATTAAGGGGTTGGCGCCAATACCGGAATAGAAATCTGCCTTGAATACCTCTACATTGTTATAGGTACATGTAAACGTGCGAATAATGTCGCGAGGAATCTGCTTACCGCCTTCGGTATAACGGAAACCTGACTCCATATCATGCTGCGCAATCGCACGAATCTCAATAATGGAATCTTTTTTTGCCGTTGCCGGCATAGTGATTGATGTGCGGGAGGTTTTACTCATACCATCTCCGTACATGCAGAGAGAGTCACCAAAGTTTCAGCTGAGCCCCGCCAAAAGCTACCATTACTCATCTGTGCAATTGCCCAAACTCTTTGACTGTCAGCTAAACGCACACGAGTGGTTACGTTTGCAGTGCCTGAACGTGGCGTCAAGTAGACAGTAAAGATATTTGGCGAAGGATTGGCTTCAGCTATTACATGAATCGTCTTGACATAATCGTTAGCCGTCATGGGACTATCCACGCTAACCTTTAAAACAACTAAATTTCCGTTTTCCACTAATGGAGGGATCGTCAAAGTCACCTTGCCATCTTTAATTGGTGCTCCTCCAATGATTTTTTTTATCGCCTCATCTGCATCCTCTTTTTTTGCAAAGGCTTTCAGGGGTGTTAAGCAAGTTGCTATGGCTAATAGACCAAGCCCTTGTACCTGCTTTAACCAGCGTCGCCGTTGATGATGAATGTTTTTCTTCATTTTGATTTCGTATAACTCATTAATTATTCAAGGTCACTAAAAAGGCAATGACGTCTTCTATCTCTTGGCCAGTCAATATGGTTTGCCCAGCAAATTTAGAGGAAACCCGGTTGAGATTGCTGGTTTGGTAATAAGACGGCATGATGGTTTGCGGATTGAAGTGTGCCGCATTAACAATACGCGCCCTGAGTTGAGGTGAACTCAATCGAGCTACGCTTGCTTTAAGCTCTGGAGCCAAGTTACCTTGAAAGCGCTCCTCCGGAAAGGGGCCGCTATGACACAGCAAACACAAGCCCGTTTGACGACTTGCAACAATTACTCGACCACGCACCGGATCACCGGGCTCAACAGAAAGGGGTTCGATAATCGAACCCCCCTTAATCACTTGAGCCTGTGCAACCTGGAGATTAAGGATGACTAGCAAAGATACTGCTAGCGCAATCCTCTTTCTCATGGGCACAATTTCAATGAGTCAACTCTTAAACCAGCTTAATACCGCTGTTTTTGAGAGGGACCGTGCGCAGGCGTTTGCCAGTTGCACGATAAATAGCATTGAGAACTGCTGGTGCAGCAACCGCAATCGTTGGCTCACCTACACCACCCCAGTCCTTACCGCCACCTTGAATGATGATGGTTTCTACTTTAGGCATTTGCGAGAGGCGAATTGAACCGAAGGTATCGAAGTTCTTCTGAACAACAGCACCCTTTTCAATCGTGATCTCTTCTTCAAACAATGCAGACAAGCCATACACGAATGAACCAGATACCTGACGAGCTACCTGCGCAGGATTCACTACATAACCTGGGTCTGTAGCAGCAACAATGCGATGAATCTTCACTTCATTGCCATTGGTCACTGAAAGTTCACAGGCAGCAGCCACATAACTACCAAATGAGCGCATTTGAGCAACGCCACGGAATACGCCTGGTTTAGCAGGAGTATTCCAACCAATGCCATCAGCGACAGCATTCAATACCGCTACCGCACGAGGATACTTTTCCATATGCTTGCGACGGAACTCAACTGCATCGACCCCAGTAGCCTCAGCCATCTCATCCATAAAGGTTTCGATAAAAATCGCATTTTGGTTCACGTTCACACCACGCCAGAATCCTGGGGGTACGGTTGTGTTGCGCATTGCATAATCAATATTGAGATTAGGGAAGCTGTAGCAAATGCCATGCTCACCAGTCGGATCTACGCCCTGGAACGCTAAAGGATCTTTACCTTTGTTTGCCGCTACAACAGCTGGACGAACAGCAGCCAAAATGGATTGGCCAGATAAACGCATGTTTACCGCTGTCACGTTCTTCTTATCATCGATTGCAGCAGACATCTTGCACATCATTACCGGATGATAACGACCTTGCGTCATATCTTCTTCGCGAGTCCATATTAACTTGATCGGCGTGCCTGGCATTTGCTTAGCAATATTCACCGCTTGCGTTGTGTAATCTTGGAAAGCACCACGGCGACCAAAGCCACCACCCAGGTTCACTTTGTACACATTGCATTTATCGGCTGGCAAACCAGAAGCAGCGATGACAGCAGCTAACGATGCTTCACCATCTTGTGTTGGTACCCATGCCTCACATGAATCTGCTGTCCATTTGGCAGTAGCTGTTTGTGGCTCTAGGGTTGCATGATTCAAGAATGGATAGAAGTAAGTTGCCTCCAATGTCTTGGATGCGCTAGACATAGCTGCTTTTACATCACCATTTGTATTGTGAGCAAATGCATCATTCGCAGTTAGACCCTCTTCCAACATCTTCTTGATACCAGCACTAGAGAGCTCTCCATTTGAACCGTTATCCCAAACAATATTGACTTGGTCTAAAGCAGTTTTAGCTTGCCAGAAAGTATCTGCAACAACTGCTACAGCGGTGTCGCCAACTTGAACAACTTTCTTAACACCCTTCATGTTTTGAGCTTTAGTTGCATCGTAGCTCTTTACTTTGCCGCCAAATACTGGAGATTCCTTAATGTTAGCCACCAACATGCCTGGCATCTTTAGATCGATTGCATAGACCTGTTTACCAGTAACCTTGTCAGCTACACCGTCAATACGGTTCACAGACTTACCAATGAGCGTCCACTCTTTTGGATCTTTTAATGGTGCATCTTTTGGCACTTCCAACTGTGATGCGGCAACAGATACTTTACCGAAAGTGGTTTTCTTGCCAGATGGTGTGTGCGTAATCACGCTGTCTTTAGCGACACATTCTGATGCAGGTACATTCCATTGATTGGCAGCAGCCTGAATCAACATCATGCGTGCTGCAGCACCGCCTTTACGAACATATTGTTCGGAAGTACGAATACCGCGGCTACCACCAGTTGAGTAACTTCCCCAAACTTTGTTGCGCTTTAAATTCTCACCAGGAGATGGATAGTCGTAAGACACCTTCTTCCAATCGCATTGCAATTCCTCAGCAACCATCTGTGCCAAACCAGTAATGGTGCCTTGACCCATTTCAGAGCGAACAATACGCACGACAACATCATCATTTGGCTTCACCACAACCCACACACCAATTTCTGGGGTGGCTAATGGAGTCATTGCAGTAGTACCGGTACCCATAGCTGCATGAGCAGTAGACATAAAGGAAAGATCAAAGCCAATTGCTAGTCCAGTGGCAATTGCACTAGAACCAATAACAAAGTGGCGGCGGGAAGTATTTGTATTTGTAGTCATGTGTTTTCCCCTTAACCCTTGCTTACAGCATGAATAGCTGCACGTACTTCTTGGAAAGTACCGCAACGGCAGATATTAGTGATGGCCGCATCAATTTGGGCATCTGTTGGCTTCGGCGTGTTGCGCAACAAAGCTGTTGTTGCCATCACCATGCCAGATTGACAGTAACCGCACTGAGGCACTTGGTTATCAACCCAAGCTTTTTGCACTTTAGATAATTGGCCATTCTTTTCCAAGCTTTCAATGGTCTCAATTTTTTTACCCTCTACTGCAGCAACAGGGATAGCGCAACTACGGACAGCCTGACCTTCGAATAGAACTGTACAAGCACCACATGCGCCAATGCCGCAACCATATTTAGTGCCAGTTAATCCAATTTGTTCGCGGATTACCCAAAGCAATGGGGTCTCTGGATCTACATCCAGCTTGTACTTTTTGCCATTCACATTTAGTTCGGCCATGCGTGCTCTCCTGATAACTCTTTTATCGTTCTTAGGGTATGAAAAAATACCCCTCCTTTTAGTACGTTCATCTTAACCAAGAATTGATTTATTGCTTTGCAACATAAATTATTGAGCAGTAAGATCAAGACATGATCTCTGGCCTTGTACAAATCCTTCTCTTTCAAAGTCTTGGCGAGCTTGTCTCTAAGTTTCTGCTGCCGACACTACCTGGACCAGTCATTGGGCTAGTTCTTCTGGTTCTTTGGCTAGTTTTGCGCAAGGGAATCAATTCCGACTTGGCAATGGTTGCCGACGGCTTCAGCCAATACCTTGGGCTGCTCTTTGTCCCAGCGGCCGTTGGCGTTGTGCTATTTCTACCTCAACTTCAAGCAAATGCACTGGCCATTATTAGCGCACTGGTTGGTAGCGTCATACTCACCATCGCCTCTAGCGCTTTCATCGCACGCCTCCTGAGCAAGAGAGAGTCTCATGAGTGAAAAGCACTCCATAGTCGAGATATGGGTCTACTTATCTGGGAGCCCGCTGTTTGCCCTATTTATTACCCTAGCCGCCTATCAAATTGGGCTAGCCATTTACAAGGCAACCCATCAGAATCCGCTAGCCAATCCAGTGGCCATTGCCATTCTGATTGTGGCGAGCATGATTCAGTTTATTGAAATGCCCTACTCAACCTATTTTGAGGGTGCGCAATTTATTCACTTCCTATTGGGTTCGGCGACCGTTTCTTTGGCAATACCTATTTATAGAGGCCTCAGTAGTCTTAAAGGAAGATCCATTCCTTTAATTGCGTCGCTGTGTACTGGTGGCTTAGTTTCGATCATTAGCGCTGTGGGCATTGCTACCCTACTCGGGGGGGACTCCAGCATTACTGGGGCTATGTATCCCAAATCAGTTACAGCACCAATTGCCATGGGTATCGCCGAGCGTATTGGTGTCTCACCCACCCTCACTGCTATCTTTGCAGTGAGCACCGGAATCCTAGGTGCAATCTTGGCGCCTTTTGTTCTCAATGCATTGGGCATGAAGGCCTGGTGGCAAAGAGGCTTCGCTATTGGCATTGGGGCGCACGGCATTGGAACTTCGCGCGCCTTTAGCATTCACCCTGAAGCGGGAACCTATGCCAGCCTTGCCATGGGAATGAACGGCGTAGTAAGCGCCGTTGCTATCCCTGTGATTTATCACTTATTTAATAAGTGATATCTCGCTTGATTTCTTTGCCTTATTTCTTTGTTGATCTGATTACTTAATCTGCATAGCGACATCAATCGCTTCGCCTAGAACGCTGCAAAGAAATTGCACTTCCTCTGGCGTAGAGATAAATGGTGGGCCTACTGCAATCGCATCACCAGCCACACGAACTAGCGCGCCCTTTTCGATACAAGCTTCCAAGACTTTCATGGAGCGCAGACCTGGCTTACCTGGTACAGGATCCAACTCAACGGCACCTGACAAACCAAAATTACGAATATCCAAAATACCGGACTTACCTTTTAGCGCATGCAAACCATCCTCAAGCACTGGCTCAAGCGCTCGCGCACGATTGACTAAATCGTCAGATTCAAAAATATCAAGCACAGCATGACCAGCTGCCGCAGGGATTGGATGACCTGAGTAGGTATAGCCGTGAAAGAATTCAATAGACTGCTCTTGGCCACCATTGGTGATGATGCTGTCGTAAATATCGCCACGCACAATGACACCACCCATTGGAATGACGCCATTTGTAATTCCCTTGGCAAAGGTAATCATGTCAGGCGTTACGCCAAATCGATCAGCGCCAAAGTTGGCACCTAAGCGCCCAAAACCAGTAATCACCTCATCAAAGATCAATAAGATGCCGTGCTTAGTACAGATCTCACGAATTTTTTGAAGGTAACCATCCGGCGGAACAATGACGCCTGTAGAGCCTTGTACCGGCTCCATAATGACTGCGGCAATCGTATTTGCATCATGCAATGTGACAATTTTTTCGAGCTCTTCAGCCAAATGAGCGCCCCACTTTGGCTGCCCTCTTGAGAAAGCCATTTGTGAGAGATTGAGTGTATGTGGCAAGTGATCTACGCCTGGCATCATCATGCTGGCAAACATTTTGCGATTGGCAACCATGCCACCCACTGATATGCCTGCAATACCAACACCGTGATACGCGCGATCTCGCCCAATCAAGCGTGTACGAGAAGCATTACCCATGACGCGGTGGTAACCAATCGCAATTTTTAATGCGGTATCTACGGCCTCTGATCCAGAATTAGTGAAAAAGACTTTGTCCAGTCCTGCAGGTGCCATTTTTGCAATACGGGCCGCCAAGCTAAATGCCGTTTCACTCGCCATCTGAAACGCCGGGCAATAGTCCATGGTTTCAAATTGTTTTTGGATAGCTGCACCAATACGCGGATCAGCGTGCCCTAATGGGGAGCACCAGAGCCCTGATAGTCCATCAAACAGCTTTCGTCCATGATCGTCATAGTAGTAAGCTCCTTTAGCGGACCGCATGATCTTCGGATGATGCTGAAAATAGCGATTAGGAGTGAAAGGCAGCCAATAGGCTGACATATCAACTGACTTTACAGAAGTGTCCATGCTCGTCTCATATGTGTTTATTAGATTTGTTCGATACTATAGCAATCAAACTAAATTTCATTGACCACCCTCATGAATTTAAGCAATAAGCACTATGCCAAATACTAAAGAACCAATTACAGTAGCTACCTTAGCAGCCTTCAGCGCCGCCTGGAATCGTCACGATATTGATTCTCTAATGAGCTTCATGAGTGATGACTGCGTCTTTCAGACTGCAGCAGGGCCGGAGGCGTATGGAGCACGCTATGAGGGTCTTCAAGCAGTAAGGTCGGCATTTGAAAGTGCCTGGATCAACTTTCCAGACGCCCAATGGACTCATGATCGACATTTTGTTCACGAGAATTTTGGAGTCTCAGAGTGGACATTTACTGGAACTGCGGCCGATGGATCACGCGTAGAAGCTGACGGGGTAGATGTCTTCACTTTCAAAGATGGCAAGATTCAACTAAAGAATGTTTTTCGCAAGAATCGACCGAATTTGCCGGCAGCAAAATAATTGGGAATGCCCTAGACTAAATCCCGATGAAATACGACCCGCTTTATGACCCCCTCACCTCCCAAAACCCTGGGACAGGTCGAGACTATGCGCCAAGCTACTGGGTAGCAAGCGCCGGCACACCTCCACCAAATGATGGGCCCGTCACTCAAGACTTTGATGCCGATGTTGTTGTAATTGGTTCGGGATCAACCGGGGTTTCAACTGCACTTTACTTAGCACAAGAGCATGGCATCAAGGCAGTGATTCTGGAAGCTAACCAAACTGCTTGGGGCTGCTCTAGCAGAAGCGGTGGTCAAGGACAAAATGCCAGCGGTCGCTTGTCTCGCTCTCAATGGATTGAGCGCTGGGGTTTAGATACTGCCAAGAAACTTGATCGAGAAATTTATACCGGCTTTGAAAACTTCAAAGAATTAGTGAGTCAAATTGATTGTGATGCCACTGATGGCGGTCACTTATACGTTGCCCATCGCACAGAGAAGATGACTTACCTTCAGAATGAAGCGAAAGTTCGAAAAGAAGTATTTGGCTACGACCCACTCCTCATGAGTGCGCAAGAGCTAAGAGAGCAATACTGCGACGATCGTGATGCTGCTGGAGCACTTCTAGAGCGTGAAGGTGTTGGCATTCATCCACTCAAATTTACCTATGGATTACTTCGGAAAGCGCAAAGCTTGGGAGTGAAGATCCATACCAGCAGCCCCGTTGAATCTTGGGAAACAATCAATGGCGTTCATCACATCAGAACCCCCGGCGGCATTGTTCGCGCCAAGCGGATTGCCATCTGCACCGGCGGCTATGGTATGCAGGGCTTAAAGCTCATCAAAAATCGCATCCTTCCTATTCTGTCAAATTCAGTGGTGACTAGACCGCTGACTGATGCAGAGATAGCAGCATGTAATTTTCGTACGCACACTTTCTTGACGGATACACGCACTTTACGTTTTTATTACCGCCTACTGAAAGACAATCGTTTGCAGTTAGGTAGCCGTAGCTCCATTAGCGGTGCCGATGCAAATGCCCCAGAACATCTCAAACTATTAACAGATGCTATCGCTAGAAAGTTTCCACCGTTAGCTGGTATTGAGATTGATTATTCCTGGTGGGGATGGGTTGATGTCAGTCATGACATGATGCCTCGCATCACTCAACCCGATCCAAAGCAAATGGTATGGCACGCTTTAGGCTATGGTGGTAATGGCGTCTCCTTCTCTACCTGGGCTGGCAAACGCTTGGCTGAACTAGTGGCTGGAAGTAAAGTCAATTCTGAAGTATTTAAGTTACCGATTTATAACTCCCCTCTCGAATTTCCTAATCTCTTTGGAAAAGTGCGCTCGGAGACACTGTCTCCATTTAGAAGATTGGGGCAAAGTTTTCTCTATAAGTGGTATTGGCTAAAAGATGAAAAATAACCCTCTCATTCAACTATTTAACTCACATCCTTCAAAGGCCCCCATGAATCTCATTCATCGCATCGTCTTCGGTATTACTGCTGCTCTTGGATTAGTCAATGTCAGCATTGCGGCACCTGATACTGATTGGCCCAAAAAACCGATTCAAATGATTCTCTCCTTCCCTGCGGGAGGCTCAACTGATGTCTTTGCGCGTAGTATTGCTGCACCATTAGGAGATGCCTTGGGTCAGGCGGTGGTAATTGAAAACAAACCCGGCGGTGGCGGAATGATTGGCATGACTGCCGCAGCCAAAGCAAATCCAGATGGCTACACAATTCACTTTAGCGCCTTAACAAATCAGGCAATTGCCCAAGCCCTTTTTAACAACCCGCCCTTTTCCTTGCAAAAAGACTTTGTTTCCGTAGCACTAGTGGGTTCAGTACCTCATGTCTTAGAGGTGAATCCAAGCGTTCCCGCCAAGAATATGACCGAACTAATTGCATTTATTAAATCCAAGAACGGCAACTTTAATTACGCATCACAAGGCAATGGCACCCTATCTCATCTAGAGTCCCAATTATTTATGCAGCGTATAGGCGCTACCGGGGTACACATCCCCTATAAAGGTAGCAGCTTTGCATTGCCTGATTTAATCGCTGGCAATACTTTGATGATGTTTGACAGCATTACAGCATCTTTGCCACATATTCAGAGCGGTAAGCTAAGGCCAATCGCAATTGCCTCTTCAGAGCGCTCACCTTTGATGCCTAACGTTCCTACCTTTGAGCAAGATGGCATGAAAAAATTCGATGTGGAGAATTTGTTTGCCATCTACGCACCTAAAGGAACTTCACCTGCAATAGTTGCACGCCTGGAAAGAGAAATTCGCAAAATTCTGACAAATCCAGACTTTAAAACCAAGTTAGCTAATCAAGGTATACATCCTCAGTTTGCTAATTCAGAAAAATTAGCTGAGATCACCATTGCTGAACATGAAAAGTGGGCCAAGATTGTGAAGGCTTCAAATATTAAAATTGATTAATTGATTAATTGGTAACCGCATTACATAACTAGAAGACTTACTATGTTGATTTCCCCTCCCTTTGGTGGTGGCCGCGCCCCTGTTCTAGCTCGAAATACAGTAGCTAGCTCGCAACCTCTTGCCACGCAAGCTGGAATTGAAGTTTTACAAAACGGCGGTAATGCGGTTGATGCTGCGTTGGCAACTGCCATTACCCTTACCGTTGTCGAACCTACGATGAATGGCTTAGGCGGTGATGGCTTTGCCATTCTGTGGGATGGAAAAAAGCTACATGGCTTAAATGCTTCTGGTCGTGCTCCTGCGGCATGGAAGCCAGAGTATTTTGCCGGCAAATCAGCGATGGATTTAATCGGTTGGAATACGGTCACGGTTCCAGGCATGGTCGCTGGTTGGATTGACTTGTCTCGCAAGTTTGGAAAGTTACCATTTGCTCAATTATTCAAACGCGCAATTGATTACGCTGAAAATGGTTTTCCTGTTTCACCTGTAATTGCACGTCAATGGCGTGAAGCAATTCCGATTCTAAAGAATCAGCCAGGCTTTTCTGAGTCATTTTTGATTGATGGCAAATCACCACAGGCAGGTCAAATCTGGAAATACCCCGCACAAGCTAAAACCCTAAAAGAAATTGCAGCGACAGAAGGCGAATCCTTCTATAAAGGCCCTCTCGCTCAGAGCATGGTCAACTTTGCACAAGCCACCGGTGGTTGCTTCACTATGCAAGACTTTGCTGACAACCAATCCGAATGGGTTGAGCCCCTCGCCTTTGACTACGGTGACTACACCCTCCATGAAATTCCCCCGAATGGCTCTGGAATAGCAGCCCAAATCGCTTTAGGTATTTTGCAAGCAGCCAATGTGAAGCAATATCCAGCTAACTCAGCCCAGCGCATCCATTTGCAGATTGAAGCGATGCGCATGGCCTTTGCCGATGTGTATGCCTACGTTTCGGATGCACGCTCAATGCAAATGCCAGTGAGCTCATTATTGAATAGAGATTACCTAGCAAATCGCGCTGCCATGATTGATCACAATCAAGCAGGAAGCTATGGCGCTGGTGACCCTCACTCTGGTGGCACAGTGTATTTATGCGCTGCCGATGAATCCGGCATGATGATTTCTTATATTCAGTCGAATTTCAAAGGATTTGGATCTGGCGTAGTCGCACCTGGTGGTATTGCTTTCCATAATCGCGGTATGAGCTTCAGATTGGAAGATGGGCACCCCAATCAAGTAGCGCCAAGTAAACGTCCATTCCATACGATTCTTCCTGCATTCCTGACTAAAGACGGCAAGCCCACCATGGCTTTTGGCGTGATGGGCGGAAACATGCAACCCCAAGGTCATATCCAGTTTGTGATGCGCTTTGTTGATGAATATCTCAACCCTCAAGCTTGTTCAGATGCGCCCCGCTGGCGTATTGATGATTTAGGTAAGCTAACGGTTGAAGCCTCAATGCCATTAAGTGTTGTTGAAGGCTTAAAAGCCCTTGGTCATGAAGTAACAGTGCAGCCTGCTAACAGCTTAGATTTTGGTAGCGCACAAGCAATTGCCAAGTTAAACGATGATGCAGATTCAGCCTTTATTGCCGGCAGTGATCATCGCCGTGACGGATTAGCTGCTGGTTTTTAATTTACTAAAGAGCGAAAGCTTCCTGTAAAACGCTAAGACTTGCAGATAAAGTCTTGGGATTACTCTTCCCAATTTTCTTAACGAGGCGCAATTTATCAATGGATCTAATTTGATCCAGAAGAATCAGTCCCTTTTTGCCATCATGCGTAATAGGAACTCGAAACCCTGCGGACCTACCCTTGGTGGTCATTGGCGCTACGATAACTGTTCGTAAATGATCATTCAACTCTTGTGGTGAAACCACAATACAGGGTCTTATTTTTTTAATTTCACTGCCTATCGTTTGATCCAAGTTAATTAGCCAGATCTCGCCGCGGGACACCATGCTTTTTACCAAACCCAATCTCCATCTTCCTCGTTTGCAAAGTCACCGAGAATCAACTCATCCTCTGCTGCTCTGACAAGGTTTTGTGCATCCCGAGCCCAATGTTCACGCAATATATTTCTTGGCTTACTTAGGATAATTTTTTCGCCGTCAATCGTCATCTCAACAACCCCTTCAATCCCAGATTGTTCAAGAATAATCTTTGGAATAACAACACCTTTAGAGTTGCCAATAGCTCTTATAGCTATTAGCAATGGCGCGCTTGCTTGTTGAGGAGATTTATGACTCTTATTCATAGTAATAACAATGTTATTACATTAAAAACAGCAAGTCAAATAGACTTAAATACCCCTATTTGCGGTAGGAAGGCAATTCATATAGAAGCGCTTGATCTCTTGGTCACAACTTACATCTCTAGGCTCAATTGGTCTTTGTAGTGAGATACCTTCGATCGTTTTACAACGACTAAGGGCTACATAGACCTGCCCTGAGGCAAAAGCACCTGATGAGAGATCAACCTTTACCTTATCCAAGGTCTTGCCCTGACTCTTGTGAATAGTTACCGCCCAAGCCAACATTAATGGAATCTGTACGTAAGTGCCGATGATGCTCGGAGAGATCTTTCCTGACATCATGTCGTGATCATAGCGATAGGATTCCCACTGATGACCTGTTACCTCAACAGTATTGGAGTATGGTCCGTTTTGTACCATGACCTTTACCTTATCTGGCAGCATCTCACGGACGACTCCGATCGTACCGTTGACCCAACGCTTTGGAAAGCCTGGATCTGTTGCTGTAAACATCACCTTAGCGCCGACCTTGAGTACTAAACTATTTGGTGACGGTAGATTACGCTCATCGACATTGAATTTTCCAGTCGATTTACCGGCATACACCTTACCCTCGGTGGTGATGGCTCGCAGCCCAGCTCCATTGATTTGATCAGCGCGGGCATTTGTCGTGGTGAGAGTAATAGTCTGCTCATCAACTTGTTCATCTTTGCGATAGCACTGCGCATTGAGGATATCAATGGCCTCATCAACATCTTGATTAATCCGAATGCGATTCAATAGACCGGCAAAGTGCTCGTCTTTTTGCCGGAATATTTTAGAAAGCTCAACCATCGTGACATCTTTACGATGCAATGCCATAGCGCAGAAGAAATAAGGCCCCTCATACCCACGATCAGCCAGTACTTGCATATCGCTACTCGAGACCACCGGAGGTAGCTGAAATAAATCCCCAACAAACATCACCTGAATACCGCCGAAAGGCTTGCCTTTTTGTGGACCATTCTCACGCAGAAATAAATCCATCGCATCGACTACATCAGCGCGGACCATCGAGATCTCATCAATGATGAGTAATCGAATGTCTTTGTAAAGCCGCTTGTCACGCAGCGGCTTGATATCCTCTTCAGGGAAGATGAGTCGCGGTGGCAATCTAAAGAAGGAGTGAATCGTTACCCCTTTGACCTGCAATGCAGCTACCCCTGTAGGAGCAACCACCACCACATTACCCGGAATAGCCTCACGTAGATAACCAATTAAAGTGGTTTTACCGGTGCCTGCCTTGCCACTAACAAAGATATAAGGATCGTGTCGCTCTATAGCCTCAATCACTGCCTCGTAATCGGGTGTAATTTCTATATCGGAGGATTGCGGGATTGGGGTAGACATCCCCTATTGTTTCACGGCATCAGCCACGCACCGAAATCCGATATAAACCACAGCGATATCGCCTGGTTTTGATTCCACATCAGACTCTTGCTGTCTTTCGGGGCCATACCACCATGAAGCGCCACGAGTAATGTAGCCACCATTGCGCTCAGTTGCAGTCCATTCCCAGACATTGCCGCCCATGTCATACATACCATTGACGCCAGGCTTAGTAGTGTTGGTCGTCACATGCCCAGTGCCGCGATTAAGCCCACCCGCTGGAGCCAAACCTTTGTAGTCGCCACATCCACTTAGGCAGTGCGAAGGACTTGGATTAGCGCCACCAGGAAAGGGGTAGCGCTGGCCTTTGGTAAAGCCTGCTGGAGGATTGGCTCTTTGCTCCAGAAAAGCAGCGCTAGTCCATTCCGCATCTGTTGGCAAACGTTTGCCGTAGTAACGACAAATCGCTTCTGCTTCTTTTTGATTTAGATGAACTGCTGGCTCAGCATCTTTTGCAGGTACACCATAAGGCGTTTTCCAAGTCCATCCTGGTTTTTGCACAAAACCGCCTTCATAGGACAAACCACCGCCCTTCTTTTCAGCAGCGCTGACAAAATTACTAGAGGCGGCATATGTTTTGACATCACCAATAGTCATTTCGGTTTGATCCCAAACAAGATTGCCTATCTGAACAGTGAGGATCGACGAACTTGGTGCGCTATGAGCCGGAGAAGATCTCAGCATGAAATACGCTGCGATGGCTGTGAGCAGCAGACCAAATAGGATTGTGGAGAAATCAAATTTTTTCAAAGAAACCATCCTTATAGCTAGATATTTGCTGGCAGTCCATTAATACCTGACGCCACATGCGCACTCTAAAGTATTTTTGAATTTTTCGCTAAAAAAATGAAGCAGAATCGATGTGTTAAATGAATTTGCGTTAATGAAGCGATTATCTCTGGACGATGAACCAAAATCAGATTTTAAAGAGCTTTAAATTATCCAAAGCTAAGTCATAGTCATAGTTTTCAATATTTTTTAGGACTTGCCTTAACTGAAGAGTAGCTGGTTCAGAATGCACCTGCTCTAAGATGACATTCAAACATTCATGTGCATCTCCATCACTATCCTCTAGCAATGATTTTAATAAGTTTATTTTTTGGCGGATCTCATCTAGATCAATAGGAGCTAACTTTTTTGTATCTTTGACTGAACTATCAATCATGGAACCCAAACTCACAATAACAGGCTGCAGCTCAACAACAACCTTAGAGAGTAGCTTTTGGATTTTCGCCAAGCTATCATTATTTCTACAAGCCTCTTCTAATTCAGCTGCTGCCTTCTGAACCCCCTTAGCGCCAATATTCCCCGCATTGCCTTTTAATGTGTGCGCGCAACGCATAGCGGCATTTGTATCTGTATCTGTTTGAGCGGCTTTAAACATCTCTGCAAAGTCTTTTTGGCCCTCGTAAAATTTACCAAGAAGACGCCTATACAGATCCTCATTATTCATTGTGGTACTCATACCCACTTTGATATCAATTCCATCCAAAACCCTTAAGGGAGCGTTATGGGTACCTGAACCAGTCTCAGCAGCTTTTATACCTTCCGAGCTACTAGGATTTAAAGGCTTAATCCATTTCGCAATCGTGCCAAACATGGCTTGAACATTCAATGGCTTTGCAATGTGATCCCACATTCCCGCCTCTATTACTTTCTCACGATCACCCGCCATCGCATTTGCTGTCATTGCAATAATTGGCAATTTAGCAAACTGCGGTAATTTTCTAATTTCTCTAGTAGCGGTATATCCATCCATTATTGGCATCTGACAATCCATCAACACGCCATCAAAATCTGAATTGCTTTTTAGGATATCTAGGGCCTCTTGGCCATTATTTGCAACTGTGACTTGGATGCCTGCTTGACTTAATAATTCAAGAGCCAGCTCTTGATTCATTTCATTGTCTTCTGTCAGCAAAATCTTTGCGCCACTTAATTGCTTCATCCACTCAGCTTGATTTACCTGCTTATCAGCATCTCGACTAGAAAATGTAAGATCCTTTTTCAGTGCGCTACTTAAAGCCTCAATAAGACTGGACTGGGAGACAGGTTTTGTTAAAACATGATCTAAATTTATTTCCTGGATTTCGGCAGAATTAATAGCATCTTCTCGTCCGAATGAAGTTACCATAATGACAGCTGGAGCATTAGGCATATCCATTAACTTTCGCGCTGCCTGCATACCATCCATCTTTGGCATTTGCCAATCCATCAGTACCAGATCAATAGGTTTAGCCAATTTGGCCTGAGCGATCATTTCCAGGGCAGCAATACCATCACGCGCTTCCACAACCTCCATTCCCAAATTACTCACCATAGAAATCAGAATTTCGCGCGCTGAAGCATTGTCATCTGCCACAAGCACTTTGACTCCAGTTAACTCCTCTTTCTTGATAAGCTTTTGTTGCAACTCATTATTGTGCTTACCTAACTTGATTTGAAAGTGGAATTTGGAGCCCTTACCTAATTCACTCTCCACCCAAATACGTCCATTCATCATCTCTACAAGATTCTTGGAAATTGCCAAACCTAAACCAGTACCACCATATTTTCTAGTGGTTGACGCATCGGCCTGACTAAAGGATTGGAACATTCTTCCGCACTGCTCTGGGGTCATTCCAATTCCAGTATCTTTAACGCAAAAATGAAGTTCAATTTCATTCGCATCTTCAGATACCATCTGCACCGCTACCACAATATCTCCGGTCTCCGTGAACTTAACTGCGTTATTGCCTAAGTTAATTAAGATTTGTCCAAGCCTTAGGGGGTCCCCAATGAGCATGCTAGGAACATCCCCATGGATATTAAATAGTAATTCAACGCCCTTATCTTCTGCCTTCATGCCTACCAGATTGGCCAAGTTATCCATGACATCATCTAGATTGAAATCAACAACTTCCATAGACATTTTTCCAGCTTCAATCTTAGAAAAATCTAAAATGTCATTAATAATTCCAAGAAGGTTTTCACCGGCTCTATTTACCTTTTCAATATAGTTACGCTGCTTCTTATCCAGATTAGTCTGCAATGCCAAGTGAGACATACCAATAATGGCATTCATTGGAGTACGAATTTCATGACTCATATTGGCCAAAAAATCCCCTTTTGCTTTAGTGGCCTCTTCTGCTGCTTGTTTTGCTTTCAAAATAGCTACTTGGGCAGCTTTTTGATCTGTAATATCAGTAACCCATGACATATAGCCACTCTCTCCGCCATAAATCATCGGTAAAGCAGAGAAGATACATGCTCTAAATTCACCATTTTTTCTTTTAAAAGTCACTTCTCGATTGCGAATTGAGCCGTCTCGCTTCAATTCTTGCTGAATTTGCTCACGCTCTTCAGGATAGGCATAGAGATCCTGAATGGTATCCCCCGCTTTAATTCCAAACTCCTGTTCATATTGAGCATTGACGTAACGGAAAACGCCACCAACTCGAAAGCCATTACATACCGGACTATTATCCAAAATTGCTTGCAGAGATTTTTGCTGTACATCAATTTCTGCAAAGAGCTCTTCACGACTCTTAGAGTTTAAGACTTCACCCAAAGCTTGATTAGAGGGTGCATGAGCTAGAACCTGTGAAATTCGATATGTCTTAATGGCAGCATCTCTAAACTTCTCGGCAGTTGTGATATTTAATTTCAACCCCAGACGATTCATCAAATTAGTTGGAAAAGGATTAATGTCAGCACAGGCATAAGCAAGCTGAATAGACCTGGAGCCTTCTTCGCGATCAAAAAATACGCCTATATCGAATTTCTTCAGGCTATTGAAAATTAAACGCATGTCCTCTGAAATACCGCTGGCGATAGTAGATGCCAATTGTGTGTCGCCACAAACATCAGATACAAAATCATACATTTTTCGTCTGAAAGAAAAGATTTCTCCTTCATTGGAAATTTTAATTTCTGCAATTAAGTTCATGCCAACCACTTAAAAATGATGCAGCTTGCATCATCATGCTGCTTTCCTAATTCCGAAACCAATCCATGTGCAATTTCTGCTGCAGACTCGTAAGCATGACTCTTAACAAAACTATTTCCAGAATGATCTGAAATGCCATCTGTCCACATGGTAAAAATATCGCCATTTTCAAGAAAGCCTGCTTGAGCATAAAATCCCGGCAATCGTTGCCCTAAAATACCATCACGAGAGACGCCCTTCCAAGGCTTTCCAACAGAGCGGTTTGCTCCTGTATTACCCACGCCGAGATATTGGAATGTCTTAGACTCGATATCAATCAACAGTAGCGCAACTGCAGCCCCGAGAGTTCCAATCAGGACCTTATGTAAGCCAGACATCAGAATCGCAAGGTCTTTGCATGTATTATTCATCACATAATTAGAGATCGCATTACTTAAATCATGAGCCTTCTCCCCATGACCAGATACATCTGCGATCATTAATAAGATGTATTCATCAAACTCAACGATGAGCGCCAAATCCCCTGAAGCATGCTCTCCCGGCATCGGGCGGTTATAGGATCCAATATCGAATAGAGACTGCTTTTCATTTGTGAGTTTTTGAGGGCTCTGCGGAGTTGACTTCTTGAAACTGATATCGCTCTTGTTACCATGAATACGCTTACGGGCATAAATGATCGTGCCATCATCTTTATCGGACTGAATTGTAAATTCATCAGCCATTCTTCTTACTCCAGGCAATCCTAATCCCAGAGTATTACCAGTTGTGAAGTGGTCTTTCATGGCCAAAGAAATATTATCAATCCCAGGACCCTTATCCTCAGCCCACATTTCAATTTCTAAAATGCCATCACTCTTTGACTGGGACATCCGAATCAGACCTCTTCCTGCGTACTTAATAATATTGGTGGCTAATTCAGAGACCATTGTGCCCAGTAGCGATCGATCAATTGGGGAGGCATCTTTAATAAATAAAGGATTGCTAACGCGACTGACAGCTATTTGAACATCGATCATATCGCTCACCAAAAATACTGTTGTTTCTGGCTTGGATTTAATTTCATGATGCGGCATCAGTAATTCCCAGCTTTTCAAGCGCCTCATTTAAATCAAGGGCTGCATTAAGGCCGCTGGTTTCCACATCATTAGTAATCAGATGAAAAACGATGCCGGGCTGCATACCAACAAACATAGCTTGGGCACCCAGAATAGATGCCATCTCAGAAACGGTTTTTAGCCCCTGAAACTCAAAAGTATCCATAAACTTTAATGCCGATAACTCGAAAATGATGCTAAGACAGCCTTTTTCATGAACATCTCTTAAAACAACCCTACGCACCTCTTCTAAACCCCCGCCAGACAAATCCTCTCCCACTGTCACAATCAGACAGTTTTTTACTTTTGTTGCTACAACGTTAGAAGAACTTGTACTAGACATTAATTAAATGTATTAATGGGAGTTACCAAGAAGATGTCTGTCCACCCCAACAGCCTTAAGTGCTAGCTCAAAAGAGTCCCGCAACGTTGCAGTCGTTTTAACCTCACCGATACTGACACCCAGCTCTACCAAAGTACGGGCAATTGATGGCGAAACCCCCGAAATAATCGTTTCGCAACCCATAAGCTGAGTTGCTTTTGTAATTTTGATCAATTGATTGGCTACTGCGGTATCCATTGCGCTTACGCCACTAATATCCAAAACGAAAACTTTAGCTCTTGTCTTAGCAATTTCAGCGAGGGTTTTGTTCATAATATCTTGAGTACGCGTCGAATCCACAATGCCGAGTAGAGGTAACAGCAGAATGCCCTCCCAAATGGGCGTTACTGGTGTAGACATCTCCATTAAAGCTTTACTACCAGCAGTAATCTTCTCTCTTTGTATGCGAGAAATCTCCTCAATCACAACAAAACTATCCATAAAGATGAGTTTCATAACCGAGTCAGCCATTTCACCGGCATCTTTTGAGGCGGGCTTAATTTTACGAATACGATCAACAAGAGATTTTCCAGACATTGACATGCCTGCAAAGTAAATATCATTAGGTAAATCGATGTGGGCATGAACAGCTCCCACATGAATCCGAGACGCGAACCACTTTTCATCTAGATTTGCAGCAAAAAAAGATTCCCAGTGAGCTTTTTGGAGTTCAATTACTCGCTCCAGTCTTTTAGGATTAGATGCAAAATAAATTTGGTACTCTCTATGCTGCCTTAACCAAACATAAAATGCTTCAATGTGTTTGTCTAACTCCGGAATCAATAAGCTACCTGCAGCCCGAATACGCGCAATGTCTTCTGCATTAATTTCAAACTTATTCATAATGTCAGCAATTTGCAGTTGTGAATACATATTGTTTCCTTTTTTAATAACGACAATTAATTTTTGGCTTGTCCAATATATTTGGCTTTTTGCTCTAAGTCACCATCACTATCAGAGTACTTCAGAGCAATTTCTTTGAACTCATCATGAATCTGTGTAAATGCAGAAACGATATCGGGGTCAAAATGTGAGCCTCCACCCTCTTGAATAATCACACAGGCTTTTTCATGGGGCATACCATCCTTATAGACGCGCCGGCTAATTAATGCGTCATAAACATCAGCAACCGCCATCATGCGCGCTGAAATCGGTATATCGTCACCCCCAATACCCTCTGGATATCCTGATCCATCCCATTTTTCTTGATGAGAGTAGGCAATCTCTTTTGCCATTTTTAAGAACTCTACATCCGTGCCTAGTGATTTCTCAGCATTAGCCAAAGCATCTCGACCTAGAGTGGTATGCGTCTTCATAATCTCAAACTCATCAAAATCTAATTTGCCGGGCTTTAGCAAAATTCGATCAGGAATTCCAACCTTTCCAATGTCATGCAATGGTGCTGACTTAAACAGCATCTTGATGTTCTGCTCAGTAAGATATTCAGAAAAACGAGGGTGAGACTGGAGTGCTTTAGCTAAAGCCAATACATAGTATTGCGTACGGCGGATATGGTTGCCCGTATCTGAATCTCGCGTTTCAGCTAAAGATGCCATCGACAAAATGGTGACATCCTGAATGGCCATTACCTCTTTGGTTCTCTCTGATACTTCTTTTTCAAGATAAGCATTTTGGTCACGTAAAAAATCTGCTGCTGCTTTATTTTGAAGCTGAGTTTTTACTCTAGCAAGAATAATTGGAGGGCTAATTGGCTTTGTAATGTAATCTGAGCCGCCTAACTCTAGGCCTTTTTTCTCGTCATCCGCACCAGTCATTGCGGTCAAAAAAATGATTGGAATATCACGGGTAGTAGGATCAGCCTTCAAGGATTCGCAGACCTCATAACCAGAGAGGTCAGGCATCATGACATCCAAAAGAATCAAATCTGGCTTCTTGTCACCATGAGCGATCTTCAGTGCTTTTTCGCCGCTATTAGCAACTTTAAGCTTGTATAAGTCCTTTAATAAACCAGATATCAAAGATAAGTTATCTGGGGAATCATCTACCACCAAGATTGTTGATTTTTCCAACACATCATTCATGCGGTTCTCTGATCATCTTATTAAGTGCCATGAATTTATGTTACCTAATGACGAGCTATAAAACCACTCGGGGCACCCCTAAAGAGCTAGTAGATTAATACTGTTTTTTGGTAAATATAGTTGATGAGAATTCATAAGCTTCAGAAACAAAGCTATCAAGATTATTGTAGGCGTTCTGATAGATCCTCAATAATGCCCCAGACTAGTTGGCGACTATCTACATCGGTAATGATGAATCCGCGAATCAAGATTGGGAAACGTGTACCGTCTTTGCGAATATATTCTTTGCGATTAGGGCCAAAAGAGCCTTTGGTCTTCAGATCTTCTAGCTGTTGCTCTTCCTGAGGTTGATATTCTGGGGGTGTGATATCCCAGAATGATAGTTTGAGAAATTCCTCTTTTGTATATTGAGTACTATTTAATAAAGAGGTATTTACCTCAACAAAGTCACCCGTTAAGAAATCTACCATGGCCATTCCGATAGGCGAATGCTCAAATAAGAACTCAAACTTTTCTTCAGATCGTCGCAGCTTGTGGTCAAAAGTCTCTATAGAATCAACAAAAGGCTTTTCTTCGCCCATGAGGTCACGATGACGCTGGGCAATAATTTGAAAACGGTCACGTTCAGCAGCAAAGGCCTCTACCACCACCGGATCAAAATGGGTGCCACGTTTACTTAAGATTTCGTTTACTGCCTCTTCATGCTCCCAGCCGGACTTATATACACGCTCACTAATTAGCGCATCGTACATATCAGCTAGCGCCATGATGCGCGCACTCAAAGGTATCTGATTGCCCTTCAGGCCGCGCGGATAACCACCGCCATCCCACTGCTCATGATGTGCTCCAGCAATCTCAATTGCGACATCAATCACATCCATACCTAACTTATCCGGCAGCTGAGATTTTGCTGAGGCAAGCACATTCTCGCCAATTAAGGTGTGGGTTTTCATGACACCCCACTCTTCCTTAGTGAGAGACCCCTGCTTATACAAAATTCCATCAGGAATGCCGACCTTGCCAACGTCATGTAAGGGGGCTGCTTTATGAATATTATCAATGACATCGTCAGAGAGTTCTGCCACATAATCTCCCTGATTTCTGATTCGATTAGCAAGACATCTCACATACTCTTGAGTGCGAACAATATGGGCACCAGTCTCGTTATCCCTCGCCATAGCCAGCGCATTTAAGCTCGAGAGCATTTTTAATTCGGCATCAATCGATTTCTTGCGCTCAAGACCTACTAAGTTCTCAAATAAAATATTATTGATAGAGATAAATATTATTAAAGTAGAACCCATAGCCATAAATCTTAAAGTAGCCGATAACACCTCTTCTTGATATACGCTTGCAATTGAGGTTCCAACATTAATATTAAAAGCGCGCACTAATAATAGTATAAATTGAAGAATAAATGCTACCTTCAATACGTTAAATTGAAAGCGCTTATCGCCCCCCGAAACCAACATCGTTTCCACCAATCCCAAAAGTGAAATAGCACCAACTACACTAGTGATGAGGTATACGCGAAAGCTAAATGAGAAATAAACCCTTAAGAATTCATAAACTACGATACAGACAAAAAATATTATCCAAAAATATTGAAGCTTTAGTTCCTGATTTTTGACATCCCATGAGCGTATAAATAAAACGACTGCAATACCCGAAAAAATCATACTAACGTTTGCGATTGATAGAAATACAATCGGGGTAAGTCCGGCTAATACGAAAGTAAAGCTTGCAAGGGTTATTAAGCCCAAAGATATAGGCCAATATTTTGAACGCGCCACTTTATCGGAGCGCCGCTGCGCACCGATAAACATCAGTAAAACTACAACCCCAAACGAGCAATAAAAAAGTAGATTAACTAGCTGCATTAGAGCTTCTTCATTTTCTGGGTAATGGCCATGGAGTAGAAATAAATTTTATTCCGCCCTGCCTGCTTCGCCTCATACATTGCCAAATCAGCACATTTCATCAATTCTTCGTCAGTGTGAGCGTCTTCAGGATATAAAGCAATACCGATACTAGCTGTTGTAGTAATAAAAGATCCATTTGCAGAAACTGGGGCAGAAACGGAAGCTTGAATTTTCTTAGCGACCTCCAATGCCCCTGATGCGTTAGGCAAATCCTCTAAAAGTACTACAAACTCATCGCCCCCAATGCGAGCAAACGAGTCTGAATCTCGAATACAAGCAACCATGCGCTTTGCAAAAGATTGAAGCAATTCATCACCCTCTTGATGCCCATAACTATCATTGATCGCCTTGAAATGATCTACATCAATGAACAACAATGCCAACATCTGCCTGTCTCGCCTTGCTTTCAAAATCGCTCTTTGCAAGCGATCAGAGAATAAAATGCGATTGGGTAACCCTGTCAGCGGATCATGCTGCGAGAGATGATTTAATTGATCAAGAGAAAGCTTTAGGCGCTTATTAATCTGCATGTTGTAATATAAAAAAGCTAGGGCAACAAGCATAATAACCATACAAATTAAGAGGCCGCGATAAGCCCATTTCAGGTCATCTTTTAAATTGGTGTCATATATGAAACCCGTTAAATCAAAGTCAGCTCTTAAAGCTCCTGCTTCTTGGTAAATCTGCACTGTATTTTTCCAGCGCTCCTCATTCATATATCCAACAGGTACCAAATCAGAGCGCACTAAAGCATTAATACGGGGAACTTCAAATGCAGCCTTTTTGTCACTAAATTCAGGCGCATACTTGCGAACGATTTCAGCTGCCTCCTCAGGGTTACCAACCACATATTCCCATCCCCTGATGCTTGCCTGCCTAAATAGCGCTACCCGCTCTGGGTGCTTGCGAATTTCAGCTTCAGATGTAAAAAGATTATCGCCATAAACATCAATTCCAGCCGTCCGTGGAGAATAAATTACATATGGGAACCCCACCAAACTTAACTCATAAGGCTCATTGCTAACATACCCAGAAATTGCGCTGACCTTGCCTGATCTAAGTTGTTCGAGGGTATTCATCTCTGGCGAAGAAGCGATGACTTCCTTTAAATCTATCTTCTCACGCTTTAGATAGACAATTAATTCATCAGCGAGTCTGCGTAACAAAATTGGTTTACCACTGAGATCTTGAATACTCTGATCCTCTTTATATTTTTTTGCAATTAATACATATGGAGAATGCTGAAATATTGCTGCCAGAGCAACTACCGGCAGTCCATCTTGTCGAGCTTGTAATAGGCCGCTTGAGCCGGTGCCAAAATTGGCTCTGCCAGAACTCACTTCCTGTGCAACATTCATCCCTACTTGAAGAGGTTTAATCTGCACATCTAAACCTACATCTTGGTAGTATCCCAATTCCTTTGCAGCATAGTAGCCAGCAAACTGATATGAGTTTGACCACTTGAGTTGCAAGGCAACTTTCTCAAGAGCGAATGCTGAGTGACCCCATAAAAGCATGCAGCTTGCAAAACATGAATATAAGAATGGGTGTCGGAAACGCAAGGAAAAGGCTCCTCTTATTATTTTTAATGAAACCTAAACCGTATATAGCTTCTACTATTAATTTAATGGAAACAACCACTTAAATTTATTATCTTGACAAATTACATCATATTTTAAAAAAATAGTACTTTTATACTAATAAAAGAGAGGGTGAGAAAAAATCTAGCTTAAATCTACTAGATTCCAAATATTTGATTTACACTTTTCGGTATATATGAATAGTTCAAGCATCCAGTCACGCATCAAGGTTCAGCTTATTGACTCTCATCCAATAACGCTTTGGGGGCTTGCTGAATTCCTCTCTCCTCATGAGCGCATTGACGTCTGTGCCAGCGCTTCAAATAGCGCAGAGGCCCTGAAAATTGCGGCAAGCACCAAACCGGACGTCATCGTGCTTGAGCCAGATCTACAAGATCAACATGGACTTGAACTCATCACCGCCCTTTTGAAAGCTTGTAAAGCAAAAATCATCATCTTTACTGGCAGCAAGAATGCTTCGATTCATGATCAGGCTGTTGTGAAAGGTGCTCGGGGCGTTCTCAACAAAACAGAGCCCATTGAGAACTTAGTCAAAGCAATTGAAAAGATTTATGAGGGCGAGCTTTGGTTAAACCGTAGCGCAACTTCACGTATCCTGTTACAGATTGCGCAAGCCAACTCACCTGCTGAGCTGTCCAGTGAACAAAAAAAGTTGGCTTCTTTGACTCCAAAAGAAGAAAAAGTAACTCGTGCTATTCAACTGCACTCTGAGAAAACCTTAAAACAAGTATCCGACAGTCTTCATATTAGTGAACATACATTACGCAATCATTTGGCGTCTATTTATGATAAGTTGGGTGTGCGCAATCGTATGGAGTTATATGTGTTTTGCGGTAAATTCCAAAAAACAGATAACCCGAATATGCACCCTAAGCGGCGCTCGACCGACTTATAAGCAAAGCGCGCTAAGCTGCCTGGTATCAAGTCTTGCTGCTATGGACAATCGATTTTGCGGCTATCCTAAATTTACCATCCTCTTCTTCCACCCTAACAACCTCGCCTTCACCGATGAGTTTCAGGGGGCCTCCAGGTGTTTTGAGCTCAATAGAAAAGGAAATGACGGAACCTGGCTCCTTTTTCTCAGGAAGCTCAAATAGAATTCCTGCGGTACTAATATCAGTAATTAGCCCACTTACTCCATCTTCTGTCGTCAGTGGAATGGCTGACTTTACTCGTTTTGCACGAGCCGTGGGTATTTGCCTTCTCATCAACCCATACTCGCTTGAAGCTTAGCCCTGCCATTTACTGCATCAGCATAACCAGGGCGAATGATTAAGGCCTGGTCATAACTAACCAAGGCATCTTTAGGGCGTTTCAGACCAATCAGCGCTACCGCTCGATTATTAAATGCTTCGGCATATTGCGGATTAATTTTGATAGCCCTATCTAATTTTGGTAGGGCTACCTTGAATCGACCTAAGGAACACAATATGGCACCGAGGTTATTACATAGCGCTGCACTATTGGGATTGGCTGCTAATCCTAGATCATAGGCATGCAAAGCTTTGTCGAGCTTACCCATAGAAATCAAGACATTCGCTGTATAAATATGAGCACGCCAATAGCTTGGCGCTAATTCAAGCACACGGGAAAAATCGGCTAAGGCGGCTTTATATTGCTTTTGCTCAGCTCGTATCAACCCGCGGTTTTTAATGGCGTCGATATAAACCGGGTCTAACTTAATGGCTTTATCAAAGCTCTTTAGCGCTAAGGCTTTTTTACCACTGCTGGCTAAGGCATTACCCAAATTGCTATACGCTCTTGGATTAAGAGGGTCAACTTCAATAGCGTTGTTAAACAAATCAATCGCCATAGAATAGCTTTTCATCTGCGCAGCAATTAATCCCATGCCATGAATAGCCCCGTAATGTAATGGGTCTTGACGCAAAATAGCTTGATACAGAGCCCAGGCTTCTTGCAGCTTTCCTTGTAGATGCAATTTTTCTGCATTAATCAAGTTAGCCTGCAACTCAGAGGGTGTGCGAGAAACATCAATACTGATAGCCATATTGGATTTTGCTCTCTGGTGGTTGGTCTGTTTCTGGGATGCTACGACTACTTTATCAGCTACCTTCCTTTTCTGTATCGATTTTTTTTCAACTACTGCTGGGGAAGATTTTGTTTTCGCCAGAGTTCCCCCTGCTCCCCCGCTTTTAGACTTTGAACTCGAATTTGCACTTTTAGCCATAGTCTATTAGTGCCACAAGATCTTGTCTACGTTAGCAATCTCATGTGAAGTACCATCGGCCGTGGTAATAATGGCTAGATTTTCCGCGTTTTCACTAGAGAAAGTAATCTGCTTGTTAGCCGCATCCACGGTTGCTGTGCCGGATTTAATATGCACAGTCCAATCACCCGCTTCATTACTGTAACTATTAGTGAGTGAACCACCCTCTGCAAATATGGAGGCAGGTCCACCATGATCACTTGAAATATCAACCACGTCAGTCCAGCTGGCTCCATTGAGAGAGTCTGTCAATGATGCTCCGCCTGGATGGGTTCCTAGCGCATCCTCTACGCCAATATCTTTGCCATAAAGGGTGGCAACCTCATAATCTACACCACCAATGTTGACGGTAATGTTGGAATGGGTGCTAGTAGATCCGTCAGCGTCTATCGAAATGGTCGAATGCACACTAGTAGTTGGATTAAGAATAGAGGATAAATCAATGCGATCACGATCATCCGCACTGAAATGATCAACGATGATTGGAGCATCAGTAACGGATAGGATTTGATAGATGTCTTGGACGCCGTCAACACCCTGGTCGCCAACTGTGGTACCTACTGAGAAGCCAACGTCTTCAGCTATTCCGGTACTACCATCTGTCATGGTGTAAGTGGTTTGACCATAAACCGTGACATCACCATCAGCAGTGGTATGAATTACGCCATCCGAAGTTAAAGATAGGCTCACGATACCGCGGTCTGCCAGGGATAAAAACTCCCCAGCATCGACTACACCATCGCTATCGGCATCTTGCCAAACGCCAAACTGGTTAAATCCAGCATCTTTAGCATCAAAAACATTGTCATGATTGGTGTCATAGACTTTAGCAAGTCCTTGCAAGTCAGTCTCACCAGCTTGGGTAGCAAAACTGATTTGCAATTGATTATTAGGCAACTCTAATGCTAACAATCCGTCAGATGATGAAACCCAAGCAGTTGATTGCAATAAGTTCTGGCCAGTATAGTCATAAACTACCTGGGCATGTTGATTGAGATACTGAATACCATCTTGGTTCAGATCAATTGCAATTGGTGCAACAAGAGTGCCGTTGTAAGTGCCTTTTGTGATAGTTAGATTTCCTGAAGTGAGATCTATGGCTGTAATTGCCGTTACACCAACCAATTTAATCAGCACATCATTCGCAGTTACTCCTGCAGTACCATCAGAAATAAAGAGGTAGTAATCACCAGTGTTGTTTACTTTAAAGAAGGCAAACTCACCTACAGTATCTGTAGCCGTTGTGAATCGAGTGGCTATATCACTTAATGCATCTACCAATGTAGTACCCGAGCCAGATGCAAACGTAGCAATGCCAGTACTTACGTCGATTAAAGCCTCAGTAGCTGATGCAGTAGCACTGGAACCACCTATCGTCAATGATGAATTGAAATCAATCAAATCTCCAGTACCAACGGCTCCAATAGTGAAGTCTGCAACCTGATCAGCAGCAATATCTGTGGTACCACTATCACCCGTAGAGAAAATAAATCTATCTGAGCCAGCTCCACCAGTTAAGGAATCTGCTCCTACCCCACCAACCAAAACATCATTACCAGCAGCCCCAGATAAAGTATCGTTACCCACCCCACCCACAAGTAGATCATTACCAGAATTTCCAGTGATTGCATCATTGCCGGTATCACCAAATATAACTGCACCGCTAGTGCTTGCTGTTGTTAAAGTGTCATTACCTGCTGTACCAAGAACATTTGCCGTAACTCCAGTCAGGCTTGATGGTACGGCACTATCAAATAAATAGATATTCAATTTGCTACTCACTACATCACCATCAGCCTGCGTCAATTTATAGTTAATCGATTCAAAATTATTAATTCCTAAAGCGTTTGTTGGCGTGTAGGTATAAGCGCCATTCTGGTCAATTGCAAGGGAACCATATGACATAACTACAGTGGTAGCACCAGAAATATCGGCCCAGATTCCTGCTGCATTTTGGACTGACAAAACTGCACCTTCGCTACCTGATGCATCATTAGTGAGGATGTTGCCAACAGCATTTACTGCTGTGGCCTGAAACACTCTTATATTGTCAATATATGTCGATTTTGCACCACTACCACTCTCGTCAACTGATATGTACAGACGATAAAAACCAGCTTCAGTAACGGAGATACTGTTATTGAGTGAGGCACTATTACTTATCGTAGCGCCGGTAATTATGACTGGCGACCCCCATAAAGCATATGTGCCTCCAGAGCTAGATGCCCTAAATAACTGATAGGTGAAAGTATCTCCAGAATCCTGAAAATTTGATGATACTGATTCAAGGTCAAATATTACAGATGCAGGTTTTGAAACAGAGGCTGAATTGATTTGAAATTCAGGAGTAGCAACCTGTGTTGGGTTACCACCGTTCTCTGTGATCTTCAGGCTCCTATCTAACGCAGATGCTCCTCCGCCCGAAGAAACAACGGTAATCGAATCGCTGGAATTATCGAGGTTAGAAGTTATCCAAGATGCTTTATTTGCCACCGTCAAACTAGTAGCCGTTATTAAACTAGTTCCAACAATGGGGGTAAATGTTCCCTGGAAATTTTCTAAAATTGTTGTTGAGTTAACGCCCCCCAATGCTGCAAAATTTATATCATCAACTGCAACAGGATTGCTGCGATCAAGAATATTAATAGTGAATGTACTAGTTGATGTGTTGTAGCTAGAATTGATGCTTGCCCCTCCAGCATCGAACTTGGAGTCCTGAATTGTATAAGTGATAACAGAACTCAGATTATCTTTAGTATCTGTTGTAGTAGCCGTGAATGTGTAACTACCATCCTGACTAATTTGCAAACTACCACCTAGAATATTGAACGTTTGCGTAGGGGTGGCATCATTTAAAAGATAAGTTTGGCCTCCATATAGAACAGACACCAATTTATGAGTGCCATCCAACCATCCATCAGGACCAGCCTCTGCTTTTGCTTGCGCCAATAAATTATAGGAATACGAGGCAGTAGTCGGCGCTGGAGTTGCTGGGACTATAGAGGTCGTGAGAGTTGAAATATCACTTACCAGCGTAGCGTTAGTATTGCTAACTGTTGCTCCATTCCATGCAATTGGATCCAAATAAGTCGCACTTGAGGTTGTCATACCCTTGCCTATTGCAATAGCATTAGAAACTACTGCATTAGTATTTAGGTAATTTTTCCAAGACCACTCTTCCCCGGACTGAATACCTATATCTTGAGTCTCATAAGCAGATGAACCAACGGCCAGACTAAATGAGGTATTGCGTACACCAGCACTATCTTCAGTCGGTATGCCATCAGATAAGAAATATGAAACATTTTGAGCTGAGGTCTGGACTCCTGCAGCAGTATATTTAACCGTACTCATCACGGAATCAACCGCACGATCGTAGTTTGTATATCCGCCTGAAGATAATGCGTTAATCTCAGCTTTTGCGGTTACAGCATCTACCCAAACGCTACCGCTCTTATTGGCAGCAGTGGATGAAAATGAAACCACCTGGATGCTTACATTACCTAGACTTGCATATTTGTCTATTAGTGCGCTTGCAGCCTCTTTCGCATAAGCTAATCTAGTTTTAGAAGTGCCTGAATCAACTGTTCCCATACTTCCAGATACGTCGATCACGATAACTAAATTTGTATTAATAGACTGGCTTTGTGATGCTCCAGGGCTAGCTCCCTCAACAATATCTAAAACATATGGCTTGGCAATTGGTACTGCAGGATTAGTGTCATTATCAGTAATCGTGGTTGTAACTTGATTTGCATTGTATACAATTTTTTCATACGTACCTTCATTGCTGTATGTCCCAGAAATCAAGCTAACTTTGAAGGTTTCCCCAGAATCTTTTTGAGTGTCGTTAACCGAAGTGACTGAGAAAGTTGCTCCAATATCAACTTCCCTACGCATATCTGAGGTGTAATCAAAGCCAGGAGTTGCCGTATCCTGCTGATCGCCAACGGCAACAATGATCTTGCCTGTAGGTTGCGATGAAAGTGCCACTCCGAATCCATCTACTGCTATTACCTTATAGTATGCAGAGTTTCCTGGGCTTCCTGCCTCTTCAACCATGGAATTTGCTGATACATTTCCCATGACGACCCCTGTTGAGCTTACAGCTACTAATTTGAATGTATAGGCAACATCGTTATCAGAAAGATTTCCTGCGCCATAATTATCATTAGCCGTCTCGTCAATAATAGTTGCTGTGCCCGTAGAGCTATAAAGTGATCCATTTGTAAAGCTAGCGGTTAGCTTGAAGGTTTCATCCCCCTCGGCTAATACATCATCTGATATTCCAACCCTTACGAGAGCAAAGCCTGGAGAGGCGGAAGAAATCGTTGCTGTATTACCACTACTTAATGAACCCCAACTAGTTCCGTTATTGAGACTAATTTCCATTTTGGGAACATAGTCAGATTCTGCGAGCGCAGTAACACCAGAACCTATAGCATTAGACACATTAAATGTGATTGTCTGGTTGTTTGCGAGGCTAGACCAATTCACAATAAAAGTTGCGTAGTTTCCAGTTCCCTCATTCACCACAACGTCGGAGACAGTAATTGCATCGCCAATCGTAGTGGTGACTACTCCAGAATAAGCAATCTTTTCATACAAAGAGGCATTATTAAAGCTTGCGTCAACAAGCGACACATTCAAAGATTCGGAAGCTATCTCAGTTACTAAATCAGGAGTTGCATTAATTTGGAATACAGAACCAATGGTTGCTGTTGTTGTAGGCGTTGTATAGTCTGCAGCTGTTGTAGTGATATTAGTATATGAAATGCCAATTGTTCCAGTAACACCAGAGACGATGTTTCCAGCATCATTAAGTGCAACTACTTTGTAATACGCGGAACCACCCTCTAATGCCGAGTTACCAGTTCCTCCATTAATGATATTTCCAGAAGAATCGGTTGATACAAGTGTTAGGGTTATTTGATCGTTGTCATCATATGAAGAGGGGTCTGCTGGATCATCATTGGCAGTTTCATCGGTGATCGCGCTAGTAGCCACATTAGAGCCTGTAGCACCACCAGTAGAGATCGTGACTGCTTCATAAGCATCATTGCTAGCAACACTACTTAAGGTTGCAACCAGTGGCTCACTGCTCTCTTTAAAGTAGTCATCCGTTGGGGTGACGGTAAAGGTTTTAACCCCATTGGTCGCATCAATAGTGACCGTGCTTGGCAAGGCAGAAGTATCTGCTCCACCAGCAGCAGTACCAGACCAGCTTAGATTCAGGACCACACTCTTACCAGCCGGTAAGGTGACAGCGTTACCAGCACCATCGACTAAAGAGACGGTATAGGTAAGGTTGCCAGCGCCTTCGGCGATGGTTGATTGATCTACGCTAATCTTGGCATACACGCCATCGGTAGCAAGCGGACTAGCTTCATCGGTGATCGCGCTAGTAGCCACATTAGAGCCTGTAGCACCACCAGTAGAGATCGTGACTGCTTCATAAGCATCATTGCTAGCAACACTACTTAAGGTTGCAACCAGTGGCTCACTGCTCTCTTTAAAGTAGTCATCCGTTGGGGTGACGGTAAAGGTTTTAACCCCATTGGTCGCATCAATAGTGACCGTGCTTGGCAAGGCAGAAGTATCTGCTCCACCAGCAGCAGTACCAGACCAGCTTAGATTCAGGACCACACTCTTACCAGCCGGTAAGGTGACAGCGTTACCAGCACCATCGACTAAAGAGACGGTATAGGTAAGGTTGCCAGCGCCTTCGGCGATGGTTGATTGATCTACGCTAATCTTGGCATACACGCCATCGGTAGCAAGCGGACTAGCTTCATCGGTGATCGCGCTAGTAGCCACATTAGAGCCTGTAGCACCACCAGTAGAGATCGTGACTGCTTCATAAGCATCATTGCTAGCAACACTACTTAAGGTTGCAACCAGTGGCTCACTGCTCTCTTTAAAGTAGTCATCCGTTGGGGTGACGGTAAAGGTTTTAACCCCATTGGTCGCATCAATAGTGACCGTGCTTGGCAAGGCAGAAGTATCTGCTCCACCAGCAGCAGTACCAGACCAGCTTAGATTCAGGACCACACTCTTACCAGCCGGTAAGGTGACAGCGTTACCAGCACCATCGACTAAAGAGACGGTATAGGTAAGGTTGCCAGCGCCTTCGGCGATGGTTGATTGATCTACGCTAATCTTGGCATACACGCCATCGGTAGCAAGCGGACTAGCTTCATCGGTGATCGCGCTAGTAGCCACATTAGAGCCTGTAGCACCACCAGTAGAGATCGTGACTGCTTCATAAGCATCATTGCTAGCAACACTACTTAAGGTTGCAACCAGTGGCTCACTGCTCTCTTTAAAGTAGTCATCCGTTGGGGTGACGGTAAAGGTTTTAACCCCATTGGTCGCATCAATAGTGACCGTGCTTGGCAAGGCAGAAGTATCTGCTCCACCAGCAGCAGTACCAGACCAGCTTAGATTCAGGACCACACTCTTACCAGCCGGTAAGGTGACAGCGTTACCAGCACCATCGACTAAAGAGACGGTATAGGTAAGGTTGCCAGCGCCTTCGGCGATGGTTGATTGATCTACGCTAATCTTGGCATACACGCCATCGGTAGCAAGCGGACTAGCTTCATCGGTGATCGCGCTAGTAGCCACATTAGAGCCTGTAGCACCACCAGTAGAGATCGTGACTGCTTCATAAGCATCATTGCTAGCAACACTACTTAAGGTTGCAACCAGTGGCTCACTGCTCTCTTTAAAGTAGTCATCCGTTGGGGTGACGGTAAAGGTTTTAACCCCATTGGTCGCATCAATAGTGACCGTGCTTGGCAAGGCAGAAGTATCTGCTCCACCAGCAGCAGTACCAGACCAGCTTAGATTCAGGACCACACTCTTACCAGCCGGTAAGGTGACAGCGTTACCAGCACCATCGACTAAAGAGACGGTATAGGTAAGGTTGCCAGCGCCTTCGGCGATGGTTGATTGATCTACGCTAATCTTGGCATACACGCCATCGGTAGCAAGCGGACTAGCTTCATCGGTGATCGCGCTAGTAGCCACATTAGAGCCTGTAGCACCACCAGTAGAGATCGTGACTGCTTCATAAGCATCATTGCTAGCAACACTACTTAAGGTTGCAACCAGTGGCTCACTGCTCTCTTTAAAGTAGTCATCCGTTGGGGTGACGGTAAAGGTTTTAACCCCATTGGTCGCATCAATAGTGACCGTGCTTGGCAAGGCAGAAGTATCTGCTCCACCAGCAGCAGTACCAGACCAGCTTAGATTCAGGACCACACTCTTACCAGCCGGTAAGGTGACAGCGTTACCAGCACCATCGACTAAAGAGACGGTATAGGTAAGGTTGCCAGCGCCTTCGGCGATGGTTGATTGATCTACGCTAATCTTGGCATACACGCCATCGGTAGCAAGCGGACTAGCTTCATCGGTGATCGCGCTAGTAGCCACATTAGAGCCTGTAGCACCACCAGTAGAGATCGTGACTGCTTCATAAGCATCATTGCTAGCAACACTACTTAAGGTTGCAACCAGTGGCTCACTGCTCTCTTTAAAGTAGTCATCCGTTGGGGTGACGGTAAAGGTTTTAACCCCATTGGTCGCATCAATAGTGACCGTGCTTGGCAAGGCAGAAGTATCTGCTCCACCAGCAGCAGTACCAGACCAGCTTAGATTCAGGACCACACTCTTACCAGCCGGTAAGGTGACAGCGTTACCAGCACCATCGACTAAAGAGACGGTATAGGTAAGGTTGCCAGCGCCTTCGGCGATGGTTGATTGATCTACGCTAATCTTGGCATACACGCCATCGGTAGCAAGCGGACTAGCTTCATCGGTGATCGCGCTAGTAGCCACATTAGAGCCTGTAGCACCACCAGTAGAGATCGTGACTGCTTCATAAGCATCATTGCTAGCAACACTACTTAAGGTTGCAACCAGTGGCTCACTGCTCTCTTTAAAGTAGTCATCCGTTGGGGTGACGGTAAAGGTTTTAACCCCATTGGTCGCATCAATAGTGACCGTGCTTGGCAAGGCAGAAGTATCTGCTCCACCAGCAGCAGTACCAGACCAGCTTAGATTCAGGACCACACTCTTACCAGCCGGTAAGGTGACAGCGTTACCAGCACCATCGACTAAAGAGACGGTATAGGTAAGGTTGCCAGCGCCTTCGGCGATGGTTGATTGATCTACGCTAATCTTGGCATACACGCCATCGGTAGCAAGCGGACTAGCTTCATCGGTGATCGCGCTAGTAGCCACATTAGAGCCTGTAGCACCACCAGTAGAGATCGTGACTGCTTCATAAGCATCATTGCTAGCAACACTACTTAAGGTTGCAACCAGTGGCTCACTGCTCTCTTTAAAGTAGTCATCCGTTGGGGTGACGGTAAAGGTTTTAACCCCATTGGTCGCATCAATAGTGACCGTGCTTGGCAAGGCAGAAGTATCTGCTCCACCAGCAGCAGTACCAGACCAGCTTAGATTCAGGACCACACTCTTACCAGCCGGTAAGGTGACAGCGTTACCAGCACCATCGACTAAAGAGACGGTATAGGTAAGGTTGCCAGCGCCTTCGGCGATGGTTGATTGATCTACGCTAATCTTGGCATACACGCCATCGGTAGCAAGCGGACTAGCTTCATCGGTGATCGCGCTAGTAGCCACATTAGAGCCTGTAGCACCACCAGTAGAGATCGTGACTGCTTCATAAGCATCATTGCTAGCAACACTACTTAAGGTTGCAACCAGTGGCTCACTGCTCTCTTTAAAGTAGTCATCCGTTGGGGTGACGGTAAAGGTTTTAACCCCATTGGTCGCATCAATAGTGACCGTGCTTGGCAAGGCAGAAGTATCTGCTCCACCAGCAGCAGTACCAGACCAGCTTAGATTCAGGACCACACTCTTACCAGCCGGTAAGGTGACAGCGTTACCAGCACCATCGACTAAAGAGACGGTATAGGTAAGGTTGCCAGCGCCTTCGGCGATGGTTGATTGATCTACGCTAATCTTGGCATACACGCCATCGGTAGCAAGCGGACTAGCTTCATCGGTGATCGCGCTAGTAGCCACATTAGAGCCTGTAGCACCACCAGTAGAGATCGTGACTGCTTCATAAGCATCATTGCTAGCAACACTACTTAAGGTTGCAACCAGTGGCTCACTGCTCTCTTTAAAGTAGTCATCCGTTGGGGTGACGGTAAAGGTTTTAACCCCATTGGTCGCATCAATAGTGACCGTGCTTGGCAAGGCAGAAGTATCTGCTCCACCAGCAGCAGTACCAGACCAGCTTAGATTCAGGACCACACTCTTACCAGCCGGTAAGGTGACAGCGTTACCAGCACCATCGACTAAAGAGACGGTATAGGTAAGGTTGCCAGCGCCTTCGGCGATGGTTGATTGATCTACGCTAATCTTGGCATACACGCCATCGGTAGCAAGCGGACTAGCTTCATCGGTGATCGCGCTAGTAGCCACATTAGAGCCTGTAGCACCACCAGTAGAGATCGTGACTGCTTCATAAGCATCATTGCTAGCAACACTACTTAAGGTTGCAACCAGTGGCTCACTGCTCTCTTTAAAGTAGTCATCCGTTGGGGTGACGGTAAAGGTTTTAACCCCATTGGTCGCATCAATAGTGACCGTGCTTGGCAAGGCAGAAGTATCTGCTCCACCAGCAGCAGTACCAGACCAGCTTAGATTCAGGACCACACTCTTACCAGCCGGTAAGGTGACAGCGTTACCAGCACCATCGACTAAAGAGACGGTATAGGTAAGGTTGCCAGCGCCTTCGGCGATGGTTGATTGATCTACGCTAATCTTGGCATACACGCCATCGGTAGCAAGCGGACTAGCTTCATCGGTGATCGCGCTAGTAGCCACATTAGAGCCTGTAGCACCACCAGTAGAGATCGTGACTGCTTCATAAGCATCATTGCTAGCAACACTACTTAAGGTTGCAACCAGTGGCTCACTGCTCTCTTTAAAGTAGTCATCCGTTGGGGTGACGGTAAAGGTTTTAACCCCATTGGTCGCATCAATAGTGACCGTGCTTGGCAAGGCAGAAGTATCTGCTCCACCAGCAGCAGTACCAGACCAGCTTAGATTCAGGACCACACTCTTACCAGCCGGTAAGGTGACAGCGTTACCAGCACCATCGACTAAAGAGACGGTATAGGTAAGGTTGCCAGCGCCTTCGGCGATGGTTGATTGATCTACGCTAATCTTGGCATACACGCCATCGGTAGCAAGCGGACTAGCTTCATCGGTGATCGCGCTAGTAGCCACATTAGAGCCTGTAGCACCACCAGTAGAGATCGTGACTGCTTCATAAGCATCATTGCTAGCAACACTACTTAAGGTTGCAACCAGTGGCTCACTGCTCTCTTTAAAGTAGTCATCCGTTGGGGTGACGGTAAAGGTTTTAACCCCATTGGTCGCATCAATAGTGACCGTGCTTGGCAAGGCAGAAGTATCTGCTCCACCAGCAGCAGTACCAGACCAGCTTAGATTCAGGACCACACTCTTACCAGCCGGTAAGGTGACAGCGTTACCAGCACCATCGACTAAAGAGACGGTATAGGTAAGGTTGCCAGCGCCTTCGGCGATGGTTGATTGATCTACGCTAATCTTGGCATACACGCCATCGGTAGCAAGCGGACTAGCTTCATCGGTGATCGCGCTAGTAGCCACATTAGAGCCTGTAGCACCACCAGTAGAGATCGTGACTGCTTCATAAGCATCATTGCTAGCAACACTACTTAAGGTTGCAACCAGTGGCTCACTGCTCTCTTTAAAGTAGTCATCCGTTGGGGTGACGGTAAAGGTTTTAACCCCATTGGTCGCATCAATAGTGACCGTGCTTGGCAAGGCAGAAGTATCTGCTCCACCAGCAGCAGTACCAGACCAGCTTAGATTCAGGACCACACTCTTACCAGCCGGTAAGGTGACAGCGTTACCAGCACCATCGACTAAAGAGACGGTATAGGTAAGGTTGCCAGCGCCTTCGGCGATGGTTGATTGATCTACGCTAATCTTGGCATACACGCCATCGGTAGCAAGCGGACTAGCTTCATCGGTGATCGCGCTAGTAGCCACATTAGAGCCTGTAGCACCACCAGTAGAGATCGTGACTGCTTCATAAGCATCATTGCTAGCAACACTACTTAAGGTTGCAACCAGTGGCTCACTGCTCTCTTTAAAGTAGTCATCCGTTGGGGTGACGGTAAAGGTTTTAACCCCATTGGTCGCATCAATAGTGACCGTGCTTGGCAAGGCAGAAGTATCTGCTCCACCAGCAGCAGTACCAGACCAGCTTAGATTCAGGACCACACTCTTACCAGCCGGTAAGGTGACAGCGTTACCAGCACCATCGACTAAAGAGACGGTATAGGTAAGGTTGCCAGCGCCTTCGGCGATGGTTGATTGATCTACGCTAATCTTGGCATACACGCCATCGGTAGCAAGCGGACTAGCTTCATCGGTGATCGCGCTAGTAGCCACATTAGAGCCTGTAGCACCACCAGTAGAGATCGTGACTGCTTCATAAGCATCATTGCTAGCAACACTACTTAAGGTTGCAACCAGTGGCTCACTGCTCTCTTTAAAGTAGTCATCCGTTGGGGTGACGGTAAAGGTTTTAACCCCATTGGTCGCATCAATAGTGACCGTGCTTGGCAAGGCAGAAGTATCTGCTCCACCAGCAGCAGTACCAGACCAGCTTAGATTCAGGACCACACTCTTACCAGCCGGTAAGGTGACAGCGTTACCAGCACCATCGACTAAAGAGACGGTATAGGTAAGGTTGCCAGCGCCTTCGGCGATGGTTGATTGATCTACGCTAATCTTGGCATACACGCCATCGGTAGCAAGCGGACTAGCTTCATCGGTGATCGCGCTAGTAGCCACATTAGAGCCTGTAGCACCACCAGTAGAGATCGTGACTGCTTCATAAGCATCATTGCTAGCAACACTACTTAAGGTTGCAACCAGTGGCTCACTGCTCTCTTTAAAGTAGTCATCCGTTGGGGTGACGGTAAAGGTTTTAACCCCATTGGTCGCATCAATAGTGACCGTGCTTGGCAAGGCAGAAGTATCTGCTCCACCAGCAGCAGTACCAGACCAGCTTAGATTCAGGACCACACTCTTACCAGCCGGTAAGGTGACAGCGTTACCAGCACCATCGACTAAAGAGACGGTATAGGTAAGGTTGCCAGCGCCTTCGGCGATGGTTGATTGATCTACGCTAATCTTGGCATACACGCCATCGGTAGCAAGCGGACTAGCTTCATCGGTGATCGCGCTAGTAGCCACATTAGAGCCTGTAGCACCACCAGTAGAGATCGTGACTGCTTCATAAGCATCATTGCTAGCAACACTACTTAAGGTTGCAACCAGTGGCTCACTGCTCTCTTTAAAGTAGTCATCCGTTGGGGTGACGGTAAAGGTTTTAACCCCATTGGTCGCATCAATAGTGACCGTGCTTGGCAAGGCAGAAGTATCTGCTCCACCAGCAGCAGTACCAGACCAGCTTAGATTCAGGACCACACTCTTACCAGCCGGTAAGGTGACAGCGTTACCAGCACCATCGACTAAAGAGACGGTATAGGTAAGGTTGCCAGCGCCTTCGGCGATGGTTGATTGATCTACGCTAATCTTGGCATACACGCCATCGGTAGCAAGCGGACTAGCTTCATCGGTGATCGCGCTAGTAGCCACATTAGAGCCTGTAGCACCACCAGTAGAGATCGTGACTGCTTCATAAGCATCATTGCTAGCAACACTACTTAAGGTTGCAACCAGTGGCTCACTGCTCTCTTTAAAGTAGTCATCCGTTGGGGTGACGGTAAAGGTTTTAACCCCATTGGTCGCATCAATAGTGACCGTGCTTGGCAAGGCAGAAGTATCTGCTCCACCAGCAGCAGTACCAGACCAGCTTAGATTCAGGACCACACTCTTACCAGCCGGTAAGGTGACAGCGTTACCAGCACCATCGACTAAAGAGACGGTATAGGTAAGGTTGCCAGCGCCTTCGGCGATGGTTGATTGATCTACGCTAATCTTGGCATACACGCCATCGGTAGCAAGCGGACTAGCTTCATCGGTGATCGCGCTAGTAGCCACATTAGAGCCTGTAGCACCACCAGTAGAGATCGTGACTGCTTCATAAGCATCATTGCTAGCAACACTACTTAAGGTTGCAACCAGTGGCTCACTGCTCTCTTTAAAGTAGTCATCCGTTGGGGTGACGGTAAAGGTTTTAACCCCATTGGTCGCATCAATAGTGACCGTGCTTGGCAAGGCAGAAGTATCTGCTCCACCAGCAGCAGTACCAGACCAGCTTAGATTCAGGACCACACTCTTACCAGCCGGTAAGGTGACAGCGTTACCAGCACCATCGACTAAAGAGACGGTATAGGTAAGGTTGCCAGCGCCTTCGGCGATGGTTGATTGATCTACGCTAATCTTGGCATACACGCCATCGGTAGCAAGCGGACTAGCTTCATCGGTGATCGCGCTAGTAGCCACATTAGAGCCTGTAGCACCACCAGTAGAGATCGTGACTGCTTCATAAGCATCATTGCTAGCAACACTACTTAAGGTTGCAACCAGTGGCTCACTGCTCTCTTTAAAGTAGTCATCCGTTGGGGTGACGGTAAAGGTTTTAACCCCATTGGTCGCATCAATAGTGACCGTGCTTGGCAAGGCAGAAGTATCTGCTCCACCAGCAGCAGTACCAGACCAGCTTAGATTCAGGACCACACTCTTACCAGCCGGTAAGGTGACAGCGTTACCAGCACCATCGACTAAAGAGACGGTATAGGTAAGGTTGCCAGCGCCTTCGGCGATGGTTGATTGATCTACGCTAATCTTGGCATACACGCCATCGGTAGCAAGCGGACTAGCTTCATCGGTGATCGCGCTAGTAGCCACATTAGAGCCTGTAGCACCACCAGTAGAGATCGTGACTGCTTCATAAGCATCATTGCTAGCAACACTACTTAAGGTTGCAACCAGTGGCTCACTGCTCTCTTTAAAGTAGTCATCCGTTGGGGTGACGGTAAAGGTTTTAACCCCATTGGTCGCATCAATAGTGACCGTGCTTGGCAAGGCAGAAGTATCTGCTCCACCAGCAGCAGTACCAGACCAGCTTAGATTCAGGACCACACTCTTACCAGCCGGTAAGGTGACAGCGTTACCAGCACCATCGACTAAAGAGACGGTATAGGTAAGGTTGCCAGCGCCTTCGGCGATGGTTGATTGATCTACGCTAATCTTGGCATACACGCCATCGGTAGCAAGCGGACTAGCTTCATCGGTGATCGCGCTAGTAGCCACATTAGAGCCTGTAGCACCACCAGTAGAGATCGTGACTGCTTCATAAGCATCATTGCTAGCAACACTACTTAAGGTTGCAACCAGTGGCTCACTGCTCTCTTTAAAGTAGTCATCCGTTGGGGTGACGGTAAAGGTTTTAACCCCATTGGTCGCATCAATAGTGACCGTGCTTGGCAAGGCAGAAGTATCTGCTCCACCAGCAGCAGTACCAGACCAGCTTAGATTCAGGACCACACTCTTACCAGCCGGTAAGGTGACAGCGTTACCAGCACCATCGACTAAAGAGACGGTATAGGTAAGGTTGCCAGCGCCTTCGGCGATGGTTGATTGATCTACGCTAATCTTGGCATACACGCCATCGGTAGCAAGCGGACTAGCTTCATCGGTGATCGCGCTAGTAGCCACATTAGAGCCTGTAGCACCACCAGTAGAGATCGTGACTGCTTCATAAGCATCATTGCTAGCAACACTACTTAAGGTTGCAACCAGTGGCTCACTGCTCTCTTTAAAGTAGTCATCCGTTGGGGTGACGGTAAAGGTTTTAACCCCATTGGTCGCATCAATAGTGACCGTGCTTGGCAAGGCAGAAGTATCTGCTCCACCAGCAGCAGTACCAGACCAGCTTAGATTCAGGACCACACTCTTACCAGCCGGTAAGGTGACAGCGTTACCAGCACCATCGACTAAAGAGACGGTATAGGTAAGGTTGCCAGCGCCTTCGGCGATGGTTGATTGATCTACGCTAATCTTGGCATACACGCCATCGGTAGCAAGCGGACTAGCTTCATCGGTGATCGCGCTAGTAGCCACATTAGAGCCTGTAGCACCACCAGTAGAGATCGTGACTGCTTCATAAGCATCATTGCTAGCAACACTACTTAAGGTTGCAACCAGTGGCTCACTGCTCTCTTTAAAGTAGTCATCCGTTGGGGTGACGGTAAAGGTTTTAACCCCATTGGTCGCATCAATAGTGACCGTGCTTGGCAAGGCAGAAGTATCTGCTCCACCAGCAGCAGTACCAGACCAGCTTAGATTCAGGACCACACTCTTACCAGCCGGTAAGGTGACAGCGTTACCAGCACCATCGACTAAAGAGACGGTATAGGTAAGGTTGCCAGCGCCTTCGGCGATGGTTGATTGATCTACGCTAATCTTGGCATACACGCCATCGGTAGCAAGCGGACTAGCTTCATCGGTGATCGCGCTAGTAGCCACATTAGAGCCTGTAGCACCACCAGTAGAGATCGTGACTGCTTCATAAGCATCATTGCTAGCAACACTACTTAAGGTTGCAACCAGTGGCTCACTGCTCTCTTTAAAGTAGTCATCCGTTGGGGTGACGGTAAAGGTTTTAACCCCATTGGTCGCATCAATAGTGACCGTGCTTGGCAAGGCAGAAGTATCTGCTCCACCAGCAGCAGTACCAGACCAGCTTAGATTCAGGACCACACTCTTACCAGCCGGTAAGGTGACAGCGTTACCAGCACCATCGACTAAAGAGACGGTATAGGTAAGGTTGCCAGCGCCTTCGGCGATGGTTGATTGATCTACGCTAATCTTGGCATACACGCCATCGGTAGCAAGCGGACTAGCTTCATCGGTGATCGCGCTAGTAGCCACATTAGAGCCTGTAGCACCACCAGTAGAGATCGTGACTGCTTCATAAGCATCATTGCTAGCAACACTACTTAAGGTTGCAACCAGTGGCTCACTGCTCTCTTTAAAGTAGTCATCCGTTGGGGTGACGGTAAAGGTTTTAACCCCATTGGTCGCATCAATAGTGACCGTGCTTGGCAAGGCAGAAGTATCTGCTCCACCAGCAGCAGTACCAGACCAGCTTAGATTCAGGACCACACTCTTACCAGCCGGTAAGGTGACAGCGTTACCAGCACCATCGACTAAAGAGACGGTATAGGTAAGGTTGCCAGCGCCTTCGGCGATGGTTGATTGATCTACGCTAATCTTGGCATACACGCCATCGGTAGCAAGCGGACTAGCTTCATCGGTGATCGCGCTAGTAGCCACATTAGAGCCTGTAGCACCACCAGTAGAGATCGTGACTGCTTCATAAGCATCATTGCTAGCAACACTACTTAAGGTTGCAACCAGTGGCTCACTGCTCTCTTTAAAGTAGTCATCCGTTGGGGTGACGGTAAAGGTTTTAACCCCATTGGTCGCATCAATAGTGACCGTGCTTGGCAAGGCAGAAGTATCTGCTCCACCAGCAGCAGTACCAGACCAGCTTAGATTCAGGACCACACTCTTACCAGCCGGTAAGGTGACAGCGTTACCAGCACCATCGACTAAAGAGACGGTATAGGTAAGGTTGCCAGCGCCTTCGGCGATGGTTGATTGATCTACGCTAATCTTGGCATACACGCCATCGGTAGCAAGCGGACTAGCTTCATCGGTGATCGCGCTAGTAGCCACATTAGAGCCTGTAGCACCACCAGTAGAGATCGTGACTGCTTCATAAGCATCATTGCTAGCAACACTACTTAAGGTTGCAACCAGTGGCTCACTGCTCTCTTTAAAGTAGTCATCCGTTGGGGTGACGGTAAAGGTTTTAACCCCATTGGTCGCATCAATAGTGACCGTGCTTGGCAAGGCAGAAGTATCTGCTCCACCAGCAGCAGTACCAGACCAGCTTAGATTCAGGACCACACTCTTACCAGCCGGTAAGGTGACAGCGTTACCAGCACCATCGACTAAAGAGACGGTATAGGTAAGGTTGCCAGCGCCTTCGGCGATGGTTGATTGATCTACGCTAATCTTGGCATACACGCCATCGGTAGCAAGCGGACTAGCTTCATCGGTGATCGCGCTAGTAGCCACATTAGAGCCTGTAGCACCACCAGTAGAGATCGTGACTGCTTCATAAGCATCATTGCTAGCAACACTACTTAAGGTTGCAACCAGTGGCTCACTGCTCTCTTTAAAGTAGTCATCCGTTGGGGTGACGGTAAAGGTTTTAACCCCATTGGTCGCATCAATAGTGACCGTGCTTGGCAAGGCAGAAGTATCTGCTCCACCAGCAGCAGTACCAGACCAGCTTAGATTCAGGACCACACTCTTACCAGCCGGTAAGGTGACAGCGTTACCAGCACCATCGACTAAAGAGACGGTATAGGTAAGGTTGCCAGCGCCTTCGGCGATGGTTGATTGATCTACGCTAATCTTGGCATACACGCCATCGGTAGCAAGCGGACTAGCTTCATCGGTGATCGCGCTAGTAGCCACATTAGAGCCTGTAGCACCACCAGTAGAGATCGTGACTGCTTCATAAGCATCATTGCTAGCAACACTACTTAAGGTTGCAACCAGTGGCTCACTGCTCTCTTTAAAGTAGTCATCCGTTGGGGTGACGGTAAAGGTTTTAACCCCATTGGTCGCATCAATAGTGACCGTGCTTGGCAAGGCAGAAGTATCTGCTCCACCAGCAGCAGTACCAGACCAGCTTAGATTCAGGACCACACTCTTACCAGCCGGTAAGGTGACAGCGTTACCAGCACCATCGACTAAAGAGACGGTATAGGTAAGGTTGCCAGCGCCTTCGGCGATGGTTGATTGATCTACGCTAATCTTGGCATACACGCCATCGGTAGCAAGCGGACTAGCTTCATCGGTGATCGCGCTAGTAGCCACATTAGAGCCTGTAGCACCACCAGTAGAGATCGTGACTGCTTCATAAGCATCATTGCTAGCAACACTACTTAAGGTTGCAACCAGTGGCTCACTGCTCTCTTTAAAGTAGTCATCCGTTGGGGTGACGGTAAAGGTTTTAACCCCATTGGTCGCATCAATAGTGACCGTGCTTGGCAAGGCAGAAGTATCTGCTCCACCAGCAGCAGTACCAGACCAGCTTAGATTCAGGACCACACTCTTACCAGCCGGTAAGGTGACAGCGTTACCAGCACCATCGACTAAAGAGACGGTATAGGTAAGGTTGCCAGCGCCTTCGGCGATGGTTGATTGATCTACGCTAATCTTGGCATACACGCCATCGGTAGCAAGCGGACTAGCTTCATCGGTGATCGCGCTAGTAGCCACATTAGAGCCTGTAGCACCACCAGTAGAGATCGTGACTGCTTCATAAGCATCATTGCTAGCAACACTACTTAAGGTTGCAACCAGTGGCTCACTGCTCTCTTTAAAGTAGTCATCCGTTGGGGTGACGGTAAAGGTTTTAACCCCATTGGTCGCATCAATAGTGACCGTGCTTGGCAAGGCAGAAGTATCTGCTCCACCAGCAGCAGTACCAGACCAGCTTAGATTCAGGACCACACTCTTACCAGCCGGTAAGGTGACAGCGTTACCAGCACCATCGACTAAAGAGACGGTATAGGTAAGGTTGCCAGCGCCTTCGGCGATGGTTGATTGATCTACGCTAATCTTGGCATACACGCCATCGGTAGCAAGCGGACTAGCTTCATCGGTGATCGCGCTAGTAGCCACATTAGAGCCTGTAGCACCACCAGTAGAGATCGTGACTGCTTCATAAGCATCATTGCTAGCAACACTACTTAAGGTTGCAACCAGTGGCTCACTGCTCTCTTTAAAGTAGTCATCCGTTGGGGTGACGGTAAAGGTTTTAACCCCATTGGTCGCATCAATAGTGACCGTGCTTGGCAAGGCAGAAGTATCTGCTCCACCAGCAGCAGTACCAGACCAGCTTAGATTCAGGACCACACTCTTACCAGCCGGTAAGGTGACAGCGTTACCAGCACCATCGACTAAAGAGACGGTATAGGTAAGGTTGCCAGCGCCTTCGGCGATGGTTGATTGATCTACGCTAATCTTGGCATACACGCCATCGGTAGCAAGCGGACTAGCTTCATCGGTGATCGCGCTAGTAGCCACATTAGAGCCTGTAGCACCACCAGTAGAGATCGTGACTGCTTCATAAGCATCATTGCTAGCAACACTACTTAAGGTTGCAACCAGTGGCTCACTGCTCTCTTTAAAGTAGTCATCCGTTGGGGTGACGGTAAAGGTTTTAACCCCATTGGTCGCATCAATAGTGACCGTGCTTGGCAAGGCAGAAGTATCTGCTCCACCAGCAGCAGTACCAGACCAGCTTAGATTCAGGACCACACTCTTACCAGCCGGTAAGGTGACAGCGTTACCAGCACCATCGACTAAAGAGACGGTATAGGTAAGGTTGCCAGCGCCTTCGGCGATGGTTGATTGATCTACGCTAATCTTGGCATACACGCCATCGGTAGCAAGCGGACTAGCTTCATCGGTGATCGCGCTAGTAGCCACATTAGAGCCTGTAGCACCACCAGTAGAGATCGTGACTGCTTCATAAGCATCATTGCTAGCAACACTACTTAAGGTTGCAACCAGTGGCTCACTGCTCTCTTTAAAGTAGTCATCCGTTGGGGTGACGGTAAAGGTTTTAACCCCATTGGTCGCATCAATAGTGACCGTGCTTGGCAAGGCAGAAGTATCTGCTCCACCAGCAGCAGTACCAGACCAGCTTAGATTCAGGACCACACTCTTACCAGCCGGTAAGGTGACAGCGTTACCAGCACCATCGACTAAAGAGACGGTATAGGTAAGGTTGCCAGCGCCTTCGGCGATGGTTGATTGATCTACGCTAATCTTGGCATACACGCCATCGGTAGCAAGCGGACTAGCTTCATCGGTGATCGCGCTAGTAGCCACATTAGAGCCTGTAGCACCACCAGTAGAGATCGTGACTGCTTCATAAGCATCATTGCTAGCAACACTACTTAAGGTTGCAACCAGTGGCTCACTGCTCTCTTTAAAGTAGTCATCCGTTGGGGTGACGGTAAAGGTTTTAACCCCATTGGTCGCATCAATAGTGACCGTGCTTGGCAAGGCAGAAGTATCTGCTCCACCAGCAGCAGTACCAGACCAGCTTAGATTCAGGACCACACTCTTACCAGCCGGTAAGGTGACAGCGTTACCAGCACCATCGACTAAAGAGACGGTATAGGTAAGGTTGCCAGCGCCTTCGGCGATGGTTGATTGATCTACGCTAATCTTGGCATACACGCCATCGGTAGCAAGCGGACTAGCTTCATCGGTGATCGCGCTAGTAGCCACATTAGAGCCTGTAGCACCACCAGTAGAGATCGTGACTGCTTCATAAGCATCATTGCTAGCAACACTACTTAAGGTTGCAACCAGTGGCTCACTGCTCTCTTTAAAGTAGTCATCCGTTGGGGTGACGGTAAAGGTTTTAACCCCATTGGTCGCATCAATAGTGACCGTGCTTGGCAAGGCAGAAGTATCTGCTCCACCAGCAGCAGTACCAGACCAGCTTAGATTCAGGACCACACTCTTACCAGCCGGTAAGGTGACAGCGTTACCAGCACCATCGACTAAAGAGACGGTATAGGTAAGGTTGCCAGCGCCTTCGGCGATGGTTGATTGATCTACGCTAATCTTGGCATACACGCCATCGGTAGCAAGCGGACTAGCTTCATCGGTGATCGCGCTAGTAGCCACATTAGAGCCTGTAGCACCACCAGTAGAGATCGTGACTGCTTCATAAGCATCATTGCTAGCAACACTACTTAAGGTTGCAACCAGTGGCTCACTGCTCTCTTTAAAGTAGTCATCCGTTGGGGTGACGGTAAAGGTTTTAACCCCATTGGTCGCATCAATAGTGACCGTGCTTGGCAAGGCAGAAGTATCTGCTCCACCAGCAGCAGTACCAGACCAGCTTAGATTCAGGACCACACTCTTACCAGCCGGTAAGGTGACAGCGTTACCAGCACCATCGACTAAAGAGACGGTATAGGTAAGGTTGCCAGCGCCTTCGGCGATGGTTGATTGATCTACGCTAATCTTGGCATACACGCCATCGGTAGCAAGCGGACTAGCTTCATCGGTGATCGCGCTAGTAGCCACATTAGAGCCTGTAGCACCACCAGTAGAGATCGTGACTGCTTCATAAGCATCATTGCTAGCAACACTACTTAAGGTTGCAACCAGTGGCTCACTGCTCTCTTTAAAGTAGTCATCCGTTGGGGTGACGGTAAAGGTTTTAACCCCATTGGTCGCATCAATAGTGACCGTGCTTGGCAAGGCAGAAGTATCTGCTCCACCAGCAGCAGTACCAGACCAGCTTAGATTCAGGACCACACTCTTACCAGCCGGTAAGGTGACAGCGTTACCAGCACCATCGACTAAAGAGACGGTATAGGTAAGGTTGCCAGCGCCTTCGGCGATGGTTGATTGATCTACGCTAATCTTGGCATACACGCCATCGGTAGCAAGCGGACTAGCTTCATCGGTGATCGCGCTAGTAGCCACATTAGAGCCTGTAGCACCACCAGTAGAGATCGTGACTGCTTCATAAGCATCATTGCTAGCAACACTACTTAAGGTTGCAACCAGTGGCTCACTGCTCTCTTTAAAGTAGTCATCCGTTGGGGTGACGGTAAAGGTTTTAACCCCATTGGTCGCATCAATAGTGACCGTGCTTGGCAAGGCAGAAGTATCTGCTCCACCAGCAGCAGTACCAGACCAGCTTAGATTCAGGACCACACTCTTACCAGCCGGTAAGGTGACAGCGTTACCAGCACCATCGACTAAAGAGACGGTATAGGTAAGGTTGCCAGCGCCTTCGGCGATGGTTGATTGATCTACGCTAATCTTGGCATACACGCCATCGGTAGCAAGCGGACTAGCTTCATCGGTGATCGCGCTAGTAGCCACATTAGAGCCTGTAGCACCACCAGTAGAGATCGTGACTGCTTCATAAGCATCATTGCTAGCAACACTACTTAAGGTTGCAACCAGTGGCTCACTGCTCTCTTTAAAGTAGTCATCCGTTGGGGTGACGGTAAAGGTTTTAACCCCATTGGTCGCATCAATAGTGACCGTGCTTGGCAAGGCAGAAGTATCTGCTCCACCAGCAGCAGTACCAGACCAGCTTAGATTCAGGACCACACTCTTACCAGCCGGTAAGGTGACAGCGTTACCAGCACCATCGACTAAAGAGACGGTATAGGTAAGGTTGCCAGCGCCTTCGGCGATGGTTGATTGATCTACGCTAATCTTGGCATACACGCCATCGGTAGCAAGCGGACTAGCTTCATCGGTGATCGCGCTAGTAGCGCTAGCGGAGCCAAGAGCGCCAGATGCAATACCAGTGCTCTCAAATACACTATTAGCATCGGTTATGCCCGTGATGGTAGCGACTAGGGGTTCGCTACCCTCTTTAAAGTAGTCATCCGTTGGGGTGACGGTAAAGGTTTTCGTAGAAGTGCCAGCTACAAGGGTGACACTACTTGGTAAAGATGAGGTATCAGCGCCACCAGCTGCTGTGCCAGTCCAATTCAATAGCACATCAATTGCGTGATCAGTTGGCAAAGTCACTGCAGTGCCGGAAGCATCAACCAAGCTAACGGTATAAGTGAGCGTACCGCCTTCAGCCACACTAGCAGCATCAACAGTAATCTTGGCATAAACCACATCACTGTCATCAGTAATGCTGGTGGAGACTGGAGTGGTATTGACCTGCAAGTTTTCAAACTCGCTACCGGTCGCACCCTTCACCGCAGTAATAGCGTTAGTAACTACATCAGCGCTTTCATTAAAGACGTCATCGCGGTTTACTGGTACATCGATATAACCGCTGGCACTATTAGCCGCAATCGTGACATCGCCTTGGGTAGTGCTAATCACTACGCCATCATGACCAGTAACTGCCAAGCCATCTGCATTGCTCAACGTGACGGTGTAACGGATGGAACCACCATCTTCGCCAGTAGTTGGAGTCGCGCTTAAGGTTGCGGTCACCACATCACTGTCATCAGTAATGCTGGTGGAGACTGGAGTGGTATTGACCTGCAAGTTTTCAAACTCGCTACCGGTCGTACCCTTCACCGCAGTAATAGCGTTAGTAACTACATCAGCGCTTTCATTAAAGACGTCATCGCGGTTTACTGGTACATCGATATAACCGCTGGCACTATTAGCCGCAATCGTGACATCGCCTTGGGTAGTGCTAATCACTACGCCATCATGACCAGTAACTGCCAAGCCATCTGCATTGCTCAACGTGACGGTGTAACGGATGGAACCACCATCTTCGCCAGTAGTTGGAGTCGCGCTTAAGGTTGCGGTCACCACATCAGCCACTGGAGTAACTGAAATATTCAGCGTCGACTGCTTTTCAGTATTTGTTGTGTAGCCAATTGTTGGTACTACACCATTCCAATTGGGTTCAGGTGTAAAGAGATAGGCGCCATTAGGTGCAATAGTGACGCTTCCGACGCCCGTTATTAATGCTATTTGACCCGGAGTGTAGGTAACGCCGTTTACGCTAAAACTAGTTACAGATAGGGCAGAATCGACATCACTATCGTTATTTAATAAATTACCAGCTGCCGTTGAATCTTCTGGGATAGTTTGTGCATCTGGGGCTAGGATGCTTGGCTTATTTACCTTAGGCTCCTCAGGGATGAATTGAGGCTGAGGAGTAATCAGATTTTGCACCTGCGGCGTAATGCTAGGAGGCGCAGGTTCTGCTCTAGGTGCAGGATCTACTGGTTGCGAAGACGATGAAGGATTGGGTTGCGATGTGGGTGATGATGGATTGGCTGGCGATGCCGCGGCAGGAGTGCCCGCTGGCGCTTGCCCAGCACGAGGTATTCCGCCACCGCCTGTAGGGCCTTGATTACCACTGTTGCCACCCGATGTATTTACTCCGGGAGCTGTTTCAGGAGGAGTTTCGCCTTGGGTACCTTGGCCATTGGCCTGAACAGTTAGGGTTAAATTCACAGCATCAGCTTTTAGGGTGCTGAGGTCCTCAGTAATCTTACCGCCCTGATCACTAGATGTATTTGATATAGCTCCCTTATCGAGATCTTCTGTTGTTACTTGCGACTCTACTTCGACAACTTTGTTATTAGGATTCTTGGGCTCGTTGAATAAACTGGGATTATCTGGATTTGGTGTTGGTGGTGATGAAATGGGTGCATCACCTTTTACCTCGCCATTTTGCGTAATGGGAGACTGTTCAGCTGCACTGGGTTGCTGCAAGGAAGTCATGTTGTCAAGATGCTGAGCATCATTGACTTGTTGAGGAGTTAATCCATTACTTGGTTTTTCAGCCATGACTTCTTTTCCATAGAAAATTTAGGGTGCAATTACCCTGTATGTCATGACTTTATTGGTATACATGTACCAATGTAAGACTGATATTGGTTATATAACCACGGTTATATATAAGTAATATATTAAGTGAATGAATTGCCTTTAATGGGTGATTTTAACTAAACAGACCCTTTAAAGCGTATCTCTTAGAGTTAATCAATTTACCAAGATACTTTGCGCAGATAAATTACTAAAAAATAGTCTTTTAGTACTATATTTCAGCAATAAACCTCTCTGTAAATGGGCTCCAGATAGCTTGGGTTACGTGACCGCCCTATCTTACTGATAGGAATTTTTCAAAATAAGATAGCTAATTTTTGAACACAAAAGGGGTTGCTGGGGTGGCGATACTCTTATCTAAAGACATCGCCGATCTCCAAAGTTAATGAAAGACTTGGAATTGGTTAGCCCCCTATTCTGCTGGAATTGACTTGGACTATTAGCAGTTGCCAATCAACGCCATAAGATCTTATCTACGTTAGCAATCTCATGCAATGTGCCGTCGGCAGTGGTAATAATGGCCAGATTTTCCGCATTGTCGCTAGTAAAGTTGATTTCTTTATTGGCTGCATCCACCGTAGCTGTACCAGATTTAATCTGCACAGTCCAATCACCCCCTTCATTGCTATAGGTATTGGTAAGTGAGCCACCCGCCTCAGAAATAGAGGCAGGACCACCATGCTCACTTGAGATATCAACCACATCAGTCCAGTCAGCCCCATTAAGAGAATCAGTTAATGATGCTCCGCCTGCATGGTCTCCTAGCACATCCCCAACACCAACCTCTTTGCCATAAAGAGTGGCAACTTCGTAATCAACACCACCAATATTGACGGTAATGGTGGAATGTGAGTTGGTAGATCCATCGGCATCTATGGCAATCGTAGAGTGAACACTATTCGATTGATTAAGAATGGCAGATAAATCTACGAAATCACCTTCATCGGCATTAAAGTCATCAATGGCTAATGGACTATTAGCAACAGAGGCGATTTGGTAGATATCTTGAACGCCATTTCCATCGCCTTGAATAATATCGCTCACAGCAAAAGCAACGTCTTCTGCAATACCAGTACTGCCATCGGTCATGGTATATGTAGTTTGACCATAGATTAAGACATCGCCATCTGCAGCTGTATTAATAATTCCATTGGAAGTTAAAGATAGACTGATAATGCCGCGGTCAGCTAGAGACAGGAACTCACCAGCATCTACTACACCATCGCTATCAGCATCTTGCCATACTCCAAAGTCATTAAATCCGGCATCATGTGCATCTAAAATCTTATCGAAATTGGTATCGTAGACTTTTGCAAGACCCTCAAGGTCAGTTTCTCCGGCTTGAGTTGCAAACGTAATATCAACATTATCGCCAGGGAGTTTTAGAGCCAACAAACCATCCTGAGCTGAAACCCATGCAGTATTTAGAGCATGGCCAGAATTTTCGTAATCGTGCGCTATGCCAGCACCAAGACTTTGGTATTGAACACCATCACCATTTAAGTCAATTGCAATTGGGGTGACTCTACTACCAATAAGAGTGGAGAGGTTGGTAATTGTTACACCTTCAAGATCTACCAGTAGTGATCTTGTAGAGTTTGTACCAGGGATTGCATTTGTTATTTGATCATAAACATAGGTGTGAGCTGTGCCACCAATATTTGCAGTAAAGGCCACTAGATTATTGCCAGCACCAAGATCATTTTTCTGTAGATAATCTACAACTGCAGCAACATTTTCCATTGACGTAAGTGTCAATGGTGCTGCATAGGTATTTGCATCATCAAAGGTAATCATTCCATTGGTGATGGCATGAGAGGCAACAGGGAGACCTCCAATAGTAAGCGCTGAGTCTGTGCCATTAGTACCTGCAGTGTTGGCTACGGCAGTAACTGTGCCCGGCAAACTCAAGATATCTAAATCAACCGCTGTATTGAAATCTTTAATAACATCATATCCAACGATAGTTCCGTTATTACCAGTTCCACCAAGTGCCGCAAAAGAATCGCTAGCATTAATAACAAAGGTATCAGCACCAGGACCACCCGTCAGCGTATCTGCTCCAAGGCCACCCGTCAGAGTGTCGTTATTAGCGCCACCAATTAGGGTATCGTTCTTGGCACTACCGGTAAGGGCGGCAGCTGCTCCGGTATTGGTAACAGTGTAGCCATTTGTTCCGCCTGTGACTGCGGCGAGATTGACTGCGAAACCACCGGAAGTTAGGTTAGCGGTACCTGCGTTAGAAGTTGATGCAGTTGCCGTAAAGGCGCTAGTAACAGTGGCATTTGCTGTAGCAGCAGCACTCACTACCAAGATATCACTTGCACCCAGATCGGTAATTCTATCAATGCCAGAGTTCACATTAAAGGTGTCGTTACCAGCGCCACCCGTCATCGTATCGTTACCAAGACCACCAGTCAGGGAATCAGCGCCGGTATTACCAATTAAATAATCGTTTCCAGCTCCACCAGTCAAGATTCCAGCACCAGTTTGGGAATTGTAAATAATGGAGTCGCCAGTTGCGGCTGCATTGAGCGTGAGAACAGTTGCTAGATTGTTATCGAGAGCAACAGTAGCAGCCGTACTGGCTAAAGAGCCATCAGTTGCCACTATGCTGAAGCTACCATCTAATGTGCCGTTATCGGTCATTGTGAGATTGCCTACGGATGCAACACTCGCTGCTCCAGTGTTGGTTGCAGAAATAGAGCCCAAGGAACTAGCAAGAATTATTGGTGACGCATCAAGGCCAACACTATTTGACTCTGGATCAGCAAAGTAATTAGATAAAACTCCTTCGCCACCTGTGATGGTGAAAGCTGTTGTATTAGCATTGGTAACAATTGTTAATACTCCGCTAGTGGCACTAAAAACCGGGGCTTCATCTAGATTATTAATCGCTAAGGTGACCGCTTTTTCAGTGGCGGCATTCACACCATCACTAGCGAGTACCGTAAAGCTGTAGCTAGGTTTGGTTTCGTAATTGGGGTTACCCGTTAAGGTCACAGCACCCGTGGCGCTATCGATACTAAAGAGCGCAGCATCACCACCGGCTTTAAGGCTATAGCTCACGCCAGCACTGGTATCAGCGCTATCGGTTGCAGTTGCGGTATACACCACTTGGCCAGCACCACTGTTTTCATTAATAGCAACTGCGGTGGTGCTAGAGGTAATGGTGGGCGCTACTTCATCTAGATTATTAATCGCTAAGGTGACCGCTTTTTCAGTGGCGGCATTCACACCATCACTAGCGAGTACCGTAAAGCTGTAGCTAGGTTTGGTTTCGTAATTGGGGTTACCCGTTAAGGTCACAGCACCCGTGGCGCTATCGATACTAAAGAGCGCAGCATCACCACCGGCTTTAAGGCTATAGCTCACGCCAGCACTGGTATCAGCGCTATCGGTTGCAGTTGCGGTATACACCACTTGGCCAGCACCACTGTTTTCATTAATAGCAACTGCGGTGGTGCTAGAGGTAATGGTGGGCGCTACTTCATCTAGATTATTAATCGCTAAGGTGACCGCTTTTTCAGTGGCGGCATTCACACCATCACTAGCGAGTACCGTAAAGCTGTAGCTAGGTTTGGTTTCGTAATTGGGGTTACCCGTTAAGGTCACAGCACCCGTGGCGCTATCGATACTAAAGAGCGCAGCATCACCACCGGCTTTAAGGCTATAGCTCACGCCAGCACTGGTATCAGCGCTATCGGTTGCAGTTGCGGTATACACCACTTGGCCAGCACCACTGTTTTCATTAATAGCAACTGCGGTGGTGCTAGAGGTAATGGTGGGCGCTACTTCATCTAGATTATTAATCGCTAAGGTGACCGCTTTTTCAGTGGCGGCATTCACACCATCACTAGCGAGTACCGTAAAGCTGTAGCTAGGTTTGGTTTCGTAATTGGGGTTACCCGTTAAGGTCACAGCACCCGTGGCGCTATCGATACTAAAGAGCGCAGCATCACCACCGGCTTTAAGGCTATAGCTCACGCCAGCACTGGTATCAGCGCTATCGGTTGCAGTTGCGGTATACACCACTTGGCCAGCACCACTGTTTTCATTAATAGCAACTGCGGTGGTGCTAGAGGTAATGGTGGGCGCTACTTCATCTAGATTATTAATCGCTAAGGTGACCGCTTTTTCAGTGGCGGCATTCACACCATCACTAGCGAGTACCGTAAAGCTGTAGCTAGGTTTGGTTTCGTAATTGGGGTTACCCGTTAAGGTCACAGCACCCGTGGCGCTATCGATACTAAAGAGCGCAGCATCACCACCGGCTTTAAGGCTATAGCTCACGCCAGCACTGGTATCAGCGCTATCGGTTGCAGTTGCGGTATACACCACTTGGCCAGCACCACTGTTTTCATTAATAGCAACTGCGGTGGTGCTAGAGGTAATGGTGGGCGCTACTTCATCTAGATTATTAATCGCTAAGGTGACCGCTTTTTCAGTGGCGGCATTCACACCATCACTAGCGAGTACCGTAAAGCTGTAGCTAGGTTTGGTTTCGTAATTGGGGTTACCCGTTAAGGTCACAGCACCCGTGGCGCTATCGATACTAAAGAGCGCAGCATCACCACCGGCTTTAAGGCTATAGCTCACGCCAGCACTGGTATCAGCGCTATCGGTTGCAGTTGCGGTATACACCACTTGGCCAGCACCACTGTTTTCATTAATAGCAACTGCGGTGGTGCTAGAGGTAATGGTGGGCGCTACTTCATCTAGATTATTAATCGCTAAGGTGACCGCTTTTTCAGTGGCGGCATTCACACCATCACTAGCGAGTACCGTAAAGCTGTAGCTAGGTTTGGTTTCGTAATTGGGGTTACCCGTTAAGGTCACAGCACCCGTGGCGCTATCGATACTAAAGAGCGCAGCATCACCACCGGCTTTAAGGCTATAGCTCACGCCAGCACTGGTATCAGCGCTATCGGTTGCAGTTGCGGTATACACCACTTGGCCAGCACCACTGTTTTCATTAATAGCAACTGCGGTGGTGCTAGAGGTAATGGTGGGCGCTACTTCATCTAGATTATTAATCGCTAAGGTGACCGCTTTTTCAGTGGCGGCATTCACACCATCACTAGCGAGTACCGTAAAGCTGTAGCTAGGTTTGGTTTCGTAATTGGGGTTACCCGTTAAGGTCACAGCACCCGTGGCGCTATCGATACTAAAGAGCGCAGCATCACCACCGGCTTTAAGGCTATAGCTCACGCCAGCACTGGTATCAGCGCTATCGGTTGCAGTTGCGGTATACACCACTTGGCCAGCACCACTGTTTTCATTAATAGCAACTGCGGTGGTGCTAGAGGTAATGGTGGGCGCTACTTCATCTAGATTATTAATCGCTAAGGTGACCGCTTTTTCAGTGGCGGCATTCACACCATCACTAGCGAGTACCGTAAAGCTGTAGCTAGGTTTGGTTTCGTAATTGGGGTTACCCGTTAAGGTCACAGCACCCGTGGCGCTATCGATACTAAAGAGCGCAGCATCACCACCGGCTTTAAGGCTATAGCTCACGCCAGCACTGGTATCAGCGCTATCGGTTGCAGTTGCGGTATACACCACTTGGCCAGCACCACTGTTTTCATTAATAGCAACTGCGGTGGTGCTAGAGGTAATGGTGGGCGCTACTTCATCTAGATTATTAATCGCTAAGGTGACCGCTTTTTCAGTGGCGGCATTCACACCATCACTAGCGAGTACCGTAAAGCTGTAGCTAGGTTTGGTTTCGTAATTGGGGTTACCCGTTAAGGTCACAGCACCCGTGGCGCTATCGATACTAAAGAGCGCAGCATCACCACCGGCTTTAAGGCTATAGCTCACGCCAGCACTGGTATCAGCGCTATCGGTTGCAGTTGCGGTATACACCACTTGGCCAGCACCACTGTTTTCATTAATAGCAACTGCGGTGGTGCTAGAGGTAATGGTGGGCGCTACTTCATCTAGATTATTAATCGCTAAGGTGACCGCTTTTTCAGTGGCGGCATTCACACCATCACTAGCGAGTACCGTAAAGCTGTAGCTAGGTTTGGTTTCGTAATTGGGGTTACCCGTTAAGGTCACAGCACCCGTGGCGCTATCGATACTAAAGAGCGCAGCATCACCACCGGCTTTAAGGCTATAGCTCACGCCAGCACTGGTATCAGCGCTATCGGTTGCAGTTGCGGTATACACCACTTGGCCAGCACCACTGTTTTCATTAATAGCAACTGCGGTGGTGCTAGAGGTAATGGTGGGCGCTACTTCATCTAGATTATTAATCGCTAAGGTGACCGCTTTTTCAGTGGCGGCATTCACACCATCACTAGCGAGTACCGTAAAGCTGTAGCTAGGTTTGGTTTCGTAATTGGGGTTACCCGTTAAGGTCACAGCACCCGTGGCGCTATCGATACTAAAGAGCGCAGCATCACCACCGGCTTTAAGGCTATAGCTCACGCCAGCACTGGTATCAGCGCTATCGGTTGCAGTTGCGGTATACACCACTTGGCCAGCACCACTGTTTTCATTAATAGCAACTGCGGTGGTGCTAGAGGTAATGGTGGGCGCTACTTCATCTAGATTATTAATCGCTAAGGTGACCGCTTTTTCAGTGGCGGCATTCACACCATCACTAGCGAGTACCGTAAAGCTGTAGCTAGGTTTGGTTTCGTAATTGGGGTTACCCGTTAAGGTCACAGCACCCGTGGCGCTATCGATACTAAAGAGCGCAGCATCACCACCGGCTTTAAGGCTATAGCTCACGCCAGCACTGGTATCAGCGCTATCGGTTGCAGTTGCGGTATACACCACTTGGCCAGCACCACTGTTTTCATTAATAGCAACTGCGGTGGTGCTAGAGGTAATGGTGGGCGCTACTTCATCTAGATTATTAATCGCTAAGGTGACCGCTTTTTCAGTGGCGGCATTCACACCATCACTAGCGAGTACCGTAAAGCTGTAGCTAGGTTTGGTTTCGTAATTGGGGTTACCCGTTAAGGTCACAGCACCCGTGGCGCTATCGATACTAAAGAGCGCAGCATCACCACCGGCTTTAAGGCTATAGCTCACGCCAGCACTGGTATCAGCGCTATCGGTTGCAGTTGCGGTATACACCACTTGGCCAGCACCACTGTTTTCATTAATAGCAACTGCGGTGGTGCTAGAGGTAATGGTGGGCGCTACTTCATCTAGATTATTAATCGCTAAGGTGACCGCTTTTTCAGTGGCGGCATTCACACCATCACTAGCGAGTACCGTAAAGCTGTAGCTAGGTTTGGTTTCGTAATTGGGGTTACCCGTTAAGGTCACAGCACCCGTGGCGCTATCGATACTAAAGAGCGCAGCATCACCACCGGCTTTAAGGCTATAGCTCACGCCAGCACTGGTATCAGCGCTATCGGTTGCAGTTGCGGTATACACCACTTGGCCAGCACCACTGTTTTCATTAATAGCAACTGCGGTGGTGCTAGAGGTAATGGTGGGCGCTACTTCATCTAGATTATTAATCGCTAAGGTGACCGCTTTTTCAGTGGCGGCATTCACACCATCACTAGCGAGTACCGTAAAGCTGTAGCTAGGTTTGGTTTCGTAATTGGGGTTACCCGTTAAGGTCACAGCACCCGTGGCGCTATCGATACTAAAGAGCGCAGCATCACCACCGGCTTTAAGGCTATAGCTCACGCCAGCACTGGTATCAGCGCTATCGGTTGCAGTTGCGGTATACACCACTTGGCCAGCACCACTGTTTTCATTAATAGCAACTGCGGTGGTGCTAGAGGTAATGGTGGGCGCTACTTCATCTAGATTATTAATCGCTAAGGTGACCGCTTTTTCAGTGGCGGCATTCACACCATCACTAGCGAGTACCGTAAAGCTGTAGCTAGGTTTGGTTTCGTAATTGGGGTTACCCGTTAAGGTCACAGCACCCGTGGCGCTATCGATACTAAAGAGCGCAGCATCACCACCGGCTTTAAGGCTATAGCTCACGCCAGCACTGGTATCAGCGCTATCGGTTGCAGTTGCGGTATACACCACTTGGCCAGCACCACTGTTTTCATTAATAGCAACTGCGGTGGTGCTAGAGGTAATGGTGGGCGCTACTTCATCTAGATTATTAATCGCTAAGGTGACCGCTTTTTCAGTGGCGGCATTCACACCATCACTAGCGAGTACCGTAAAGCTGTAGCTAGGTTTGGTTTCGTAATTGGGGTTACCCGTTAAGGTCACAGCACCCGTGGCGCTATCGATACTAAAGAGCGCAGCATCACCACCGGCTTTAAGGCTATAGCTCACGCCAGCACTGGTATCAGCGCTATCGGTTGCAGTTGCGGTATACACCACTTGGCCAGCACCACTGTTTTCATTAATAGCAACTGCGGTGGTGCTAGAGGTAATGGTGGGCGCTACTTCATCTAGATTATTAATCGCTAAGGTGACCGCTTTTTCAGTGGCGGCATTCACACCATCACTAGCGAGTACCGTAAAGCTGTAGCTAGGTTTGGTTTCGTAATTGGGGTTACCCGTTAAGGTCACAGCACCCGTGGCGCTATCGATACTAAAGAGCGCAGCATCACCACCGGCTTTAAGGCTATAGCTCACGCCAGCACTGGTATCAGCGCTATCGGTTGCAGTTGCGGTATACACCACTTGGCCAGCACCACTGTTTTCATTAATAGCAACTGCGGTGGTGCTAGAGGTAATGGTGGGCGCTACTTCATCTAGATTATTAATCGCTAAGGTGACCGCTTTTTCAGTGGCGGCATTCACACCATCACTAGCGAGTACCGTAAAGCTGTAGCTAGGTTTGGTTTCGTAATTGGGGTTACCCGTTAAGGTCACAGCACCCGTGGCGCTATCGATACTAAAGAGCGCAGCATCACCACCGGCTTTAAGGCTATAGCTCACGCCAGCACTGGTATCAGCGCTATCGGTTGCAGTTGCGGTATACACCACTTGGCCAGCACCACTGTTTTCATTAATAGCAACTGCGGTGGTGCTAGAGGTAATGGTGGGCGCTACTTCATCTAGATTATTAATCGCTAAGGTGACCGCTTTTTCAGTGGCGGCATTCACACCATCACTAGCGAGTACCGTAAAGCTGTAGCTAGGTTTGGTTTCGTAATTGGGGTTACCCGTTAAGGTCACAGCACCCGTGGCGCTATCGATACTAAAGAGCGCAGCATCACCACCGGCTTTAAGGCTATAGCTCACGCCAGCACTGGTATCAGCGCTATCGGTTGCAGTTGCGGTATACACCACTTGGCCAGCACCACTGTTTTCATTAATAGCAACTGCGGTGGTGCTAGAGGTAATGGTGGGCGCTACTTCATCTAGATTATTAATCGCTAAGGTGACCGCTTTTTCAGTGGCGGCATTCACACCATCACTAGCGAGTACCGTAAAGCTGTAGCTAGGTTTGGTTTCGTAATTGGGGTTACCCGTTAAGGTCACAGCACCCGTGGCGCTATCGATACTAAAGAGCGCAGCATCACCACCGGCTTTAAGGCTATAGCTCACGCCAGCACTGGTATCAGCGCTATCGGTTGCAGTTGCGGTATACACCACTTGGCCAGCACCACTGTTTTCATTAATAGCAACTGCGGTGGTGCTAGAGGTAATGGTGGGCGCTACTTCATCTAGATTATTAATCGCTAAGGTGACCGCTTTTTCAGTGGCGGCATTCACACCATCACTAGCGAGTACCGTAAAGCTGTAGCTAGGTTTGGTTTCGTAATTGGGGTTACCCGTTAAGGTCACAGCACCCGTGGCGCTATCGATACTAAAGAGCGCAGCATCACCACCGGCTTTAAGGCTATAGCTCACGCCAGCACTGGTATCAGCGCTATCGGTTGCAGTTGCGGTATACACCACTTGGCCAGCACCACTGTTTTCATTAATAGCAACTGCGGTGGTGCTAGAGGTAATGGTGGGCGCTACTTCATCTAGATTATTAATCGCTAAGGTGACCGCTTTTTCAGTGGCGGCATTCACACCATCACTAGCGAGTACCGTAAAGCTGTAGCTAGGTTTGGTTTCGTAATTGGGGTTACCCGTTAAGGTCACAGCACCCGTGGCGCTATCGATACTAAAGAGCGCAGCATCACCACCGGCTTTAAGGCTATAGCTCACGCCAGCACTGGTATCAGCGCTATCGGTTGCAGTTGCGGTATACACCACTTGGCCAGCACCACTGTTTTCATTAATAGCAACTGCGGTGGTGCTAGAGGTAATGGTGGGCGCTACTTCATCTAGATTATTAATCGCTAAGGTGACCGCTTTTTCAGTGGCGGCATTCACACCATCACTAGCGAGTACCGTAAAGCTGTAGCTAGGTTTGGTTTCGTAATTGGGGTTACCCGTTAAGGTCACAGCACCCGTGGCGCTATCGATACTAAAGAGCGCAGCATCACCACCGGCTTTAAGGCTATAGCTCACGCCAGCACTGGTATCAGCGCTATCGGTTGCAGTTGCGGTATACACCACTTGGCCAGCACCACTGTTTTCATTAATAGCAACTGCGGTGGTGCTAGAGGTAATGGTGGGCGCTACTTCATCTAGATTATTAATCGCTAAGGTGACCGCTTTTTCAGTGGCGGCATTCACACCATCACTAGCGAGTACCGTAAAGCTGTAGCTAGGTTTGGTTTCGTAATTGGGGTTACCCGTTAAGGTCACAGCACCCGTGGCGCTATCGATACTAAAGAGCGCAGCATCACCACCGGCTTTAAGGCTATAGCTCACGCCAGCACTGGTATCAGCGCTATCGGTTGCAGTTGCGGTATACACCACTTGGCCAGCACCACTGTTTTCATTAATAGCAACTGCGGTGGTGCTAGAGGTAATGGTGGGCGCTACTTCATCTAGATTATTAATCGCTAAGGTGACCGCTTTTTCAGTGGCGGCATTCACACCATCACTAGCGAGTACCGTAAAGCTGTAGCTAGGTTTGGTTTCGTAATTGGGGTTACCCGTTAAGGTCACAGCACCCGTGGCGCTATCGATACTAAAGAGCGCAGCATCACCACCGGCTTTAAGGCTATAGCTCACGCCAGCACTGGTATCAGCGCTATCGGTTGCAGTTGCGGTATACACCACTTGGCCAGCACCACTGTTTTCATTAATAGCAACTGCGGTGGTGCTAGAGGTAATGGTGGGCGCTACTTCATCTAGATTATTAATCGCTAAGGTGACCGCTTTTTCAGTGGCGGCATTCACACCATCACTAGCGAGTACCGTAAAGCTGTAGCTAGGTTTGGTTTCGTAATTGGGGTTACCCGTTAAGGTCACAGCACCCGTGGCGCTATCGATACTAAAGAGCGCAGCATCACCACCGGCTTTAAGGCTATAGCTCACGCCAGCACTGGTATCAGCGCTATCGGTTGCAGTTGCGGTATACACCACTTGGCCAGCACCACTGTTTTCATTAATAGCAACTGCGGTGGTGCTAGAGGTAATGGTGGGCGCTACTTCATCTAGATTATTAATCGCTAAGGTGACCGCTTTTTCAGTGGCGGCATTCACACCATCACTAGCGAGTACCGTAAAGCTGTAGCTAGGTTTGGTTTCGTAATTGGGGTTACCCGTTAAGGTCACAGCACCCGTGGCGCTATCGATACTAAAGAGCGCAGCATCACCACCGGCTTTAAGGCTATAGCTCACGCCAGCACTGGTATCAGCGCTATCGGTTGCAGTTGCGGTATACACCACTTGGCCAGCACCACTGTTTTCATTAATAGCAACTGCGGTGGTGCTAGAGGTAATGGTGGGCGCTACTTCATCTAGATTATTAATCGCTAAGGTGACCGCTTTTTCAGTGGCGGCATTCACACCATCACTAGCGAGTACCGTAAAGCTGTAGCTAGGTTTGGTTTCGTAATTGGGGTTACCCGTTAAGGTCACAGCACCCGTGGCGCTATCGATACTAAAGAGCGCAGCATCACCACCGGCTTTAAGGCTATAGCTCACGCCAGCACTGGTATCAGCGCTATCGGTTGCAGTTGCGGTATACACCACTTGGCCAGCACCACTGTTTTCATTAATAGCAACTGCGGTGGTGCTAGAGGTAATGGTGGGCGCTACTTCATCTAGATTATTAATCGCTAAGGTGACCGCTTTTTCAGTGGCGGCATTCACACCATCACTAGCGAGTACCGTAAAGCTGTAGCTAGGTTTGGTTTCGTAATTGGGGTTACCCGTTAAGGTCACAGCACCCGTGGCGCTATCGATACTAAAGAGCGCAGCATCACCACCGGCTTTAAGGCTATAGCTCACGCCAGCACTGGTATCAGCGCTATCGGTTGCAGTTGCGGTATACACCACTTGGCCAGCACCACTGTTTTCATTAATAGCAACTGCGGTGGTGCTAGAGGTAATGGTGGGCGCTACTTCATCTAGATTATTAATCGCTAAGGTGACCGCTTTTTCAGTGGCGGCATTCACACCATCACTAGCGAGTACCGTAAAGCTGTAGCTAGGTTTGGTTTCGTAATTGGGGTTACCCGTTAAGGTCACAGCACCCGTGGCGCTATCGATACTAAAGAGCGCAGCATCACCACCGGCTTTAAGGCTATAGCTCACGCCAGCACTGGTATCAGCGCTATCGGTTGCAGTTGCGGTATACACCACTTGGCCAGCACCACTGTTTTCATTAATAGCAACTGCGGTGGTGCTAGAGGTAATGGTGGGCGCTACTTCATCTAGATTATTAATCGCTAAGGTGACCGCTTTTTCAGTGGCGGCATTCACACCATCACTAGCGAGTACCGTAAAGCTGTAGCTAGGTTTGGTTTCGTAATTGGGGTTACCCGTTAAGGTCACAGCACCCGTGGCGCTATCGATACTAAAGAGCGCAGCATCACCACCGGCTTTAAGGCTATAGCTCACGCCAGCACTGGTATCAGCGCTATCGGTTGCAGTTGCGGTATACACCACTTGGCCAGCACCACTGTTTTCATTAATAGCAACTGCGGTGGTGCTAGAGGTAATGGTGGGCGCTACTTCATCTAGATTATTAATCGCTAAGGTGACCGCTTTTTCAGTGGCGGCATTCACACCATCACTAGCGAGTACCGTAAAGCTGTAGCTAGGTTTGGTTTCGTAATTGGGGTTACCCGTTAAGGTCACAGCACCCGTGGCGCTATCGATACTAAAGAGCGCAGCATCACCACCGGCTTTAAGGCTATAGCTCACGCCAGCACTGGTATCAGCGCTATCGGTTGCAGTTGCGGTATACACCACTTGGCCAGCACCACTGTTTTCATTAATAGCAACTGCGGTGGTGCTAGAGGTAATGGTGGGCGCTACTTCATCCACGTTGGCGACACCAATGGTGTAAGTACCGGTGTTCGTACTGCCATCACTAGAAGTGGCCAAGACCGTAATAGTGTGGCTTGTCGCAGTCTCGTAATCTAAGGCGCCAGCCACTGTGACCACGCCAGTGCTGCTATTGATGGCAAACTTACCACCCGCACTATCGCTTAAAGAGTATGTAACGGTAGTACCAGTATCGGTATCGGTTGCTAAAGCAGTAACCCCTACTGCCGTACCTACCGTCGCATTTTCAGTAACGGTATTGGTGCCACCATTACTATCGGTCAAGACGCTGACTGGGTTGTCATTAACGTTGGTGACTGTAATGGCCACTGCCTTAGTCGCAGTTGAGGCACCATCGCTGGCAATCACATTAATGTCATAGACATTATTTGCACCAGCATCGCTTGGAGCTTCGTAGTTCGGTGCCGCTTTAAAGGTCACTACACCAGTGCTGCTATTAATGTTAAAGAGTGCTGCATCAGCACCGCTTAAGCTGTAACTTAATGTGGTGCCTGCATCGGGATCTGTCGCAGTAGCGATATAGACCGTACCGGTAGCGTTTTCTGCAAAGGTAGCGGTTGCACCACTAGTAATGGAAGGTGCTTCATTAACATTGGTAGCGGGTGTATCTGGAATAAATCGCGGTTGTGGTGTAACAAAGCTCGTAGCTGAACTATCTGCAGAGGTAGAAGACGATGAGGAGGCTGAAGTAGTTGAAGATCCTGAAGAGGTATTAGATGAAGAAGAGCCACTCTCGCTACTCTGTGCCTCAGATGAGGAGGCGCTTGCGTCTCCCGCCTTTACTTTTGCCTTGATGAGAGGGGATGCACTACCTCCACCAACTGATGCATCACTGCCAGCATTTTGGTTTGACGAATTTCCATTACCTGCTGTGTCAGCGGGGTTGTTACCATCACCGCCCTGTCCGTTTGCCTGGATTGTAAATACATCATTCTGTTTATTATTAATGCTCGCTAATTCTTCAGCGCTTCTAGCATCTTGATTACCAGACTCTTCTGTACTAGCTTTAACTTCTTCACTCTCATCGCCATTTTCTACTTCAACTTCCACAACTTTATTATTGGGATTCTTAGGATCATTAAATAAACTTGGACTATCTGGAGTTGGAGTCGGCGAATTAGAGGCCGGTGCATCACCCTTGAGTGCGCTACTTTGGTTAAGAGGAGATTGCTCGACTGCAGTGGGCTGCTGCAAAGTCGTCATATTGTCAAGATGCTGGGCATCATTGACTTGCTGGCTTGAGGATGCGTTACTTGGTTTATTGGCCATTACTCATTTGCAATTAATACATAAAAGCACAATTACCTTTATGTAGTAACGTTATTCGCTAAAAGAGATAAAAGTAAGCCTGATATTGGTTATATAACTATAGTTATATAAATAAATGCAAATACCTGAATCAATTGAATTTTTTTGACATCTACAAAATCAATACCCTAAATTTTAGCAGCAAGAGAGCGAAAATTGAGCACGATTATTTCATAGCCAGAGCGTAATAAAACGCGGATTTGTGAGTTTCATTACCCCCTATCGTCCAAGCAACGACATCAAAATTCAGAAAGGCAAGAGAGCACCCTAAATTCTCAAACGATGAATCGAAACTAGGGTAGTTTTGACCTTGAATAAGAAAGTTTTGCTCCACCACACTGAGCTTTTGCAATGAAGTCATGAGGTCAAGATGCAGTGCATCATTGGCTTGTTGAGATATGGTTACGTTACTTTGTGTATCTGCCATGACCTAATGTCAGTGAGTTTTAGGACAAAATTGCCCTATACGCAATGACTATAAAGAAGTTTAAGATCATCCAAAAGCCTGTTATTCGTTATATAACTATATTGACAGGTGCTGCCGAACTTAAAGAGTGTCAGTTGAGAAAAGGCTCTCTCAGTGTTTGTTTATAGCACCGGATAAACTCCGTGTGTTGCTTTTCAAAGCCAGAACATCGAGATGCTACCTTTTGAGTACGACTCATAAACTCATCCTCATCCATGCGATAAGGACCTGTTTGATTACGATAGAAAGCAGTTCTTTGTTGTAAGTAAGCAGTTTCAAATCCAGATAACTTGGTTTTCGCGATCTCAGCACTGCTCAGACGATAAACACCCTTTAATTGATGAGATTGCATGAACGGAAAAAGCTCTGGCGACATACCCATTTCTGCAAAATAGAGAGGCGCCTGACTTTCAAAGTGTTGTAGAGCGGCTTTAGCTTGCGGATTTTCATTAATATCAACTTCTTTAATAATCTTGGCATTAGCATCGCTCATCGTCACCCTACCCCGATGAATGCCGACTGAATAAGATGGCGCCACTCTCACTACACCACTTGCTAATACAAAAATACAAGCACTAGCGCATTGCCCGGTCACAAAGACATGTGCATTAGCCTTACGAAGTAAACGTCCCATCTGCATTGCAGCCACGCCATCCCCACCAAGAGAATCGAGCAAAACGATTAAACCCGCTGGGATAGGATCTCCCGTGACTTGACCTAATGATTGCTTGAGTTTTTCTAATGCATTCTTAGATATTTGCCCTTTAATACCAACCACCATTACCTTTCCTTGGCTTTGTTCTACAGCCTCAGTCAGAGCAGTATTGGATTTATTACTTAGTGATTGTGATTGTGTTTGTTTTGGTATCTGGGCTTGTGTTTGCGCTACTTTTTGCGTTGCTGGTGGTGTTGATGTATTTACACAAGCTACCTGCAATAACAAGATCGAAAATATCGCCAATATTTTTCGCATGGCTGTAAAGGCTTCAATACTTAGGTGCGAGGCAAACTCAGATTTTGAATGGCTTCCGCAGTGGCTTGATCGCGGAACTCAAAGCCGCCGGCTTGACTCGCCGAAATAAATCCTGCTGCTGCCAACTCTTGCAAACCACTTTGAATTTGATGATGAGGTAAATTTAAATTAGAAATCGCCTCTTGAATTGGCTTTTTAGAATCTTGAGCAGCAGTCATTACAATCGATTGCGCATGTTGTGAGAGCTCATCTAAGATGGCCTGCATATCGACACGTATATTTTCTGGCAAAGACTCTTGCGTAGGAGCTTTCATTGAATAAATGCGGGAGAACGGCATTTCTACCGGTCTTGGGCCTAGCAATCGCACAGAGGTTTGCGAAGAACCCTTTTCCTTTAGGTTAGCAACGATAACTAGGATTGGTCTTGCTGCCATGCGATCAATACCGCGATCGCCTAAAACATACTTAAAGGCTTCTAGTGCTTTTAGTCCATACACTTGAATGACCAAAGGTTTGATCATCGACTGCTGAGCGAAGAACGCGCCAAGACGCTCTCCACCACCGGCATTAATTGGAAGGTCTAGGGCGCTGTAATCAAAATCGCCACGACTATTTTCTGCTTGGGTGGCAAAACTTTGGAGCAATTTATCGCGACGCTGCTGACTTGGTGTGCGAATATGAATCGCTTGATAGCCATTGAGTTGAGCCACGTTACCAATTGCATCAATGAGTGAAGTAGCTAACGCTGGCGGCCAAGACTCTACTGCCACCCATTGCGCTACACCGGATTTTACTGAGTCCATGACATTATCCAAGAATGGCAAGCCTCCCCAAAGGGATCTCACATCTACTGGATCATGACTACTTTCACCAACGGCAACGATTTCACCAACCTGCAATAGCTCAGGGGCTTTAGCTTTTACCGTCAACCAAGGCAAACCGTAGGGAGCCAATTTTTTAGTTAGAAGATCTGCTAAAGGATGTTTCAAGGGTCTAGCATTACGTGCCAATACAGCAGCTATACGAAAGGCATCAGAGGCAAACAATTCATTGGACTTATCTGAGCTCATCTCCGGCTTGGATGCAATACCGATTCCAATGGCATGCAAGGAACGCTTGTCAGGATGAATCGCAGCATCACTTTCTAAATAATGATTTGAGTATTGCTGTGCAAACTGAGCGAGCTGCACAGCCCGATCGGCATCATCCAAATGCGTATGCGGATAGCCAAACCAAGCCAACATACCACCATAAGGCAATAACAAAAACTGTCCGTCTAGTGCATCTACATAATTTTGTAAAACATCACGCAGATCTGATAAATACTGATTACGCCAATCTAACTCTTCTGGGCTTGCTAAGGCGGTATCTGGAATGGAAATCACAACAGCTGATACTAAGCGCCAGGAGTGAGCTCCTGAGCGAGCAAGAGCAAACTTTCCTTTTGGTAATGATTTGGCGTTCACACCAAAATCATTGGGGTATTCTTTCATCAACTGATTTGCAGTGATGACTGCCTTGGTACGATTACTTACGCCTAACTTGCGAAACAGCACAAATAAATGCTGCTTAACAGTACCGTAACCAATCTTGAGGTAATCTGCGATTTCTTTATTGCTCTTTCCTTCCGCGAGCAAAGTGACAATCTCTTGTTGGCGCTCCGATAATGACACATGATCTTCAGCCGACTTACGAGAAGCTGGCGCCACAGCACTGATTGAAGTGCTGGGCACCTTTGCCTTCTTTTTTGGTATCGCTGAATTCATAGTAGCCACAGTCTCAATGTGCCTTTTCCATTTTGGAATAATGTGCGCTTAACGCTCGCGCATTCCCTGTGAGAAGGCAACATAGATTGGGCGGAACAGATACTTCAGAACGGACTGACGATCAGTAATGATGTCTGCCTGCACTGTCATACCAGGTTCAATCGTTTTCTCTTTATCACCTACAAAGTTTTGTGGAATGCTCACCACTACTTTGAAATATGGGTTTGATTTTTCATCTAAAGAGCTAAATGAGGAAACCATAACGACCTGACCTGTAATGGTGCCATAACGCATGAAGTCATAAGTGCCTAGCTTGAGTCGCGCTTCTTCACCCTTCTTCACAAAACCAATATCCGTAGGCTGCACGCGAACCTCGGCATGCATCTTGCCATCGATGGGTACTACATTCATTAAAGTAGCGCCTGGTGGAATGACACCACCAATAGTTCGGAATTTTAAGTCTTGTACTACACCATCTACAGGAGAAACAACATCGACTCGCTCTAAGCGATCTTTCAGCTTAGTCATTTGTTCTTCAACTTGGGCAAGCTCACCCGTAGTCGTATTGAGATCATCCATGCTAGCTTTGCGGTAGCGTAATAACTCTGCTTGGGCTTGACTTAGGTTTCTTTGGGCATCCAAAGCTTGAACACGCGTCGCTAATTTTTCTTTTGCTAGATCACCCCTAATTGAGCTGACCTCACCTAAGATCTTGATCTCGGATTCAAGTTGATCAATCTGATCCTTGGAAGTCTTTAGAGTAAATTCTTGTTCTGCAACCAGCTGTTTGTACTGCTCTGGGACTGGAGAAAAATCAGCCTTACGACCACCCAACAAGGCACGTAGGCGCTCAATCCGCGCATACAAACTCCAATATTTTGCTGTCAGCGTGAGATATTCTGCACTGGCTTCTGTATCGTTCAGGCGCATTAATACCTGACCCTCTTTGACCTCTTGTCCATCAGCTACATTGATCTCGGCGATTCTTCCGCCATCTACGTGCTGGATGATTTTTACTGACTGAATAGGCATTACCTGACCAGGTGCTGTAGCTACCACATCTAAATTTGCAAACAAGGCCCAGAGAAAGAATGCGCCCAAAGAATAGGCGATCAATTTAACCGTGGTCTGCCAGTAGACTGGTGGCGCAGCCTCTTCTAACAGGATAGCTTTTGCAATGTAATTATCATTGCGACTACCTAATACTAGGCGGCTACCCTTTTCTGGCTCTTGATCAATCGGCGTATTCATAATTTAACTCTCTAACGGTTTTGCTATCGTTGCTGTAATAAGTTTGTTTCAAAAGTTACTGGTGCATTTCTTCTAGGCTGCTGCTGGCTGCTTCAATAATTCATTCGGTGGTCCAGCGGCACGCAAATACCCTTTATCCAAAACTAATAATGTGTCTGCCAAACGAATATGACTAGGACGATGGCTAATAAAGATCACCGTAGTTTTACCCTTCATCTCTCTTAGGGTTTCCATAAACTTACGATCGCCCAATTCATCTAAACCGGCACCAGGCTCATCAAATAACATGATTGGTGCACGGGTTAAGTAGGCGCGCGCCAATGAAAGCTTTTGCTTTAAGTTAGTTGGCAAATCGTTCGTGTTATCACCCACACGGTATTCCAAGCCTCTTGGCAACGCTAATACCTGCTCAAGAGCCCCAGCCATATCGAGCGCTTGATAAACCTCATCATCACTTGCATCAGGACGTGCTAAGCGTAGATTCTGGGCAATCGTGGCTCTAAATAGCTGAATATCTTGCGGGGCATATCCGACCATGCGGCGCAATTCAATCGGGTCTAACTGACGGATATCAACGTTATCAATCAATATCGCTCCAGCTTGGGGTTGGTACATTCCCAAAATGAGTTTGAGTAATGTCGATTTACCACCGCCATTAGGGCCACTAATCGCGACCATCTCACCAGGAGATACTTTAAATTCCACGCCAATTAATGCAGGATCTACATTTAACGAGTAGCGGAAAGAAACGCGTGCAAATTCTACGGAACCTTCCAATCCTCTAGCAACCAGGGAGCTTGCAGAACCATTGCCCTCACCTTGAATTTTCATGAGGCCATCAATTTGACGGGTAGCGTTACTCACTCGCTCAATACGGGTCATATTAGTAAAGACTGTTTGAATTGGAGTTAACACCCGCCACATCAACATCATGGAGGCAATTAAGGCACCAGAAGATACGGTCAAAGAAAACACTGCTGGAACAGTCGCAGTCACAATCAGGAGAGCAGATAACATCATGACAAAGTAGGAGACGCCCATCAATAACGATGACATCTGCTCTGCCCTAAAAGAAGCCATAGTAGCGTTTGCAGAAATCTCTCTAAAACGCTCTAGCCAGAGAGTTTGGGCTCCGCATTCACGTACCACACGCATCTTAGTAATCATCTCCACTAAGAATTCATTTCGCTTGGTGGATTCTTTACTTACTGCGGCAACGCGATCGCGAGTAGGTACAGAGAAAATCCAATACAAGACTCCATATACCGTTGCCATAATGATGAATACCAAAAGGGCGATTGGATTGATGATGGATAGGGCTATCAATAGAATGATGGTGGCGGGAGATTCCAGCACTGTAGAGGCAAGTGGTCCCACAAATAAATCACGAATAGCCTCAAAGCTTTGTAAGCGGGATGTTTGCGACCCTACAGAAGCACGCTCGGTATAGGCTGGAGACATCTTAAATACCTGCTGCAAAATGGTTGCGCCGAATAGGTATTCAATACGACCAGCAATATAAGAGAGAATTCGAGCTCGCTGACGCATAAAAAAGAACGCAACGATAAGTGCCAGTACAGATCCGATTCCTAAATATAAGAGCGTATCTTGTGCGCCTGAAGGAATGATGGTGCTATAAACTGCCATCAAGAATAATGGTCCAGCCATAATTACCAGACCAGTAACCAAAGCGGAAATAGTAGCCTGGCCAATGAGTGGTGAGAAGCGCAACATCACCCTAAATACCCAAGAGCGATTCTCGGGTGTTTTGTTGTCTGCTAATTCATAAAAGAATGCTTCGCCCATCATATTCAGATTGGGCTCTAGATCCACTTCAGCAGACTCACTGACACCCTTACGCATGTGCTTTCCGACGCGACCCATTGCTATAAAGCCAAACCCGTCATCAGGTAAAAATAAGCACGGCAGAGAACGCGCATCCAAATCGCCCAACGGACAATGTACTTTGACTACTTTGTAACCTAACTGAGCCATCGCATTATGAAAGCCTGGCAAATCTAGGCTTTCAGTAAAGTAAGGTAAAGACTCCGCTACCTCACGTGGCGTACCACGTGAATTCATTAGCTTAAGCAATAAGGTCAGACAGGCCGATAAATCTGTTTCATTTTTAAAATTACTGTTAACCGTTTCATTGGTTCGCTCCCAACGCTTTGAATCAATATGCCCGCGCTTTAAGGGCGAGTCAAAAAACTCTGCGCTTGACAGCGCTTGATAACTACCACCCTTGTCAGAATCAGAACCTACTAAGGCAATATCAGTAGCAGCCGACTGAGGCTTATTTATAGGAGTACCGCTTAAGCTGGTCACTTGACCAGGCTCAATATAAGTCAGAGTTCCGCCACTCAAGAACCAGGTTTTATCAGCTAGCCGTAAATAAGATGGTCTTTGGGAAACAATTACTAAGGTAACCTTACCTTTAACAGCTTCTAAGAAACGCAAAAAGACTGAGTCTCCCTCCGAATCAATCGTAGAAGTCGGATCATCAATTAAAACGATACTGGGTTGATTAGAAAGCGCACGTACGATGGCAATCCGCTGACGATACCCCGGAGGCAATGAATCGGTTGCCATATCCCCCACTGGTGAATCCCAACCCCGTGGCATTTTGGATACAAAGTCTCCAAGACCAAGAGATTTTGCCGTGGCTAATGCACGATCTACCCGCTTAGCATCAAAGACACTCGCATTATCGAGCAATGAACCTTCAAACATTTGCGTGGTTTGAGGTAGATAGGCAATTTCCTCAGAAATTTTCCGTAGATCAATTTCTGAAATACTTTTGCCATTGACTAAAACACTTCCCTCAGTTGGCGCTATAACACCCGACATGAGTTGTAGTAATGTGCTTCGCCCTGCTCCAGTATCGCCAGTTATAGCAATACACTCTCCTGCAGCAATTGACAGATTGAGATGCTCAAAAATTCGATTCTGAGTACCAGGAAATTGATAGCTGACATCGCGCAACTCAATAGAGGAAGGCTTCTTATCCTCGTCAAATGGCTTTAAATCATTGTCATCGTTATAGCTTGTGCCCTTTGAAAATCCAGGCAAAGCCAAAGTTTTTGCCAAGCCATCACGAAGTACTTCATCCTGTTGAAACTTAGTCCACATGCCGCCCAATCGCTGCAAAGGCGCCAAGGAACGCATTCCCAGCAAAATACAAGCTGCTAATTCACCATTAGTAAGGTGATGCGTAATAACAAGATATGCCCCTAAAGCGACAATGATGGTTGTCATTAGCGGCGAGAAGATATTACCCACACCCGATGACATGTCACTCGCATAGGTCATACGAGCCATGATACGTGCGCCAGATTCTTGTAGGCGCTCATAACGACGCAACATCAATGCCTCCATCGACATTGATTTCATCGTATGGATATTGCCCAGCGTTTCATTCAAAAAATTACTACGGCGCAAATCTGCTGCCTTCTGCTCTTTGATTAACTCAGGATCATTGCGCCCCATCTTCCAGGTGATATAGACAAATACTGCATAACCGAAAGTAACGACCAAACCAATCCAGATATTGAGAATAAAAATGATCAGTACGTATAACAGAGTAAATGGAAGATCCATTAGCTGCTGAAAGGTTTGTCCGGAATAGTGATACTTCAGGCTGGAAATTGATTTGAAGTTTTCCATTACAGCACCTGTGCCCTGGCGCTCAAATGCATGAAGAGGCTCCACCAAGACTCTTTCGGCCACTTCCATCATGGCCTTATGTTCAAATCGCGCAGAAATCCATGCGGTTGTATAGGATCTTGCTACTCGTGTAATCGACTCGAGAGCAACAGCAATTCCTACAGTAATAGCGAATAGCCCCAAAGTATCTAAAGATTGATGCGGCAATATGCGGTCATACAACTGCAACATCAGCAATGGAAATGCCAAGGCCAAAATATTAATCACAATACTGGCCGCTAAAATGGTTTTTCTCTCTGTATCAAAGGCGGATAACATTCCCACCAATTTCTGTTCTTTTGTTTGATTGCGAATTTGATGAATTCGCTCAAGCAAAATAGAAATTTCAACTTTAAATTCTTGCCACTCAAACCGAATCGTTTTGATAGCAGCTTGCCAATGCGCCCTCAAATGAGGCAACCAATGACTGGGTTTTGTCTTTAATAAATTTGCAGAAAGTAAATCTTGGGCTTGCTGTTTATTAAACGCCTTACTTTTACTAATGGTTTTGCTTTTGCTACTCAGCTGGCCTACTAGGTGGAGTAAATCTGACTTTACTGCCACGAATAAAGTAATTGCTCCTAACTTCAACGAACGACCGCAGTATTGGAGAACTGACCAGATCTTTTGTAAGAAATTTTTCATTATTTTGACTCCTGGCCAACCGGAGTAGATTGAATGTTTGCTGAGGTCTCACGCGGAACCATCGGCGACTCCAAAGCCTTGATACCAGTGTTCGGCAGAGGTGTGTTAGTGCCGCGATAGTTCACTTGTCCTTTTGGTGTCACAACAAAATCAGGTTTAGAGCCAAATACTGAATCTGCGCTATTGGCCTTAGCTACCCATTCAGCGTTTGCCTGTGGCAGGCTACCGCCTCCTAAGCAGGGATCATTTTCTAATTTCATACCACCACCAATCGCCTTATAGAGGTTGACTGAGGCAATTAGTTGGTCTCCACGAGCGCTAACGGCCGCATCCTCTGATGCGATCACTGTTCGCTGAATTTCATAGAGCTGGACATAGTCCATGCCACCGCGCTCCACTACTTTGGCACTCATGACTGCCAAACGTTGGGCACGATTACGAGAATCATTTAATGCTGCATATGCTTGGGCAGTTAATGCCACGCCAGCAAGGCCGTCTTCTACATCGCGCATAGCACCGACTACTGTATTGGCATATCCCTCAAGGAGTTCAACATTCTTTGCGCTTGCCAATTGAATTTGTGCGCGACGTTTACCAGCATCAAAAATGTTTTGTACTAGATTGGTAGTAATGTTGTAAAACAAACTTTGTGGCATGGTCAACTGAGATAGTAAAAAGCTGCCATAACCGCCGCCGCCTGTAATAGCAAATGTCGGGAATAGATTTGCACGAGCAGCAAGCAAGTCTGCCTCCGCTCCTTCTAGGGAGGCCTCTGCTCTGCGAATATCTGGACGACGGCATAAGAGGTCAGACGGCAATCCGGGCGCTACAACTGGGGCCTTAAATTCTTCAACGGACTTCGCTTTAATTTTGATGCTGGAAGAAGTGGTGCCTAAAAGAGCAGCCAAACGATTAATGGCTCGTTCGCGTTGTAGCTTCAAATTTGTTACCAAGGCATCAGTATTGTTTTGCAAAATTAATTGCTGAGATAAATCGATCAAGGTGGCATCACCTAACTCCACCCTGCGCTCTAAACCTCTACCCACCCCCCGAATGGCTTCTAAATTTCTCTCACTCACAGTAATCCGCTCATCCAATGACACCACTTGGAAGTAGACAGTCATGACATCGCCTACCAAACTTAATGCAACCGCTTGACGGTTGAATTCACTGGCTAATGCCTGCGAGAATGCCGATTGAGTATCAAAGCCTTTTTTGCCCCAGAGATCAACTTCATAGTTCACCAAAGCACCTGCCTGCCAAAGAGGCTGCGAGCTCCACTGAGAGGTATTCGCTGCATAACCAGGGCCAGGAGTTGGCCCTTGGATGCCGTAACGAATATTGGCATCTAGTGTTGGATATTGAGCGGACTTAACAATATCTGCTTGAGCACGTGTTTGCGATACACGTGCAATGGCAATCCTTAAGTCAAAGTTATTGGTTAGAGCAGTTTCAACCATGCCATTGAGCTCTTCACTCCCAAAATCTTGCCACCACTCCTCTTTGGGGCGCGGTAGCTGCTGATCAATAGGAGTTTTAAATGTTGCAGGCAACCATCCAACATAAGCAGGACCATTTGGTGGGTCCCCTTCTCTTTGCATAAGCGAAGTACAGCCAGAAAGCGCAAGAGTTGAGCAAACTAAATAGATTGGTAAGTGTTTAATACAAAATCTGTATCCACTTGGTTTTGAAGGCTTCATTAAAGCGCTAACCATAGTTATAGGTGATAACTGTATTAGAGCTAACTAAAGACATATATCCAATGGTAGAAAACTGCCGATTTACAGTATCTATTTTGATTCTTGACTACCACTAAAAGTGGTACTTATCTACTAAACACTTCATAGCCACTTATAGAGATAATCCAAATCATCTATTTCAATGTGAAGTCTGACTACCCTTGAACCAAAAAACGGTATTACACGAATTTTTAAGCGTTGGCCTTTCCCTCTCCAGCGAGAAAGATATTGCGCAACTACTGGAGAAGATTCTCCAAACAGCCATGCGGTTTACTAATTCTGACGCCGGAAGCATCTATCTAGTACAAGAAAACTCAACTCTCAATTTTGAGATCGTTCATACCAAAAGCAGGGATTTGCATTGGGGAGGTACGAGCGGAATGCCCATTGATGCTTCACCTATTCCCCTGTTTAACACAGATGGAGAACCAGATCTATCTAGAGTGGCTTGCTACACCTACCACCGCGCAGAAACTGTCAATATTCCTGATGTTTACAATACATCTGAGTTTGATTTTTCTGGCACCCATGCAATGGATAAAAGAAATCACTACCATTCTCAATCCTTCTTAACCATTCCGATGAAAAATCATGAATCAGAAGTGATTGGAGTTTTGCAACTCATTAATGCAGTTGATCCTTTTACCAGCGAAATCATTCCGTTCTCAGATAGCAATCAATCGATTATTGAAGCACTTGCCTCTCAGGCTGCAGTTGCCCTCACAAACCGCACCCTGATTAATCACCTAGAAAAACTTTTTGAATCCTTTATTAGTCTTATCAACCACGCAATTGATGATAAGTCACCCTATACCGGCGGCCATTGCAATCGCGTTCCCGATCTCACCATGATGTTGGCAGACGCCGTCAATCGCTGCTCTTACGGCCCTTTGAGCTCTTTTCACCTTACTGAAGAAGACCGTCATGAACTCAAGATTGCGGGCCTATTACATGACTGCGGCAAGATTACGACACCAGTGCATGTGGTCGATAAGGCAACCAAATTAGAAAAGATTTTTGATCGTATTGAACTCATCCAAACACGTGCTGAAATTATCTTGCGTGATATTCAAATTGATTTATCTCAGAATTTGATCACGGAAGAGTCTGCCAATAAACGTCATCAGCAGTTAATTGATGACTTTAACTTTTTAAGTCATTGCAATATTGGTGTTGAGTCCATGCATAATTCTGATATTGAGAGAGTGCATGCAATAGCCAAAGACTACCAATGGAGAGATCTCTCAGGAACAGTGCACTCTTTATTAAGCGAAGAAGAAGTAAAGAACTTAACTATTAGAGCCGGCACCTTAACTCCAGAAGAGCGTCAAATCATTAATCATCACATTGACACAACCATTGCCATGCTTGAAAAGCTCCCTTGGCCAAAACACTTAAAGAATGTGCCCGAGTACGCCGGCGGACATCATGAACGTATGGATGGCAAGGGCTATCCAAAAGGTCTTACTCGAGAGCAGATGTCTATACCGGCACGCTGCATGGGAATTGCCGACATCTTTGAAGCGCTTACTGCACAAGATAGGCCCTATAAAAAAGGAAAGACGCTGAGTGAGTCCCTGCATATCCTGGGGAAGATGAAGCTTAACGGTCATATTGATCCAGACCTTTTTGATATTTTTATGTGGGAAAAAGTCTACGAAGAGTATGCCGAAAAGTTTTTAGATCAAAACTTAATTGATCATCTCGACTTAAGCCAGGTACCAGGCTATCAGCCACCTCCTACTGGGTATAACAGTCCCGCCAGAACTTAATAAAGGCGGGTATTTGAAATTCGCTTAATCTCAGTGACCGCAAGCTGAGATATATCCCTTAATTTCTCGTGCTTATCTTGCTGTAGATCTAATAGTGACTCTACTTGCGCATAGGTTGAGGCCACAAATCGATCGCCGTTCTCCTGGCTCTTTCTTAAGACGCCAAATTCAATACGACTTCGCTCATCCACACTCAGCTTACTAATTAAATCTTTCGTCGCCCAAATACTGCCCTGCCGTGCAAAATCACTCAAGCGAGAGGCTTGGTTAATCGTATTACCCAATACAGCAAATTCAATATGATTGGCCGACTGGAAACTTCCCAACCACTCCTGCCCTTCATGCAAACCTATGTTGAGCTGTAACTCTGTAAACCAATTTTTCTTAAGCTGCCATTCAGAACTAATTTTTCGCATTGCCTGACGTAATTCATCAGCACACGCCACCGCATTAAATAAGTAATTACTCTCTGCTTGCGGGAAAAAGTAGTAAACGACTCCGTCACCCACATGCTTACCGTGTGTACCCGTATATTTTCTCAATATGGGACTCATGGTTGCCCAGATCTGATTAATTAAAGAAAAATATTCGTCTGGTGGTAAATCAGAGCAAATACGTGTTGAATTTTGCAAATCAGCCACCAATACCGCGAGCGGCGTCATGACAGGCAAACGCTTACTCAACAAGGAGTGAATCACCTGATCACGGCGACCTAAGAAATGCAGTAGCTCATCTCCCCGCTCGGTAGAGGGCGAATGCACCACCAAAATACCCTCACGGAAATACACTGCGTACACTCGATAGCAGACATACTCTCCTTGAGAATTCTTTTGAAAAAATTCCACTTCATTAACCGCTTGCTCCAGATTGCTACCATCAAAAACAATCTGGTCCAATAAAGGCATCAGCTCAGGGTCGTGCTGGTTAACTAACTTTGCCAAAGGCTCATAAGCAATGCGTGAGCTAGCTAACTGTAATAAAAGCCCCACTAAGGCGCGCTGATCATCTAAGGCCAAACATACCTCAGGACGCGATAGAAGTCCGATCAAATTGCGCTCTGAACTTTTAGCTGGCGGTGCGATAAATCCAAAAACTTCTTTGCGAGCAGCTTCATTAAGCCAGGTCAACTCAAAGTTGTAATTCAACATGTAAGCCGGGTGCGTCAAAGTATCTAGAGAAAGCGTTAGTTCTCCAGACTGCATTTTTGCCTTTGGTACAGACTGCGCTGACTGATTCTTTGCCGCCACCCTCGTATTGGAACTAAGGTTGCCAACGCTTAACGCTTGGAGCTCCTGCACTTCTAGCAGCGCATCGGTTTTAGCCAAACGCTCAGCGACCTGAGCCATTGAGTGCCCTTGAGACTTCAATATCTGGACTGCCTGCACCCTCTCAAGTGAATCATCCGGGAAAAAACCCAAGACTCTAGCCCCACCCTCATCTGCGCTAGCAGATAAAGACTGTACAACTGGCTTAGGCAAAATCCCAAGCTGGATGTAGTTATTAAGGGTAGCGCGGGATATACCGGTCTGGTCTATGAGCGCCTTACTAGAAATCATATGTCTATCTGTCCAATAAAAAAGGATAGTCGGGGGATCATTTATACAGAATAGAGGCCAATTTAGACAGCTTATACCTGTCTAAGAGTAGAGATCTACTAGACAATTAGTTGTCTAATTGCAACATGAATTAGATAAACAAGAGAATTAAGACTCTAAATTGGACTTCAAGAGAGTCTTAAAGTCATCTGCAGACATAGGACGGCCAAACAGATAGCCTTGCGCAAAATTGCACCCCATTGACCTCAGAATGCTTGCCTGCTCCTCTGTTTCAACGCCTTCGGCAATAGATTCCAGTCCCAAACCTTTTGCCATAGAGATCATTGCTAGAACTAAAGCAGAATCCTGGGTATTGGGAGCTAACAACTTAATGAAGTCTGCATCGATTTTGATGTAATTGAAGTTAAAGCTTTTTAAAGAAGCCAATGAAGAATAACCAGTTCCAAAATCATCTACGCTAAATTGACACCCTGCTTCTTGCATCACAGCAATCTTTCGCATAACACGTTGTGACTTATGTAGCATCATCCGCTCTGTTATCTCGAGCACAATTGAGCTAGGGGATGTTTTTTTATCCTCGAGCATCTTAATCCATGCCATCGCAGAATGCTGATTCGAGTTGAATTGGGATGCTGCCACATTGATGGCAAGCTTGAAATTTGGGCCAGCATTTAATGACTGAATAAAAGTAATTGCATCATGCCAAATCCTTTCTCCAATCTCAATGATCAGGCCGGAGTCTTCGGCAATTTCAATAAAAGCGGGCGGCATAATGATTTCACCATTTTCTTTACACCACCTCAGAAGTGCTTCAGCTTGAGCAACCTTGCCTGTCTTCAGATCAATGATAGGCTGATAATGCAGCTCGAATTCGTTTTTCTCTAATGCGACACGCAATTCAGCAATAACGCTTGAACGGTAAGAGGCGGTAGCCTGCAAAGAGGTGGTGAAATATTGATGGGTATTACGACCACTTGCTTTAGCTGCGTACATAGCTTGGTCGGCACCTAATAGGAGGGCCTTAGCTTCTGATCCATCATTTGGAAATAACGATACTCCAATACTGGCGGTCACGAATATCAATTGACCTTCAATTGATATTGAATCAGCTAGTTTTTTCGAAACTTCCCGAATAATTGGGTCTGCAATTTCAGGCCTCTCGAGGTCACCCAGCAGGATCACAAATTCATCACCACCAATACGGGCAACAGTATCAGTCTCACGAACCACTGAACGCAAGCGAGCAGCAACTCCTTTTAACAACTGATCACCAAAATCGTGCCCACGGCTATCGTTAATATCCTTAAAGTTGTCTAGATCTATATAAGCAATCGCAATACTCTTTTTATTACGCGTAGATTGCTTAATCAATTGCTCAAGGCGATCAATCATCAAGCGTCGATTTGGCAATCCTGTCAAAGGATCAAAGTTAGCTTGCTGATTAATCAACTCTCTTGCTTTACGTTGATCTGTAACCTCAGAAATCAATGCAACCCTTTGAAGTGGCATGCCATCGTTATCAAAGTTAGAGTAGATTGAAATAAAGCGCAATACCTCGTTTCCGCTCTTGGTGCGCAGCCATGCCTGACCTTCCCAACGGCCAATAGCTTCAAGAGACGTATAAATATCCGAATATGATCGTGCTCCATGTTTTTTGACAAGCAGATCTGAAAATGTAATACCCTTAATTTGTTCAGCATCAAATCCTGTAAGCACCTCAAAAGGATGGTTTGCCAAAAGGATGGAACCTTTGGCGTCACTAATGACAACCGACTCACCCATTGCTCGATATACAGCTGAAGAAATGCTTAATGTATCTGCAACACGCCTCTCTTCAGTAACATCTATTCCATGAATGACCATGCGCTCGTCAACAAAAAAACAACCCCATACAATTGAGCGCTGAGAGCCATCTTTGCAAGTGGTTAAAGTTTCAAGCGGCTCAAATGGCGTATTAGAAGACTGGGATGCTGATGCACGCCTATGCCATTCAGCTTCAACCTCACTACGGTAAATTGGATCGGGGTAAGCTAACGCCCACCAAGCATTTGGGTCTAAAAAGTCTTCAGCCACATACCCTAATAATTTAGTGAAATAGGGATTAAGGTAATCTGTAACCTCAGTTTTCAGGTCATAAGTCGCCATCAAAACTGGTGTATTAGAAACAATCTCTTTGAAGCGCTCCTCTGATCTCTTTTCATTTTTATCAACCAGTAACAATGCTTCATTCTTTTTACGCATACCCTCTTCAGCAAGACTGATCACCAAACCAAGAATACATGCAACACCAAGATAGACCCACACTGGATTTTGATCAGGCCTAGTAAATAAGTCTGGGCCAATAAACCCCGCCCCAAAACGCGCGCCTAGGATAGCCTGTAACAATACAAGCGCAAAGAGCAACATCGCACCTTGGCGTCCGAAGTAAAAGCCGACGAGCAAGAGCATGAATAAATAGACATTCCCTTTGCCCGTTAAATCCAGGCTATCTTTAAACCAACCAAAGAAAATGGCCTGCCCTAGAAAAAAAGCAAAAATTAAAAGGACGACTAACTTGAGCAACCTTGTTTTGTTGGAAAAAATAGTCCAAGGCTTACTAAGAATGATAATGATTGGGGCAACAAAAGCCATTCCAAAATAATCCCCTGTAAACCATTCTTGGAAAACTGGCCTGAAATTGTTAGCCTGGATTAAATTACCCCAGATTAAAAACTGAATGTTAATTGAAGTACTGATTAAAGCTGCAATAGCACCAATAAATAAGAGGGAAATAAATTCAATTAATGAATCCAACTCCCCTTTTAATCTCGGTAGTTTTTTAAACAAAAATACTGCCGCCAGAAAACCCGACACTGATCCCGCAGCAATGAGGGATGCCATCCCGAAATGGTGTCCGCCACCCATCTCACCAAAAATAGCGCCAATGAAAATAAATGGCCAATATTGAAATCCATAAACCAGCAACACGCCCAAGCCTATTCCAGCAGGAATCCAGACAGGGCTTGCCCCAGCCTCACCAGAGAAATATTTCAATAGAAAAGCACAAATGACCGCATAAGCAATTGACCATAAAGTGGCCGCAATAACGGACTTTTTCGTATAAGACTCTGATAGTCTTGAAAAAATAGATTGGTTCAAGGGGGGAATCTAATTTGCGGGTGCTTAGAGTTGATTTTTAAACTAAAGTTATAGGACGGATCATAAAAGATTTCCCCCTGCTGACCATCAAATTTACAATTAATTGTTGGGTATTGCGACTAAATTAGTATTTATCTACTATATATTGAGTAGGCATTGCTAGAGATGACTACCAAATCCAGCGGTGCGCCTAATTCCTTGTATTTTCCTTGATATTATTTGGCATGAATTTAGACGCGAGAACAAACCGGGTAGCACGCTTTACCGTAATCGCAGGCATTTTAGTTGCCATAGTCTTAGTCGTCAGCGCAATAGTCTCGAGCTATATCCTAAGACAAAACTCCATCAAAGACCGCTCCGAGCAAATATCCAATCTTACAGTTGTACTGGCTGAGCATGCCGCTCAAACCATGTATTCAGCCAACACTGCTTTGGATAGCCTTGTTGACGCAGTATCTGCTGCCAATGTCAAAACTGAAGCAGAGTACCGTGCCTTTGCTGAAAAAAAAGCACAGTTTTTAAATCTTGAAGAAAAAACAAACTCTAATGCCATTATTGATGTGGCTACTTACGTAGGCGCAGATGGAAGGGTACTCAATTTCTCACGCTCTTACCCGCCACCCAATATTGATCTATCAGTTCGCGACTATTACCAATACCTAAGCACTCATACATCCACTCAAACTTTTTTTAGTAATCCCGTGCGCAACAAAGGAAATGGAAAGTGGGTATTTTATTTGGCTAAGCGGATTAGTAACGCCAAAGAGGAATTTTTAGGCATAGCCTTAATAGGCGTCTCTGCAGAGGTTTTTTCAAAATTCTATGAGCAAATTGGTTCCAATTTAGGAGACGGTTCATCCCTTGTGCTCTTTAAGAAAGATCAGGTTTTATTAACCCGCTGGCCCTTTGTTGACGATCGAATTGGCAAGGCGAACACTAGTGAAATTTTTGAAAAGGTTGTTGAAGATCCAAAGCTTCAGGGTCGGGTCATCCTGACTGATGCGCCCACAGCACTTCGCAATAATGAACGAGTTCAAAGGATGATTGCATTTCGTAATGTGCCAGGATACCCGTTGGTTGTTGGCGCCATCGCCACTGAAGAGCTGTATTTAACAGGCTGGAGAAAAAGTCTTTACGGCATTATCTATACCACTGTTTTTAGCCTGATCTTAGTATTTGTGGGCGTGAAATTACTTTTAAGATCACTATGGGCTAATTTTAAAAATCAGCATCTCGCAAATCACGATGCCTTAACTGGTTTACCTAATAGACTGCTATTTGCAGATCGCCTACAGCAGACACTTGCACAGGCTGAACGTAATAAAACTAAATTTGCCCTCATCTTTTTAGATCTTGATAATTTAAAGAGTATTAATGACAACTACAGTCATGCGGCTGGAGATAGTGCTCTATGTGAAGCAGCTAACCGCATGCTCAATAATGTTCGATCTTCGGATACGGTGGCCCGGATTGGGGGTGATGAATTTGTAATCCTGCTGCCAAATATTGAGAGCGAAAGCAGCGCTCTTACTATTGCAGAAAAGGTGCGTTCTGCTTTACTCGAACACTTTATGGCAAATGGTAAAGAGCTAGTCACCGGAGCCAGTATGGGTGTTGCCCTCTACCCAGAACACGGTGATAACGAATCTACATTAAGCGCCCATGCAGACAAAGCGATGTATCGCGCTAAATCTGGCGGTAGAAATCGAGTCTGTCTTTTTGATCCGGCAATAGACATTTAGTCCACCCAAATTATGAAAATTAGCCGCCTTGATCAAAAGTGGTGGGTTAAGGCAATAAAGGGAAGATTTAGTGGGGCGAACGACGGGGCTCGAACCCGCGACAACCAGAATCACAATCTGGGACTCTACCAACTGAGCTACGTCCGCCGTTGTAGAAGAAGAGATTATAGCCTTTTTGGATAAAAACCTGCCAAAACAGCCTTAATCCACAGTTTCTAGGTCAAAAGCAGCCCAATCCCCAAGGCATAAACTGGCATCCAAAAAGAAATCTGCGATCGCGGCTTTGCTCTGTACTTTGGCTAAAGCATGGTGATCTGAGAGTCGTTGACGCCAATAACGGGACCCCGCCCTACCATGTGCAAGACCTAAAATATGTCTTGTAAATGCGCCAATATAAAAAGGCTTATTCTTGGCACGACATTCATCAAACCAAGCCTGCACTTGTTTTACCAATGCAATCTGAATACGATGCCACTCCGTTTCACTAAACAGATAACCGGCAGCATCTCCATTTGTACTGATCATGTCATCCCACCCCAGCAATAAAGCAGGGAAGTGATAAGCAGCCCTTCCCACCATAAAGCCATCGAAGTCATCCCAAAGACCGGCAATTTGCTCATTGGTTTCTAAACCGCCATTGAGTAGAACTTTTAGATTCGGAAATTGCTTTTGCGCATCAATCCGAATTTTTGCAGCTACTTCATAGTGCAATGGTGGTTTACTGCGATTTTCTTTGGGGGATAAACCCTTCAATATAGCGTTACGCGCATGAATTGTTACCTGACTAGCACCAGCATCTGCAACAGCAAGAATAAAGTCGAGTGCAAATTGATAATCTTTTTGTGAATTAGCAGCATCCATCGAATCCAAGCCCAAACGATGCTTTACTGAAATCGGAATATCCACCTCACCCTTCATTGCTTTAACGCACTCGGCCACTAAATTGGGCTCTGCCATGAGGCATGCGCCAAAAGCACCACGCTGCACACGTTCAGATGGGCAGCCACAGTTCAGATCAATTTCGTCATAGCCCCACTGTTGCGCTAATTGGGCTGCTTTTGCCAAATCATTTGGCTCACTACCGCCCAGCTGAAGGACAACAGGATGCTGGTCTTGGGAGTAATCTAAGTGGCGCGGTACATCCCCATGCATAAGAGCACCGGTGGTGACCATCTCGGTATACAGCACTGCATCTTTGGTGAGTGTTCGATGAAAAGAGCGGCAATGACGATCAGTCCACTCCATCATTGGGGCAACAGCTAAACGCTTCTTGAAATTCAAATCCACAGACACTTTGAGATTGCCCTTGAGAGCTAATTAATTGCTGCCATTTTAGAGTATTTTGGGTGTATTGAGCCCAGCAACAAGGGAGCTTTGAAAAATCAAGGCCCTAGAAAGTATTTACAAAGACAGGGTCTAGGCCACGAAAACTAATCCTGAAATTGCTTTGCAATTCGTTGAAAAGCGCCCTCCTCTTGCATGAAAGCCTCTACAACCGTCGGATCAAAAAAGGTGCCTTTCTTGCTAAGAATCTCTCTAGCCGCATCTTGATGAGACCAGCCCTCTTTATAGGGACGCTTAGTGACAAGCGCGTCATACATGTCTGCCAATGACATAATCCTGGCCTCCAAGGGAATGCTCTCCCCACGCAGGCCATAGGGATACCCTTCGCCATCCCACCGCTCATGATGACAGCCCGCTATTTTGATAGCGCTACTAATAACTGCATCATCTGAATTGCTATCAGCTGCTGAGGCTCTAAGTACTGACTCGCCAATAGCGGCGTGGGTCTTCATAATTTCCCAATCTTCTTCATTCAAAGGCCCCGGTTTCAACAAAATATGGTCCGGTATTGCAACCTTACCTATGTCATGGAGTGGCGCAGCTTTAAACATGGCATTGATACTTGCTGCATTCAACTGCCGAGGTTGATACCCCATGGACCTGAGGCGCTCTGCCAAAACCTTAACGTAATGCTGGGTACGCACAATATGATTGCCGGTATCGTTATCTCTTGCCGAAGCAAGATTCTTGAGAGCATCGAGCATCTGATTTTCTTTTTCTTCTCTGCGCTGCTGCTCTTGCTGGACTAATTTGCTATAGAAAAAATTTCCGATTGCAATGAATATGAGTGCATAAAGAACTATGACAATTAACCGCGCTAGAAATTCCGTCCACTCTTCATCAAAGATGCTACTGTATCCAAATATGCTTACATCGTTATCAATCAGCCAAATTCTATATATCCAAACAATAATCTGTGACGTTATGGCACAAATTAAGAACCCTATATAGATTGATTTAGTTTTAAAGTACTGGAAAGAGAGCTCATACAACTGCCAAATTGAGAGCGCAATTGCTATCCAACTCAAAAACTCGACTCTATGGTCATATGTCACATGAGTTCGAACGAATTCAAGAATTACACCCAATACGAGCAATGCAAATGTGAACTTGCTCAACGCCCACTTATTCTTGATTGATGAATTAAATGATCTAAAAAGAATTCCAAGGGCAATGTCAGAGGCTATTTGCATGAGATTGCCAATCGTGAGTGCAAGTCCGCCAACCAAGGGATATATCAAAAAAGACAAGCATGATAAAGACATCGCCAGCACAGCAATAGACCAAAAATGCATAGATCTTTGCTGATTAAATTGAAATCTTAGGTCGTTGATTGAGCTAAAGCTGAGGCCAAAAAAAATCAGGCCGAATCCTAGATACATAGCTTGATTTACTAACTCCATTGCTTTAGACCCTTTTTTATTATTTAGTTATCTATAGCTTCAAGCTAAATTATCTAATTGCTTTACGGTGTTTATCTTCATCATACTACTAAAGGTATCGTTTTATTTAGTATAAATCTCCCAAGTATTCTCGCTCTTCGCTATAGCTACTTACATGACCTTATCGGTATGCGATAGTAAATCTACAATGGCTTAGAGCTTGATAGCAAATCTGCCACCAAAATAGTTAAGGGCAACCAAAGTTGCCCTTAATTTTATTAATTGGGATATTTCGGCTTTTACTTATTTAAGCTTGGAAAGCTTTGCTTCGAGATCAACAGCAAGATCCAAAGCACCCATGTAACCAGACTTCAAGTGAGCAGGTAGATCAGGATCGCCAACCATAGCCCCCAATGTTTCCACTAGGCTAAAGATAATTCCTTTGGCCGCCCCAGCTGCAATCGTATTGTTAGCAACAGCCTCATCAATATGATTTACAGCATCAAGAAAATAATCATGTCCTGGTAGGCCGTCTGGTCCTAAAGCTTCTTTAGTCATTTGCGTTTTCCTATATATTTAGATTTACAGCATCTGATCTACTTTGTAGAAAAACTTACGCGCATAAGCAAGAATTTCTTTATCACTAGGATGATCAACCGTTTCTACACCAACAATATTTTCGGCAATCTTAGCGTCATGTTTATGAGCATGCTTAATGAGTTCTAATTTTGCAGAGCCTGGTCCGAGAATCAAAATTTCTTTAGATTCGTTCACGGCATTAATTACAGAATGTAAATACTTGGAATCTAGAGCGAGCTTGCCACTACCGACTTCACCGCCCTTATGATGTAAATGGGAATGTGTTGTTTTGCTACGAATCACTTCAGCTTCACTAGCCTGTTCGCTCAAAAACATAACGTGTGCTTCTTGATGATCAATCCAAATAACTGCGTGATTTAATGACATATTCTTCCTATTATTAATAATGACTACTCTTTGAGAATACTCCTACCCAGCCGGACATTCATTTAAAGGCTTGATTTAAATCAAATAGGTAGAGTTAATGAATGACGCCCTAGAGCTCAAGGGTCTTTTGACTAGAAAAAGCCCTTGGTTCATGGGTAATAGGATCCATAAAGGAGACTACCTTTGCCAGTAATTGCAAAGGCTTAGAAAAGTCCAGGTCGTATTCCTGGTATGGCGTTAGAACAGGATAGATCTGGTCGTTTTTAATGGGGATTTTTAGGGCATTGAGATGGCAACGCAGTTGATGCTTCTTTCCACTTCCCGGTGTTAACCGATATCTCGCGTATGGGGCCTTAACCTCCAAAATCTCAATCAAGGTATCTGAATTTGGTTCACCCTCCACTTCGCACATCTGCAAGAAATGCTCAGACTCCTCTAGACGACTTTTATAAGTCATGGGGAGCTTTTGATCGAGCTCTTTTGTGTAAGGCGCTATAGCCTCATAGACTTTCTTGACGGCTCTATCTCTAAAAAGATTTTGGTATTGAGCGCGCTCATCTGGATTAACCGAAAAAATGACTAAACCAGCAGTATCTCTATCAATGCGATGAATTGGGCTTAGCGTTTGTATGCCTGTGGTTTTCTTTAGGCGATTGAGCAAGGTTTGATGTAAATAAAGACCGCTCGGCGTTACCGGCAAGAAATGGGGCTTATCGGCAACGAGAATATGTTCGTCTTGATAGAGAATTTTCTCTTCAAATGGAATTTCTGGCTCGCGCTCTAACCTTCTGAAGTAAATTAAATGCGTATTAGGGAGATATGCATCATTGACAGCTAGAGCATGGCCCTCTTGATCAAGAATCAGCCCTTCATTGAAACGAGATACCCATTCTTCTCTCGCAATATGAGGAAATTGCATGACAAAAAAGCTGAGCAAATTCGCATGAGCTTGATCAGCAGGTAGATATACCCGCGATGCTGACACCCCTTCTGAATTAACTCTCATAACACCCCATTAGCAAATGCTTTTTGGTTGCTAGTTTAAATTAATCATCTGTACGGTTTTCTATTTAGCTTCTCCTCAAAAGAAGAGCCACCCTAAGGTGGCTCTTCTTCAAAGTGTTTGAAGCTTAGTCTGCGTAAATACCTGCAGACTTAATGATTGGAGTCCACAAATCAATCTGTGCCTTCAAGTGCTTTTTCAAGCCTTCTGGGCTGGCATTTGCTTGTGATGGAATCTCTACACCCAACTCAGCCATATGCTGCTTATAGAGAGGATCCTGAATTGCACCTTGTAATGCCTTAGCCAACTTATCCATCTCTGCCTTAGGAGTGCCCTTTGGCGCATATACGCCATGCCAAACTTTAACTTCAAAGTTCTTCAAGCCTTGTTCATTCAATGTAGGAATCTTGTCAAAGGCTTTGATGCGCTGCATAGTTGTTGAACCATAAGGCTTCACCGCGTTAGTAGCCAACTGGCCTGAGAGGTTAGTTGTCTGGTCACACATCAACTGCACTTGACCACCGATTAAGTCTGTCAATGCAGGCGCAGTACCTTTGTAAGGAACAGTGGTTAAATCCAACTGAATACGGCTCATGAAGAGCAATCCACACAAGTGACTAGCGGAACCTACGCCAGCATTGGCATAAGCAATCTTACTAACGTTTGCCTTCATGTATGGAAGAAGTTCTTGATAGTTCTTTGGTGGCAAGTCTTTATTGCCAACCAAAATCATTGGTACGTCAGCAACCTGGCCAACATACTCATAATCATTCATTGGATCAAAGCCCAAGTTCTTATACAGAGCTGGTGCTGTAGACATACCAATGTGGTGAATCAATAATGTGTAGCCGTCATTCTTGGAGTTAATCACTCGCTTAGCAGCAATTGTGCCGCCTGCGCCAGGACTGTTATCCACGATCACCTGGCCTTTAAGCTGCTTACCCATGGCAAGAGCAAGCTCACGTGCGACTTTATCGGTTGGTCCGCCAGCGGAGAATGGGACAACTAATGTAATTGGGCGATCACCAGGGAAGTCTGCTGCTTTGGCAGCAGAAATGCTGACTCCTAATGCACACAGCGAAATTGCTGCAATGCGGAAAATTGATTTAGACATTTTCACAGTAAACCTAGCCTTTCGTGATTTAACAAACAAACTAATAGTTTAGAGAATTTGTTACTTCAACGGGGGAAATTCTCAGCAAAAACGTTGTCTAATCACGTAAGGTATTGAAATAACGATCTTTTATCATCAGGGCAACCGCAACCAAGCCAATCATGATGGGAACCTCAACCAGTGGACCAATCACCGCTGCAAATGCCGCGCCAGAATTAATACCAAAAACAGCTATGGCTACCGCAATCGCCAGTTCAAAGTTATTGCTCGAAGCAGTAAAAGATAAAGTGCAGCAACGCTTGTAATCCATACCCATCTTGGTCGTTATAACAAAGGTAATCACAAACATCACACCGAAAAAAACAAGTAATGGAATGGCAATAGTTAATACATCGCCAGGCAACTGCAAAATCAACTTCCCTTTTAAGCTAAACATCACCACGATAGTGAATAATAAAGCAATTAAAGTGATCTTCCCAATCTTTGGCACGAAGTGTTCGTGATACCACTCTTTAGAGACAAATTTAAGTGCGATGTATCTAGTGAGTAATCCGGCGATACAAGGAATACCCAGATAGATAAAGACTGTTTTAGCTATTTCGGCAATGGTGATGCTGACATTAGAGCCAGCCAAGCCGAAGAATGGTGGCAACACTGTTAAAAAGAAATAGGCATATAGACTAAAGAACAGAACCTGAAAAATGGCATTAAATGCTACCAAGCCAGCTGCGTATTCTGTAGAGCCTTTAGCGATGTCATTCCAAACAATGACCATGGCAATACATGGTGCAATACCAATCAAGATCAGACCGGCCATGTACTCTGGTTGATCAGGAACAAAGGTAATTGCCAGAATAAACATGAATGCAGGAGCAATGATCCAATTCATTAAGAAGGCAATGGCAAAGATCTTCTTATCCCTAAAGACGTCTGGCAAGTCTTCATAGCGCACCTTTGCAAATGGTGGATACATCATCAAAATTAAGCCGATCGCAATGGGATAATTAGTACTGCCCACCTGAAATGAATTGATAAATCCCTCCACCCCAGGAAAAAAGTATCCCAAGCCGATGCCCAACGCCATGGCGGCAAAGATCCACACTGTTAGGTAGCGATCTAGAAAAGACAGTTTTTTAGTTAGTGAAGTCATAATGCTGTTGGTATCTGTGCGTGAATGTTCTTGAGACTCATGGAATCTAATTTATCTAATGGCATTGCTGCCAAAATATCGATGCGCTTTTTGAGGCCATTCATCACCTCATTAAATGCAGCTCTCTTTTCTATATCCGTACCCTGAACTCGGGATGGATCAGGAAAGCCCCAGTGCGCCGTTACTGGATTACCAGGCCAGAATGGGCAGACCTCACCCGCAGCGTTGTCGCAAACAGTAACGATGAAGTCCATCTTAGGAGCATTAGGCTCACCAAAAACATCCCAGCTTTTGGATTTGAGTAAGGCGCGGTCCATACCAAGTTCTACTGCGATATCTGCTGCTATCGGATTAACACTGGTTCCAGGTGTAGAGCCTGCTGAGAAACCCCTAAACTTGCCACTTGGGTGTGTAGAGGCCAATGCCTCACCCAAAATTGAGCGCGCTGAATTATGAGTGCAAAGAAAAAGAATGTTGTATTGCTTCATACCGATTTAGACCTTTTGACTACTTTGACAGTGCCGCAATCTTTCCCACCACAGCAGTTTTCTAATAAAAATTCACTGAGATTTTGTACAAGCTTGGCATTCGGTCGATAAATTAAGTTCCTACTCTGCCTCTCAACAATTAAGAGATCAGCATGAACTAGCTCCTTGAGATGAAAACTCAAAGTAGCATTCGGAATACCCAACTTCTCAATAATTTGACTTGGTGTTAGACCAACATCCCCTCGCTGCACAATCAAACGAAAGACATTGAGCCTAGACTCTTGACCTAGGGCCAAAAAAGCTTGAACAGCATCTATATTTTTCATATTTCCAATTATATAGAAATATATGACAGAAATATTACAGGCCGCTAGGGCCCGTAAATAATTTGATAGTTAGTTTGAGATTGGTTTGCTCTTTACTTTTTGAGTTTGCCAAATGCCGCTGCCATCGCATTATTGATGGGTGGCGCCTGTCTTCTGTCGTCTTGGGGCTTTCTAGGCTCAGCTGCTCTAGGGCGATTTGGGGCTCTTTGTTCGGGCTTAGCACCCGCCCTAGAACTCTCTCTTGGCGCTTCATCTGATAAGCGCATTGTTAAGGCAATGCGTTTGCGCTTTTCATCCACCTCAAGCACTTTGACCTTCACTACCTGCCCTGCTTTAACAACACTATGCGGATCCTTAACAAAGGTATTAGATAATGCAGAAATATGCACCAAACCATCTTGATGTACGCCAATATCGACAAAGGCACCAAAAGCCGCTACGTTAGTAACAACGCCCTCCAGAATCATGTCTGCCTTCAAATCACTGATTTTTTCTACGCCATCTTTAAAAGTTGCGGTAGTAAATTCAGGACGAGGATCGCGGCCAGGCTTTTCCAATTCCTTAATAATGTCGGTTACTGTTGGCACACCAAACTGACCATCGGCATACTTTTCTGGTGAGAGTGATTTAAGAAGACTGGAATCGCCAATCACTTCTTTTACACCCTTCTTAATATCTTTCAGAATCTTTTCAACTAATGGATAGGATTCTGGATGGACTGCAGAGGCATCCAATGGATCATCGCCATTCATGATGCGTAAGAAACCTGCAGCCTGCTCGTAGGTCTTTTCGCCAAGACGCGGAACACTCTTGAGATCTGCTCTCGATTTAAATGCACCCTTGCTATCACGGTAAGCCACAATACCTTCCGCTACGGTAGAGCTTAGCCCTGAAACCCTTGCCAGCAATGGCGCAGAGGCTGTATTCACATCTACGCCAACAGCGTTAACACAATCCTCCACAACTGCAACCAATGATTTGGCCAATTGGGTTTGCATCACATCATGCTGATACTGACCCACACCAATTGATTTAGGATCGATCTTGACCAACTCTGCAAGTGGATCTTGTAAACGCCTGGCAATAGATACTGCGCCTCGCAATGAAACATCCATCCCTGGCAATTCTTTTGAAGCGTACTCCGATGCAGAATAAACAGATGCGCCCGCTTCAGAGACAACAATCTTGGTCAGCTTTAACTCAGGCTTTGCTTTAATAAGCTCTTGAGCCAATTTATCGGTCTCGCGCGATGCCGTGCCATTACCAATAGAGATTAAAGTCGCATTGTGTTTCTCAGCTAATTTAGCCAAGGTATGCAATGAACCTGCCCAATCATTCTTGGGCTGGTGGGGATAGATCACATCGGTATCAACCACTTTGCCCGTGGCATCAACTACCGCCACCTTCACGCCTGTTCGCATTCCAGGATCCAGACCAATCGTTACTCTAGGGCCAGCTGGAGCGGCCAAGAGCAGGTCTTTGAGGTTACGGGCAAACACATTGATTGCCTCAGTTTCTGAGCGTTCACGCAAGGCAGTCATTAACTCAGACTCTAGATGTAAGGAGCACTTAATGCGCCAAGTCCAGCGCACAGTATCAGCCAACCATGCATCAGCTGGGCGGCCATCATTTTTAATCTTGAAGTGATTAGCAATACGATTCTCACAAGGATTGTGAGGTGAATCCCACTTTGGCTTCTCTTCTTCAGAATCTAAACGCAAGCTAACCATCAGTATTTGCTCACGGCGACCTCTAAATAAAGCTAAAGCGCGATGCGAAGGAATGGCTTTAATGGGTTCGGAGTAATCAAAGTAGTCTGCAAACTTTTCACCCTCTTGCTCTTTACCAGCAATGACTTTGGACTCTACTACACCATGATCTTGCAAATACTCCCTCAGAGACTGAACTAGCGCGGCGTCTTCAGCAAAACGCTCCATCAGAATCTGACGAGCACCTTCGAGAGCAGTCTTGGTGTCAGGTACCCCAGGGTTACTGGTTCCATCCACTTCAAATGCTTCTTTAATGTATTTAGCAGCTTCTGTTTCAGGATCTAAATTAGGGTTAGCGAGCAAATCATTTGCTAGCGACTCTAAGCCAGCCTCCAAAGCAATCTGTGCTTTAGTTCTGCGCTTGGGCTTGTAAGGGAGGTATAGGTCCTCTAAGCGAGTTTTATCATCTGCCAGCATGATGGCCTTGAGTAACTCCGGCGTCATCTTGCCCTGCTCTTCAATTGAAGCAACAATCGTTTTACGACGATCTTCTAATTCACGAAGATAACTCAGACGCTCTTCCAATAGGCGTAACTGTGCATCATCTAGACCACCAGTTGCCTCTTTGCGATACCGGGCGATAAAAGGTACGGTTGCACCCTCATCCATCAAAGCGATGGCAGCTGCTACTTGGGCGGGTTTAGCGGAAAGTTCTTGGGCAAGACGTTGTTCTATTGATGGCAGCATTTATTTTAATTTCTTACTCTGATGCGTTCTATTTTTGGAATATTGGTATTGATTGAAGAACAAAAGCCACCCGTAGGTGACTTTTGTTGTGTAGCAAAGCTAGCTTATTCGCGTGAGGCTTTTTTACGCTCATGCTCCTTGAGGTAGCGCTTACGAATACGAATACTCTTTGGCGTTACTTCAACCAACTCATCATCATCAATAAATTCAACAGCGTATTCTAGGTTCATGGCGATTGGAGTAACTAAGCGAACTGCTTCGTCAGTACCAGATGCACGAACGTTGGTTAATTGCTTGCCCTTAATAGGGTTCACAACCAAGTCGTTATCACGACTATGAATACCAATAACCATACCTTCATACAAAGGATCGCCAGGGCTTACGAACATACGACCACGGTCTTGCAATTTCCACAAAGCGTAAGCAACTGCTTCACCATCATCTTGGCTAATCAATACGCCGTTATGACGCTCACCCAAGATGCCGTCTTTAGCTGGTGCATATGAATCAAATGTATGGCTCATCAAACCATTACCGCGAGTCATGGTCATGAAATCGCCTTGGAAGCCGATCAAGCCACGTGCAGGAATGCGGTACTCAAGACGTGTACGACCTTTACCGTCGCTCACCATGTCGAGTAATTCACCCTTACGCTTACCTAAGTCTTCCATCACGGCGCCTTGGGTTGTATCTTCAACGTCAACCGTTAAGTTCTCGTACGGCTCCATCTTCACGCCATCTTCCTCATGGAACACAACGCGTGGGCGAGAAACCGCTAATTCATAACCTTCACGACGCATTGTTTCTACCAAAATAGTGAGATGCAATTCGCCACGACCAGACACTTCAAATACAGTGTCATCATCAGTTTCTTTAACGCGCAAAGCCATGTTTGACTTCAATTCGCGGTCAAGACGCTCACGAATCTGACGGCTAGTAACGAACTTGCCTTCACGACCAGCCAACGGGCTAGTGTTCACCATGAAGTTCATGGTCAAGGTTGGTTCGTCAATCTTGAGCATTGGCAATGCATCTGGAACGTCTGGCGCGCAGATTGTTGTTCCGATAGCTAAATCTTCAATACCGTTTACCAATACGATGTCGCCAGCTTGCGCTTCGTCAACGATTTCGCGCTCTAAGCCACGGAATTTCAATACTTGGTTAATACGGCCTTTGCGTTGAACGCCGTCAGGACCATCCATAAATACAACGTCCATCAAAGGCTTAACAGTTCCGCGGTTAACACGGCCAACACCAATCTTACCTACGTATGTGCTGTACTCAATCGAAGTAATCTGCAGCTGCAAAGGACCTTCTGGATTGTCATCACGAACTGGAACGTGCTTTAACACTGTGTCAAACAATGGGCGCATATCGCCTTCACGAACATCATCAGTCAAGCCAGCGTAGCCATTCAAGCCTGAGGCATAAACAACCGGGAAATCTAACTGCTCTTCAGTAGCGCCTAATTTGTCAAATAACTCAAAAGTTGCATTGATAACGTAATCAGTACGTGCACCTGGGCGGTCTACTTTGTTAATAACCACGATTGGCTTCAAACCTAAAGCCAAGGCTTTCTTGGTTACGAAACGGGTTTGTGGCATTGGACCTTCAACCGCATCAACCAAGAGTAATACACCGTCAACCATGGAGAGTACGCGCTCTACTTCACCACCGAAGTCCGCGTGTCCCGGGGTATCAACGATGTTGATATGTGTGCCGTCATACTCAACCGCACAGTTCTTGGACAAAATAGTAATGCCACGCTCTTTTTCCAAGTCGTTTGAGTCCATGACGCGTTCGGTCATTTTTTCATTGGAGCGGAATGTGCCAGATTGGCGCAAGAGTTGGTCAACCAAAGTAGTTTTACCGTGGTCAACGTGGGCGATGATGGCGATGTTACGAAGTGCGCGTTTAGTCATGTGAAGCTTCTAAAGTTAAAGATAAGTAAAAGGGTTATAAGTAATGTTTAATGTGCTTGCGAAATCAAGCGTTTCGGATGTAAAACTCCAGAGCGCCAATCAGCAGTACCAATAAAGTTATGTGGAGCAGCAGTTGCGCGATAGATGCGAACTAATGCCTCGATTGAAGGTAAATTGAGCGGAACACGTTGCCCCATCTCCAGGCGCTTAGCTTGTTGCTCATCCACTGTGAGATGTGGCAATGTTTGCAAGAGCGCGTCTACTGGCAATATATAGTCGGCAGTATTTTGTAGGCCGCTTTGAATTGATTCGATCGTAAAAGACTGTTCGAGAGTGAGATGCCCTACTTCAGTACGGCGCAAGCCCACTAAATGCGCACCGCAACCCAGGGCGTTACCAATATCTTCAGCCAGAACACGAATATAGGTGCCCTTACTGCAACTGACTTCTAGAGTAGCTTCTGGCCAGTTGATATTGGTCCAACGAATGGAATGAATCACGATGTCACGTGGCGCACGCTCTAACTCAACACCAGCACGAGCATATTCGTAAAGAGGTTTGCCATCACGTTTCAAAGCCGAATACATTGGCGGCACTTGAGAAATGGCACCAGTAAATTTAGGTAGCAGCGCATCTAAGGCGGCTTTTATTTCTGCATCACTTGCGAATGCTGGTAAAGGCAACTCTTCAATAATTTGGCCTTCTGCATCACCTGTATCAGTGCGTGAACCAAATTTCACTTGGGCAATATAAGTTTTATCAGCCTCGAGCAAGTCTTGGGAATACTTAGTAGCTTCACCTAAGCAGATGGGCAGCAGACCAGTAGCCATCGGATCTAAAGTACCAGTGTGCCCTGCTTTGTCAGCGTTAAAAGCACGCTTGACGGCGGTAACTGCACCCTGTGAACTCATTCCAGCAGGTTTATCTAGCAGCACTACGCCGTCGATTCTAATAGCCATGAATTACTTAGTCTCGTCTTTTTGATCGCTCTCGACTGCCTGATCGATCAAACGAGACATTTCTATGCCATGCTCAACTGAGCTGTCATAGTGAAAATGCAATGTAGGCACTGTATGAATATGCAAACGTTTAAACAGCAATGAATGCAAGTAACCCGCTTTTTCCTGGAGCGCTTTTAAAGCATGCTCAGGCTCAGCACCCAAAACAGTAAAGAACACTTTGGCATGCGCTAAGTCCGGCGTGAGCTCGATACTTTGCAAAGTAATCAAACCTAAGCTTGGACTGCGCAATTCACGAGGAATGAGCTCGGCCAGGTCTCGCTGAATTTGATCGGCGAGACGCTGATTGCGATGCGGGCTAGTCTTGTGCATATTGCTTAGAGTGAACGTGCAACTTCAGTTATTTCAAACACCTCGAGCTGATCGCCTTCTTTGATATCGTTGTAGCCTTTTAATGACAAGCCACATTCAACACCGGCACGAACTTCTTTCGCGTCATCTTTAAAGCGCTTAAGGGAATCAAGCTCACCTGTCCAAACAACCACGTTATCGCGTAAGAGACGAACACTTGAAGTACGTTTAACGATACCGTCAACGACCAAGCAACCAGCAATTGCGCCAACTTTTGATACCAAGAAGACTTGACGAATCTCAACGAGACCAGTGATTTCTTCCTTCTTGTCTGGTGTCAACATGCCGCTCAGAGCCAATTTCACTTCATCAACTGCGTCATAAATAATGTTGTGATAACGAATATCAACGCCATTGTTCTCAGCTAACTTACGAGCAGCTGCATCAGCGCGGGAGTTAAATCCGAAAATAACCGCCTTAGAAGCAACCGCTAAGTTAACGTCAGTTTCAGTAATGCCACCCACAGCAGCGTGAACGATTTGCACCTTCACCTCTGGTGTAGAAAGCTTCATTAATGATTGAGCCAAAGCTTCTTGTGAACCTTGAACATCTGCCTTAATGATCAGCGGTAACAACTTAGCTTCAACTGCGCCTTCTTCCATGTTTTCCATCATGGTTTCAAGCTTGAATGCCTGCTGTTTAGCCAACTTCACATCACGGAACTTGCCTTGACGGAATAATGCAATCTCACGAGCTTTACGCTCATCAGGGACTACTTGCACCGCCTCGCCTGCAGCAGGAACTTCTGACAAACCTTGGATTTCCACTGGAATTGATGGGCCAGCCTCATTACAAGGCTTACCGTTTTCATCCAGCATCGCACGAACACGACCAAATGTAGAACCAGCTAACAACATGTCGCCACGCTTAAGCGTTCCAGATTGAACTAAGATGGTTGCAACTGGGCCCTTACCTTTGTCCAAGCGCGCCTCAATGACCAAACCTTGGGCTGGTGCATCTTTAGGAGCCTTGAGTTCCAGAATTTCAGCTTGCAAGAGAACGTTCTCTAGCAAAGCATCAATGCCTTCACCTGTTTTAGCGGACACTGGAATAAATGGCACATCGCCACCGTATTCTTCAGGAACAACCTGCTCAGCGACCAATTCTGTTTTAACGCGCTCAGAATTTGCTTCTGGTTTATCAATCTTATTGATTGCAACTACCAAAGGTACGCCACCTGCTACTGCATGGTGAATCGCTTCTTTAGTTTGTGGCATCACGCCGTCATCAGCAGCTACTACCAAGATCACGATGTCAGTTGCTTTAGCACCGCGAGCACGCATTGCCGTAAAGGCTTCGTGACCCGGAGTATCCAAGAACGTAATCATGCCGCGTGGAGTTTCTACGTGGTACGCACCAATATGCTGGGTAATGCCACCAGCTTCACCGGTAGCGACTTTCGCTGCACGAATCTTATCGAGTAAAGATGTTTTACCGTGGTCAACGTGACCCATCACCGTTACAACTGGCGGACGTGGCAATAACTCTGCATCATGACCGTCAGTGCCGAGGTCCAAATCTGGATCATCTAATTTCGCAGCAAAGGCTTTGTGACCCATTTCTTCAACGATGATCATTGCAGTATCTTGATCAAGCACTTGGTTGATGGTGACCATTTGACCCATACCCATCAATAACTTAATCACCTCTGCACTCTTCACTGCCATTGCATGAGCTAACTCAGCAACAGTAATCGTTTCTGGAACATGAACATCGCGTACTACTGGCTCAGTAGGCACTTGGAAGTTTGTGTCGACGTTTGCTTCAGCGATTTGACGCTGCTTCTTACGGCCGCCACCTGAACGCCAACCACCAACACCACCAGATGTATCACCACGAGTTTTTAAGCCACCAGGTTTCTTGGCGCCTTCTTCTTGCCATGTGGATGATGTTTCAGAAGATTTAATAGTCTTGCCGCCAACTTTGGTAACAGCCTTCTTCTTATCATCAGCACCTTCAACTTTTGCAGGCTTATGCAAAGTACCTTTTTTCGCTTCTTCGGCGGCAATTTCACTTGGTGCCTTCAGAACACGAGCAGGAGCACTCATCATGTCGCGAATCGCCAAAGCTTCCGCTTCAGCGGCAGCACGACGTACACGAATGTCAGCTAATTCTTTTTCCTTAGTTGCAGCTAAGTCTTTTGCAGCTTTGTCAGCAGTCGCCTTTTTCTCTGCGGCAGCTGCAGCAGCATCCGGAGCATTATCTACAGGAGCAACTTCTTTCACTACTGGAGCGGCAACTTCTTTTTGACGCGCCTCTTCAGCCGCTTTCATTTCCGCTTCTTGACGAGCTAGCAACTCAGCTTGGCGAGTTGCCTCGGCTGCGCGTTTCTCTAATTCTTCTTCAGAAATAACTGGTTTAGCTGGCGCAGCTTTAGCTGCCGCTTTCGCCGGAGCTTCCTGTGCCGCCGGCTCAGAAGCTTTGTCACCCGCCTTAACGAGTACGCGCTTTTTACGTACTTCAACTTGCACAGTGCGAGTACGTCCAGCAGAGTCTGCTTGACGAATCTCTGAGCTTTCGCGCTTGATTAAAGTAATCTTTTTGCGCGCGCCTGTATCAGCGCTACCATGCGCTTTTTGCAAGTGCTCGAGCAGGACAGTTTTGTCCTTCTCGGTAATGCTGTCGTCCTCAGAACCTTTTTCGATACCGGCCGCCTTCAACTGCTCCAAGAGGTCTGGCGCGGTACGTTTTAATTCTTTAGCGAGTACTTTTACTGTTGTTGCCATGCACTACTTCCTCTCATGAAGTAAACCAATGTTCGCGCGCTTTCATGATGAGCGTTTTCGCAGTTTCTTCGTCAATTTGTGTCGCCTCAACCAGCTCATCAACAGCCAGTTCAGCAAGGTCGTCACGGGTATGTACTTGATTTTCAGCAAGCTTCGCAATCAACTCTGTGGTCATTCCCTCTAAGGAACGCAAGTCTTGTGAAACTTCGCCAATACGCTCTTCTTTTGCCAACTCCATCGTTAACAAGGAATCACGAGCACGAGTACGCAACTCATTCACAGTGTCTTCGTCAAATGAATCGATTTCTAACATTTCAGACAATGGCACGTAAGCCACTTCTTCCAATGTGTTGAAGCCTTCTTCAATCAAGATATCAGCCACTTCTTGGTCTACGTCCAATTTGTCCATAAACAATTGGCGTACAGTAGAAGCCTCTTTTTCAGTTTTCTCAGCAGACTCTTCAGGAGTCATGATGTTGATCTGCCAGCCAGTCAAATCGCTCGCCAAGCGAACGTTTTGTCCGCTACGGCCAATCGCGATTGCCAAGTTCTCTTCATCAACTACTACGTCCATCGCGTGACGCTCTTCGTCAACCACGATAGAAGAAACTTGGGCTGGAGCCAAAGCACCAATCACAAACTGCGCTGGGTCTTCAGACCACAACACGATATCCACTGCTTCGCCAGCTACTTCGTTACGCACTGCAGTAACGCGTGTGCCACGAACACCAACGCAAGTACCGATTGGGTCGATACGCTTGTCATAAGTAATTACAGCAATCTTTGCGCGGATACCAGGATCACGGGCAGCGCCTTTGATCTCTAACAAGCCCTGCTCCATCTCTGGAACTTCATTCTCAAACAACTTGATCAAGAATTCTGGGCAAGTACGTGAGAGTTCAATTTGTGGGCCACGTGCTTCACGATCCACTTTGAGAATATATGCGCGTACACGGTCACCAGAACGCAAGTTCTCTTTTGGAATCATTTGATCGCGACGCAACAACGCCTCAACACGACCAGATTCGATAATGAGGCCGTTCTTATCAGCGCGTTTTACGGTACCAGTCATGACTTTTTCGCCACGCTCAAGGTAGTCGTTCAAAATTTGCTCGCGCTCAGCATCACGAATGCGTTGCAAGATCACTTGCTTAGCAGCTTGTGCGCCGATACGACCGAAAGCTAAAGATTCGATTTGCTCTTCGATATAGTCGCCAACTTCCATATCGGCAAGTTGTTCTTGAGCTTCAAATTGCAGAATCTCTTTATCAGGCTCTTGCAAACCGGCTTCGTTTGGAACAACCAACCAGCGACGGAAGGTTTCGTATTCACCAGTTTCGCGATCAATTGAAACGCGGATATCCACGTCTTCTGTGGCATAACGCTTCTTGGTTGCAGAGGCTAAAGCCATCTCCAACGCCTCGAAAACGATAGCTTGATCAACGTTCTTTTCACGCGCTAGCGCGTCTGCCAACATGAGAACTTCTCGGCTCATGACTTTCTTCCTTTGAAATCAATAACAGGGACCAACCGAGTCTTATCGACCTCGGCTAAAGAGAACTCCAATTGAGAAGGCTGACCATCAGCACCCTCAAATACCAAACCAAACTTTGCATCCGGTGAATTCAATTCACCACTCAACAAACCTTGCAACTCACCACGAAAATTCTTGCGATTGCCAACAGCAACACGCAACTTCAAATCCACTTGCATTCCAGCGAAGCGCTCATAATCTGCGGCACTTTTTACCGGACGATCCAATCCTGGAGATGAAATCTCTAAGCGCTCATATGGAATATTTTCAACCGGCAAGGTATAGCTCAACTGATGGCTCACCTTCTCGCAATCTAATACCGTAATCAAGCGCTCGTAATCTGGGTTTTCAATCGTGACGCGCAGCAAACCTCCGGCTTCACGCTCAATCTCAACTAGCGTGTAACCTAAGTTTTCCAGCTCTGCAGAAATAACCTGCTGATCCTTCACGGCACCCCTTCATACCAAAATGGCAAAAAAAAATGGGCTTCAAAGCCCATATTCTCGAAATTCAGAACAGGCCGACTTACGTTGATCGCAACATCAGTCGGTAACCACTAAAAACAGCAGAATCCTGCTGTAAGACCAAAATTATAGCCTATTTGGCAGAAAACCGATACAAATCAGAAGCTTTCGCCCGGATTTCGCGGTTTTCTTGGTCCTTTATTGAACGGCTTACGTCCCTTTGGTGCACCTCTTTTGGGCCCATTTCCGGGGCTTTGAGGGTTCCCAGTCACAAATGCGGACTGTCCATGGTGAACTTTGGCGCCTTTACTGCGGTTTTGGCCTTGGCCGCCGCCCTGACCACCCTGGCCTCCACGACCACCTTGACCGCCCTGACCTGGTCTTCCGCCCTGCGTACGACCCCGGAAAGGACCGCGCCCATCACCAGATCCACCGCCACCACCAGGTTTGCCACCCCTACCTTGATGAGTCAGGCCGTTGTGACCGCTAGCAAGGGTTAAGGCGTCACGGGAGCCCCAGTAAGAAACTGAGGTTTGCATTGGATCCGGCTGGAAATCTTCACCCATCGGGCGACGATCACGACTATTAGGATTAGGGTTACGACCCTTATCTTGTGGCTGAGGCATTTTTAACCCTGCAGACTTCATCAAGTTATAGATGCCGCCAGCTTCAATCTCTTCCCATTTGCCACGACGTAAGCGTGGAGGCAACAAGAAGATGCCATAACGAGTTCTGATCAAGCGAGATACCGTATGGCCAACTGCCTCAAACATGCGGCGCACTTCGCGATTACGACCTTCATTTAATGCAACATGGTACCAACGGTTTGCACCTTCACCACCACCCATTGCTAGGCGTAAGAATTTAGCTTGACCATCATCAAGCGTAATGCCACTTTTTAATAGCGCTGTGTTTTCTTGGCTCAAATCCCCCAAAATGCGAACAGCGTATTCACGCTCAACACCATAACGCGGATGCATCAAACGATTCGCCAATTCACCTGAAGTAGTAAATAACAACAGTCCTTCAGTATTAAAGTCCAAACGTCCAACTGCAATCCAGCGACCTTGACGCGGCTTTGGCAAACGATCAAATACAGTTGGGCGGCCTTCTGGATCGGATTGACTTACGATCTCGCCGGCAGGCTTGTGATACATGATCACGCGCGGCGGCTTAGTCTGAATCTTGCGATGAACTGGCTTGCCATTAATACGCACTTGATCTGTTGGTCCAATACGTTGACCAATATAAGCTGGTAATCCGTTTACAGAAACACGTCCTTGAATAATCAAGTCTTCCATATCGCGACGTGATCCCATGCCGGCGTCAGCTAATACTTTATGCAATTTAACGGTGTCTTCGTCATCCGCGTCGTCATCTAAACCATCAAGATCTGACCACACTTCATCACGCAAACTCAAAGGCAAGTCATCTACGTTTGCAAATTGCAAACTACTCATTTCTTCTTCTGTTGGTGCATCTGGATCTTCATCTTCGCGCGAACGTTGTGCGCGTTGCGCACGACGCTCTGCTCCAGTTTGATGAGAGATTTCACTCTCATTGACACCATCAGGATTTTTAACTTCTTCAACTTCCGGGGCATCTAAAGCTGCATCAAACTCACCAGATACTACTGAGGCAAATAAAGCTTCGCTCTCAGCTGGGTTGGGGGCTAATTTGGCAGATTGATTGCCGCCTTCACGCGAACCATTGCCTTCACCACCCTCGCGGCGTGGCCGGTCTTTATTAAAAGGGCGCTTTTTATTGAATGGGTGTTTACTGCCACCAGCGCCTTGACGGCGAGGGCGACGATCACCACGTTCTGCGCCCTCTCCACCCTCAGTCTTCTGACCATCAGCGTTCGATGGGGCAGAGTCTGCATTAGATGGAGTTGCCGATGGATTTACTACCGGGGATGAATCGTTTTCGTTAGAGCTTGTCATTAATAATTATTTTGTTTCGTCTGGTTTGTCTTCAGACTCAGGGGTAACTTCTTCTGTAAGTTCTTCGGTCTCTTCAATCACTGTTTCTTCTACTGTGATTTCAGTTACTTCTAAAGCCTCTACTTCAATTGCTTGTTCTTCGCCATCAATGATGACTGTTTCTACGGTTGCAGACGGATCAAATTCCATCACTGCTTGACCTAATTGTTCTGCAGCCGCCATTGGCGCAGCGTCTTCTAAAACTGGCAGGCTTTGTAAATTGGTCAGACTGAGATCATCTAAAAATTGTTTAGTGGTTGCATATAAACCAGGGCGGCCAACTGTTTCTTTATGGCCAATCACCTCAACCCAACCACGATCTTCTAACTGCTTCATCACATTACTACTAACTGCTACACCGCGAATCTCTTCAATCTCACCACGAGTCACTGGCTGGCGATAAGCGATGATGGCTAAGGTCTCCATGACTGCACGTGAATACTTAGGTGGCTTCTCAGGTGTTAGGCGATCGAGGTACTCACGCATCGAAAGACGGCTCTGAAAGCGCCAACCTGTTGCGATATGAACCAATTCCATACCCTTGTCGTCCCAAGCGCGTTGCAGCTCGACCAATGCTTCATCGATATCTGCCGTAGTGATGTCTTCAACAAACAGGCGAGACAAATCAGCAACGGTGAGTGGCTCCTGTGCGCACAGGAGGGCTGTTTCAATTACGCGCTTATTGTGATCGTCCATAAAAGTCGGGCTACCAGGAATAATCCTGACTAGGCTTTAAAAATGTATTTAGTAATGGGTTTTGGTGTTCTCTAGCGACTACGGACAATCCATCTCATCAGTTCTTATTGAAATATGTCCGCGCTGAAACGAAGTCCTTTTCGTTCACCTTGCACCCATTATAAGGTAGGCTCAATACAATAGCCACATGCATAAGAAATATACCAAACCCCTTTTTCTGACATCTGGAGCCCCTGCCTATATGGAGCGTCGCAAGTTCCTGAACCTTGGAATTGGTGTGGGCACCATTCTTGGGGGCGCGGGCTTGAGCTCCTGCAGTCTTATGAGCAGCAAAAAACCGGTTGTTGGCTTGGTTTTGGGAGCTGGTGCAGCCCGAGGCTTCGCTCATGTAGGTGTTATTAAAGCTTTAGAAGCCCAAGGCATTAGGCCCGATATTGTTGTTGGCAGCAGCGCTGGTAGCGTGATTGCCACCCTATTAGCCTCAGGAGCCAGCGGCAATGAACTCAATCGCTTGGCCCTCAACCTAGATGAGGCCACCATTGCTGACTGGGGACTCCCTTTTGCAGGCCGTTTTGGGGGACTCATTAAAGGGGATGCCCTGCAAAACATGGTGAACCGAGAGGTGCAAAACAAATCTATTGAACAAATGCGCATACCCCTGGGCATTGTTGCTACGGAATTACAGTCAGGCAAAGGTGTTTTATTTAGAACGGGTAACACCGGTTTAGCAGTGCGCGCCTCTTGCAGCATACCAGGCGTGTTTCAGCCAGCAGTGATTAGCGGCAAAGAATATGTAGATGGTGGCTTAGTGGCACCGGTACCTGTTAGCTATGCAAGACAAATGGGTGCAACTTTAGTGATTGCAGTCAACATCTCTTCTGAGCCGGTTCATCAAGATGCCAGCGGAACTCTTGGCGTCTTACAGCAAACCATTTCCATCATGCAGCGAAGTATCAATCAGTACGAATTAAAAAGTGCTGACATTGTGATTCAACCGCAATTAAAACAAATGGGTGGCGGGGATTTCAAATCCAGAAATGCAGCCATTCTTGCAGGCGAAGCTGCAGCACAAGAGCAAATGGCGCTCATTAAGGAAAAGCTGAAAGGCTAGTATTTATAAGGCTTATCAGCCCTATTGTCTTAGAGATTGCGTGACTTACGCTTAAGATTTTTGACTTCGTTGAGAAGTTCTTGACGCTCTGAGTCATTGAGGTTGTCGCTACCATCTAAACGGCGCGCGCCATCAAAACGTTTATCCCAGTAGAGACTACCGAGATCATCGACTCTGACATTCGTACCTTTGGAAGGTGAATGAATAAACTTGTTATCGCCCACGTAAATACCAACATGAGAAAAAGTCAAACGCATGGTGTTGAAGAATACGAGGTCACCTGGCTGCAACTCTTCACGAGTAATGGGTTTGCCAACACGACTCATCTGAGTAGATTTGCGTGGCAATAAAAATCCAAGTTTATCTTTGAAGACGTAACCAACAAAACTACTGCCGTCTAATCCAGACTGTGGCAGTTCTGTATCCCAGCGATAACGCACGCCAATCACTTCCATCGCGCGGTTGATTAACTCTTCTGATTTGCCTGTAACGGTATCTGCCAATCGATCAGAAACGCGGGCAATGTATGAGCGCCCTGCTTGGAACATGCTTTCTTTAGGCACAGCTGCATCTGCGCTTGGCTCGACCACAGGGTCTGCCGCATAAGCGGATACGCAAATGAATGCACCCAGACCAAAGCCTAGGAGTTTAGAAAGCATTGTTTTTTTCAATGACATCTGATCAGTTTAACAAAGAACCCATAATTTACCAAGTCTTCAATTTAGACCTAAGTCCTTGTTTATAAAGATAAATTTTCACTAAATAGGGGCAAATGCACCAAATTAGCCCATTTAGCAGGGATTTAGTCCTCTCCTCCAAACCTGCCTAAGTAAGCTCTGCGGCTGCAAAAAGCTCTTTGGTATAGGTTTGGCGGGGATGCTTTATGAGGGTTTCGGTATCACCGAACTCCACTACTTTGCCACCCTTGAGAACCATGACCTCGTGTGACATTGCCCTAATCACAGCCAAATCATGACTAATCATCAGATAGGCTAAGTTGTACTTTTTCTGCAGCTCGGTCAATAAGGCGAGCACCTGTTTCTGAATAGAAACATCTAACGCGGAAGTGGGCTCATCTAGAACCAAAATTTGAGGGCGCAGGATGAGCGCTCGTGCAATCGCAATACGTTGTCGCTGACCACCAGAGAATTCATGGGGATAACGTAAAAGCGCCGAACGATCCAGACCAACCTCTTTGAGCATATCGACCACACGAGTTTCGCGTTCTGCTGTCGACAGTTTTGGAAAATGCACATCCAAACCTTCTGAAACGATTTGCAATACATTCATGCGCGGTGATAGCGATCCAAATGGATCCTGGAAGATCACTTGTAAGCTCGAGCGAAGCGCCCTTCTCTCCACAGGTTTTAGTTTCTGCCAATCATTGCCAAGCACATCAACATCACCAGATACCTCTGCAGCGGAGTCACCCAATAAACCCAAGACCGCCATACCTAAAGTTGTTTTACCGGAGCCTGACTCACCAATTACACCGATCGTTTGACCTTGCTTTAAGCTAAAGCTCACTTTTTTCAGGACTTTATGTGGTGGTGCTTTTTTAAACCAAGATGCTGACTCAGAGCTTGGGTAGGTTACTGATAGCTCTTCTGTTTTTAGCAACACTGGAGCCAATGGCATCAGCGGTGCCAAGTCACGCACAGGCTCACTGTTTACCAAAGCGCGAGTGTATGGATCTTCGGGATGTTCAAAAACTTGCTTTGTTGATCCAGACTCCATCAGATTGCCTTGGTTCAGAACAGCCACACGCTGCGCAAAGTGTTTCACTAGATTAAGGTCATGGGTAATCAATAAAATTCCCATGCCGCCATCATCTTTAGATTCCTCTTGTAGCTCTTTGAGTAGATCCAAAATCTGCAAACGCAAACTCACATCCAATGCTGTTGTAGGCTCATCTGCAATGAGAAGGCGTGGCTTGCATGCCAAAGCCATGGCAATCATGGCACGCTGTCTCTGTCCGCCAGAGAGTTGATGTGGGTAAGAATGAAAGCGGCGCTCAGGCTCAGGAATGCCTGTCTTACGCAGTAAATCAACCGCCGCATCCATCGCATCTGCTTTAGAGATCAATGGCTGATAAATCTGCACTGCTTCAATAATTTGATTGCCTACAGTAAACAGTGGGTTCAAAGCCGTCATTGGCTCCTGAAACACCATAGCAATCTCGCGGCCACGAATCTCCCGAATGTCTTGAATGGACATGGAAAGTAAATCGACTTCGCCCTTCCCGTCATTTCTATTCCAGAGAATCTTTCCAGAAACTTTCGCGCCCTCTGGCTCAAGTCTCAAAGGCGCCAGCGCAGTCAGGGTCTTACCAGAACCAGACTCACCGACAAGGGCAACACGCTCACCTATACCGATTTCTAAATCAAGATGATTGACGGCAAACTTTTCGCGACGACCTGTTCCAAAAGAAATACACAGATCTTCATAGCGCAGCAAACTCATGAGCGACCTCCACTCATCAAGCCTGCTTTACGAGAATCAAATGCGTTACGTAATGCCTCGCCCATAAAGGTCAATAGCAGCAAGGTTGCTACCAAGACCACAAAGGTGGATAAGGAGATCCACCAAGCGTCGAGATTGCTCTTGCCTTGAGATAACAACTCACCCAAGCTTGGCGTACCTGGCGGCACTCCCAAGCCTAAGAAATCTAAACTCGTTAGAGAGAGGATGGCCGCACTCATGCGGAACGGTAAAAAGGTGATTACCGGCGTCAAGCTATTGGGCAATATATGGCGCCACATGATTTGTACGTTAGTCAATCCTAAGGCTCTAGCTGCGCGCACATACTCCAGGGCGCGGTTGCGGAAGAATTCCGCTCTCACGTAATCTGATAAGCCCATCCAACCAAAGGCAGCCAGCAAAATGATGAGCAAGGAAACGCTGGGGTTAAAGATCGAAGCAAAAATAATGAGCAAGTACAACTCTGGCATAGCCGACCAAATCTCAATCAGTCGCTGAGAAATCAAATCAAACTTACCGCCAAAAAACCCCATCAAGGATCCAGTGATGATGCCCACAGTGACGCCAACAATCGTGAGCGCTAAACCAAAAAGTATCGATAGGCGAAAGCCATAGATGAGTCGCGCCAAAACATCGCGCCCGCGATCATCCGTACCGAGCCAGTTTTCCCAAGAAGGAGGCGCTGGGTTAGGCACTTTAGAGAAATAGTTAAGCGTCTCGTAGCTGTAATGAATCGGTGGGTAAATTGCCCAATTGCCATTACTTGTGATATTTTGACGAATGTCTGGATCCAAGAAATCAGTCGGCGTGGCGAAATCTCCACCAAACACGGTTTCTGGTTGACTCTTCACGATTGGAAAATAGAAATGCCCCTCGTAGCGAACCACTAAAGGCTTGTCATTGGCAATCAACTCGGCGCACATCGATAAACCAAAGAGCACCATGAAGATCCATAGGCTGGCGTAGCCCATGCGGCTATTTTTAAAACGTTGCCAACGATTCATGAACCCCCTCCCGCACCAAACTGAATGCGTGGGTCTATGTAGACATAACAAAGATCAGAAATTAACTTCGTAAATAAACCAATTAAGGTGAATAAGTAGAGAGTGCCAAATACGACTGGATAGTCACGGCGCATGACTGATTCATACGAAAGCAAGCCAAGCCCGTCTAAGGAGAACAAGGTCTCTATCAACAATGAGCCTGTAAAGAATGCGCCAATAAATGCTGCAGGGAAACCTGTCACCAGTGGCAAGAGCGCATTGCGGAAGACGTGCTTCCAAAGAACTTGCTTTTCTGTAAGTCCTTTTGCGCGTGCAGTCAAAACGTATTGCTTGCGAATCTCTTCTAGGAATGAATTCTTGGTCAACATAGTAACTACTGCAAAGCTTCCCAGAACAGATGCAGTAATTGGCAATACCAAATGCCACAAGTAATCCATGACCTTACCAATGAGGCTCAGATCACTCCAGTTATCAGAAGTTAAACCTCTTAACGGGAAGATCTGTAAGAAACTCCCTCCACCAAAGACTACTAGCAATAGGACGCCCAACACAAATCCCGGAATCGCATAACCCACAAGGATCATGCTGCTAGTGATAGCATCAAAGCGTGAGCCGTCTCGTACCGCTTTAGCAATACCCAAAGGAATAGAAACTAAATAGGTAATAAAGAAAGTCCATAAACCGATGCTGATTGATACCGGTAATTTTGAAACCACTAAACGCCAAACGCTTTCGTGCTGGTAATAACTTTGACCTAAATCGAATCTAGCAAAGCGACCCAACATCATGAAATAACGCTCAAGAGGTGGCTTATCAAAACCATATAAGGCCTTCACCTCTTCTAGGCGCTGTGCATCAACACCTTGACGACCACGATAGGTTGCACCAGAGCCCGATGACTCTGAGCCGCCTGTGGCTGCACTACCTTTACCCTTTAACTCCAACACCATTTGCTCAACTGGACCACCTGGAACAAATTGCACTACGGCAAAGGTAAGTGTTAACACACCCAAGATTGTTGGGATCATCAAGAGCAAACGCTTGAAGATGTAGGCGCGCATTTGACCCTGCATTATTTAGACTCCTCTTTCCACCAATTTTGCATGATCCACAGTTCAGCTGAATAGTACAAAGGTGGCTCTGGGTAGCGCATCTCGTGACGGAAGGCAACGCGATGGGTTGGGTTGTACCACTGAGGGACAACGTAATAACTATTCCACAAGACACGATCAAGTGCTCTAGTGGCAGTTCTCAACTGTTCACGATTTTGCGCCTTGGTAATTTCATCAATTAAGGCATCGACTACAGGTGATTGCACGCCAATCACGTTATCAGAACCTTTTTCTTTGGCAGCTTGACTACCAAAGCGATCCCAGAGCTCGTTACCTGGGTTTTGAGAATCCTGGAATCGTACGGTGGTCATATCAAAGTCATACTCGTTCATACGCTTTTGATGCAAGGCAAAGTCGCTCGTACGAATATCGACCTGCACTCCCAACTTCTCTAAGTTACGAACATACGCAGAAATGACTCTCAAGAAAAAGCCGCCATCCTCCACAATCTCAAAACGAAATGGCTCGCCCTTTTCATTGCGCAATGCGCCATCGCGATACTGCCATCCCGCATGCATGAGAAGCTCTCTTGCTTTCTTTAGGTTCTGACGCAAACTTCCAGGCGGCTTAGTTGATGGCGCCGCAGGCATTGGACCAAAGACAGCATCTGGAACCCATTGTGGATATTTAGCTTTCAGAGGTTTAAGTAATTTCAACTCAGCTTCAGTTGGTTTGCGAGGGCCGTCAAAATTGGCACTTAAGTCGCTATTCGTAAAGTAGCTATTGATGCGACTGTATTGATCAAAAAATATCTGACGATTGAGCCACTCAAAATCTAAGGCATACCCCAAGGCTTCGCGAACACGCACATCCTTAAAGATTGGGCGGCGTACATTCATTGCAAAACCTTGCATGCCAGCACCGTTGTGATTGAGGAATGCCTTTTTCAGCAAAATACCTTTATCAAACTTTGAGCCAACATAGCCTTTGGCCCAAATCTTGGCGCGATACTCGACTAAAGCATCAAACTCCCCTGCTTTAAAGGCTTCTAACCTGACAGCATCATCGCTGTAGAGCTTGTACAGCACTCGATCAAAGTTATAAAAACCAACGCGCACGTTAAGTGGCTTACTGAGTTGGTCGGCCCAATAGTTTGGATTCTTTTTATAGACAATCGACTTGCCAGCTTTAAAAGACTCAATCAAATATGGGCCACTTGCAATCGGCGCCTCAAAGGCAAGCTTCTCGAATGGGATCATCGACCCATCGGGCCGCTTACCCCAATTACGTGAGAACACTGGAAAGGTACCCGCCAAGATTGGCAACTCTGCATTGTCATTTTTAAAGTCAAAGCGGATGGAGCGCTCAGACAAAACTACTGCTTCTTTAATGTCAGCAAAAGTTGTCTTGTAGCGTGGGTGGGCTTTACCACTCATTAAAGTATCAAAGCTATATTTAACGTCAGCTGCTAGTACTGGACTACCATCAGAAAACTTCGCTTCCGAACGAATATGAAACGTCACGGATTTATGATCTTTAGCCACCTGAATATCGTCAGCCAATAACCCGTAAATACTGGATACCTCATCAGCACTTCCCTCGGCCAAAGATTCAAACATCAAATCAATACCTGGGGCAGTAATGCCGCGCAACGTAAACGGATTAAATTTATCGAAGCTGGTTCTTTGCCCCGGATTGGGTAATACCAAGGTGCCACCCCGAGGGGCGTTCGGATTCACGTAATCAAAATGGGCGAATCCATCGGGATATTTGGGTTTACCGTATTGCGCAATGCCCTGTCCAGCTATGGCCGTATTGATTCCTAGCCCCACTAGCAGCGCTAGCAGCAAGAAATGGGCAATTTGGCGAATGGGTTTTAGGGTGGGCATATATGCAACAATTGTAGATAGCTAATCATATTTGAAGTAAAGGACACAACATGGGCTTTCTCTCCGGCAAAAAAATCCTCATTACCGGCCTCCTCTCAAACCGCTCTATCGCCTATGGCATTGCCAAGGCTTGCCACCGCGAAGGCGCTGAACTAGCTTTTACCTACGTGGGTGAACGCTTTAAGGACCGCATCGTTGATTTTGCAAAAGAATTCAATACCGACCTGATTTTTGACTGTGATGTGGGCAGCGATGAGCAAATTAGCGCTCTTTTCAAGGATTTGGCTAAATCCTGGCCTCAATTTGACGGCTTCGTTCATGCTATTGGCTTTGCACCGCGCGAAGCAATTGCCGGTGATTTCTTGGATGGCCTCTCTCGCGAAGGCTTCAAGATTGCTCATGACATTTCAGCATATAGCTTCCCAGCAATGGCAAAAGAGGCTTTACCAATGTTGCGCGATAAATCCTCTTTACTCACCCTGACTTATTTGGGTTCGATGAAGAATGTTCCAAACTACAACACCATGGGTTTAGCTAAAGCCTCTCTTGAAGCTTCCGTGCGTTACCTTGCTGGCTCAGTTGGTCCTAAAGGCATTCGTGCTAACGGAATTTCTGCTGGCCCAATTAAAACTTTGGCAGCGTCTGGCATCAAAGGCTTTAGCAAGATTTTGGAAGCAGTTGAACAAACTGCACCACTGCGTCGCAATGTCACCATTGATGATGTAGGCAACACTGCAGCATTCTTGTTATCTGATTTGGCAAATGGTATTACTGCTGAAATCATTTATGTTGATAACGGCTTTAGCCAAGTAGTTGGCGGAATGGACGAAGTTTGAGTATTCCACTACGCGAGGCCCTGAAGTTTTGGGCCAAGCTGGGCTTCATTAGTTTTGGTGGGCCGGCAGGACAAATCGCCGTTCTACATCAAGAGTTAGTTGAAAAGCGTCGCTGGATTTCTGAGCGGCGCTTTTTACATGCGCTGAACTACTGCATGCTCCTTCCCGGGCCTGAGGCTCAACAGCTGGTGACCTATATAGGTTGGCTGATGCACCGCAGCTGGGGCGGCATTCTGGCAGGAACACTCTTTGTGTTGCCCTCTTTATTCATATTGATTGGCCTATCGTGGGTTTACCTCACATTCGGACAAGTACCTTGGATTGCGGCGATCTTTTTTGGCATCAAGCCCGCCGTCACAGCAATCGTGCTGCACGCTGCAGTACGCATTGGTAAACGCACCATTCATAACCAAGTATTGCAATGGATTGCTTTGGGCTCTTTCCTGGCCATCTTCATTCTGAATCTTGCCTTTCCGATCATCGTGGCGATTGCTGCTGCTATTGGCTATTGGGGTGGCAAAAAATATCCAGAATATTTTCAACAAAAAAGTATTCATGGCAGCAAAGAAACTGGTGGATATGGCAGTGCGCTTATTGATGATCACACTCCCACTCCTGAGCATGCGCAATTTCATTATCAAAAAACGATTCGCCACTCTTTGATTGCTCTGGGTTGTTGGTTGCTATCTATAGGCGCTCTAGTCTTACTCTTCGGCTGGAAAACTTTATATCCGCAGATAGCCTGGTTCTTTACTAAAGCTGCCTTTCTGACGTTTGGTGGTGCATATGCAGTTCTTCCTTACGTATATCAAGGCGCCGTTGATCACTTCCATTGGCTCAGCGCTAACCAAATGATTGATGGCCTGGCGCTTGGCGAAACCACCCCAGGACCGTTGATTATGGTGGTTGCTTTTGTTGGCTACCTTGCGGGACATATTCAACACTTGATAGGTGCTAGCAATCCTTTTTGGTTTGGCGTGCTGGGTGCATGCGTTGCTACTTGGTTTACTTTCTTGCCATCCTTCTTTTTTATCTTGGTTGGTGGACCACTCATTGAGTCAACTCACGGCAAACTGGGCTTTACAGCGCCACTGACCGCCATCACTGCAGCCGTAGTTGGTGTTATTGCCAATCTGGGTCTCTTTTTTGCCTATCACGTCTTTTTACCGAGAGGCTTTAGCGGCTCGATTTCTTGGATCTCGATCTTGATCTGCGCCCTGGCTGGATTAGCCTTATTTAAATTTCAAAAGGGTGTTCTCACCGTATTGGGTGGGTCTGCCTTAGCTGGATTACTCTTTCATTACATCTCCATCTTGATGGGGTGAGTTTTTCTCCAAGATTGGCATAATGGATGCTATGCGAATCGAACCTCAAACCATCACTCATCTGCAAGAATGGCTCGGTAAAACGGAGTCATTTCAAGACACAGTTACATCAGCGCCAGTGCGCGCCCTCTCAGCCACCTTGGATCGCGAAGATCCCGCGCCCAGCAAGGGTACTTTTTTGCCGGAGTTGTGGCACTGGCTGTACTTTCTACCTCATGCCCGCGAATCTGAAATCGGTCCTGATGGTCATCCAAAACGTGGTGGTTTTTTACCTCCCGTTCCATTGCCACGTCGCATGTGGGCAGGTAGTCGTATTGAATGGCTAAAACCATTAGCTGTTGGCGATGAAATTGAAAGAGTTTCCACAATTGAGTCTGTCACTCATAAAGCAGGTCGCACTGGTGATTTGATTTTCGTTTTAGTCAATCACAAGATCTCCAATCAAAATGGCCTGGCGATTATTGAAGAACATGACATCGTGTATCGCGACGCTCCTGGACCAGACGACAAGCCCGCAGCCCCTACTCCCGCACCAACTGATGCCAAATGGAGCAAAACAATTACGCCAGATGATGTATTGCTGTTTCGCTACTCAGCACTAACATTTAACGGTCATCGCATTCACTACGATCGTAAATACGTTACCGAGGTTGAAGGCTATCCCGGCTTAATTGTGCATGGACCGTTGATTGCAACCTTATTAGTTGATCTGGTACGCCAAAGCATTCCAGGCTGCAAGCTGAAGAGTTTTGAGTTCCGCGCTATTCGCCCGACTTTTGACATCAATATTTTTAAAGTGAATGCCAAGCCAGATTTGGAAAAAGATCCCAGCGGAAAAACGATTTCGATTTGGGCGCAAGATCATGAAGGTTGGCTCACGATGCAAGCCACTGCCGTACTAGCTTAATCAAACACTATTTATTTATGACTACTCAACACCTCTCTCGTGAGCTCGCCAGCTTTGCAGCAAATCTCAAGGCTGCAGACATCCCTAACGATGTCATGAACCGTGCCGAAGATTTATTGGTAGATTGGTTTGGTTCTGCTATCGCCGGCAAAGGCTCACGCCCGGTTGAGCTTATTACCCAATTTGCGCAGAACATGGGTGGGTTTGATGCGGCACACGCTGGCCCATCTGAGATTCTGGTTTCACGCAAAACCTCCAGCCCCTTTTTGGCGGCAATGGCAAATGCGGCAGCATCCCATGTTGCAGAACAAGATGATGTGCACAATGGTTCAGTCTTTCATCCGGCGACAGTAGTCTTTCCTCCTGCACTAGCTTGCGCACAAGCGCTGGGCTCCTCTGGAGAAGAATTATTGGTTGCTGCAGTAGCGGGCTATGAAGTAGGTATCCGTGTTGGCGAATTTCTAGGTCGCTCTCATTACAAAGTGTTTCACACTACTGGCACCGCTGGCACTCTAGCGGCGGCTGCAGCAGTTGGAAGACTTCTGAAATTGTCTCCAGAGCAAATGCTCAACGCCTTTGGTTCAGCGGGCACACAGTCAGCTGGTCTTTGGGAATTTCTGCGCGATGCGGCCGACTCAAAGCAACTCCATACTGCACATGCCGCATCTACCGGCTTGATGTCTGCTTATATTGCACAAGCTGGTTTTACAGGTGCGCAGCATATTCTGGAAGGCAAGCAAGGTCTTGCAGCTGGCATGTCTAGCGATAGCGATCCAAGTAAGCTCGTAGATCGTTTGGGTAGTCGCTGGGCTTTAGCAGAAACCAGTTTTAAGTACTACGCCTCATGCCGCCATACTCACCCTGCTGCAGATGCTTTATTGCAAGTGATGTTGGCCAGTAAGTTAGCCCCTAGCGATATCGCCAAGGTCGAGACTTTAGTTCATCAGGGCGCTATTGATGTTTTAGGACCAGTCACTGATCCGGCTACCGTGCATCAATCGAAGTTTTCTATGGGCACAGTCTTGGCTTTAGTTGCTCACTATCAATTTGCCGGCCTTCAAGAGTTCGACAAGCACTTTCATGATGATGAGATTTGCGCATTCCGCGAGCGCGTTACGATGACCCTGGATCCCGAAGTAGATGGAGCCTATCCACAACGCTGGATCGGCAAAGTCAAAGTGCATTTAAAAAGCGGGCAAGTCTTGGACGGTCGTGTAGACGAGCCTAAGGGCGATCCTGGCAACACCCTATCTCGCGCAGAAATTACCGACAAGGCAATGCGTCTAGCTGCCTTCAGCGGTGGCGCCAACCCAGCCGAGATGAATAAAGCAATTGATCTCTTGTGGAATATCCGCAAACAAGCCAAGATAGGCTTTCTACTTCCTTCGAATTAAGCACATAACTCTTTTATGAATCCACTTGATACGCCACTAGGCTATAGCACCAACTTTCTTTTTGTCCCGGGCACTCGCCCTGAGCGTTTTGTAAAAGCCCTTGATAGTGGTGCCAGTGGCGTTGTATTAGATCTTGAAGATGCTGTTGCCGAGGAAGATAAAGTCAGCGCGCGCGATGCCATTCGCGCTGCTTGGCCTAACTTCAGTACTGAGCAAAAGAAACGCTTAGTCATTCGCACGAACTCACCAGGTAGTAAGTTTTATGCGGCCGATCTCATTCTTGCGCAAGAACTGCAAGTGGCATGCCTACTCATTCCTAAAAGCGAATCGCTCGATCAAATTAATGGCGCCGCTTTGATATTGCCCAACACCGCCATTATTCCGATGATTGAGACTGCAGTCGGCTTGGATCAGCTGAAGGAAATTGCTAACTCCAATCAGGTGATTCGTCTCGCCTTGGGCAACTTAGATTTGCAGGCTGACCTTGGCATGGTTTGCGATCGTCAAGAAACTGAGCTACAAACCGCTCGCTATCAAATAGTTTTGGCCTCTCGCCTTGCGCAGATTGCCCCTCCTATTGATGGGGTTACACCATCTACGGATGATGTTGAGCGTATTGCAGAAGATGCGGAACGTGCAAAACGCATGGGTTTTGGCGGAAAACTGTGCATTCATCCTAAGCAAGTGGGTATTGTTATTGCCGCCTTTACACCCACAGAGGAAGAGCTGGCATGGGCCCAGCGAGTGATTGATGCAGATAAAGCCTCTAAAGGTGGCGCAGTGAAATTAGATGGCCGGATGATTGATAGGCCAGTAGTGTTATTGGCTCAAAGAACCTTGGCAATTACTGGTAAACACTAGGGTTATTCAAGACAAAAAAGTTTTAAAACTGGCAAAATCGATCTACATAACAACAACATGGAGATCAAATTGAAAGTGAAGAAATTTTTATTTTCAGGAATTGCAGCAGCATTAACAGCTGGCGCATTTCTAAGCACTAGCGCTCTAGCGCAAAAAGACTGGCCTACTAAATCAATCAATCTGATTGTTCCATTTGCAGCTGGTGGCCCAACCGACTCTGTGGCACGTTTGATTGCAGTTCCAATGGGTCAAGCACTTGGCCAAACAGTTGTTGTTGAGAACGTACCAGGCGCGGGCGGCACAATCGCTTCCACCAAAGTTGCGCGTGCAGCTCCAGACGGCTACACCATCTACTTGCATCACATGGGTATGGCAACAGCAAATGCCCTGTATGACAAGCTCCCATACGATCCGATGACCAACTTTGAATACATTGGTCAAGTTGCAGACGTCCCCATGGTTCTTTTGGGTAAAAAAGATTTGCCAGCAAATAACTTTAAAGAGCTTGAGGCTTACATCAGAGCCAACGGTTCTAAAGTTACGATGGCCAACGCTGGTCCAGGCGCTGTTTCACAGTTATGCGGATTGTTGTTTCAAAGCCGCATGGGCGTGAAGTTAACCAACATTCCTTACAAAGGAACTGGCCCTGCACTTACCGATTTACTGGGCGGTCAAGTAGACCTTCTTTGCGACCAAACAACACAAACCATTCCTTACATTAAAGATGGTCGCGTTAAAGCCTACGGTACAACTACATTGAAGCGTTTGCCTGCCATTCCTAATGTTCCTACTTTGGACGAGCAAGGCCTCAAAGGCTTTGAAGTAAAAGTTTGGCATGGCATGTACACACCAAAAGGCGTTCCTAAGCCAATCTTGGATAAGTTGAATGCGGCCTTGAAGAAAGCCCTCAATACTCCTGATGTGCAAAAGCGTCTGGCAGATGCCAATATCGATATTGTCTCTCCAGACAAGATGACTCCTAACGGCCTCAAGACACATCTTGATGCGGAAATTAATAAATGGGGTCCAATTATCCGTAAAGCGAATATTCCAGACTAAGCATTAATCGCTTCAAACAAAAAAGCCAGCGCAATGCTGGCTTTTTTGTTTCTTACTATTGAGCTGACCTAGCGGTGAGTAAATTCTTCTTCACTTAACCCGGTCTAAACAAGTATCCAGAGCGGGCCTTATCGCGACGCCTTCTATAAATCACTCCAACGAAGGAAATCAAAGCCCAAATCGCCAGGAAAGGATCGAGCAAATAATCCCAAAGATTGCTGGATTCATGCCACTGAGCCGCCCAAGCAATAATGGCAATCGCAATGATCCAAGCGCCCTTCGTCCAATTGGCTAATGCACAAACTACTGCGAATACCAGAACCGCTATTAAGAATGTAATAGATCCATATCCCCATCCGTAGGGATCAATCATTCCAAATCCCAGAGCAAATGGATAAAAGCAGAACGCAACGATGGCAACAGCAAATTTAAACGCCATAGGCGTCGGCTTGCTTGAAGGCAACAAGGAGCTCCACAGCAATAGAGTCAAGACAATACTGAGATCTCCAGTTACTCCACGCACATAAGCTACCAAGGGTAATTCCATGCCCAAGCCTAGCGGCCAGAACAATACATTTCCGATTAACAGGACCAAGAAAAGCTTTACGGCGAACGGAAAAGGATTGGCGGCGAATTTTTGCAGCACCCAAATACAAATAACCGAGGACGTAATAGATAGCTCTATCAAAGGCAAGATTTGCATTAATGAATTCATTGTTGAGCCTCCGAACGCTGCACTTCCAATTCTTGTGTCTGCACCTTATTTAAAGCTTGTTTTAGCCAAGCACCCGAAAAATAACGATGTCGAATTTTTTTACGATCCCAGGTATACGCTAAATGGGCATCATCACCATCAACAGTAATCATGTACGGATAGGAAAATTCTTTACGCTGCGCATCAGGCAAAGCTTCGTCATCCTCCAATACCTCAACGGTTTGCCATTGACCCGACTTGGTACTGCTCATCATTAAAACCAATCGATGGCGACCGTACTCAATGTTATTTAAAGCCAAGATGCGAGCACCGTTCTTCAGCGTTACACCTGCCACTGCGGAATTAGGATTAGCAATTGCCAAGTCCTCAGACTGTTGCCAGTTTTGGCCTGCATTTTGCGTACTACCAACTGGAATTTGCTTTGGCAATCCAGAGCTTCGCGTTTGTCGAAAATACGCGCTAGCATCTTGAGCGTCGTTCACAAACATCAGAGGCTGAATTGCACTACGGCCAGAACTCATGCGACGCTTATCGATTACGCGCCCGGCGTCTACCCTCAAAAACTCACCGAAGCGCCCTACCCACTCATGATAGGCAGGCAAGCCCAGTGAGCCATCAGTGAATGAGACGCTCGGAGATTTCACAAGGGTGCTTAAGTTCAATAACGGAGAAGCGATCAGTCGCTGTGGATGACTCCACGTCAATCCTTCATCATCTGAAGTAATCGCAGAGATTGAACTTCCCGCCCAACCACCAATAGAAACAGTCACGAAAAATAGCTGCAGCCTTCCATCGGGCAATCTACTTGGTACAGGGTTGCCTAACTTAGCAATATAGCGTAACAAACCTTTTTCGGCGCTAACTCGATCCATCACAACAGTAGGCGCACTCCAGTTAGCAGAATGCGAATCGTATACCGAGCTATAGATCGAGACATCCGCTGCGCCCTCGCGACTACCTGCAAACCAAAATGCCCGAACCGCACCATCTTTTAATACAATCAACGAGGCTGCATGAACCGATGGAGCTCCAGTATCGGGCAACCAATTTGCTTGTGATGCTGGTGCAATAGCCTTCGACGGGGCCTTGGTCTTGGGTGTTGTAGTTACAGTCTCATCTGCCACTTCCTCCGTTTGAGGAAAAGCGGGCACTACAAATGGCGCCCAAACAGGACGACTATCGATATGTAGAAAGCCCAATACAGCAGCAAGCAATAAAAAACAAAGTGCAACAATACGACTCATCTACAAACATCCTTCAGGTTTGATAAATCTGGCATAGCAGCTGGAGTAGCAATTAAATACTCATTCACAAATAAATGTTTGCCAATTTGTCCTGCCAACATCTCCGCAATTTCTTCATTAGAGTGGCGCGCCCGCATCTCCATTCTTTGCCCAACAATCTGACAAGATTCACATAAGGTAGGCGCAACACCAAGAGGCGAATGCACCGCTACCAGAGGATAGCTAGCAGTCAGTCCGTTGATATCAGCAGCGTCTTTGGCTAAGTAGCCGTGCAACTTGCTGCCTGGCAAAAGTAGACGATATTCCTCGTCTTTAGCGCGGTAGTCGCAAGGAACCCAAACATCCTTACCTTGTGTCTGGGCAATAGTCTCAATGGAATAGCGCCCCAGACGCCCCTCTAATGGAGTAAGACTACTCGTTAAAGCACAATAGACCAGGAAGCAAGCTGCTAATGCCAGCACCTTGGTTTGGCTACGTCTAAACAAGCCGACCAAGACCACTAACAAACTCACAGACATCAAGATCCAGTGACAATTAGAATAAGTCCACTGACTAGAATCACCCATAAAATGGGAAAACTGCAAATTGCCGCCAATCCATATCAATAGTGATACCACCAGCAACTGCAGTAGCAAGGCAATTCGGAATCCCCATAAAGGTAACTTATCCCAATACAAAGCAATCAATGCAGCAAATGCTGGCATCACTGGGAGAAGGTAGCGGCCTGAGCGCTGACTAGGCAAACTAAACACAATCAAGAATGCTGCGATCAATAGCAATAACAACACTTCTTCTAGAGTCAGAAAACGGCGTGTACGCCAGCATTGCATCAATGTAGAAATTAGTACAAAGCTAAATAAGCCACCATTAGCAATTGTGGTCAGTAACAGCAACCAAATACTGTCACCACCACGAAGTAAATCCATCAGGTAGCTAGATTGGCGCGCAGCAAACTTGCCAGCATTCTCGCCAAGGACAAATTCCCTCCAAACCGCCTCAGGATATGGGTCCATGGCAAACCATAAGGCAAATACGCCCAATGCAAGGACGGCAATGAGGATTAACTTATAGAGATCCCGTATTAACACTTGCGGAATACTCCACTGCCGCCAGTGCCAGTAGTAAAGACCCAAGGCAAAAGAAGCTGGCACGATATATGCAAAGGATTTTGCAAATAAAGCAAAACCAAAACATATTCCCGCCATCAAAGGGAAAAAGAATTTGGATTCGAATGCACTCTTACCCCAATATAAGATTGCAAAAAATGGTAACGAAATCCAGAAGACCTCAGGGGGGTCTGCCAAGAATGGACGACCATAGCGATACGTCGCAAAAAAAGATAGCCAGACTAATGCAGCTAATAATCCCGTTTGTGTTTTGCCACTAAACCGACGCACCGCTAAAAACAAGAAGAAAGCAGTCAAGCCGGTATATAAAACGCTCGGCCAGCGCAAATTAGTCAAAGTCCAATCGGATGCCCAATAGGTGCTAGCAATACCCTGCCAAAAAATAAGCGGAGGCTTGGTGTTTTTGATGCCATCCATCTCGGACTGCAAAGGCAGCCACTGCCCCGCATCTGCCGTCATCCGCACAATGTGCATATAAGGGTACTCGTCACCATTTTTAGGGGCAAAACGACTATCTAAGCCGTAAAGATAGGTAAATACACCTAAAAGCAGGATTAATACAGCAGAACGGTAAGAAAATGAGGCACGCATAGCTATAGTTTATAGGGCTTGCAGGAAAGCCCTACAAAACTGCTAATGCCTGTATTTTTGAATGAGCTTATGAAAAACGAATCTGATATGAGTATCCATTTTCAAGAGTTTCTTGATTAAGATACCTACAAACGAATTTGTAATTTATTACTTAGAAATAATCCGAACGGAGAACTACCATATGCGAGCAAGGTATTTAAAACCCGCAATCCTAGCATCTATTTATATTGGCATTAGTCAGTGGAGTGGCGCTGCCCTCGCGCAAAATGCCGATGCTAGCAATTTATACAAACGTGGCCTTGCAGCTACCTGCGCCAATTGTCATGGGACCGATGGCAAGGGTGTAGTTGACGGCGGTATGCCTCTAATTAACAACCTTACTAGCGAACAAATTCTGACTCAAATGAAAGCATTTAAGTCTGGTGCACGTGAAGGCACCATCATGCCGCAGTTAGCCAAAGGCTATACCGATGAGCAACTCGAAACCATCGCCAATCAACTTGGCAAGAAATAATAAGGAAGCCCATCATGGATCGTAGACACTTTATTGGCCAAGGCGCAGCAGCAATTGGCTTATTGGCTGGCTTCTCTGGACAAGCGCGTGCTAATTTACAAAAGGCAGAAATTCTGGTGATTGGTGGCGGTTATGGTGGTGCTACTGCCGCTAAATATCTGCGCTTGTTTTCTAACAACACAGCCAAGGTCACATTGATTGAGCCAAATACCTCTTTCATTTCTTGCCCTATGTCTAACTTAGTGATTGGTGGTTCACGCACTCTGGCTGAAATCACCTCACCATATGACACACTCAGCAAACGTCATGGCATCAAGATTATTCAAGATAGCGTAAGTAGTATTGACCCAGACAAGAAAATCGTAAAACTGGCCTCTGGCAAAACTTTGCGTTACGACAAAGCAGTTGTTTCTCCGGGCGTATCACTCAACTTCAAGAGTATTGAAGGTCTTGCACAAGCCAATAAAGATGGTGTTACTCTGCAAGCCTGGAAGGCTGGACCAGAGACAGTTGCGCTACACAAGCAAATTGCAGCAATGCGTGAAGGTGGAACTTTTGCGATCAGCATTCCAGAAGCCCCGTATCGCTGCCCTCCTGGTCCCTACGAGCGTGCTTGCCAGGTAGCCAATTACCTGAAACAAAACAACCCGCGTGGCAAGGTGCTGATCTTGGATGCAAACCAAGACGTCACCTCTAAGGGCGCTTTGTTCAAGAAAGTTTGGGCTGAGCAGTACGCCGGAATCATTGAGTACCGACCAAAGAGTAATGTGATTGGCGTAGATGCCAAAACCAGAACACTCAAACTCGAAGTCGAGGATGATGTGAAGGCAGATGTACTCAACGTCTTGCCACAAATGGCCGCTGGTGAAATTGCTATCAAAACTGGCTTAGCAAATTCCAATGGTCGCTGGGCGAATGTGAACTTCCTCAACTTTGAATCGACTGCTCGTAAAGATATTCACGTCTTAGGCGATGCGATTCAGATTGCGCCAGCAATGCCCAAGTCTGGACATATGGCTAACCAACACGCCAAAGTAGCTGCAGCAGCCATCGTCGCAGAACTCAGCGGTTGGGAGGTTAACCCAGCGCCGGTATTAACAAACACTTGCTATAGCTTTGTTAATTCCAAGGAAGTTGTCCACGTTGCTAGCGTCCACCAATACAACGCGGCAGAAAAAACTTTTAAAACGGTTCCTGGATCTGGCGGCCTATCCCCTGCTCCATCTACTCTTGAGGGAGTCTATGCTTGGGGCTGGGCTCATAATATCTGGGCAGATAGCTTGGGTTAAGAAGCCAAGGCCTTCGCTCCTAATAAAAAAGAGACCTTCGGGTCTCTTTTTTATTTCCTGAGTCAATTATGACTTTTGTCTACGACGTCTGCGCCTACTAATCACCAAAAAGGTAATGGCAATGATTGGGGCAGCAATTGCGGCAATAATCTCGGGATGAATAGCGAGTCCAGCCTCCTTGCCGCCCTTGACGATGTATGCCAATAAACCAACTGCGTAATACGTTAGCACCAATACAGATAAGCTCTCTACGGTCTCTTGAAGTCTGAGTTGAAGTCTAGCGCGCTGATCCATGCTGGCTAATAATTTTTGCGTTTGCTGCTCATTCACGAACTCAATACGGGTTCTCAGAGTTTGCGTTGTTCTAGAAATACGATCAGACAATTCGCGTAAGCGACGTTGAGTCCAGATACAAGTACCCATGGCCGGCTGAAAACGTCTATCCATAAACTCTGACAACGTTTGCACTCCCGGAATAGAGGTTTCATTTAGTTCCAGTAAATTTTTTGATAGTAGCTGGCTATAGGCCTCGGCTGCAGTAAAGCGTAGCCCGTATCCAGAGATCCATTGCTCAATACGGGAAGCCAAGCGAGAAAGTTCCTCTAGAAATAAGCCATCTTTTTCAGTATTCACTCCTGACTCTGCTTGCAGTTTGGAGATTTTTTCGGATACCGCAGCCAACTCTGACTCTGCCTCTCTTAAAGGCAGTGACAGGCTTTTGGCAACCGGAAACGAGACCATAGCAACCATGCGATAAGTTTCAGCCTCTGCTAAACCCCTAGCTATTCGGCCCAGTTGTCTGGAGCCCAATACATCATGCGGAATAAAGAAAGAAATAAAGCCATCTTCATCAAGCTGCAAGTCGGTCCACAGCTGTGCTTTCTTACTTGAGAAAATAAAGCTACCGAGTACAGTGTTACCACTAAATATTTCAGAAACTTCTAATGCCTCAGTGAATAAAGGTCGATGCTCAAACACTAAATCTAAGGCAGAAATTCTTTGTCCGCCAGACTCAGAAATGGTTGGACAACCCAATCCCTTGAAAAGCAAATCCAGATCACGCTCAATTTCTAACCTCGACTTGAGCAATGGTTCTTTAACCTTGGTCTTATTGTGAACAATGACTGCAATGGTTGCAAATTCACCATGCAACTCCCATTTCACCAAAACTCTTTCTGGTTCTGGCGCCAAATGCAGTGTCATAAATGAGTGGTCATCTCTGCTAGGAGCACAACCTAAAGCATGGCTTAGCTTTTGTACCCAGGCAATCTGCTGCTTACGTGTAGCAGCGTCCAATAAGAAGGATTGAGAAATCACTCTTTCATTTGGCCACAATGGAATAGGAGGTCGAGCATGTACCTCTTCATGCAATAGCGCTCTAGATGGGTGATCGTATGGTCTCATAGCTTATGTATTTTTTTATTTCTTTAAATCATATACCTAAGCTATCTCACGCATACCTATGAATCTAAATAGGTTCGCTATTTATATCAAAATCCCCATATCCGTAAGGATGCTCACCCCTATTTAAGCAATTGCGTACGTAATCGATGCTAGTTCGCAAGGTGTAGTAATCGCTCGACAGCCGCTTAGAGACTTTGATTCTGAGCGCTTGATACTCGAGTAGATTAAGTCTTTTTAAATACTCTTCACGTTGCTCATCATTAAAACCATTCAGCAAATCTTGCTCAAGAGCTTTGAGGGATCCATATAAACGATTAATCTTATTTTGCATCCGCTTCGTACGGTAGCCAGGCAGAGATTGCAGGATCGGGTACGCAAGAGCACAAAATGGCAACAGAATAAAGACTAGTCGATTAATCAGTTCGGCCAACCAAAACGGCACGTAGGTCGACAATAGTGGGTAATGATTATTTTCGTAATGTACTGCTATGGGACTATCGGGCAATATCGAATCCTTGAAAGAAGGAAATTCTCCTCGCTCTGAGAAAAATGAGCCGCGACCATTGATTTCACGAGCAGCCTCTAAAAAGAGGAATTGAATTGCTGGATGCATGCGATCATCTACCAGCAGATTAGTAGTGGTAGCAAGTAACTTCATATCCTGTGGAGGGAAGTTACGAGCTAGATCAAAAGATCCCTGAGGCACCTCCAAAATATGAAGGTAGGGGATGAGTTTGACATAGGCTTCAGCGCGCTTAAAAGTGACGACATGCACAGATGGGTCATTAAGTAGCGCCTGCACATTAGGGGCTTCAAAAGCATCGACGATAAAAGCACCGTCAATTTTTCCCGCTTGTAGCGCCCTAACCGCTTCTCCCCCAGGTAAATATACGAACTGTGGAAGATGCTCAAATCCTGATATTTTCAAAATCTTAGATGCTTGTGCGTAAGTGCCGCTACCCTTCACGCCAATAGAAAGGGTTTTAGAAGAGAAATATTTGAAATTTCCTCTGTGCGCCTCTAGATCACTATTCTTCACTTCTGGGCCACGATAAAAAAACCACACCGGATCGTAGGCGATCGCTCCCAGCGATTGAACTCCCTTGATTTCTTTTGCGTGAGCCACCCCTGCTTGTACAAATGCAGCCTGAACAGGGTCATTGCGGTCCGCTAAGCGCTCGATATTTTCTTGCGCGCCTAAGGTCGGCACAAGCTCCAGAGTGACGCCCTTACTAGCAAAATATTCTGCATACTTTTTTCCAAGCGCCTCATAAGATCCACCTGGAGATCCAGTAGCCATTAACACCCGATTTGGCGGGGGTGGATCTGCATACCACCAGATACCCATCAGTATGGCCAATAAAAGCAGGAGCAATGGCCACGCTTCTTGTAAAAATTGAGTAAAGTCGCCCCACTTCTCCTGAGCGCTCTCAGAAAGACCTAAGAATGTTTCTCTAATGTCTTGTTTAAAACTACCCATGAGCTAGCAATCTGCAAAATTCGTTAAAGCTAATGATAATGTCCTTATACAGATTCTTTCAATTTGCTTTTGGACACCCTAAAACCATGATAAATCTCAGAAAATCCCAAGATCGTGGCTATGCCGACCATGGCTGGCTAAAAAGCTTTCACTCCTTTTCATTCGCTGGCTACCATGACCCGCAATTTATGGGCTGGGGTAACCTGCGTGTGATCAATGAGGATCGTGTTGCAGCTGGAATGGGCTTTGGTAAACATGGTCATCGCAATATGGAAATAATTAGCTATGTTCTCTCGGGTGAATTAGCTCATCAAGACAGCATGGGAAACATTGAGTCTATCCCCCCAGGGGATGTACAGCGCATGAGTGCTGGTAGCGGCGTGACCCATAGCGAGTTCAATCACGACAAAGCCCACACAACCCACTTTCTACAAATCTGGATAGAGCCCAACGTTTCTGAGATTGAGCCTAGCTACGAACAAAAAACTATTCCAGCAATTGAAAAAGATGGCAAGCTGCGCATCATCGCCTCCCCCGCCGGAAATGATGGCGCCGTGAAAATTCATGCCGATGCAACGATTTATGCCGGACTTTTCAACGGCCCTCAATCAGCAACACTCGAGCTAGACCCCAAGAGAAAATCTTACGCTCATCTCATCCGTGGAATGCTTACCATTAACGGCCAAAAATTGGTCGGTGGCGATGCCCTGTTGATTGAAGATGAATCTTCCCTGGTAATCAACGATGGTGTTGATGCAGAAGTGCTGATATTTGACTTGAGTCATTAAATATTTGGCCTGCTAGATATACGATCAGTTCAATACCTGGAAAACCAAAAGATTATGATTGAAACCTCTGGAAAGAAGCTGGCTGGCCCCATTATTCGCCTACATCCCAATGACAACATTGTGGTTGCACGAGTAGATGTTGCTATAGGCGCTGAAGTGCCGAGCGAGCATTTCACAAGTCGTAGCCAAGTTCCCGCTGGTTACAAAATCGCGTCTAAGAAAATACTCAAGGGCGAACCCATCCTCAAGTACAACGTTACCGTAGGGTTTGCTAATACCGATATTGAAGCTGGCACGATGGTCCATAGCCACAATACTGAGTTTCGTGAGTTTGATCGTGACTATGCTTACGCAAGTGAATACAAGCCTACAACCCTCTTACCAGAATCTGAACGCGCCACTTTCCAGGGCTATGTCAGACCCAATGGCAAAGTGGGAACGCGTAATTTCATCGGCATCCTTTCTACAGTAAATTGCTCTGCAACAGTTGTTAATAAGATTGCAGATTGGTTTACGCCAGAACGACTCAAAGAGTTTCCTAACGTAGACGGTGTTGTGGCCTTTAGTCATGACATTGGCTGTGGCATGGAGATGAGCGGTGAACCCATGGAGTTACTGCGTCGGACGATGGCTGGCTATGCGCGGCACCCTAACCTAGCAGCCGCACTCATTGTGGGTCTTGGCTGTGAGCGCAATCAACTTAAGGACTTGATGGAGCAGGAAGATCTGACTGAGAATGCCAACTTGCACACTTTCATCATGCAAGAAACAGGCGGTACTCGAAAAACGATTGAAGCCGGCATTGAAGCAGTCAAAGCATTATTACCAGAAGCAAATAAAGCCAAGCGTGAAACTGTTTCAGCAAGTCATTTATGTGTTGGACTGCAATGCGGTGGATCGGATGGCTTCTCCTCCATCACGGCCAATCCAGCCTTAGGTGCAGCAATTGACATCTTGTCTCGTCACGGTGGAACAGGCATTCTTTCTGAGACCCCAGAGATTTATGGCGTAGAACACACCCTCACCCGTCGTGCAGTGAGTAAAGCGGTAGGCGAAAAACTCATTCGACGTATTCGCTGGTGGAAAGATGAATACTCTATTGGTAGAGATGTACAAATCAACGGACAAGTAAGCCCCGGTAATCAAATCGGCGGTCTGGCCAATATCTTTGAAAAATCATTGGGCTCCTCCATGAAAGGTGGAACAGGTCCACTGATGGAAGTCTATAAGTACGCCGAGCCAGTCACAGCCAAGGGCTTCGTATTTATGGACACCCCTGGATTTGACCCGGTCTCGGCTACCGGACAAATAGCTGGGGGCGCTAACCTGATTGCCTTTACTACTGGTCGAGGCTCTATGTTTGGCTCTAAGCCAGCACCTTGCATCAAATTGGCTACGAATACCCCAATGTATCAACGCCTTACCGAGGATATGGATATCAACTGCGGTGAGATTTTGGATGGCACTGTCTCTGTCCAGGAGATGGGGCAACGCATATTTGAGTTATTTCTCAGGACTGCATCTGGGGAAGCCTCCAAAAGTGAGCTACTCGGTTTGGGCGACTATGAATTTGTCCCCTGGCAAATTGGGGTAATGAGCTAAGAGAACTGTAGAATTATTCCTATTAGCTCAACCCAGACAGAAACGACACTGAAACAGGCTTATGAAATTTAGGGATTACTACGAAACTCTCGGCGTTCCTCGCGGCGCTACCGAAGCTGAAATCAAAACAGCCTATCGCAAACTGGCGCGCAAATATCATCCGGACGTCAACAAAGAAGCTGGCGCTGAAGAACAGTTCAAGCAAATCGGCGAAGCCTATGCCGTTTTAAAAGATACTGAAAAGCGTGCAGCCTATGATCGCTTTGGCGAAAACTGGAAGAACGGTCAAGACTTCACTCCTCCCCCCAATTGGAATGAGGGCTTTGAATATTCTGATGCTGGCTTTGGTGGTGGTCATCCAGGTTATGGCGGCGGCTTTGAAGGTGATCAAAGCGAATTCTTTGAATCTCTCTTTGGTAGAGGCAAACATCGTCAAGGTGGACGTGGTGCAAATAGTCGTCAGGGCATGAACTTCAAAGGCCAAGATCACCATGCCAAAATCTTGATCGATCTTGCAGATGCTTATAACGGTGCCAAACGCACCATTGCCTTACACATGCCTACACAAGATGCGAGTGGCCATGTCAGCACACAAGAACGCAAGCTAGATGTCAGCATCCCCAAGGGTATTAAAGCTGGACAAAATCTACGACTTTCTGGCCAAGGTGGCCCTGGCATGGGCGAAGGCCCTGCCGGTGATCTCTATTTAGAAATCGACTTCCACCCAAATCCCATCTATCGCGTAGATGGTAAGGATGTATTGATTGACATTCCTTTGGCACCATGGGAAGCGGCTTTAGGCACAACAGTCAATGTACCCACTCCAGCTGGCAGCACTCTGGAATTAAAAATCCCAGCAGGAACAATAGCAGGTCGCAAGATGCGCCTCAAAGGCAAAGGCATCCCTAGTTCAGAACCGGGTGATTTATACGTTGTCCCTACGATTGCCCTGCCGCCAGCACAAAATGATGCTCAAAAAGAGGCCTATCAAAACTTTGAGAAGGCTTTTGATTTCAACCCTAGATCTCACTTGAAGGGATGATAGATATGACACAAACGAATATCACTTGGATTGAAGGCGAAATTGTTGAGAACGAAGTACACATGACGATTGTTGAACTCTCGCATGCTTCACGCACACCAGAAGATCTCATCATGACCTGGGTTTCTGAAGGCGTACTTAGCCCAGCAGGAACATCGCCACAAGATTGGCGTTTTAGTGGTGACTCATTGAGAAGAGCCAAAACTGCAGCTCACCTTACACACGATCTTGAGTTGAATGTGCCTGGGGTTGCCCTAGCACTTGATCTGCTTGATGAAATTGCTCAGCTGCGCGCGCGTTTAAAGTAGGACGATAAAACTCGCGACAACTTAAGATTCAGAGCGACTTAAGAGTTGCTCCCAACGGTGCAGCTTTTGATCTAAATCGGCAGTAATTTCACTCAGACGGGCTTGCATGCTCGCCGCTAGCTCAGGCTCATTCTTATATAAATCGGGGTTGCTCATAGCAATTCCAATATCTGCTTGCTCAGTTTCTAGCGCTTCGATCTGCAATGGCAAAGCTTCTAACTCTTGACGTTCTTTACCGTTGAGCTTTTGAACGCCGCTTTTGGCTGCCGGCTTTGCCTCTACTTTAGCTTCCACCTTTACTTCAGCCTTTGCCTCTGACTTCTCTGCTGATTTTGAACTGGCGTTAGCAGCGCGGATCTTGTCTGAACGGGCCTTCTGAATCTTCCAGTCTTCATAGCCGCCTTCGTATTCACGCCAGAAGCCATCGCCTTCATTTGCAATGATGCTTGTTACTACGTTATCTAAGAAGTAACGATCGTGGCTGACCAAGAAAACGGTGCCTTTGTAATCCTGCAAGAGTTGCTCAAGCAAATCTAGAGTATCGATATCTAAGTCGTTGGTTGGCTCATCTAATACCAACACATTGGCTGGCCTAGCAAAAAGCCTAGCAAGCAATAAACGATTGCGCTCACCACCAGACAATGTGCTTACTGGTGAATTGGTTCTCTCAGGTGCGAATAAGAAATCACTCAGATAGCTCTTAACGTGTTTTTTATTGCCATTGATTTCAATCCACTCACTACCTGGGCTAATGTAATCTTCCAATGAAGCATTGAGATCAAGACCTTCGCGCATTTGATCAAAATAGGCGACCTCAATACGAGTACCCATCGTTGCGGTACCTGAGTCTGGTGCAATGGTTCCCAAAATCAATTTGAGCAAGGTTGTCTTGCCGGCGCCATTAGGGCCTAGTAAACCAACCTTATCGCCACGCAAAATCGTAGCTGTGAAATCCTTTACGATCGGACGGTCATAAGTCTTGCTGACGTTTTGCAGATCTGCCACAATCTTGCCGCTACGGTCGCCAGAAGAAACTGCTAACTTCACCTGCCCCATGGCATCTCGGCGTTCGGCACGGCTACTACGTAATTTTTCTAAGCGGGCTATACGAGCCACACTGCGTGTGCGACGAGCCTCAACTCCTTTACGAATCCAAACCTCTTCTTGGGCCAATAATTTATCTGCCCGAGCATTAGCTAGAGATTCAGAATTAAGCTCTTGTTCCTTAAGAACTTCATACTGAGTAAAGTTTCCAGGGTAGCTGCGCAGAATGCCGCGGTCAAGCTCAACAATTTGTGTACAGACGTTATCCAAGAAGGCGCGATCATGGGTAATCAAGATAACTGAGCCTTGATATTCCTTAAGCAACTCTTCCAACCAAGCAATCGAATCCAAATCCAAATGGTTGGTTGGTTCGTCTAGCAAGAGTACATCAGGCATCTCAACTAAAGCGCGCGCTAGAGCGACCCGCTTTTTGGTGCCACCAGAAAGCGTATTGATTTTCAGATCAGCTTCTAGGTGGAGACGATCTAGAGTTTCATGAACGCGCTGTTCCCAGTTCCAACCGCTTAGAGCTTCCAGCTGGGATTGCACTTCATCCAGACGGTGATGGGAAGCGTCATCCCATTCGCCAACGCTAAGCGCCTCATATTCTTCGCGCAAAGCTTTTGCTTGCGCCACACCCTTGGACACTGCATCAAAAACGGTTTCCTCAGCCTCAAAAATAGGTTCTTGAGGAACGTAAGCAATGCGCAAGCCTTGCTGATACTGCAGGAGGCCATCATCCATTTTTTCGATGCCGGCCAAGATCTTCAATAGAGAAGATTTGCCGGTGCCATTACGGCCAATTAAGCCAACACGTTCACCAGATTCCAGTGAAAAAGCAGTGTTTGCGAGGAGGTCAACGTGGCCAAAAGCCAGTTTTGCATCAGTAAGTACGATTAAAGCCATGGCGACATTATCGTCACTTCCCCAAAAGACGAGATATTTTCGTCAATTTCTGCGAGACTAGCTCTATATGGTCTGCAAATTAACCCCTTCTGCGCCCCGCCTCATCCTATTCGCCGGTCATGCGGGCACAGGCAAGTCCACTTTGGCAAAAAAAGCCTTGCCATTGATTATTGAGAAAACCGGGGAAGATTTTTTCTTTCTCGACAAGGACACTGCCTATGGTGCCTTTAGCGCTCATGTCATGCAACTCACTACCCAAAACCCAAATGACCGAGATAGCCCCTTCTATCTTGAAAATCTTCGTGACTGGGAGTACCAAGGGCTTATTGATATCGCAAGAGAAAATTTACTTCTTGGAGTAAATGTCATTTTAGTTGGGCCGTTCTCGAGAGAAATTCAGAGCGGCAGAATGTTTGATGCTCAAGCACTTGGCGTGCCACCGCAAACGAACATTCGGATTACCTGGATTGATTTAGATGAGTCTGAAGCCAAAAAACGCATGGAGAAACGCGCTGACCCTAGAGATGAGTGGAAGCTAGCGCATTGGGAGCAATACACTAAGCGCAGGACAGAGCCACCCACTCATACCTTATTGCATCGATTCGATAACTCTGTTTTTAACGATTCTGATTTTGAAAAACTCGTGGATGAGTTGGTGAAATAAAAAGTCAGAAAAAAATAGGGCTCCTAAGGAGCCCTATCTCAAGACCTAAGAACTGAATTCTTAGAACTTGTAAGTCACGCCTACAGCAGGCATCCATGGATTCAATGTCAACTTACCAAGATTTGTTCCACCTTGAACTGTAGTTACATTGGTGCTCATAGTTGCGTATTTAACATCAACGTTTAAGCCCCAGTTTTTATCAAACATGTAGTCTGCGCCAATCTGACCAACTACACCCACGCTATTTTGATCAACTTGTACAGAGTTATTTAAGCCAGGGAAATTAGCGCGGTTACCGAAGATGGTGTAATTAACACCAAGGCCAACGTAAGGCTTGAAAGCACCTAGATCAGTAAAGTGGTATTGGGCTAGCAATGAAGGTGGCAGCGCTGAAACTTTACCAATATTGGTATTTCCAGGTCCCGCAGTAATGTTTACCTGTTGTGGCCATGTCAACACTAATTCAGCAGCAATATTCTTAGTAAAGAAGTAGGAAACGTCAAACTCAGGAATAACTTGATTTTTAGCTTTTACGTTGAGATCTGCAACAGTACTTGTTTGACCATTCTGAAACAATAAATCTACTGCGCGTACGCGCACCATCCAAGGATTTTCTTCTGCTTGAGCTTGCGCTGCGATTGGAGCTAAGGATGCTACTGCAGCCATAGCTGCTACGAGTGACTTAATACGCATGATGGTTTCCCTTTTTGTTATCAATTTCGATGAAACTATTTTCGAATTGATACCAATGCGCGAATTTGATGTAAATCAAATGGAAAGCGCTTGAGAATTTTTTGATTGCTAAAAAGCAACACCGTTTTAAAGCTTATTTGATCTAGATCAAATGACTAGAGAGTTACCCTATAGAACCTTAGAGTAAGTTCCTTTTGCTTGTGATTCCCTGAGATGTCGATCAAAAGACATGGCAACTCGTCTCGCCAATAGGCGCCCCTTTGTGGGAACCAATATCGTATCGCCCTCCCAATCCAGAAGGCCCGCCTCACCCAGATGTTTTAACTCTTCAATCTCAGTTTTGAAGTAAGTTTGGAAATCAATCTGGTGTGATTTGGCAAAGGTCTTTGTATCCAATGCGAATTGACACATAAGTTCACCAATTAACTCACGCCGCAGCAAGTCATCTTGATCAAGTCTTAAGCCACGCAGTACTGGCAAATGCCCATGATCTAGTGCTTCGTAATATTCATCAAGGGTTCGCACGTTTTGCGAATAACAGTCATCCACCTTACCAATAGATGAAATGCCAAAGGCCAAAAGATCGCACTCTGCTTGGGTTGAGTAACCCTGGAAGTTACGGTGGAGCTTGCCCTCTTTTTGAGCGATTGCCAATTCATCATCGGGCTTAGCAAAATGGTCCATTCCAATAAAGACATAGCCAGCTTCACCTAGACGCTCAATCGTATTGGAAAGAATATCTAACTTATCAGCCGCTGGCGGTAAGTCTGCTTCAGCAATTCGACGCTGAGGCTTAAAGATGTGTGGCAAATGCGCATAGTTATAGACCGATAGACGGTCTGGATTCATTGCCAATACTGCATCTACAGTTTCTTTAAAGGTTGCCGGTGTTTGTTTGGGAAGCCCGTAGATTAAATCCACACTGCGCGATTTAAATCCATATTTTCTGGACCAATCCATGACCGCTTGAGTTTCTTCAATTGTCTGCACACGGTGCACAGCTTCTTGTACTGCCAGATTGAAATCTTGCACGCCCAAACTAATACGGTTAAAGCCCAACTCAGCCAAAAGTGCGATATCTTTTTCTGTCACTCGCCTTGGATCAATCTCAATAGAATATTCACCGCCAGGCATTAACTCAAAATGTTCACGGGTGTGCTGCATCAACTCAATCATCTCTTCATGAGAGAGAAAGGTTGGCGTACCGCCACCCCAATGTAATTGGGTAACTGGGATCTTTTTCTGGGAGCACATGGCTTTAGTCACCATGGCCATTTCTTTAGCAAGATACTTAATATACTTAGCACTGCGCCCATGATCTTTGGTAATAATTTTGTTACAACCACAGTAGTAACAAATATTAGGGCAAAACGGCAAATGGAAATAAAGGGAAAGAGGCTCATCCACTTTCGCCACTCGCTCTAGCGCACCTAAATAATCAGCTTCAGAGAATTCATTATGAAAGCGATCGGCGCTGGGATAAGACGTATAGCGAGGTCCATTGATATCAAATTTTTTCAACAACTCAGGATGAAATAAAACTTCTTTCTCTTGGGTTGAAGATGGATTTGCTACAGAGGTCATGGAGTGCTTATGTAGAGTTACTTTGACAAATAGTCTAGCGCTACTGCTTCCGCTACTTTAATCCCATCGACACCTGCAGACAAGATTCCACCCGCATAACCTGCGCCCTCGCCTGCTGGGTAAAGCCCTTTGATGTTGAGACTTTGATAGTTAGCGCCGCGCGTAATTCGTAAAGGGGAGGAAGTGCGCGTCTCGACACCAGTCAATACAGCGTCTTTCATTGAGAAACCTTTGATTTGTTTCTCAAATGCTGGAATTGCCTCTCTAATGGCCTCAATGGCATAGGCAGGCAAACTATCAGCAAGATCCGTTAGGTGAACACCTGGTTTATAGGATGGCAGAACACTGCCGAACTCAGTAGATGGCTTGCCCTCTAAAAAATCACCGATCAATTGACCCGGCGCCTCATACGTACCGCCACCCAACTCAAAAGCCTTAGACTCAATCGCCCTCTGAAACTCAATGCCCGCCAATGGACCACCTGGATAATCATCCGGGGTAATGCCTACTACGATGCCAGCATTAGCATTGCGTTCATTTCGCGAGTATTGGCTCATGCCATTGGTGACGACCCTATTCGGCTCTGAGGTTGCGGCAACAACTGTTCCACCAGGGCACATACAAAAGCTATAGACTGACCGACCATTTTTAGCGTGATGAACCAACTTGTAGTCTGCAGCGCCAATAAGCTCATTACCTGCATGAGGGCCGAGGCGCGCTTTATCGATTAGTGACTGCGGATGCTCAATACGAAAGCCTACCGAGAATGGCTTAGCTTCCATATAGACACCAGCATGATGCAATGCTTCAAAAGTATCGCGCGCACTATGTCCTAAAGCCAAAATCACATGACTAGCAGGCAAATCAGGTTGCCCCTCAATCTTGACCCCGGTAATTTGCTCGTTCTGAATATCAAAGCCAATCACCTTTTGGGTAAACCGTATCTCACCGCCTAGCTCAATAATTTCTTGGCGCATCTTTTCCACCACGCCAACCAAGCGGAATGTGCCGATGTGAGGTTTGGCTACATAAGTAATTTCTTCTGGCGCTCCGGCCTTCACAAACTCATGAATGACTTTGCGTCCATAAAACTTAGGGTCTTTAATCTGGCTATACAACTTGCCGTCTGAAAACGTACCCGCTCCACCCTCACCAAACTGAACATTCGATTCTGGATTCAGTTTATTTTTGCGCCATAAGCCCCAAGTATCTTGAGTGCGTTCGCGTACTTTCTTGCCACGCTCCAAAACAATTGGCTTAAAGCCCATTTGTGCTAGCACCAAAGCAGCAAAAATTCCGCAGGGGCCAAAACCAATTACTACTGGACGAAGCACTTTTCCGGAGTCAATTGATTCGGGTGCTTTGGCTACAAAGTGATAGCTCGTATCTGGGGAAGGCCTAATATGAATATCGCCTGCAAATTTTTTCAGCAGAGCATCTTCATTCTTTACGGATAAATCTACGGTGTAGATAAAAGATAAGGCAACATTTTTTCGGGCATCGTAACTTCGCTTAAAAACCTCAAAGCTTATTAAGTCTTTAACATGTAAATCCAAGCGTTTCAGAATCGCCTGCTCCAAGGCTTCAGGAGCATGGTCAATAGGTAGACGCAATTCAGTAATACGGATCATGGAGTTTTACGATACACAGTGATTTAAGGCCTTTTTAGCCCCCGAAGAAGCCATAGACCAAATAATACTGGTTATGGGCTCGCTCAGGCCAGGAGATCGCACATAAAGGCGATAATGCGTTATGGCTCTACGCGCAACTATCCACAAAGCAGATCTTCATGTCGCAGATTCTGACCGTCATTACTACGGCAGTCACTCCTTAACCATCGCTAAGCACCCCTCAGAAACTGAGCAGCGGATGATGATCCGGATCATCGCTTTTGCTTTGCAGGCTCACGAAGACCTGGTCTTCACAAAGGGCCTGAGCGACACCGACGAGCCCGATCTTTGGATCAAGGACCTCACTGATGCCATTAAGCTTTGGATTGAAATTGGCCAACCCGATGAGCGTCGTATTCTGAAAGCATGTGGTCGCGCAGATCAAGTGGTTGTCTATTGCTATGGCGGTCACACAAGTAAAATTTGGTGGGATGGCATTGCCAGTAAATTGACCCGTGCTCGCAACTTGCAAGTGATTTCTATTCCGGCCGAACAGGCTGAAGATCTCAATAAATTAGTTGAGCGCAGTATGGTCATCCATGTCAATATTCAAGATGGCGAAGCATATGTTTCATCTGACCAAGGTCAAGTGACCATTACCCCAGAGATTTGGCGCAACAATCAATAGGCCTCAGATATGAAGGTAGTGGTTTTTGATACCAATGTCTTGTTAGATCTATTTATCTTTAATGACTTTAGAGCGCTGCACTTAAAGCAAGCGCTCATTGAAGGCAAAATAGATGCTCTGGCAACACCAGCGACCTTAGAAGAATTTGCAGACGTCATTGCGCGCCCATTATTTTCATTAGACCAAGCACAGCAAGAGCAGATCTTTCTTCAATGGCAAGGTTTAGCAAGAGTACTAGACGACAAGGATCTAATGAAGTCGCTCTGGGCATGCCAAGACCCTGATGATCAGGTCTTTTTGGATCTTGCCTTTACCGCAAAGCCCTGCACCCTTATTAGCAAAGACAATGAAGTGCTTCGATTTGCAAATAAAGCAGTTTTAGAGCAGATCCTGATTACCGCAGACTACACAGCAATCACTCTATAGGCCTTGCGCTGCCTGAGCGGCGATCTCAAACGATCTGAGGCGAGCCTGATGATCAAATATTTGCCCCGTACAAATGATTTCATCTGCACCAGTGGTATCCAACCAATGACGCATTCCCTTCTTCACAGTTTCTAGCGACCCTACTACCGATACCTGCAAGGCTTGGTCTGCGGCAGCCCTCTCATGAGGCTCGCAAAATTCGTTCATGCCTGCAATTGGGGGTGGCAACTGACCCCTGGTGTTTCTGCGCATCCTCACAACATTTTGTTGCAAAGTAGTAAACAGATGACGAGCTTCTTCATCAGTGTCGGCCGCTACTACATTCATTACAAAGGCGCTATAGGGCTTAGCTTGCTGAGTCGATGGTTTAAAAAGCTCACGATAAATCTTCATTGCCTCCAGTAGCTGCTCAGGCGCAAAATGAGATGCAAAGGCATAGGGCAAGCCGAAGTGAGCGGCCAATTGGGCGCCGTACAGACTGGATCCCAAAATCCAAATGGGTACGTTGGTATTCATACCTGGGATCGCTTTAACCGATTGGCCCTCTTGCAGCGGGCCAAAGTAATACTGAAGCTCTCGAACGTCTTGCGGAAAGCGATCATCGCTGCCCAATAAATCTCGTCTCAATGCTCTAGCAGTCATTTGGTCGGTTCCAGGCGCCCTACCCAAGCCAAGTTCAATCCTTCCTGGATACAAAGACTCAAGCGTGCCAAATTGCTCAGCAATTACTAGCGGGGCATGATTAGGCAGCATCACCCCACCAGAACCCACACGAATGTGCTTAGTGCCACCAGCGATATAGCCAACGAGAACCGCAGTTGCTGAACTCGCATTACCAGTCATGTTGTGATGTTCTGCAACCCAGTAGCGGGTATAACCCCATTTTTCAGCGTGTTGTGCCACATCCAGCGAGTTTCGAAGCGCGTCAGCGGCAGTAAAGCCCTGCCGAATCGGAGATATATCTAGAATGGAGTATGGGATGGAATTTGCCATCGCTAGATCATACCGAGAAAGTGCATTATTTACATGAGCAAACCAAAAATGGCTGACCCCGATGATGGCCTATTTAAACCAGGTAGCAAACTCAGGCATATCAAGACCGGTGGCTTTTATAGGGTTGTCTTTCTTGCCAATGTAGAGGCTACCCTCGAGCCTGCTTATGTTTATGAATCAATGCAATCTCATGATTTCTGGATTAGACCTAAAACAGAAATGGAAGATGGTCGCTTTGAACTCATCTCCGAATAAGAAAGTCACATACACATGTCCGAAGAACGCATCACCAATCTCGAAATCAAACTGAGCTTTACCGAAGATCTCATCGAGAAACTCAATGAGACAGTTTATAAACAACAGCAGCAAATTGAATTTCTGTATCGCGAACTCAAAGCCATCAAAGAGCAGGCTAGCAGTGGTGGTGGCGGAGGTGGTAGCTTGAAAGATGAAATTCCTCCGCACTATTAATCAACTGCTAATATAGCTATTAGGCACAAACACCCTTACAACATCGGCAAAGGAATCCTCCGTGAGCAACTTAACGCTATTTTTAGTCCAGTGGGGCTTAACTTCTTTATCCCTTTGGGTTGCTAGCTACATTTTTAGTGGCTTACGCTTTGCAGATGGTGGCTCTTTAATCATTGCCGCTCTGCTTCTGGGTTTTGCGAACGCAATTGTTAAGCCATTGTTGATTCTTTTCACACTTCCGCTAACCGTAGTCACGATGGGCCTCTTCCTGCTCGTGATTAATGCTTTAGTGTTGATGCTTGTCTCTGCAGTAGTGAGCGGCTTTACGATTTCCAGCTTCTGGACTGCGTTTTTTGCCAGCATCTTTATTTCTTTATTCAGCCTCTTTGTTAGTGGCTTAGTTTTCTAAGAAATATCCCGAGCTTCGTTTCTCTTATTTGCTCGCTGAATAGATATCCGACCAAGAATGCAGCGCCGTTTTACAAGGCTGCGACTTGGTCGCCAAAGATTTAGCATTCTCGGCAGCAATACTAATACCGCCAGTCAAAAAGCCTAGTCCAATCGAGACGGCACTATTTACCACCCCTTCTTTGTTGACCCCCGCTTTTGGATTTTGCAGGGTGCCTTCAATCTTTACCAAGCCCCCAAGATCCAAGCCAGTTGTAAGGCCAGATTTTTCTCTTGGATTAATGCTGATATTCAACGCTTCATTAGCGAGGTTAACTGATCCTGATAGCGTAATGTCCAAGCGGTCTGTTTCCGCGCCAACTGAATCTCGAATATTAATCATGCCGTTATTTATGGGCAAATAAGCAACGGCACATTCCAAAATAGTTTGATTCGTTTTTTTTCGCATTGGATTGATTGCATCAAAAACTGAAACAACAAAGTCCCCGCCCTTATTAATAAACTTCGAATCTAATTTTCCCTGCCCAACTGAAATTTGGATTGCGCCATTAGCGCGACTGACCAATTGATGTAGGCTTGCGCCGCTACCCTGAAGGTTCCAAGCTATGTGAGTGGCGCCCCCAGAAACTTTAGCGCTTGAATCAGCACTTGCAACTATCTGCTCCAAGCTAAAGTTTTTAGCAAGCCCCTTGATAGCTACTTTTGGAGCTGGCCCATCAAAACCAGCAACAGAAATTTGTGCCTGCGCACTTCCCTTTCCAATATTGAAACTTAAATCATTTGCATCAATATTGTTTTTCTTAAATTGCAGCGTTGTTTTAAAGTTTGCGAATGGAGCTTGCCCTGGAATACCCAACTCAGCAATGTTGACGCTAATGACTCCATCTGCCAGGGGCAGTAAATCGAAAGGCAATTTCTCATCTGAGAAGAAATAATTACCTTGAGGTTTATGTGGGGCTGCAGGAGAAGTGCTTCCAGCCTTGCTAGCAATGGCGGCAGACCCAGCCAATGGAGCCAAATCAAAGGATTTGGAATTTAACTGAATATTAAATGTTGGTAAAACCTGGGGCTTCTTGTCAATGTCACCCTTAATAGCAAGCGTTTTCCCATTTAAGGTGAGATCCAAATCCAGATTCATGTTTACTGGAGACTGATTCCAGGCAAAGTAAGCATTGCGCAAGGAGCCTGTTGTTCCTTTAAGGTTGAGCTTATATTTTTCATACTCTACATCCAGCAGAATCGACGATCTTCCTTCTCTGCTGCCCAAAGATAGCTTAGGAAGATGAATGACTTTTGCAGCCTGATTGCCGTCTTGATGGCGGATGATGGCATCAACAATGTCCAGCGTCTTAATAGAAACAAATGTGCTATCTGCAGAATCGTTGCTTGCTGTATCGCTTGGGGTTTGGGTTACTGAACCATTGTTAGTCAAGACTGGCGGCGTCAAATTCCAATTACCCTCACCACTCTTATTGGTTTGCAGATTGGCTTCTAAGCCGGTTATACCTATTCTGCTAATTTCAACACTACCCTTGAGCAGCGGGAACAACCTAATATCTAACTCAATTTGCTTGAGTGCCAGCATGTTGGGGTTGCTTGCCCAAGAGGCATTAGTCAAAGAAACCTGTTCGGCCTTCACACTAATGGATGGGAAAAGATTGAGGCTAACTGGTCCAGTAATCTTGAGTTCCCGACCTGTAGCATCCTTGACCGATGAACTAAGGAGCTTAGTTAATTGCGTCGGATTAATAAAAGAAGCCGCATACCATGCGCCAAGTCCCGCCGTAGCAAGACAAGCTATAAAAGCAATTAAAGAAATCTTCAGGACTTTATTCACCCAACCATTCTAAAGCGATACCTGGTAATTAGATGTCGCCAACCACCCCTGGACTAAAATATACCCATGAGTACAGATAACTTACCGAAGTGTCCTGCTTGCCAGGAAGATATGACTTACCCCGATGGGGAGAATTATGTTTGCGCCCAATGCGGCCATGAATGGCCTATAGCTGCAGCTGCAGAAGAAATAGAGGCGGGATTGATCGTCAAAGACGCCAATGGCAATCTATTGACGGATGGCGATACGGTAACCCTCATTAAAGATTTAAAGGTTAAGGGTTCATCTACAACTCTCAAGGTTGGCACCAAAATCAAAGGCATTCGCTTGGTCTCTGGAGACCACGAGGTGGATTGCAAAACAGAGACTGGCAATATGCTCCTCAAAGCCTGCTTCTTGAAAAAAGCCTAGATTCAGTATCAATCTAGGCTTTCCATCTGAATTAACTTAAGCGCTCGCCTTTTTAAGGACCGCGTAAATCTGGTCCTTTAGCAAAAGCTTTTCTTTCTTCAAAATCTCAATCTCTTCTTGGGTACTTGGCTCTGTATGAGCTTCCATTCTTTGGATCTTCTGATCTAAATTATTGTGCTTATCAAATAAATGCAGGAAATGACGATCTGACGTTTTCAACTTGGTAATGAGTTCACGATATTCAGGAAACATAGATCCTCTTCATAAAAGGGTTATAGAAAACTGCCTGAGATTAGTTTAGCAATCCTGCATTCCAAGAACAATGCCCAAAGCGATCTTTTTGTTTTGACCCCTCCCCTTGTAATCCGCCGGAAAAACCCCATATAGGAAAGGCGAATTCCCTATTGAAATTGCAGTAATATCAGCTAGTGCATTAAGCACAATAACTACCAAAAGAAGGGTAATAGACCATGGCTACAAAGAAGTCTCCAGCAAAAAACAAAGTAGCTACCAAGGTGGTAACAAAAGCCCCTGCAAAAAAAGCTGTCAAGAAAGTTGCTGCTAAAAAAGTAGCGGCCAAAAAGACAGTCAAAAAGGTAGTGAAAAAACCAGCAGCAAAGAAAGTTGCTGCAAAGAAGACTGCCACTAAAAAAGTAGCAGCTAAGAAAACAACGACAAAGAAACCTGCAGCTAAAAAGCCAGCAGCAAAAAAAGTTGCCAAGAAAGTAGTAAAACAAGCTTCATCTAAAGCACCCAAGGTAGATCAATACGGTCTAGAGCAAGATGATGAGTTTTACGGCTTGTATTTTGCGAAGTCTACGAAAAAGGGTTTGGTTGAAGTCAAACCTTGCACCTTCTCATTGATGTACTGGTGGAAAGGCTTGCTTGGCTATCCTGACATGATTGAGATCTCCAAAGGAAACAATACTGCAATGCTGCAGTTTGAGTCTACTTTTGGCGGTGGCGACTCTGGTGAGACTGAATTAACCGAAAAAGACGTATTGGATATTGATCACATCATTGAAGTAGATGAAGAAGAAATGATGATCTCCCTCTACTCTTATGTACCAATTCCAGTTCCCGAGAAATTGGTTGGAGCTTTGAGCCTTGCTGTTCTGAACATCAACCCAGAGACTCGCTATGGCAGCTTAGAAATCTGCCCAACTGAGAACGAAGAAGGCGAAACAGAGCATTTCTTGCGCTATCGTGCTGCAACCTATTTGCGCGGCATTAAGTCAGGCAAAGTAGAAGCAATCGAAAGCATGGTTACCAATGGTTCCGAGTTCTTTGGTCTTGCTTTAGATGCTATGTGTGTGAATAAGTCGATTAAGAAGTGGCTTCTCAGCTAATTAAGCGACTGTTAATGGTGGACTAACTATCCACCACTATCTGCAAAGGTAGATATAAGTTATGGGAAAACGGTCATTGACCGTTTTTCTGCTTTCTAGAATCGTCACAGTTCTTTTGCCCTGCTTCTTGCACTCCACAAGAGCCGCTTCCTGAGCTTCAGTCTCTTTAGCCGTCTTAGGTGCATGCACTCCAATCGTTCCATCAGATTGTTGATAGACACCGAATTCACTATGAGGGGTGGAGCAAGCTGACAATAGGAGGCCAAGAAGGAAGGCTATGTAGTGACGTTTCATTTTAAAGAATGCCTAAAGATTTAAAAGTAACCCTATTCTAGGGCACGCTAAAGTAAAGATTAGAGAACTGTCATAAAACTGTCATATTTGCTTGAAATTGATAGATTTAAAACGTAGGATGAACCTAATAGTGAAGATTTACTAATAAGTCCATAAATAATTACAGGAAAAATATGAGCCAAAAGAAACTAGTGAAGCAACTTTTAAAAAAGCTCGATAAACTAGAGTCCGATAGAGAAAAACTCATCGATAAGCTAGCAAAAGCTTTGGATAAGTTGGAGAAAAAGGTTGTTGATAAAAAGACTCCTGTCAAGAAATCAGCGGCAGCCAAAAAAGCACCTACTAAAAAGGCTGCAGTAAAGAAAGTCGCAGCAAAGAAGACCCCTACTAAAAAAGCGCCAGCTAAAAGAACTGCTGCTAAAAAGTCAGCAGTCAATAGCGAAGCAAGTTAATGGGTCACAAAAATAAAGTGAAGCTAGAGGAATCTAGTTACGACTCTGAACTTCGCAAATTGCAAATTGAGTTGGTTAAGCTGCAAAACAGCCTCATCAAAAATGGTGATCAGATCCTAGTCATATTAGAGGGTCGAGATACAGCAGGCAAAGATGGAACTATTAAAGCCATCACAGAACATCTGAGCCCACGTGAAACGCGTATTGTTGCGCTTGGCAAACCATCAGATATTGAATCTGCGGAGTGGTACTTTCAGAGGTATGTGGCGCAACTACCCAAACAAGGTGAGTTTGTTCTATTCAACCGCAGTTGGTACAACCGTGCCGGCGTTGAACGCGTCATGAATTTCTGCACCAAAGCTCAATACGTTAATTTCATGGAAACCGTAAATGACTTTGAATCTATCCTAGCTAGCTCAGGAATCAATATCCTGAAATACTATTTAAATATCTCCAAGAAAGAGCAGGCTTTGCGTCTTAAAGATAGGGAAAGTGATCCTTTAAAGCAGTGGAAGATCAGCCCTATTGATCAGCAAGCGCAGAAAAATTGGAATGCTTACAGTAAGTGTAGAAATGAAATGCTGGAAAGAACCAGCTCTAAAGATGCGCCTTGGACGATAGTTAAAGCTAACGACAAGAAGCTGGCTCACTTAAATTTAATTCGAGATTTACTCTCTAGAGTCTCTTACCCTGGAAAAGAAAAGTCACTACTGAAGACAGATAAAGATATTGCCTTTAAGTGGGATGGCAAACTATCTAAACTCGAGAAATAAAATCTTTAGAAGACTTCAGGCACGTACATCTTTTGCGGCACCGGACCACGAAGATAGTCTGGGTTATGCACCCGCCTAGGTAATGTAATGACAGGATGGTCAATTTCCTGATACGGGATTTGACTGAGTAAATGGGTGATGCAGTTGAGACGAGCTTTTTTCTTATCATTGGCGGCAACCACCCACCATGGCGCCTCTGGAATATGCGTACGCTCAAGCATTGTTTCTTTGGCCTTGGTATAGGCCTCCCATAGCCTTCTTGCCTCTAAATCCATTGGGCTTAATTTCCACTGCTTCAGCGGATCGTGGATACGCATCATAAAGCGGTTGTACTGCTCATCATCAGAGATGGAGAACCAATACTTTATTAAGATAATGCCCGAGCTAATCATCATTCGCTCAAGATCTGGAACTGTTCTTAAGAACTCTTCGTATTCTTCATCATTACAAAACCCCATCACCCTCTCCACACCAGCACGGTTGTACCAGCTTCGATCGAAAAGAGCGATTTCACCACCAGCAGGCAAATGAGAAATATATCTTTGAAAGTACCACTGCGTCTTTTCGCGTTCGTTGGGTGCCGGTAAGGCGACTACCTTGCAGACACGGGGATTAAGGCGCTGGGTAATACGCTTAATAGCTCCGCCCTTGCCTGCTGAATCACGACCTTCAAATAGGACTGCAACCTTGAGCTTATTGGCCACTACCCAGTCTTGTAGTTTTACTAGCTCGCCCTGCAGCCTAAATAATTCGCGGAAGTATACGTTGCGTGGAATCTGGGATTTGCTATCGCCATCAGGAGAAAGACGATCATCATCAAGCTCCATCTCAAGCTCTTCATCCATGCTATCAAGAATTTCTTCTTGTGCACGTCGATACCACTCGGCCATCTCTTTATGCTTCGATGTCATTTTCATTCCACTCCTAGAATACCTTTATAGCCAGGAAAGATGACACTTTTATTACATCAAAGGCTGATGGCCGTTTAAATAGTTGGAAATAGCCTCCTGGCTATGCAAGGCTAGCCACTTGCGATCTCTAGATGCTTCTGGATGCCCTCCAGAAGGAGGCAAAAAAGTTAATTCTACGATTAATTGACGATCATTCAATATCTTAGCCATAGACTCTAGCAGCCCCATTTCACCAACGAAGGCAGTAGCTTCACTTCTCTCACCAGTCACCGACGAAAAATAGGCAATCGCCAAGGAATAGACGGGTGCATTAGTAATCACTGCCGATTCAAATAGATTCGGCTTAAATGGCAAAACACTCACCCCTATTGTGGAAGTGCCCTCCGGAAAGATGCAGACAGAATGAGATGCAAGAACCCTGCTTACATCCTCTGCAACCTTCTTCCCATGGCGAGCATTGTCTCGTTTAATAAACACAGTACCCAATTGCTTTGCCATCCATCCAAATATAGGCCAACCCTCTACATCAGATTTTGCTACGAACCGGATAGGCTTAAAGGCATTAATTGCATGGATATCCATCCATGAGATGTGATTTGACGCTAATAAAAATGGTGTTTCAGGAAGAATGGATTGATTCTTTAGTCTTAGCTCGATGCCAAAGATAATGAGCAATCTTTTTGACCAAGCCTGGATCAGTTGATTTTTCCTTTTTTGATCTGCAAAAGGAAACTGAAAAGATAAAGTGGCCAATCCGGCAATTACGTGAGCCCATACCAGAACCCAACACCAAGCTACCGATGTATTTCGCGATGGATTTGAGGAATGTATCTTGCTCATATGGATTAGCAATATAAATCAAATTCCAAAAATAATTGCATCGTCACAAAACTGCCTCAGAACTGTCATGCTGCTTTCACACTCCATTGGCTTAATACTGTTTCATGATGCATTACAAAGCTATCTGGATTTCAGATGTACACCTGGGAACATCAGGGTGTCAGGCAAACTACCTTCTAGATTTCTTAAAACACAATGAAGCAGAAAAATTCTATCTAGTAGGCGACATTATTGATGGCTGGAGACTTAAGAAGTCATTCTACTGGCCCCAATCACACAATGACGTAGTACAAAAACTCCTGCGTAAGGCTCGTAAAGGCAGTGAAGTTATCTATGTCCCCGGCAATCATGATGAAAGTGCCAGACAATTTTTTGGGCTTTCGTTTGGTGATGTCAAGGTAGTGGAGGAGGTAATCCATACAACGGTCGATGGCAGAAAACTATGGGTAACTCATGGCGATCAATTTGATGGAGTGATGCAATACGCCAAGTGGCTCGCCTATGTTGGCGACACCATGTATTCGTTCATTCTTTATATCAACCGCTACTTCAATATGCTCCGCGCCAAGATGGGCTTGCAGTATTGGTCTCTATCTCAATACCTCAAGCACCAGGTAAAAAACGCAGTTAGCTATATCGCAGATTTTGAGCACATTATGGCCAGAGAAGCACGCCTGAGAGGCTGTGATGGCGTTGTTTGCGGACATATTCACAAGGCAGAAATCCGTGAGATCGATGGCTTGTTGTACTGCAACGATGGTGATTGGGTCGAAAGCCTCACCGCCCTGGTTGAAACACAAACTGGTGAACTCAAAATCATTCACTGGACACATATCAAGGGTGAGCCCGTTGAAGCTTCACTAGCCTCCCTTCCACCTGCTATTGAATCACTTATTAAAGAGGTTGCGCTATGAAAATTATGATCATTACCGATGCATGGGATCCGCAAGTGAACGGCGTTGTCCGCACTCTTAAGCAAACCCGCTCAGAATTAGTTGCCATGGGTCACGAAGTGGAAATGATTACCCCTACTGGTTTTAAATCGATCCCATGCCCAACCTATCCTGATATCGCCTTATCCCTCTTCCCAGGAAAAGAGGTGGCGCGTCGAATTAAAGAATTTGCACCTGATGCCATGCATATCGCTACCGAGGGTCCATTAGGGCTATCTGCTCGTGCCTATGCAGTAAAAAATCGCCTGCCCTTTTCTACCGCATATCACACCCGCTTCCCTGAATACGTCAAGGCACGTACCGGAATCCCTTTAAGCATTACCTATGCATTTATTCGTTGGTTTCATGGTCCATCTATGGCAGTCATGGCGCCAACCATTGTGGTTAAGGACGATCTAGAAAAATTTGGCCTCAAGAATGTCGTCCTGTGGTCAAGGGGTGTAGATCTCGACACTTTTAAGATGCAGGATTCAAAGGCACTTAATACTGCTCACCCTATCTTCTTATATGTAGGGCGTGTAGCTGTTGAAAAAAATATCAATGCATTTTTAGAAATTGATTTGCCAGGTTCAAAGTGGGTGGTAGGAGACGGTCCAGCTCTTGCTGGAATAAAAGAAAAATATCCAGAAGTGAACTATCTGGGCGTATTACAACAACATGAGCTGGCAAAAGTGTATGCAGCTGCAGATGTATTTGTATTTCCAAGTAAGACCGACACGTTTGGTCTAGTTTTATTAGAAGCAATGGCATGCGGTACGCCTGTGGCAGCGTATCCAGTCACGGGTCCTATTGATGTACTAGGAAATTCAAATTCAGGTGCAATGAATGAAGATCTACGAGAGGCTTGCATGCAGGCACTCAAGATTCCACGTGAGGTAGCACGTGCCCATGCTGAGAAATTTTCATGGCGTGCGGCTTCCGAACAATTTGCACAGCATCTGAAGCCTGTACCAACGCCAGAAGTTCACGTCACTGCATTAGCTTAAAGAAAGTTATTTGTGAACTTCCCTTACCACGTTGACCAAAATCCACACAAAGGCAACCGAGGTCTTGCTAGAGCATGGCATGCTGCTAAGAACTCATGGTGCGGATTGGTATACGCCTTCCGAGAGGAAAGCGCCTTTCGACAAGAGCTTACCCTGCTTGTATTACTGACGCCTATTGCATTTGCATTACCAATATCGCTTTTAGAAAAGTCACTTCTAGTCTCTTCTCTTGTAATGGTGCTCGTCATTGAACTACTGAATTCCAGCGTAGAGGCGGCGATAGATCGAATTTCTTTTGAGCACCATGATCTTTCCAAGCGCGCAAAAGATTTTGGTAGTGCCGCTGTCATGCTTGCCCTTGTTGTGGCAACGCTACTTTGGGCCGCAGTCTGCACCCCTTTGATTCTAAGTCTCTAAATGAGCATCTACCCAACTATTTAATTATTAAGGCCATCCATGTCTGATATCCCCAATCCAATCGGCTCATTTGAAATTTTTGCCCCAAAGAAAGTCAAAGCGCTCAGGAAGAAAAAGACAAATACCCTTCAAAAGCTCTCTAAAAAATTAGCCAAGAAGCTTTTTGGGAAAAAGTTTGTTACTAAAACAAGGGCTGAGCTTAGGGAAGTAGAAATAACTCCTGCTACTCAAATTGATAAACCCAAAAAACCGGCTTTTCAGGTCATTTGGGCAAGCACCCCTGGTGAAATTAAAGAAGCCCAGAGATTGCGATATAAAGTTTTTGCCGAAGAGATGGGAGCGATGCTACCGATGAATGCAGAAGGTCTCGATGTTGATGAATTCGATGCCTATTGCGACCATCTATTAATTCGTGATCAGGACAGTCTAAAGGTCGTAGGCACCTACCGTGTACTTCCCCCGCACAAGGCTCAAGAAATTGGTCGCCTCTACTCTGATTCTGAATTTGACTTATCTCGCCTTGACCATCTGCGCCCTAAATTAGTTGAATTAGGCAGATCTTGCGTTCATCAAGACTATCGCTCAGGCGCAGTGATCATGGCTCTTTGGAGCGGCCTGGCGCAGTACATGCAAAAGAATGGCTATGAAATCATGCTGGGTTGCGCCAGCATCCCCATGGCTGATGGCGGACACTTTGCAGCGAGCCTTTATAACTCACTCGGCAATGATCAAATGGCGCCGACAGAGTTCCACGCCTTCCCACGCTTGCCATTGCCTTTGGATAAGCTTAATGGTGGCTTGGATGTACAGCCTCCACCCTTGATTAAGGGTTACCTCAAGCTCGGAGCCAAAATTTGTAGTGCCCCTGCTTGGGATCCAGACTTTAATACTGCTGATCTATTAACAATGCTGAGACTGTCTGAAATTAATCCGCGTTACGCAAAGCATTTCTTAGGTCTCTAGCTTTAAGGAATGAATTTCTTAGTAAAAAGCCACTTCTGAATGAGGTGGCTTTTTGTATTTAGCTTGAGTTACTTAAAGCTGACTTGATAAGAGCGGCCAACTCTTTCCCACTCTGCGGCCTCTTTTAAAAGACTAAATTCTGTCAAAGGGTGTTCGGCAGCCCATTCTTTTGATAGACTCACTAAATATGAGCCGTCATGCTCCGATACCCTTACCTTTGGAATGCTAGTGTCATTTCGGCCGCGACAAAGAACTTGAGCAAGCCTCAAACAAAAGAGCATGCGCCAGTCTTCAAAGCCGTGATTATTGGCTAACTTACCAAGTTTACCGGTATGGCCAATCAATAAAGCAGCAAGTCTTGCCTGGTCATTCTTGGAAAATCCGGGCATATCAGCGTTTCCAGCAATATAAGCCGAATGCTTGTGATAGCCATTATGGGAAATAGATAAACCAATTTCATGAAGGTTAGCAGCCCACTGCAATAATGCGACGTTATCTGCCCTACTCTCTGATTCAGGCTTGGGCAGTTGTTGTAAAAAATCTGCTGCCAATTTACCCACCCTATCAGCCTGCTCACGATCCACGGCATAACGTTGCATGAATTGCTCTACGGTGACATAGCGCATATCGTGATGCTGAGATCGACCAAGTAAGTCATAAAGAACGCCGCTACGCAATGCGGCGTCAGTCACTTCCATTTCTTCAATACCCAATTCATCGAATGCTGCCAGCATAATTGCTAAGCCTCCAGGCCATACGGCCCTTCTATCATCTTTGAGACCAATCAATTCAACCTGATTAACATGCTCGTACTTGAGCAGTTGCTTTTTGAGGTTCTTTAAGCCCTCACGGGTAATGAGGCCACTTGCTCCATTGACGCGCCCCATCGTTAATCCATCACTGTGCCCATTGAAATTATTGCTAGCAATCAATTCAGCCAGTGCTCTAGCAGTGCCAGAGGAGCCGATGACTTGTTTCCATCCACTTTTTAAATAAGCTCCGGAGATCACCTGTATTTCACGGCGGGCAGCTAGCTCAGCCTCTTTAAAAGCATGAGCATCAATATTTCCTTTAGGGAAAAAACGCAAACTATGTGATACGCAGCCTATATAAAGACTTTCCATCAACCTTGGCTCGTAACCTTTGCCAATAATGAATTCAGTAGAACCGCCACCAATATCAATGACAAGCCTATTACCTTGAATAGCCTGCACTTCATGCGCCGCCCCAATATAAATAAGACGCGCCTCTTCTACGCCAGCAATCACTTCAATTGGAAAACCTAAAGCCTCTTGCGCATCCTCAACAAACTGCTGGGCATTTTTAGCAACACGCAATGTATTGGTAGCAACCGCGCGAACATTTGCAGGATCAAATCCACGAATGCGTTCACCAAAACGTCTAATAGCAATTAAGCCCCGTTGATAGGCATCATTACCAAGCAATTTATTTTCCGTCAGTCCAGCAGCCAAACGAACTGTCTCGCGTAAGGTATCTATAGGACGTAGCTGAGTTCCTGAGGGCGTATTGACAACTTGGGCCACTAGCATGCGAAAACTATTAGAGCCTAAATCAACCGCAGCTACGAGGTCTGCAGATATTGCTAAAGGATCTACGGGATTGCTGGCCAAAATGTTCCCCAAAAATGGAATGCTGCATCAATTATGTCTATTTTATGTACAAACCATGACATATTGATGAAATCAATACCAAGCCTATCTGGCTGGGGAGCAAAGGAATTTTAGGCGGCTAAGTTCTGCTCAGAGCTAAAGCAATCTCGATTGCCAAAGCTACACAAAATGCAACAATCTCCAGACTTCGGCTTCAAAATTGCACTGCAAGAACCGCAGCGATAAAAATGCTGAGAACCTTCGTCCGAGCTAACGATCTCAGAGTTCTGACAATGGGGGCAAGTAACAATGGCTTGCGGGTATTGGATGGTCTTATTCACAGCCTAATTCTGAACTAGGAATATGACACTACTATGTCAGTGAAGATTGCTACTCAATCAGTTGTACTGGGACTCCAGAATGCTTGATTTACAAAATCTTGATTGGCAATTTTTTCAATAAGTTGATCCATCTTACTGCCATCAACAGCAGATGTAGTCAATACCGCCTGAATTTCAACATCGTCATCCCCAAATTGATGCACTTCAATATCTTGTGTTTGATACCCCGCATCTTCAAGGGTCTTTATGAATTGTCTTAAAACAAGTTTTTGAGCATGCTTAGGTGTGATGATGTAAACAGAATTAGTTACCTCAACAGAATCAGTATCCAGCGGCTGCCCATTTATTAAACCCACTATAGGGCGCAGCAAAGTATTAGCAGCAATAATAAAAGCCGTAGCAAGGCTTGCTTCAAGAATTAAATCAGCACCAGCACATGCACCAACCGCACCTGATGCCCACAAAGTAGCGGCAGTATTGATACCCCTTACACTACCCTCCTCACGCATAATGACACCGGCACCTAAAAATCCAATTCCAGAGACAACGTAAGCCATGACGTGTACAGCACCATCATGACCTGTTAAGCGATTTGCAGCGTCCACAAAAATTGCTGCGCCCAATGCAACCAAAATATTGGTTCTTAATCCTGCTGTTCGTTGACGATACTGGCGCTCTAGACCAATTAAACCACCAAGAAGAAAGGCTGCGAAAAGACTAATTGCTGTATCAGCTAATGAACCAAAATTAATGTTGTGAATAAATTCCATGGTGTCCAAATTTAATCATCGTAATTTACCGATGGACCTCAACCAATCGTTGGGCAAACTTTTGATTTCGGCGTGTTTAACTGGTATTAGTACAGCCTCATGAGGTATTGGCTTACTACTCACTCCCACTCTGAGAGCTAAAGGAAGGTATTTAACGAGATTCTCAGTCATTCGCTCATTACTCCTTATAAAAATATAAAGAAGATCGTAATCTTAATTTATGGCAGTTTTATTAATATTGGCGGCCACATCATAAAAAAATAGGGATTGAAGATATAACCTAAGAATCAAAAATGACAGTTTTGTCACATTACTTTGCTAGGATTGGATCTAAGTTAATCCCTAGATTGAATAGTCATGAGTAAATATCAATACGAAGATGCAGTTAAGCAACTGCAAGAGTCTGGCAGCATTGGATTGGCTGACCTAAAAAATCTTCCACACATAGATCTTGTTGAACTACTGGAAGAGATCAAGGTTTGGTGTCTTTATGCCAACGGCAAAGCCGACAAACTGCCTAAGGAATCTAAAAAGAAGAAAAAGAAAAAGAAAGAGTGAGATTTAAGCTGCGACACGCTCTTTTGGGAAGCGGAGCATAAATTTACTACCCCTACCCGGAGTACTTTCAATCACTAACTGAGCCTGATGGCGGTTAGCAATATGCTTCACAATAGCCAGCCCTAGACCAGTTCCACCGGTATCTCTTGACCTACTCCGGTCTACACGATAAAAGCGTTCCGTTAGCCTTGAAAGATGCTCAGATGCAATGCCTGGGCCAGTATCCGTTACCGAAAATTCACCCTGTCCTTGTTCGTTAACTTTCCACTCCACCGAAATTGCCCCCACATCTGGGGTATAACGAATTGCATTTGATACCAAATTGCTGAAGGCGGAAAGGATCTCTCTTTCATCGCCCAATAAGTTTTGCGATGATTTCACATCAAAACTTAATGAATGCTTTCCTTGTGAGAGTGCTTCAGCGTCATTTTTAATGAGCGCCATCAAAGTTTCGATCTTCACCACAGTATTTGTAGCTGGCAATGCATTTGACTCGAGATTAGCTAAGGTCAATAGATCCTCAACCAAGCTCTTCATTCTTTGGGCTTGTGACATCATCATGTCTAGGTACTGGTCCTGCTGATCCTTTTTAAGCTCCAAAGATTGAACTGTTTCCAGAAAGCCCATTAAGACGGTGATTGGCGTACGCATTTCATGCGAAACATTGGCTACGAAATCACGCCGCATGGCATCTGCTTTTTGCAAGTCAGTAACGTCCTGCACGAGAAGGAGATGGCGTTTTTGACCAAATGGGAAAGCTTGCAGCATCAAACTCAAGCTGCCGTCTGGGCCCATACGCTCCATCAAGAGAGGCTCTTCAAAATTACGTTTATTCAAATACTGTATGAATTCAGGGCGTCTAATTAGAAAATTTACACGCTGCATCACATCGCGCTTAAAGATCAATCCAAAGAATCTTTCGGCGATGCTGTTACACCACTCAATTTGATCGCTTTCATCAAGCATGACGATGCCATTAGGTGAGGCTTGAAATGCCTCAATAAAATGATCGTGTTGCTGTTCAATGCTACGTATACGCTGTTTTAGGTTCCTGACGAGTCGCTGAAGTCTAAAAAATACTTCTTCCCAAAAACCACTTGGCAACGGCATGTTCTCGACAGAGTCTGCAAGAATGTATTTTCTCAGGCGCGCTAAATTGATGTACGCATATACAAGCGGTATAGAGAGTACTGCAACCCCAGCCGCAATAGCCCACTCTGCACCCCAGAAGGACAATGTGATAAATGCCGCAATAAAAGCGACACAAATGATGACAAAGAAACGGGTTAAAACGGAGAGCATGCTGCAATATTAGAGCATCTCTAAAGGCCTCTAGAAATTTCTAGAAAAATGCTTAAAAAGCCTTAAGTTTCCGTTGGGGTCTTAGTAATACGGTAGCCGCTACCTCTGACTGTCTCTACATAGCGGTCGCAATCAAATGGCACCAGAGCAGCCCTTAAGCGTTTGATATGAACGTCAACCGTTCTTTCTTCAATATAGACTTCACTACCCCAGACCTTGTCTAATAAACTGCCACGGGAGTGAACCCTCTCAGGGTTAGCCATAAAAAATTGCAGCAAACGGAACTCCGTAGGACCCAAAGCAATTGGTTTAGGTTCCTGATTTGGCCAGACTGCCAATACACGGTGAGAGCTTGGGTCTAACTTTAACGGACCAACAGTCAACGGGCCTGTATCTTCAATAGGCGTCTGCCTTCTGAGTATTGCCCTGACCCTTGCCACCAGCTCTTTGGGAGAAAATGGCTTCGTCACATAATCATCTGCGCCAGAATCCAGCCCAAGAACCTTATCTGATTCTTCGCTTTTTGCTGTGAGCATCAAAATAGGCAAGCTTTTAGTACGGTCATTTGCACGAAGCTCTTTAGCAAACTGCACTCCAGACTTTCCTGGCATCATCCAATCCAAAATAATCAGACTAGGCAATTGATCTTTCATCATCGCCAGAGCAAGCTCTGTTTGCATTGCTTTTTCTACTTCATATCCAGCATGTGACAGATTAATCGCAATCAATTCTGCAATTGATGGCTCATCCTCAACTATGAGTATGCGGTGAGTCATTATTCGAGATCCTAATTATTGTCTATTAGCTTCGCGTACTAAATCTTCATGAGGAATATGACGAACATCAGATCCCTTGGCAATATAGATAACAAACTCTGCAATATTTTTTGCGTGATCACCAATACGCTCAATTGCTTTAGCAATAGTCAACATATCCAACCCAGTACTAATCATATGAGGATCTTCAGACATGTAAGTGATAAGTTTACGAACAAAGCCTCTGAATTCCTCATCAATCTGACGATCCTCTTGCACCACTTCAGCCGCTGCAATAGTATCCAGACGAGCAAAAGCATCAAGACTACGTCGCAATAAAGAGATGGCCATCTGACCAGACAATCTAATCTCAGCAACGTTAATGTTGTGTGGCAAGCCAGACTCAATTAAACGTTTAGTACGCTTAGCAACGCGCTCAGCCTCATCACCCGCACGCTCTAAATTGGTAATCGCTTTAGATACCGCCATTACGAGACGTAAATCACGTGCAGTAGGCTGTCTACGTGCAATCAATTCTGTACAGGCTAAGTCGATCTGGATTTCGAGATCGTTGACTAACTTTTCATTTTCGATCACAACATTGCAGGTTTCAGCATCCATTTGCGTAAAAGCGCGCATGGCTGTGGCAATTTGTGACTCCACTAACCCGCCCATTTCAAGCAAGCGGCTTGAGAGCGAATTAAGATCTGCGTCAAATTGTGATGATAGGTGTTTATCTGGCATGTGTGTCTCCAATTAACCGAAGCGGCCTGTAATGTAATCCTCTGTTTCTTTACGCTTGGGCTTAATAAATATTTCGTCTGTTTTGCCGTACTCAATCAAGCTACCTAAATACATATAGGCTGTGTAATCCGATACGCGCGCTGCTTGTTGCATATTGTGAGTCACAATGGCAATGGTGTAATCATTCTTAAGCTCATGAATCAACTCTTCCACCTTACCGGTTGAAATGGGGTCCAAAGCAGAAGTTGGCTCATCCAACAAAATTACTGAGGGCTTTACTGCTACCCCACGAGCAATACATAAACGCTGCTGCTGACCACCAGAAAGAGATAAACCGCTCTGATTTAGCTTGTCCTTAACCTCATTCCACAAAGCCGCTTTGTTTAGTGCCCACTCTACGCGCTCATCCATTTCAGAGCGAGAAAGTTTTTCATAAAGTCGCACACCAAAGGCAATATTTTCATAGATCGACATTGGGAATGGTGTTGGCTTCTGAAAAACCATACCAATTCTTGAGCGAAGCAAATTCAAATCTTGGCCCGGTTCAAGAATGTTTTGTCCGTAGAAGTTAATCTCCCCCTCAGCACGCTGACCTGGATATAGGTCATACATACGATTTAAGGTTCTCAGAAGCGTTGATTTACCGCAGCCTGATGGCCCGATAAATGCTGTAACCTTGCCCTGTTCAATATCTAAATTGATCTTCTTTAGGCCCTGGAATGCGCCATAGTAAAAATTCAGATTACGCACTTCAATCGCATTAATAGCCGCTTGTTGCGACTCTTGATTTGCTGTATCCACTACACCCCCTTGACCATCAACCTGATTTAAGTCAAACATTGTTCTCATATTACTCATCATCCCTGTACCTTGTCTCGGAATACCACGCGAGCAAGGATATTTAACCCAAGCACTGCAAATGTAATCAGTAAGGCGCCACCCCAAGCCAGCTCAACCCAGTTGTCATAGGGACTCATGGCGAACTGGAAAATCACTACCGGCAAATTCGCCATTGGCGCATTCATATTCGTCGAAAAGAATTGATTATTCAGTGCTGTAAAGAGTAAAGGTGCAGTCTCACCGCTGATTCGAGCCAGCGCAAGCAAGATACCTGTAATCACACCGCTTTGGGCTGCGCGAAGGGTAATCATGAAAGCAACTTTCCATTTTGGTGTGCCGAGTGCATAAGCTGCTTCACGCAAGCTTCCTGGAACCAATCGCAACATATTTTCTGTAGTTCTCACTACTACAGGGATAGCAATTAAGGCTAGAGCAATTGTGCCGGCCCAACCAGAAAAGTGTCTGACCTGAGCAACTACGAAAGCATATACAAATAGGCCAATAACAATCGAAGGGGCTGACAACATAATGTCAGTTACAAAGCGGGTTATTGCAGCAACTTTACTGCGGTCTCCGTACTCAGAAAGATATAAACCAGCCAACACGCCTACTGGGGTACTTATGAGAGTACAGCAACCGATCAACATCAAGCTGCCCACAATAGCATTTGCCAGACCACCGCCATCAGAACCAGGGGCAGGCGTGCTTTGCGTAAATAAATTTAAGTCAAGGGCAGAGAAGCCCTTAAAAACCAAAACACTCAGTATCCATAGCAAAAAGATCATCCCCAATGCCATAGCACCAGTGGAGAGCATTAAGCCAATCTTATTTGCTCGCTTACGCCTTGCAAAAATGGCTTGATCAATGTTGGAGATATTATTCATGTCTTTAATCCCTGCTTCTTCTCCATATTACTTAACATCCACTTTGCACATGCCAGCACAACAAAGGTGATAATGAAAAGCGCTAAACCCAAAGCAAATAAAGAGGAGAGATGGTTACCAATCTCGGCTTCTCCAAATTCATTAGCAAGTGTTGATGCAATTGAAGTGCCAGGTGCAAATAAGGATGGAGATAGGCGATGAGCATTGCCAATAACAAAAGTAACGGCCATAGTTTCACCAAGCGCTCTACCTAAACCCAGCATTACGCCGCCAATTACCCCTGCCTTGGTATATGGCAGAACGACATTCTTAACAACCTCCCAGGTTGTACAGCCAATCCCGTATGCAGATTCTTTTAAAACCGGCGGCACAATCTCAAACACATCACGCATCACAGAGGCGATAAATGGAAGAATCATCATTGCCAAAATCAGACCTGCACACAAAATGCCGATACCATTAAATGCACCGGAAAACAAAATACCTAATCCCGGTATCTTCCCAAGCGTGCTAGCTAATGCGGGTTGAATATAATCAGCAAATAATGGCGCAAATATGAAGAGTCCAAACATCCCATAGATGATGGATGGAACTGCTGCAAGCAACTCTACCGCTGTACCCAGAGGCCTACGCAATGCACTTGGGCATAACTCAGTTAAAAATACTGCAATACCAAAACTTAAGGGTACGGCAATAAGCAATGCTATCAATGAAGTTACCAAGGTTCCATAGATTGCAATAAGGCCACCAAACTCCCCATTCACAATATCCCACTCTTGGGTGAAGAAAAATCCCGGACCAAATGTGCTTAAAGCAGGCCATGCATTAATCACCAAAGAAATCATGATTCCAACCAGTGCAAGCAAGACCGATAACGCAAAAAATTGGGTAATTCTATGAAACAGAAAGTCCTGAACGCGTTGCACCTTAGCAATGCGAAGTGCTTGAGGCGTTGGCGCTGAGGGGGACTGAGTAGTTTCTTTCATAAGTTACGCTTATTCATATATTGAAACAGCCCCACCCAAGGCGGAGCTGTTTTTTAAGATAGATTAAAGATCGCTAACTATCAAATCTTACTTGGTTACTACCTTTGTAAATACATTCTTGCGGATGAAATCAGTAGTCACATCAGGCATTGGCACGTAATCCAATTCTTCGGCCATTTTCTTGCCATCCTTGAAAGCAAAGTCGAAGAACTTTAATACTTCAGCTGCATTTGCTTTATTTTCTGGATTCTTGTAAACCAAGATAAAAGAAGCGCCAGTGATAGGCCATGATTTAGCACCAGGGGCATTAGTAATAAAGGTGCCCATGCCAGGTATCTTAGACCAATCTGTGCCAGCAGCAGCTGCGGCAAAAGTAACGTCGTCAGGCTGAACAAATTGACCGTCTTTATTTTTCAAAGAAACGCTAGTCATTTTATTTTTCTTAGCGTATGCATATTCAACGTAACCAATTGCACCCTTAACGCGCGACACGTTTGCAGCAACACCTTCATTGCCCTTACCGCCAACAGATGAGGCTGCAGGCCATTTAACTGCGGCACCCTCACCAACAGCATCTTTCCAGTTTTGGCTAACCTTAGCTAAGTAGTTTGTAAAAATAGCTGTAGTTCCAGAACCATCGGCACGATGCACAACGGTAATTGGCAAATCAGGCATCTTCATACCAGGGTTGTTCAACACAATTCGCTTATCGTTCCAGTTTGTAATAACGCCCTGAAAAATATCGGATAAGGTATCTGGAGATAATTTCAACTCGTATGGCTTAACACCCTCTACGTTAATTACTGGCACTACGCCGCCAATAATCGCAGGGAACTGGACTAAACCATCTTTTTCTAAGTCATCAAATTTAACTGGGTTATCAGTAGCGCCAAAATCAACTGTTTTAGCTTTAATTTGCTTGATGCCGCCAGAAGATCCAATGGACTGGTAATTCATATTTGAGCCAGTTTTAGCCTTGTAAGCCTCTGCCCATTTTGCATAAATTGGGTACGGAAAAGTTGCGCCGGCACCAGTCATATCCGCTGCAAATGCGGCTGGAGCAAGTGAAATTGCACCTATTACTAGGGCTTTTTTTAGAAAAGATTTCATTTGGTCAGTCCTTACATTAAATGTGCGCAACGGCGCGATATAAGAACAATACGATGGGAATATTACGGTTATATGACAGCCCTTAAACCCCCATTTTTAGGGGGTTTAAGGCTATTTAATTGCCTGGCGGAGAGGGAGGGATTCGAACCCTCGGTAGGTTTGACCCTACGCCTGATTTCGAGTCAGGTACATTCGACCACTCTGCCACCTCTCCTAACCGATAAATCATTATAGCCATCGATACATTAAGCCATGCGGGCGATAGTGGCTAAAGTTTGAGCTAGGCAAGCTGGATGAGTTCCGTTAAGGTAGGCATACATTTATGCATATCTATTCAAGGACTAACTCATGAAAATTAAAATTTCTAAATGGGGTAATAGCATGGCGCTACGCATTCCCACTGCCTTCGTCAAAGAAATCAAATTGAAAGATGGAGATAGTGTTGAGATAACCCTATCTAAAGATGGCTCATTAATTATTAGACCGCAAAAATTAAGTCGCAAAGAAATTATGGAAAAATTAAGAGCATTCAGAGCTACGTTGAAGATGGGCACATCAGTAATGGACGAAGTTCGCTCTGGGGCTCACTACTAGTGCGTTATATTGATGGAAGTATTTTTATAACGTTGTGTGCAGCTGAACGGGTAATGCCACTCAATGATTTGATCTATTACTCGCAAACACCTGTCATTAGCAGTGCGCCAGAGAAGAATCCAAAAGGCTTCTTACCGTCTTTTGCAAATCCTTCGATGCTGAGATAGTCCACAAAAGCACCATTCTGACCTGCAGACTTTTGCGTCCAAATAACTTTGTAAGCGTTACCGCTGTTTCCAGATGCGATGACTTTAGGCTTTCCCAAAGAATCCATCACATCACCAACCACTTCCCCAGTTTTCTTGACCACTGCAAACTCTTGGCCAATTCTGGGGCTATCTTTAACGATATCTAGCTCTCCATTGCTTTTAATGTAAGCATCACTCAATACCACGCATCGATAGGTTTTTTCAGTCGCTAAAACCCCTGGAGAAATCAATGCCGCACAAATAAGGGTTAGAAATAATGAGAGCTTATGCATTTGCTCAAACTTTAAATAGGCTTGAGTACTGCTAAGCCACCCAAATAGGGTTGCAGCGCTTTAGGTATGGCAATGCTGCCATCTACTTGCTGCTTGTTTTCAAGCAAAGCAACCAATGCCCTACCCACTGCTAAGCCTGAGCCATTTAAGGTGTGCACCAACTCTGGCTTGCCTTGACCGGCCTTAAATCTAGCCTGCATGCGTCGCGCCTGAAAATCACCCATGCTAGAGCATGAGCTAATTTCTCTGTAAGCATTTTGTGATGGCACCCAGACTTCTAAATCGTAAGTCTTAGTGCTACCAAAGCCCATGTCGCCGGTGCAGAGCAACACTTTTCTATAAGGCAGCTCTAGAAGCTCTAGGATTCTCTCTGCATGACCAGTAAGATCCTCCAAAGCTTGCATAGAATCTTCTGGCTTAGTAATTTGTACCAACTCTACTTTGTCAAACTGATGCTGACGAATCATGCCGCGCACATCACGACCATAGCTACCCGCCTCTGAGCGGAAGCATGGTGTGTGAGCTACAAACTTCATTGGTAAGTTATCAGCATTCACGATTTCATCGCGAACTAAATTAGTCACCGGTACTTCTGCTGTTGGTATTAGGTAGAAGTTTTCTGTTTTGGCTTCGCCACCCTCATCCTCACCACCCATTTGGCGAGGAACTTTGAATAGATCCTCTTCAAACTTTGGCAGCTGGCCTGTGCCACGCATGGATGCAGCGTTCACCATATAGGGTGCATAGACTTCTTGGTACTCATGTTTTGTGGCATGGGTATCGATCATGAACTGCGCTAAAGCACGATGCAATCTGGCGATTGGTCCCTTGAGCACTACAAAGCGTGAACCGCTGATCTTGGCTGCCACTTCAAAGTCGAGCCCTAATGGGCCACCGAGATCAACGTGATCTTTAATCTCAAAATCAAAAATAGGCTGCTCACCCCAACGCTTTACTTCTTTGTTTTCTGTTTCGTCTTTACCGGCAGGCACAGACTCGTCTGGAAGATTTGGGATACCCATCAAGAAATCAGCAATCTCTGCCTGAAGCGTGCTTAATCTTGCTGCACCAGATTCCATGTCGGTGTTTACTTGTGCAACTTCAGCCATCTCAGCAGAGGCATCCTCACCCTTGCCTTTTTTCATACCAATCGCTTTAGATAATTGGTTGCGCTTGGCTTGCAATTCTTCAGTACGGGTTTGCAAAGATTTGCGCTCTGATTCCAGGGCGTTGAATTTCTCAACATCCAACTGGAACTTGCGAGTGGCTAAACGCGCAGCAACTGCGGCGATATCTTTACGGAGTAATTGCGGATCAATCATATGTTGCTCTAGTTTGGTTTGTTTTGTTTTAGTGCTTAGTGAATATGTGGCTCTAGTTTAAGCGCAGGACTTCAGCCCCTGCAGGCGGAATAAAGGTAAAGCGATTGGCAGGCAAATTGACGTTGAGCTGGATCTTATCCAAGGTAACCAGGACCACGCTTCCTAGCCCATCAGTTAACTCAAGAGCTTTTGGCAAGCCATTAGCCATACCTATAGAGATCTTTGTATAAGGAAGATCATTTTTACTCTTCGCATTAGGATCTTTTTTTGGCGTCAGTGAAACCCATTTCATTCCCAAACGCTCTTCAACCTCAACCAAGTCAAAGTGCTGGTCCAGTGAAGTTTCGCCAAACAGAATAGCTGCTGGGGTAGATGCTAAAGCCTGCCCTGCTGGACGAAAGGTAGCTTGGTTTAAATCTTTATCCCACAAGATTAATTGCTTGCCATCGGCAATCAACTTTTGCTCGTAAGGCTTTTGTGTTTCCCAAATAAATCGGCCTGGACGCTGAAATACAAAATGGCCTTGCGTTTGACGCAAAACTTTCAAGCCTTTATCTTGCGGCTCATTCGCCTTAGGGGCACGCAACTGCTGTTGCACAAAATCCCCTTCGGCAGTTTTAGAGTTACGCACAAATTGACGTAATTGCTCAGCACCGCTCTCCACTTGAGAGTAGGCCGTATTTGAAAATAGGATAGCTACTCCAAGGAGTGCCGCAGATATAAATCGTTGCAAAATGACTGCCTTATTCGGATGGGCGATGCAAAATCTCGCGATTGCCACCGTTGCCCATCTTGGATACGAGGCCTGCTTTTTCCATATCCTCAAGAAGACGTGCGGCGCGGTTGTAACCAATGCGCAGATGACGCTGCACTAATGAGATAGATGGGCGTTTGTTTTCGAGAACAATAGCAACGGCTTGATCGTAGAGCGGGTCGGCTTCGCCACCGCTCTCGCCAGTTAATGCATCGACGTTGGATTCATCGGCGCCTTCGAGAACACCGTCAATGTAATTGGCTTCGCCCTTCTCTTTGAGCCACTCGACTACTCGATGCACTTCATCATCGGATACAAAGGCACCATGCACGCGAACTGGTAAGCCGGTACCCGGCGCCATGTAGAGCATGTCACCCATACCGAGCAATGCTTCCGCGCCCTGCTGATCCAGAATCGTACGGCTGTCGATCTTCGAGCTGACCTGGAATGAAATACGGGTTGGTACGTTGGCTTTAATCAAACCAGTAATCACGTCGACACTTGGGCGTTGTGTTGCCAGAACTAAATGAATACCAGCAGCACGTGCCTTTTGAGCAATACGTGCAATCAACTCTTCAATCTTCTTGCCGGAGACCATCATCAAGTCAGCCAACTCATCGATCACGATGACGATCACTGGTGCTTTATAGATTGGCTCTGGATCATCCGGTGTCAAGCTAAATGGATTGGTGAGCTTCTCACCTTTCTCTTCTGCTTCGGCAATCTTTTTGTTAAAGCCAGCTAAGTTACGCACGCCAAACTTACTCATAAGTTTGTAGCGGCGCTCCATCTCATTCACGGCCCAATTCAGCGCGTTATAAGCCTGCTTCATGTCGGTTACTACTGGGCATAACAAATGTGGGATCTTGTCGTAGATTGCCATCTCTAGCATCTTCGGATCGATCATGATCAAACGCACTTCATCAGGCTTAGCCTTAAAGAGCAATGACAAGATCATGGCGTTAATACCAACAGACTTACCAGCACCAGTAGTACCCGCAACCAAGCAGTGCGGCATCTTCGCTAAGTCAGCCACCATTGGGCTACCGGAAATGTCTTTACCTAAAGCGAGTGTTAGCAATGAATGGTTGTCGTTATAAACCTGTGAAGTCAGAATCTCTGACAAATACACAGATTGACGAGTTGGATTTGGTAACTCCAGAGCCATGCAAGTCTTACCAGGAATGGTTTCTACTACACGCATGCTGACTACGCCTAATGAGCGAGCCAAGTCACGTGAGAGGTTCACAATCTGACTACCCTTCACGCCTACTGCTGGATCAATCTCGTAGCGCGTTACTACTGGACCTGGGTAAGCAGCGATGACGGTTACCTGAACATTAAATTCAGCTAACTTGCGCTCGATCAAACGGGAAGTAAATTCCAATACTTCAGCAGAGATGGTTTCTTTTGCTTCAGGAACTGGATCAAGTAATGCGAGTGGTGGCAACTCAGAGTCTGGAATATCCACAAACAATGGTTGTTGTTTCTCGCGCTCTACGCGAGCACTCTTTGGAATCTCTACCGGTGCACGCACAATTTGTACTGGCGCAGCCACTTCAACACGGCCACGGAATTCTTCTACAAACTCTTCGCGCTCTTCTGCAGCAGCTTCACCTAGCTTGCGATCTTCTTCGCTATCGCGACGTTCACGAATTCGGTGGAAAGACACCTCTAAGAAACGCCCTACTTTTTCAGCGACATCTAACCAAGAGAAATGCAGAAACAGGGAGAGGCCAGCGCATAGGCCAAATAACAATACGAGAGTGGCGCCGGTAAATCCGAGGGACATTTGCAATGGGTCGCCAATCAGCTCACCCAAAATGCCGCCAGGCGGCCTAGGAAGCTCCCAGGACAGCGAATGCATCCGAATAGACTCAAGACCCATACTGCACGCTAAAGTCAGGCCAAAGCCCAACCAGCGCATTAATAGGGAGTCTGGCTTAGCCTCTGGATCCGGAGGCAAGGGAATACTCCAAAGCTCACGCCAGCCATTGAGGACGCGGCGCCCAAACAAGGCTACCCACCAAAAGGCAGAAATACCAAAGACATACAGCATTAAATCGGCTAAATAGGCCCCAAAACGACCGCCTAGGTTCTTGGGAGCCTCAAAACTGGCATGGGACCAGGCTGGATCAGCCTTGGAGTAGGTCAGCAAAATGGCAAATAAGCCCAGGCAAAGGCCTAGGGAGATGAACCAGCGGGCCTCTAATAAGAGGCGGGGCATCCTGCCCTGCCCGCTGTTCTCTGGGGGCTCGGGGCTCAATGGAGCCTTGGACTTCGGATATGTGGTTCTTGCCATGTTCTACCGATTGTAATCAAGCAAATCTATAATTTGAATATGACTACAAATACCCCAAAACACTCCAAAGTTCTCATCCTCGGATCAGGCCCTGCTGGCTATACAGCCGCTGTCTACGCTGCTCGAGCCAATTTGAACCCTACCCTCATTACTGGACTGGCTCAAGGCGGCCAATTAATGACCACAACCGACGTGGAAAACTGGCCTGCGGATGCCGATGGCGTTCAAGGCCCTGAGCTCATGGATCGCTTTTTAAAGCATGCCGAACGCTTCAATACTGAAATCATTTTTGATCACATTCATACAGCAGCCCTCAAAGAGAAACCTATTCGCTTGGTTGGTGATTCTGGAACTTACACCTGTGATGCATTAATTATTTGTACTGGTGCTTCTGCTCAATACATCGGCTTACCAAGTGAAGAGGCATTCATGGGTCGCGGTGTTTCTGGTTGCGCAACTTGCGATGGTTTCTTCTACCGCAATCAAGATGTTTGCGTAGTGGGCGGTGGCAACACTGCTGTTGAAGAAGCGCTCTACCTCACAGGTATTGCGAAAAAAGTAACGGTCATTCATCGTCGCGACAAATTCCGTGCTGAGCCAATCTTGAACGATCGCTTAATGGCGAAAGTGGCTGAAGGCAAAGTGGAACTTAAATTGAACGCCACTCTAGATGAAGTGCTTGGCGATGAAAAAGGCGTTACCGGTGTGCGCATCAAGAAACAAGATGGCAGCACTGAAGACATCGCCGTGACTGGCGCCTTTATCGCCATTGGTCACAAGCCAAACACTGAACTCTTTGTTGGTCAGCTCGATATGAACAATGGCTACCTCAAGACCCACTCCGGACTTGAAGGCAATGCTACTGCTACCAATATCCCTGGTGTGTTTGCGGCTGGCGACGTACAAGATCACATTTACCGTCAAGCGATAACTAGTGCTGGCACAGGTTGTATGGCCGCATTAGATGCACAGCGTTATTTAGAAACATTGGAATAAGTCTCTAAACTTTTAATAATAAAAATGCCTAGCAATGCTAGGCATTTTTATTAGGATATTTTTTCTAAACCCAATTTTCAAGGGCAAGGTTAGGGACTCTTTTAAATTCGGATACATTATTTGTTACTAGGGTTAAGCCATGACTTCTAGCATGAGCTGCAATATGAATATCATTTACTCCAATAGGCTTACCCTTGCTCTCCAAGAATGCTTTAATTTGACCATAATGCTGGGTTGCATTTATGTCATAAGGTAAAACTTCCAAATGACTTACAAAGTCTTCAATGTTATTAAGATTACTTTCAACCTGTTGACTCTTTTCTGCACCATACATCAACTCCGCTAACGTAATTGTTGATATAGCCATTCGATTTGCATTTTTATTGAAGATCTTCAGCACTTCCAGTGGCTTTCGCTTCATTACATAAATAACAATATTGGTATCTAGCAAGTACTTCAGCATTAGAGAGGCTCTCTATCGCTTTGCTCTTGAGAGCCTCTTTCATTCATAAAATCATCACTTACACGAGCATCACCTAAAAAGTAGTTGTCCCACATGTTTTCAATTGGGGCAATTATTCGCTCCCGACCCTTTGCGCGAACATTAACCTTGCGAACATTTTCTGGCAGCCGCATTTCAGCAGGCAATCTCACGGCTTGAGTCCGGTTATTTGTAAAAACAGTTGAAATAGCCATAACTTTTAATCTCCCAGTGTATATGGCAATTGTATATTGCATCGAATGCCTATGCAATCCCCAAAAATACCCTTCTCAGCATGCATGGTTTGAGGGAATTATTCATAAAGCATCCCGCTCCAGATCATCTTGCTTTTCTTGCCGCATGATTTGCTCTTCGGTGGTTGCATCTAATTTAGATTCATCAACAAACCCCTTAGGGAATGTTGATGGATTGCTTAGGTCAACCTGGATTTTTATGATTTCAACTTCACTCATGCCCAAATAATAATCCTCCTCATTACAACCTATCTCAGAACCGTAAATAAAAAGCCTAGCAATGCTAGGCTTTTTATTTACGCAACAACGATTGTTATCTTGAGATCACTGGCAAAAGTGGCACGATGAGCAATGCCACGATATTGATAATCTTAATCAGCGGATTAACAGCAGGACCTGCAGTATCTTTGTAAGGGTCGCCTACAGTGTCACCAGTTACTGCAGCTTTATGAGCTTCAGAACCTTTACCACCGAAGTTACCTTCTTCAATATATTTCTTCGCATTGTCCCAAGCGCCACCACCGGTACACATCGAGATTGCTACAAACAAGCCAGTCACGATCGTACCCATGAGTAAGCCACCCAATGCAGCAGGTCCTAGTAAGAGGCCAACTACGATTGGAGCAACCACTGGCAAGAGTGAAGGAATGATCATCTCTTTAATCGCTGCTGAGGTGAGCATATCCACTGCTTTGCCATACTCTGGCTTAGCGGTGCCTTCCATGATTCCAGGGATGTCACGGAACTGACGACGCACTTCCTCGACTACTGCGCCTGCGCATCGTCCCACTGCTTCCATAGCCATCGCACCGAACAAGTAAGGAATCATGCCGCCAATAAAGAGGCCAATGATCACCATGTGGTTGGACAGATCAAATGACACTTGTTGGCCAATACCCTCTAGAGCATGGGTATAGTCAGCAAATAAAACAAGTGATGCCAAGCCAGCAGATCCAATCGCATAACCTTTGGTAACCGCTTTAGTGGTATTACCAACCGCGTCTAATGGATCGGTAATGTCGCGTACAGATTGTGGCAAACCTGCCATCTCTGCAATACCACCAGCGTTATCAGTGATTGGACCATAGGCATCGAGCGCCACCACAATACCTGCCATCGACAACATGGCTGTTGCTGCAATCGCAATGCCGTACAAACCAGCTAACCAATACGCTGCAAAAATTGCGGCACACACAAACAGTACCGGATAAGCAGTCGACTTCATTGAAATGCCTAAACCAGCAATGATGTTCGTACCGTGGCCTTTAGTAGATGCTTCAGCAATGTGTTGTACTGGCTTGAACTGTGTACCGGTGTAGTACTCAGTAATCCATACCAAACCTGCTGTTAGCAACAAGCCTACTACGGTTGAACCAAATAAGCGCCATTGGCTACCTGGGATACCCAAGGCATCGTCCGGCATGATGAAGTTAGTTACGAAGTAGAAAGCAATCAGTGATAAACCGCCAGCAATGACCAAGCCTTTATACAAAGCAGGCATAACGTTTCTCATACCGGGAGTTGCTTTGACAAATGAGCAGCCAATGATGGAGGCAATTATTGAAACACCACCGAGTACCAACGGATAAATAATTGCTGCCACTGGTGCACCGGTAACCATGAGCGAACCCAACACCATGGTTGCAATCAAAGTTACGGCATAAGTTTCAAATAAGTCTGCCGCCATGCCTGCGCAGTCACCAACGTTATCGCCAACGTTGTCAGCAATCACTGCGGGATTACGTGGATCATCTTCCGGAATACCCGCTTCGACTTTTCCTACTAAGTCAGCACCAACGTCAGCGCCTTTAGTAAAGATGCCGCCGCCCAAACGAGCGAAGATCGAAATCAGTGAAGAGCCGAATGCCAAACCAATCAGTGGATGCAAGACAGAAGAGAGGTCTTGTCCTGCACCAATCGATACCAGGAACATAAAGAACAAGCCGACACCCAAGAGACCAAGGCCCACTACCAACATGCCAGTAATAGCGCCGCCTTTAAATGCCACATTGAGCGCTTCGTTCATTCCCTTGGTAGCCGCTTCTGCAGTACGAACGTTTGCTCGTACCGAGACGTTCATGCCGATAAAGCCGCAAGCACCAGAAAGAACGGCACCGACAACAAAACCTATGGCAGTCGCAAAATCGAGGAAGAGTGCCATCAAAATGGTCAGGATTACCCCAACTACGGCGATCGTTTTATATTGGCGCGACAAATAGGCCGCCGCACCCTGCTGAATCGCCTCCGCAATTTCTTGCATCTTGGCGTTACCAGTACTTTGCTTCAAGATCCAGCCGCGCATCACAAAACCGTAAATTACGGCTAGGACACCGCACGCCAAGGCAAAATACAAGCCTAAAGTGACATTACTCATGCTTGAACTCCCTAAAGTTAATCGTTTGTTAATCTTTATTGATTTGCATAACCTGCACTTAGGTAGACCTGGTTCCCGAAAGCTTTAAACTATGGTCTTTAAGCAGTATCAGTATGTAACAGAATCACCCCTGCGCCCCCTTTATAGGATCAGGGTATTTACTAATCATTATTCGGAGTATTTATGAGTCTCGACAAAGTCAAGCCAGGTAAAAAGATCCCTGAAAGCTTCAACGTCATTATTGAAATCCCAATGAACGCGGATCCAATCAAGTATGAAGTAGATAAAGAGAGTGGCGCAATTTTCGTTGACCGTTTTATGGGTACTGCAATGCACTATCCATGTAACTATGGCTACATCAACAAAACCATCGCTGGTGATGGCGACCCTGTTGACGTTCTCGTAATTACTCCTTTCCCATTGATCCCAGGTGTGGTTGTTAGCTGCCGCGCAATTGGTGTTTTACAAATGGAAGATGAAGGCGGTCAAGACGCGAAATTGTTGGCTGTTCCAGAAGACAAAATTTTGCCTATCTACACTCACTGGCAAAAACCAGAGGACATCAATCCTTTGCGCTTAAACCAAATTCAACACTTCTTCGAGCACTACAAAGATCTCGAGCCAGGTAAGTGGGTAAAAGTGAAGGGTTGGGGTGGCGTTGCAGAAGCTCATCAAGAAATTCTTGAGGGCATCGACCGCTACAACAAAGAGAACAAGTAATTTTTTAAACTATTGATAGGCTTTGTGAATCGGAGTGAGCGCACAGAAAATTGCTTTAGCCCAAATCAACCCATTACTGGGTGATTTGGCTGGTAACGCGCAGCTGATTCACAAGGCCGCTCTAGACGCCTATTCTCAAGGCGCCAAACTTGTAGTCACCCCCGAGCTCTCGCTCACCGGCTATCCCCCAGAAGACCTATTACTCCGCCCTGCTTTTATTGAGGCAGCGCAAGAGCAGCTAGAACTCTTGATGAAAGAGCTCGCTCAGTACTCTGGTCTGACCGTTATCGTGGGTCACCCCAAAAAGACATCAGCAGGTTTGCAAAACTATGCGTCCGTTTTACAAGATGGCAAAGTGATTGCAGGCTATGCGAAACAAGAATTGCCTAACCATGAAGTCTTTGACGAAGTGCGTTACTTCGTTCCCGGCAATCAAGCTTGTGTATTTGAATGCGAAGGCATTCGTTACGGATTAATTCTGTGTGAAGATGCCTGGCATGCTGGTCCAGCTAAGCAAGCGCATACTGCTGGCGCACAAGCACTACTCGTGCCAAATGCATCTCCGTATCATTTGAAAAAAGAAGCACTACGTATTGATGTATTGCGTGGCCATATTGCCCAAACCAAAATGCCTCTGGTCTATGTCAATGCCGTTGGCGGACAAGATGAATTAGTTTTTGATGGCGGCTCCTTTGCTTTAAATAGCAAAGGTGAAGTTGTGATGGCGATGCCCCAGTTTGAAACTGGCTTAGGCATTGTTGCAACCACCTCATCCGGCGAATTAGAAAAAGGCTTAATTACCCCACCCCAGTCTGTTGAGGCGCAGGCCTATCAAGCACTGGTCTTGGGTGTACGGGACTATGTCACCAAGAATCGCTTCCCTGGTGTGATTATTGGACTATCTGGCGGCGTGGACTCAGCATTAGTTCTGGCAATTGCTGTAGACGCTTTAGGTGCCGACAAGGTACGCACCGTCATGATGGCCTCGCGCTACACCGCGGACATCTCTTGGATCGATGCGCGCGAGATGGCGCAGAACCTAGGCGTGCAATACGACGAGATTCCGATCAGCGGACCGGTTGATGCTTTAGAAGCATCCTTAGCTGAGCAATTTAAAGGTTTAAATGTTGACGCCACTGAAGAAAACATTCAGGCACGTGTGCGCGGCACGCTGCTCATGGCTCTATCGAATAAAACTGGTCGACTCGTTTTAACCACGGGTAACAAAAGTGAAATGGCAGTCGGCTACTGCACGCTCTACGGAGATATGGCTGGCGGCTTTGCGGTCATTAAAGATATTGCCAAGACTTTGGTGTATCGCTTATGCGCCTATCGCAATAGTATTAAGCCCATCATTCCGGAGCGTATTTTGACTCGCGCCCCTTCAGCTGAATTACGTCCTGACCAAAAAGATCAGGACAGCCTACCCTCCTACGAAGTATTAGATGGCATCGTTGAACGCTACATGGAACAAAACCAATCTATCGCCCAGATTATTGCCGCAGGATTTGATGCAGAGAGCGTGGAAAAGGTCACCCGCCTCATTAAGCTCAATGAATATAAGCGCCGTCAGGCACCCCCAGGGGTCCGTGTAACGACCCGTGCTTTTGGCCGGGATTGGCGCTACCCAATCACATCACAATTTAGAGCCTAGACTCCCAGAAAATAGCCATTTTTTGGCAAGCTATTGAAGTTCTAGGTATGATTACTGCATTAGGGGGAATAAATGAAATTAATTACATCCATCATTAAGCCGTTCAAGCTCGACGAAGTCCGTGAATCCTTGGCTGAAGTAGGCGTTACTGGCCTTACTGTTACTGAAGTAAAAGGTTTTGGCCGTCAAAAAGGTCACACTGAACTGTATCGTGGCGCCGAATATGTTGTCGACTTCTTGCCTAAGGTAAAAGTAGAAGCTGTAGTTGCTGATGACCGCGTGGAAGCAGCTATCGAAGCCATTACTAAAGCTGCTCGTACTGGCAAGATTGGTGACGGAAAGATTTTCGTTACTGCAGTTGAACAAGTGATTCGTATTCGTACCGGTGAAACCGATAACGCAGCAGTTTAACGATCGATTACATGCATTACCCAAACCAGCGGCTTCATTAGCCGCTGTTTTTATTTGGATTAACGTAATTGAGAGTCTGTAGAGGGGGCTGGAGCAATAGTCTGAACAATTTCAGCAGGCTCCAAAATAATGGTCTTGCTACTCGTGTTTCCAGTGCGCACCTTAGCGCCTTGGTAATACAAATCTACCTGATTCAATCCACCAGTTAGAACCTTGAACGGTGGCTTGCCATACACGCTAGCTCCAACACCAGGCTCAAGCATTTTGTTTTGAGTTTTACCGGTAGCATCCACCACACAAACAGTTTGCGCAGTCTTGGATTGCAAATACACCATGTCACCCGCTTTTTTAGGTGCGTCTGGTTTGTAATTGAGAGCAGAAGCATCTGCAGGCGGGCACTCTACTGAAGCAGCAGCAACAGGCTGAGTGGCTGGAACAGGAACAGATGTTGCTGGCTGAGCAGCTGGTGCAGGCTCAGCAGGCGCACTTGCAGGCGGCGTCTCTGGCACAACCTCTTGAATGATGACTACCTCTTCTTTAACTGGCTCAGGGAAAAATAGTGGGCGTAAGTTCACCACGGAAAAAATCACTGCTGCAGTAATAGCCAATAAGAGAATGATTTTCTTTTTAGGATCAATAGATGCTTTTGACTTCACGCTGTAGTCAAGAACGCTCTCAGTTACTTTTCTTGCGATAGGCTTTTCAGCTTTTGGTTCGGCGGCTGGCGCCTGCGAAACAAGTTCTTTTGTTTGCTCTGTTTCTTTTGCCTGATTTTTTTCTTTTGTTTTTTCAGGCTTTGCTTTTTTCTCTGCAGCAGAGGCTTTTGTCTCCTCCTGCAATTTTTCTTCTACTTCAGCTGGTTTAACGGGTTGCACTACTCCAGAAAAATCAAATGCATCTTCTGGGGTGAGTTTTAGTAAACTGGCAACTTTTTTTGCTGCTGTGAATTTAACTTGGGCGCCATAGAAACTACTGCTCTCACCATTCTCAATCTGTTCAATTTGGCGAACCGAGAAACATGACATCCCAGACAAATCTTTTATGCTCAACCCAAGACTTTCTCTAGCCTTGGTAAAAGCTTCTTTACGAATCTCTGGCAGTTTGTCTGATTTATTCACTAAGCAGTAACCATCTCATATAGAAGTAATAAGTTTGATAGTAACGCCAAAATAGCGCAAGGGTAATTAGCCGCCAAGCTAATTATTTAAGGGGTGGCTCTCAAGATTAGACTCAAGATACTTCTTCACTAAAACCTGCACTGAATCAGCGTGCATTTTGTCCATCACCCTAGCCTTGTGAACCTTAATCGTGGCATCGGTTGTTCCTAGTTTTACTGCAATATCCTTGTTTAAAAGGCCTTTAACAAGCCATCCACACACTTCACGCTCTCTTGGGGTCAGGCTTTCGTAATCCTTCTTGGCTTCAACATCCAATGAAACGCGCTTGAGCTGGCGACTATCAAAGTCAATTGCATCTGCAACCGCTTTTAAGAGCTCTTCTAGGTTAAATGGCTTAAATAAGAAATCGATCGCACCCTTCTTGAGCCCCTGAACTATCTGATGGGGATGGCTTTGTCCACTAACAAAGATAATGGGGGTCTTGCGACCGAACTTGAGAAGCCTCTCCTGCAAATCTAGGCCTGTCATATCTGGCATTTGCATATCCAAGAGAATGACTGCTGGAGAGACCGGAACAGACTTCTCTAAGAACAGGGTTGCAGAGGCATAGTCTTCGACCAAATAGCCCAATTCCCGCAGCATTCTTGAGAGAGAAATACGCATCGATTCATCATCATCAATTAGGTATATGTGGCCGACTTTAGTCATTGAATTCAAAGGAAAAAGTAATAGATGAGCTAATGTACTGCAGTGCTTTTCAGGAAGCTATTAGCTATCTAGCTAATATTTAGACCTAAATCAATGATTTCATTGGTATATTTGTATTGCATTGCAACATTTTGGCTCTCCACTGCCCCCATGGGACCCTCAAACCCATCTCACGGCACAATAGAGCCTTTCGACACAAACCTTTTCTGGAGTAATAAGCATGAAACGCCTAAATGAACGCTCGCGCATGGTCACCGAAGGGGTCGCTCGCGCACCTAATCGTTCGATGTATTACGCAATGGGTTACGAAGAAAAGGATTTCGTAAAGCCAATGGTCGGCGTTGCGAATGGTCACTCCACTATCACTCCTTGTAATAGTGGCTTACAAAAATTAGCTGATGCTGCGGTTGACGCTCTTGAAGCAGCCGGCGCAAAAGCACAAGTATTTGGTACGCCAACAGTTTCTGATGGTATCGGTATGGGTACTGAGGGTATGAAGTATTCACTCGTATCTCGCGAAGTCATTGCTGACAGTATTGAAGTGTGTGTCAATGGTCTTTGGCAAGACGGTGTAGTTGTAATTGGTGGTTGCGATAAAAATATGCCAGGTGGCATGATGGCTTTAGCCCGTACGAACGTTCCTGGTATTTATGTTTATGGCGGCACGATTAAGCCGGGCCATTACAAGGGTAATGAACTTAATATTGTTTCTGCATTTGAAGCAGTTGGTGAATTTACTTCTGGTCGACTCAGCGAAGAGGATTTAAAAGGCGTTGAGCAACACGCTTGTCCAGGCAGCGGCTCCTGCGGCGGTATGTATACAGCAAACACCATGAGCTCCTCATTTGAAGCTTTGGGTATGAGCCTTCCCTACTCCTCCACAATGGCTAACGTTGATGCTGAGAAAGTGGCAAGTGCAGCCGAGTCAGCACGTGTCTTGGTTGAAGCGGTTAAAAACAACCTGCGTCCACGTGACATCATCACTAAGAAGTCTATTGAGAACGCAGTGAGCGTCATCATGGCTGTTGGTGGCTCTACCAATGCGGTATTGCATTTCTTGGCCATTACTAGCGCAGCTGAGATCGACTGGACTATTGATGACTTCGAACGTATTCGTAAGCGCGTTCCAGTGATCGCGGATATGAAACCATCCGGTACTTACCTAGCAACTGATTTACATCAGGCTGGCGGTATTCCACAAGTAATGAAGATTTTGCTCGATGGCGGATTACTCCACGGCGATTGCATGACCATCACTGGCAAGACAATTGCTGAAGTATTGAAAGATGTTCCATCAGTGCCACGCGCTGATCAGAAAGTAATTCGTACTTTAGATAATCCTTTGTACAAGCAAGGTCACCTGGCTATTCTCAAAGGCAACATCTCTCCTGAGGGTTGCGTTGCGAAGATTACTGGCTTGAAGAACCCATCCATTACTGGCCCAGCCCGTGTGTTTGATTCTGAAGACGACGCGATGGCAGCCATCATGGCGCAGAAGATTAAGGATGGTGACATCGTGGTCATTCGCTATGAAGGTCCTAAAGGCGGCCCTGGTATGCGTGAAATGCTTGCCCCCACCTCTGCCCTGGTTGGCCAAGGTTTAGGCGAGTCTGTAGGCCTCATTACCGATGGCCGCTTCTCTGGCGGCACTTGGGGCATGGTAGTTGGCCACGTAGCGCCTGAAGCGTATGTCGGCGGCACAATCGCCCTCATCAACGAAGGCGATTCCGTCACAATTGATGCGCACAAGCTACTGATTCAACTCAACGTTGATGAAGCAGAAATTGCGAAGCGTCGCGCAGCCTGGAAGCAACCTAAGCCACGTTATACCCGTGGTCTGCTAGCCAAATACGCAAGTCTTGCAAGTAGCGCTAGCAAAGGTGCGGTAACGGATTTGAATTTAGAAATCTAAACAGTTTCGCCAAATAAAAAGCCCCTAAGTAAAACTAGGGGCTTTTTATTACCTCAGTATTACTGCTGAATCTAAATCTTAGTGCTTCATTGCTCCGCCATGACCGGAGCCTGGGTTACCCATGGCATTCACAGGCATCTTTACTTCTACTTCGCCAGCTTTGGCAAATTTGAGCTTGACTGGAACGGTTTCACCAGCAGTCAATGGCGCCTTAATATTCATAAACATAAGGTGCAAGCCACCTGGCTTCAACTCCACAGCGCCACCAGCAGGCACAGCGATATCTTTTACTTGGCGCATCTTCATGACGTTGCCGTCCATCGCCATTTCGTGCAATTGCACTTCACCAGCAACTGGTGAGCTTGCTGATACCAATTGATCAGCAGCACCTTTGTTCTCAATCTTCATAAAGCCACCAGCAACTTGCTGTCCAGGAACAGTAGCGCGGGTATAGGCATTCTCAATTTGTACGCTACCCACTTTAGCGTTTTGTGCGTGCACTGAAAAACTTAAACCCAAGGTTATTCCAGCAAAAGCACATAAACCAAACAATCCTTTTATCTTCATTTCTTTTCTCCTAGTGATTAATAATTAAGGTATTGAATTTTGGTGAACTATGATTTTGGCATCAAAGTCATTTGTAATTGGCGAAAATCAATCAACCCTGTTTTGCGAGTTGCTTTGCCACTCCTATCGATCATGATCGTTGTAGGAGTCTCACCTTGCCATTTCGGATCAATCTCATAACGCAAGCGCTCATCAAATGAAGCGGCCACATAAAAGTTATTGGCTTTTTCCAGCCCTGCTTTGCTCAACATCTTTTTAATTGAATCAACCGGTACATCATCCACCTGAATGAAAATTACCTTAGCAGTAGGATTATTTTTTACGAAGCTCCCCCATTGCGGCATCTCTTTTACACAGGCTGGGCAAGTCACGCCCCAAAAATGAACTGCCAGAGGGGCGCCATTAGCAGTCTTTACTAGAGAACTCCAATCCCCCGCTTGATATGGCTTCAAAGTATTGGTATCGGCCAACCCAATATTGACCATAAATAAACTCAAGAGCAATACTATCCAATACTTTTTCATTTTTTATGCCCAACATTGATTAGCTGATAACCATCAGCTCGCGTTAACCAAGATAAAAAGACCGCATCCCCATGAGATAGCAACAAGGGGTGATCACTATACCCTTCAGTACTTGCCAATATCCTCGGTGAACTCCAAGTGTTTCCATCATCAGCTGAGTCTTGTATGTATACAGATGACTTCTTGCCATCGAACTCTTTCCATACCAGCCATACTTGCTGCACCATCGAAAATAGATAGGGCCTTGCCACATTAGCACCCTCCGCGCCAATGCGACTTGGCTTGGAATAGCTTGCACCTTGATTAATTGAGTTGGCATAGAACACACCAGAACGCTTACTGCCTTGTGTATACCAAGCCACATGGAATTTTCCGGAACTAGATACCGCTATCGATGGCCCATGATGCGGACAGGCATCCGTTTTCCAATCATCATCAGCAACTTTACGAACCGGGCCTGCCCCCTTACCTGAAATCACCTGGGAGGCTTGATCCCTTATACCGCCAGCAAAGATGGCTCGATAGACGATGACCGGCTGACCTTGCGGATCAAGTGCTGCACCAATACGACAACACTCACAACTACTCTCATTGGCAAAACGCTCTACATCAAACGATTTACCGCTATCCTCGGAGAATGAGTATGCAATGGAGCCACCTAAACGCTTTTCACCACTCTTTTTTGCTGCAGCAACTAAACGCTTATCGATCCACGAGATAAAAAGATTGCCATCTGGATTGATCAGAGCCGATGGAAAGCGCTGACTAGAGCTATCTTTTACTAAGGATGTCGGCACTGAAAATGTATTGCCGCCATCCGTAGATCGGGCAGTGTTGATTTGCGCATTCCAGTTAGTATCCTTAAAAAACGAGTATGCCAAAAAGACATTTCCTGCTTTATCAGACACAATTTGTGGTCTTGCATCACTACCGGTATCTAGCGATTTTCCATGCTCTGCAATCTTGGTTGCAGGCGTAAAAGTTTTCCCCAAGTCTGTCGATTGGGCTACAGAAACTACTCCATTGGCCGTCCACGCCAATAGTAGTTTTCCATTCTGATCAAAAAATGGTGTTGCAGCGTTCGCACACTGCAATCCATCGCCCTGACAAAGATCACTGGGCTTAGTCTTCATAGCACCCGCCATCCCCGAAGAATGGTCCATCTGTGCTTGTGCTTGCCCAATAGCCCCTAACGCACCTAATAGAAGTGCACAAAGCAATACAGGGCGTTTGAACAAGTGATTGATTTGCATCATGATTAAAAGATGATACGCCCACCGACTGAGATAGCTTGTGGCATACCTTGTGTATAGGAAGTAGAACTGCCTCCCGTACCAAAGGTAATGTACTGACGATTAAACAAGTTCACTGCAGATGCATAAATCGTTGCATTTTTTGTGAGCTCATAGTTTGCACGTAAACCTACCACCGCATAAGAGGCTACCGGCAAAGTATTAGCAGTGTTCAACCAAGAGCTCCCCACATAACGAACTGTGGCAGTCAAACTTGCTTGAGGTACTGGGTAATAAGTTAAGCCGCCGCCCAGAATGTTCTGCGGAACGCCGCCAACCTGCTTATTAATTGGGTCACTAGTAGCGCTCATTGTTAACTTAGTGCTTGTAAATGCATAGTTCGCATCAGTAGCCCACTTCGAGTTAATGTCGTGATGAAACTGAAACTCAATACCCTGACTTAAGAGGTTTTGATTATTGGTGTAGTAACTGATATTTTTAGAGTTACAAATTCCAACATTTCCAGTTCCGGCTAAAGGATTTCCTGTAGCGCCGCATAGACTTCTAGCCAAGGCTACGTCGCTTGAGCTTTGGCTAGACAGGCTATAAGTTGCAACAGCATTCTGAATATAGTTGTTAAATGCGGTTAATTGCGCAAATCCGCCCTTCCATCGATAGTCTGTACCGACCTCATAACCCGTCATTGTTTCAGGCGTTAGATTTGGGTTGGCAAAACTATAACCACTTGATGAGCCATAAGAGCGTAGGGTGTTATTCATACCCGGTGCATGAAATGCTTGATAGGCAGCAGAACGTAAATCCCAATTCTTGCTCATCTTATACAACAATCCCAAGGTAGGGCTCAATTGCGTCTTGCTTTGGTTGGGTACATTCTGATATGAAGGGTTTGCGCCGTTAGAGCCTGCGTTGTAATTGGTAGGAGTCTGGCTATTCCATTGATCCACACGGGCAGCCAATGTTGTTTCTAGCGGAAAAGATTCAGCATTGGACTTTAGTTGCCCCATCAAACCATAAAATGATTGTTGGCCTTGCGCATAATTCACGGCAGCTGAAGTACCGTTGTTATTTAAGTTATTTGTTAAATTTGATCCGGCAATATTGCGTGCATCAACACCTACTACATACTGATTGATTAAACCTGTAACTTCTTGGGTGTAGAGTGCTGACGCACCTACTGTGCTGTAGGGGTCCTTATAGGTTGCATTGATATATGGTGTATTGGCAGGAATATTATTTGATCTGCTTGTTGTAGTTGAGCCATTCTGCTTATTGAAATTAGTATTTTCATAGAAGAAATTGACATCCACTTTAGATTTGTCGTCAAAGCGGGTTGTGGTTCCGCCTGCAACATCAGTTTCCTGAGTAAGATTGGTCGCAAATGCATAACCAGAAGAGAGATCAGACATTGTGTGATAGCCCACACGGAAGAAGCCATTGGTATCCTGGGTTGCTTTGAAGTAACCTTGCATTCTCACATTAGAGTTATGAGAAGACGTAGGACCTTGGCCATTCTTAATGTTGGCTGGTGAGCCTGGTGAGATTGTTGCAATATTTTGATAACCATCGGTATTGAAATAATCAGCCGAAAATCGTAGTTGAAGATTTTCTGAAGCGATAATGTCTTTGGATGCTGCTACGTTGCCAGTTCCAAACGCACCATAGCTAGCAGATGCCTCTTGCTGGCTATTAACGGGGGTTTTGGTCTTAATATTAATTACGCCACCCATGCCGTAGTTGCCCCACAAGCTAGAAACACCGCCGCGAATAAACTCAACCGAGTCGATTGAGGACATCGGTACTAAATTCCACTGTACCGTTCCATAAAAGGCGTCATTAGCTGGCAATCCATCTATCAATACCAAAGTACGCGCATTACCAAGACCGCGCACGTTAATACTTTGACCCGTTGGATCCTTTTGGTAATAAGGCTGATCATTCAAGATCACGCCAGGTACATTCTTTAAGATTTGATCAATGGTCTGATCTGGCGCTACTTCTAGCGCCTCTTTAGTGAGAACCGTTGTATTGAGAGGAATCTCATCTAATGGAGTGCTTGATCGAGTAGCTGTTACGGTCACGCTCTTTAACTTCTGATCGTAGTCTGGCGGTGGCGCAATTTGCGCCTGCGCATTGATGAACACCGACCCAAATAGCATGCCAACACATGCGCTGAATTTCTTTTGCTGAAACAACATTTACTGCTCCACTTGATAACGCGACAACGTATTGAATGAATCGTTGCCAACCACATAGCTAGGCTATGCCCTAAATTTAATTAGGCGTTTACTGGTGGAGCTGCTGAGGGAGGTGATACCCAAACTGCGAGTGGTTTAGGCGACTGATAGAAAAGCTGTGGCAGCAAAGCTAAAGTTTGCGGCGCTTGGAAAGTGAGATTGGTATTAAAGGCTGGTGTGATGCTATTTTGAGCAACGCAATATGGACATGGCTGTGCTTGTTCTGCCACTTCTTGCTCATCGCCCTGCACATTGATTTGCAGCTTGCTGCCATCAACCGAACAAATCTCCATCGCAAAACCTTGACCATGTTTCGCAAGCGAGACTGCTTGTGATACGGCTGGCGCAAGTGCACTCATTGCGATTGCAAAAGCGGCAATCCAGTGAATGAGGCGGTTTTTATGGAAATTCATAATGCGAGAATTTTATCGGAATTTTGTATTTCTTCTGTCTTTGGCATGAAAAAAGGGGCTGACGCCCCTTTTTCCTTTGGAATCGCTATTTCTAGCGAGTTACTTATGCTGCTGCAGACTTTTTCTTGCCTACAAACTTGCCAATCAATGGCCAGAAGAGGAGTACTAAAGCCAAAGATGTAATGCCGCCTACCAATGGGTTAGAGAAGAAAATATCTAAGCTACCCTGTGAGAAGAGCATGGACTGACGGAAGGAGTCTTCTGCACGGTCACCCAATACCAAGGCCAAGACCATTGGTGCCATTGGGTAGTCGAGTTTCTTAAAGACGTAGCCCAGAATACCGAAGCCCATCATCAACCAAACGTCAAACATGGCGTTATGAACGGTGTATGCACCCACCGCACAAATCACAATAATGACTGGCGCAATGATTGAGAATGGAATTCTTAAGATGGAGGCAAACAGTGGCACGCAAGTTAATACAACGAACAAGCCAGCCAAGTTACCCAAATACATACTAGCGATCAAGCCCCAAACAAAGTCAGGCTTCTCTACGAAAAGCAATGGACCAGGTTGTAAGCCCCAGATCAACAAGCCACCGAGCAATACCGCTGCTGTTGGTGAACCTGGAATACCGAGGGACAACATTGGGAGAAGTGCTGCAGTACCCGCAGCGTGAGCTGCAGTTTCTGGAGCAACAATACCTTCCATCTTGCCGGTACCGAACTTGTCACCTTCTTTGGATACACGCTTAGCAACGCCGTAAGCCATGAAAGATGCTGGAGTTGCACCGCCTGGAGTAATACCCATCCAGCAACCAATTAAGCAGCTGCGTAATGAAGTAGCCCAGTACTTAGGCAATTGCTTCCAAGTTTCCCAAACCACTTTGCCGCGAATCTTCGCTGCCGCACCTTGGAATGCCAAGCCTTCTTCCATAGACAGGAGAATCTCGCCGATACCGAACAAGCCGATCACAGCGATCAAGAAGTCAAAGCCACGCATCAATTCTGGGTTACCGAATGTTAAGCGCAATTGGCCAGTAACAGTATCCATACCAACGGTAGCCAAAGCAAAGCCCAACATCATTGCTGAAATGGTCTTAAATGGCGATCCTTTATTCATACCTACGAAACTACAGAAGGTAAGCAGATAAACCGAGAAGAACTCCGGCGGACCGAATTGGAGTGCAAACTTCGCAACCAATGGTGCCAAGAAGGTAATCATCACGATCGCAAAGAAAGCACCTACGAATGAAGATGTGAAGGCTGCAGTCAATGCTTCGCCAGCTTTGCCATTACGGGCCATTGGATAACCGTCAAAGGTTGTCGCAACAGACCACGGCTCGCCGGGAATATTAAACAGGACCGATGTAATCGCTCCGCCGAACAACGCACCCCAGTAGATACAGGAGAGCATGATGATCGCGGATGTTGGTGGCATCGTGAATGTCAACGGCAACAGAATCGCAATGCCGTTTGCACCACCTAGACCTGGCAAAACACCGATGATCACACCGAGCGTTACACCAACCAACATTAACAGCAAGTTAAAGGGTGTCATTGCAACGGCAAAGCCGTTGAATAGAGCGCTAATTTCTTCCAACTTGAACTCCTTATTTAATCTTTTTTAATAGTTATTATTTTTTAACGTACACCCAAGAATTCGAGCGGGTTAAACCATGCACCGTGTGGCAATGGAACTTGGAACCAGTACTCAAACATGAGGTATAGGGCAGCGCTCACGCCAACAGACACAGCAACAGCCTTCCAAATTGGATACTTGCCTAACCACACCATGAAGATCGCAATGTAGAGAGCTGCAGAAACATAAATGCCAATCAGTTGCACACCCAATACAAACACAGTCGCTGGCAGAAGCACAGCCATAACTTGCTTTAATGGCTCGCTATCGACAAATGACTCTGTTTTCTTTTTCTTATTAACGATCGCAGCTTGGTAAAGAGTGACCGTGCTTGAAAGCAAAATAATCAAGCTGATGTAGAAAGGGAAATATCCCGCCTCAGGACCGTCAACACCCCAGCTAGCACCCAACTTCAGGCTACCTACCATTACGGTGATGCCAATCGCTAGGAACACGAGCGATGTGATGATATCCATTGCTCTTACGCTGATCGCGGATTCTTGATTTGAATTATTTGTATGTTCAGACATTTTTATATTTTTAATAAAGTTGATTAACGCACTTACTTAAAAAATAGGACCCCCAACTGGAGGTCCTATCTTATTTCCACAAAATTACTTAGCCAAGAATCCTGCCTCGCCCATCAACTGCTTGTGCAAAGCTTCATTCAATGTGAGCCAGTTTCTAAACTCTTTACCAGTCATAAATGTCTGATTGAATGCTCCATCAGCCATGAATTTTTTCCACTCTGGTGTAGCGCGAACTTTTTTGAACAAATCGACATAGAAATCAACTTGTTCTTGAGTTACGCCAGGAGCCATAAAGATACCGCGCAACATAACGTAGTCAGTTGGAACGCCAGCCTCTTTACAAGTTGGTACGTCATACCATGATTGAGTATCAGTAACCTTCTCTTTGTATGGCATGCGTGTGTCATCAAATACGCACAATGCACGTAATTTATTAGCACGCCATTGAGCAACTGCTTCAATAGGGTTGTTCACAGAAGAATCAATGTGGTTACCAACCAACTGAACCGCAACGTCGCCACCCCCTTTGAATGGAATGTAAGTGAACTTAGCACCAGTTGCTTTTTCAATCGCTACAGTAATGATCTGGTCTTCAGACTTAGAACCAGTACCGCCCATTTTGAATTTGCCACCCGCTGCTTTAGCAGCATCGATATATTCCTTGGCAGTCTTGTATGGTTTGTCAGCGTTGTCCCACAAAACGAATTGATCAAGTGCCAGCATTGCTACCGGAGTGATATCTTGCCAGTTGAATGGAATACCAGTTGCTAAAGGAGTAGTAAACAAGTTAGAGAGCGTAATCACGATCTTATTTGGATCGCCCTTCGCTTCTTTCATTGCCAAGAAACCTTCTGCACCAGCGCCTGCACCCTTGTTAACAGGAATAACAGCCTGCTTCATCAAGTTATTTTTTGTAATGATGCCTTGGATCATACGAGCCATTTGGTCAGCACCACCGCCAGGACCAGCAGGAATAATGAACTCAACAGGCTTGGTTGGTTCCCACGCTGCAAATGCAGGGGAAACGCCAGCAACACCAAGGGCTAATGCTGTAGAAATCAAAGCGCCTTTTAATTTCATCTTCATAGGATATGTCTCCAAAAAATGGTTAACCAATTTAATTTGGCTTATTTGTTGTGTGAGTGATTTTTAAACAAGATGTGCCAGTAAAACTTGACTACCATCAATAATTTCGCAATCGATTCACATGGGCTTCTGAAATCTAGTAGAAACCCTGATAACTCAAGCCAAAGACCGTTGATAGTGTACTTACATCAGAGGTAAAAAACTGCATTTAATGCACGAATAATGCACATTAATAAAAGGTCTTTAATGCAAATGATTGTTAAGGGTTTTCCCTTAATCTGAACGAAAGATGGAGTCGATTAGCGGAAGCGATCTAGAAGTTTTTTGCTAACTTTGTCCAGTTGCGTGGAGTCTTTAATTAAGAACTGCAAACCATTCGAGTCAGCAATAAGCAAGGTATTTCCAGCAATCCTGCGAATATCTTCCTCGCCTTTGAGGCGAATACGTGTCGGGCCACGATCAGTTTCGATATCCCAAATACTTGGAGTGGCGAAGGTTGAGACCTTGGTGATTTTTTCAATTACCGGCATGAACTCACGTTCAGCCAGCTCTTCTTCAATCAATCCAAGCTCTGCTTCAGAAATCGCAGCCATATTTGGAAACCAGCAAAGCTCTTTACCGGATTGATTCATGATCCCAATGCCTGCGCCAGGCGAAGTTATCGGAAAAGCCCTTACTGGATGGACGCCCACATGTCGCTCACCCTTCTTATCAATAAAGACTAGGCGGCCTAGCGCATCACGCTCGAGCTGATGAGTTGTGCTCATACCCCACCCCCAATTTTCTTAGCAACTTCTTCTAGTTTTTCTTCTTGCTGCTCAGCCTGTTCTTCTTCCAAGCTTTCACCAATAGCACCGCCCTCAACCAACTCTGCTGCATGGCGTAGCTGCGCTTGGTACAAGGTGTAATAAGCGCCTTGCGCTTCCATTAGCTGCTCGTGAGAACCAATTTCAACAATCTCACCCTTATCCAACACAACCAAGCGATCTGCTTTTCTCAAGGTGGAGAGGCGGTGCGCAATCGCAATCGTGGTGCGACCTTTAACCAAGTTATCTAATGCACGCTGAATTTCCTTTTCAGTGGTCGTATCAACAGATGAGGTTGCTTCATCCAAAATCAAAATGCTTGGATTAATTAACAAGGCACGTGCGATGGAGATGCGCTGACGTTCGCCACCCGATAAAGACTGACCACGCTCACCAACCAGGGAGTCATAACCTAAGGGCAAACGTAGAATAAATTCATGTGCGTGAGCTGCACGTGCAGCTTCAATAATTTCTTCACGAGTAGCGTCAGGCTTGCCGTAAGCAATATTCTCAGCAATCGTGCCAAAGAATAAGAATGGTTCTTGTAATACCAAACCAATACGTTTGCGGTAGTCAGAAATGGCGATGCTGCGAATATCGCGCCCATCTAATGAAACAGAGCCGGAACTAACGTCATAGAAGCGGCAAATCAAGTTCACTAAAGTACTTTTTCCTGAACCACTATGCCCTACTAAGCCGATCATTTCACCGGGTGCAATATCTAAATCAATACCTTTAGTGACAGCGCGATTGCCGTAGCGGAAACCTACGCCACGCAGTGAGATGCGACCCTTTACCTCGCCCAAAGGCACTGGGTTGATAGGCTCCGGAACACTAGAGACGTGATCGAGAATGTCAAAAATACGTTTAGCACCTGCGGCTGCTTTTTGTGTATGCGAAACAATGCGGCTCATCGAATCAAGGCGAATATAAAAACGTCCGATGTAAGCCAAGAATGCAATCAATACACCAACGGTAACTTTCTGATGCGCCACTTGCCAGATACCAAAACCCCACACCACCAACAAACCTGTTTCTGTCAGCAGTGTCACTGTAGGAGAGAACAAGCCCCAGACGCGATTCACACGATCATTAATTTGTAGGTTGTGTTTATTGGAGTCTACAAAGCGTTTGAGTTCGCGATCTTCTTGTGCGAACGCTTTAACAACACGAATACCTGGAATCGTATCGGCAAGAATGTTAGTTACTTCCGACCAAATACGATCAATCTTTTCAAAACCAAAACGAAGGCGATCACGCACTACGTGAATCATCCAGACAATGAATGGCAATGGTGCCAATGTAACTAAGGCTAGCAAAGGATCGATGGATACCAAGATCGCTGCTGTCATGGTGATCATCAACACATCAGTTGCAAAATCAAGTGCGTACAAAGACAAGAAAACGCAGATACGATCAGTCTCCGCACCGATACGTGCAATCAAATCACCTGTACGTTTGCCGCCAAAATATTCCAATGAGAGTTTGAGTAAATGTTCAAAGGTAGTGTTTCTTAAGTCAGCGCCAATACGCTCACTCACCAGCGCAAGTAAATACGTTTTCCACCAACCCAAGCCCCATGCAATGATCGCAGCGCCAAATAAAGCCAAGAGATACATGCTGGCCAAATGGAAATCGATCGGGTTACCCCTCTCATATGGAATCAATACGTGATCCATTAACGGCATCGTGAGGTATGGCGGAATTAATGTTGCGCCAGTGGATAACAGAGTTAATACAAAACCGAGCAGCAATTGCTTCTTGTAAGGACGGGCGAAACGCCAGAGCTTGAATAATGTCCAGGTCGATGGCGGTGCGTCATCTTCGGGATCGCAAGTTGGACAGCTCTCAGAGTTTGCTGGCTTAGGACTCAAGCAAGCTGGGCACACCTGTTTGTCGTACTCAGTAACCTCGCCACTACTAATCTCTTCGCCACGATTAAGCTGCTTAAAGCTAGATTGCAATCGAAGCACCTGTGGATTAACGGCTAAGGTGAAATTCCAAGACTTGAGTAACTTATCGGCAGTTTCTAGCCTTAAATGTCCTACTCCTGCATGATCGCCATGGACTAAATGAGCACCTTGACCCAATTGCCAAGATTCAAATACCTTGCCATCCGTCCAAAATAGACCCTCTTCACTGAGTAAAAGCAGGCTTTTTTCAAAGCGCAAATCCGCATCCAGATCGAGCTCGACCCAAGCCAGCAGGTCATCAGGACTCTTGAATGGGGTGTTTTGATTCGCTAAAACAGCCTCCCAAGAGCTTGGCAGCACGGGGGCAAAAGGTAAGATTTGTGGCTTCATTGACCTTAAAAGTATAGTGGAGCTGAATTATTTAGATTTATTGCTCCTGTCAACTTTAGGGGGGCAAAAGCCGTTAAATTGTCTATATAGCCCTTTTTACGTATTTTTGCTACTTTTGTGAGTTTTTCAATAACTACTAGAAACAGAGAGACTGTCTGACGCGTCAACGCCAAAAACCCTGGCGACGGCCATCGCAACACTGCATATGCCCCAATTACTAGATAAATCCATCGAGATTCTGAGCGTTAAGCATCTCCGTGGCCCCAATATGTGGACCTACCATCCTGTTATCGAGGTTTGGGTCGATATTGGCGATTTAGAGGACTACCCCTCTAATCTCATTCCTGGCTTTTACGATCGCCTTGTCAAAGCAATGCCTAGCTTGGTTGAACATCGTTGCAGCTATGGCGAAACTGGCGGGTTCTTAAAGCGCGTTGAGGAAGGCACTTGGCCTGCTCACATCATGGAGCACCTTACGCTTGAGCTGCAAAATTTAGCCGGTATCCCTGGTGGATTTGGCAAAGCACGTGACGGTGATCGTCGTGGTGTTTATAAAGTGATGGTTAGCGCCATCAACGAAGAGGTCACATTAACTGCCCTCAAATATGCGCGTGACCTTTACTTGGCTTTAGCACAAGACAACAGCGATTGCGTTGCTCTAGTACAAACCATCATCGAAAATTTACGTGATCTTGGGGATGATCTTTTGCTAGGTCCCAGTACTGCTTGCATTGTTAATGCTGCTGAAGAACGCGGCATTCCTTCGATTCGCTTATCCGAAGGCAACTTAGTGCAATTGGGTTATGGCGCCAAGCAACGTCGCATCTGGACGGCTGAGACTGATCAAACAAGTGCCATTGCAGAAACGATTTCTCGTGACAAAGATTTAACCAAGAGCTTGCTGCGTAGCGCAGGTGTACCTACGCCCGAAGGTAGAACCGTAACCAGCCCTGATGATGCATGGGAAGCAGCCCAAGACATCGGCTTGCCAGTGGTAGTAAAACCAATCGATGGCAATCATGGTCGCGGTGTATTTATTAATCTCTACACCCAACAAGAAATTGAAGCTGCCTATGCAGTTGCGATTGATGAAGGTAGTGAAGTATTGGTTGAACGTCACATTGTTGGCGATGAACATCGCTTGCTCGTAGTTGGTAATAAAGTTGTTGCTGCTGCAAAAGGCGAAACAGTTTGGGTTACTGGTGATGGCAAACACACCGTTTATGAACTCATTCAAATTCAGATTAACTCTGATCCACGTCGTGGCACTGCTGAAGAGCACCCTCTCAATCCAGTTCGTATTGACTCTGCAGTAGAACTTGAACTAGCGCGCCAACAATTAACTGGCGATAGCATTCCTGCCATCGATCAAAAAGTATTGATTCAAAGTAACGGTAACGTTGCATTTGATGTTACTGATTTAGTTCATCCGGATGTAGCAAGTCAAGTAGCATTAGCTGCTCGTGTTGTTGGCCTAGAAATCGCCGGTGTTGATTTAGTAGCCCAAGACATCAGCAAACCACTAGCAGATCAAAATGCCGCCATTGTTGAAGTTAATGCTGGCCCAGGCTTATTGATGCACTTAAAGCCCGCTAGCGGCAATCCCCAGCCTGTTGGCAAAGAAATTGCCAATCACCTCTTCCCTCCTGGCGCGGATTTCCGCATCCCAGTGGTTGGTGTTTGTGGTGAACGTGGCAAAACGCCTGTTGCTGAAATGATTGCGCATTTCTTGCGCCTTACCAATGTCTATGTTGGTCTATCTTGCAGCAAGGGCTTATTTTTTGGCAATCGTGCCATTCCAAATTCCAACTCGTCAAACTGGGAAAATGCCCGTCGCACCCTTCTCAATCGTGCAGTCGAGGCGGTGGTCATTGAGAATAATCACCTATCAATGTTAATCGAGGGTTTGGCCTACGATCGTTGCCAAGTGGGTGTTGTACTCAATGTCGATCCTAAGGCCAATTTCCCCCAATACGCGATCTACGATGAAGATCAAGTGTTTAGCATTGTTCGCACACAAGTTGATGTCGTTCTACCAACAGGCGTAGCCGTTCTGAATGCGGATGATGCGATGTGCGTAAAAATGGCCGAACTATGTGATGGCGAAGTGATCTTCTTTAGCGAGAATCCAGAATCTGAAATCGTTAAGGCACATCTACTGAATGGTGGACGTGCAGTGACGATTGGTAAACAACAAATTTCTCTGAAGTCTGGCAAATTGGATCAGAAATCTATTCCCGTACCACGCCACTCAGAGGCAAGCAGTTCTACTCCTTGGAAGACTATGAATTTAGGTGCGGCTATTGCTGCAGCCTGGGCTTTAGACATTCCGTTTAACGTTATCGAAGCAGGTGCAGAAACTTTCGTACCTGACGCCACTACTGCTACAGGGGCTTAATTGGAAATTACCCGTATTCGCATGTTGCGCGGCCCAAATTTATGGAGCCGTCATACCGCTTTAGAAGCCATTGTTTCTTGTGATGAATCTGAACGCTCAATCGACTCCATTCCCCAGTTTGAAATTAAGATTCGTGAACGCTTTCCGCAGCTCGGCAGCATGCGTCGCGGCGGCCACAATGAAGTGCTTTCACTTGCACATGCTTTAGAGCATGCAGCCCTAGGTCTGCAAGCGCAAGCAGGTTGCCCGGTTACTTTTAGTCGCACCGTTCAAACTGTAGATGCAGGTGTTTACCAAGTTGTTGTTGAATACACCGAAGAGGTCGTTGGTCGAATGGCCTTTGACTTTGGATTTGCATTAATTCAAGCAACGCTCAACGATGCACCCTTTGATCTAGCTGCAGCACTCTCCGAACTAGAGGCGCTGTATGAAGATGTCCGTTTAGGGCCAAGTACTGGATCTATCGTCGATGCAGCAGTTCAACGTAATATCCCCTATCGCCGAATGACCGAAGGCAGCATGGTGCAATTTGGCTGGGGTAGCAAACAAAAACGTATTCAAGCTGCCGAAACTAGTGATACCAGCGCTATTGCTGAAGCAATTGCGCAAGATAAAGAGCTCACCAAGAACTTACTCGCTGCCGCCGGCGTCTCTGTTCCGATTGGTGAAGTGGTTACAACTGCTGATGATGCTTGGCGCGCCGCTCAAAAAATTGGTGGTCCTATCGTGCTTAAGCCAAAGGACGGCAATCAAGGCAAAGGTGTTGTTGCCAACATTCAGACCGAGGAAGAGGTTCGTGCTGGGTTTATTGTGACTCAAGCCTTTGGTCGTGAAACCATTGTTGAGCGCTATCTGCCAGGCGCAGACTACCGCTTACTAGTAGTAGGCAATCGTCTTTCAGCTGCTGCACGTCGCGAACCCGCCCAGGTAGTTGGCGATGGCACTCATACTGTTGCTGAATTAGTCGAAATTGAAAATAAAAATCCATTGCGCGGTGATGGTCATGCAACTGCTCTGACAAAAATTCGTTTTGATGACATTGCTCTAGCACATCTAGCAAGCTCTGGCCTTACCCCACAACATGTTCCTAAAACTGGTGAGCGCGTTCTACTGCGTAACAACGCCAATTTAAGTACTGGTGGCACCGCCACCGATGTAACAGATGACGTTCATCCTGATGTCGCAGCAAGTGCTGTAGCTGCCGCTCAAATGATTGGTCTAGATATTGCGGGTGTAGATATCCTTTGTGAATCTATCTACAAGCCGCTCGAACAACAAGGCGGTGGCATTGTTGAAGTAAATGCAGCACCTGGTTTACGCATGCACCTGAAACCTTCCTATGGCAAGGGTCGTCCTGTTGGCGAAGACATTATCAATATGATGTTTCCCCCAGGCGATGATGGACGCATCCCTGTCGTAGCGGTTACCGGAACCAATGGCAAAACGACAACTGTTCGTCTGATTTCTCACTTGATTGCTGAAACAGGTTTGCGTGTTGGCATGACGGGCACAGATGGTGTTTATATCAATCACCGCTTGATCGATACAGGCGATTGCAGTGGTCCTAAGAGCGCGCGCAATGTATTAATGCACCCTGACGTAGATGCAGCAGTTTTAGAGACCGCTCGAGGCGGCATGCTCCGTGAGGGGCTTGGCTTTGATCGCTGTGAAGTGGCAGTAGTTACCAATATTGGCGAAGGCGATCACCTAGGTCTTAATTACATTACCAGTGTTGAAGATTTAGCCATTCTGAAGCGCGTGATTGTGCAAAACGTTGCCCCTACTGGAGCAGCAGTTCTCAACGCGGCTGACCCAATGGTTGCGAAGATGGGTGATAAATGTTCTGGTCGAGTTATTTTCTTCGCCCAAAACCAGCACCATCCAGTGATAGCAGCGCATCGCGCCAAAAACAAAAAAGTTATTTACTTTGACGGCATCTACATCGTTGCCTCCAAAGGTGCACGCGTAATGTTCCGCTTCCCCGTCAGTGAAATTCCGTTGACTCAAAATGGCGTACTCGGATTTCAGGTGGAAAATGCGATGGCTGCAATAGGCGCAGCTTGGGCCTTGGGTCTGGATGCAGAAAAGATTGCGCGCGGCTTACACAGCTTTGAAAGCAATGCAAGTTCAGTACCGGGTCGCTTTAATCAATTCCAGCACAATGGCGCAACCGTCATTGCTGACTATGGTCACAATCCAGATGCGATGCGCGCCTTAACTAGCGCCATCGAAGCAATGAAACCAAATAAGAGCCATGTTGTGATTAGTGGCGCAGGCGATCGTCGTGATGAAGATATTCGCGATCTCACTCGTATCTTAGGAAATGCTTTTGACAACGTCATCCTCTATCAAGATGCTTGTCAGCGTGGACGCGAAGATGGTGAAGTATTAAAGCTACTTCAGGAAGGTCTTGTTGGGGCTACTAAGGCAAAGCAAATTAAAGAGATTCATGGTGAATTTAAAGCCATTGATACTGCTCTAGATGATCTCTCTGCTGGCGATATCTGCCTCATCCTCATAGATCAAGTGGAAGAATCACTTGCCTACCTCAAAGAAAAGGTAAAGCCTTAAGAGCAAAATAGATGGTCCTCTGAAATTACTTCAGAACAATAAAAAACCCAATCAGCTGATTGGGTTTTTTATTTGGATAAGTTGATCAACTTATGAGTGGTAGTGCTGAATACGATCGATCTCTTCTTTCGAACCTAGCATCACAGAAACACGCTCATGCAAATCGGTTGGCTGCAAATCCATAATGAGATCTGTGCCATTGGTAGATGCACCGCCCGCCTGCTCCACTAAGAAACTCATAGGATTGGCCTCGTACATCAAGCGTAACTTGCCAGGCTTATGCGGCTCACGCTGATCCCATGGATACATAAACACTCCACCACGGGAGAGAACACGATGTACGTCTGCCACCATAGAGGCGATCCAACGCATATTGAAATCCTTATCGCGCGCACCACTCACGCCAGCAAGACACTCCTCAACATAACGGCGTACTGGGTCAGCCCAGTGACGCATATTGGACATATTGATTGCAAACTCTTTAGTGGAATGGGAAATTGTTACCGAATCCTTGATCAATAAAAACTCGCCCGTTAATTTATTGAGAGTAAACATCACTACTCCATCACCTAAGGTCAATGCCATCGTGGTTTGAGGACCGTACACGACATAACCAGCAGCAACTTGATGACGACCTGACAATAAGAAATCAGAAGTCTGTAAAGGGGCGTTCGGGTCTTGCTTCTTTAGAACAGAAAAAATAGTCCCAATAGACACGTTCACGTCAATATTGGATGAGCCATCAAGTGGATCAAACAAGAGTAAGTAATCTCCCGTTCCTTGAACAGGAACAGGCAGCTCCATCTCTTCGGAAGCCAAACCAGCAAGAGACTTGCAACCCTTGACACCATCAATCAGCAAATCGTTTGCAATGATGTCGAGCTTTTGCTGAACTTCGCCTTGTACGTTGCCGGTGCCTGCTGAGCCGAGCAATCCAATCAACGCACCCTGAGCCACTTCATGACTCAGTATTGAACAGGTATTGACTACCGCCGTAAGCAAATCTTGTAATCCAGCAGGAACAGCAACGCCCGCAGGTTTTGCAGACGCTAAATATTGCTTGAAATTAATATGGGTACTTGAGGACAAAGGTATTTCTCCAGTTTTTTGCCAAAGTGGGTTATTGGGCTCTATTTTGCCTTGTTATTAGGAGGGGCTAGTTACCTAGCGCCTTTCCTATCACCTCTCTTACATCCGGAGAGAGTGTTTGGCACGCCGAAACCCGCTCCAAAGCCGCTTTCATGCGATCTTGATAGGGTTGAGCAAATAAGCACCAGCGATCCAGGGCTCTAGCAAGACGAGCGGCAACCTGAGGATTAATGGGATCAAGCGCCAAGACGCTATCGGCCCAGAACTCATAACCGCTGCCATCAGCCTGATGAAAGCTTGCCGGGTTGTTTGCACAGAAGGCATGAATAACGCTACGCACTCGGTTGGGATTATTTAACTTAAACGCAGGATGCTCGCGCAGCTTCTTCACCTCTTCCAATGTAGAGTCAAGACCATCCACTGGCGGACGGCTCGATTGCAAGCCAAACCATTTATCAATCACCAAAGCGTCACTGGCAAATCGGTTGTAGAAATCAATTAAACACTCTTTGGCTTGTTTTGCACCATGCATCACCAACGCAGCTAAAGCAGCGTAACGATCAGTCATATTGTCAGCAATTTGATACTGATTAGCAGCCATTGGCGCCCATACTCCCGGCGCCGCTTCAAGCAACATGCTTAAAGACAAGTTCTTGAGTGCGCGCTTTCCGGAGTCCACTCCGTCTGACTTAAATGGTCCTGGTGTTTGCATCTGCTGATACAAAGCAGCCCACTCCAATTGGAGTTGCTTAGCAATTTCTCTGCGGAAGGCACGACGTGCAGTAAATATCTTCTGCGGATCCACGCTCGTAGATTGCTCATACAAATAAGACTCCGCAGGTAGCGTCAGGGTCAGATCTTTAAAGGCTGGATCCAAGTTAGGATCAAGCAGGATATTGCGATAGGCCTCAATGATTTGGGCATCAGGCAAGCGATTATTCAAAATCATTTGCATTGCTAGTTTTTGACCAGCCTCCCAGCGATTGAACGCATCGTCATCGCTAGAGAATTGCGTCAAGAGATCAGCTTCAGACTGCTCAAAATCTAAGTTAACCGGTGCCGAGAAATTACGATTAATCGATAGCACTGGATGCTCTTCAACATTGTCAAAGGTCCACGTCTGACTACCTTGCATCAGCTCCAGCAATTGTTCTTTTTGATCGTTCGCTTTGGTAATTAAGCGCATCTTCAATGGTATATGAAAAGGCTTCTTCTCTGGCTGACCGGGGCTAGGCGCACAACTTTGCGTCAATGTGAGCTGGTACTGTTTTTTGGCTGCATCGTAATGCTCTTGCACCTTCACTCGTGGAGTCCCTGCTTGGCTGTACCAATTCTTGAACTGAGTCAGGTCTTTGCCATTAGCATCAGCCATCGCCATCAAGAAATCATCGCAGGTCACTGCTTGCCCGTCATGGCGCTTGATATACAAATCCATGCCCTTACGGAAACCATCCCTACCAAGCAGGGTTTGGTACATCCGAACTACCTCAGAACCCTTCTCATACACGGTAACGGTATAGAAGTTATTTATCTCTTGGTACTCATCAGGACGAATCGGATGCGCCATCGGACCCGCATCTTCTGGGAATTGGAGCTGACGCAACAATCGCACGTCTTCAATTCTCTTTACTGCCCTACCAGATTCACTACCCATTTGGTCAGCAGAAAACTCTTGATCTCTGAAAACGGTTAAGCCCTCTTTCAGCGATAACTGAAACCAATCCTGACAGGTGACGCGATTGCCGGTCCAGTTATGAAAGTACTCATGCGCAACAACGCTTTCAATATTGGCAAAGTCAGCATCAGTCGCTGTTTCTGGTTGAGCGAGAACAAACTTGGTATTGAAAATATTCAATCCCTTGTTCTCCATCGCGCCCATATTGAAATCACTCACAGCCACAATCATGAAACGCTCTAAATCCAGCTCCAGACCAAAGCGTTTTTCGTCCCAATGAATTGATGCAATCAAAGAGTCCATGGCATGACGGGTCTTCTTCAGATCATGCGGCTCAACCCAAATCTGCAAGAGCTTCTTAGCACCACTACTGGTAGTAATAGTCTCCTCAATGCACTCCAACTTGCCCGCCACCAAGGCAAACAAGTACGAAGGCTTAGGAAATGGGTCTTCCCAGGTCGCACTGTGCCAACCGTTTGGAAGTTTTTCTGTATTAATCAAGTTACCGTTAGATAACAAGACTGGGCACTCTGCTTCACGAGCACGTAGCGTTACTTTAAATCGCGCCATGACGTCTGGACGATCTAGGAAATAGGTAATCTTTCTAAAGCCCTCGGCCTCGCACTGGGTAAAAAAGTTGCCATTAGAAACGTACAAACCCATCAGGGTTGTGTTTTTCTCTGGCACACAAACACAAATAATTTCAACGATGAATTTGTCTTTACCTTCATTTGGCAAAGAATGAATCGTGAGTGTTTCAGGGGTTAATTCAAAATGACGATGGGCCTCGCCATTAATCCGTAAGCTAACGAACTCGAGATCATGTCCGACCAGTACCAAGGGAGCCCCCGGTTCAAAACTTTTGCCTGGCAGAACCTCAATTCGACTTTTAACAATTGTTCTGGCTGGGTCTAGAGCAATATCAAGCTCGACCTGATCGAAGGTGTAAACAGGAGGACGGTATTCGAGCCGACGAAAGCTTTGTGGGAGATCAGTTTTCATAAGCCTATTTTAAGTCTAGGCTGGCGAACTGGTGATCCCTCTAAATCAAGCCCAGATCAAGGTAGCAATACCAATGGCAATAAAGGTAATGGCCGCTATGGCATGCACCCACTTGATAGGCATCCGCTTGGTGAACTTTTGACCAATCCAGACTGCAGGCGCATTAGCCAACATCATCCCCAATGTGGTGCCAATGGTTACCGAGACTACATCCTCATAACGAGCACCCAGGGCAATAGTAGCAATTTGCGTCTTATCACCCATCTCAGCCAAAAAGAACAGTCCGGTCGTTAGCAAAAATACTTGTAGGGCTTTATCAGCTACCTTAGATCCAGCAGCGTCATCAATATGATCCGGCACCAACAACCACAAACCAATGCCTAAGAAACTCAATCCCAAAATCCAGCGCATAACATCGGGTGACACCAGAGTCGTCAACCAATGACCCAGTAAGGCAGCACATGCGTGATTAGCGATCGTGGCAATAAAAATACCAGCAATGATTGCCATAGCTTGCCTTGGATATCGAGCTGCTAGCATCAAAGAAAGCAGTTGGGTTTTATCACCCATCTCCGCTAAGGCAACTACCCCAGCGGAGAGGGTTAATGCTGAAAAATCCATGTCAGTAGGTCCAGTCAGTTTTGCAATGATTTGCACAATAGGGATAGTTTAAATCCCGTACTCACTGGACTACCCATTTATAGATATCTGCTATGCCACCAATAACTCCTCAGCCGAGGCGCAATCAAGTCCTTGAGCCCGCGCAACCGGCTCTGAAGTTAAGACTCCCTTATGAACGCTAAGGCCATTACGCAAATGATGGTCAATGGAAAGCGCTTTCATCACACCACGATTAGCTAAAGCCTCTACAAATGGGTAGGTTGCATTGGTGAGAGCAAAGGTAGATGTTCTAGCAACTGCGCCCGGCATATTGGCAACACAGTAATGAAGCACCCCATCGACCACAAATGTAGGATCTGCATGGGTTGTGGGTTTAGAAGTTTCAAAACAGCCACCTTGATCAATGGCTACATCCACCACCACTGAACCTGGCTTCATCTTTTTAATCATGTCATGCGTCACCAACTTTGGTGCTGCAGCACCAGGAAGCAAGACTGCTCCGATCACAACATCTGCCTCACTGACCTCCTGCTCAATGAGCAAACTATCAGAGTAAAAAGTTCTCACTCGATTACCATAGAACATATCGATCTGACGTAAGCGATCAATATCGCGATCAAAGATACACACATCTGCACCCATACCGACCGCCATTTGCAATGCATTGCGCCCCACTACACCTCCACCCAGAATCACAATTTTTGCCGGTGAAACGCCAGGCACTCCAGCCATGAGCACGCCTAGACCGCCATTGGTTTTCTCAAGATGTGATGCAGCCGCTTGAATAGACATGCGCCCAGCCACCTCGCTCATAGGCGCCAATAAAGGCAAGGCGCCATTCATAGCAGTGACGGTTTCATAAGCAATACAAGTTGCACCGGATTGCAGCAAGGCTTTTGTTTGCTTGGGGTCTGGGGCCAAATGTAAATACGTGAACAGGATTTGATCCTCGTGCAGCATGGCGCACTCCTGCGCCTGAGGCTCTTTGACTTTCACAATCATCTCCGCCTTGTGAAACACTTCAGCAGCACTATTGATTAAGCTGGCACCGGCAAGTCGGTAAGCTTCATCACTCAAGCCAATTTGCGCCCCAGCGCCTCGCTGAATAAGAACAGAATGTCCCTGCTTACATAGCCCGCTCACATTGCCGGGCGTTAAACCAACCCGAAACTCATTATTTTTTACCTCTTGAGGTACGCCAATAATCATTACTATCTCCTTTTATTTAAAGTCACGCTTGCTTGCGGTTTTACGATGTAAGCCCACGACATAAAACATCATGAGATACACGCCCATTAAGCACGGCCCTACTATTAAGGCAATCCGTGCATCCTCGTGAAAGCCCATCAACACCACTACCAGGGCAATGAATGCCAAAGCGAACCACGAGGAATACGGCCACCAAGGAGCGCGATAAGCTAATTGAGCTACTTGAGATTTAGATAGAGAGCGACGGAATTTAATCTGCGTAATCAGAATAGCAATCCAGACCATCAAACCAATGAATGTCACCGCCGCCATCATGTATTGAAAAGCTTTGTCAGGCACAAAATAATTCAGCACCACACCTGTCATACAGACTCCGACCGTAGACATCACAGCACGATGCGGAACTCCATACTTTGAGAGCTTTGAAAAGGATTTAGGCGCGTATCCATTTGACGATAAGGAATACAACAAACGTCCACCGCTGAAGATACCTGCATTACAGGAAGAAAGTGCAGCGGTAATAACAACAAAGTTAATTAATCCTGCAGCCTCACGCAAGCCCAATCTTTCAAACATCACTACGAATGGACTGCCTTGTTGACCCACTTGATTCCAGGGAAAGATTGCCAAAATCACGAGTATGGCGCCCATGTAAAAAATCAAAATACGCCATGCCAGGGAATCAATGGCCATCGGTATTGTTTTTTGTGGATTCTCTGCCTCGCCTGCAGACAAACCAATCATCTCGATACCAACATAAGCAAACAAAACCATTTGCAGTGACAGCAACATTCCACCAATACCATTTGGGAAGAAGCCACCGTGTTGCCACAGATTGCTTAAGCCTATCGGCTGCCAATCATTTGTAAATCCAAACAAGATGACCGAGCCGCCGAGAGTAATCATGGCGACAATCGCTACCACCTTGATCAAGGCAAACCAAAACTCAAACTCACCAAACACTTTTACGGCAATGAGATTGATTAAGCCCATCATCACAATTGAGGAAAGCGCCCAGATCCACTGCGGCGTCTCTGGAAACCATATCCCCATATAAATACCTACGGCCGTGACTTCCGCAATGCCGACCACAATCCAATAGGTCCAATAACCCCAACCCACCATGTAACCGGCCAGTGGACCGACATAACTATTGGCATAAGCAGCAAACGAGCCTGCTACAGGTTCGTGCACCGCCATTTCACCGAGGGTACGTAAAACAATGAAGGCAACCAAGCCTGCAAGCAGATAGCCCAAAAGAATAGAGGGGCCAGCAATTTGTATAGCGCTAGCCGATCCAAGAAATAAGCCCACGCCAATCGTTGAGCCCAAGGCCATCAAACGAATGTGACGTACTTTGAGATGGCGCTTTAAGCCAGTGTGTTCAGTCTGCAAGAGAGACCTCCTTTCGATTTGTCGTTGGCGACTTACCAACGGAGCAAAGTCTAGGGAGGACTGATGATGAGCACTAGAGGTGAAAAATTACTAAAGTGATGAATTGATTAAATCTAAGTCAGAACAAACTGAGCACAAACAAAAATGTCTTTGAAATCAATGAGTGGTCTTGCAATAAATTATTAGTGATTGCAAAAGAATCAGTAAATTCCTACAGGGAATCCCCTTAAGGATTTCAGGCGCTGTTTATAAAAAACTACTGAGCGGCAATCAGATTGAGTATTTCCGCAGCTGCCGCTAAGCCACAGGCAGCAGTAACCATCACCGTAGAGCCATAGCCGGAGCAAGCCAAGCCACCGCTAGAAGCTCCTGCACGTGGCTCGTGAGAGTAGATGGCGCGAATGCCAATTTTTTTCTTAAGATTTCTGGAGAAGCCGTGATCTTGTCTTAGCCCTTGGCGAACCTTAGCTAGCAAAGCATCTTGTTCAGTGCGCGAGAGATCTTCACAACGCACGGATGTGGGATCGGATTTTCCGCCGGCAGCGCCACACATTACTAATGCACGCTGATTTTTAACAGCCCAAACAGATAAAGCAATTTTGGTTTGCACTGAATCAGTGGCATCTAGCACCAATGCATTTTCTGGAATGAGTCGATCGAGATTTTCTGGTTCTAAAAACTCATCACAAGAAGTGAGTTTGATTTCTGGATTAATTTGCAGAATGCGTTGCGTCATTGCCTCAACTTTTGCTTTGCCGTACTGCCCCTCCAAAGCATGCAATTGTCGGTTTGTGTTGCTCTCGGCAATATGATCAAAATCAATCAAGACTAAATGTCCTATGCCAGTGCGCGCTAAAGCCTCGGCAGCCCAAGAGCCAACTCCTCCTAGACCCGCAACCACTACAGTGGCATTCAGAAAACGCTCGCGCAGTTCTGGCCCGTAGAGTCTGGAGACTCCGCCAAAACGACGATTTTCTAAGCTGCCCTCTGCCTTGTCTTCTGCCTTGTCTTCTGCCATAGCTTCTCTTTATACTGAATAAATGGACTCCATTGCTCAACTCCGCAAAAACTATACCTTTGGCCAGCTATCAGAGACCGAAGTGCCTCAGGACCCCCTGCAGCTTTTTCAGCTCTGGTTTGAACAAGCAATGAAGGCGGAGTGCCCGGAACCCAACTCCATGACCCTGGCAACAGCAGATCAAGCAGGAAATCCATCAGCCCGTATTGTCTTACTAAAAGGCGCCGATCAAAATGGCTTTACCTTTTTTACTAACTACGAAAGCCAAAAAGGCCGGGATTTAGCCATTCGCCCGCAGGCAGCCCTACTATTTCATTGGCATGAACTGGAGCGACAGGTGCGCATTCAGGGTGTTGTTGAGAAGGTAACCGCCGCTGAGAGCGATGAATACTTCCACTCCCGTCCACCTGCTTCCAGAATTGGTGCCTGGGCCTCGCCTCAAAGTGCAACTATCCCAAACCGCGAGTTCTTGGAAGAAGCAGAGAAACGCTTTAAGGCTGAATTTGGTGACAAGCCCCCTCGTCCAGAGCACTGGGGTGGTTATCGCCTACGCCCTACTGAAATTGAATTCTGGCAGGGGCGCCCTTCGAGACTGCATGACCGCATGCACTACAAACTAGATGGAAATCAGTGGCATGTGAACCGCTTAGCGCCTTAAGCTTTTATAGATTTAGAAATACTGGGGCGCAATCATCGATTTAAATTTCGCTCTAAATTTAGCCAACTTGGGCGCAACCACCGCCATGCAATACCCTTGATTAGGGTGCTGCTGAAAATAATTCTGGTGATAGTCTTCTGCCGGATAAATAGTTGGCGCATCTTCAATCTGCGTAACTACAGGATTGGAGTAGATTTTCGATTCCTCTAACTCCCTTACTACTTCATGTGCAATCTTGGTTTGCTCATCGCTATGCGTAAAGATGACGGAACGATATTGGGTGCCATGATCATTTCCTTGATAGTTCAAAGTGGTTGGATCATGAATCACAAAGAAGATTTCTAGCAAATCTCGAAATGAAACCACTTGTGGATCAAACAAAATATCCACAATCTCCGCATGGCCAGATAGGCCAGTACAGACAGCTTCATAAGTCGGATTAGGTCTCGCACCACCGGCGTAACCAGAAACCACGGATTTCACCCCGGTAATTTGCTGATAAACCGCCTCAAGACACCAAAAACAGCCCCCACCGAGGGTTGCGCGCTCCAAAAGGGGTTCGTTTTTATTGATATTTGTTTCCATGGCTTTATCCTAATGCCTTATTCCAATGTCTGCCAACCAATAATCCCCTATGAATCGCTTCACTATCCAGCTCGACGAAATTAAAGCAGCCTTTGCTGCCGAACCAAATCCTACGATTGAAGTCAGGCTAGATCGCATTGCTCGCATTGAAAAAATGATTGAAGCTAATGAAGAGAAAATTTGCAAAGCTCTTGAGGCAGACTTTGGCGTACGCCATTCCGTAGAGACAAGACTTGCTGAATGCCAGATGATTTATCAGGCATGCAAATACACACGCAAGCATCTTAAAGAATGGATGAAGCCCGAGCAAAGAGAAGTGCCTTTTCATATGGGCGCTTCACATGCTTGTGTTGAAAGTCAGCCACTTGGTGTGGTTGGTATTTTGAGCCCATGGAACTATCCTGTGCAATTAGCCCTCATTCCAGCGATCGCTGCTTTTGCTGCTGGCAACCGCGTTTGGTTAAAACCATCTGAACGTAGTTCACGTACTTCTGGATTTGTTGCGAGCTTAATTCAAGAATATTTCCACCCATCAGAATTTTGTGTCACTACTGGCGGTCCAGATGTGGCTGAGCAATTTGCAGCACTGCCTTTTGATCACCTCTTCTTTACTGGCTCCGGCACAATCGGTAAAAAGGTGATGCGCGCTGCGGCCGAGAATCTGACGCCGGTCACGCTGGAGCTAGGCGGTACTACCCCCGTCATTATTGATAAGAGCGCCAAACTCAAAGATGCGGCTGCCTCAATCACCTACGGTAAGTTACTAAATGGTGGACAAACCTGCATTGCGCCAGACTATGTGTTAATTGAAACAAGTCTTCAAGAAGCATTTATTCAAGAGTTACAAGCTGCAGCACAAACTCAATTTAGCAATCCTGAAGAATTGACTGGCCCGATTGATGAAAGACAACTGGAGTACTGGCAACATTTAGTGAGTGATGCACTAGATCGTGGAGCCAAAGCAATTCCTCTCCTTAATAACCCGGGCGCCGGCGTACGACCTTTTGAGCCAATTGCATTGATCAACGTTTCGCCAGAAGCGCGCATTCTTCATGAAGAAATCTTTGGGCCTATTCTGCCAATCGTGACTGTTGCTGATACCTCTGCAGCGATTGCTTATGTCAATAACAAACCAAATCCACTTGCTTTGTATTGGTTTGGTAAAGACAAAAAGAATATGAAGCAGGTTTTGAGTGAAACTCGCTCTGGCGGCGTTACCGTCAATGACACACTGCTTCACATCACCATTGAAGATCTACCATTTGGTGGTGTTGGCGCCAGCGGCATGGGCAGCTATCACGGTAAAGCAGGCTTTGATACCTTTAGTCACCAGAAGTCGATTCTTGAAGTACGCGGTTTCTTTGGTTTGAATTTCTTCAAAGGCACAAAAACAGCGCGACCTCCTTACGGAAAAATGACAGAGTGGTTGTTGCGCTATTTGAAGTAAAACTTCAAACCAGTAGCAGTCTAATTGCAAACCCAATAAATAAGATGCCTGCCAGCATCCAGAGTGCTGCAGCCAAACGGGGACGCGATTGAAAGAATCTCAAAGAGGCTTGGCCTACGCCGATGAGGCATGCCAAATAAGCCATGCTCATTAGCTGCAGAACAATTGCAAGATAAAAGAAGGTATGCAATGGGCGTACAAAATCTGGTCGAATAAATTGCGAGAAGAAAGCAATAAAGAAAAAGATAGCTTTAGGATTGGTGAGCGATAGTGTCAATGCAGCCAATAATGGATGTAAACGCATCAAACGCATTTGAATCTCAAGTGTTTTTGTTTCCAAGCCTGTTGACCAACGCTGCTGACCATTTCGAAATAAGCTGTAACCCATCCACGCTAAGTAGGCAGCCCCGAGGGTGCGCACAATACTAAAAATAATAGGTGATGCAACCAAGATAGATGCTGCCCCTAAAACAACGGCCAACATCAATATCGAATCGCCAATAAAAATGCCGATTGCACCCCATGCTCCAGCTCGCCAACCCTTTTGAATGGCTATCGTTAAGACATAAAGTGAATTTGGACCAGGCAACAAAATAATGAATAGCGTCCCAAGTAAATAACTTGAGAAATCCATGATTCCCGCATTACTGGGTGATAAGAGACCGAGGGATAGCCATTCCATCGCTCAATCATATAATTAATTCGGGAAAACCCTTGTAATCGAGCCCTCAAAATGTCATAATGAGAGGCTTTTTTAAGCATTTTGATTCATCGCCCCCCAGCTCTATTTCAGCGTACCGTTTAGAAGTCATAAACACAGAAGTCACAAAAACGCGCTGCCGCTTGTCTGATGGTCGATGCCTTTGACCATCGCACCCTATAAAAAACCATGGGTGCAACATACGGAGACATCCCTTAAAGGGGATGTGTAATAGCATGACTTTTTCTAAAGAAACTAAACACGAGTCACATGACTCAAAGAGCGCTGGAAATGAATTCCAGAATTTCGCCCTAGCGGCATCACTCCTTAAAAACGTTGCTGAACTGGGTTATACCCAAGCCACTTCCGTGCAAGCTCAGGTTATTCCTGCAGCCTTAGCTGGCGGTGACTTATTGGTCAGCAGCCAAACCGGTAGCGGTAAAACCGCAGCCTTTTTATTGCCTTTGATTAATCAACTCATCGAAGACAACCCAAACAACTCACCTGTACCAGGTCGCGCGCAACCTAAAGTCTTAGTGCTCTGCCCTACTCGTGAATTAGCTCAACAGGTTGCCGCAGATGCAGTGAATTTAGTTCGTGGCATGAAAGGTATCCGTATCGCAACTGTTATGGGTGGCATGCCTTACGGCAAGCAAATCCAGGCGTTAAAAGGTGCATTGTTAGTTGTTGCAACCCCAGGTCGTTTGCTAGACTTGTGCGACAGCAAGGCAATTCGCTTAGACGACGTAAAACAACTCGTTATCGACGAAGCCGATCGCATGCTCGACATGGGATTTGCTGATGATCTCGAGGCTATTGATAAGCGTTGCGCAGGCCGTAACCAAACTTTGATGTTCTCTGCAACTTTTGCGCCGAAGATTATGTCTTTAGCAAACGAGTTGACTACAGATGCCAAGCGTATTGAACTTGCTCATGCAGGTGAAAAGCACGCCAACATTGAACAGAAGTTGCATTGGGCTGACAGCATGTCACACAAGCATAAGCTGCTTGAGCACATTTTGGCTGATGCCGATTTGGATCAAGCGGTTGTGTTTGCAAGCACTCAGGTTGAGAGCGAAAAAATTGCTGACACCTTGCGCGCTAATGGCTATGAAGCTACTGCCCTTCACGGTGCAATGCCTCAAGCTGTGCGTATGCGTCGCCTTGAGTCTTTGCGTAAAGGTCACACCAAGATTTTGGTTGCGACTGACGTAGCGGCTCGCGGTATTGATGTACCACGCATTAGTCACGTGATTAACTTTGGCTTGCCAATGAAACCAGAAGACTATACGCATCGCATCGGTCGTACTGGTCGTGCAGGTCGCAATGGTGTTGCTATCACTTTGGTTGAACATCGTGATCGCGCCAAGATCCGCAATATCGAACGCTTTACACAGCAAGATATCGTTGCTTCAGTCATTGCAGGTCTTGAGCCACAAGCCAAGCCAAGCTTTGGTGGTGGCGGTGGTCGTCCTGGTGGCGGTCGCTCGGGCGGTGGTGGCGGTCGTTCCGGTGGCGGCTTTGGTGGTAATCGCTCAGGCGGTGGTGGCGGTCGTTCCGGTGGCGGCTTTGGTGGTAATCGCTCAGGCGGTGGTGGCGGTCGTTATGGCTCAGGCGCTCGTTCAGAGTCTCGCTTTGGCGGCGGTGGTTCAGGTGATTCACGTCCAGCCCGCTCTGCTGACTCACGTCCTGCGCGTTCTGCTGACTCACGTCCAGCAGGTGGTCCGCGTTTTGCGAAACCAAAGGCTGGCGGTCAACGTCGCAACTTTAGCGGTAGCTAAAAATGATTCGCCGTAATCGTCTCCGTTCTGCATGGAATCGAGTCGGTTCCGGTGAAATCCATCGGGCGCCACGCGAGTGGCAACCTTGGCTAAGCGATACCGGGTCTCTCACCCAAAAAATTGAGAAAGCAATTGGGCAAAAACTAGAAGTGCAGGTTTTGCGTGACTGCCCACAATCACTTAATAGCGACGAAAGTCGCTATTTTCATTTCAAGCTGAGGCGTTGTAGAGTGCGTGAAGTGCTTCTTTGCGCCAACGGAACTCCTTTAGTCATGGCACACAGTGTTATCCCCACCTTGAGCTCTAGCGGCAGTAATCATAAGGTCCTGCGCCTAGGTACAAAGCCTCTAGGGGCTGTGTTATTCGCCAAAACCCGCAAGCACTCAAAAGCAAAGCCTCCGCGAGATATTGCTCGTTTAGATAAAAGCAGTGAATTATGGAAAAAGTCTTCCAAACATATTCCTGGTTTGAGTTCACCACTATGGGCACGACGCACCCTCTATCGATTAAAGGGTCACCCTATTTTGGTAAATGAAATTTTCTTACCTGCTTTATTGAATGCTGTGAAGTTTTAGCTCTTAGATTGTTAACCAAGCTAAAGTGGATTTAATTAAAGCTTCATCACCAGGCTCACTGGTAAAGACTTGACCAAATCCAATTAACTCAGCTGCATCAGCAATATTGTGATGTGGGCATAGCGCGCTAGCAGAATTGAGGTTTTGGATAAACTGATCTTTCATGACTGCACCTAGATAACGCACCGCCTCAGAAGAAGTAAGCAACCAAAGAGATTTGCTTAAATCCATTTCTCGCACGAGATGCCAAGCGGGGTTATCTAGATCCAAGGGCACACGGCTGTATGTGGAAATAGCCTCTACAGCAGCGCCAGCCTTTGTCAATGTATCAGCCAGCCAGTCACGACCGCCCTCACCTTTAAAGATCACCACCTTCTTCTTCTGCCAATTCCATTGAAGGGCTTGAAGCTCCTGCCACAAACCCTCAGAGTCCCAGTTTTCATTATTTTTAGGGATGATGATGGGAGTGGGATTTTCTTCTAAACCAATACCATGATTTTTTAAAGCCAAATGGCTACTGCCACCCATCACACCAATGGGAATGATCTTTTTGGAAAAGTCTTGCCAGTCTCGTTCCAATAAACGCATCACGCTTTCAATGGCATTGGGACTAACAAAGATAGCTAGATCGGCATTACTCAATACAGTCGCAATATGGTCCGCCAAATGTTCGTCCGACTTTGGAACAATGGTGAGTAAAGGTAGCGACAGTATCTCCGGCAGACTACGTTTCCCTACTCCACTCGCTTCGATTGCACGAGTGAGGACCTCAATCAGCTGGCGAGCTTGGCCACTAGGTCTGGTAACGACAATCGTTTTAGTGCTCATCGCTACTAATGCGTTTATTTAGAAATCTTTGGGATTAGGTCTGCTGCACCCTGTGACAGCAGATCTTTTGCAACTGCAAGACCTAGGGCTTCCGCATCCTCAACTGATTTCACTTGCGCACTGCCGTTAGCAAGACAAATAAATTTGCCATCGGTGCTTGCGACAAATGAGCGAATCTGCATTTGATTTTGATCCCAGACAGCGTGTGCAGCGAGCGGCACTTCACATGAGCCGCCCAACTGACGTGACACCATGCGCTCAGCAGAAACAGCGAATAGAGTTGGCAAATCATTTAATGGAGCAAGCCATTGCTTGATGTTCGGATGCTTACTTAAAGTTTCGATACCCAAAGCGCCCTGACCTGCAGCAGGCGTATAAGGATCATATGGCAAGAATGCACGGATGCGCGACTCCAAACCTAAACGTTTTAAGCCAGCAGCGGCCAAAATAATGGCTTGGTACTCGCCCTTATCCAATTTACCCATGCGTGTATCTAAATTACCGCGTAGGGGTTGAATCTCGAGATGAGGAAACTTGGCGCGCAAAACAGATTCGCGTCGCAAGCTAGATGTCCCAACAATCGCTCCAGCAGGAAGATCTTCCAGGCTAGGGTAATTATTAGAAACAAAAGCGTCTCTTGCATCTTCTCTTGCCATCACACAGGAAAGGTCAAAACCCTCTGGCATCACCATAGGGACATCCTTTAAGGAATGCACAGCCAAATCTGCACGACCATCCTCTAGGGCGGTTTCTAGCTCTTTTACAAAAAGACCCTTACCGCCCACTTTAGAGAGGGCTCTATCCAAAATCTGGTCACCGCGGGTAGTCATTCCCAAAATCTGGACATCGCAGTCCGGATAGAGCTTTTTAAGGCAATCTCGGACGTGCTCAGCCTGCCACATAGCTAGGCGACTTTCACGGGAGGCGATTACGAGGCGCTTTGGGGCTGCCGAGGGGGTGGAATTCAGGGTTTGGGACATAACATTTAAAATAATCAAAGACCTACACCAATATACTGTGTTTATGAGCTCATCAAACAATTCCTTAGACAACAAAGCCCAAGCTTGGTCGGCCCGTTTTGCCGAACCCGTTGACGAACTAGTACAGCGTTATACAGCCTCTATCGGCTTTGATCAACGCTTTGCGATGGTTGATATCGCTGGATCCCTAGCCCATGCTGAGATGTTGGCAACCCAAAAAATCATTAGCGCCCAAGATTTGGCTGATATTCAAAAGGGAATGGCGCAAATTAAGAGTGAGATCGAGTCCGGTCAATTTAAATGGCAACTCGCCCTTGAGGATGTTCACCTCAATATTGAAGCTCGTCTTACTGCCTTGGTTGGTGATGCTGGCAAGCGTTTGCATACCGGTCGTTCACGCAATGACCAAGTAGCAACTGATCTACGTCTTTGGCTTCGTGGCAGCGTCGATGACATTGCTGTGACTCTGAAATCTTTACGTGTGGCATTGTTGGATTTGGCTGAGAAGCATGCTTCAACCATCATGCCTGGTCACACCCATTTACAAGTAGCGCAGCCAATTACATTTGGTCACCACTTGATGGCCTACTATGAAATGTTTAGTCGTGATGCAAGTCGCTTAGCTGACTTGCGTGCTCGCTTTAATCGCTTGCCTTTGGGTGCAGCAGCTTTAGCAGGAACCACTTACCCAATCGATCGCGAGCAAGTCGCCAAGGCGCTTGGGTTTGATGGCATCTGCAATAACTCCTTGGACGCAGTATCTGATCGTGACTTTGCGATTGAGTTCTGTGCCTTTGCATCTATCTTGATGATGCACGTATCACGCCTTTCTGAAGAGCTCATCCTTTGGTTGAGCCCACGCTTTGGCTTTATTGATCTACCTGATCGCTTTTGTACTGGCAGCTCAATCATGCCGCAGAAGAAAAATCCTGACGTCCCTGAATTAGCTCGTGGCAAGACTGGTCGCGTTTATGGTGATTTGATTTCTTTATTGACTTTGATGAAAGGTCAGCCGCTTGCCTACAACAAAGACAACCAAGAAGATAAAGAACCTTTATTTGATGCTGTAGACACAGTGCAAGATACCTTGCGTATTTTTGCTGACATGGTTCCACACATTGAAGTTAAAGCCGAGGTAATGAAGAAAGCTGCTGAAGAAGGTTTTGCAACTGCAACCGACTTAGCCGACTACTTGGTTAAAAAAGGCTTAGCCTTCCGTGATGCACATGAAGCTGTAGCACATGCTGTTAAGGCCTGCGTAGGCAGAAACTGCATGCTGACTGATCTCAGCCTCTCCGAGCTTCGCTTTGCTTGTGGTCTTGATAATCGCCCTGAGTTAATGAGTGATGATGTTTTTGCATTGCTCACAGTGGATGGCTCAGTTCAATCACGCCAACACGCAGGTGGCACCGCCCCTGCTCAAGTTCTTGCAGCCATCAAACGGGGTCGTACAGATCTCTAAATTGCATGGGGTTTTGGTCCAAATTCTCTGCAGGCATTGATCGCGTAAACCAGCTTCTGGGTAAGGCAGCAAGCATGATGATTTTGCTGTCTTGCGTAGTGTCAGCAGCCAATGCACTTCTGCGCTATGGATTAGATATCAGCAACAACTGGCCACTTGAGCTGCAGTGGTACCTCTTTGCTGCCGCAGTCATGCTTGGCGCCTCCTACACACTTAGATGCAACGAGCACGTTCGGGTTGATTTAATTTATTCCCAGCTTTCTGATCGTGGTCGTTTATGGGTTGACCTCTTTGGCTTAACTTTCTTTTTGATGCCAGCTTGCCTATTGTTTGCATGGCTCTCATGGACCACTCTTTTTTATCCATCTTGGTTAGTGATGGAGCACTCGCTGAACTCTGGTGGATTAGCTCGCTACCCCATTAAGTTTGTGGTTCCATTTGGATTTTTCATGCTGAGCCTACAAGGCTTATCTGAAATCATCAAACGTATCGGTGCACTCAAAGGTGACATTACCTTGCCCGCCGAAGACCTTCGTTACGAAAAGCCGATGCAATGATTCCATTGGAGTGGATGCCACCCTTAATGTTTGGTGGACTGATCGTCTTTATGTTGATCGGCTTCCCGGTCGCCTTCTCACTGATGGCAGCAGGATTATTTTTCTCTCTCATTGCAATTAGCGAAGGCTTTTTTGGAATGGCATTTTTACAAGCTATTCCACAACGTATCTTTGGCAGCGTGCTCGCCAATGATTTATTACTAGCCATACCTTTCTTCACCTTTATGGGCGCCATTCTTGAGCGCTGTGGGCTTGCAGAAGAGATGCTTGATTCAATGGGGCAGCTTTTTGGGCGGGTCCGTGGAGGTCTAGGTTACTCCGTCATCATCGTTGGATTTATCTTGGGTGCCATTACCGGCACCGTAGCCGCTCAGGTGATCGCTATGGCAATGATCTCGTTACCGGTGATGATGCGTTACGGCTACAACATGCGCTACGCTACAGGCGTTTTAGCGGCATCTGGAACCATTACTCAATTAGTGCCACCATCATTGGTATTGATTGTTTTGGCAGATCAACTAAAAACACAAAGCGGCAGTGCTGATGTGGGCAGCATGTATCTGGGCGCATGGGGGCCCTCACTTCTACAGATCGCCCTCTTTGCGCTCTATACCTTCTTCCTAAGCCGCATTCGCCCCGACTACTTGCCGCCAGTTCCCGAGAGTGATCTCACGCTAAAGGGCTGGGCGCTTTGGAAAAAGTGCCTCATGGGAATCATCCCATCTGCAGTGCTAATTTTTTTAGTACTAGGGACCATCATGACTGGCATTGCAACACCGACAGAATCTGGAGCGATGGGCGCAATGGGTGCGCTATTACTAGCGTGGATTCGAAGGGCGAGCATTCCGAACCTTAATGGTCTAGTACAAGAGGCTTATCAGAACACTATGCGCATTACTGCCATGGTGGTATTTATTTTGATTGGGTCGACTTGCTTCTCTGTTGTGTTTCAAGGAGTGGATGGCGGCTTCTGGGTCGAAGAGCTTTTCTCCAATTTACCGGGCGGCTGGGTTGGCTTTCTAGTTGTAGTGAATTTATTTGTTTTCTTCTTAGCCTTTTTCCTGGACTTCTTTGAAATCGCATTCATCGTTGTACCGATGTTGGCGCCAGTAGCTGTCAAACTATTAGCCCCAGTACTTTTGGCATCCATGAATGGCAATCCACAAGCAGCGGCCAGCGCTGCTTTAGTTTGGTTTGGAGTCATGCTTTGCGTAAACATGCAAACCTCGTTCATGCACCCCCCATTTGGCTTTGCCCTTTTCTATCTCAGAGGCGTGGCTCCTAAGGAAGTGAAGAGTAGCGATATCTACTGGGGCGCCTTGCCTTGGGTAGCACTCCAATTAGTGATGGTTGCGGTCGTGATTGCTTTCCCCGCCTTGGTGACGACCTTCTTAGATAAGCCTGCTGCAGTCGCAGAGAGTCAGGACTTCAACTTCACCAGCGATGAAAATAAGCCAGATACCCCATCAACCAAGGTGGATGAGGATGCCCCGGTGACTTTTCAACTGGACAAGTCGGTCAAATAAAAATGCCCCGCATTTGCGGGGCATCGTATTGCAACATAAAGCCTGAATTAAAGAGTAATGTCGCGCTCTTGTCTAACGCAATCCACGTAGTACTCGCTTTTCCCATCAATGCTAGTTTTCACTAAACCGTGGATATCCGTTTCAAATCCAGGGAACTGCTCATTGAAGTCTCTAGCAAAGTAGAGATAGTCAATGATGCGTTTGTTAAAACGCTCGCCCGGGATAAGCAATGGAATGCCTGGAGGGTACGGTGTAACCAACATCGCAGTCACGCGCCCTTCCAGTTGATCTAGCGGCACACGATCTACCTGTTTATGGGCCATCTTCGCCCATGCTTCTGAAGGCATCATCGCAGGAACCATGTCTGAGGTATACATCTCTGTTGTCATACGTGCTACATCACGGCTCTTATAGAACTCATGGATCTGCTGACAAATATCTTTTAAGCCAACGCGCTCATAGCGTGGGTGTTTAGCTACGAACTCTGGCAACACTTTCCACAAAGGCGCATTCTTATCAAAGTGATCTTTAAATTGTTGCAATTCAGTTACAAGAGTATTCCAACGGCCCTTAGTAATGCCAATGGTGAACATGATGAAGAAGGAGTACAGGCCACACTTCTCAACGATCACACCATGTTCTGCAAGGTACTTGGTAACAATGCTGGCTGGGATACCCATCGAGCCAAAGTTACCCTCAATATCTAAACCAGGGGTAACCACTGTCGCTTTAATAGGATCTAGCATGTTGAAGTCTTTAGCCAACTTACCAAAGTCATGCCAAGCAGCGGATGGTTCTAAGACCCAATCTGAACGCTCACCAATACCCTCTTCGGCCAAATGATCTGGACCCCAGACCTTAAACCACCAGTCAGCACCAAACTTATCGTCCACTTCACGCATAGCGCGACGGAAATCCATTGCTTCAGCAATAGATTCTTCTACCAGGGTTGTGCCGCCAGGAGACTCCATCATGGCCGCAGATACGTCGCATGAGGCAATAATGGCGTACTGAGGGCTGGTTGAGGTATGCATCAAATAAGCTTCATTGAAACAGTCACGATCCAATTTTGTATCTTCCGCATCCTGCACTAATACTTGAGATGCCTGGGATAAGCCAGCCAATAACTTATGGGTTGATTGGGTAGCAAACATCAAACTCTTCTTGGTGCGCTTACGATCTGAGCCAATGGCATGCATATCCTTATAGAAAGAATGGAAGGCAGCATGTGGCAACCAAGCTTCATCGAAATGCAAAGAGTCAACTTTGCCATCGAGCATCTCTTTAATCATCTCAACGTTGTAGACGATGCCGTCATAGGTACTTTGAGTCAGCGTCATTACGCGAGGTACTACATTCTTATTTTTGATGAATGGATTGGCATCAATTTTCTTCTGAATGTTTTTCCATTCAAACTCTTCCTTTGGGATCGGGCCAATAATGCCCAGATGATTACGGGTAGGCATCAAGAAGATAGGAATCGCGCCCATCATGGTGATGGAATGAATGACTGATTTATGGCAATTGCGGTCCACCAATACAACATCGCCCGGCGCAACAGTAGAGTGCCAAACAATCTTGTTTGATGTTGAAGTGCCGTTAGTTACGAAGAACAAATGGTCGGCATTAAAGATGCGGGCAGCATTACGCTCGCTCTGTAAAACTGGGCCAGTATGGTCCAAGAGTTGACCCAACTCTTCAACAGCATTACAAACGTCAGCACGGAGCATGTTTTCACCAAAGAATTGGTGGAACATTCGCCCTACTGGGCTCTTTAAGAATGCAACGCCACCTGAATGGCCCGGGCAATGCCAAGAATATGAACCTTCAGAAGCGTAGTTAGTTAACGCCCGGAAGAATGGTGGCGCTAGAGAATCTAAGTACACCTTTGCTTCACGAATAATATGACGCGCAACAAACTCAGGCGTATCTTCATTCATATGAATGAAGCCGTGCAATTCACGCAAGATGTCATTAGGCATATGACGTGAAGTACGAGTCTCACCATACAAGAAGATTGGAATATCTTCATTACGCTTACGCACTTCGGTAATAAAAGCACGTAGGTTATTTAAAGCCGGAAGATCATGGTCTTCAGAATCAGAGTCAAACTCTTCATCATCAATCGAAACAATGAAAGTAGATGCGCGAGAAGCTTGCTGAGCAAACGAAGTCAGATCACCATAGCTGGTTAAGCCAATAACCTCCATGCCCTCATTCTCAATCGCCTCAGCAAGGTCACGAATTCCTGAGCCCGAAATATTTTCGGAGCGGAAGTCCTCATCAATAATGATGATTGGGAAACGAAATTTCATAAATACTCCCCTACTAACTTGTCCGATGTATTCGGAACCCACTTATCAAAATTGGTTAGATCAATTACTCGATCACCATCTGGCAATGCTGTGACTATATCGATGAATGTCGCATTTTGCTGCACATCTTTAGGCAAGTAAACATGGCGAGCGTAGACCTGATTGGCTAAGCTCTCGTGATAACCAGTGAAGGTAATCAGCAAATGCCATTGACGTTCAATTGCCTCTTTACCCAAGTAATCTTTTAAGGCGCTTGTCTCATCAACACTATGCATCGCAGTCCAAGTCAATGAGAATACTGGGCTCTCAGAACGGTGCAACTGCAATTCGACTGAGCGACGATAACGCTCACCCTCACTCGTCATACTCTCGGCGATCAACCACAGACGTAACTGCGCTTCGACAATATGCGAGCTGCGATCATTTGCTACGCGAAACTTAAATGTTTGTACGCCATCATGACTTCCAACGACAGCCACTTTAGAGAAGCGCACACCAGCAGTCGGTCTAGTGAAGCGTGCAAAAGCCAAACCGGTGGTTAATGCGGAATACACAATTCCAAAAAAGGCTTCAAAGGTCACTATGGCATTTGGCCAGCTACCTATTGGCGTCATACGACCGTAACCAATCGTTGCCATGGTTTGCACACTAAAGAAAAAGACATCCAACAAAGAACCGGGCTGAGCATGAGTAATTGCGCCATCTCCACAAGCCAAGTAAGCAAAGGCAAACAGAAGGTTGGCCCCAAGATAAACCAAGACCACCAGCAGCATAAAACTGCCCCAGCTAGTCCCTAAAAGCCAGTGATAAAAATTGTTCTCTGGACGTGCAACTTCAGTGCGCGAGAGTGTTGCACGATATTCGTCTAAATTAATTCGCGCAGGACGGCGATTAAATGGAAAAAATTTACGCACTGCCGTAATGGCTTAGGTCTTGGGCAGGGTAACGCCCCGCTGACCTTGATACTTACCACCGCGATCTTTATACGATGTACCACACACTTCATCACTCTCAAAGAAGAGTACTTGTGCACAGCCTTCACCTGCATAAATCTTGGCAGGCAATGGTGTGGTATTGGAAAACTCTAGAGTGACATAACCTTCCCACTCTGGCTCAAATGGTGTGACGTTCACAATAATGCCGCAACGTGCATATGTACTCTTACCAACGCAAACAGTAAGGACGCTGCGTGGAATTTTAAAGTACTCAACCGTTCTTGCTAGCGCAAATGAATTCGGCGGAATGATGCAAACGTCACCCTTGAAATCAACAAAGGATTGTTCGTCGAAATTCTTTGGGTCAACAATGGTGCTATTGATATTGGTGAAGATTTTGAATTCGTCTGCACAACGAATGTCATAGCCATAGCTTGAAGTGCCATAACTTACGATTTTGTTGCCTGAGGAGTCTTGGCGAACTTGCCCAGGTTCAAATGGGCTGATCATGCCTTGCTTGCCCATGCGGCGGATCCAGTGGTCAGATTTAATAGTCATGGGCGAATTGTAAAACCTTCGCCCATACCTGCCCATGAATTTATTGGGGTTTTTGGCTAAAAACGACCCTCTCAGGGGCGTTATAGATCTCGAAGTGTTTGCCAGAGCAGCGAGACAGGATGGTGAGATTGGTTTTGCGAGCCAGTTCTAACCCCATCAAGGTGACTCCTGAGCGGGTCAAGAGGAAGGGAATGCCCATCTGGGCGCCCTTAATTACCATCTCTGAGGTTAGGCGGCCAGTAGTAAAGAAAATGAGATCCCTGCCCGGTTTATTGGCCAACCACATCAAGCCAGAAATCGAGTCGACTGCATTGTGGCGACCCACATCCTCAATGAAATGCAAAAGACGTACGCCCTCATTACCGTCGCGCTCAAAAACTGCACATGCATGGACTGAACCAGACTTTTTATAGATGGTGTCATGAATGCGGATGGAGTCAATCAAAGTAACTATTGCCTCTTGGGACAATGTCGGTCCTTGAGGAAGCTGAATCTCGTCCATCTCCTCAATGAGGCCACCAAACATCGTGCCTTGTCCACATCCCGTCGTCACCACCCGCTTACTCGTTAGGGCATCAATATCCACCGTACTCCGGCGGGTTTTCACAGCAGCTGAATCCGTCTCCCAGTCCACCTGAATGCTCTCGATATCGTCTGGAGACTCAACCAGGCGCTGATTACGCAAATAGCCCAGCACTAGAGCCTCCGGAGCGCTACCCAGCGTCATGAGGGTTACAACTTCACGCTTATCTAAGTAAATAGTCAGAGGGCGCTCACCAGGAATATGGGTCTTTTTAAGACGTCCCATTTCATCCATAACCTCAACCTCATGCACTACGGGCACGGAGGCGCAGGACATCTGAATATTGGGTTTTGCTGCCATAAATACTCTCTCGGGGTCGGGCTTAAAGGAAGTTTATCGGGGTTTATGAAGACTTCACGGTGCTTTACTTTAACCGCAGACTAAAATCACTGCATAAGCCAGCATAATTGAGGGCTAAACCCCAGTTAACCTTTTAACCTTCTTATTTAAGTCCGCATTACATGAGCAGTTCCCAACGCCGCCTTCTTGTTACCTCCGCCCTACCGTATGCCAATGGTCAGATCCATATCGGCCATCTGGTGGAGTATGTACAGACCGATATTTGGGTTCGCTTCCAAAGAATGCGTGGCCATGAAGTGCATTACGTTGGCGCCGATGACACTCACGGCACCCCCATCATGTTGCGCGCCGAAAAAGAAGGTCTTACACCAAAAGAACTGATTGCTAATGTTTGGAAAGAACATAAGCGTGACTTTGATAACTTCCTGATTTCATTCGATAACTACTACACCACAGACAGTCCAGAGAATGAAAAACTTGCGCAGAGCATTTACATAAAGCTGCGTGATGCAGGATTGATTGAAAAGCGAGCTATTGAGCAAGCCTACGATCCTGTTAAGGAAATGTTTTTGCCAGATCGCTTCATTAAAGGCGAATGTCCTAAGTGTGGCGCCAAAGATCAATATGGCGACAACTGCGAAAAGTGTGGTGCAACCTACTCACCTACTGACCTCAAGAATCCATTCTCAGTAGTCAGTGGTGCAACACCAATCAAAAAGATTTCTGATCACTACTTCTTTAAGTTATCAGATCCGCGTTGCGAAGAGTTCTTGCGCGACTGGACTCAAGTAAAAACACCGTTGCAGCCAGAGGCTCGCAATAAGATGAAAGAATGGGTTGGTCAACCCGGCGAAAGCAAGTTGGGCGACTGGGATATCTCCCGCGATGCCCCGTATTTTGGGTTTGAAATCCCCGATGCACCAGGCAAGTACTTCTATGTCTGGCTTGATGCCCCTATTGGTTACTACGCTAGTTTCCTCAATTATTGCCAGGCTAAAGGCCTCAATTTTGATGAATGGGTTAAGCCAGATACAACAACTGAGCAATACCATTTCATCGGCAAAGACATTTTGTATTTCCATACTCTATTTTGGCCGGCTACTTTGCAATTTGCGGGTTACCGCACGCCAACCAATGTTTTTGCACACGGCTTCTTAACGGTTGACGGCGAGAAGATGAGTAAGTCACGCGGCACACTGATCTCTGCAAACAGCGTGATTGAATGCGGCTTTAATCCAGAGTGGTTCCGCTACTACTTTGCAACCAAGCTCAATGACAGCATGGAAGATTTAGATTTAAATCTTCAAGATTTTGTCGCGCGTGTTAACAGTGACTTATTAGGTAAATACATCAACATCGCAAGTCGAAGCGCTGGCTTCTTGGTGAAGCGTTTTGGAGGCGTTGTTTCTGATGAAGCAATGAGTAATCCACTGCTTAAAGAAATTGCGTCATCTAGCGAAAAAATTGCCGAACTCTATGAGGGACGCGAGTATGCCAAAGCACTGCGTACCGTCATGGAACTAGCAGATAAGGTGAATGGCTTTGTTGACGAGAACAAGCCATGGGAAATCGCCAAAGATCCAGAGCGTGAAGCTGAGCTGCAAAGGGTCTGCAGTATTACTCTTGAGGCATTCCGCATGCTCAGCCTGTATCTCAAGCCAGTTATTCCTCATGTAGCTGCTGGCGTAGAGGAATTTCTCTCCTTGCCATCCCTTTCCTGGGCGGACATTAATACCCCCCTTTCCAGCAAGACCCCTATCAAGCCATACAAGCACCTAATGACTAGGGTTGAAGCCCCACAAATTGAGGCTTTGCTGGCTGCAAACTTGTAAAAAGCCCCCTAAAAAAACACCTATAATGGCGGTTGTAGTCCCTAGATAACTTTTCGAATTAATTTCATAAGTTATTGAATTTATTGAGTATTTTAGGAAATGCCATGGCAAGATATCAATCTGAATTCACCCAGTTCTTAAATGAACTCAAATCCGAGCACCCAAACCTCGAGGCTGAACAGCAAGCTGGTCGCGCCCTTCTCTGGGACAAAGAGCCATTAAGCGTTGAAGATCAACGTCGCGCAAAAGCTGCGAAATTGAAGCAACGCGCTTACGTGTATTCGAATGACTAACTCTGGCAATGAGCCAAGCGCTCAGCCAATATCGGACTTACTAGATAGCACTCCATCGGTTACCGATGGCATGTCGGAAGCGTTCGCCAAACTGTATGGCGAGCCACTCTTTAAGCTCCCTACCGATCTTTATATCCCACCAGATGCACTAGAAGTTTTTCTAGAAGCATTTGAAGGCCCATTAGATCTACTGCTTTACCTCATTCGCAAACATAACTTCAACGTTCTGGATATTCCGATGGCACAGGTTACGCAACAGTACCTCAGCTACATCGATCAAATCCGTCATCACAATTTAGAACTAGCTGCCGAGTACTTACTCATGGCTGCTATGTTGATTGAAATTAAGTCCCGCATGCTTCTGCCAATGAAGAAGGCAGACAGTGAAGAAGAGGTGGAAGATCCACGCGCTGAATTGGTACGCCGCTTACTCGAATACGAGCGCATGAAACTTGCTGCTCAGGAACTTGATCAGATTCCACAACAAGGTCGTGACTTCCAAGTGGCTCATGGCTATGTGGACACTACTATTGCGATTGCATGGCCGGATGTCAATGTAGAAGACTTGCAAGCAGCTTGGCGTGATGTTCTACACCGTGCCAAGCTCACGCAACATCACACCATTACTCGTGAAGAATTATCAGTGCGCGACTTCATGACACGCATCTTGCGCCGTTTACAAGGCACTAAATTCGTAGAGTTTGGTGAGTTATTTGAAGATGCCATTAAATCTGGCAAAGGCATACCAGTGGTGATCGTGAACTTCATCGCAATGCTTGAGCTCTCACGTGAAGCTTTAGTTGAAATTACTCAAGCTGAGCCGTATGCGCCAATTTATGTGCGTCTTGCCTACACCCCTGTTGCATGAAAATTATTAGCGACATTCAGGAGTTGCGTGACCACTTGCGCGGCCAAAACCGTGCGTCATTTGTACCAACCATGGGTAACCTCCATGAGGGCCACCTCTCTCTAATGCGCTTAGCAAGACAACATGGTGATCCTGTAGTTGCCAGCATCTTTGTGAACCGTTTACAGTTTGGTCCCAACGAAGATTTTGATAGCTACCCTCGCACTATGCAGGCTGATATCGATAAGCTGGAAAAAGAAGGTGTGTATATCTTGTTTGCACCTACCGAGCGCGATCTATACCCACAGCCCCAAGAATACCGAGTTGATCCACCGCAGCAGTTAGGCGACATCCTCGAGGGTGAGTTCCGCCCTGGATTCTTTAAGGGTGTTTGCACCGTTGTTCTAAAGCTCTTCTCTTGTGTTCAGCCTAAGGTTGCCGTGTTTGGTAAAAAAGATTACCAACAGTTAATGATTATTCGCCAGATGGCCAAGCAGTTTGCTTTGCCAGTGGAAATTATTCCTGGTGAAACCATTCGTGCGGAAGATGGCCTTGCCCTCTCCTCGCGTAATGGCTACCTTTCAGTTGAAGAACGTGCTGAAGCACCAGAGCTTATGAAGACATTAAAAGAAGTACGCCAACGTGTACTTGATTTGAATGTACGCGATGCGAATGCAATCTCTGAAATTGAAAAATTAGCAGTTGCCTCTCTAGCAAACCGCGGTTGGAAGCCTGATTACATTGCGATACGTCAGCAAAGCGATTTAGCGCCTGCATCAAACGAGCAACTGCAAAATGGTGAACCACTCGTCATCCTCACAGCAGCTAAGCTTGGCAAAACACGCCTGATTGATAACTTAGAGATTTAATCATTAAGGCGTCTAGGGCCATGCTTTCAGTATTTGGCGATGGCAAATCATGCCATAAGCAGTGCAACCAACTTAGAAAGGTGCAAATTGCAAAACTTATTTTTCAAAACTGAGCTTAGCTTAATCTTAGCCCTTTGTATTGGGTTTATAGGTCTCACAACCATCATTACAGCACTTTTTGTGATTCCAAAAACCAAATCTCTGCTTGAAAAATATGAAGGCCTGGTCGCCCCTTTTTTTAGCCTACCTGCAGTTCTATTTTCTTTAACCGCTGCCCTGCTGGCGACCTCTGTCTGGGATAACTATAGTGTTGCTACTAGAGCCATCAAAACCGAGAGTCAAAGTGTTATGACTATTATTAGTCTAGCAAATTCCGCTCCAAATTTGAAAGATAGCAACCTTGTAACTTCAGCCAAGGTTTATATAAAGTCAATCGTTGAGGATGAGTGGAAAACGTTAGCAACAGGGCGATCAAACTCACCAATTACTGACGAAAAATTTATCGCCATGAGATCAGAAATATTTAAGGCGGTGAATACTCAGCCCGACAAGGCTGAATCAAAGGCATTGTTAAACGAGTTCTATGCCATCAATACAGCGCGTGAAACTCGTCAAGCGTATGCTTCATTTGATCTTCATCCCGTTCGTTGGTATGCGATCCTTTTTTTAGCAGTATTGGTACTGATATCTGTCGCTTTTAGTCACTCTACGAAGCCGAAAGCCTTAATGGTAGCCATGTCAATCGCCACCCTCACTGTTCTCACGCCGCTTTGTATTCTGGCCTTGACCTTTAGCAGCCCCTATCAAGGTCTAATTTCGATCTCGCACGCTCCTTATTTGCAGATCATCAAATAATCTGCAAAGGCAAATCGAGGCTAGAGGGGTTAGAGGGCAAAGAACTGCCCTACTTCTAAATTCAGCTCTTTAGCTAATTCAGCACCAGTCACCTTACCTGCAGCGCCTTTGGCCTTGAGGACTTCAATCTGCCCACCATGGCAGGTGATGAAGATTGAATCAAGCGTGATCTGAGTTACTTCTCCAGGTTTGCCTTTGACAGCGCCGAATGTAGCAGCTACGTGCTTGTGGCAATCGTAGATCTGAACCTTTTGCTCGCCAAACTTCGTCCACGCACCAGGTGCTGGATTGCATGCGCGGATCAAGTTGTAGATCTGGCTAATATGGGTTGCCCAATGAATCTGAGCAGCATTCGCATCAAACCAACCTTCGTAGTTCGCTTGGGATTCATCTTGAACAATTTCTTGATGCTTGCCTGCGACCACCAAGTCAGCTGCTTCGAGCAATGCTTTAACGCCGATTGGGAAAAGGTGATCAAAGTAGATCTTGCCTAATGTGTCATTAGGCCCAATGGCAACTTCTTTTTGCAAAATTACTTCGCCTTCATCCAGACCATCAGATGGGCGGAAGATCGTTAAGCCCGTTTTCTCTTCACCTAATGCGATCGCCCAGTTAATGGCGCTTGGGCCGCGATATTTAGGTAGTAAGGATGGGTGATATTGAATAGTGCCGTGCTTCGGAATCTTGCAGAGCTCTTGCGGTACAAATTGAATGACATATGCCATTACGCAGATATCTGCATTACTATCAATCAGCGCCTGAGCAGCCTCAGGCCCCTTCAGAGAGGCAAACTGCAAGGGGTTTAATCCCCTTGCGAGTGCAGCTTCTTTTAAGACTTCCGGCTTGCTTGATTTAGGATTATCAGGTGGGCAGAAAACGGCAACCACTTCATCGCCGCGATCTAAAAAAGCTTCTAATGCTGCTTTACCAAAATCCGCACTCCCAATCAAAGCAACCCGCATCTTAGATCACCTTGTCGTGACGGAGAGAAATCAAATCGTCAGTGGTGTAACCCAACTCATGAAGAATCTCATCGGTGTGCTCACCAAGCAATGGTGAACGTGTCACTTCTGTTGGGCTATCAGACATCTTGATTGGGTTACCAACAGTGAGGTATTTGCCACGAATTGGATGATCCACTTCAACCACGGTGCCAGTAGCACGCAATGCAGGCTCTTCAGCGATTTCTTTCATGGACAAAATTGGGCCGCATGGAATGTCGTACTGATTGAGGATATCCATTACTTCAAACTTGGTCATCGTCATAGTCCACTTCTCGATCTCACCGAAAATTTCCATGAGATGTGGCAAGCGCGCCATTGGTGATGCAAAACGTACATCAGTAATCCAATCTTCACGACCGATTACTTTGCAAATGGCCTCCCAAACTGGAGCCTGAACGATTACATACATATAGGCGTTTGGATCTGTTTCCCAACCTTTGCATTTCACAATCCAGCCCGGCTGACCACCGCCAGAAGCATTGCCTGCGCGGGGTACGGAGTCGCCGAACTCACCGTTCGGGAACTGAGGGTACTCTTGCATCAAGCCAACACGCTCTAAACGCTGTTGATCGCGCAACTTCACGCGGCACAAGTTCAATACTGCATCTTGCATTGCTGCCAATACCTTCTGACCACGGCCAGAGTGAGTACGTTGATACAGGGCAGTCACAATACCGAGCGCTAAATGCAAACCAGTTCCGCTATCACCGATTTGTGCACCAGTTACCATCGGAGGACCATCGTCAAAACCAGTGGTTGATGCTGAGCCGCCCGCGCATTGCGCTACGTTCTCATACACTTTGCAATCTTCGTATGGGCCAGGACCAAAGCCTTTTACAGAAGCCATGATCATCATTGGATTAAGTTCTTGTATACGCTCCCAAGAAAATCCCATGCGATCCAAAGCACCTGGTGCAAAGTTCTCAACTAAAACGTCGCACTCTTTAATGAGGCGCTCAAGAATTTCTTTACCCTTTTGGGTTTTGGTATTTACGGTAATAGAACGCTTGTTATGGTTCAACATCGTGAAATACAAGCTATCAGCATCAGGGATATCGCGCAACTGACCGCGTGTTGCATCACCTTCGCCAGATTTTTCCACTTTGATTACGTCAGCACCAAACCAAGCCAGTAACTGAGTACAGGTTGGGCCTGATTGAACGTGCGTAAAGTCGAGGATTTTGACCCCTTCTAGTGCTTTTGCCATGGTTTAAGTCCTAATAAGAATGAAAATTTTGAATTGAGGCAATTTTACCAGCGGGAAATAGGGAAAAATGGTGCGTGCCCAATATTTGGGCACAGATCCCTTTTAAGCCTGAATTGGCGTCGCTATAAGACTATATGTGGCTAAGTCTGAGGATTTTCAAGATCGGCAAGACGCTTTTTGAGAGCCCTTTCTTGGGCAAAGCGCTCGGTTTCATCCCGAATGATGGCTACCACCCCATTGGCCTTACCAGAGGCGTCAAATAGCATTCCTACTGTAAAGGCAATCGACAGCATGCTGCCATCCTTATGTTTGGCAGGCACCTTCAATAGAGATGTTCCATAGCGAGTGGTGCCGGTCTCCATGGAGTGGCTGTAACCCTCATTGTGTTTTTGACGTTGGCGCTCTGGAACTATGAGATCCAAAGTATTACCCAAAGCCTCTTCTTCCAAATATCCAAAGATACGAGTTGCGGCAGGATTCCAAAGCACGATCTTTTCATGGGCATCAGCCACGATGATCGCATCACCTACGCACTCCACTAATTGATGTAAATCGATATCGGTATTCATGGGTCCAGTCTATAGAATAAAAAAGGCGCCCACAAGGAGCGCCTTCAAGATAATGCCAGTGTTACTTATTATTAAACTGCTTTAGCCGTGTGCAACTTAGCAATGTCATCAGCGCTGTAGCCAAGGTCAGCCAACACTTCATCGGTGTGCTCACCTAATACTGGAGATGGCTTCACTTCGATTTCCAAATCAGAGAACTTGATTGGGCTACCGATTGTCAAATACTTACCACGTACTTTGTGATCAACTTCAACGATAGAACCGCTCTTACGCAAGTCTGGTGAAGCAGCCAATTCTTTCATTGAGAGAACTGGAGCGCATGGAATATCGAATTTGCGGAGGATGTCCACAGCTTCGTACTTAGTCTTATCTTTGAGCCAGTCTTCGATAGTTGCGAAGATGTCAAAAATCTTATCTTGACGAGCTTCAGCAGTCATATATGCTGGATCAGTTGCCCACTCTGGTTTGCCCAAAGCTTTAGTAATTGGCTCCCAAGCGTGACCTTGAATTGTGAAATAGATATACGCGTTTGGATCTGTTTCCCAACCCTTACACTTCAACACCCAACCTGGCTGACCGCCACCACCAGCGTTACCGCCGCGTGGAACTACGTCAGTGAATGAACCGTGTGGGTATTGTGGGTACTCTTCCAAGTATCCAACTTTGTCCAAACGTTGTTGATCGCGCAACTTCACGCGGCACAAGTTCAATACAGCGTCTTGCATTGAGCAAGATACTTTTTGACCTTTGCCAGTTTTTTGACGCTGCATCAACGCTGTCAAGATACCGATTGCCAAGTGCATACCAGTGTTTGAGTCGCCCAAAGCAGCAGCAGAAACTGTAGGAGGACCATCCCAGAAACCAGTAGTAGAAGCGGCGCCACCAGCACACTGAGCAACGTTCTCATACACTTTTAAGTCTTCGTATGAGTGGCCATCACTAAAGCCCTTAACAGAAGCCAAAATCATTTTTGGGTTCAACTCTTGAATACGCTTCCAAGAGAATCCCATGCGGTCTAACGCACCTGGGCCAAAGTTCTCAACCATTACATCTGAAACTTTAATCATCTTCTCTAAAACTTCTTTACCTTCTGGAGTCTTAGTATCCAAAGTCAAAGAGCGCTTATTGCCGTTGAGCATTGTGAAATACAAAGCATCAGCACCCGGCACATCGCGTAACTGGCTACGAGTAACGTCGCCAGCACCTGGACGCTCAACCTTGATGACGTCTGCGCCATAAAAGCCCAATAACTGAGTACATGCAGGACCTGCTTGTACGTGTGTAAAGTCAATAATGCGAATACCGTCTAATGGTTTAGTCATGTTGTTTCTCCTTAAGTCTTTCTTGTTTACTTCTAAATTTATCTTGAATTACTTCTTAGCAGCTGCTGTGGATGGGTTTAAGTTTGTTAAACGTCCACTCTCAGTACCTGCAGTTTCATCAATAACAGCATTGATGAGAGCTGGTTTACCGGCAGCAATTGCTTCTGTTAAGGCCGCTTCTAACTCTGCTGGTGTAGTTACGTAGTAACCTACGCCACCAAATGCTTCAATCATCTTGTCGTAACGAGCGTCCTTAACAAACACGGTGGGCGCAACATCAGCACCGCCAGTTGGATTAACGTCGGTACCGCGGTATACACCGTTGTTATTGAAAACAACTGTTGTAATTGGCAAGTTGTAACGGCAAATAGTTTCCAATTCCATACCGCTGAAACCGAACGCGCTATCACCCTCTACGGCTACTGTTGGCAAACCGCTAGTTACAGCAGCACCAATCGCATAACCCATACCGATACCCATAATTCCCCAAGTACCAGAGTCAAAACGCTTACGTGGCTTATACATATCAACGATTGCGCGGCAATAGTCGAGTGTATTTGCACCTTCGTTTACCAAGTTCACATCTGGGTTCTTCTTGATCACATCACGAATCACACGCAATGCACCATGGAAGTTCATTGGGTTTGCTTCTTTAGCCAATGTCTCAGCCATCTTGGCTGTGTTCTTATCTTTCTTCTCGGTGATAGCTGCAATCCACTCAGCGCTTGGCTTGGGAACAGCAGAGATGCCCTTCAAGAGCTCACCAACGCATGAACCAATATCACCAATTAATGGAGCAGCGATTTGTACGTTGCTATCCACTTCGTTTGCCTGAATATCGATTTGGATAAATTTCTTAGGTTCTTTACCCCAAGTTTTACCTTTACCATGTGCAAGCAACCAATTCAAACGCGCACCAACCAATAACACTGCATCAGCTTCAGCTAATACAAATGAGCGCGCTGCAGAAGCAGACTGTGGATGATTGTCTGGCAACAAACCTTTAGCCATAGACATTGGCAAATAAGGAATGCCAGATTTTTCAACCAAATCACGGATCTCTTTATCAGCTTGAGCATAAGCAGCGCCTTTACCCAACAGAATCAATGGACGCTTAGCACCCTTCAACACGTCTAATGCACGAGCAACCGCATCAGCCGCTGGGATCTGACGTGGAACTGGATCGATTACCTTGAAGATGGATTTCTTAGCTTCTTCAACAGGCATTGTTTGCGCGAGCAACTGTGCTGGCAAGTCCAAATACACACCACCTGGGCGACCAGAAACCGCAGCGCGAATTGCACGTGCAAAACCGATGCCAATATCTTCGATATGGTTAATACGATAAGCAGCTTTGCAATATGGCTTAGCCGCGTTGAGCTGATCCATCTCTTCGTAGTCGCCTTGTTGCAAGTCAACGATTTCACGCTCGCTTGAACCAGAGATCAAAATCATTGGGAAGCAGTTCACAGTTGCATTAGCAAGTGCTGTTAAGCCATTCAAGAAACCAGGTGCAGAAACTGTCATGCAAATGCCTGGCTTTTGCGTCATGTAACCAGCAATCGCTGCAGCATTACCTGCATGCTGCTCATGACGGAAGCCAATAAAACGCAAACCTTCAGCCTGTGCTAAACGACATAAGTCGGTAATTGGAATACCAACCAGGCCGAAAATCGTATCAAGGTCGTTTGCCTTTAAGGCGTCAATGACGAGATGGAAACCATCCGTTAACTGTGTGTTTTGATTATCTGTTGTCATAGAAATTTTTCAAGAATCACAAATCGCCCGATAAGGGCTAATGCAATTTAGCTTTCGCTAATGTCTCCAATTTAGTTATTAATCGCACTGCGGAATTTTTGACCCCGCTTAGGCTGAGATGAATATTAGGCTTGGGGAGGGGGTTCATCATTGACTTCGGTCAATTTCCCTCTAAATCCTGTAATTACAGCTGGGTGGCTACTTATACAAAAAGCTCTTTATGCTTTGTTTTGAGGCGACTCAATGTCTCCGGGGAGAGGTTGAGGTAAGCCGCCAGCTCCTTTTTAGGAAGGAGCTCAAACAAATCCTCGTATTTACGCAGGAAACGCTCTACCCGACCTGGGGCATCGAGCATATGCAAAGTGATCGTATGGGCCATGATTTCACTCATCAGGCGCATGACTTCAAACTCAAAACTCTCTTTAAGAATCTTGTGCTCATCCAAGAACTCCGCCCACTTCTTGAGGGGCATACGAGCCACGCGGGCCTTGGTCACAGAGGCAATACTGTAGGGGGCAGCCGTCTTCAGACGCCATGCCGCATAGCTAGTTTCAATATCTTTTTCGATGGCAAAACGCAGGATCATTTCTTTTGCATCTGCACTAGAAACAATACGCTTTAGGATGCCGTCCAAAACAAAGTACTGCTCCATCTGATGGTCGCCTTGATGAAGCAAAATTTCCGATTTTTTGAGGTCCGAGATCTCTAAATGACGCTCCAACTCAGCCATTGCAGCTGGATCTAAGCTTTTTAAGACCGAGTTTTGGCTCAACTGCAGACGAATCAGGTTTTTTTCGGGATGCTTATCTAATACGGTCATCAATACTTGCTCCTAGAGCTCACATTGTAGGCTTTTTTACCTTTTTAAGCGGGATTTGGGGGCTTTGACCCCAGCAGATAAGCTAGAATGGCGGGGTCGTGGTGCTTTATTGCAATGCAATAAAGTTAAACGGGAAACACTAAACGTGTGCTGCCCCCGCAACGGTAGGTAAATGCGTCTTTTATTCTCACTTTAAAGGCGTCAGGAATCTGACAAAGCCACTGTGCGCGTCAATCGCATGGGAAGGCCAGATTCTGATATTTACTAGCCCGGATACCGGCCAAGACAGGTGGAATTTTGCGGACGGGGATCTTCGCGCGCCAATAAAGCGCAACCTGCGCCTCATTGACGCCTGAACTCCTGCACGTGAAATTCTGTTCGACCAAGCTAACGGGGAAGTTAGCTAGGCAATCGATAACAGAAAGTCTTTTATGAACTTGCAGTTAAAGCAGAAAAAAATCGCCGTAGTATGTGGCACCCTTCTCTCCCTCAGCATCAACCAGCTAGCATTTGCACAAAATAATCCATCTACACTCATTGTGACTGGTACGCGATTTGAGGAAAACCTTAATCAGGTCCCAGCGAATGTCAAAGTGATTACGCGCGATGAAATTGAGAACTCAACCTCCAACACAATTCCTCAGGTGCTATCACAAATTGGCGGCTTAAGAGTAAGCGGTTTAAATTCAAGCGCCTTAAATTTAGATGCATCAGTCGACATGGGTGGATTTGGACCAACCGGCAACAGCACAACCGCAATCTTGGTTGATGGCATCCGAGTAAATCCAATTGATTCAGGAAGCGTCGACTGGGAATCTATTCCAATCGATTCCATTGAGCGTATCGAAATTCTTCAGGGTGGCGCAAGTGTTCAATACGGCAATGGTGCAGTTGGTGGCGTGATCAACATCATCACTAATGGTGGCAAGAAAACAATTAACCAGGCCTCTGCGACCTACGGCACTTGGGGCACCTCCATTAACAATGCCATCTTTAGAAATACAGTCGATAAAACGACTTTACAAGTCAGCGCCAACACATCGAATACCAATGGCTGGCGTCCTAATACAGCGGCAAACGCCTACTCTATCGATGCGAAAATTTTGCAAGATTTAGGCAACAGAGATCGCTTTTTTGTTGATGCATATTACGGCTACACCAATTCACAACTTGCTAGTCCTGTAGTGGGATTGGTTGGCTCAGGAAACCCACTCTCCGTTAGACCGCAAAATGCGGGCAATAACATAACAACCAATAATTCTGGCTTTCGCCAAGGATTAACAAAAACATTAAGCGAGAATTACGTAGTAGAAATCGATACCTCTTATAACAATAAATCTTCTTTCTTCTACGTACCCCAAGCAGATTACTTTGCTAGCCCCGAGTTTGGTTCAGCCGGTAGTCCGATGAATAATAAATTGCAAGGCTGGCAGCTTGCTTTGTCACCGCGCCTGAAAGCAGACTTTGGCGTTATTGGCACTTCGATCTTTGGCTATGATTTCTCGAAAGCGAATCAAGCTGGAAGCAATAGCTACACGCCACAATCTCAAAGCATCATTCTCGCGAATCAATTCGATGCCACGAGCAATCCCTTTGGAACTTATTACAACAATCTAACAAGCGATTCGCAAAACGCCACACAAATTAATAATTCAGTCTACGTAATGCAAAGAGTTCCCCTAGGAAATATTTTGGAGGCAAGCGGAGGATTCCGTCGACAAGTGCAGCAAGCATCAACAACTAGCTCTGCCATCACCGCTTCCAATGGGACTGTCTCTGGCAATCAGCAATATGCTGCCAATGCAGGAGATTTAGCGCTTAATGCTAACTACCTGCCAGGACAGCGTGTGTATGTAAAGTGGAATCAGTCCTTCAGATTCCCCAATATTGACGAATACTGGGGTCTTCTATACAACCCAATAACCCAAACTACATCAACCGTCTTTAGCGGGATTTTGCAACCACAAACAACTCAGACATATGAGGTTGGCGGCAACTGGGATGTTTTGAGTTCTAAAGTGACATCGTCGATATTTAAGTCGATGACACAAAATGAAATTAGCTATAACCCTGCCACAGGTTACAACTACAACTCAATTTATCAAGTGAATCGCGGCGGAATTCTATTGGATGTTGCATCTAATATTTCACCCTCATTCAATATTGGCTTCGGAGGAAAATACCAAAAGTCATACTATGCCAATGGGCCATTTTCCGGAAATGCTATTCCAGTAGTTCCAGACACGCTTCTTAATGCTAGAGCGAATTACCTCATTGCAACAAATTGGACCATTGGTGGAGTAGTGAATTACGTTAGCAGTCAGCATTACGATACCGGCCCAAGCTACTACAGCGCAACACCAGTGATGCCGTCTTACGTCATTGGGGATATATTTACCTCGTATAAGTTCCAAGGCATTGAAGCACGTCTTACAGTCAAAAACGTTGGTAATGCGCAATATGCCACGTACGGAACTGCGCCAAGCAATGTCTCTAGTCGTTACTCTTACTATCCAAGCGAACCAAGGTCGGTTTTTGTAACCCTGAAATACAACTTCAATTAAACACCCCAGTAATGATTCGCCTACTTTAAGACCCCAATTCTGCATTGCGGTCTTAAAGTAGCGCCCTCCCCCATGGTTTGAAGCTGAGGCTACAATGCCAATATGAGTGAATTAAGCCCAATTCCCCCAAGCGAAGATACTAGCGATCTAAGTTCGCTGAGCATCTCTATTGCCCGCATATCCGAAAAAATTTCATTGATTGAAGATGCAGTAAGAAACTTGAATCAAAATCGAGCGCAACTGGAAGGCAAAATTGATGAAGCTCAAAAACGCGTTCAACGCATTTTGAGTCGCCTACCAGATCAAAGTGATGGTCGCCAACTAAATCTACTTGGCGAAGTTGCTACACCAAACAATCCAGAGGATGATAATGAGCCAACAACGCATTGAAGTCAGCCTTGCCGGCCAAAAAATCACCTTAGCAACGAGCGCTGAGCATGAACCTTTATTAAGAGCAGCATGCGTCCTAGTTGACGAACAAATTCAGCTTGCTATTAGTGGTGGTAATCGCAGCATTGAACGCGCCAGCATGATGGCGGCGCTCAAAATTGCCGGCGACCTCATTACATTACAAAAAAATCAAACGCAGCAAAGCAACTCCTCCAACGTGAGCTCCGATGAAATCACTCGCCTGCAAAGTGAAATTCGCGCTCTAGAGGATCAAGTCGACGCTTTGATGCAAACCCTTTCCCTGCCTGGTTCGCCAAGGCCAATAGTTCCTTGAACCGATGCGCAAGCATCCGGAACGATCTTTACCTTGTGGGCGTGAGCGTTTCGAAAGTTCACAGTGCCAACTTAGACTTGGTCACTCCCTGAGCCTCTTAATGCACCCGAAACAGAGTAGCCGTTCCACCTTGAACCTTAGGGTTCAGGATGACGGCCTAGCGGCTAAGGCGGGGAATTCATGTTACTAAGCGATATCGCCATGTTGATGCTGTGTGGCAGCATCTCCGGATTTTTAGCAGGCCTACTAGGCATTGGTGGCGGCATGATTCTGGTGCCATTCATGATCTTAGTTTTTAACCATCAAGGCTTTAGTCAAGAAGTGATTGTGCACATGGCCATCGCTACTGGTATGGCCACCATCTTGTTCACCACCACCTCCGCAATTTGGGCGCATCACAAACATGGCTCTATCGATTGGAAGTTGGTTGGGTCGCTGAGTCCCGGCTTGGTCGTTGGCAGTTTGATTGGTGGCAGCGAGATTTTTGAAGCCCTAAATACTTCTTGGCTCTCACTTTTCTTCGCCATTTTTATTATCTATACATCCATTCAGATGCTGCTCAATAAAAAGCCTAAGCCAGGTAGAGATTTACCTGGTTCTCTAGGCTTATTTGGGTTTGGATCATTTGCAGGAGCACTATCGAGCTTAGTGGGGGCCGGCGGGGCCTTCATCACTGTGCCATTTATGCTCTGGTGCAATGTCAAACCACACGTTGCTATGGCGAGCTCCTCTGGCTTGGGCTTTCCGATTGCAGCAGCAGCCACTGCAGGCTACATTTACGGTAGTTGGGGTCACCCCAACCTACCCTCCGGGTCTCTAGGATTTGTTTATTTACCAGCGGTAGTGTGTATTGCGGCAGTGAGTATTTTCACAGCACCGCTTGGCGCCAAAATGGCTCGCAAACTGGATGTGGCACAACTCAAACGTATTTTTGGGGTGATGCTACTAATGCTTGCGGCCTTCATGTTTAATGAAAGCCGCAAGGCATTTGGTTACTAACTAACTAGTAAATTGCTGGCGCAAAATATTCTTTTGCACTTTACCCATAGCATTACGCGGTAAATCAGAAACAATTTCCACGCGCTTTGGAATCTTGAAGTTTGCAATTTGTGTTTTCAAAGTAGCGATCATCTCTTCGGCATTTAATTTAGCCCCAGCCTTGGGCACAACTACCGCCATCACTGCCTCACCGAAATCCGGATGCGGAATGCCAATCACAGCGCTTTCTTCAACACCAGGCATGTCATCGATAAAGCTTTCAATTTCTTTTGGATAAACGTTATAGCCACCAGAAATAATTAAATCCTTACTGCGGCCAACGATACACAAATACTCCTTCGGTGCTTTGCCGCCATTGGCATCACCACCCCAACGACCAACGTCACCTGTCTTGAACCAACCATCTTTGGTAAATTCTTCAGCAGTCTTCTCTGGCATACGCCAGTAGCCTTTGAATATGTTTGGACCTTTAACCTGAATGCCGCCAATTTCATCGACCTTGCAAGGTTTATTGTCTTCATTCACTACACGTACCTTTACACCAGGAAGAGGCAGGCCAACAGAGCCACCTACGCGCTTACCTTTATAAGGATTGGAGACCAACATCACAGTCTCACTCATGCCATAGCGTTCCAAAATCGGCTGGCCAATGACTTCCTTGAAAGTATTAAACGTTTCTGTAAGTAGAGGAGCAGAACCAGAAACAAATAGACGCATATTGCGCGCCACTTTCTTATTAAAGCCTTTATCAGCTAATAAACGCACATAGAATGTTGGCACACCCATCATCACTGTTGACTGTGGCATATGTTTGATGAGTTGCGCAGTATCTAAGCGCGGCAACCAAATCATCTTGCTGCCATTAATCAATGCGCCATGAGCTGCAACAAACAAACCGTGAACGTGGAAGATTGGCAAAGCGTGCAATAGAACATCACCTTTTTTCCAACCCCAAAACTTTTGCAATACTTGAGCATTGCTGCCCAAGTTCTTATGAGTCAGCATTGCACCTTTGCTACGGCCAGTAGTGCCGGAGGTATACAAAATAGCCGCAAGATCATCATCCTTAGCGGGTACAGTTTTGAATTTATCGCTTAAACCAGCTGCACGGTCTAACAAAGAACCGGTGCGGTTTTCATCTAGGGTAAAGACATGCTTAGTGCCGGCTTTAGCGGCAACCTTAGATACCCAAGATAGGTTCTTACTGCTGCATACAACTACCGCCGGCTCAGCATTCTCTAAAAAATATTGAATTTCAGCAGACTGGTAGGCGGTATTGAGTGGCAAATACACATAACCCGCACGTATCGTTGCCAGGTATAGAAAAAGAGCCTCGGGTGACTTTTCAACCTGAACTGCAACCCTAGACCCTTTTGGCAACTTCAAGCTGGCAAGTAAATTTGCCAGCTTTGCCGTTGCAGCCTCAAGGTCACCCCAGGAGTAATACAGACCATCATGCGTCTCGAGAGCGCATGCTTTTTTATCTTTTGGAAAACCTTTTTCCAATAGTGAATATAAATTCATTTAAACCTCAAACCCCAGGGGTAATATTTAATAAAAATTCTTAGTCTAATTTGGCGCCAGAAGCCTTAGCAACGGCAGCCCAACGCTTAACATCAGCACTCACAAATTTTCCAAATGCTTCGCCTGAAAGGGTTGGAGTTTCGGAACCGTTATTAGTCCAGATAGTTTTGAGCTCAGGCGTATTCAGCGCCTTCTGTGTCTCAGCAATCATCTTGTCAACGATCGGTTGCGGAGTTCCTTTAGGAGCAAACAAGCCATACCATGTAGAAACCTCGTAACCCACTAAACCAGCTTCAGCTGCAGTAGGTACGTTCGGAAATCCTGGAGCGCGCTTTTGTGATGCAACTGCCAAAGCAACAATCGAGCCATTCTTAATTTGTGCGGCTGAAGAACCCAATCCGTCGAACTCGATATCTACCTGACCAGCAATTAGGTCTTGCATAGCTGGGCCAGCACCACGATAAGGGATGTGCGTAATAAAGGTTTTGGTCAACATCTTGAATTGCTCGCCTGCCAGATGATGTGTAGATCCATTACCTGCGCTGGCGTAGTTGAACTTACCTGGGTTTTTCTTCAATAGTGCAATAAATTCTTTCAAGTCTTTCACTTGAACATTCTTAGGATTAACAACGATCACCTGCGGTGGACTTGCAATCATTGCAACTGGCACAAAACTTTTCTCGATGTCGTAATCCAAGTTTGGATACATGGAAGGTGCAATTGCATGGTGCGCTGCACCCACAAAAAAGGTATATCCATCTGGAGCAGCCTTAGCAGCAATAGAGGCGCCCAAGGTTCCACCTGCGCCACCACGATTATCAATAATAATTTGCTTACCCAATTGCTTAGTCAACTGTGTTGCCAATGGTCGCGCAAAAGCGTCTGTACCACCGCCCGCAGGAAAGGGCACAACAAAGGTAATCGGTTTATTGGGCCACTCTTGCGCCATCACCACCAAAGGGGCAGCGCAAACCAAAAGAATTGCCTTCTTGATCATTGCCGAAAGGCTTAATTGGTTAATCATCTTCATCTCCTCCACTTGCCACTATTTCATGGCTATGTTCATTATTAATACCGCTGAATCGCACACCATACTACCTTCTGGATCTTGATGCCCAGTTTGCTTATTAAACCCTAAAGTGAATCTCTTTGGATTCTGCCTTGGGGCATCTCCTCCTCAATTCCTTATCAGGGTGCCATCAAGCGCCCTACCGATCTTGAATACACGATTTCGCCATTGGCAAATTTCTCATGGTTTTCTTCCACATTCCCTAGATCATAGAGATAGTTCACCATCAAACCCGCTGACTGACGCAAGCCTTTACGAGATAAATCTCCCGCCCAATTCACCAAATGCAACTTAGCGCCATTGCCTAAATGGAACTTAGCAACTGGATTGCCATTACGACCAGTAGAACCTAGACCCAAATAGATAGAGGCTAAACAAAGCAAAGACTCTTGCTCTTTAGGTGATGCCAAATCGGGATGCCATCCAGCACTGAGTTTTTCTGTCCATGACTGCGCATCTAACTTAAGATTTGCTAATGCCTGGTCTCGTGCCGCCCGTAAGTTTGGCTTCAATCTTTCTGCAGGCACATCCTCACCCAAGTTAGCACCAGCAGATACCCAATCCATAAATCCAGGTATCGGCGATAGAGTAACAAAGGTTTTGAGCCCTGGGAATTCAGCATGTAACTGCTCGGCAACACGCTTAATTAAGAAGTTGCCCATTGATACGCCACGCAGACCCGGCTCACAGTTGCTAATTGAATAGAACACCGCTACTTTGTATTGCGATGGCTGATCCACTGTCTCAGCCTTCTTATCCACCAAGGGCGTAATAACGGTCGGGATCTCGGGTAATAAGGCCACTTCCACAAAGATCAAAGGCTCGCTAGGCAGCTGCGGGTGGAAGAAGGCAAAGCAACGGCGATCAGGCTGTAGGCGGCGACGTAAATCATCCCAGCCATCAATGGCGTGCACTGCTTCATGTTGAATCAATTTCTCCAAAACCTCTGCAGGTGATTTCCAGTCAACACGATGCATCTTCAAAAATCCTGGATTGAACCAAGATGACAGAAGATGGCGCATATCAAAATCGACTGCTGCTAGCTCGGGCTTCTTATCTAAGATTTGCAAAAGATCTCGCCGCATTTGCACCACAGCAGCAGTTCCATGACCGGCACGATTTAAGCGGCGGAACAATTCTTGCCTAGGAGATTCAGAAACTTTTTGTAATTGAATGTAATTGCGCGCTGTAGATTCGGCAGCAAAATTTTGTGCAGCCTTAAGAACTGCATCGACTTGAGGATTTAATTTCTCAAATAAATAAGTAAAGAATGCAATGTGTTGGTCTTTTGTCAGCTTACGATAGTTGTTCACAACATCGTCAGCCATGCTGACTGCATTAGATTCGCCTCGCTCAGAAATCAAGCGCTTAATGGCGTTGTTTGCCTTTGATAGGTTGCGGGCTTTTGCTAACTTTTCGAGCATGTAATCTTTTCAAATAAGAAAAACGACAAAATTAAGATCGAGTTCAATTTATTACTCAGAACATGCAAAATCAATTAAGTTAAATGAATAATTATTAACTTAAAGTTAAGTATAGGCGCAAAACCTTAGGGTAAATCAGGAGTTTTTGCGATGCAGCATGCGGGCTTCAGCCGCTAAAGCCAAAATATTGGGGTTTGATTCATTAGCCTGAAGATACATTAGGCCAATACGTTGAATCACCTGGTATTTAGGTAATAAAGGCGTAAATTCGATTGCATCGCCCATTAGCGCCCTTACCCTACCGGGCAACAAGGAATGTCCCAGATCACCGGAAACCATATTCATTAGGGAAAAGATATCGCCCACCCTCATAACTACATCAGGTTTAAAACCAGCAAGCTGAAATGCCTCATAAAACCCCGAGGTAGTAGCAAAGCCATCTTGAAGGGTAAGAAATTTCTTATGTTGATATTCTGATAGGTCAATATCGGCTGCGGCAGGCTTACTGCCTTTTGAAGAGGCCAGAAATAACTGATCCTCAAAAAGAGAGACAACCTGGACGCCCTCAGGCAAGTCGTGCGCTGGAACAGCAATGACAACTGCATCAACACTGCCCTCAGTCAAGCGCTTCATCAACTCTTCATTAGACCCAAGAAATAAGTCGATATCTAAATCGGGCCTGCGGATTTTGGTGCCCATGATCATGCGAGGAATGATGTTGGCAGTCAGGGAATACATAGACCCTAGGCGAATTTGCCCGCTTTCAACCCCTGCTTTAGCCCTCGTCTTTTTTAGAATGCGATCTACGTCTGATAGCAAATCATTACTTGCCTCAGCTAAATAGATTGCCGCTGGCAAGGCTTTTAATTGGCGCCCCTCTTTAACAAATAAAGGGCACCCAATCCCTGACTCAAGAGAGTGCAATGCCTTGTGAATGCTGACTGAGCTCAAGTGCAACTCTTCTGCAGTTCGCGAGAGGCTTCCAGTTCGCACGAAAGAACAAAGAATCTCTAACTTTCGCAGCGTCAGTTCTTCATTCAACATAGAGGGCGATGGACTTTAAATACTTTTAGATTTAAATGCGGTCATCAAATAGATGCCAAATAGAATCATTGGCACGCATAACCATTGACCCATCGACAAGCCTAGACCAAGAAGACCAAGGAACGCATCTGGTTCACGCGCGTATTCGGCTAAGAAACGGCAAATACCGTAACCCAATAAGAAGAATCCAGACACCTGACCTACGCGCCTTGGTTTGCCTGCATAAATCCAGAGCGTAATACCAAGTAATACACCCTCACCTAGCAGTTGATAAATTTGCGAGGGGTGACGCGGTACAGAATCTACTAATGGGAACACCATTGCCCAAGGCAAATCTGTAGGCCTACCCCAGAGCTCTCCGTTAATAAAGTTACCAAGTCGACCAAAAGCTAAACCAAATGGAACGAGTGGAGCTACTAAATCACTAACAACAAAGAAAGTGGTCTTCCGTTTTTTAGCAAACCAGTAAAGAGCAGCAAGCACTCCTAGCAAGCCACCATGGAAAGACATACCACCTTCCCAGATTTTGAAAATACTCAAGGGATTGGCCAAGTAAAAGCCAGGCATATAAAACAAGGTATAGCCTAAGCGCCCACCAAGCACAACACCGAGAACACCAGCAAAGAGGAGATCCTCAAGATCTTTATAAGTCCAGCCTAAAGCCTGATAACGCGGCGCTCGAATACGTAAGCGACCTAATAGCAAAAACTGCACAAAAGCCATCAGATACATCAAGCCATACCAGTGAATGGCAAAGGATCCAATACGAATTGCTGCGGGGTCAAACTGAGGATGAATCAACATGAATATTAACTTTTGGATTGATCAAAGTTATGCAACTCGTGACCTAGATCCCGGTAGGCTTTATAGCGTTCGCGCCCAGCTAAACGCTCAGCCTCATTGACAGTAACTACCTCAACGATTCTAGGGAAGCGCGCAACTAGAGCGGCTACATCCGCAGGCATACACATACCCAGGTGAATCATCACATCCGCATGAGGTACGTTATTTAGGGCGGAGGAAGTAAAGTCGTCTGTCAAAACAATGGGCGTTTCTGCTGCGGCCTCGTCTTCGATAAAGCAGTGCGGTAAAAAATCAGCGCCACTAAATGACCACAAAAGATCATTTAACTTTTGGAGATCAGCTTTCTCACCAACCATCACGATATTACGAACAGGCTCGCCTTCAGGCGTGGCACTCCAAATCTTGCGTGTTAAACGACAGGCGTATTCCAGCTTGTCGTTTACATTGCTATGAAAATCAATTCGTGCCATTCGGTATCTATCCAAAACTTCTCAAGTTCTTACTTACGTTCAAGCAAGAAGTTCACCAACAAGGGAACTGGACGACCTGTGGAGCCTTTGGCGGCACCACTCTTCCAGGCTGTTCCTGCAATATCCAAGTGAGCCCATTTGTATTTCTCTGTAAAGCGTGACAAGAAACATGCTGCCGTCACGCTTCCTGCTGGACGTCCGCCAATATTGGCGACATCTGCAAAATTCGATTTGAGTTGCTCATGATAAGCAGCATCTAAGGGCAAGCGCCATACGGTATCCAAAGAAGCATGACCAGCTTTAGTGAGCTCACTCACCAAGCCTTCGTCTTCAGAAAATAAACCGCTATGCACATGACCCAAAGCAATTATGCATGCGCCAGTTAAGGTGGCGATATCAATCACCGCTGCGGGTTTAAAGCGTTCAACATAAGTTAAGGCATCACACAATATGAGACGGCCTTCTGCATCGGTATTGAGAATCTCAATCGTCTGCCCAGACATGCTCTTCACAATATCGCCTGGTCGCGTAGCTTGACCTGATGGCATATTTTCACAAGTAGGAATAACGCCAATGACATTCTTCTTTAAATTCATTAAAGAAACGGCGTACATGGTGCCTATCACTGATGCAGCACCACACATGTCGTACTTCATCTCATCCATCGCTTCGCCTGGCTTGAGTGAGATACCGCCCGTGTCAAAAGTAATTCCTTTGCCAACTAAGACAATCGGGGCCTCGCCCGCTTTGCCGCCTTGGTGACGCATCACAATAAACTGAGGTGGAGTATCAGAGCCTTTCGCAACCGACAAGAAGGAGCCCATTCCTAAGGCTTCAATCTGTTTGCGTCCTAGCACTTCCACTTTCAAGCCCGCCTTCTTGCTCAAGCCTTGTGCAGTCTTACCTAAATATGTTGGCGTACAGACATTGGGCGGAAGATTACCCAAATCTTTCGCTAAGTTCATACCCTCAACCATGGCTACACCCTGCTCTACAGCAGCCTTCAGCTCTTTTGCACAATCATCATTACCAGCAAACACTAAATGTTTAAATGTATCTGCTTTATCTTTCGCTTTAAATTTCATGGCAGGCTGACGAACGCCAAAACGATAGGCTTGATCGCCAGCGTATTGAACGGTCAGGCGCACCTCTTCTGCGATGAAATCTGCTTTATGGGAAAGCGCAAAACTTGGAGTAAACCAAAGTGCATTCTCAATTGAGCCGCCGCTCAGCACCTTCAAAGCTGCGCGAGCTACTTTGGAATAAGTAGTCAAACTACGTTCGCTAGCAAGATGAACGTCACCCAAAGCAACTAGCAATATGCGTTTTGCTTTAACACCACTAGCAGTCCAAGATTTTTCTGCTCGCAACATGCAAACGGAAGCCTGCTTAGGATCTAAATCCCCAACAACATTAGCGTGATTAACAGAACCTCCAAGCAAGAGATCCAGCTCCGGCAAAAAGCCAGCTTTGGCCTTGGCGCCTTTAGCCCCAGAGAAACTATCAAAATCTGCTTTTGAGAAGGCCAAGACCAAACAGTCGGTGTTGTGACCCAATAGAGATTTGAGGCTAGATTTCTGGAGTTTTGGGCTCTGCAGGTCGGCTTGAGGGAAAATCTTGGTACTAAATTGAATTGTCATAATCTATTACGGTATTTTGGTCGAATCAAAAGAGGGGAAATTGCTAATCCGGGACGTTTATCCATTATCCTCCGACATGAGAATAGTCTCCCTTATCGATAGCAATATAAGCCATTTATAGCCCCTAATAACCCCACGAATCCAGACCCTTATTTTTCATGATTTTTAAACAGGCCCTCCGCCGCGAACTCAGTTTTACGACTGGTGGGGTGTTTTTGGTCTTAGTCACCATCATGGTGACTACTTTGGTTATCCGAATCTTGGGCTATGCCGCCAACGGCGCAGTCAACCCTGAGGATGCGCTCGTTTTAATTGCCTTAGCCACTTTGGGTTATCTCGCCGTTCTTTTAACGGTCTCGCTGTTTGTAGCAACCCTCATTGTTTTAGTCCGCTGGTACAAAGATTCCGAAATGATCGTTTGGTTTGCAAGTGGCTTAAGCGTCACCAATCTCATTCGCCCCATTTTGCAATTTGCTACGCCACTCATCATCGTCATCGCCTTACTTGCACTTTTTGTTTGGCCATGGGCAAATCGAGAATCCACTCTAATCAGTCAACGTTTTCAACAACGTGATGATGTATCAATGGTGAGCGCTGGGCAATTTAAAGAATCCGCAAAAGCAGAACGTGTTTTCTTTATTGAAGAGCTCGATGTAGATAAGAGTGAAGTAAAAAATATCTTTGTGGCGGATTCTAAGAATGGTCGCCTGAGTATTGCGGTGTCCTCTACTGGCTATATCCAAAATTCAGAGGGTGGAGAAAAGTCTATCGTGCTCAATAACGGTCGGCGCTATGAGGGGCAACCCACTCAGCCCGATTTTAGAATTCTCGAATTTAATGAGTACAGCACCAAGATTCGCAGTAAGGATGCATTAGCCCCTGCACCTCGCGATCGTGAGAAGACCATTACCGAGCTTCTCAACGACCCTAACCCTGCTTCTGTGAACCCTAATCGCGCTGAATTGCTTTGGCGTGTTGGTTTGCCTTTAATGGCTTTGGGTTTAGTGCTAATCGCCATACCACTTGCATATGTAAATCCGCGTCTCGGCAATTACACAGCTATGTTCTATGCGGTATTGATTTACCTGATTTATAGCAACCTGCTGAACCTGACGCAAAATTTTGTTTCACAAGGTAAGGTCAGTGTTTTTGTGGCCATTTGGCCGATACATTTACTTGCTCTTTTGATTGCAACAGTCTTAATTCGCAATCGTATCAACCCCTCACTCAAGTGGTGGCTCCGTCAGTTGCCTGCCTCAATAGCTAGAAAATGAAGCTGCTCTTTCCCTTCATCTATGAGCGCTATTTAGCCAAGCAGATCTATGCTGCTTTTGGGTTCATTCTCTTTGCACTGGTAGCTTTGTTTTTGTTCTTCGATATTTTGAGCGAGCTTGGTTCAGTGCAGGGTGCTTACACACTCCCCTTGGCGCTACTTCACGTTCTCCTGAAGGCACCAAGCCGTATTTCAGAAATTATTCCGATTGCAGGCTTGATTGGCAGTATTTATGTATTTGCGATGCTAGCTAGCCAGTCTGAGTTCACCATCTTGCGCATCGCTGGCTTAGATGTGAGACGCGGACTCATTACGCTCACCAAAATCTCTCTTCCATTGATTGCACTTACACTCATCATGAGTGAATGGGTTGGGCCTTACGCAGAAGCCAAGTCCGATCAGATTCGCATGAAAGCTATGGGTTCAGCATACTCATCCCAATTTAGAACTGGTGTCTGGGTAAAAGATCGCTTGCGCGATGAGGATGGCAGTGGCCCTGTTCGTCCTGGGGTCCGCTACGTCAACGTTGGTAAGGTTGATAAGGATAATGAAATTCGCAATATCCGCATGTATGAGTTTGACGACACCTATCACCTGCTCTCCATTCGTAGTGCCGTATCAGGACAGTTTGATGAGACAGGTGTCTGGGTTTTAAACGATGTTACAGAAACTCGTTTCAAAGAAACCAAACAATCAGACCCACTTAATCCTGTTTTTTCTGCGCAGACTTTTACTCATCCAATTGTTACTCTAGAGTCCGAAGTCACGCCACAAATTTTGAGCGTGCTTTTAATTAGCCCTGAAAAAATGTCTATTGTGAGTTTGGGCCGCTTCATCTCTCATCTGCGTGATAACAAACAAGATGCGCATAGGCATTCGATTGCCTTCTGGAAAAAAGTCATTTACCCATTCACCATTTTTGTGATGCTCACTTTGGCGCTTCCCTTTGCTTACTTGAAGGTACGTGCAGGAAGCGTTGGTATTAAAGTATTCGGCGGCATCATGCTAGGTATGAGCTTCCAGCTCTTCAACTCCCTATTCTCAAACGTAGGACTTTTGGGTTCCTGGCCTGCGTTGATCACTGCTCTTACCCCGCCTTTGCTGTATTTCCTCTTAGCCCTGGTTGGATTGCGCTGGGTTTCTAAGGCTTAATACCTAAAAATCATTTAGAATGTAATTCCTATATCGTTGTTGATATATAGATAGGAATCCTCATGAATCTGCATCAATTCCGCTTTGTACGTGAAGCCGTTAGACAAAACTTCAACTTAACAACCGCTGCCAAAGCTCTGTTTACATCACAACCTGGCGTATCCAAGGCCATCATCGAGCTAGAGGATGAGTTGGGCGTTGAGATCTTCCGCCGTCATGGCAAACGCATTCGCTCCCTTACAGAGCCCGGCAAACGGATTTTGAGCTCGATTGAGCGCATCCTAGATGAAGTGGAAACACTAAAACGAGTAGGTAAGGATTTTGCTAGTCAAGATCAAGGCAGTTTTGTAATTGCCACCACCCACACGCAAGCACGCTATGCCCTCCCTAAAGTACTTACTGAATTTACTAAACGCTTTCCAAAGGTGAAGGTCAGCATTCAGCAAGGCAGCCCAGGTCAAATCGCTGAATTACTCACGCATGATCGTGCAGATATTGCAATTGCAACCGAAGGCATTGCCAATACTCCAGGCGTACTCGCACTACCAGGCTATCAATGGCATCACGTATTGATGGTGCCGCTAAGCCATCCACTACTCAACCAAGCAACGTTAACGCTAGAAGAGATCGCTAAGTACCCCATCATTACCTATGACAAAGCATTCGCGGGTCGCAGCAAGATTGATGCAGCGTTTGCACAAAGAAACATTACGCCTGACATTATTTTGGAAGCGATTGATGCTGATGTGATTAAGACCTATGTTGAAACCGGCATGGGTATCGGCATCGTTGCCGGTCATGCATACGATCCTGATCGAGATCGCAATCTGAAGGTGATTCCTGCGGGGCACTTGTTTGGCAACAACGTCACGCATTTGGGAGTTAAGCAAGGCGCCTACCTGCGCTCATTTGTCTACACTTTTATCGAGCTCTTCTCCCCCACACTCACCAAGAAAATTGTTGAGCAGGCAATGTCGAACGAAAGCGAGACGTACGAGATCTAACCGCGTGCAGTTTGTGATTGAGTCTGATTTTGGGGGTGCCCAAAGACTGATCAGTCTTTGAGTGGTGCCTCGGGGCGGACTCGAACCGCCACGCCTTGCGGCACCGGATTTTGAGTCCGGCACGTCTACCAATTCCATCACCGAGGCAGGTGTTTGCAGTGGAAATTCTGCTTACTTTGCTACTTTGTTACTGCTAAGACATGTGAGTGTAACAAAAAATGGTCAGATACCCCCTACCTTGGGTCTAGAACCCCTTAAAATGAGGTCTTCTAGCCAAATTATTAAAAGGACTTACCCGTATGGCCGGCCATTCGAAATGGGCCAATATTCAGCACCGCAAAGGTCGTCAGGACGAAAAACGCGGCAAGATTTGGACCAAACTCATTAAAGAAATTACCGTAGCTGCCAAATTAGGCGGTGGCGACGTTGCTACTAACCCGCGTTTGCGTTTGGCGATTGATAAGGCCAAAGACTCAAATATGCCCAATGACAACGTGCAACGAGCAATTCAGCGCGGAACTGGCTCACTTGAGGGCGTGAACTACGAAGAAATTCGTTATGAGGGTTACGGTATGAATGGCGCTGCCATCATCGTTGATTGCTTAACCGATAACCGCACTCGTACCGTTGCAGAAGTTCGTCATGCATTTAATAAAAATGGTGGCAACATGGGTACAGAAGGTTCAGTTGCTTTTTTATTCAAACACTGTGGCCAAATGTTGTTTGCTCCTGGCACTAACGAAGATCAACTCATGGAAGTTGCGTTAGATGCTGGTGCAGAAGATGTCATCACTCATGATGATGGATCTTTAGAAGTGTTATGCCCTGTTCCGGATTTCTCAAAAGTACAGGATGCCATTAGTCAAGCAGGCCTTAAGCCTGAGCTGGCAACCGTTGCTATGCGCCCTGAGACTGAGATCGCTCTTGAAGGTGAGCAAGCAGAAAGCATGCAGAAATTGCTGGATGCACTTGAGAACTTGGATGACGTTCAAGAAGTCTTTACGAATGCTGAACTTTGATTTCTGAATTTAATTTTTTAATTACCTCATTTAAATAATAGATAGCTTGTTATGAAAATTCTACTGATCGGATCTGGCGGACGCGAACATGCGCTAGCTTGGAAACTAGCTCAATCCCCACAAGTACAAACAGTCTATGTTGCGCCGGGTAATGGCGGAACTGCCACTGCCAAACAGACTGCTACGGGCATTGAGAACCTGCCGATCACCGGGTTACAGGAACTTGCTGATTTTGCTAAGCGCGAGAAAATTCACCTGACAGTAGTTGGTCCTGAAGCTCCTTTAGCTGCAGGCATCGTAGATGTATTCCGTAATAATGGCTTGCGTATTTTTGGGCCAACCCAATTGGCTGCGCAATTAGAGTCCTCTAAAGACTTCTCTAAAGCCTTTATGAAGCGTCATGGTATTCCGACTGCGGATTACCAAACTTTTTCTAGCGCTTTAGAAGCTCATGCTTACATTGATGCTAAAGGTGCGCCGATTGTGATTAAGGCTGATGGGCTTGCGGCAGGCAAAGGCGTAGTCGTTGCCATGAGTCTTGAAGAGGCGCATGCCGCAGTGGACATGATGTTGGCTGATAACAAATTAGGTAATGCTGGTGCCCGCGTAGTCATTGAAGAATTTCTCACAGGTGAAGAAGCTAGCTTCATTGTTTTGGTTGACGGTAAAAATGTTTTAGCTTTGGCAACAAGCCAGGATCACAAACGACTGCTTGATGCTGATCAGGGTCCAAATACCGGCGGTATGGGTGCTTACTCCCCTGCCCCAGTGGTTACTCCAGAAATCCATGCACGTGCATTACGTGAAGTGATCATGCCAACCGTGAATGGCATGAAAGCTGATGGCATTCCTTATACCGGCTTCTTGTATGCAGGCTTGATGATCGCACCTGATGGCAAGATCAAGACCCTTGAATTTAATTGCCGCATGGGCGACCCAGAGACTCAACCAATCATGGCGCGTCTGCGTAGCGATCTTGTGAACGCCTTAGATCATGCTGTGGATGGCACACTCAATGAAGTTGAGCTGGAATGGGATCGCCGTACCGCTCTTGGCGTGGTGCTCGCTGCTCATAACTACCCTGATACTCCACGGGCTGGCGATGTCATTACAGGCATCCCCGCTGATACCGAAGATCAAATTACTTTCCATGCTGGCACAAAACTGCAAGATGGCAAGGTAGTCACTTCTGGTGGACGTGTGATGTGCGTTGTTGGACTTGCGGATACTGTCCGTGGCGCCCAACAAAAAGCGTACGAAGCCATCAATCACATTAAGTTCGATGGCATGCAATATCGCAAAGATATTGGCTATCGCGCCATTAAGTAAACCGATATCGAGTTAGCGCAACCTTGTCAGATCAACACACCCAAATCGATATTGCCGCCTTAAAAGATTACTTTTTAGGATTGCAAGAACGCATCACCACTGCAATGAGTGCTTTGGATGGCAAAGTCTTTGTTGCGGATGAATGGCATAAGCCTGAAGACAGCAAACTCAAAGGGCATGGTCGCACCTGCATTCTGGATGGCGGTAATATTCTAGAAAAAGGTGGCGTAGGTTTCTCACACGTTCGCGGCGACCAAATGCCGCCCTCAGCATCGCATCACCGCCCAGAGGTCGCGGGCCGTAGCTTTGAAGCAATGGGTGTCTCTTTGGTGTTTCACCCAAATAACCCCAAAGTACCGACTACACATATGAATGTGCGCTGCTTTATTGCGCAAGCCCCTGGCAAAGAACCAGTTTGGTGGTTTGGCGGTGGCTTTGATCTCACACCCTATTACGGCGTTGATGAAGACTGTAAACATTTTCATCAAACCGCTAAAGATGCCTTAGATCCTTTTGGTGAAGAGCTCTATCCTCGCTTCAAGAAGTGGTGTGATGAATACTTCTATTTAAAGCATCGTGAAGAGCCACGCGGCATTGGCGGCGTTTTCTTTGACGACTTTAATGAACTCGGTTTTGAAAAGAGTTTTGCGATGACTCGCGCAGTGGGTGATGCATTCATTAATGCTTACCTGCCTATTGTGCAGCGTCGCCATCAAGATAACTTTACTCCTGAAGAAAAGGCTTTCCAAGAATATCGCCGTGGCCGCTATGTGGAATACAACCTCATCTTTGATCGAGGTACCATCTTTGGCCTGCACTCTGGTGGTCGTACCGAATCTATTTTGATGTCAATGCCTCCAGTGGTTCAGTGGTGGTACAACTGGCAGCCTAAGCCTGGCACGCCAGAAGCTAAGCTGTATGACTACTACCTCAAGCCACGCGATTGGCTAGCGTGAGCATCCATCATTGAGCGCTATTAAAAAAATTGGCATTCTGGGGGGCACGTTTGATCCTCCTCATGTTGGCCACCTCAAACTAGCTACGCATTTTGCCAAGCTACTGCGCTTAGATGCGCTCCTACTGATACCTAGTGGTGAGCCATGGCAAAAAGGCGCCTGCATCACTTCAGCAGAAATGCGTTTTAGATTGACTGAAGCTGCTGGCATTGATTTAGCTCGTGCGTTTTTGTATTTAAAGATATCGACTCAGGTGGGAATTGATCGCATAGAAATAGATCGTGCCGGCCCAAGTTACGCCATTGATACCGTGAAAGCACTGCGCGAGCGATTTGGAGTGGATGCCAGCCTAACTTGGCTCATGGGAGCTGATTCCTTGGTTGCACTACCCAGCTGGAACTCCTGGGAAAAGCTCAGCCAATACGTGAATTTTGCCGTAGCCACTAGACCTCACCATGACTTAAAAGAGCAAATCAGCTCTGAAGTGGGTCAATTTCTGCAAGAACATCAGACAAAAGATGCTGCCGCTCTTGAAAAATGCGCTGCAGGCCTCATATATATCGATGAAAGCCTCAATGTCGACTTGTCCTCTACCGAGTTAAGAGATCGCCTCAAATCCAGCTCCAGAAGCGCCATAGCATCTGAGCAAATTCCAACCCACACCCTAGAAATCATTACAAATCTGGGCTTGTATCAGTAATCAAGCTAAGATCACCCTAAATACAAAAATTATTGTCGAGAAAATATGGACTTACGTAAATTACAACGCGTCGTGATTGATGCTCTGGAAGATGTGAAGGCGCAAGATATACGCGTCTACGACACCACCAAATTAAGTGAATTATTTGACCGGGTCATTATTGCCACTGGTTCAAGTAATCGTCAAACTCGCTCATTAGCAATGTCCGTTAAAGAGGAGGTAAACGCCAAAGGTGGCGAAGTCATCTCTATTGAAGGCTTGGAGACTGGTGAATGGGTATTGGTTGATTGTGGCGATATCGTCGTGCACATTTTGCAACCGATGCTGCGCTCTTACTATCAGCTAGAAGGCATGTGGGGCGCTAAGCCTGTACGTGTGAAATTGGCTGGTAGCAAAGGTCTTGCCAAAGCTAGCGAATCTGAAGACGACGACGAATAACTTCGTCGTTAAAAGCATCGATGCGCCTCACCATTGTTTCAGTTGGTCATAAGATGCCTGATTGGGTTGCAACCGCAACCCATGACTACATTAAAAGAATGCCTGCAGACTGCAGCATTGAAATCAAAGAAATCAAACCAGACCTGACGCCTGCTAAAGAGGCCGTCAAAATTGCTGCCGCCATTCCGAAGGGCTCAAGAGTCATTGCCTTAGATGAGCGCGGCAAAGACCAAACTACTCAAAACTTAGCTACTCAATTGGCCAGTTGGCGCCAAGAGGGTTTTGATATCACCTTCTTAATTGGTGGTGCAGATGGCTTAGATCCCAGCCTGAAAACCACTGCTCAGGCAATGTGGCGCCTCTCCAGCCTCACCCTTCCCCACGCTATGGCTAGAGTGCTGCTGGTAGAGCAACTCTATCGTGCTTGGACCATTCTGCAGGGTCACCCCTACCATCGTGAGTAATCTTGTGAGCCCATTTATTTATCTCGCCTCACAAAGTCCGCGTCGCCAAGAACTCTTAAAACAAATTGGTGTTCGCTTCGAAATGCTTTTACCAAGTGCCGATGAGGATAGTGAAGGGATTGAAGCGCCTCTCCCCCAAGAAAAAGCTCGCGTGTATGTTGAAAGAGTTACCTTGGCAAAAAGTGTAGCGGCACTCTCTCGTTGGCAAAAAAGCAATTTACCTTGGGCTCCGATTCTTTGTGCGGATACTACGGTTAGCCTACCCAACAGTCCAGATGGTGAAATTTTAGGGAAACCAAGCAATGCAGCAGATGCTGCGCGGATTCTAAATATGCTCAGCGGCAAAGTACATGAGGTATTAACCGCCGTTGCCATAACGCCAGCCCCAACAGAAATTCCCAAGATTTTGGTACAGGTATCACGCGTGCAATTTGCAGAGCTATCCCCAACGCAGATTGACGCCTATATCGCCAGCGGCGAACCCTTTGGTAAAGCTGGGGCTTATGGCATTCAGGGTCTAGGGGGCGCTTTTATTCCCTCTATCCAAGGAAGTTATAGCGGTATCATGGGATTACCCATCTATGAAACCCAACAATTACTAGAAATTGCCGGCCTGAATCGCGTATGAACGAAGAAATACTGATCAATATCACCCCGCAAGAAACGCGTGTTGCTTTAATTCAGCAAGGGGCTGTTCAGGAGCTTCAAATTGAGCGCACTCGCCAACGCGGCATTGTGGGCAATATTTATTTAGCTAAAGTTGTTCGCGTCTTGCCTGGTATGCAATCAGCGTTTATTGAGATTGGCTTAGAGCGCACTGCTTTTATGCACGTAGCAGATATCACCCAAAACAATCCCCAAGCGCAAATTGAAAAGCTATTGTTTGAAGGTCAAACACTTTTAGTTCAGGTGCTCAAAGATCCTTTAGGTACAAAAGGCGCACGTCTTACAACCCAATTAAGTATTGCTGGGCGGAATTTGGTTTACCTTCCTCCAGCAGGTAGTGATACCGCTACCGAAAAATATATTGGCGTTTCTCAGCGAATCGACCAACCTGAGGAGCGCGAAGCCATCAAGACTCGTCTCGCCAGATTGATGGCTGCAGATGAAAAAGGTGGGATTATCGTTCGCACGAGTGCGCAGGATGCCTCAGATACTGAACTACAGCATGACATGCTTTACCTACGCACTACCTGGGACAACATCCATGCAGCCATGAAACACAATCCTGCGCCCACCCTGCTCTATCAAGACCTCAGCCTGGCTGAACGAGTATTGCGGGATGTGGCTGGAGAAGAAACTACCCAGATTCGCGTGGATTCGGCTGAGAATTTCGAGAAGCTCAAAGCATTTACTAATTCTTACATGCCCAATCTATTGGGCAAGCTGACATTACATCGTGGCGAGCGCGCCCTCTTTGATTTATTTGATGTCGATGCTGAGATTAATAAGGCGCTGGGTCGCAGAGTTGATCTCAAGTCGGGTGGCTATCTGATGATTGATCAAACAGAGTCTATGACTACGATTGATGTGAATACTGGCAGCTATGTCGGCGCACGCAATCTTGATGACACTGTCTTTAAAACCAATTTAGAGGCAGCCCAAGCAATCGCTCGACAGCTACGCTTACGCAATCTAGGTGGAATCATCATTATTGATTTCATCGACATGATTGGCAAAGATCATCAAGAATCTGTGCTGCATGAACTTAAGCGCAATCTTGAGCGCGATCATGCGCGCACCTCAGTGAGCGACTTCTCCGCTTTAGGTTTGGTAGAGATGACGCGCAAACGTACTCGTGAATCTTTAGCTCATATTACCTGTGAGCCATGTGCTACCTGCCTTGGAAAGGGTGAGGTTAAAACTGCACAAACGATTTGCTACGAGATTTTGCGTGAGATTGTGCGGGAGCACCGCCAATTTAATCCAAGAGAATTTAGGATTGTGGCTGCACCAGATGTCATTGACCTCTTCTTAGAAGAGGAGAATCAATTCTTAGCACAACTCGGTGACTTTATTGGAAAACCCATCACCCTCCAGGCAGAGGGTAGCTTCCGCCAAGAACAATACGATATTGTTCTTAGTTAATTTCGACTGTTAATTAAGCATTAGAAAACTGAATACGATGCAAGTTGGCATAAAGTCCATCTTGCTTAATCAGCTCTTCGTGTGAACCATTTTCAATGACTTTACCGTGCTCTAGCACCACAATACGATCGGCGTGTTCAATAGTCGATAAGCGATGGGCAATGACCAAAGTCGTCCTACCAGCCATTAAGCGCTCGAGCGCATCCTGAACCTGACGTTCAGATTCAGAATCCAAAGCGGAAGTTGCCTCATCCAAGATCAAAATCGGAGCGTCCTTATAGATCGCACGTGCAATTGCTAAACGCTGGCGTTGCCCACCAGATAAGCGATTGCCGTTATCACCCACCATAGAATCAATACCTTCGGGTAGCTCCTTAATTAATGCGCTTAAATTAGCAGCCTCAAGTGCCTCAATAACGCGACCGCGATCAATACCTTCTTGACCACTAGCTCCGTATGCCACATTAGCGGCAATGGTGTCATTGAACAGAATGACATCCTGACTCACAAACGCAATTTGACGGCGTACATCAGCCAATACGATATCTTCTAGCGGAATATCATCCAAGAAAATATGGCCCCTGGTGGGCTTATAGAATCGAGGCAATAAGTTTACGAGTGTAGATTTACCGCCACCAGATGGGCCCACAAAAGCAACAACTTCGCCAGGTTTAATAGAGAGATTAACATCGCTGAGTGCATCCTTGCGATCGCCCTCTTGTCCGTATGCAAATCCGACATTCTCAAATCGAATACCGCCTTTAGCCTTATCAAGCGGCTTCATGTTTTGCTTGCGCTCTTCACCCTCTTCAAAAGGTTGATCCATTAATCCAAAAATCATCTCTGCTGCAGTGAGGCCGCGTTGGAGAGGTTGATTAATATCGGCCAAGTGCTTCAGCGGTGAAATCACCAACATCATGGCGGTAATGAAAGCTGCAAAACCCCCAACAGTAGTGCCTTCAGTGGCCGATTGCATCAAGGCAATCACGAGGACCACGGATAAGGCCATAGAAGCAATCAACTGAGTAATGGGTTGATTCAAACCACCCGCTACTGCAGACTTCAAGGCAAACTGACGTGCGCGCTCGGCCTTTTGCTTAAAGCGATTCATTTCATACTCTTCAGCGCCATGAACTTTAACAATTTTGTAACCAGCAGCGGCTTCTTCAACAATATAAGCAAGATCGCTAGTAAGTGTTTGTTGTTCACGATTAAGCGATCTGAGTCGACGATTAATTTTGCTCATGATGAATGCAATCACCGGGAAAATAATCAAAACAACTAAAGTCAATTGCCAATTTAAATAGATTAAGTAACCCATCAAACCAACTACGGTTAGCGAATCTCGCACCAAGCTGATTAACATGCCGCCCATCACGGTAAGTACATTATTTACCTCGAATACCACACCATTAATTAGAGTTGATGCGGAGTTCTTTTGGAAAAATGATGTGCTGGCATGCAAAAGTGTTTGAAACATTTGCTCACGCAACTTCAACAACACCGCATTAATAACGCGAGTTAATAAATAGTTGGATAAAAATTGAGCCAAACTGCGCACCAAAGCCAAACCCACCAAGAAGACTGGAACCTGCCAGAGCTTGCTATTGAGCTGTCCAGTAAAGCCACGATCTAATAAAGGCTTCATCAGGGCCGGAATGGAGGTCTCGGCGGCGGCTACTACAGCCATAGCCAAAAGAGACCCGATAATCAAGCCAATATGGGGCTTTAGGTATGTAATTAAGCGATTTAAGGCGGTACGGTCTTGAGCATTCATATAATGAATTATGCCCACCTTATCAGTCATACTCATCACCCGCAATGAAGAGGCCAATTTGGACGATTGTCTGGCCTCTCTGGAGGGTATTGCCCAACAGATCGTGGTTGTTGATACCAATAGCTCAGATCGCACCCTAGAAATAGCCAAAAACCATGGTGCAACCATATCCCAGCCATCTGACTGGCCTGGTTTTGGCCCTCAAAAGAACCGTGCATTAGACCTTGCAACCGGGGAATGGGTCTTATCCATAGATGCAGACGAGCGCCTAACCCCAGCCCTCAAATCTGAGATTCTGACGGCAATTCACCATAGCGCCCATGTGGACTGTTTCGCTATCCCTAGACTATCTTGGTACTGCGGTCGTTTTATCCGTCACTCCGGCTGGAGCCCTGACTATGTAGATCGTCTTTTTAAGCGTGGTACCGCCCGCTTCTCAAGTGACCTAGTCCATGAGCGCCTCATTCCCAATGGTCAGGTAGCCAAACTAGAAAACCCACTACTCCATTACAGCTTCATGAACTACTCTCAAGTTCTACAAAAGCTCGATCGCTATTCCACCGCATCCGCAGAGCAAGCATTTGCCAAAGGCAAAACGAGCAGCCCTCTGAAAGCTGTTCTTCATGGCATATGGGCATTTATTCGCACTTATATTATTCGCGCAGGATTCTTAGATGGGGCGCAAGGATTTGCTCTAGCAGTATCTAATGGTCAAGGCACCTACTATCGCTACATCAAGCTTTGGCAGCTCAACCAGGAAGCCAGCAAATGATTTCGATTTTGCTGGCCACTTACAACTGGCCACAAGCACTCAAGCTTTGTCTGGAATCGCTAGCCACTCAAACGGATCAGAACTTTGAGATCATCATTGCAGATGATGGCTCTACCGAGAGCACCAAAACAGTCATTGAATCCTTTAAGTATTCCTCAACGTTTGCTATCACCCATTTGTGGCAGGAAGATATCGGTTTTCGGAAAACCAAAATTCTGAACCAGGCTATTAATGCTGCCCATGGGGACTACTTAATATTTTTAGATGGCGATTGCATCGTGCAACCGGACTTTGTAGCAAGACATCGTCAACTGGCACAAAAAGGATTTTTAGTTACTGGCAGCAGAATTCTTCTCAATGAAAGTCTCACCCAAGAATTACTAACCTGGTCGCAATGGAGTTTTCAGAAGTTCTCATCAGGCTTGCTAGGCAAGAGATTTAGTGGAGGCATTAATAAATACTGGCCTCTTAAAATCAAGCTAGGTAACGGCTCCTGGCGTGATTACAAAAAATTTGTTTGGCGCCGTATCAAAGGCTGCAATATGGCCTGCTGGAAAGCGGATGCCGAAGCTATAAACGGCTTTGATGAAACCATGACGGGCTGGGGTCACGAAGATGCTGACTTTGTATTTAGATTGCAGCAGCACGGCATCACCCGCAAATCGGGCTCTTGGTCTACCGAAGTCTTGCATCTTTTTCATAAAATCAATGATCAAAGTAATGCCGCTGAGAATGCGCGGCGCGTGCGTGAGAAGATTTTGGCTAAGGCACTGTAAGCATTCACAACGATATGACGACTTACTCCAAACTCAAGCCCAAAAAAGTCCTATTCATCGCCACTCGGCAAATCGGCGACGTGCTGGTCACAACACCTCTCATTAGTAAAGCTAGAGAGTTGTGGCCTGAAGCAGAATTTGATTTTTTAGGCTATCGAGGTAAGTTAGAGATGTTGCACGGCAATCCGGACATTGCTGAAGTCATTGAAACCTCAGATCGCCCAGGTTTTAGTGAATACCTCTCCCTATTTAATCGCCTATTTCAGCGCTATGACTTGGCAGTAGTCACCCAACCTAGCGACCGGGCCTACCTATATGGCTTAGTAGCGGCCTTCAGAAGAGTGGGTGTCTTAGGCGGCCATCCTCAAGGCAAAGATTCTACGGATCAACACAAGCGTAGCAAGAGTGAGAAACAAAATGCCTGGAAGAAGTTCATCTGCATGCATACCGTGGATGTTGATTACTTTAATCAACATGTCATTACAGAAAAGCTCCGCCTTCTAGAAGCCTTCTTTAAAAATCCAGCGGATTTATTCTCCCAGCCGATATCAGTGACACCTCCTGAAGGTGAACCTTTGACACCTGACATCGCCAGTGACCTTAAGCAACCCTATGTCGTCATACATCCAGGACCTCTGACCGCTTATAAACGTTGGCCACTCGCATACTGGCAAGAGCTCATTACCTGGTTAGTTAATCAAGGTTTTCAGGTTGTATTAAGCGCTTCACCCGCAAAGCAAGATGTGCAACTCAATCACGACATCATGTCCTTATTGGCTCAAGAAATTAGGGGCAAGGTGATCAACGCTGCGGGTAAGTTATCTATTCCACAGGCGGGCACACTCATTCGGAGTGCTGCTTTATATATTGGTGTTGATACGTCCATCACGCATTTAGCAGCAGCTTGTAACACTCCAACCATCACCCTATTTGGCGCTACTCCGCCAACCAACTTTGGCCCGTGGCCCAATGGCTTTATCGGCGAACAACCTTATCAATTGCGCGCCCGTACACAAACCGTGGGCAATGTCACCATTTTGCAAGGCCCTGGTGAATGCGTGCCATGCCGTAAGGCCGGTTGTCTTGATAAAGCGGATAGCTACAGCGAGTGTTTAGATCTACTAAAACCTAAACAAGTGATTGAAGCAGTTCAAAAAGCGCTAGCAAACTAAATTAGCGTCAGCACTAAACAACCCTCTTAGTGGTACTGAACTTGTACGGGATCTTTTTGCTTGGATGCCAAGATTTGGTTCAAACTATGTAAGCAGGCATCATCTGGATAGATGCGCAGCTCTTCTGGGAACTGCATCAAGCAAGCGCCACCACTAGTGGTAACAGCAGCAGTCAACATTAAGCCCTTCATGCCATCATTTGAGCCCGGCGCAGCTGGAGCAAAAGCCCCTAACTTAGGATCTCTGACGCGATTAGCCATCAAGTAAGGATTAATTTGACTACGCAGCATCTTGATATCAATAGCGTTATCAATACATACGTGAATGTTACGAGCAAAACGCATACGCGCACCAGTGATGTCCATCACCGCCTCAGAAACAATACGCATACCACCTGAGAACTTATCGGGAGTCACGTTCACTTTGGCGACTAGGAGCTCATCTTCCTTGAGCCATGAGCGATTAGGCTCATACACTTCGCTATACAAAGTGACTTCCAGGGCCGCAGTGCCATCATCAATTGTCGCAATCATCATGCGACCGCGCTGGCCAGTCAACATCCGCGCTGAAGTAATGATGCCAGCGATCAGCTGATCTTTGCCTTCAGTAACTTTTGACAAAGGTTGACGAATGAAGTGGGAGGTCTCGTCACGATAGGCATCAAACATATGACCCGTTAAACAGAGCCCTAAAGCATTCTTCTCTTCTTGCAGACGCTTCTTTTCAGACCAAACAGGCTCGCGTACTAACTCTGGTAGATGGCGATTCTCTTCGCCAGCAACTTCAAACAAGCTCACTTGATGAATCGATGCCTCAGCTTGCTCGGCAGCTTCAATCGCTCTCGCTAAAGAAGCAAGCAAGGTTGAGCGAATATCGTACAGATTGCCACCCGCAGGAACGGAGTCACGATACAAGCTATCAAATGCACCAGCACGCATTAAGGCTTCAATCGCACGGCGATTAACCTGTCTGCGGTCTACACGAGCACAGAAATCAAACAGATCCTTAAATGGTCCGCCAGTCTCTCGCGCTTTAACTATCGACTCAATTGCAGCCTCGCCAGTACCACGTACTGCACCTAAGCCGTAACGGACATGACTAATTGGGGAGTCTGGAGCTGCATCAGGCGCTCGCAATGGGGTGAACTCATAAACACCAGTATTAATGTCTGGCGAGAACACTCGAATGTTATTCACCAAGCAATCGTCGTACAGAATCTTCACCTTATCGGTGTCATCCATCGCGAGTGATAAGTTGGCTGCCATAAATTCTGCGGGGTAATACGCTTTAAGCCAAGCAGTTTGATATGCCAAAAGCGCATAGGCAGCAGCGTGGGACTTATTAAATCCGTAGCCCGCAAAGCGCTCCATCAAGTCATAGATTTCGTTGGCTTTACTCTCGGAGATACCGCCAGCTTTTGCACCATCACTAAAGATCTTGCGATGCTGTGCCATTTCTTCAGGCTTTTTCTTACCCATCGCACGGCGCAACATATCAGCGCCACCCAATGAGTAGCCGCCAATCATCTGCGCCATCTGCATCACCTGCTCTTGGTAGACCATGATGCCGTAGGTCTCACGCAGAACTGGCTCAATACGCGGATCGGGATATTCGACTTTTTGACGACCGTGTTTACGCTCAATAAAGTCTGGGATCAAATCCATAGGACCTGGGCGATACAAAGCCACCAAGGCAATAATGTCTTCAAAGCGGTCGGGCTTAGCTTCGCGAAGCATACCTTGCATGCCACGGCTTTCTAGCTGGAAGACAGCTACCGTATTAGCGCGCTTAAGAACATCAAATGCTTTTTCATCATCAAGCGGTATCTCACCGATATTCCAATCTCTGCGATCAGCGTGCAAGGTTTTAATCCAACGCTCTGCTGCTGCCAAGATCGTGAGCGTGGTTAAACCCAAGAAGTCGAACTTCACCAAGCCGATTGCTTCTACGTCATCTTTATCAAACTGACTAATGACGGAGCTACTGTCTTGATCTTTGCTTTCTTGGGTGTAGAGCGGACAGAAATCCGTGAGGCGCCCTGGGGCGATCAATACACCACCCGCATGCATACCCACGTTACGAGTCATGCCCTCTAATTGCTGCGCTAATGAAAGTAATTGACGCACCTCGTCTTCATTCTTTTCGCGTTCGGCTAATTGCTTCTCTTCCTTCTTAGCCATTTCAATCGTCATGTACTGACCTGGCTTATTCGGCACTAACTTAGCGATGCCGTCTACGAAGTTATAGCCTTGCTCAAGCACACGTCCCACATCACGAATCGCTGCTCGTGCAGCCATGGTTCCGAAGGTGGCAATCTGACTCACCGCATCTTTGCCGTACTTATCTTTCACATACTGAATCACACGGTCGCGACCGTGCTGACAGAAGTCAATATCGAAGTCTGGCATCGATACCCGCTCTGGATTGAGGAAGCGCTCAAAGAGTAAGTTGTAACGCAGCGGATCCAAATCGGTAATACCGAGTGAGTACGCGACTAAAGAGCCCGCACCAGATCCACGACCCGGCCCTACAGGCACTCCATTGTTTTTAGCCCAGTTAATGAAGTCTGCCACGATTAAGAAGTAACCAGGAAATCCCATTTGAGAGATGGTCTTCACCTCAAAGACCAAACGCTCGTGATAGCGGGCCATTTCTTTTTCGCGTTCTTGCGCATCCGGGAAGTTGCGTTCCATATGGCGCTTCAGACCGATCTCAGATTGCTGCAAGAGATAGTCTTCCAAAGTAATTCCAGGTGGTATTGGAAAATCTGGCAAGCGTGGCTGACCTAAAACCAAAGAGAGATTGCAACGCTTAGCAATTTCAACAGAGTTTGCAATTGCTGCTGGCAAATCTGCGAAACGTTTTTCCATCTCTTCTTGGGTCAAGAAGTATTGCTCTTCATTAAACTTTTTGGTGCGACGTGGATTGCCAAGCAATTCGCCTTCAGCAATACAAACACGGGCTTCATGCGCCGTAAAGTCACTTCTCTGCATGAACTGCACTGGGTGTGTTGCAACCACCGGTAAATCGAGCTCACTCGCTAAATGACAGGCAAGTTGCAGTTGCTTCTCGTCTTGTGGATTACCGCCGCGCTGAACCTCGATATAGAAGGAATTGGGAAACAGCTTTTCATAACGTCTAGCAATAATCCTCGCTTGATCTTCTTGACCAGCTAGCAATGCTGCCCCTACTTCACCCATGCGCGCGCCAGAGAGCGCAATCAATCCATAAGATAAGGTCCGCTTGGCTTTTTTATCTTCAGCTTTAGCAGCAGGCTCACTAAACCAAGCAGAATCCACTTCAGCACGACCGCGTGATTGATTATCTAAAGAGGCCCTACTGAGCAACTCACATAAATTGAGATATCCAGAATGGTTTTGAACTAAGAGCAATAAACGATGGGGCTGGTCTGGATCTTGCGGATTGCTGATCCAAACGTCGGCACCAGCAATCGGTTTAATGCCACTTGAGCGTGCGGCAGTATAAAAACGCACTAAACCAAATAAATTACTTAAATCCGTAATCGCTAGGGCGCCCATCTCATCCTTGACGGCCGCCGCGACTGCATCATCAATGCGAACGACTCCATCCGTAATCGAAAACTCGGAATGGACGCGGAGATGTACAAAACGGGGTAAAGCCATGAGATGATTTTAGCTGTGTCGACACCTAAAAACCCTCCATCCCCAGCCGGCGGCTATCGCGGGCGATTTGCCCCTTCCCCTACTGGCCCACTGCACGCCGGATCCCTGGTTGCTGCCCTCGGAAGCTGGCTAGATGCCCGCAAAAATGGGGGTAAATGGCTCCTCAGAATCGAGGATTTAGACACCCCTCGCTGCATCCCCGAAGCAACCCAGCAAATACAGTCCCAATTGCTCGCCTGTGGGCTTGCCTGGGATGAGGAGATCATCCATCAATCCCAGCGCCAAGAGGCTTACCAGAGGGCTTTGGAGCGCTTAAAAAGCTTGAAATGCCTTTATGCCTGTACTTGCTCTAGGCAGACCATTGCCTACACCCTAGCCAACCTCGGAATAGAAACCCCCCGCAATCAAGAAATAGTCTATCCAGGCACCTGCCGCCCCGCCTCTTTAATAAGCAATTCCGCAGAAGCCTTTAAAAATTCGGGGAAAGCTTGGCGGATTGCTCTACCCCCAAATTGCCATATAGAATTTGAGGATTTAGAACTAGGACACCAAAGCCAAAATCTCAATCAGGAAGTCGGTGATTTTGTACTACGCAGAAGCGATGGATTATTTACCTACCAGCTAGCTGTTGTAGTTGATGATGCCGAACAAGGCATTACCCATATCGTGCGTGGCAAAGATTTATTGAGCAATACCGCAAGACAAATTTACTTACAAAAGATATTGGGATATCAGAGGCCAAAGTATTTTCATCTACCTTTAGTACTTGATGAGCATGGTGAAAAGCTTAGTAAACAAACACTCGCAACGCAAATCAATACGCAAGATGAAAAACACTCGCTGATGGAGTTACGTAAAGCAGCAAAGCATTTGGGATTGAAAAACTTGCCTGACGGCGAGAACACTACGATTGCAGAGTGGCTGTTAGCAGCCACTCATGCATGGAAAAACTAAAGAACTTAGCCTTTCCTTTTTTATTTCTTGCTTCTTTAATTCTTTTTTCCTTAATTCTTACTTCTTGATTCTTTAATTCTTGATTCTTTATTTCTTTTTAAAGCCACCGAGCAAAGCACCAACGGCAGGCTTAGCAGGTGTAATACCTACTTTTTTCTCTTCGGGCTTTGCAGGATCTGTAGTGGAGGCTGTAGATGCAGATGGCTCGTAAGGCTTGTAGAAGAAAGGATCAGACATTTTTGCTGGTGCACTGCCATAGCTACTGGATGATGGGCGACTTTGTGCAGGCACACCTTCAGGCAAAGGCTTCACATCCAATTTACGCTTCATCAACTTTTCAATATCGTCGAGTAAGCGTTTCTCACTAGCATCAACCAATGCAATCGCATCGCCCTTGCTGCCAGCGCGACCGGTACGACCGATACGGTGAATAAAGTCTTCTGCGTTGTATGGCAGTTCGTGATTGATTACGCAAGGCATATCCGGAATATCCAAACCACGAGCAGCTACATCAGTCGCCACTAAAGCTTCGATGGCGCCAGACTTAAATGCATCCAAAGTTAAAGTACGTTCACCTTGGCTCTTATCGCCATGAATCGCGCCCGCTTTAATACCATCACGCTCTAAGGCGCGTGATAACTTTGCACAGCCCAAACGGCTATTGGTAAAGATGATGCATTGACGTGATAAGCCCGCACGTGTGCGTGCTTCAAGCACCTTCACAATCGCACGTTGCTTATCGGCGGAAGAAACCATATGCACTACTTGCTTAACCGTATCGGCAGCAGCATTTTGACGAGCAACCTCAACAGTCACTGGGGTACGCAAATAACTTTGCGCCAGCTTTTTGATTTCTGGTGAGAAAGTCGCCGAGAACAATAAGGTTTGCCTTTGCGCCGGAATTAAATCAATGATGCGTTGTAGATCTGGCAAGAAACCCATGTCGAGCATGCGATCGGCTTCGTCCAAAACCAAGATCTCTACTTGCGAGAGGTTGGCCACTTTTGAACCAATGTGATCAAGCAAACGACCAGGGGTGGCAATCAGGATCTCTACGCCATTACGCAAAATACCTACTTGCTCTTTCATGTCCACACCGCCGTAGACCACTGCAGCGCGCAGATCAGTGTGCTTTGAGTAGTTCGCAGCGTTTTCAGCCACTTGCACGGCCAACTCACGGGTTGGCGTGAGAACCAATGCACGAATGGGATGACGCGCTGGTGACGCGCTATTGCTAGCGTGACGCAAAATCTTTTGAATGATCGGCAATACAAAGGCAGCTGTCTTACCGGTACCGGTTTGCGCAGCGCCCATGAGGTCGCTTCCCGCTAAGACATGCGGAATCGATTGCGCTTGAATCGGAGTTGGAGTGTTATAGCCCTGCTCCAGAACCGCTTTTTGAATTTTCGGATCTAAACCAAAGTCAGCAAAAGTGATTGTTGCCGGAGGTGAAGTAGTGGCAGCAGTGTCAGTGTCAGTAACACTAGGGTTAGCGGCTTCGCTAACCCCTGTAGAAGAATTTATTTCAGTAGCAGTATTTGTCAAGGTAACTTACAGGATGGCCGCAATGCCGGCCTTAGCAGTTTCAGCATCCTCGGTCGATTTAACGCCGGAAACGCCGACTGCGCCGATGGTAAACCCATTTACCTCGATATTGACCCCACCCTCCAACATGCCCGAGATATGCGGAGCAGATAAGAAAGAGGTACGGCCGTTATTAATAATTTCTTCGTAGACACGGCTCTCACGTTTACCCATTGCTGCAGTACGTGCTTTTTCTTGAGCAATGTATGTGGATACAGGAGCGCAACCATCACGACGAATTAAACCCAAGACATGACCGCCATCATCACAAACGGCAATAGTGACAGCCCAATTATTTGCGGCAGCGTGTTTGTTTGCTGCATCCAAAATCTTTTGAACATCAGCTTGAGTTAAATATGGTTTAGTAGCCAACATGTTTAATCTTTCTTTGTCTCGAATATGTTTTATATGATGAAAGTGCTATCTATATAGAGCACCTGAATTATAAGGGGTGTAGCCCGACTTCGGTCTAGAAGCCTTGCTACACCCTGTCTCCACCCAACTTATTGATTATTTAAGGCTATTTGAGAAATTCTTGGGCGGCAACTACGCCGCTGGCCTTGGGTTTAAAGCCCATGGAGCCCAAGCTCATCTCTACACCACTTAAAGCAGCCATCAAGCTCAATTCATTGCAATCGCCCAAATGGCCGATGCGGAATGCCTTGCCTTTGATCTTACCTAAACCAGTACCCAATGAGAGGTTGAACTTCTCTAAAGCATGTTTACGCAATACATCGGCATCCATGCCTTCTGGTGTTGCAATACAAGTAAGTACTGGTGAATAGCAATCTTTGTCTTGACACTGAATTTCTAAGCCCCAAGCTTTCACCGCTTCACGACAAGCTGCTGCTAAACGTTGATGACGTGCAAAGATCGTATCTAAACCTTCAGCCATCATCATGTCCATTGCTTCATGCAATCCATACATCAAATTGGTGCTTGGAGTTGTCGGCCAGTAACCTGTTTTATTGGATTCGAGAATTTCATCCCAAGCCCAATATGCTTTGTGCATTTTGTTATTTTTACTAGCTTCGATGGCGCGCGGTGATAAGGCATTAAAGCCAATGCCTGGTGGCAACATTAAGCCTTTTTGTGAGCCAGAGATGGTGACGTCAGCGCCCCACTTGTCATGCTCATAATCCGCTGAACCCAAGCCAGATACGCTATCTACGAGCAATAAGGCTGGATGTTTCAGAGAATCAATCGCTTTACGCACTGCTGCGATATTTGATGTCACACCAGTAGAAGTTTCGTTGTGTACTACGCAAACCGCTTTGATTTCATGGCCAGTGTCTTTGCGTAAACGCTCTTCAATAACAGAAGCATCTACACCCCAACGCCAAGAATCTTGACCTGCTTTACCAACCACTTCGACATCCAAACCAAGGCGCTTACCAAGGGCGCGCCACAAGTTTGCAAACTGACCAGTTTCATAGAACAACACCTTGTCGCCAGGACTCAGTACGTTTACCAAAGCACCTTCCCATGAACCTGTTCCAGAAGCGGAATAAATAATCACAGGCTGCTCAGTTTTAAAAATCTTTTTGATGTTTTCTAAAACCTTCAGACCGAAGGCGCCAAACTCAGGACCACGATGGTCGATAGTTTGATAGCTGATGGCGCGCAGTACGCGTGGGGGCACAGGACTTGGGCCAGGAATATGTAAAAAGTGGCGTCCTGATGCGTGGTTATCAAGTTTCAACATGCTTTGTCTCACTTATGGGTGTGTTTATGGGTGTTATTTCTGGCACTAGTGTATGACAATTTTTGCCAATTTTCCATTTTGTATACAAATTATTTTAAATAATTACTTAAATAAACCTATAAATAGGCATTTAAAGCGTGTATTTATGCTTTATGATGGCTTATTGTTAATTTTGTATACAAATATAGGGTTTAGGGGATTCCAGCATGGCAGCCATAGAACAGCCTAATTCTCAGAATTTGCATGAGGCCACCTTCCAAAAGCTCAGATCACTCTTGGTTGAAGGCAAGATCGCGCCCGGCAGCAAACTCAATGAACGTGAATTAGCTGAGAGTCTCAATGTATCTCGCACCCCTATTCGGGAGGCAATTCGTCGCTTAGCTGCAGATGGCTTAGTAGAACTTATCGCCAATCGTGGTGCCATTGCCGTGCAACTCAGTCTTGAGGATGTCATTCACACTTTTGATGTGATTGCTGACCTTGAAGGATTCTCTGGCGAGTTGGCTGCTAACAATATTAGCGATGCCATCCTCTCTGAATTAGAAGCGCTCCAATATGAAATGATGGCTTCGTATGCGCGCCGTGATTTATCGAGCTATTACAAACTCAATCTACGTATTCATCATCTGATTAATCAAGCAGCAAATAATCCGGTGCTCTCCAAACTCTTCACACAAGTTAATGCACGCATTGAAGCTCTGCGCTTTCGCTCCAACCAAGATGGCGTGAAATGGGAAAAAGCAGTCGAAGAACACCAAGAGATGCTCGACGCCCTCAAAGCCAGAGATGCTGCACGCATGCGCAGAATCATGATCCAGCACGTTCAAAACAAACGTGATGTTGTAGTGCAGTTACTGAAATCAGAAGCAGAAATCAAAGATGCGGAGACAAGCAAGTCATGAATAAGCCCCTAGACCTCAAAGAACTCATGGTAGATCAGGCTGAGCTAGCCAAACGCTTGCGCCAGGAGACTTCTGGTGAAGTTATGACCGATAGCGCGAGTCGTGGACGCTATGCAACGGATGCCTCTATTTATCAAGCGATGCCAGTTGCCGTGTTTGTACCAAAGACTGCGCAAGATATTGCCAGCGCGATTCAGATTGCTGCTGAACTGGGCGTGCCTGTGCTGCCTCGTGGTGGCGGCACCAGCCAATGTGGCCAAACCACTGGCGCAGCACTGGTGATTGATAACACTAAATATTTCAGAAACGTTATAGATCTCAATCTTGATAAAGGTTATGTTGAAGTTGAGCCCGGCATCGTGCTTGATCACCTTAATGGCTCTCTAAAGCAATATGGCCTCTGGTATCCAGTTGACGTTTCTACTGCTGGTCAAGCAACCATTGGCGGCATGGCAGGTAATAACTCCTGCGGCAGTCGCTCCATTGCTTACGGCAATATGGTGCATAACGTTTTAGGTATTGATGCGTGGTTAGCGGATGGCCAAGTCGCACAGTTTGGTAATTACGCTAGCAGTTCTGGCGCTGCAAAAGAGCTAGGTGATTTTGTTAAAAACCTAGCCCACACCCTAACCCCGGAGATTGAGGCCCATTTTCCAAAAGTATTAAGACGGGTAGCGGGATATAACCTCGATATCTTCAATCCTCAAAGTGAATTGCCTTATACCCAAGATGGCAGCGTGAACTTGGCGCACCTGTTAGTGGGCAGCGAAGGTACTTTGGCGTATTTCAAATCTCTCAAGCTCAAACTCGCGCCATTGCCACAACATAAAGTGCTCGGCATTGTGAACTTTGCCAGCTTCTACAAGGCGATGGATAGTGCTCAGCATATTGTGAAGCTCGGCCCTACCGCTGTTGAGTTAGTCGATCGCACCATGATTGATTTGGCGCGCAGCAACCCAAGCTTTAAGAAAACCATTGAAACAGCCTTAGTTGATCACACCGCTAAAACGCCCGAAGCTATTTTATTGGTGGAGTTTTCTGGTGAAGCACATGCACCACTTTTAGAAAAGCTCAAAGCTCTACAAGAACTCATGAGTGATTTGGGTTTGCCGGGTTCTGTAGTGACTATGCCTGACGCATCTCTGCAAAAGAACTTGTGGGAAGTACGTAAAGCTGGTCTGAACATCATGATGAGCCTCAAAGGCGATGGTAAGCCAGTGAGCTTTATTGAAGACTGTGCTGTACCTCTGGAGAGTTTGGCTGATTACACCCAAGCACTCACTGAGGTATTTTCTAAATATGGTTCACGCGGCACTTGGTACGCCCACGCATCCGTAGGTACATTGCACGTACGCCCTATATTGGATATGCGCAGAGACGGCGCTCAGAAGATGCGCGCAGTTGCTGAAGAAGCTTCTGCCCTGGTGCGCAAATACAAAGGTGCTTATAGCGGTGAGCATGGTGATGGTCTATGTCGTGGCGAATGGATCTCTTGGCAGTTTGGTCCAAAGATCACTGAAGCCCTTGCAGAAATTAAATACGCATTTGATCCCAAAGGATTATTTAATCCGGGCAAGATTGTGAACCCACCAAAGATGGATGACTCCATCAACTTTAGATTTCCACCAAGTTATAAAGTGATTCCACTCCAACCGGCATTGGATTGGTCTGCTTGGAACGTACAAAACGATCCTGTCACAGAAGAAACTACAGCGCCAGGCACCGGTGGTGATCCAGCGATGGGTTTAGCTAAAGCAGTGGAGATGTGCAATAACAATGGTCACTGCCGTAAGTTTGATGCGGAAGTCATGTGTCCGAGCTACCGCGTCACCCGTGATGAGAAACATCTGACACGCGGTAGAGCCAACACGCTGCGCCTTGCACTATCCAATCAACTCGACCTGAAGAGTGGCACATCTCCCGAATCTTCACCATTAGCAAGTGATGCCATTAAAGAGGTAATGGAGCTTTGCGTGAGCTGTAAGGCTTGCCGCCGTGAATGTCCTACTGGCGTTGATATGGCAAAGATGAAGATTGAGTTCCTGTCTGCTTACAAAAAGCGTGTAGGCCACTCTCTCAGGGATCTAGCGGTAGCCTATCTTCCCAAATACGCCGGCACGATTAGCAATATTCCATTTTTGCCAAGTCTTCTCAATCTACGCAATCACATTGCGCCGATTGCCAAGCTCCAAGAATGGATCATGGGCATCTCTGCGCAAAGAAGCCTACCAACCTGGAAGAGTAAAACCTTCTGGAACCAAAAGGCAAAAGATTCTTATCAATACACTCCAGAACAATTGGCGAGCAATACCGATGGCAAGGGTGTTGTACTGTTAGCCGATACCTTTAACGCTTACTTTGAAGATGAAAACCTCCAGGCAGCATTAAAAGTACTCAAGGCAGCTGGCTATCGTGTGCATATCCCTAATAAGACTCAAAGCAAGAGCCAAAGTAATGGTCAAACTAAAGCAACAAACCAAGGCAATACTTGCTCAAAAGAGTTTTGCTGTGGCAGAACCTATTTAGCTGCAGGCATGGTTGATAAAGCCAAGGAAACACTTGGTGAATTAGTTGACCATCTCGCGCCTTATGCCGACAAGCACATTCCGATTATTGGTCTAGAGCCTTCATGCTTGTTTACCTTAAAGGATGAAGCTTTGGTAATGGGCTTTGGTGAGCGCGCAGTGAGCGTTTCTAAACAGGCGCAATTGCTAGAAGAATTCTTAGCAAGCGAGGCTAAGGCCGGTAAGCTTCAGTTAAATCTCAAAGCAGCTAATAAATCAGTGCTGTTTCATGGTCACTGTCATCAGAAGTCTTTTGCTGCTGTTACTCCCGCAATGGAATTACTCAAACTCATTCCGAACGCAGAGCCTAAGCTGATTGAATCGTCTTGCTGTGGCATGGCAGGTAGCTTTGGTTATGAAGCTGAGCATATTGAAGTGTCCAAGCAAATGGCTGAAGCTAGCCTATTGCCTAGTATTCGGAAGTCACCAGATAGCTGGGTGGTTGCTGACGGTACAAGCTGTCGTCATCAAATTGCAGATGGGACTCAAAGAGAGGCTGTGCATATCGCCAGAATTTTGGCGGCGCATCTATAAAAACAAAAAAGATGGGCTGGCGTTGTTTGGGTAGTTAGCGAATCACGCCGTAACCCACCATCAACAAGGTTCCAGTCAATAAGGCTGGAACCAATCGTTTTGTGGGTTTAGAAATCATCACGCCAATCGCTAAGGCGCAGATCAGAATACGTATCCATAGAGGTACGGTTGCCATCAGGCCAAGCGGCATCACAATCAAACGCACTGTAAGTGCAGCAACCATCGCGTAGGTCACCGCAGCTAACCAGCGAAAGATCTCGCTATCTTGATTAATACTCTGTGACAGAAATACACCAATAGCACGACAGAAGTACGTACCTAGGCAGGCGCCAACCAAGGCAATCCATAGACCCCAACCCGTCAGTGCATCACTCATGTGACTTAAAGCGTCCATCGCTTCATTCATCCAATCACCCCTGCTTTTTTACGCAAGAACTTACGATCGATAAAGTAAGCCATGGTGCCCGCAACCAAACCAGCCGTTAACAAACTGGTATCGCGATCGAGCATAAAGAAGATGGGTCCAAAGATACAACCCAGGAAGATAGCAATGCGATTGATCCAAGGCTTTACTTCGGTAAAGGTGAGCAAGAAGAACAATGGGTTAATAAACACCAAGCCCAAAGTAACTGGCTTTGGCACCATACCAGCCAAGTAGTAACCTAAGACAGTTCCAGGCACAGAGATCAACCAACATAAGAGCCCTAGCCCTACAAAGTAACTGAGGCGGTGCTTAATCTCAATCGCATGAAACTCCCGCATCGAGATAGCCCATGCTGTCATCGCCAATAAATGGACGGAAGCATAAAGACTACGATTGCGATCTTTTTGATGAAACTGCGGAAAGAGTGTCACCGTCATGGTGATAAAGCGTGTTGAGGTTAGCGTAACCGCTAAAGCGATCGCTAAAACAGATGAGCCAGTAATCGCCATCTCGAGCAAAACAACTTGCCCCGGTAAGGCGAACATGAAAAACGAAGTGAAGGTTGTGAACCAAACATCAAAGCCATTGGTTTTACCCATCGCTCCAAAGCCCACCATACCAGCAAAGAGTACCATCGCAGGCGCACCAGCAGCATCCCGAATGCCAGACCAAAAGGCATGACTTGGATTTTTAAAGCGCTGTACCGCAGCCTCTTCTAGCGGGATTTCGCTAGGATCGATGTAGGGCTGGTCGTTAAATGACATGGGTTAATTGTAAAGCTTGTGGGAATCTATGCTGAGTGCGGATGTTGATCTAAAGCCCACTGAATGTGCTCGGCCACCAGAGGATCAGAACTAGGAAGCGCTGCGTTTAATGCTTCAGTAATTGCGCTCTTCTCAAGCCCGCTAGCCAAAGCATTGCCCATGGCTACTGCTAGATTACGGCGCCAACGGCTGTAACCGATTCTGCGAATGGCACTACCTTCATGGCGTTGCTCAAACTCCGCTTCAGTCCAGGACCAAAGTTGCAATAGGGTCGCCTGCCCTAAACCGTGACGTCTTGCAAAATCCGGCAGATCTGTACGTTTGGCAAACTTATTCCAAGGACAAATGAGCTGGCAGTCATCGCAGCCATACACCCGATTACCCATGGCCTGTCGAAACTCCACAGGAATGGCGTCAGGATTCTCAATGGTCAAGTAAGAGATACATCTTCTCGCATCGAGTTGATAAGGCGCAGTGATAGCTTGTGTAGGACATATATCTATACAGGATGTACAGGTACCACAGCGCTCTTCAACTTCTTCATCAATGGGTAGTGGTACATCCACCAAGATCTCACCCAAGAAGAATGTGGATCCTGATTCTCGATTGAGTAGGAGCGTATGTTTGCCACGCCAGCCTAAGCCTGCTTTGCGTGCCAGCTCTACTTCCATGAGCGGTGCGGAATCCGTAAACACGCGATAGCCTAATTTGCCGATACGCTCTTCAATCAGCTGGGCAAATTCTTGTAAGCGGTTACGCAGCACCTTGTGATAATCGCGCCCTCTGGCATACATCGATACGACTGCTTGCGTAGGATCTTCTAGTCGTTGCCATTCAACATCAAAATCTGTCTCAGGCGGCAGGTAGTTCATCGACACACAAATAACGCGTACTGTTCCGGGAACTAAGAGTTCGGGATTAGAGCGCAATTCTGCGTGGCGCTGCATGTATTCCATTTGACCGTGGCGACCTTCAGCCAACCACTCTTTCAGGCGCTCAGTTGCAGGACCTAAATGGGTGTCGGTGATCCGCAAGCCATCAAACCCCAAGGCCATAGCCTGGGTATTGAGCCAATCGCGCAGATTGGACTCATCTAAGGTTTGAGAGCCGGCAGGTAAAGACATATGGAATACAGAATGTAGCGCAATAATTGAATAAACTAGGGGAATGGCTCAAACACAGGCAATCCAGTCCCCGCTCACCGCAATAGATCTCTATTGTAGGCAGGAAGCCGACACCGCCTCTCTTGCGAAGCAGCTAGCCACCAGTTTTACGCAATACCTGACTAAGCAGCCAGGCTCACATCTCAATATCTCCCTTGAGGGCGATTTGGGTGCGGGCAAAACGACTTTTGCGAGATACCTTATTCAAGCAATGGGTCATGAGGGCAAAGTAAAGAGTCCTACTTACACATTGTGCGAACCATATCCACTGCAATTGAAAGAGCAAGCGATTACCGTTCACCATTTTGATTTGTATCGCATGCGCGATCCCTTGGAGTGGCAAGAGGCAGGATTTGCAGAACACTTTGATGTTCCAGGAATTTGCCTCATTGAGTGGCCAGAAAAAGCAGAAGGTACTTTGCCTGCATTTGATATTCAGATTCAGTTGGCTGCTGGTGCGGAAGAGAATGAACGGACTATTAAGATCAATGCTTTAACCCCGTCTGGAGCAAGCGCATTACTAGAGACGCAAGCAAATTAATGCGTTAGTAATGGATAAGCCATACATGAAACCCAAAAAGATTAACCTCTCCAAAAGACAAACTCTCAAGACTTCAGCAAAGTTCTTGAGTTTTGCTCTATTACTCACTGAAGTTGATATTGCCTGGGGCGCCAAGATATTGGGCGTGCGCGTTTGGCCTTCCGAGGACTACACCCGCGTAACACTGGAATCCGATACACCGCTACCGATTACTCAGCAGATTCTGACTAACCCAGATCGTTTAGTAGTGGACGTACAAGGATTGGAACTCAATCCCACCCTCAAAGATTTAGTAGCCAAAGTTAAACCAAACGATCCTTATATCTCGCAAGTTCGAGTGGGGCAATTTCAGCCGGGTATTGTGCGTTTGGTATTTGACTTAAAAGAACCTATCAAGCCACAACTCTTTACGCTGGATCCAGTAGCTGAGTACAACTACCGCATGGTGTTTGACTTATACCCCACTACACCACCTGATCCTTTAATGGCTTTGGTGAGAAGCAGCGCCAAAAAAGAAACTGCTCTTGAAAAATCCAATGAAGAGGTGGATTTGATTGCGCAGTTCGCGACTAAAAAAGAAAAAGAGCTCGCCAAGGTTCCGGCAGCCCCTGTTGCTCAAGCTATACCTGAAACCAAAGAGTTGCCAGCGCCTGCCAAATACAAGCGCTTAATCACCATTGCGATTGATCCTGGGCATGGCGGCGAGGATCCTGGCGCCATTGGTGCAGCAGGCTCCAAGGAAAAACATGTTGTTCTCGCAATTGCTAAGCGACTCAAAGATAAGATTGAAGGCGAAGCGTATATGCGTCCCTTCTTGACTAGAGATGGCGATTACTTTGTGCCTCTACATGTCCGAGTACAAAAAGCACGCCGTGTTGAAGCAGATCTCTTTGTATCGATTCATGCAGATGCCTTTATCGAAAGAAATGCTAGAGGCGCTTCCGTCTTTGCACTTTCGCAAATGGGTGCTAGTAGTACCACCGCTCGCTGGATGGCCAATAAAGAGAATGCCTCCGATCTCATCGGTGGCATCAATATCAAGACGCAAGATAGGCAGGTTGCCAACTTACTTCTAGATATGTCGACCACTGCTCAGATTAAAGATTCCCTGCAGGTGGGTAATTCGATCTTGAAGCAAATTGGTGGATTTGCAGCCCTACATAAACCCAAGGTAGAACAAGCCAGTTTTGCGGTTTTAAAGGCCCCAGACATCCCCTCAATCCTCGTAGAAACCGCTTTTATTAGCAATCCACAGGAAGAGGCCCGCCTAAACGACGATAACTATCAGGACAAGATCGCAGAGGCGATTTTGAGGGGAATTAAGGAGTATTTTTCCAAAAATCCACCGGTCGCCAGACGGGTAAATTCATAAGCCACTTGTAACTACAAGGGCTGACGGGCAGACCCCGCAAACCCGAGGATGGCCTACAAACTTCTTGCTATAATTTATGGCTTAACTGGGTCGGTAGCTCAGTCGGTAGAGCAGCGGACTTTTAATCCGTTGGTCGCGAGTTCGAATCTCGCCCGACCCACCAGTTATACAAAAGCCTCTAGAGAAATCTAGGGGCTTTTTCTTTTGGTTGTGGCAAATGTGGTTGCTGTGCGGACTCAATCGGAGATCTTGTTAGCGTTAATTGGGTGGGGATGACGGACGCTGGGTAAGACTGGGTAACCGTGAGCGTCTCAAACGACTTACAAGTGTCGCGAAACGCGACACTTGACTATGTGATTTGTCGGGAAACACGACAAAGTATGCCAAAAACCCTTATCGCTCAAATAAGGGTTTATGTAACTTTTTAATTCAATTTTAGCGCTCTACACCCATAAACCAATTTGGCAAACTGGTAACAATATCAGGGAATACTGTGATGAGAACAATAGCCAATATCATGCAACCGAAAAATGGTAAGGTCATACGCGCAATACGGTTGCTATCAATTCCAGTCATATTCTGAAGAACGAATAAATTAAATCCAACTGGTGGAGTAATCTCTGCAATTTCAATCAACATAATGATGAAAATTCCAAACCAAACTAGATCAAAGCCAGCCTTTTCAATTAAAGGCAAGATCACTGCGCTAGTCAACATAATCATTGAGATACCATCTAAAGCTGTCCCTAAAATTAAGTAGACAACAACCAATACAGCAATCAAACCGTAAGGAGATAAATTAAGACTTTGAACATACTCAGCTAGTTCGCGTGGAATTCCAGTAAATGCCATGGTCTTCGTTAAAAATGCAGCACCAGCCAAAATAAACATGATCATGCAACTAACTCTAGTGGCGCCCACTAAGCCTTGCCAAAAATTTTGCCATGTCAAACTACGTCCAGCTGCAGCAATAGCTAGCGAGCCCACCACACCCCAGGCAGCACATTCGGTCGCCGTCGCAATACCGGCTACTAAAACCCAGACAATGAAAACAATCAGTAAGCCACACGGAATCAAGCTTCCTGAGCGATGAATTTTTTGCCAAAAAGTAGTGGGAAGCTCAGCCGGTGGCACCTTATCTGGATGACGCAAACTCCACCAAATGATGTAGCCGGAGAATAAGCCCATCAATAAAAATCCTGGTAAAAAACCAGCTAAAAATAATCGAATTACGCTAGTATCTGCAGCAACAGCATATACAACCATCGTAATTGATGGTGGAATCAAAATACCTAATCCACCAGCTGCTGAAAGAGAGCCTAAGGCGAGACTCTTGTCGTAGCCACGACGGTCTAATTCGGGCAAGGCTACCTTAGCAATCGTTGCGCAAGTTGCCGCTGAAGATCCAGATACGGAGCCAAAAATTCCACACCCCAAAATGGTGGTATGCATTAATCGCCCAGGAACTTTAGAGAGCCAAGGCGATAAGCCATCAAACATTTGTTCGGATAGTTTTGTTCTATAAAGAATTTCTCCCATCCAAATAAACAGGGGTAAGGCAGCCAACTCCCAACTGGATGCAGTTTCCCAAAATGAGGAGAACAAATTAAGACCTGGTTGCGTATTTGTAAAATAAGCCTGACCAATCCAACCCACGATTGCCAGTGTCATCGCTATCCAAACACCGCCACCCAGCATGAGAAGCATGATAAATAAAAGCAACCCGCCTATTTCGAGCAATCCCATTACAGCTCCTCAGAGAAATCGCCACGCGCATGCCGTTCTTCTACTCGAACGACGTAACTAGGCTTTGCGCCGCGCACTACACATAAACATTCATCAACCACCGCTATCATTAAGATGATTGATCCAATCACGAAACTGCATTGTGGAATCCAAATCGGAATAGCCACCATATTTCCTGCGATCTCGTTAAATTCCCAGCTTTGATAAGTAAATAAGGTGGCCCAATAGCCTAGATAGCTAATTGCAATAAACGCAATTGCCAATGAAATAAATTCCATCCATCGACGTACTGCTGGCGATACTGATTCGAGCAAAAGTGTTACCCTAACAAAATCACCGTTGCGAAAGCTATACGCCATACCAAAGAATGCGGCTGATGCACACAACCAAGCAACAACATCATTAATCCACGATACCCGCCAATCTAATTGACGACCGATCGATGCCCCAATCATTAGAATCAGGATAATTAATACTGCGCAGGCAGACAAAGCTCCACCTAACGCATAAAGACCATCCAAAAATCGTCGTATTGAAGAGCGGGCTTGTGGATTAACTGAATTTTCCATGATTAACGGCGATATGTATCTAAAAGAGTTTTGCCATCTGGCCCAGCTTTTTCAAGCCATTCCTTAAGCATAGTGTCGCCAACCTTTTTCATATCAGCTGTAAGCTGAGGTGATGGAGGCATGATTTGAATGCCGTTGGCTTTTAACTTATCTTTAGCTTCCTGATTAACACGCTTACTTGCTGCCAAGCCACGAGCCTCTGCACTTGCAGCTGCTTTTAATAAAGCATCTTGCGAAGACTTATCTAATGAATCAAAGGATTTTTTGTTAACGATAACTAGATTTTTAGGTAGCCATGCTTGCAAGTCATAGTAGTACTTTAGGTGCTCAAATAACTTACTATCAACACCTGTCGCACTAGAGGTCATAGTCGCCTCAACCACTCCAGTTGCCAAGGCCTGAGATAATTCAGCAGCCTGAACCGTTACAGGTTGTGCATTGACGAGATCTGCAATTCTTGCAGTTGCCGGGCTATAAGCTCTCCATTTGATCCCCTTGAGATCGCTGGCGCTAGTAATTGGCTTTTTACTGAATAGACCTTGTGGCGGCCATGGGGTGGAATAGAGATAAAGCATTCCTTGTTCTGCTAATTTTTTTTCAATTAATGGCTTTTGAGCAGCTTGCAGTTTTGCTGACTCCTCATAACTATCAGCTAAAAATGGCAAGCCATCAGCACCGTAAATTTGCCATTCATTTTGATAATTCGCCTCAATAATTTCACCGGCTTGAGCTTGCCCACCTTGAACTGCACGTTTAATTTCAGTAGCTTTGAATAATGATGCATTGGCATGAACAGTAATTTTGAGCTTACCGCCAGTTGACTTATCAACATCATTAGCAAATTGAATCAAATTTTCAGAATGGAAATTGCTCGTTGGATAGGCAGAAGCCAAGTCCCACTTCACCTGAGCTTGCGCTTGGCTTGTGAATATCGACATTGCCAGAATCAGACCACTTACAGCAAATAAAGGACGCTTCATGATGATTAACTCCTTGGGGGTGGAAAAACACTAATGTGATGAAATTTATCACCACAAAGATAAATTGGCATTAGTATATTCCCTAATTATCATTAAATTGTCAACAATTTGTTTTTATAAACCCTATAATAACGGTCAAGAAGTACTTTTAGAGTCATATGAAGGGGATTTAAAGAGATGAAAATGCAATCTATTGAATCAAATCAAGCTAAAAAAGTTACGCCTAGCCAACCCATCGTTTCCTCAGCCCATTTAGTGTCACCCCATAGCGCTGAAATGAGTGAATTTGAATTTGGCCTGATTGTTGCTGGTAACGCATTTCATCGCTGGATTGTTCATTGCATGGCGGCAGCAGGACTTAAAGACTTAACCCCTTTAGACGTTTTGGTTCTGCATCATGTAACCCATCGAGCCAGGGATAAAAAGCTAGCCGATATCTGCTTCATCATGAATGTGGAAGATACACATTTAATTAACTACTCATTAAAAAAATTACAAAGCATCGGGGTTGTCTCTTCTTCCAAAAAGGGAAAAGAAGTAACTTATGCCAGCACGGAGCTAGGAAATGAACATGTTGAACGCTATCGCGCCGTACGCGAACATTGCCTTATCAAGGCGCTAAATGCCGATGAGGGATTGAACCGCGATATAGGCCAACTTGCCTCTTTACTACGAATGCTCTCTGGCGTCTACGATCAGGCAGCAAGAGCTGCGGCATCAATGTAAGCAATGAACAACTTGCAACAACCTCGCTTACTCGCATTAGGGGATGGCGCCTGGACCATAGAGTTTGGCTCAAGCATTGATCCTGTGATTCATTCAAGGGTATTGGGATTTTGTAATGCTCTTCAAAAAAGTACTGATATTGCAGAAAAGATACTGGAGTATCTGCCAAGCTTTCGATCAGTTAGTGTTTACTATGATCCGGCAAAAGTAGATGGAATTCTGCTTGGATCAGAATTATTAAATCTTGCCCAAAACTCAGGAAATCAAGTGTCAGAAGGTAGACAACTTTATATCCCTGTATGTTTTGAAGATGAATTTGGGCCTGATTTAAATGAAGTTGCGCAATTAAAAAATCTAGAAGTTAATAAAGTCATTGATCTAATGACTTCGTCTGTTTTTTCAGTTTATATGATTGGTTTTTTGCCTGGCTTCCCTTACCTTGGCGGCTTACCTGATTCATTAAATATCCCTCGTTTGGCTAATCCACGGTTAACAGTACCTGCGGGATCTATTGCAATAGCTGCAGGTATGTGCGCAGTTTATCCCTGGGAGAGTCCGGGAGGATGGAGACTTTTAGGTCAAACACCTGTCCCACTATTTGACGTAAACCATAGCGATCACCCTGCGCTTATTGCTTCGGGAGATCAAATTCATTGGTGCTCTATCAATAAAGCTAGGTATGCTGAACTCAAGATTGAATGTCAAAAAACTAACTGGGATCGTGACAGCATATTAGAAATAAAGGACTGGTCGTGAGTGCAACGTTTGAAATTACCAATCCTGGTATTGCTGTCAGCATTCAAGATTTTGGACGAATTGGATATCGAAGTATTGGCGTACCGCTCTCTGGCGCGCTAGATGCAAATCTTTTATCAGCAGCAAATGCCCTTGTTAATAACCCACTCGATTCCGCTGGATTTGAAATACGCTGGAGCGGACCGACAATAAAAGCAGTCAATAAACCGATAAGAATTGCTTTAGCAGGCGATATTGGCGCTTGGTTAGCTGACCCACAAGGAATGCGAACACAGGTAGATGCATTTGAAAGTGTACTAGTGCCGCCTGGTCAAAGCTTAGTTATAGATTCCGTCAAAAGTGGTGTTGCATATGCGGCTTTGTCCGGCGGAATACTTGTCCCAAAACAATTGAAGAGCCGCTCTAGCTACCCAAAGGCGAGGATTGGGGGGCATCATGGTCTAGTCTTAAGCTCTGGCGATATCTTGTCATGCCAAGAGGCTGCTGCAGAAATTCCCACAGAATTGAAAGCCACAAAAAAATGGATCAATGAGAGTGGGGATATTCGCGTGATATTGGGCCCCCAGGAGAATCACTTTTCCCCAGAATCAATAGATCAGTTTTTTTCTCAACCGTGGACTATCAGTCGCCAAACTGATCGCATGGGAATGCGTCTTGAAGGGACACCTATAGCCCACAATGAACTAGGAGCAGATATTGTCTCTGACGGCGTCATTCCAGGAGCGATTCAAGTTCCAGCCAATGGTCAGCCAATCATCTTATTAGCTGATTGCCAAACTAGTGGTGGATATCCAAAAATTGCAACCGTTATTAGCGCCGACCTATCAAAGCTAGCGCATAGAAAGCCTGGTGATACCTTGCGCTTTATAAAGGTCAACCACCAAGAAGCAAAAGAAGCTCTAAATAAGAAAACTGAACTATTTGAAGCATGGAAGCAAAGTATCAAACCATTTTTGCCACCTGGCTCTATAGATTTTATTGCTTTATATAACTCGAATTTAGTTTCAGGGGTTCTTAGTGGCTCTGAGGAGTAAGGAGATATAAATTGGAATTAACTATATGAAAACAAAAATTAATATCAATGCAGACTTAGGTGAAAGCTTTGGTAACTGGAAGATGGGTAGTGACTCTGAGATGTTATCTTTAGTCAATAGCGCAAACCTAGCCTGCGGATTTCATGCTGGCGACCCACTAGTCATTCTTCGAACTTTAGAAGATGCTCATAAGCATCATGTAGGAATAGGAGCGCACCCCTCCTTCCCCGATTTACAGGGTTTTGGTCGTCGCCCAATGCAGCTCTCGGAGGCCGAACTTGAGGCTATATTGTTCTACCAGTTAGGGGCACTGCAGGGAATGGCGCAAACACAAAATATGACACTTGAGCATGTCAAACCTCATGGCGCATTAAATAATATGGCGTGCGCAGATATTCAGCTTGCCCGTCAAATTGTTAATGCAATTAGAACTTTTGATGATCAATTAATTCTCTTGGCGCCAGCATGTTCTGCCTTACTTATTGCAGGAGAGGAAGCAGGACTGCGGGTTGCTGCAGAAATTTTTGCCGATCGGGCATATCAAGATGATGCCCAGTTAGTTCCACGAAGTGAAAAAAATGCGATGGTTCATGGAGCTGAAAATAGCTATCAACATATACTCAAGATGCTAGAAGCTAGAGCAATTATTAGTACTAGTGGAAAAAAAATCCCTTGCAATATTCATAGTATCTGCGTTCATGGTGATAACGCTGATGCGGTAAATACAGCCAAGTATTTACGCGAAAAACTGCAAGCGAACAACTATGCATTAGTCTCGTTAAAAAAGATGTTTTGAGATGATAAAACTTGCTAAAGATAGATTAGTAATTTCGAAAGTGCCTTGTAATGAGTAAACAAAATATACAAACTGGCTCAGCTTTATACAAAACAACCCATGCCTTACCATCTTATCTGCAACCAGATAAATTAGGCCCGTGGGGAACTTTTTTAAATCAGGTTGATAGAGTAACGCCATATTTGGGCGACCTTTCTCGTTGGGTTGAAACCTTAAAACGTCCAAAGAAAGCGTTGATCGTAGATGTGCCAATTCACCTAGATGATGGGACAATAGCGCACTTTGAGGGCTATCGGGTACAACACAACACCTCACGCGGCCCTGGGAAGGGCGGCGTTCGCTTCCATCAAGACGTTACATTGTCAGAAGTCATGGCTCTATCAGCCTGGATGTCAGTAAAAAATGCTGCTGTTAATTTACCTTTTGGCGGCGCTAAAGGGGGCATCCGCGTTGACCCAAAATTACTATCACGCGGCGAGCTTGAGCGGATAACGCGCCGCTATACCAGCGAAATTGGCTCAATTATTGGACCCACAAAAGATATTCCAGCGCCTGATGTCAATACAGATGCGCAAATCATGGCGTGGATGATGGATACCTACTCCATGAATGAAGGCAGCACCTCTACCGGAGTTGTCACTGGTAAGCCTATCGCTCTTGGTGGATCACTAGGTAGGAGGGAGGCAACTGGTCGCGGAGTATTTACTGTTGGCATTGAGGCTGCACATAAAACCGGCCTAACGATTGAAGGTTCTAAATTAGCCGTTCAAGGCTTTGGGAACGTGGGATCAATCGCTGCCCAGTTATTTGTTGAAGCCGGAGCCATTCTGGTTTCTGTTCAAGATCATAGTGGTGCAATTTATTGCGGCTCAGGCATTGATGTTAGGCTACTTCAAGAATATGTTCATTCTCAAGGCGGTGTAGCCGGCTTTCCCAGCGCTGAATCAATTAATTCAACTCTTTTTTGGGAAGTAGATTGCGATGTGTTAATTCCTGCGGCCCTAGAAGGACAAATCACTGAAGAAAATGCGCCATTAATCAAAGCACGCATGGTGATAGAAGGCGCAAACGGACCAACAACACCTGCCGCTGACGACATTCTTGCGGAACGGAAAATATTAGTAATCCCCGATGTCATTGCGAATGCAGGCGGCGTTACAGTTAGCTATTTTGAGTGGGTTCAGGACTTCTCTAGCTTCTTTTGGAGCGAAAAAGAGATTAATGCTCGTCTTGTGTCTATTATGAAAGAAGCCTTTGATAGCATCTGGGAAACAGCCCAGAAGCATCACGTCACTTTACGCACGGCTACTTTTATTATTGGTTGCACTCGGATCCTTCGCGCAAGAGAAGATCGTGGCCTATATCCATAACTTGATAAATTAATCATGAATTTACCAAATCACCAACTGACCATGACAGTCTTAATGACTCCAGACAAGACAAACTTCTTTGGAAATGTTCATGGTGGAGATGTCCTTAAACTACTTGACCAAGTTGCTTATGCCTGCGCTAGTAGGTATGCTGGCAAACATGTAGTAACACTCAGCGTAGATCAAGTAATCTTTAAGCAGCCTATTCATGTGGGCGAATTGCTCACCTTCCTTGCTTCGGTTAACTATACTGGCACCTCATCGATTGAAGTTGGCATCAAAGTAATTGCCGAAAATATTCTCACTAAAGTGGTGCGGCATGTGAATAGTTGTTTTTTAACGATGGTAGCCATGGATGAAAATCGCAAACCCACCCAGGTGCCAAAATACGATCCGACAACACCAGACGAGATTCGCAGATTCAAGAGTGCAGAGCTCCGCAGAAAAATGCGTAAGGAATTGGAAACTCGTTTTAACGAAATTCGTAATCCAAAAAATTAAATCAACCGTCCCGTAACTAGACAATTCACCATAAAAAAATACCCGCTAGGGAGCGGGTATCAATTTACAGCCAGTTGGAGACTACGCTTTATCTTATAGTCCAGCTATAACTTAGGCAAGTTTATCGGTTTTCCCGACAATCAAGTGTCGCGTTTCGTGACGCTTAGAGGGATAATAAAAACTCCAATATCCACGTAAATCAAGCCTATGAGCGACTTAACTATAGCAAGAGCGGTACACATCCTTAGTGTAGTCATTTGGATGGGAGGGGTAAGCTTTGTCACTATAGTGCTCATACCCATGCTCAGGCGATCATCATTTCAACAGGATCAGTTAACTATATTTAATATTGTTGAGAATCGATTCGCCTCTATAGCCAGAATCATGGTTTTGTTGGCGGGTATTTCGGGCTTTTATATGACATACAAACTAGAAGCTTGGAGTCGATTTTCGCAACTTCAATTCTTTTGGATGCATGCGATGGTGTTTGTTTGGTCACTATTCTTTTTGGCACTCTTTGTCATTGAGCCATTTATTCTAAGAAACCATGGTCGCATGGTCAAGGATGGTCACAGCATTACGAACTTACGTAAAACCCAAATTGTTCACTCGATCATTCTGGTGCTCAGCCTAACTACCTTAGTCATATCGGTATTGGGCGCTCATGGATTTTTCTACTCATGAGCCTCGTTAAACCATCAGAACGCACTCCTTTAGCCTACCAAATTGGGCGGGAGTCGATTGATGAGGTGGTTTATGATTTTTATGATCGCATTCAAAACCATCCCACCCTTTCTAAGCCGTTTTCAATTGTGACTCACTGGAAAGAGCACAAAGAAAAAATTGCCGAGTTTTGGTGGGTAGTGCTAGGCGGAATACCCAACAGCCCATATAAGTACGACCCAGTAAATAAGCACTTCGCTGCAGGCTTTACACAAGAACTCCTAGAGGACTGGAAGGCGCTATTTTTTGAAGTCCTCTCTCAGCATCTACCTCTCAATCTTGCACAAGCATGGCAGTCTCGTGTTGAACTCATTGGAGGAAATCTTTTGATGCAAAATGATCGCCTCATACAGAAGATATTAAAGTAATCAATAGTCCACCGGATTTGTCGACTTCCCCGAAAAACCATTGTCGATACCAATCGACCTCCACATCGTACCAATCTGCTCCACAAGACCACCCACCGATATCGCGGTACTTTCTAGACAGGTTTAGGTTAATGTCTTAACAACTGTTTAAACACAATTTGACGTCTTTTAATCCGTTGGTCGCGAGTTCGAATCTCGCCCGACCCACCAGTTATACAAAAGCCTCTAGAGAAATCTAGGGGCTTTTTCTTTTGGTTGAATGGAATGTGTTGGTCACTGCGTAGACTCAATAGAAGATCAGTTGAACCGAGATGGGTCAGGATAGAAGGCGCTGGGTGACCGTAAGCGACTTGCAAGTGTCGCGTTTCGCGACACTTTAGAGGATGGCTTGTCGGGAAATCCGACAAACATGATTAGTCAGGCTTAATATTTCTCTTTGCAACCAAAGCTCTCCACTTTGCAATATCGTCCCGAACATATTTTGAGAACTGTTCCGGAGTTCCGCCTACTGTTTCCATACCCATATCAGCAAATCGTTGTTTGATCTCAGGCTGAGCCAAGATTTCATTGATATCCTTGTTTAGGCGATCAACAATTTTTACCGGCAGTTTTGCTGGACCAACCAATCCAAACCATGTGTAAACCTCTGTATTTGGGTAACCCAACTCACCGAGAGATGGCACATCTGGCAACAGCGGAGATCTAGTAGATCCAAATACTGCAAGAACCCGAATCTTTCCATTCTTAATATGAGGTAGTGGTGAGATGATTGGGTGAACGCCTGCATCAACCCTTTCTCCCAAGATATCGGTAACTGCGGGAGCATCACCTTTATACGGAATGTGAGTGAGATTTGATTTAGCGATATTGTTAAATAACTCTAAAGCCAAATGTGGTGCGGTACCATTTCCGGGGCTCGAGACATTAAGTCCATTTGGCGATTTTGCTGATGCCGCTAGAAGTTCTGCGACATTCTTGATTGGTGAATTAGCAGGCACCATTAAAAACAGTGGAGCTCTTACCGTTTGGATAATAGGAGTGAAATCCTTCACCGTGTCATAAGGAAGCTGTCCATATAAAGCAGGATTAGTTGTGTGTGGCGCCGCCACCATAATGAAGTTATAACCATCAGGCTCTGCCTTAGCAATCATTTCTGAGGCAATGCGTATATTCGCGCCAGGCTTATTTTCAACAATAATCGCTTGTGAAAGTTTCGGGCTTAGCTTTTCAGCTATCACTCTTGTGGCGATATCGTTAGAACCCCCAGGTGCAAATGGGGAAATGAATCGTATTGATCGATTTGGCCATTCCTGTGCATTTGCCACTCCGACACATAATGACGCAATGCAAATTGCACTAACAATATATTTTTTCATAAGATATTTCCTTAAGAATTACTTCAAAATTCGCTTAGCAATATTAAGCAGGTGAATCTGACTAGTGCCCTCATACAGGCGAAATAAACGCACATCTCTGTACAACATTTCTATCGGACCCCCGATATCAGCACAATACCCCGCGCCACCAAAAATTTGAACCACTCGATCTGCCACTCTGCCGCACATTTCAGAGGCATAGTATTTGCAAATTGATGCTTGGGTAGTGACATCCTCGCCTCGATCTCGTGATCTTGCTGTTTCTAGCACCAGGCTTTTTGCAGCCTCAATCTCCACTTTGCTTTCCGCCAGCATTGCCTGAATTAGCTGGAACTCTGATATTGGCTTACCAAACTGCTCACGAGTTTTCACATGTCTTAAGGCTTCATCCAACAATCGAATAGCTGGCCCAATACATAATGCCGCTAAATTTATGCGCTGTTTATTCAGTGCCTTCATGGCTGTTGCAAAACCCATGCCCAACTGACCACCCAACACATCATCAGAACATACGCGAACATTATTTAAATACACTTCGGATACCGGTGATCCAGATTGCCCCATTTTCTTATGCTCAGGACCTGTCGATATCCCTGGAGTTTCTCTCGAAATTAAAAAAGCGGTAATCCCCTTGTGAGATAAATCATTTAAATCTGTTCTTGCAAAAACAGTGAATAGATCAGCAATCGGTGCATTAGTAATATAACGTTTTGTGCCGTTAATTAAAAATTGACCATCTCCATCACTTACAGCGGTAGATTGCAATGCCGTTGCATCCGATCCAGCCTCTGGCTCCGTTAAAGCAAGGCATCCAGTAATCTCGCCCGATGCCAATCTTGGCAACCACTTCTCTTTTTGGGCACGGGTTCCATCCTGCACTAAACCTTCAGATCCAATACCAGTATTCGTACCAGCGCGCGCCCTAAATGCAGTGGCAGCCTGTGATAACTCAATATTTGCAAGCGCCAACTCTTCTGTAGTTAGGCCACTTCCACCGTACTCCTTGGGGATACTCCAACCAAAATAGCCATTAGCCCTCATCTGATCAACAATAGATTCAGAAATCTTGTTTTCTTCTACAACTTGGGCCTCCGCAGGAATTGCAATCTCTCGAACAAACCGGCGAATATTCTCCAATCGCCTATTGTTAACTTCAATATCATTGATCACTTATCGCCCTCTATTCATATAAGTTACTCCACCATCTCGTTCAATATTGCGCTTTGCCTCAAATAAATGCGGAATAACAGTTCTAGCGATATCCACCTGCGAGAGTTTTGCACCACTAATCGTGCAATTCAGAGCAATCAGAGGATCATCACTGCTCCCAACACGCAGCGGCACCGCTACGGCATAAACATCACCCTCCCAGTCCCCTCTACTTAAACAATAGGCGTTTTTTTCATAAAACTCTTGATCGCGATAAAAGCAGCCAATGTCTCGTCGATACTGGGATGGGTCGGCTATTTTCAGGCGATTTAAGATTGCCTTTTGATCCACCTCTGTCGATGCAAGCAATAATGCTCGCCCAATTGAAGTTGTAAGCAAAGGCCGGCTACTTCCAATATCAGGCTTGAGAAAGTTCTTCTTATCTAAACGCAAGGCATCTACATAAACCACTTCCAAGCGCCCTAGCATCCCTAAGTTAACTGTCCATTTTGTCTTGGCAGCCAATTTTTCCATATGAGGTCTGGCAAGATGGCGAATATCCATACTAGCTAACATTGGATATCCCAGCATCAGTACGCCAGGACCAAGGCGATATTTTTGCAATCGCTCAACTCGCAATAAATATCCCAACTTCTCTAAGGTGTATGTCAAGCGAGAAATGGTTGCTTTAGGTAGCGATGTTCGTTCGCAAAGTTCGCGATTTCCTAAAAGCTGATCAGTCGGGGTAAATGCACGAAGCACTTCCAAACCCCTACTTAAGTTGATTGCAAATTGACGATCAATCATGATAGCTAACGCTTTTAGACATAAAGCAATCCTCTTCTCTTTTTATTAAATCCACAATTCATTTTATCCACTGTTTCGCTGTGCGAAACAGTGGCACAATAAAAAAGAACTTAGGTTTAATCCTTTTATTTGCCTGGTACCTATATGACATCTCGCCCCCAATTACTTCAAGATGTACGGATTATTGATTTATCAACGGTAATTGCCGCCCCATTTGCCTCCACTCTATGCAGCGACCTTGGAGCAGATGTAATAAAAATTGAGTTACCCAATGGATCTGACGCCCTTAGGGGATTGGCACCAACTACGCCTGATCATGCGCTCTATTGGAAAACAGTAAATCGCGGAAAGAAAGGGATTACCCTTGATGTAAGAAACCCGAAAGGTAAGGAAATATTTCTAAAGATTCTGAAAGATACCGATGTACTAGTAGAAAACTTCAGAACTGGCACATTAGATCGCTGGGGGCTTGATTTGAAAACCCTATTAAAAGCCAACCCAAATTTACTAGTTCTCCGATTAACTGGATTTGGACAAACTGGTCCCTACGCAGAACGTCCAGGGTTTGCCAGAATATTTGAAGCCATGAGTGGATTAACCAATCTCATTGGCACTTCCGAAAGTGGCCCACAGCATCCAAACCTGCCTATTGGAGATTTAGTTGCGGGCCTGTTTGGGGCATTTAGCATTGCTTCATCCATAGCATCGTTAAGGAGAGACCCCTCTCAGGGTGGATTTGAAATTGATCTATCTGCAACTGAAGCTTTATTTAGACTGCTAGACCCTCTTGCCGTTGAATATGAATTCTTGGGCATCAACCGAAAGCATGAAGGCAATAGAGCAAGCTATACCGCCCCATCAAATATGTATCAGACCAAGGATGGAAAGTGGGTAACCCTGGTTGCATCCTCGGATGCAATATTCAAGAGATTATGCAACGCCATCAACAAATCAGAATGGATAGATGATCCAAGATTCACAAATAATCCTCAGCGCTGCAAAAACGTAATAGAGCTAGATAACGGAATTGCTGGCTGGTTTCAGAACAACACCTATCAACAAGTTGAGATTACATTAAATGAGTCAGATATTCCATACACAAAGGTATATGACATTGAGGATGTCCTCAAAGATCCTCAAGTTAAAGCTAGGCAAGGGATTATTCGACTAAATGATGCTGAATTGGGAAGCATCCCAGCACCCTGTGCAGTACCCAGAATTCCTGAGATTTTAGATATCCCAATTAAAACTGGCCCGAAAACTGGTGAAGATAATCAATCCTTCTATACGGCTCTTGGATTTTCAGAAGAAGAAATTAATCGCCTGAAGAATGAAAAAGTAATTTAACCCTTGGAACGGGAAACTCTAATCTCGCCCGACCCACCAGTTATACAAAGGGATCACAGCAATGTGGTCCCTTTTCTTTTGGCTGCATGGAATGTATTGGCAACTGTGTGAACTAAATAGGTAATCTCATGGACCGTGATGGGTCAGGATGGAAGGCGCTGGGTGACCGTGGTGCACTATAAGCAACTCTTTAAAGGACGCTTGTTACTGGTTTGTCGGGAAATACGACAACACTGGCATTAAATTAACTTTATTCCATCCTACAAAAACAATATAAAAACTGCTGGGTAGTGCCCATCGGAGTGTTATGGATTTCAGTTGAGCTATTGATTAACTTAAAGGTCTTGCCAAACTGGTTATGTAAACGCTCTGCGTCATATCGAACGACATCAAGCCCACTGCACTTCTCTGGACCTTCAGGACCAAAAGTCGACATAATCACATAGCCACCATGCTTCACTGACCGCATCACTTGCTCTACGTACTTCACCCGCTGAGCTTCTTCAGTTAAAAAATGAAATACCGCTCTGTCATGCCAAACGTCAAAATAGTTTTGTGGCAATGTGGCTTGAGTAATATCAGCACAGTACCAATGAACCGTATCTGCTCGCTTTCCAATGCGCTGTCTTGCGACATCAATTGCTTTTTGAGATATATCTAGAACGCTTATATCTTTATAGCCTTCAGATAGCAAATCATCAACTAAGGTAGCCTCACCACCGCCGATATCAATGATGGCGGCTTTTTTATTGCTTGTAGCTTGATGAATCAGGTTTAAGGATGTTTCTAAATGCGGGGCATACCAACTAACCGCATCAGGCGCCTTAGTTCCGTAAACTTTTTCCCAGTGCTCTTTGTTATCCACAATACTCTCCGGATTACCTGACTTTACTTTAGCTTATATCCCGCATGACAAGCAACACAGGCCGCGGTGGTATTGCCTAGAGCGATTAATGCAGGTTTTATATCACCTGTTACGGCGGAGTTTTGCACTTCGATTGCGAATTTACTGGCATTGCGATGCATCACCGTACCAGACTCCTGCATACCTTTTGGCATAAATTTGGAGTTCTCATAAGCACCATGCAGTTTAAGAGCACTCATTCCCAAACGATCTTCTGCTAATTGAGCAGCTTTGTCGCATTGGCCCTTGCCCATCAAATCCTGTATTTGAGAGATTGTTTGCAAATGATCTCGCATATTCATCAAAATATGCTCTCTCATAGGCGCCGGAAAATCCACGGCAATACGGTTATCCGGTATAGATGCACTCATGTGCATCATATGCATCTGGTGCATTTGTGCCATATCAGCATCAACTCCTTGTGGAGGTGCACTATTCTGCTCACTATGCATTTGATGCGCATTAGCGCCCTTATAACCCAACAAAGAAGGATCCAACATTCCGCTAATCATGGCAATATGTCCAAAGACTAAGAACAATGCTACACAGATTGCATGAATCTTGAGCTTGCCCATTTGATCAAGGCTTTTATTTACAAAACCAAATTCTTGCAGGGCAATCCAAATTAAAGGCAGGCCGCCAATCATATATGTTGATACCGCCACCACATCAATCACTGTGCGCCATTCACCAGCCTTGGTAATAGGCAAAACAGCCGTAGTCATCAAGTACGCAATGATGCCAATGAAATACAAACCCACGGTAGTGCCAGCAAAGCGGTTTAAGTGATAAACAAAACCATCAAACTTACGGGTAAACAAAATGTAGAGCTCAGTAATAGCTAACGTCTCAGCAAGTACTACTGGTATAGCCATAAAGATGAGCAAATTCCAAGGCTGGTTATCCGCGAGCAATTGCATGTAGTGAGTCATATTCATCATCTATCTCCTAATACCTCAATGAACAAAAACCACCCGAAGGTGGCCTTGTATTAACTAATGGCACTTTATAGCTTATCCGCAGGTTCTGCCTGACATCATTTGTGGGCCATGTCCTGCTGGCAAAGTAATGCCTTTTTCTTTGGCGCGCTTTTCCATCTCAGCATGGGTAGTCGTCATGATTGCTTGACGCTCTTCCACTGTCTTGGCGTCAATCATCTTGTCCATCATAGCAAGGCGCTCGGCTGGAGTCATCAGTTCACGCATGATTTTCATATTGGCGTTCTGCCCCATCATCTGACCTCGTATCATTTGGCCGCGCATCATGCCTGGGCCCATGCCATTACCCATTCCACCCATTGGGCCTTGTTGAGCATGAACAGTCGCGATGCCCAATCCAAGACCTAGAGCGGCTATTACCCCAATTGCAATTTTGTTTATCTTTTTCATTTTGAATTTCCTATTCATTTAGTTAGTTACAGCAACAACTTGTGCCACTCTTACAAGAACCACTCTTAGCCTTTGCTTGAGGCGATACATCAGAACTGATCTTTGCGGGATAACCATCCTTTTCTAAAGCCTCAATAATCTCTTTCATGTGTTGCGAGACATTGCCTTCAACCTTGACTGCGCCAGAGGCGAGATCTACTTCAACCCTCTGCACCCCAGCAATTGAATTAATGGCTTTTTCAACATGATTTACACAAGTGCCACAAGTCATTCCACTGACAGTTAAATTGATTGTTTCCATAACAACCTCCTTTATATGCGTTCATTATTGGACTAGACCCCTAAAAAGCGTATGATTTTGATCATATGGATATCTATATTCCTGAACCCCTTAAGGAGCTACTGCCACCGCCATTGCTAGAGCAATGCAATGTCCACGCCTTTAATAAGGGGGATTACCTCTTCCATTTAGGTAAGAAGCCTGAGTACATGTTCTTTATTGTTTCTGGTGAGGCGGTTCTCAGCAGAACCAGCGGCCATGGAGAAACGACTACGCTTCAACGCTGTAAAGGCGGGTTTTTAAGTGAAGCGAGTCTATTAACCGATGTCTATCACTGTGATGCGGTTGCTACTCATACAGGAACAGCTATTGCATTGCCAATTAATGCATTTAGAGACTCTTTGAAAAAGGAAGACTTTTCTCTAAAGTGGGTCAAACTCTTAAGCAGAGAAATCATGCGGCTACGTACCCAATCTGAGCGGCTTGGCCTAAAAGACATCCGAAGTAAATTAATTCACCTCATTGAGACTGAAGGCAAAGATAGAATGCTGGCTCTGCAATCCGATTACAAATCGCTAGCATCCGAACTTGGCATTACCCATGAGGCCTTATATCGAGCAATATCAAAGATGGAGTCCGATGGATTGATTGACAAGACTTCAAATTCTTTGAGGCTGATTAATAAGGCAGCTAAGTCTTGAAATTTTTGAATATGTACCCAACTATTACCTATAAATTGATTTTGCATACGATCATTCTTAAGTCGGAGTAATTGACATGTTAGTTAAATGCCCACACTGCCAAAAATTTAATCGCCTCCCTACTGAACGTCTCAGCGAAAAACCTAACTGTGGGGCCTGTAAAAGCAGTCTACTAGCAGGCCCAATTGAGGCTGATCAAGCAAGTTTCCAAGAGATTCTGAGAACAAGTAAGCTACCAGTTATTGTGGATTTTTGGGCGCCATGGTGTGGACCATGCAAAATGTTTGCCCCAACCTTTCAGGCAAGCGCCATCAAGCATGGCGAGAAAATACTTCACGTAAAGCTCGATACAGAAGCCAATCCAGCTATAGGTCAACAATACAACATTAGATCAATACCTACTTTGGCCATCTTTAAAAATGGATCGGAAGTTGAGAGAATTTCTGGAGCATTACCGCCCGCACAATTAGAGCAATTAATTTCCAAGATTATTTAATTTATTCAAATAGACTTTTTTAATTATTCCCAAAGTAACCCTCAAAAGTTCGAAATCCGGTCCGCAGATTCGAACTTTGCACCATAATGCAATCGCACACTCAATCGCACAGTTATTTTTTGGCCCTTTAGCCCATTGATTCATATGGGGTTTTGAAGAGTCACGACTTCTTTTAATCCGTTGGTCGCGAGTTCGAATCTCGCCCGACCCACCAGTTATACAAAAGCCTCTAGAGAAATCTAGGGGCTTTTTCTTTTTGGGCTGGATAAATGTAGTGGCTGTTTAGAGCAATAGGCGATCTATTGGACCGAAGTGGGTCAGGATGGAAGGCGCTGGGTGACCGTGGTGGACCGTTGGCGACTAGATATCATCCTCATCAGTCGAAATCTGTCATCTGGAATTTTTGACCGGGCTCAATTCCATTGCTCATCAAAAATTCTATTAATTGAGCATATTTTTTTCGATAGGCTTCCACTTTTATATCTTTGGGACTAAACCAAAGGCTAATTAGCTGAACTCTCTCCCCCACTTCACGAAAAAACAAAGGTGAAATTTGACTCAAAATCTGTTTAGCCGAATCTATATGTTGATCAGATTTTTCAGTAAATGCATTAATCGAAAATCTGATAGATCCAATTAATATATCAACAAGGCTGCAAAAATGTGACTGGCCGATGGCAGCATAGTGGTACCCCAATATTCGCTGTAATTTCCTATCATTTATATATGGTTGGTTACCGGCAATACCAAAGCTCAATCTATTTTTGAGTTGTCCATCAATTTGCTTATCATCAAATCTATCAATAATTACAAGACCAACATCTTTTGGCCTCGATAAATAACAGTCAAAATGAAAACAAAGAGTGTTAACGCTATTTCTTCGAGCCTCTTCTGAGGTTGTGGCAATGTCATGTAAAAGCAGATTGATCAGCAACTTACAATCATACTTTTCTGCAATCTTTATCACCCTCTTCTTCAAATCAATAAATTGCTTATGACTTAAGTTTTTTGGTGGAGGGCTAAATTTAAGTATGAAATCCTCGGGAACATGAAACTCTTTACGCAAAGCCTCTATATCCCTAGAAATTGCTTCAGCATTATTTCCGTCAATAATAAGTCCACCATAGAGAAAAAAATTATTAGGTTTTTTCTCAAAATTGGTCTCGTCACAATAAAGTAAATGCATTTAGATATAGCCTTGGGGAAACAGCCAGATTGCTCTGGCTGCCAATCCATTACTTCTTAGGTTTAGCTTGCTTGACTACAGTTTGCTTAAAAGTGGTGGATGGATTGCTCTTAGCGGTTTTAGCGCTTACGAACCTTCCATCCACAGCGCTTTTATTCACCGTAGTTACAGTCTTCTTAGTGGCCATAATGGACTCCAAAAAAGGGTTGTTAATCACAAGACCCTTTTCGCCAAATCATTTTGGTATAGACTACGCATACCTTGTTAAGCATGCTTAATCACGGGAAGCGGTGTTAGTTCGAGCTAATACCGCTTTTTTCTTGCCCCTCCGAACCCAAAAACACTATATCTAGTGATACTTGGATGCGTTACCCCCAATTTTAGTGTTTTGCATGGCCTTTTGCAGGCATTTCCGATGAAAATTTATAAGTATTTTTGCTTAAGTTTAGAGTGATTTTGGTGCGTAAATTTCAGAGCCTTAATGGTCACTGGTTTCACGGTGAGCAGCTGCTTACACACAGTGGACACACAAGTGTCGCGAAACGCGACACTTTCAATTCAACTCCAATCCCTAAACCATACTCAATAGCCTAAACCTTCGCATTCACTTGCACCAAAAGCCAAAAATTGCAATGGCATATAGCACATGGGTATTATTGATACACCCAGTCCTAAGCAATTAAATCTATGCCAGATATCACTATTAACGAAATACGCAGACGCTTACAGCTATTTGCAAAAGAACATGCTACAGATAGCGATGAAAAGCAACATGCACAGCAATTTTGGCGTGATTTCTATACGTGCTTTGGACTTAGCAAAAGTTCAGCAAGCATGTTTGAGGCTCGTGTATTAAAAGTTGGCGGTGCACGTGGCTATATGGATAGCTTTATACCCGGGGTCTTGTTGGTCGAACAAAAGAGTTTAGGCAGAAACTTAGATGATGCATACGTACAAGCACAGGCATATTTTCACGCAATTGCTAATGAATTTGAAAAGCCTCAATACATAATTACTTGCGACTTTCAAAACTTTCAACTTTATGACTTACAGAATAACGCTAAAGAACCTCTAACTTGCAAGCTAGATGAATTACATAAACGTGCAGATTGGTTTATGTTTTTGGTTGATAAGCGCGTTCATGCTGTTAGCGAAGAATTACCAGTCAATCGCAAAGCAGCTGAACAGATTGCCAAATTACATGATGCGTTGCTTAAAGCTAACTATAAGGGCAAAGATTTAGAAAGTTTTTTAACACGTCTTTTATTCTGTTTATTTGCAGATGACACGGGAATATTTGGCGAAGACGGCATATTTAGACGCTTAGTGGAAGCCACCAAGGAAGATGGTAGCGACTTAGGCAGTTCAATTGGCTTGTTATTTCAAGTTCTAAATACACCAAAAGATAAGCGACAAACTAATTTAGATGAAGCATTACAAGCATTTGAATACGTCAACGGCAGCTTATTTGCCGAAAATATACAAACGCCCTACTTTGATTTTGATTTACGTTCAATCCTACTTAAGTGCGTACAAATTGACTGGAGCGGCATTAGCCCAGCCATTTTTGGGGCTATGTTTCAGGCTGTATTGGAAGAAGGCGCAAGTGATACCGCACATCGCAAAGAGAGCCGCAGAGAGTTGGGCGCCCACTATACAAGTGAACGCAATATTCTTAAAGTTATCCAACCATTGTTCTTGGATGATTTACACGAAGAATTCAATAAGGCTAAGGGTAATAAACTCAAGCTAACCGCCTTATATGACAAGCTACCCACTTTAAAGTTTTTTGACCCAGCCTGCGGATGCGGGAACTTTTTAGTAATAGCTTATCGAGAAATACGTAGGATAGAAAACGATGTTATCAACGAATTGTTTTTTAAGGGTCAAGCACAAGGTGGATTACTGGATATTGCCACTTTATGCCGCGTAAATATTGGGCAGTTTTACGGTATTGAGATTGATGAAGCAGCCACACATATTGCACGTGTTGCGCTATATATAACTGACCATCAACTTAACTTAGAAGCGGCTAATAAGTTTGGTAAAACACGTGCAACAGTTCCTTTGGTGACTACGCCGCATATACATTGCGCCAACGCTTTAAGAGCTGATTGGAATGATGTAATTAAAGCCAATGAGTGCAGCTATATATTTGGCAACCCTCCTTTTTACGGGAAACAATGGCAAACTGCCGAGCAAAAAAGTGACATGCTTTTAGTTGCTGGAACTATTAAGAACTTTGGTGTGCTCGATTACGTAACAGGATGGTACATAAAAGCAATAAATTACTTAGAGGGAACAAATATTGAAGTTGGATTTGTTTCTACAAATAGCATTACACAGGGTGAACAAGTAGCAGTTTTGTGGAGTTGGATGATTGCAAAAGGAACTAAGATAAATTTTGCACACAGAACCTTTAAATGGAGCAATGAAGGCAGAGCAAATGCTGCGGTACATTGTGTAATTATTGGATTTTCTAAATTCGATAGAAAAGAGAAATATATATTTAGCTATGGGGCTGATGATATTGCGGTATCTAGTCTTGCCAAGCAAATTAGCCCGTATCTAGTAGATGCTAAATTTGTTGCTATTGAAGCCAAGAAGGCCCCCGTATGCAACGTAAAAAGTATTGCTTTCGGCAGCATGCCAAACGACGGAGGCTTCCTACTACTCAACACTGAAGAGCGCAATGAATTAATAACAAACGATGCAACATCAGCCAAATATATTAGAAAATTTATTGGTGGTGAAGAATATATTAATAGTATCGATAGATATTGCTTGTGGCTTGTAGACGCAAACTTAAAAGAATTAAGCTTAAATAGAAACATTTATGAGCGCATATCAAAAGTTAAAGAGACGAGACTAAAAAGCACGCGTGAGGCAACTAATAAATTAGCAAATACTCCAACTTTGTTTGGCGAAATTAGACAGCCCAAAACAAATTATCTAGCCATACCAGAAGTTTCAAGTGAAAGACGTACCTATTTACCGATAGGTTTTGTTGACGCAGAGATAATAGCTAGCAATAAGATTTACACCCTTTCTAATGCAACACTATTTGATTTCGGCATACTAATCAGTTCTATGCATATGGCTTGGATGAGAACTGTTTGTGGAAGATTGAAAAGTGATTATCAATACTCTGCTGGAGTTGTGTATAACAACTTTATTTGGCCTAAAGATGCAGGAGATGATGCCATTGCAAATGCGGCCACAGGCATACTAAATGCTCGTAAGTTATACGATAGCGACACTCTCGCTACATTGTATGATCCACTACTAATGCCTGCGGAACTCATTAAGGCACATGAAGCGAATAATAAGGCTGTAGATAAGGCATATGGCTATACAGGCGCAGATGATGATGCAAGTAGAGCAGCGTTTTTATTTAAGAAATTTGAGGAGCTAACAAGCTTGCTCCCAGCTACACCTGCTAAGAAAAAGCGTGTTAAAAAAGTTGATGATACGCAAACTAACTTAATTTGATGGTCACCAGCCCTTAACTACAGGGGCTTGTGGCACCTGCCTTGGCGTATTAATAGTGGTGTTAGGCTGCATTGTTATGGGTGCAGTAGTCGTACCTTGATATTGCCCTTGAGGTGAATATAAGTTAGTTTGCCCATTATCTGTTTGAAACGACTGCACATTCTGCCCTTGGGCGTTATAAACATTAGTCACACCACCGGGAGATGTTTGGGTATAGCCCTGATACTGCCCTTGTGGGCCATAAACGGCTTGAGCATATCCAAGCGCTGGAATAAACATTAAAACCGCTGCAATACGCTTCATATAATCCTTATTAGCAATCCACTAGATTCTTTCAGTTTAGTTATGGCATTGATAACTGTCCATACTTAGTTAGAAGCAGCATATGACTGCCAGCATGTCGTGTTTCCCGACAAACTAGGCTTTCCCTACTTTACTCCTGCGATTTCTCTGCTCAAACGCAATAGCTTCTTCTAATATCGCATTTTGACGTGCAGTCTCAAGAGCAGCTTCTTTTTGTTGCTTGATTAAGTGCTTGCCTGTAATCACTTGCCGGTCATTAAGCAGTGACTCTAATGTGGGCTTACCCTTCCCAGGGGAATCTTTCCACATCGGTTTTTCATAGAATCATGCTATAATGCATTCATGCCGCATGAATATAGGAGAATGCTATGGGCGCAGTGATAGATCATCAAGTTATTAAATCCATTGGATCCAGTGGGCAGATCTCGCTTGGGAAAGAGCATGCGGGGCGTCAGGTATTAGTGGAAACACCTGAACCTGGCGTTTGGGTGATTCGTACCGCCACAGTTATCCCCGACAATGAGCGTTGGGTACACACACCAGCTATTAAGAAGGACTTATCAGCAGCATTGGCCTGGGCACAAAAAACGCCGGCCAAAGCAACTGACCTTTCTAAACTAAAAATGACTAAAGCTCATGGCACGAAACGCAAAGCCTGAGCCCTTGGTTGAACTTGATCTGAATAGCCCTATCTTCCAATCTAGCTGGGAGAGTCTGGAGCCAACTGAGCAAGAAAAAGCCTTTGCCACTTTTGAGAAAATCACGCAATTGACCTGGAACCAGGTTTACCGCGACAAGGGATTGAGGTGGGAAAAGATTCATAGCATTCCCGCGCCAAAGGGCATTGATGCACTCTACTCATTTCGGGTTAGTAAATCGATTCGGGGAATTGGTTTCAGGGAAGATCATTTCCTAAGGGTTTTATTAATTGAACCAGATCATGATGCTGCTTATGGAAAAAAGTAAACCACCACACCAAAGCGTTGGTTACACCACTGTTGAGCAAATCCTCAATTCGCCTGATCCCGATATTGTTGGCTCCTACTAAGCCATGCAACGTGCTGGGCAAGCGGCAATTGACTTGGCAATTCAAACGAATACTGCAATCGTAATCATGGTAGATGGAAAGATTGTTAGGATCCCAGCCGCAGAACTGATTAAAAAGCGTCAACTAACAGCGTAAGCAACGTTGGTCGCGAGTTCGAAAATGAAGTTTCGACACAGCCAATCTCGCCCGACCCGCCAGTTATACGAAGGGATCAAAGCAATGTGGTCCCTTTTCTATTGGGTGAACGGAAAGCTGTGGTCTGTGTGGTGGCAATAAGTGATCTATTCGACCGAAGTGGGTCAGGATAGAAGGCGCTGGGTGCCCGTAAGCGTCTCGAAACGCGACACTTCACTCCAATACTTCAACCTTCAATACTCCATAGAACCAGCATTGGAATTTAGTATTTTTCCAGCCTAATTGCTCAAGACCTTCGCTCATAGAGTCAGAGTAGATTTTCTCAATTAACTCTTGCTCACCCAAACTGACATGACGGTATTCATAAAAGGTTGTGCATCCTTTAAATGCATGTCTCAAGGGCTCAAACTCTGCATTGACATCAACCCCCACTCGCGGGGAATAGTGCTCTGAAAATACAGGCTCATCTGCCAACACTAAATAACCAGTGCGCCATTTTTTAGTAATAGTCAGTAAGCTATCCAAACGAACCCAGCGTTCAATTTCAATAATTTGATTAGGGCTTTTGGGGGCTAGTTTGAACTGCATAAATTCAAGTAATTTAAAGGCAATATGCTCATTTAAACATCATTAAATCAGCATAGGGATTCTCATAATATCCATAATCATTTAATAGGCCCTTAATCATTAAAAACGCACTCATATAAAGTTGACTTAAGGTAACAATTCATGGCTTCTAGCACACTACACGCTATAGCCGTTGCAGAGCTTCGGCATACCTATCCCGTCTTTTACAGGGAATATTGCAATCTCGTTGATGGTATAACCAATCTCATTCGAGATCTAGCAGAGCAGCACGTTAATGATTTAGGGTTTACCTCATTTACCGAAACCTTTGATCACGCCAGTAACGAACCTGTTTTACAAATAGTCATTGGCGCAAACAAAAATGAACTTTATCTTCACGTCTATATTCATAAAGAACACTACTTTGTCATTGGTAAATCGGGTGGTGGAAAGCCGGCTAGAACAGCTGAACAAGCTCTAAAAATCATTGCCGAGAAGTTGAAGGAAGTTACTTAATTTATCGGGAAAACCGACAAACTCACTTACTTCATGTGGTCGCAGCAAATTTCCAACCAGCCTTTTAATCTCGCGAGTTCATAGGCGTAATGAAATCGCTTTTTAAACTCTGTTCTTTTTTGGCATTGCCTTCCAGCTTCAATGCACCTATCTAAAGTCCACGTTGCAGGCACAGCCGGCTTTCTTTTGAAGTCTTTGATGTGGGTGGTGCACTTGGTCAGCCACCCTCTTTTCATCGCTTTTGTATAGCTTACAGGGCTCTTCTTTTCCCACTCATCTCTAGTTGGAAAATGTGCAGCCTCTTCTATGCAACGCTCAAGAGTCCAATAACTTTCTTCAACTACAGATTGATTCAAACACCAGTTTCTCACTGGTGTTGTCGTTCTAAATTGCTTAAAAAGTGGTACTTGGGAAATTTGAGCTTGCATCAATGTCTCCTCATAATTCAATCGTCTCAGTTAATGACGCAGGAAATATTAAGGCCTGCGTCATTATTTTGAAGCTTATTACTTAATGAAGCGAATCTTCTCGTTAATTTTGCTGAGAATTGGGCCCTTCTTTGCATTAAAGACTTTTTTGTTTTCTTCAATTAGATTCTTACCCTTGGTATCAATCGAGATAATCAATGGGCCAAACTCTTTTACGCGATTTACCCAAAGAGTTTCAGGCATCCCTAAATCTTTCCACTGAGCATCTTCAATCTTCTCCACCTTAGTCGCCGCCAATACTGCGCAGCCACCTGGGAAGATCGCATGAACTGCTTTGTTTTCTACGCAACCTTCTTGCGTTTCAATACCCATACCGCCTTTACCAACAATGAGCTTCACACCAGTTTGTTTGATAAATTCTTTTTCAAACTTTTCCATGCGCATAGAAGTAGTTGGCCCGATCGAAACCATTTCATATTCGCCATCTTCTTTTTGACGAACAATTGGACCAGCATGAAAAATGGCGCCGCCCTTCAGATCAACAGGCAATTCACGGCCTAATTCAATTAAACGGCGGTGGGCAACATCACGACAAGTCACCAAGGTACCAGTGAGATAAACAACATCGCCAATATTTAAAGACTCTAGGTCTTCATCTCTGATCGGGGTTTGTAGAACTTTTCTCATACTTTGAATCCTTCGTGGGAAATAACTTCATATGACATATCAGCGTTGATCTTGATCTTGCCGCGACGATGCGCCCAGCAGCCGGTAGATACAGCCACACCGATGGTAGATGGATGACGAGCAGATGACTCAATATTGACGCCCATCACGCTATTAGCCCCTGTCAGACCTTGAGGGCCAAGACCTAACTCATTAAGGCCATCAGTTAGTAACTCTTCCATGAGAGCGGCGTTCTCGTTCGGATGGCTAGAAGTTACTGGACGCAGGATTGCCTTCTTAGATAAGCGAGCGGCAGTCTCCGCTGAGGTAGATACCCCAACGCCAACCAATAGAGGTGGACAGGCATTTACACCGCGAGATGTAATGACATCAAATACAAACTCTGCAACGCCTTCATACCCTTGTCCTGGCATCAATACCTTTGCCGCGCCTGGCAATGTACATCCGCCACCAGCCATGTAAACATCAACGATGCAATGATCAGCGCCAGGAATGATTTCCCAATCTAACCAAGGAATCTTGGAGCCTGTATTGGTGCCCGTATTTTTTTCTTCAAAGGTCTCAACTGCGTTATGACGCAATGGGCCTTCTTTAGTAGCGCCTTGTGTGGCATTCACCAAAATATCTTCCAGCTCCCCTAAGAGCGGGAAATTAGAACCTGCCTGTAAGAAATACTGAATCACTCCTGTATCTTGGCAACTTGGGCGATCTAACTTATCGGCTAGTTCTTGGTTCTCGCGCATAGACTCGAAAACCTCTTTAGCAAGGAAGTTCACTTCCTTGCTTCTTAATTCACCCAATTTGGTAGTAACGTCCGTTGGCAAACGCTTACCAATATAGGCTGTAAATTTTGATAGCACATTAGTGATATCAGCGACAGCTTGGTCTTTATTAATGGCTGCTGGCTGGCTCATTTTGGAATCCTTTTTCTAAATAAATCTTTGTTGGTTACTCAATTTGCAGCTTGGCTGCTTTGGCTAGGCCAGAAAATTTCACGGTCTCATCAGCAATTTGCTTTGCCATTTGAGCCTGGGTGTTTCCAACTGGTTCAGCGCCAATATCAAACATCTGCTTCTGAAACTCAGGCGACTTAATGATCTTGACGATTTCAGTATTGAGCTTTGCTGTAATGTCTTTTGGAGTGGCTGCTGGCGCAAGCAATCCAAACCAAGTACCAATATCCATATTGATACCGGACTCTTTCATAGTTGGCACGCCTGGCAATGTGGAAGAACGCTTAGCCGTTGTTACCGCTAATGGGCGTAGCTTCTTTTCTTTGATGAATGGCAATACTGGAGTAATCGTGTCAAAAGACATGGTGACTTGACCACCCAGAAGGTCTGTAGCCAAAGGGGCTGAGCCTTTATAGGGCACATGCAAAATTTCTGTGCCAGTTAACATTTGGAACTGCGTACCAATCATATGCTGGGCAGTACCATTACCATTAGAGCCATACGAAAGCGTATCTGGTTTAGCTTTTGCGGCTGCAACAACATCTTTCACTGTTTTGTATGGTGATGTTTCGCTAACCACCATGATGTTTGGCACTAAGGCTACAGTAGTAATGGGTGCAAAATCTTTTTCAAAGCTATAAGGCAGTGTTTTGTACACCGACGGCGCAATCGTGTGATGAACAGCGCCCATGAACAAGGTATAGCCATCTGGAGTAGACTTCGCAGCCAATCCAGCGCCAAGCGTTGCACCTGCTCCAGGCTTGTTATCCACAATGACTGATTGGCCTAACGCAGGCCCTAATTTTTGAGCAACTGCTCTAGCGAGCACATCGGTTGTTCCGCCCGGAGGAAACGGCACGATGATAGTGATTGTTTTGGTCGGATATGACTGGGCTATCGCTACACCCATGACGCTGCATAACGCCAAACTTGCCAGGCTATTTTTTGTTAATTTCTTTAACATCTTGTCCCCTCCACTCGTAAGATCCATCTGCCTCATGGCTATTGGAATGGGAGAACTATAGGATTGAGTGCCACTTAAAAATCATGTATAAAGTTAAATTACTGTTAACTTTTAATTAATAATCACATGGCTAAAGGCATCAATCCCGCTGATTTAGGCTTTTTTTCAGCACTAGCCTCCTCTGGAAGCCTGGGATCGGCCGCTCGTGAGCTGGGAATCACAACGGCAGCGGTTAGCAAGCGCCTCGCACAAATTGAAGAAAGGCTGGGCCTAAGCCTTGTTAATAGAACTACCCGCCGCATGAGCCTGACACCCGAAGGCGAGGTCTATCTAGAGCACGCCAGAAAAATTCTTGGTGAAATAGATGACATGGAGCATGTGCTTTGGGGTTCTACACAAACCCCCAAAGGATTGTTAAGGGTCAATGCAACCCTGGGCTTTGGAAGAACTCAAATTGCGCCGCTGATTTCAGATTTTGTTAAAAAATATCCTCAGGTTGATATTCAACTACAGCTATCAGTTAGTCCGCCCCCTATTGCAGACGACTTATATGACGTCTGCTTTCGATTTGGCCATCCACCAGACTCAAGAGCAATTGCAAAACTCATCGCACCCAATAAAAGAATATTGGTAGCATCACCAAACTATCTCAAGAAACATGGCGAACCTAAAACACCAAATGATTTGATTAAACATAATTGCATAGGCATTCGGCAAGGTGATGAGGCTTATGGCTTATGGCGCTTTGCTAAGAGCAAAACCAGAAATCAAAATGAGTCTACAGAAGATATCAAGATTCGAGGAAATCTGACCACAAATGACGGTGAGATTGCAGTGAACTGGGCTTTAGATGGCCAAGGTGTCTTGCTTCGAGCTGAATGGGATGTGGCTAGATACATCAAGAGTGGACGCTTGGTGCACATTCTAGAAAATTATCATACGCCTGATGCCGATATTTATGCGGTTTATTCTCAACGTCATAAAGCATCAGCTAGAGTCAGCGCACTCATTGAGTTTGTATCTGGGGCAATAAGGAAGTAGAAACTTGTCGGTTTTCCCGACAACTAAATATCCGAAAATGTGACACTTCAATGCTACTGTCTAGACCAATAAGACCTTTTTAAGCTCGTTGGTCGCGAGTTCGAATCTCGCTCGACACACCAGTTATGCAAAAGCCTCTGGAGAAATCTTGGAGCTTTTTCTTTTGGTTACTTGGAATGTATTGGTCACTGTGTGGACTCAATAGGTGATCTTTCTGTCGTTTATTGAGTGGGGATGGAAGATGCTGGAGGACCGTGGTTGACTATAAGCATCTCAAATGACTTGCAAGTGTCGTGTTTCGAGACACTTGGTTCATGTGGTTTGTCGGGAAAACCGACAAAATAAAACCACCCGAAGGTGGCATTATTTATTAAGACTTGAAGAAATGTATATTCTTACTGCATTAATCGATTTGTTAAATCCCCATCGGAATATGGCAGTCCATCGATCAACCAGGACATCTGCTTATTGCTAGCAAAGAGCTTATTTAGATCCATTTGAATGTAATTGGTTCGATTTAAATAGTTGGCAATCTTTAACTTATTATTAGTCAAATCTTTAATGGTTACCCACTGAGTATTGTCAGAAACCGTTGCCTTACCTTCTGTGGATATTGATGTTCCAAGGGGTACATCGACATTATTTAAAACGTGGCCAATTAATTGATTGGCCTCTTGACCCGTCTTCACTTGACCAGCCATCTGCAGTAAATAAGAGGCGCGAATAAAGCGCCCCGGAGTAGTGTAATCTCCCGGCATACCAATCATTCCAGCGCCCTCTGAGCCAAGCTCATTAATACTTTTTCCTTTAATAGTTAGCGGTTTAGGGGCGGTACCTGAAAGTGCTAAATAATTTCGAGCATTATTCAAATGCCAATCATAGGTAGGCGCATTGGTAAGAGTGTTGGCAATATTGTCGTAAATAACCATTTCACCTTTTACAAACTCAACAATAATGCTTTCGCCACTACGATCTGTAAATACAAAATGCAGCCATGGGGCTGTTGGGATACCGGATACCTCACTAGGATCAAACCATACTTTATATTTTGGCAATTCTTGCTTTAACTCTTTAACAGTTGAAAACATGCCCAAAGTAAAGGTTCCTAAATTGACAATAGATACATAATTTTTATCTTGCGGCGTTACTGACTGATATTGAGTAAAACCAGGAAGAAAATTTCCACTCATTCCCAAGCCAGCGCTATTTTGACCCTCTAAAAACGCATTTCCACCCTTCAGAATTGCTGGAGTGACGCCAATAAAAGCATGTTTACTGGACAGATTTTCTGCAGGAAGGCCCATTTTTGCAGGTGCACTCAAGAGAACCTGAGATCCTTTTGGCATGACCATTAGAGTCCATTTCATATCAAAAGCCCAATCCATATTTCTGCCTGCTACAACAGTGCCATCCTTGGCCATCGTATTCACTGCAGTACAAGCCAAACTGGCATGTATAAATGAAATCAGCGAGAGACTAACAATTGACTTTGTTAATAACGAAATGGATTGGGAAATCATAGGACCTCTGAAAAAAGTATGTATAAGAATCAGGATAACATTCTTAAAAAAACAAACCCCCATCATTGCTGATGAGGGATCGGATTTCTAGCGGCCTAATACAACTCAGGTAGCCATTAAATTGTCGTAATTGACTATTTCCAATCTGGGGAACGCGTCTCACTGGTTAAGGTTGGACGACCACCTAAAATTGTGGCCACCACACCAATATCTTTAATTTTCATTGGACGCACATCTTGAGGGTCTTCTTCAAGAACCACGAAGTCAGCCAGCTTTCCAGTTTCAATGCTTCCCAGCCGATCATTTAAGCCCAAGGCGTAGGCTGCATCAATCGTCACCATCTTCATTGCTTTATTAACATCTCTAACCCGCTCATATGGCGCATGGACTTTGCCGGAGAGATTGCCAACTCGATTGACTGCAATCCAAACCTCTAATAAGGGAGATGGGACTCCAACCGGAGTATCTGAATGCAAAGCTACGACAACATCCTGATCAATTAAGGAGGCCATGCGAGCCGCCAAGGAAGCTCGATCCGTTCCAATTTGGTTAGCATTAATATCGGCACGATCACTAACAAAATATGGATTGGTGCTTACTAATGCGCCAAGAGCCTTTACCTGACGACCTTGTGCTGTACTTGATATGCCAAAGTGCTCCAAAGTAAATCGATGATCAAAACGTGGGTGCTCTGCTTGCAAAATCTCTAAGGAATCTAGAGTAATTTGATTGCCACCACTTCCGTTAGAGTGCACATGAATCTGAAACCCTGTATTCCACCAGGGGCGCATTGCTTTAAGGAAGTCTTGTTTATTGTTAAACATAAAAAGGCCCTTGTATTGCTCGGGATTGATATATCCAGGCCACTCCAACTGCATACCAAGGCTGGTAAATGCATCGTCAGCAAAAAACTTCACGCCATTAAAAATAATTCGATCGTTTCCACTTTGCCTTAGAGCAACCGCTTGATCAATCGCTTTATTGCCATATAGACCCATGAATGTTATGCCATCGGCGACATGAACGATTCGCGCCTTCGAATCTGGCTGACCAAAGACTTGTTTTACTAGCTCATTTTCCAGTTCAAGATTCACGCCGCCATAAAACTGGTCACCTGTTGTGGTAATTCCAGCTTGCTGCATGAGAGCACTGATATAACGCAGACTGTATAAGCCTTGTTTTGGATTGAGAACTTCCGATAAGGGCTTCAGCATAATGAGTTTGGCTGCTTCCGCACCTAAAAATTGTCCATTAGAAGTGCCATCAGGATTTCGCCCTGCTCCTACAGTCTTTGCCAATTGCCCATTTGTCACTCCATATTTTTTAATAGCAGCGCTATTAGCAAAAATGAAGTGCTCAGATGCATCCCACAATATCAAGGGGTTGGTGGGTGAAATCTTATCCAATTCAATATTCGTTGGCTTCTTCTTGCCCATTGCAACCGAGTCATATCCCCAAGTGAGAATAGTCTGATCTGGAGTTTTAGCAGCTGCCACATATTCCTTGAGCTTGGCAACCATCTCCTCGGGTGTTTTTACCCCCGGGAAATCAGGGCCATAAGGATTACGAAGAGAGTAGTAGGTCAACGGAGGCAGACTAATAGCAACACCACCCATTACCGGGTGCCCGTGAGCTTCAATAAATCCTGGATAAATTACTTTATCTGCAAAGCTATTATTAATTTCGTAGGGGTTGTTATCTAACCATGGCTTTAAATCTTCTAACGTCCCAACCGAAAGAATGCGTCCATCACGAACTGCTACTGCAGTTGCAAATGGCCAACCAGGATCCATCGTGACGATTTTCTTTGCAGTAAATACGGTAATTTTTCCGTCAGCACTAGAGTTGGCTGGCATAGGTGAATAAGGAATCTTAGGTAATACTGCCGCCCTAAAGATAGGCTCGCTTTTATCTTTGCTCTTTTGCAGCTTCTTAATATCTGGAAACTGACCGCCATACGGCTTATCGATCAATTGGTTGTCTTGGTTGTATACAGTTAATGCCTCCCTAAAAAGAGGCGCCAATTCTGTTACGCAATAGGTTCCCCAAGTTTCAGGAGCTCCTGTTGGTGTTTGCTGATTTGGAGCACCAATTCGAGGACGATGACCATCGTGTGCGCAAGCATGAATGCTTATCATCGCAAACAACAAGCCACATATGTACTGATTAATCTTCATAGATTCCCCAAATCACCATATTAGAATTATAAGCAGCTCAAGAGTCGTCATTCTGATACCTCAATTAGGAATTTTGAATGATGAAGACGCCCTCTGGATAGGGGAAAAACCCGCCGAAGCGGGTTGATTAACAAGAATTCATCCAGTATCACAAAGTGTTTTTATAAATCTTGCCGTCTTTCATGATGATGCGGAAATTCTTGGCAGGGTCAGCAATGATGTCTAAATTCGTAGTTGGGTCGCCATCTACCAATAGTAAATCAGCGTAAGCACCTTCTTGAACCACGCCTAATTTTCCAGGATAGGGATTACGGATACCAGACAAGGCCATCAATTGTGCGTTGTCATGAGTAGCCATTTTTAACGCCCTAGCCGGTGACATCCATTTTTTTAACTTAGCCAATTGTTGATTTTGAGCAACGCCATAGGTTTGAAAGAAAAAGTCTGAGCCCCATGCCATCTTGACGTTGTATTTGATTGCCCATTTAAAGACATCGCTTTCGCCTTGAACAACCTGATGTTCTTTATGACGCTGAAGCGGTGAGTATGTATTATCGAACTCCTCAAATACTTGGGTACTAAGCCATACATCTTTATTTTTTAAATACTTTACTGTTGCTTCATCGAGCAGTTGCCCATGTTCAATAGACTTGACCCCAGCATCCACAGAGCGACGAACTGATTTTGTGTTGTATGCATGGGTTGAAACATAAGTACCAAGATCAGTAGCCGCCTCTACTGCAGCCTTAATTTCATCGGCCGTATATTCTTGCACTGTTACAGGATCACTTGGTGAAGCAACACCGCCTCCAGTTGCTAATTTAATTTGCGAGGCGCCATTGCGAATATTGAAACGAACTGCGGTTAGGACTTGATCACGGCCATCAGCTAAAGTGGAAATTCGGTATACCTCTCCTATGGAAAGTGGACCACCAAAACTTCTTGGCAGAGCCTCAGGTGCACTATAGTCTCCATGACCCGATGTTTGGGTAATCATGGTGCCGCTTGGGTAAATACGCGGACCCGGTGCTTTAGCAGCATCAAATTCACTTTTAAATTTAAACATTGGTCCACCCATATCTCTTACAGTGGTAAATCCAGACATGAGAGTAGCTTTTGAAGATTCATAAGCCTTTTGATCAAGCAATGCTGGTGTAGTGGCTGGATCAAAAAGCAGGCTTTGAGGCACACCGAGATACAAGTGAGCATGAGCATCTATAAGACCAGGCATTAAAGTACGACCATCACCAGCAATACGGGTGGCAACTATGCCCTGTGGAATTTCAATTGGCTTGCTGGATATAGTTTTAATGGTATTGCCAACAACCAGGACATTGGTTGGTGCGCTTAGCTTATCGGCGGTCCCATTAAACACGCGGACATTCTCATACAGCGTAGCAGCCTGTTGAGCGTGAACAAAAGAAACGCCAAAAAGCCCGCCAATTAATACAAATGCTTTAGCTATATTTTTCATAAAAATTTCCCCAAATATTTCGCAATATCATACAGGGAAAAGTCGCCCTATTTATGCGGTCACTAAGCCTCTACCCAACAGACATGCCAGCAATAAAATATGCACTGCAGCAATATGGTCCCTTTTCTTTTGGCTACATGGCATATGTCGATAACTTATGGTTGCAATAAGCGATCAAAGAAAAACCACCTGAAGGTGGTTTTAGTATTTCTTGACTGCCGGGGCGTTATCGACCCGCACCTGGGATTCTTTGCAAATATAAATTGAACTTACGGCTTTAATCTTTACGATATCAATATCGCCTCTTCGGCGCACTAGCAAAAGATTGCTTCTTCTCAAGGTGTCTAAATGTAATGCGGCCTTTGCTCAAGTCATAGGGTGAGACCTCTAAAGAAACCTTGTCTCCAGCCAATATACGGATGTGATTCTTTTTCATTCTTCCCGCTGTATAGGCAATAAGCTTATGGCCGTTATCTAATGTAATTCGATAACGAGAATCTGGCAGAATTTCGTCAACAAGACCTTCCATTTCAAGCAACTCTTCTTTTGCCATTTAACATCCTTAATAAAAATAAAAAGCCCAGCATGACTGGGCTTTGGACCAGGCAAATAATTTCTGCCTGGCATTTGCTCCTGATTTAAACAGGCTGAATATTGGATGCTAGCTTGCCTTTAGGGCCAGTAGTAATATCAAAAGTCACCTTTTGACCTTCAGCTAATGACTTGAAACCACTGCTGTTAATTGCTGAAAAATGGGCAAATAAATCTTCGCCGCCGAGTTCAGGAGTAATAAAGCCGAAGCCTTTAGCGTCGTTAAACCATCTCACAATTCCGTTTGCCATAATTGACTATTCCTTAAAAAATATAAAAAGGGGCAATGCCCCGAATGGGGCGAAACTCAAGAATGGCGGGGGAGATGCTAAAAAGAACTATCGCAGAACTGCGGTATTAATTACTAGTACAACAACACTATTAGCTTGAAAATCGCTGTTTGTATTTTACTCTACTTTAGCTACAAAAGCTTACTTATTATCAAATCGCCTTTGTAGGAGCCATTCGCAAGGGTAACTGCACTTTGGAAATCCGATGTACGCGAGTTCGAAAACGATGTTTCGACGAAGGCAAGCTCGCCCAACCTTCAAGTTATAAAAAAGTCACCTTCGGGTGGCTTTTTTCTTTTAACAATTAGACCTATCAATTACTTGGCCCAACCTGGATTGAATCCCGCTCCTTCCACTCGCGCCCCAGGTTTTCGAGATCGTCAAGAGACACTACATTTGATGGCATGTCAGGATTGTCATTATCTACGTAGTTTGATCCGCCCAAATGATTCTCCATCATGAATTCCCGCCTTCTTGCCATAACTGCTTCTGGGGTATTTGCAGCTGCAAGATCCTTTTTGAGGCCTGGCGCATTGGCCGGTCTTCTAATAAATATTTTGTAATTACCGTCACGCCCACGACATAAGAGTGACTCAGGAGATGAGGCTACAGCTCCGCTAGCCCAATGCGCTGTGAATGAAGGAGCCTCATAACAACCTTCTCCAGATTTTTGAAAAGATTGACCAATCTCAGAATCTAAGCTGATGCGAACTGGCGAAATACCTAAGTTCTGATTTTTACTGCTAATTAATGCCCCCGCAGGCCTTGAGTGAACCGAAACTGAGGTTGCACATGCACTCAATATCGATACAACAAAAACCATAAGAGTGAGAATTTTAATCATGACATTTTAAAATGAGCGTGGAATAGCCATACTATACATACGCTCATACAGCTACCTTTAGATGGGCTTTTTGGCAAGTATAAATGTATGGCCTCAATTAGCGACTATCGTCAATCTTGTGAACGCCGACTGGGTGGGGATGGTTTACGCTAGATGGCCGTGAGCTCAAGGATAAGCAAGGCCTAGTTATGTGATTTTTCGGTTTACCGCGTGATTCAATGCAAGAAGATAGAAACAATGAGGGTAACAGCTACTAAGTTATAGATATGGCCAAGCAATGACAACTTCACCCCAAAAATTTTGCCATCTTTAAGCTTTCTAAATACTTGGATTTGATTTATCAAAAATAACCAAATACCAACAAAGATTAGAAGCACAAAAACTAGCGCATTAAAAACGTCAATCATTGATGATATCGATTGAATTTGAGAAAGCTGCCACTCGGCAGCTACAAAAACTGCACCACAAATCCCCAAATTTCTGCAGATATCAAACACTTGTCTGATTTGATCATCTGAAAGCTCAAGAAATTTTTTCAAAATCTTCTCAAATTAGGCAAATAAAATTAATGCGCCACCGACTGGGAAAAGATATTAATTACCAATACCCCAGCAATGATTAATCCAATTCCAATCAAGGCCCCAGCATCTAGTTTTTGCCCTAACCAAATCCATCCTACGATACCCACAAGCGCAACACCTGCACCAGACCAAATCGCATAAGCTATAGAAATGGGGATTTGATTGAGCACCTTTGATAAACAATAAAATGCCCCAGCATATCCCACCACCACAAGTGCAGATGGCATTATTTTAGCAAAGCCTTCACTAAATTTGAGGGCAGTAGTTGCCATAACTTCTGCCGCTATGGCAATAGCGAGATAAAACCAAACCATTGGAGTCTCCCAAGTATGTTTCTCTAACTTTATAAACTATAAAACCACCCAGGGGTGGTTTTATTTGATTAACTGAAGCAACTTACTTAATCAGATCCAAAAACTGCACATTGTTGTTGATGTTTGTGAATGAGGAAGGATCATAGGTGTAATTTCCGTCAGCTGTAAACAAGAACATATAGGTTTTCATGGTGGTATCACCGCTAGAGCGATCCTTTGCCTTAACATCGCACACTACCATCCAGCCAAATTTTGGCTTCTCAAAAGCAATTGCCCTAGCCCATGCCTTACGTGGAGGAGAACATTCTTTTGTTGCCATTTCAGGATTATTTACAGCAGACTTGATATAAGTATTCACTTCTTTGTCTATTGCAGCCTGATTTGGTTGAGACGAAAACTTAGCTTGCGCAATTTCTTGTTGAGTCACTGGGGTAGCACAAGCAGCCAGGATAAGAGCTGCTAAAACACTTAATAATTTCGCTTTCATGAGAATTCCTTTTCTAAGTAAGACGGCTTGGCATTAATGTAGTTAATTTTAACTAACTCAATTATCACATTTCGCAGTTTTAAAGGCGACTTCAGGGGGAAACACTTTAAATTTTCCGATACCACTACTCAATAATATATTCCGACAATTGCCTAATATTATTGCTGAGAAAGTCGGCCGGATTTACCGACAATACCCGCTGATGGGTCAGGCGTTAGGTTATTGCACTCAAGCTTATTTTCTTTTAAGTACTGATTTGCCAGCTTCACGCGATCACCAATTCCAGGGTGTGTATATAAATAAGTAAGTGCACTAGAAACGGCAGAATTTTTATCTATAACATATTGAATCTTCAAGAAACCACATGGTGAGTAAGAGGCATCTATCAGCCACTTCATACCCAAAGGATTTACCTGATCTTCAATCCCTTTATCCTGAACACGCTTTGCCTCATCAATTGCAGCGCCCGCACCATACCCACCAGCAGCAGTTGCAAAAAGAGACACCCCGGTGCTGACAATTTCTTTAGTCACGAAATATTTTACTTCTCTACTATCCTGAACATCAGCATTATCGCCAGCGGCTATATGGGCATATTGATGGCTCATGGCGGCGGCCAAAGACTCTTCATCAGCTCCAAAGATATTGAGAAAATCAAAACTCATCGCTACATAACTTTTGCCATCATGCGATAGCAATAGCAAGGTATGAAAATCTGAATCAACCAGGGCAATTTGCATATATTGCCCTTGTACAGGTACGATCTTATTTCTAACTGCCAGAAGGTTCTGGAAATGCTGTTGAGTGATTACATAAGGCTTACCACTTGCACTATTGACACGCACATCCCCATCAGGAATCTGAGCAAATTGAGAGTCTGACAAATAGACGACATCATGAATTTGCGTTTTATATAGATGTGCGCATCCAGAAAGAACAACCACTACTACCAACAATAGCCCTAAAACTACAGGCTTCATTAGATTCCCATCTCTTTAAAGACCTCTTTAGCCACACGGAAACTATCAATAGCCGCAGGTACGCCACAGTAAATGGCTACTTGCATAAATACCTCTCGAATTTCTTCCTTGGTAATGCCATTGTTAATAGCGCCACGAACATGTAATTTTAATTCATGCGGACGATTCAAGGCGGCAATCATTGCTAAATTCAAGAAGCTACGTGTTTTTCTCTCAAGCCCAGGACGATTCCAGATCTCATTCCAGCAGTACTCTGTGACCAATTCTTGCATTGGCATATTGAAGTCATCTGCATTTTTTAATGAAGTCTCTACATACTCAGCACCCAAAACTTCTTTACGTGTTTTTAAGCCTTTTTCAAATAGTTCGCGGTTCATGTGTTCTCCTATTTTTATCAATGAATCAAAAACAATATATCTTAATCAAGGCTAGACTTTTCCACAAAAAAAAGATGGGTAGTCGTACTAGCTAGAAAAAAGCCCCCGAACTTTCATTCGAGGGCCCTATTAAGCAATCTTGTTATTTAACTCCCATCGGAGCACCTTGCTATTAGTGCTTATGGCTTTGGTTTCCCATAGGCATTGGAGAAGAAGGCGCACTTCCATTCATCATTTTTTGATGATCGCCCATCATCTGTTGGTGCATTGCAGGATCACAATGCTCGTAGTCATTGGACCCGCTCATTTGATGAGTGCCCGCACCCTTATAGCCAAGAATACTAGGGTCAGCCATACCGGCAATCATGGCGATATGCCCAAATACCAAGAATAGAGCTACACATATCGCATGAATTTTGAGCTTACCCATTTGATCAAGTGCTTTATTTACAAGACCTAGCTCTTGTAAGGCAATCCAAATTAATGGAAGACCAGCAATGACATAAGTAAATACGGCAATTACGTCAATGATCGTTCTCCACTCACCTGCCTTAGTAATGGGGATGATGGCATTAGCTACGATGTAGTAAATGATGCCAACAAAGTAGATACCTACTGCAATACCAGCAAATCGATTGAGGTAATAGACAGCCCCATCAAACTTTCGGGTAAACAGTAAGTACAACTCTGTAATAGCTAAGGTCTCCGCCAGAATGACTGGGATGGCCATAAAGATAATTAAATTCCAAGGCTGGTTAACAGCCAATAACTCCATGTAGTGAGTCATGTTCATTGTATTTCTCCAAAATAAGTGTGTGATTTGACATCACAAATCAAGCTCATGCGTAATGCAAAAAAGAGCTTAGGATTTTGGAGGTTTATAGATGTAGCTGATCATCGGCTGAAGTGCCAATGAAGAATAGCTAGAGACTGGTATTGCATTGAAATCCGCAGGAGCCATTACTGCAAAGGGGGAAATAAATACCAATCCTAAGCAGCATTGATAACTATCGCCATGACAAGGCTGCTTACTATTGCTATCCGATGCATTGCTAGCCACATCATCACAATGATGGGCAGAGTTATCAACCGCAGCAACCTGATGATGGGTTTGGGAAACCGATGATTGAGAAACGGGTTGCTCAATAGGCATCACTGCCGCATGAATCAAGCTGGCAAATAGGCTTAGGCAAAGAGCGATACATATCTTTCTCATTTCTTAATTCTATGCCTATTTGGTGGCTTTGTCTCTTGAGGTGATATCGCCATATAGCAGATATACCTACTGGTAGCCTATTGCCGTAGATCTTACTGAGTAAGACTAGGAACAGCTCCTGTCAGGATCATATAAAAGCAGTAGATAGAGCCTAGAACAAGCAAGAGCCCGATCAAATACTGAGGAAACCGAATCGCCTCTTCTGGCAGGCCCTGCTTTTTACCTGTCACCATAGATCTCACTAGATTCTCTTTTTGGAGCAAGCTCATAATGATCGCAGCGGCAACGTGAACCACAACTACTGCTAAAGCTAGGCTGGCAATTGCTTCATGCGCTTCACCCATTAAGTCGCCTAAAAATTCTTTCACACTGAAGTAGCCAGTGAGACCTATTAATAGAATCAATAGCATGAGGCCGACCATCACAATTCCGCCTACTGGGTTATGCCCAGGGGTGCTGTGTTGATCACCGCTCAAAAGGCCCTTAGCGTGCTTCATCATTTCTGCTGGGCCCTTGAGAAATTGGGTAAAGCGCGCGTATCTTGTACCCATTATTCCCCAGAACAATCTGAAGAGCACCAAAGCACAAGCAGAATAGCCAAACGCATAGTGAATCATCTGCAGGCGCTCGCTCTCAGAAGTAAGCCACGCTCCTGCAAAGCAAATTACTAGCAGCCAATGAAAAACACGCGTGGGGATATCCCACACCAAGATGGTTTGTTTATTGCTCATTTGCCGGGTATCGATATATTCTTTTCACTAAAGATACCTTCAGCTGCAGTGGTGTGACAGGCTCCACAGTTAGCTGGGCTTTTAACGCCCGCCCTCTTCCAAACATCGGCTTTGATCTCATCATGCTTACGAATAAACCAAGAAGTTTTGGTAATGCGATTTTCTGGGGCTACTACATTATATTTTTGCTTAGTGGCGGCATTCTTTTGCAGCCAGACAGAGATTTCTTTTTGATCTTTTGCATCAAGACTTGCATCGGTGCCAAAGTGTTTATTCAGACTGCTCATGACATTTTGCCAACTCTTTTCACTCAAAAGTCCTGGCGGATAAGCCATGTGACAGCTGGCACATTCAGCTTCATAGGATTTAGGCATATCTGATGGCATAGGCATCTTTGCCGCAAAGGCTGGAACAGTCATCAAAAAAGCAAACATTAATGTAAAGAAGTTTTTCATGAATGCCTCATTTAATAGTCATTAGCCAGGCAAGAACATCCGCCTTTTCTTGAGCGGTACAGTCACGCCCTAGAACATCATTACAGTTGCGCTTAAACCACTTATCTGCTTTAGCTTCGTCAGTAAAACGTGCTGGATTGGCATTAGGTGACAAAGGCTTGATTACCTTGCCAGTAACAATGTGCTTAGTATCGTGATTGGGCGGGTTTTCGTGGCAAGAAGCACAACTCCACTCTTTACCATGCTTGGCATTAAAAAATTGCTCGCCCCTGGCTGGAGATGCTTTGCCAGACTGAGACTCATAGGTCTTTAAAAGCTCTTGCGGAGTTGCTGCACTAGCCAAGCCAAACAAACCCAATGATGCGGCTAATAAACAAATTCTCATTACTGTTAATTCTTTATTCATTTCTCAAGTATGCGCCCTTAGGATGGCTAGACTGAATACATCACGAAATTACTCGGGATTGACGGAATGATTATCAATTAGCCTCTCTCTTTGATTGACAATAAATATCTATATTAATTATTTAGTTGCATAGCTAACAATTTGGTATTACACTGCTCTTATGTTTGAACAATGCCTCTACTTCAATACCACCAGCCTAGCCCGTCAGCTAGAGAGGGAATGGACTGCTGCATTCAAGCCATTCGGCTTAACCCCTTCCCAGGCATTTTTGTTGAGGGTGGTTTTAGATAAAGCGCCGCAATTGCAAAGTGAATTGGCTGCACAGATGAATATCAGTCGCCCTACTGCTACTAGAGGATTAGATGGTTTAGAACGTTTGGGGCTAGTAAAGCGCATAGCCTCTGAGAGAGATGGTCGTGAGCAAGAAATCCATCCGACCAAGAAAGCCTCTGATATGAAAGACGCCATCAATGCTGCCAGTGGTGCCGTTACTAAGCGCCTTAAGAAAGAATTAGGTAGTGATCATTTTGAAGAAGTTGTTGGACAGCTACGTGGAATTAGCTCTGCCTTGAAGTAGTTGGGGCTTTTTTATTTCCTTAATAGTTGCATAGCTAACTTATTTTGTTATCTTTTATCTAGTTTTTGTTGTTCCGTTGTTTGCTTTTCTGTTGTTTTATTTGTTGTTTATCAAAGGAGAAGGTCATGCCAATTTTGAATGTGAAAGTCAGTGGGCAAAAGAATATTGCTACCACCAAAGCAATTAATGAACTATTGCTAGATCTTACCCATCGGATATTGGGTAAGAAAAAGGAAGTAACCTCGATTGCGATTGATTACGTAGATCCTGATTACTGGTTTGTAGGGGGCAAACCTTTAAGCGAGCAAGATAAGAGTAGTTTTTACTTCGATATTAAGGTTACCGATGAAACTAATACCAAGGATGAGAAAGCTCAGTACATTGAAGAAGCATTTTCAGGCTTCGAACGAATCCTAGGCAGCCTTCATGAAGAAAGTTATATCTACGTTCAGGATGTGAGGGCTACTAGTTATGGTTATGGCGGCAAGACTCAGGAATACCGATACCACCAATAAACTTAGCATCATCGAATTTATATAAACGAATTGAAAAAGCCCTTGAACTTTCATTCAGGGGCTTTTGTTTTTTCTGCTTCTAAGGATTTTTATTTAATGTATCTCGTATAGATCACTTGCGTTCCATCGCGTGAGCAACCTTTGGCAACTAATTCATCGTAGAGTTTTTTGGCCAAGGCTAATGCTGGCAATTCCAGCTTGACCTTATCAGCCTCTTCTAGAGCAATGCCTAAGTCTTTTAAGAAATGCTCTACATAGAAGCCGGGAGCGTAATCACCAACAATCATCTTCGCGCCTAGATTGAGCAACTGAAAGCCAGATGCAGCACCGCCGCCGATGGATTCCATTACCGTTTCGGGATTGAGGCCTACTGATTTGGCGTAACCCAGACCTTCAGCTACACCCATGATGGTTCCAGCGATCACAATTTGATTACACATCTTGGTATGTTGCCCCGCACCAGGACCACCCTGTAACACTACATTGGTGCCCATGATTTTGAGAACTGGTAGTACTGCATCAAAGTCTGCCTGCTTGCCACCCACCATGATGGAAAGTTTGGCATTACGTGCACCGATGTCTCCACCAGAAACTGGTGCATCCAAACTATGGCAACCACGCTTTTCTGCTTCTTCTGCAATTCTCTTTGCTAGAGATGGGCTAGAAGTTGTCATATCGATGAGATAGGCATTCTTGGCGCGATCCAAAATATTGCCAGCGCCAAAATAAACTTGTTCTACATCGGATGGGTAACCCACCATCGTGATGATGACATCAGACTCAGCAGCAAGATCGCCAATGGTGTCAAACCACTTAGCGCCTTTAGCAACCAAATCATTGGTCTTGGCTTTTGAGCGATTAAATACATGTAAAGGGTGACCAGCAGCCAACAAGTGCCCTGCCATGCTTTGACCCATGATGCCTAGGCCAATAAAGCCTACTTTTAATTTATTGCTCATTTGTTTCGTCCCTTTTGTAGTATTTTTTAGGTAATTTCTTTATCAACTGATTATATTGTTCTACAGGGAGTTGGTGTTTATTCGTCCCAAGGAAAGCGCGCGCGGGATAGCTCCTCCATGATTTCACGCTTACTCTTACCCGCTTTTCTGGAGCTATACGAGCTTTGTTGATTTTCACCGTGCTGGTCAGGGGTATCTGCTTGCTCTTGTCCTAACTCTTCTGTCTTAGGACTTTCCTTTTCAGGCTCTGTATTCGAGTGGTTGGTCATGATTAAATAAGCTCAGAAATTTCAATGAGGTTTTGATCGGGATCGCGCACATACACAGAGTTAATCTTTTGTGTTGCTCCGGTACGGATCACGGGGCCCTCGATGATTGGCCAAGCTTCAGCTTTGAGCTTTTCAATCACTTGCGTAAGTGGGCGATCAGCAATAAAACAAAGATCCAATGCTCCAGGTGTTGGAATATCAGCCTTGGGCTCAAACTCTTTACCCTTGATATGCAAGTTGATCTTTTGATTGCCGAACTTAAATGCCTTACGCTCTACTGGTGGAGTACCGCCAATAAAAGATTCCAGTTTCATTCCCATAACACGGGTATAAAAATCGACGCACTCCGCCTCCTTTGCGGTAGTGAGTACTAAGTGATCTAAATGGTCAATCATGATTTATTCCTTCTGCTTATTGAGTACGACGTAATTCATCTACGTAGCTTGGCTCTGGATGTAATGTATAAGTGCTACCCGCCTTAGCAACCTGGCCTGGTACCTCATGCCCGACAATCCTTGGCAACTCTTTAGCAAGCTGCAATAACTTAGGAATATTCATTCCAGTGTCATAGCCCATCGCATCAAGCATATGAATGGCATCTTCACTAGAGATATTGCCACTTGCTCCCGGTGCATATGGGCATCCACCCAGACCGCCTAAGGAACCATCAAAGCGCACAATGCCAGATTGCACTGCGGCTAGAACATTGGCTAAGCCCATGCCTCTGGTGTTATGGAAATGCAAAGTCAGTTGCAAATTAGGAAAACGTTTTTGCAATACCTCACTCATCTTTTTAACTTGATCGGGATTGGCCATGCCCGTTGTATCGCAAATCGTCAGCCCTCTTACACCTAGATCAGCAAAGCGTTGTGCAAATTGCTCAACCACAACTTGAGGAACTTCACCTTCCATAGGGCAACCAAAGCATGTCGATAGTGAAACATTGATTGGTGTTCTGCCATCAACATATTTAATCACTTCGGCAAGCCCTGCAAAACTTTTCTCTCTACCCATTCGCAGATTGGCGAGGTTATGCGTCTCCGAAGTCGACATAACGAGATTAAATTCATCAGCCTTCGACTCAAAGGCGCGCTCTGCACCTCTTAAATTGGGCACCAAAACGGTGTACTCCACTCCTGGCACCCGCTTTATACGACCCATCACCTCCTCTGCATCACGCAGCATCGGAATTGCCTTAGGCGAAGTAAATGAGGTCACCTCAATTTTGGCAAATCCGCATTCGCTCAACTCATCAACCAACTTCACCTTATCGTCTGTTGGCACAAAGTTAGCTTCAATCTGCAAGCCATCCCTCATTACTACGTCATTAAAATAAATTCTGGTCATTTTTTCTCTTTGCTTTTCTCTTTGCTTTTTTCTTTGCTTATTCTCTTTAGTTATTTTTTCTTTTTTACTTTATTTTTGTTTTCTTAGTTTTTCTTTACTTCGTAAATGCTATGCCGCGCTCTTTTAAGGAAGCGACTTGATCATTTGTGAGTCCAATGCTTTTTAGAATCTCATCAGTGTTCTGACCGATATCTGGGGCAAGTGTCTTAATCGATCCTGGAGTGCGAGACAGCTTAGGAATAACTCCAGGCACATCCACCTTAGTTCCATCTTGCATCTGAATAGTCTGAATGTTTCCCCTGGCTTTGTAATGAGGATCGCTAGCGATATCAGCAACGGTATAAATTCTGCCGGCAGGAACTGCAACGGAATCGAGCATCTCTAATGCCTTAGTAGTGCTGACTGTCTTGGTCCACTCACCAATTGCCTGATCCAACTCAGCCACACGTTTAACGCGACCATCGTTATTTTCTAGTTGCGGATCATTACCTAAGTCATCCCTACCGATGACTGTCATGAGGCGCTTAAAAATACTGTCGCCGTTACCAGCAACCAATACGTAACCGCCATCAGCGCATTGATAGGCATTAGTTGGCGCAATGCCCGGCAAGGCACTGCCAGCAGCCTGGCGCACTTCACCAAAAGCACTGTACTCGGGCAGCAAGCTTTCCATACAGTTAAAGACTGCCTCATATAAAGCGATATCAATGATTTGACCTTTGCCGCTAATGTGTCGCTCTTGCAGTGCTAACAAAATACCAATCACACCATGCAAGGATGCCAAGGTATCGCCAATACTGATGCCTACGCGGACTGGAACTCTGCCAGGCTCAGCGGTGAGATGACGTAAGCCACCCATGGCTTCTGCTACAACACCAAATCCAGGCTTATCTTTGTAAGGGCCAGTCTGACCGTAACCGCTAATACGCAGAACAATGAGTTTAGGATTGAGCTCGAGTAATTTTTCTGGATCAAGACCCCAACCCTCTAATGTTCCAGGGCGAAAGTTTTCAATTAATACGTCCGCTTCTTTTAACAGGGTTCTGACAATGTCTTGAGCTTCTGCCTCTCTTAAGTCTAAAGAGAGTGAACGCTTATTGCGTGATTGCACCTGCCACCAAATTGATGTGCCATCTTTTAACAGTCGCCATTTACGCAAAGCATCACCAACCTTGGGCGGCTCGATCTTAATGACATCAGCTCCAAAATCCGCCAAGGTTTTTGCGGCAAATGGTCCAGCAATGAGCTGCCCCATCTCAACGACCTTTAACTTTGCTAACGGCTCCATACATTCCCCTGAATTGCTTTTATGACAATTTACCCTTCTTCATAAAGGCTGAAAATTGCTATTTATGGGCATATCCTTCTCATTTTGCGAAGGTATGGGTAGAATTACCCCATGAAATCCCCGCTAAACCCCGCCAGAGTCGACTTTGTTACCCTCAAGCTATTCTGCGCCATTGTTCAATCTGGCAGCATTACCAAGGGCGCAAGTGAATGCAACCTAGCCCTTTCAGCAGCCAGTAGACGGATATCTGAATTTGAAGAAACGGTCGGCATAGCTCTCCTGGATCGATCGGTCAAAGGGGTTACGCTGACACATGCAGGTCATGCAGTCATGCAGCATGCTCTGCGCTTGTTTCAGGGTTTTGAACAATTGAGTAATGAGTTGGGTGAATATTCCAAAGGCGTCAAAGGTCATGTGAGACTTTGGGCCAATATGTCTGCTCTAACGGAGTTTCTGCCATCAGCTTTAGCAAGCTTTTTAAAAGACTTCCCAGAAATACAAGTTGAGGTGGAAGAGCAACTCAGCGGTGACATCGTGAGAGCACTCATGGATGGCATTGCTGATATTGGTGTTTTTGCTGAAGGCCCTATAACCACCGGATTAGAAACGCACATTATGGGCAAAGACCAATTAGTCATTGCTTGTAGCAAAGATCACCCCTTAAGCAAAAGAAAAAACATTTCATTTGAAGAGTGTCTTCAATATGATTTTGTAGGACTGAATCGGGGCAGCTCTCTCCTGGAGCTAACATCTCGCAGCGCCGAGAGGCTGGGTAAGCAAATGAGTTTACGGATTCAGGTGCGTAGCTACGATGCGATGTGCCAAATGATTGCTGTCAATTTGGGCATTGGCGCATTACCTATCCAGGCCTGCGCCGCTCAAATTAAGGCTATGGGCTTGAAGGCAGTTCAATTAGAAGATGCGTGGGCAAAACGCAACTTATTAGTAGCAACCAAGGCGGGGATTAACCATTCCCCAGCGACCAAACTACTCAGCCAGCATTTACTGGGCAAACAGAACTCTATGTAAATTCTTGAGTGAATTTATCAAACGCTCATTTCTATGACACGCCATAAAAATAGGCATAAGATGAACTTATGACAATTTTGTTTTTACTACTCTCTCCGGCATTATTTGCTTTGTTCTGGATTATTCGATTTCAGATCTGCAGTGCTCGCCGTAGGCGCCTTGTCGACACTTATGGCATTGACTCCAAAAAACTCAGAAAGCTGAGCTGCAGGGAAGTCACCAAACTTCGCAAACAGATCGAAGAATTAGAAGAAAAGAAGGATTCCTTTGGCCTTGAATCAATTGTTCGGCCATACAGGTCATAAGATAGCCTGAAACCATTGTAGGCACTCTATATTTAACTTAAACTGAGTAAAGAATTCATAAATAACGAAAGGGTTAAAAATGAAAGTACTACTTCCTGTGGATGGTTCTAAATCCTCTTTGAATGCCGCTAAATATGTGGCCAAAATGGCTAAGAATTCCCGCAGCCCTGTAACGGTGACCCTAGTCAGCGTCCACGATGACATTGGTCTTGGCCACGTTAAGCAATTCGTAGCCAAAAGCGTAGTGGATGATTACCTACGTGAAGTCAGCGAAAAAGAATTAAAACCAGCGCAGAAAGTATTGGATGCTGCCAAGGTTAAGCACAATATGGCTATTAAGCGCGGTCAAATCTCAGAAGAGATCATTGCCTTAGCCAACAAGGACAAAGTTGACATGATTGTGATGGGCGTTAAGGGTCGCAGCGGCATCTTAGATGTTCTAGTTGGCTCCGTTGCTCAGCGCGTTTCTAGCTCAGCAAAGCAACCTGTCTTATTAGTGAAGTAATTTAAGCATTTTTCGCATCTAGCTTAGTTGGTTGCCGCCGGCAACCAACTTCTCTGATCACACCATTATTCCAAAGCGTTAGCCCCTCGAGAGACTCTTGATTGCAAAATAGATGGTGAAGATAAATCCAAATCGTTCTACCCTGGTTTTAATCGACTTACAAAGTCGATTAATGCCTGTCATACATCAAGGAGAAGAGGTTCTTAAGCAATGCATCAAGATCGCTAAAATCGCCAAACTTCTAAATATTCATATTGTTGGCACCGAACAAAGCCCGCAAAGTCTGGGGCATAACGTTGATGTAATCACCAAGTTATGTAAAACCACCGTTGCAAAAGATCGCTTTGATGCTTGCCAGGATGGGCTCATCAATGCGCTATCTAAAAATAGAGAGCATCTGATTCTTGCCGGATGTGAAACACACGTATGTGTAATGCAAACCGCCCTAGAGTTAGTGCGGCAGAACTTCAAAGTTTCTATTTTGGTAGATGCGGTTGGGTCACGTAGATCCCTGGATCGAGATATCGCCCTTCATCGCCTTGGCTCGTCTGGAGCAACACTTCTTACTACTGAGATGCTAGCCTTTGAATGGCTAGGAAACGCCTCTAATGAATCCTTTAAGGATGCATTAGCAATCATTAAATCCTAGGTTTGGCTTAACCTGGTTAGCTGACCTTTTTAGCTAACTCAGGCAGTTGATTTAGCAATAAAGAATGCTTTTGGTACTGGAGTACACCAAACTACGCCATCCCCCACTTGTCCCGTCTGACATACCGTCACAATTCGATCCATCAGCACTTCAGCAACTTCATCATTACAAATAATTTCTACTCGTACTTTTGCTGAGTAGTCAGTTAATTCATCTTTGATATTTGCTTTACTGGTTTTAGATGGCGCACTACAACCCTCCACCTTAGCGACCGTCATTCCCGGAAATCCAGGAGTCTCCATCAGAGCTGTTCGTAAAGCAGGTAATTTACTGGGGCGAATAACCGCCTTGACTTCCATCATGCTTCCACCTCTTTGTCTTCAAACCATCTATATAGAACAGGTAACACTAATAAAGTGAGTGCCGTTGAGGTGATCAATCCCGCAATCACCACAGCTGCCAGAGGGCGAGTGACCTCTGATCCAGGACCGCCTGAGAACAACATTGGTACCAATGCCAACATCGCCACTGATGCAGTCATCATGACCGGTCTAAACCGGTGACCGCAACCATGAAGGAGCGCATCTTCCATACTGTAACCATCTTCACGTAACTGCTTAATAAAGGAGATCAGCACCACACCATTCAGCACGGCGATACCCCATAAGTTAATGAATCCTACCGCTGCTGGTACAGAGAGGTACTCACCTGTAATAAATAAACCAAACACGCCACCAATCGAAGCAAATGGCAGAACTAAAATAATGAGGCCTGCCAAGCGAATCGACTTAAATAACATAAACAATAAGAAGAATATGGCCAAAACCGTCAAAGGAATGATGACCATCAGGCGAGCCATCGCTCTTTGCATGTTTTCAAACTGACCACCCCATTGCAAGGTATAGCCTTGGGGTAATTCCACATTCTTGGCAATCAGCTCTTGGGCTTCTTTTACAAAGCCACCAAGGTCGCGTCCTTCCACATTCACGCCAACAACCAAGCGACGCTTACCAGACTCGCGGGAGATTTGGGCTGGACCTTCAACCAAGGAAATTTCAGCCAAGTCACGCATCAATACTTGGGCACCATCCGGAGAATGCAAAATAATATTCTCAATGGCGTCAATATTATTTCTGTAAGGACTTGGATAGCGCAGCACCAATGGGAAGCGACGCTCTCCCTCATAGATAGTACTGGCCTGCTTACCGCCGATAGCCGTTTCAATAACTTCATTCACATCGGAAACATTGATACCGTAGCGTGCAATCGCATCACGGTCAATTTTGATGTTGAGATAGTTCTGACCAGACGCCTGCTCAATACGTAAGTCATTGCTACCCTTCATCTTGGTTAGGATTTGACCAATCTGCGAGCCGAGTTTTTGCAAGACAGGTAATTCATCACCAAAGATTTTGACCGCTACTTGTGAGCGCACACCTGACACCATCTCATCTACCCTAGCTGCAATTGGTTGGGAGATTGCTAATTCAATTCCGGGTAAGGTTTTGAGCTTTTCACGAATTTGTTGAGCAATTTCTTCCTGGCTTAAATCTCTATCACCTAAGGGCTTGAGAGTCACGATCGGATCCGACTCATTCGGCTGGCCTGGATCTGCAGGAGACTCGCCTTTACCAAGTCGAGAAACAGCCATTTCGACACCAGGAATAGTCATGATGCGTTTAATCGCTTCGAACTCTAATTTAATAGACTCGTCCAAAGAGATGTTTGGCGCACGAACAATTACAGGAGTAATCGAGCCCTCTTGCATCACCGGAATAAAGGCCTTACCCAGCATGACAAACCCAACCAAGCTAATTCCAAGAGCAATGATGGCGCGTTTGACCACCAATTTAGGGTTAGCTAAACACCAATGCAACCAACGCTCGTACGGAGCGCGCATTTTTTTAACAATCTTGGTGTCATCCTCGCCGCCGCCCTTCAAGATGTAGGAGCATAAGACAGGTGATAGCGTGAATGACAGAATCAATGAGATAGTTAAGGCGATAGCAATCGTAATTGCCATCGGGGCAAACATCTTGCCTTCCATACCCTCAAGTGAGAGTAGTGGCATAAAGACCAGAATGATGATGCCCACACCAAAGAGTACGGGTTTACCGACTTCGGATGCTGCTTCTAAGATAATCCTGTTTTTAGATTCACCCCCTTTAAGACGTTCTCCCAATTTCGCGAAGGTGTTCTCTACTACCACTACAGAGCCGTCCACCATAATGCCGATCGCAATGGCAAGGCCGCCTAGGGACATCAGGTTCGCTGAAATGCCATAACGATTCATGACCAAGAAAGTAAGCAATGGCGTGAGCAGCAGCGTGGCAACCACAATCAGAGATGAGCGCACATCCCCCAAGAAGAGGAATAGCAAAATAATTACCAGAATCACGCCTTCAACCAGTACTTTTGCCACGTTGAACATGGCAGCATTCACCAAATCAGTACGGTCGTAGAAGGGCACGATCTGCAAGCCATCAGGAAGCAACTTACCTTCGTTAATCTCTTCAACTTTGAGTTTGATGCGATTAACTACATCTCTAGCATTTCCGCCGCGGATCATTTGAATGATGCCGGCAACACTTTCCGTGTAACCATTCTTAATAGCAGCACCCTGACGAATCTCGCTACCAATTGTCACTTCGGCTACGTTCTTCACGTATACCGGAATACCCTTCACTTCTTTTAGAATAATCTTGCCAATATCTTCTGGCTTAGTAATTAAGCCTAAGCCACGAATCAGGTAGCGCTCTGCATACGTTGGCAACTGACCGCCACCAGAGTTGGCATTATTTCTGGCAAGCGCTTGGTAGACCTCGTGCAAACTAATTTGATAGTGGCGCAGGCGTTCAGGGTTTACTAAGACTTGATACTCTCTGGCATAACCACCTTGCGTATTAATCTCAGCTACGCCAGGAATAGAGCGCAGCATTGGACGCACAATCCAATCTTGCACTGCACGACGATCAGAGAGCTCATCCACTGAAAGCTCACGATGTCGATCTGATGGATGATCAATGGTGTACTGATATACCTCACCTAAACCTGTAGATGGTGGCGCCAATACAGGAGTGATACCAACTGGCATTCTTGAAGCAACTTCGATTAATCGCTCTGTGACTAATTGACGAGCAAAGTAAATATCCGTTTTTTCTGTAAACACTAAGGTAATGACGGAGAGGTTATTACGGTTTAAAGAGCGCATCTCTGTTAAACCTGGTAAGCCGGTCATCGCCAATTCAACTGGAATAGTGACAAACCGCTCAACCTCTTCTGGTGATTTTCCAGGAGCCTCAGTGGCAACCTGGACTTGCACGTTTGTTACGTCCGGAAACGCATCAACAGAAAGTCGCTTGGTAGCCAATAGTCCGGCAACGAGCAATACGATGGCAATAATCACCACCAATAGGCGTTGCTGTAACGAGAGGCGAACGATTCTTTCAATCATCTACTTATCCACCACTCAGCTGACGCTTACGCTCTGTGTTTAAGTGATAAGCGCCTTCAATAGCAATCTCTTGACCCTCTTTGAGACCCGATATCACCGGACGATATCCTTTGCCCTCTGGACCGAGCTTGACAGCCACCATACGATAAGTGTCATCATCCAATCTCACAAAAACGTGGTCATGGTTATCTTCTCGAACGATGGCGCCTAAGGGCACAACCAACTTCTCAACCGGCTGACTCTCAATCAACATGGTTGCCAACATACCAGGCTTAATTGAGCCATTATTATTAGGCAAATCCATACGAACGACCACTGTACGAGTCTGGGGATTTACGATCGAATCAACGTGGGCAATGACGCCTTCAATCTCTTGATTTCTAAGTGCAGGAATGATGACCGAAGCCTTTTGTCCTTTTTGCATCAGATAGGAGTTACTCTCAGGTACCTCAGAAACAGCCCACAGGGTGCTCAGATCGGCCACTGTAAATAATGCATCGGAAGGTTGTACAACCTGACCACGATTAATCTTTCGCTCAACAATCTCACCTGGAATTGTGGCAATCACATTATTAATGGATTCAATCACACCAGTTTTGGCAAGCTTATCAATGTTTGCTTGATCCATCCCCTGAACTTTTAATTGATCATTCGCAGCACGAAACTCTGCCTTAGCACTACTCGCCTCGGCTTCGCGCCTTTGCAGTTCTGCAAGAGCAATCACATCCTCTTTATAGAGAATTTTTGCGCGATTAGCGGCTTGATCAGCCAGTTGACTTGCGCTCTTCGCTTTTAAGTAAGCTAGTTGCGATTGAGTTAATTCAGTAGAGGTAATTTTCGCCAGAATATCGCCTTGTTTTACTTGCTGACCCGGCACAGCGAGTATCTCAGATACGCGCCCCGTGACATTCGCGCCAATCCGAGCCAAAAAGCGCTCGTTGAAATCAATCCGGCCAGAAGCCCGCAACTCTTCCACAAAAGGAGACACTTGAACCTTGCCATCCGCAATCATCTTATGCAAATCTTCATTAACTACAACCATATTCGGGTCTTGCACTGATTTAACTGCAGGACTTCTATCAAATACGTTGAAGTAATTCAGGATGATGATGAATGCACAGAACCAAGGCAGATAAAACATACCCTTTTTAAACCAATGCGGCGATTTGTCATAGCGGCCGGTAACGGCAGGCACGTGCTCTTCAAGCCATTGATGGGCTTGTGCATACCACTGGTTCTGGGTCTGCAGAATTTGGCCGAATAATTCCTTCTTATGGAATTTAATCTTTCGCACCAAAAAGGTCTTCCAGACTTTTACCTTTTTCAGCATGGCTGCTAACTCTTGGTTCATTGCATTCCACTTTCTATCTTCGCAAGCCACTCTGGGCTCGCTCTTAATCTCTGAATCTCAGTTACCACAGAAGCCAAATCAAAACGTGCCTTAATCAAATCATTACGCGCTGCTCTAAATGTTCTTTGTGCATCCAAATACTCGAGCATGCCTCGCTCACCATAGCGATAAGAAACTTCAGCAATGCGACGCGCACTAGCTGCTAACTCGACCACTTCTGAGCTTAGTATTTTGACTTGGTAACTAGTCATTTGATAAAGCTTATAAGCAGTTTCCATTTGCTGATCTAAAGTTTGGCTTTGTGCATTTAATTGATTCTTTGCTTTAGAGGCGTTGGCTTCTGCCTCAGCAATCTGACCACCCTTAAAGTCCCAAATCGGAATACTCACTTGCAAACCATAAAGGCGATCAGTGAAGTTAGGGTCGTTGTATTGAGATGCCTTAAATGCCAAGCGAGGTAAGCGTGAATTTTTTTCAAAACTCAATTTAGATTCCGTTGCCTCAACCTCTGCCTTTGCCTTTTGCAGCTCTGGACTTTGACTCTGAACCTCGTTTAACAATTGAGTTAATGATGGCAAGACCTCAGGTTTTGGCTGCTCCGCTACAACCGTAAAATCTGCAGGCAATTGATGGCCCACCACTTGGCGTAACTGACTACGAGCCTGCTCCACACGTAACTTACTAGACTCTGCAGTAATTTGCGCATTCAGAAACTCCGTTTGCACTCGAATCAATTCGAAGCGGGCTGTTTCACCAACGTCATACCGTATTTGCATACGATCACGAATCTGTTTCGTCAGACTCATATCTTCTTCAGCAGCTTTTTGCTCTGCTTCACGGCGCATGAGTTCATAAAAGCGCTGCTGCACTCTCGAAATCGTCTCAACTTCAAAAGCAACACGCGTTGCTTCAGCTGCACGTAAATTTGCCTCGGCAGCATTTACCCTAGGGAAGCGGGTGTAAGGCATGTCCAATGGCTGAGTAACGGCCCATGATGAAACATTACCTACCGTCAAAGGACCGGTAGCAGATCGTTGCTGGCCTGTACTCACCTCAAACTCCGGATTCGGAATAGCTCTTGCTGTCGACAACTGCCCTTTAATTGCCTTAGCTTGATCGCGAGCCGCTAACACTTGAGGACTGGACTCCAAGGAGATGGAAATCAAGTCATTGATAGTGAACGTTTTTTTAGATTGTGCGCTGACATTTGCTGCCATTAAGGTGCTAGCAAAAACAATGACCAACCATCGGTACCGCGTCATACGTCCAACTTGCAAAGTATCTAAACGCAAATTATCCAACCAGCTAGGCGGAAGAGCAAGAAAACGTCCCCAATATGGGGCATAACAAGGCAAAACGATGCCTGAACGAAGGTTTTTGAGGTGGAAAGTCAATATTTGGCCATTTAGAAAATAGTAAATGGTCTTGCCTTAAAAATTACTCACATACCGGGCGCGAAGGCCGTAATGACGATATGTGAGACCCATTAATGGGCAGGCTACTCCCCGTTTATTCATCTTATTAGATCACAGATAAGCGACAAAGCCATCTGCGAGCTCAAGCATACGCTCGGCCAGATAATCGACCGTACTTCTGAGCCTTATTAAAAGCCTTTTGCATATGCTTATAGACTTTCTTTAAACCCATATCCAAAGCCGTTCTCCGGTCTCTTGCAGTGAAGCTCACCTCAATCTGCCGATTATCAAAAGTTTGCAATTCAATAATGCAGTTTTGATTACAGCCTGTTTTTGCCTGGGCTACAGAGGAATACTTCACTTTAATTTTTCTTACCAACCAAAAGAGTCTCTTCAGAGAGAACTTCACGCGATTCTCTGTGAATGTTTTAAATTCTGGTTCGATTTGTTCTTTTGTTTCCAATATGACATTCATGATTTATCTCCTTTGTTGAACATCTTGGATTAAATATAAGGCGATCTTTATTCTTAATAAAGCAGATGTTTATTGATAATAATTCTGTTATTTACTGATTATTTGCTTAAAAAAATGCCCTCGGTTAGAGGGCATAAAGAGAACCGCAGGATGTAAAACTAGTCAATTACTGCCGCCATTAAGGCGGTTGCTGCACCAGCGCCCAGTGCTGGGATACCCCAACGCTCAAGCGTAGATAAAGACTTGCCAGTGACTACCTCAACTGGAATATCACTGATTTCTAGTAGCTTGGCTGTTGTTGAATTCTCAAACAAGCGGCTGAGCGTATTTTTCTTAGCAGTGCCAATCACAATACGATTACAACCTAAGCGCTGCGCCTCATCTCGTAGAGCTTCCCCCTTATCGCCAGTCACATAAGTGAAGGAGAAATTCGCGCCAGCTTTTTCCAAAAATTCAGATGCTGACTTTGCGGCTGTTTGTGCACGCTCTGCTTGCCACTCATTAATGGTTTGTTTACTTAAAAACTTTCTGATGTGTGTGTACAGCGTGGGTTGAACATTACAGATATGAAAGTGTGTTTGACGATCATTGCCATACATATTCACTGCATGTTTCAAGGCCATTAATGCGTTACTAGAATCATCAACCGGAATTAGAACTTTGTTCATCACCTTTTCTCCTACGTTATAAGTCTGCTTATCGGATACCTCTGCATCAACTACAGCTGGCGCAATTGTCTCCTCCAACGCCAACCTACTCTTCATGAAACCACCAAACAGAACACCAAATATCACAAGGGCTTGGAAAGCATACCCAAAGGCAGGATTCTGGAATAACTGCATCTCCTTAACCATAGGCTCTGAGATCATCATCTTGGCGGCTGTCCAAGCCAGCACGCCAGCACCTATATAGGTAATAGATGGATAGCGCTCAACCAGCTTCAGGATTTGTGTTGAACCCCAAATCACGATTGGAATGCTGATGAGCAAACCAAGCACTACCAATATATAACTTCCATGAGATGCACCTGCTACCGCCAAGACGTTATCTAAACCCATGACTGCGTCAGCAATCACAATGGTTTTCATAGCGCCCCAAAAACTAGTAGAAGCATTGTTATGACCACCATCCTCATCTTTTGCAGGGGTTAGCAGTTTGTAAGCAATCCACACTAAGAGCAATCCGCCGATTAGCATCAATCCAGGGATCTTTAACAAATACACCACTACCAGTGTCATTGCGCTTCTGACTGCAATTGCGCCTACTGCTCCCCATACAATGGCCTTCTTTTGCAAATGGGCCGGTAAATTTCTGGCAGCCATCGCAATTACAATAGCGTTATCGCCTGCCAAAACCAAATCAATCACCACAATCGCTAGTAGTGCCGAAAAAAACTCAGGGCTAAATAGTTCCAATTGAATACCTCTATCTGTTTAGATTAAATAAGCAGTACATGAAATGCCATGACTAACTATGGGGTTAATGTAGGCTTATTTGTATTTAGCTAAAAGCAGATATATATTGATAGTAATTTCGGAAAAAACTGAATATGGCTAATACCTATAACTATCGTCACCTCTATTACTTTTGGGTGGTTGCCAAAGAAGGCAGCATGTCTAAGGCGGCAGAACGCCTGGATATGGCTATACAAACCATTAGCGCTCAAGTACATGAATTAGAGAAGTCTCTGGGGTACATGCTCTTTAAGCCAGCCGGGAGAGGAATCGCCCTCACTGAATCAGGGTTTGCAGCCTTAGAAATTGCTGATCAAATCTTTTCTATCGGAGAGAGACTGCCAGAAGCAGTGAGAGATGCAGCCAAGTCTCCTAGAACAAAAATTACGGTTGGCGTTTCTGATGGACTGCCGAAATTTGTTACCAGGCAAATGCTCGAGCCCATCTTGAAACACAAAGACGTTCAATTGATTGCGCATGAAGGGGAGTTTGATGATTTGCTAGCAGATCTCGCTTTGCATCGACTGGATATCGTTTTAGCCGATCGCCCAGCTCCGAGTAATAAAAATCTGAACGTCTATAGCGAAGAGTTAACAAAAACAGTTATCGCCTGGTATGCACCCAAGCAGCTTTCCAAAAAAGCAAAAGGAAAGTTTCCGGAGTGCTTAAAGGATCTCCCAGTACTGTTGCCTACAGCACACTCCACTGTACGTCCACTGATTGATCAGTGGCTGAAAAAATACGACATTATTCCGAATATTGTTGGAGAGTTTGAAGATAGTGCCCTACTAAAGACCTTTGCTGCCAGTGGGCTTGGCGTCTTTCCTGCCGGTAAGTTGATCGAAAAAGACCTTAAAGATACCTATGGCATCGAATTGCTGGGCAGCTGTGATGACATATATGAATACTTTTATGCGATTCGCTCTGAGAAGAAAATTCAACACCCTCTTGTGCAGGCAATCATTAAACAAAAAAACTGATAAACCCCTAAACCATGACTAATTTTCTGGATCCCGCCATACTGTTTTTTATCTTTGGGGTTTTTGCCGGCTCCGTAAAGTCCAACCTAGAAATTCCTCCGCAAATTTCTAGGTTTCTCTCGCTCTATTTATTAATGGCGCTTGGGCTGAAAGGTGGCTTTGCGCTTCACAAGTCCGGGTTTACTACTGAGATTGCTTTTTCTTTGGGGTTGGCGATATTTCTTGCTGTCATTATTCCCATCATTGGCTACTGGATTTTAAGAAGAAAGTTAAGTGCATTTGATGCCGCTGCAATTGCAGCCACTTACGGTTCGGTCAGCGCTGTTACCTTCATTACTGCCACACAATATTTAGATCAATTTGGTATTACTTATGGCGGTCATATGGCGGCAGCGATGGCGCTGATGGAATCCCCCGCTATTATTCTGGCGATTGTCTTGGCAAATAAGGCCAGGGCAGCCATGTCAACAGGCTCGAGCGTAAAAAACGAGCCTACCGGTATATCTAAAATACTTCATGAGTCTTTTACCGATGGAGCGCAATTACTGTTACTGGGATCAATGGTAGTGGCCCTGGTGAGCGGAGACTCAGGTCAAAAGTTAATGGCGCCCTTTTCGATCGATCTCTTTAAAGGCATGCTAGCTTTCTTCTTGCTAGACATGGGACTTATGGCCGCCAGAAACTTCAAGGGCTTAAGAGGTAAACCGCCCATAACCTTGCTCTACGCGATTGGCTCACCGCTGTCACATGCACTCTTAGCATTAGTGCTTTGTAAACTCATTGGACTCCCTTTAGGAAACACCATTCTCCTCATGGTATTGGCCTCGAGCGCATCGTATATTGCAGTACCAGCAGTTTTGCGTCACGCCTTACCCGAAGTGAACCCCGCCTTATATATGGGTATGTCTTTGGGAATCACTTTTCCGTTCAACATTATTTTGGGCATTCCGCTTTACACCCTGATTGCCACAGCATTGCTGTAGAAATACTTTATAAGCAAATAAGAAACCTATGGGCATCTTTTCCAAACGATCAGCCAGCTTATTAACCAAGCACGGCAAAGAAAAGGTGATCGGCGAAGTGCTTAATGCCGAAGTAGATTGCTTTGTAGAGCATACGGATACCTACGATACCGATTTGCTGGGCACATTTACACAGGAAACGGCTCGATACGGCTCGCAACTAGATGCTGCACGCAAAAAAGCTGCTATCGGAATGGAATTGCTCAAGTGTGACTTGGGCTTGGCCAATGAAGGTGCGTTTATGAATGACCCTTACACCGGTGCCATCCCCTGGAATAATGAATTAGTTGTTCTGATGGATCAAAAACACCAACTTGAACTAACTGGATTTGCTAGTGGTCCAGCCCAAAATGAGAGTAGCTACGCAACACATTGGGAAGAGCTCAAAAAGTTTGCTGATTCTGCACTCTTTCCATCGCACCACTTAGTCATCAAACCCACTGATGAATATCACCCGCAATCGAGAAAAGGGATTCAAGATTTAGCGGAACTAAAGGATGCTTTTGATTGGGCAAAAAGCCTATCCTCAAAAGGTATTGTTTATGTTGAAAATGATTTACGCGCCTTTGCCAATCCAACCCGCATGGAAAACATTCGCAAGGCTGCGATTGACCTAGCAAATAAGATGAACTCAGTCTGCACCCAGTGCAATACTCCTGGATTTTGGATCACAGATGTAAAACGTGGCCTGCCATGCAAGGCCTGCGGTCTAGCAACAGATGAGGAAATTGCCAAAATCTGGAGCTGCATTAAATGCGAACACAAGCAAACCGAAGGTATGAAAGTATTTAGGTTTGCAGAACCCTCAAATTGCAAGCACTGCAATCCTTAATCCCGCCAGACTGGGTGCTTGTGCATTACAGAATGAAATAATTCAGACTCAAGAAGTTGTGCAAGCCATTTCTTGACTGCGGGAATTGGCAAATCATCAAACTTCTTTAGATCAACCATCGAAAACTGTCTAATGAATGGAAAGATAGCAATATCTACCCAAGTCATTTTTTCTCCAAGCAAGTATTGAGAATTTTGCAATGATTTTTCCATAGGCAACAACATTATTTGCAATATCTCATTGAGAACTGCTTCAGTATCTAGCTCTGGAAAACGGTTGGGATACTTATATTGATCTAACAGGACTTTAAAGGGTCCATCATTTTTTTCAATCCATGCTTGAGCAATAGCATCATCAGCACTTCTCCACTGATCGGGATCAGATCGCGAGATTGCCCAATGCATGATGTCCAAGCTTTGATCCAGAACTAAGCCATCCATACAAAGTACGGGAACAGTTCCTTTAGGGGAGGCCAGCAACATCGATTGAGGCTTGTTGCGTAACTCAATCTCACGATGCTCAACCTCAATGCCCGCGTATTTCAAAGCCATACGAGCGCGCATTGCGTAAGGGCATCGGCGATAGGAGTACAAAATAGGCGTCATAAATTTTTTCAATTAAATGCACCTCATAGTAAACGAAAAGCATTGAATGTCGCGTAAAGTTAATTATTATTAAGCTCTATTTTCTTATGAAAAAATTCCTTCTTTTATTTCTTGCTTTTTTACTTTTGCAAAGTACACGAGCTATATCCTCATCGGACGTACCCCGTATCATGCGAATTGAAGGGGTTATAAACGCAGACACCCTTCAGAAAATTCAACGCGAGTTATTGGGCTGGAAAAATCAGGATCCTATTCCAGCCGGCCTCATCGTGCTCTTAAATAGCCCAGGTGGCAATGGTGAAATAGCGATGCAAATTGGAAGATTATTGCGTCAAAAAAATGCCCAAGCTTTTGTAACCGGACACTGCGAAAGTGCTTGTGTATTTATTTTGGCTGGCGGGGTTGTGCGAGCAGCCAAAACTGGAACAGTGGGTGTGCATGCTGGAAGATTGACAATCACCAGCCGAGATGGAGAGATTATCAAAGAAATTGATGCTTCTCAAAGCCTTGAAAATTCATTCAAGCTTACTAGCTTTAATAGTATGGTGAATCAGTACTTATTCGAAATGGGAATTCGCAATGGCTTAATAGACGTAATGCTGTCATATAAATCTAAGCAAACTTATAAACTAACTGAAATGGAGATGCTTGAATTTGGAATTGTCGGTTTTGATAATGAATATCTGCGCAAGCGAGGGGATTTATTTGCATTGCTACCTAAATCCGAACGAATTAATCGAATTCAGCTATACAACAGAACCTTATCGGTACCCAAACTCTGCAGCAGCCAAAGTAACGATGCATTTATTAAATGCTATGAGTCCGTCTTATTAGGGAAAATACCACTGTGAGCCATATTGAACAGTTTACGCCTAGAAGATACTGAGTAATTTTTAATAAAACCTTGAAGATTGAGTAAAATATTTTTCTACTCATATAAAAGGATGCGCTAATGTCGGCACCAAAAAAAAGGGGGGTTCCCTCTCAATTACTTGCAGGGCTTTTAGTTACAGCACTGAGTCTACCTGCGGTAGTACCTGTTACCTATGCTCAAGGTAGCAATCAAACTCAAGCAAGCAAGCAATCACAAGCACAATTAGAGGCGCTGGTTGCCCCCATTGCACTATATCCAGATCCTTTGGTATCACAAGTATTAATGGCATCTACGTACCCCTTAGAGGTTTCAGAAGCTACGAATTGGTTGCGTAATAACGGCAACATCAAAGGGGATGCATTAAATAGTGCTTTGCAGCAACAGGACTGGGATCCTAGCGTGAAGTCTTTAGTATCTTTCCCTCCCGTTTTAAATATGATGGGATCACAATTAAGTTGGACCCAAAATTTAGGTAATGCGGTATTGGCTCAACAATCCGATGTAATGACTGCAATTCAAGCATTGCGCGCTAAAGCAAAAAAGACTGGCGCATTGCAATCAAACTCCCAGCAAACAGTAACAACTCAAGGTAGCGGCTCCTCCGAAACGATTGTGATTCAGCCAGCAAATCCACAGGTTGTTTATGTTCCATCCTACAACCCAACTGTCGTCTATGGCGCTTGGCCCTATCCAACTTATCCACCTGCCGCGTATTACCCTCCAGGCTATGTTGCTGGGACTGCACTTCTCTCATTTGGTGTAGGCATGGCGGTAGGTGCTGCACTTTGGGGCGGTTGCCATTGGGGAGGCGGCTGGGGTGGTGGCAACTCACTGACTATTAATAACAATAACTTCAATAACTTCAATCGCAACACTAACAACAATTGGTCTGGAAACAGAAGTGGCACAAGTGATTGGAAGCCAGATCAACAACGACGCAATGCCAATCTTGGTGGCGGGGGCGCAAGCCGTGATGCCGAACGTGACCAGTTACGTCAAAATCTTCAGCGCAACGGTATTAGCGGTGATAGCCGCAATAATATCGGCAGTCGCAGTGGCGAAGATCGCAACTTAGGTCAGAACGATCGGTCTGGAGACCGAAATTCAGGCAGTCGCGATACTAGACAAAGTAATTTTAGAAATGATTCCAGTGGTTTTGGGGATGCGCGCGGCGCCAAATTTAATGGCGGCGGTGATCGCTTTGGTGGCGGCAGTGCTCGCTCAGGTGGAGATCACTTTGGCGGTGGCGGCTTTAGAGGCAGACGCTAATCGACTAAACCTAACAAACTTAATTTAAGACTAATACGAAAGAATAATCATGAAAAAACAAATCCTATCATTAGTATTTAGTAGCGCACTTTTGGGCCTATCAAGCGGATCTCAAGCAGGCAATATGATTAGCACGCAAGAACTTTTACAAGACTGTAAGGGCACTAATGGCACTTTTATTACCTGCGAAATTTATGGACAGGCTGTTTACGACACTTATCTAGTAACGCGCAATTCAAAAACAGCCCCTGAATTTATTTGCCTAAAGCAACCCGCACCAACGCGCAAAGAGGTTATCCAAGAATTTATTGGCTGGGCAGAAAAAAATACTCAATACGCAGCCGATCCTGCAGCTGATAGTGTTTTACGGTTCTTGGCAGGTAAATTCCCATGCGGAAAATAATCTAAATAAAGCAATTAATGATTGCATAAATAAAGGCCACTTTCGAGTGGCCTTTATTTTGGTTAGTCAGTAATAAGTTTTAATAATTAACCCTTTGCCAGCCGCTGGGACAAGCCTGAGTCTGCGGGTAATAAAGCCCATTCTCAGGACAAAAAGCTGCTGATTGAGGTTGTGGTGGATAGCTATATTGAAGCATGTAGTAAGCAGGGGCAGGCCTGTAGTACGCATTTGCTACAACCACTCCAGCAAGAGCGCCTACAGCAAAAGGAGCCCACCCACCACGCCAACCGCCTCCATGACTGCTATAGTAGTAGCTACCTCTGCCACCATGGGCGCTGACAGTTGACGCTGCTCCGGCAAATGCCGCTCCTAGAAGCAAGCAAACCAGTAACTTTTTCATGTAGACCTCCTAGTCACAAAGGAAATACATCCTTTTCCTATGTAACGGGTCAACCTTTAGGGAGTTGACAGAGATACATTAAAAACTTCAGTTCGCCTTTAAAGTTTTTTTGCCCTACAGGCATCTGAGCAATACTTCACTGACTCCCAGTTTTTTGCCCACGACTTTCTCCAAGTCATCTCTTTTTTACAAACCACGCAAATCTTCGATGGCAGAAAGCTTTTATTACCCTTAAATGATGTCTTTGTCATGATTTTCAAAGATCATCCAAGTGATTTAGTATTTTCTGTGCATGCAGCGTAATTTCTTTTTGATCTTCGTCACTAATACGCTTCAGATTAGCCGTCATGAGTCTCGTTCTTGGGCTAGCCTCAAATTGTTCTCGATGCTTGATTAAGAAATTCCAATACAAAGTTGTGATGGGGCATGCATCTTCTCCGTAACGAACCTCAGGTTTATATTTACAAGACCCGCAATAGTTACTCATCCGCTTAATGTAGGCTCCACTGGCTATATAAGGCTTGCTTGTAAATCTACCGCCATTAGCAAATAAGGCCATGCCTGCCGTATTAGGAAGCTCAACCCATTCAATCGCATCCACATATATAGCCAAGTACCACTCACATACTTCCTGCGGCAGAATTTCTGCTAAAAGAGCAAAGTTACCTGTCACCATTAAGCGCTGAATGTGATGCGCATAGCCATATTGCAGTGTTTGGCCTATGGCATCTTTCATGCAAGCCATTTGTGTCTGCCCATTCCAGTACCACTTTGGCAATGGGCGTTGATGCTGGTAGTAATTATCCTGCGCCATCTTTGGCATATCTAGGTAGTACATGCCGCGTACAAACTCGCGCCACCCCAATACCTGCCGAATGAAGCCTTCAATAGTTGAAAGATCTAAAGAATATTTTCTCCAAGCCACTAACACTGCATTCACCACTTCGCGCGGATTAAGCAACTTCAGGTTGAGTGCACTCGATAAAATAGAGTGCCATCCAAAGGGTGTATCAGTCCACATCGCGTCTTGATAAACACCAAAGTTTCTTAAGCGGTACTCGACAAAATATTCCAGGGCTTGAACCGCTTGCTCTCTAGTAACGGGCCAATTAAATACATCTAGAGACCCAGGGTGATCTGGGTAAGTCTTTTGAACCCAGTCCAGCACTTCTTGTGTGATTGCGTCGACTTCAAACGATGCTGGAGCATCGATGATGCCTGGACCCTTTTTAGGATAGGGCCTGCGGTTATCTTGATCAAAGTTCCACTGCCCGCCCTCGGGATTGCCTTCACGGTCTACCAATATATTGTGCCGCTTACGCATCAATCGATAGAAGTACTCCAGCCTGAACTCTTTTTTATTTGCTGCCCACTCTACGAATTCTTGGCGGGAGCAATAAAAATGCTCATCCTCCCGCATTTCTAATTCAATACCAAGATCTTTTGCTAATGCTTCGAGCGCCTGCTTGAGACGCCATTCGCCTGGCTCAATACAAACCAAACGCTTCACTTTATTTTTTTGGATTTGCTCTCGCAGAACCTCAACAATCGACAGTGGCGAACTTTTTATATAAGTCAGCGGATAACCCTGCTTTTCAAGTTCAACTGCAAAGTGACGCATTGCCGATAGAAATAGAGCGATTTTGGCCTTATGAGTCCAAACATACTGGGCCTCATTGGCCGATTCAATCATGATGATTTGATCCGACTTGGGATTAATATCTCGCAAGGCAGAGCTCTGCAAATCAAGCTGATCACCCAAAATCAGAATGAGGCGCTCAGGATGCTTCATTTATTCTTATATTGAGTTGGGCAGTAAGCCCGAGTGACATCTTCACTACGCAAAGCACTATGTTTAGTTGCTCGTCCGGTAACTCGTTTACGCCAGAGCTCAAATGAGCTGCGCTTAAGCTCCTTACGCATGATGGCGATCACCTGGGGCTCACCCAGACCAAAGCTTTTCTCAATGGCATCAAATGGCGTACGGTCCTCCCAAGCCATTTCTATAAGGCGAGATAAGTCGGGTTCGGAGAGGGTTACGGATTTTGGCACCCAGCAAGTTTAAGACTTATTTACTAAACTAGCTTGAGTACATGACTTTGCTCCGGAATATAGCCAAACCCCTCGCATGATTGGAAAAATTCGTCAAAAACTGATTGCACAGGAGGTGCCGGCCTTACAAAAGCCGGCTGAAATCATGTGCCCCATCTGTGATCGCCCCATTCCGGCGTCGCAAAGGGATGCCCACCATCTCATCCCCAAATCTAAGGGCGGTAAAACTACGGAATACCTTCATCGAATTTGCCATAAACAAATACATGCCTTGTTTACCGAAACCGAACTTGCTCAGCAATATCATCACGCTCAGGCACTAAGAGAACATCCAGAGATGAAGAAATTTATTCACTGGGTAGAAAATAAGCCGGATTCATTTTATGAAAAGACTCGTAAAAGTAGTCGCCTAAAATCTAGCAAATAAATATTGCACCCCTTCTGTGCAAGCTATTACTTTGCAGTAGATGGTTAGCCCCTATTTTGGTGCAATTGATTTAGAAACTGTGCAATTCAAAAAATCATTCTAACTCCTATTGCTTAATATGAGTCATGCGCATCAAAATAACAAAGAGCTTAGTATTGCCTGCTCAAATGCTCGAGACTGAAAGTATTCCTGAAGCACTATTTCCGGAAGGGGATTACCTTGCCAACCTCACACCAGACGGAAAAATTGAGGTCATCAATACTAGGAAAATTAAGGCGCTCTTTTCGTTCTCGCAATTTAGAGACAGAGTATCTCTAGGAGAATTTATTGTTGTGGAAGCTTAAAAAAGATCTTAGTGAGCTAAATCCAAGCTTTCTACAACGGCAGTCAGAGCAGCCACAGATGTAAATGCCTGTGCACTCGCTCCTTTTAAGTCCACATCCTCCCAATTAAATTCCAGAGAGAAGTGGGCAGACTCCACAATCAATTCGTAACTGGCAGAAGGCTTGGCTGCAACTTCTTTCGGCTCTTCGCTGACTGGCACCCTTAAAGATTCAATGGCGGCCATTAAAGTGCTGACCTCATTGCCAGACAGCTCTCTTGAGCGCAGCACATCATCTGTTCGCTTAATAGAAATCTTAGAGACTTCATCAATCGTTACTTCATATTGATTCAGACCAAGATCCATCCACACAGTGAGCTCGAGAGCGATTGGGTATGTTTTCATTAATCCACCTCATCAATGTGTGGTTCATCAAAATGTTTTTGGGTAGGCTTGAGGCTTGCCTCTAGTTGGGTCCATCTACCTTGATGTATTCGATAGGCACAATCTTTAGCATGATTCTCGAGCAAGCCAAAAATAATCGTAGTTGGGATCTTGCAATGCAGGCACCGATATGCATGCTGATGCTCTGCAATTTTCTCCTGCGGATAATCTATATAAAACGGTTTCATCACAACCCCCTCTGTCTAGAGCAAGCTATGAAATCGATCTTACACCTACATACATCAAATTACGACTACATTTGAGGGGATCTACCTAACCCTCTAACTCACCTTCCCATTTGGAGATGACGGCAGTAGCCAAACCATTACCCAAAACATTGGTTGCAGAACGTGCCATGTCTAAGAAATGATCAACACCCAGGATTAATAACACCCCAGCTTCAGGCAAGTTAAATTGCGATAAGGTTGCAGCAATCACCACCAAAGAAGCTCGTGGCACACCCGCAATGCCTTTAGAAGTAATCATCAATACCAGCAACATTAAGAGCTGTTGACTTAACTCCATTTCAATACCATAGACCTGTGCAATAAAGACGGCAGCAAAAGTGCAATACATCATCGAGCCATCTAGATTAAATGAATAACCCACGGGCAAGACAAATGAAGCAATTTTGTTTTTACAACCAAAGCGCTCTACCCTCTCTAACGTCATGGGATAAGCAGCTTCAGAGCTGGCCGTTGTAAACGCCAATAATGCTGGCTCACGCAACATCTTTACTAAGTGCAAAGTGCGTTTTTTAAGAACGAGAGAACTGATGAGAATAATCACTATCCAGAGCGTAAAGATGGATGCATAAAAGCTCAACATGAACTTGCCGTAGGTCATTAATATGCCTACGCCATTCTCCGCAATTACTGATGAGACAGCTGAGAATACCGCTATAGGAGCAAGCTTCATCACTGCCGTTGTAATCTTGAGCATGATGTGCGAGAGCATATCGAGGTTGCGAATGAATTCATCTGCTCGCGCGCCCATACCAGCTGCACCCACACCAAAGAAGACGGCAAACACAACAATTTGCAAGATCTCATTTTTTGCCATTGCATCAAAGATACTGACAGGGAAGATATGTCGCACAAATTCAGGAAGATTGAGGCTGCTCTTATTTAATCCAGTACTAGCAGCAATCTCCGGCAGAGTTAACTCCACCCCAACACCTGGTTGCAGAATATTCACCATCACTAAGCCGAGCAATAGGGAAACCAAAGACATAGATATAAACCATGCAAAGGTTTTTAAACCCACTCGACCGATTGTTGAGGCATCACCCATTTTGGCAATACCAACCACGAGTGTTGCAAACACCAAGGGTGCAATAATCATTTTGATCAAGCGCAAGAATACGTCTGTCAAGATGGAGATATAAGTTACATACTGACCAGGAAAAGCCGTTCCGGCACCGTACAGATTCACCAAATAACCTGCCAAAACACCTAAGACCATCGCCCCTAAAATGAGATTAGTTAGCTTTTTTGAGTTCATGTATCGCCTATATGAAGGGGGAGTATTGGGAGATTTTACTAAGTTCCGCGCATCCCCTAGTGAAAGTGCCGATAGGTTTTATCTAGGCTTTAGTTAGACTGACATATTCACCTACCTGAATAAATAGAGGCAATATGATTTGGTTGGGCCTAGCAGTAGCCATTTTTCTGGGAGCCTTGTTTGCAAGTCCACCCCGCTCATTTTCTAAACCACCCCTAAGTTGGTTGGCTCCCGCTACCATCATCTTTCTGGTCATCGCTTGGAATATCTCACCAAGCCTGCCAGGCCAACCTGCTGGGAAGTTTTATGGCCTGATCTTCCATTTTTATGGTGCCTCACTGCTAACAGCAATGTTTGGACCAGCAATCGCCCTTGCCATTTTATTTCCAGTGGCATTTCTAGGTGTCTATGTAATCCAAGGAAACTATGAAGTCGCTTCGCAGCATTATTTAATGGTGTGTGTGCTGCCTACACTGTTTGCTTACCTATCCATTCAAATCATTCAACGATTTATACCAAAGCATTTATTTGTTCTGATTCTTGGCAATGGTTATGTAGCTGCTTTTATGAGCATAATTCTATCGGGAACCCTCTTGCTGGTTATCAGGCTGGTAATGGGCGAAGCAAATCAGCTAGATTTCGAAGGATGGTTCTTGGGTCTCATAATTATTGCGTTTATGGAAGGCTCTTTATCCGGAATGCTGTTGGCCATACTGCTTATTTTCAGGCCACACTGGGTGTCAACCTACAACGAAGATGCTTATATGAGTCGATAATGATCGATTCAAATTCATTCAGAGAAAATTAATATGCTCCCATGCATTGAAATAGAAACTAGTCCGAACCCTACAGCAGCCATTATCTGGCTCCACGGCCTTGGCGCAGATGGTAATGATTTTGTACCGATCATTCCAGAATTAAAACTCACGGACAGCCCCGGAATTCGCTTTGTATTTCCTAGTGCGCCAAGCATGCCCGTCACTGTAAATGGCGGCTATGTAATGCCAGCCTGGTATGACATCATCGGCCGAAACCTCATGGACCAAGAAGATGCAGCTGGCATTCAAAAATCGGCAGCAGCAATAGTTGAGCTTATTGAAAAAGAGGCTAGCCGCGGAATTGCATACGACAAAATAGTGCTAGCAGGCTTTTCGCAAGGATGCGCAATGGCATTACATATCGGCTTGCGTTTTCCACACAAGCTGGCAGGCATTATTGCCTTGTCGGGATATCTACCTCTCGCAATGAGTGCCAATATAGAAAAACATTCTGCAAACTCCACTACCCCCATCTTTATGGCGCATGGAACCTATGATCCAGTAGTCACTCTGGATCGCGCCCAAGCATCATATGCTCTGCTTGAATCCATGGGTTATCAAGTGGATTGGAATGAATACCCAATGGAGCACTCAGTGAATCATGAAGAGCTGATGGATATCTCACGCTTTTTACAGCAAGTACTGAAAACTACATAAGCCCATCAGAAATTAATTTGATGCTAGCGACTAGCAAAAAGAATCTCACTGTACGGTAATACCATTTCATAGAGATTCTTTTGGCTAAGTAAAAGCCAAAGTAGACGCCAATAGGCACACAGGGCAATAAGATGATTGAGGTTGCTAGCTGTTGGTAATTGAGAAGATCTAAATAGGCATATGGTCCAAGCTTGCCAAAATTAATGACCGTAAAGAAAATCCCCAGGGTCGAGGTATAGACCATCGGCAAAAGATTCTCTCGAAGCATATAAACGGTAATTGGCGGACCGCCAATATGCGCTACAAAAGAAGTGAACCCTGAGGTCAAACCCATGGCACGCCCAAGCCATGGATAGGATTTAGTCTCCTTCAGCTCCATACGCGACATGGCGAGATTCTGAATCAAAAACAGAAGGGTAAAAATACCAATGGAGAGCGTCAATGCCTTTGGAGTAATGGCAGTAAAGAAAATCACCCCCAGGAGAAGACCCACAATTGCTGGTGGCGTAATAATTTTCAGAATACGCCAGTTAGCATTGCGAATAAATCTACGCATCCCTACTAAATCAATTGCAATTAAAAGTGGCAGCAAAATTGCTAGGGCTTCGTTAATGCTGGATTGGCTTGCCATCAATGGTAGCGACAGAATACCAAGACCCGCACCAAAGCCGCTTTTTGACACCCCGACGATGATCACACTAATCACTGCACACACAAAAAATATGAATGAGTGCGCATGAAAAGACTGAACTAATGAAGAGGCAATCGAATCAAACATGGCTTGATAGTAGCAAACGTAGAGTCGCTAAAAAGAAATAGGGCCCACTGGGAGCCCTGTTACTAAATACTGTTCTGGTTAAAGTTTCTTGTTAAAGCTGTATTGTGAAAATGCTTGTTCAGCCACATTAAACCACTGGGCTTCCATATTCCTAAAGGCGCGATAGTCCTCAAAAATCTTTTTAAATTGTGGATTCTTGGCAGATTCTTCCGCGTAGGTTTCTTGACTAGCTTTAAAGCATGCGTCCAGGATCGTAGTGTTGAACTTACGCAGTACCGCACCATTTTGTAAAAGGCGCTGTAATGCTGGTGGGTTGAGCGCGTCATACTTGGCGCACATGTCTGTATGCGCTTCAAAACAGGCTGCTTCCCATGCCGCCTGGTAAGAAGGCGGCAATGAATCCCACTGCTTCTTATTAACCAAGAAAGATAATCCTGCGGCGCCTTCCCAAAACGCAGGGTAATAATAATTTTTAGCTACTTTAGCCAGGCCTAACTTCTCATCATCGTATGGGCCAACAAATTCTGCAGCATCAATCGTGCCTTTTTCTAAGGCCGAATAGATCTCACCAGCAGGTAGCTGCTGTGGAACAACGCCTAGCTTTGCAAGCACTTGTCCTGCAAAGCCTGCGATACGGAATTTCAGACCCTTTAAATCTTCTGGAGATTTAATTTCTTTACGAAACCAGCCACCCATTTGCGTGCCAGTCTGTCCGCCTAGGAAATTCACAATGTTGTAGCTTGCATAGAGCTCACGCATTAACTTCATACCATTGCCATGGAGCATCCAAGCAGCTTGCTGTCTGGCTGTCATACCAAATGGAGCGGCAGTATCAAAGATGAAAGCGCTGTTTTTGCCTAAGTAGTAATAACTCGCAGTATGTCCACACTCTACTGTGCCATTTTGAACTGCGTCTAATACTTGCAGAGCTGGAACCACCTCTCCTGCTGCAAATACCTTGACATTGAATTTTCCATCAGTTGCTTTACGTAATGCACTTGCAAAGACTTCTGGCGTACCAAACAAGGTATCCAATGATTTAGGAAAGCTGGATACCAAGCGCCAATTCAAAGTTGGTAAGTTTTGCGCAAGTGCCGGTGTAGCTAGAGCTGCAGCACCAGCGCCAATAGTGGCTTTCTTTAAAAATGAACGTCTTTGCATTACTGTCTCCCCCTTAAAAAATCATGCATTTGCATATTGGTTTTATATTTAGCTACTACGCTGAGTTACTGTACCTACTGACTGTCTTCAGATCTTTAGTTATTTTCCACCAACCGTCATTGAGCCCAGCAAGATCGACCCTGTTTCTTTAGTCCCGCGGATCAACGTATCGCTGCCTATGAGCTGAATATCCATCAGCATGTCGCGCAAATTACCAGCAATAGTGACCTCTTCAACGGGATATTGAATCTCGCCGTTTTCAACCCAATAACCAAATGCACCCCGCGAATAATCGCCCGTGACGTAGTTAACGCCCTGGCCCATTAACTCTGTAACCAATAGACCCGTGCCCATTTCTTTTAATAAGGCAGGTAAACCGCCCTTAGGTGTTTTCTTACTTTGCAAAGTGAGATGGTGAGAGCCACCTGCATTGCCGGTAGTCTTCATGCCCAATTTACGAGCTGAATAGGTTGATAAAAAATAGCCCTCTAGTATTCCTTTGTCTACCACTGTGCGAGTAGATGTTTTTACACCCTCTTCATCAAATGGCGCACTGCCAGTCATTGACTTTAAGTGTGGGTCTTCAAACAAACTGACATGCTTTGGTAAAACCTGCTTACCAAGGCTGTCTAGCAAAAAGCTAGAGCGACGATATAAAGCACCTCCTGAAACTGCTTGCACCAAGCCCCCCAATAAGCCCGCAGCCAAAGGGGCCTCAAAGATCACAGGACAACGTCGAGTACTTAATGATCTTGCCTTGAGACGAGATAAAGCACGCTGAGCCGCATATCGCCCAATCGCAGCAGGATCAGCTAGCTCCTCAGGAATGCGTGAACTAGAATACCAATCATCGCGCTGCATATGCGCTTTCTTGCCGCCTGAACTTGCAATCGGAGCACAAGAAATATAGTGGCGAGAAAATGGATAACCACCCATAAAGCCGAGAGATGTCCCCATCATGAAATGAGCATGATGTGCTGATACAGATGCGCCATCACTATTTTGAATTTGTTTGCTCACGGCAAATGCCGCACCTTCTGCACTGCGCGCGATTTCTACAGCAGCAGCTGCATCGATATTCCACGGATGAAACAAATCTAAATCCAGTGGATGCTTTTCTAGTAGGTCAGCCTCTGCTGGACCAGCACACACATCTTCTGCAGTATGTTGAGCAATATGAAACGCAGCGTCTACCGTTGCCTTGAGAGACTCTTTAGAAAAGTCACTAGTACTAGCATTACCACGATGATGGCCCAAAAATAATGTAACGCCTACTTGCTTGTCTAGGCTTTGCTCAATAGTCTCAACTTCACCCTTACGAACAGTGACAGATAAGCCTTGCCCTTCCGAAACCTCAGCCACGGCATCCGAGGCACCCCTTCTTTTGGCCTCTTTGAGCATGAAATCGATGATTTCTTGAAACTGATTCGATGTGTATGTAAACATACCCTAATAATAGCTAGAATAGAAACATGAAGCATACCGAAGCCCTAAAACGAAATAGCCCAAATGAGGTCAAAATTGGCCTCATTTCCATCTCAGATCGCGCCAGCAAGGGCGTCTATCAAGATGAAGGCATCCCCGCACTCCAAGCCTGGCTCATGAGAGCAATCAGTAACCCCTGCGCCTTTCATGAACGCTTGATTGCTGATGAATCCGAAGTCATTACCGAGACCATTGTTGAGCTTGTAGATGAACTAGGCTGCGACTTAGTCCTCACCACAGGTGGTACAGGCCCATCAAGAAGAGATGTCACCCCTGAGGCTACCCGCGATGCTGGAACCCGTGAAATCCCCGGTTTTGGCGAACAAATGCGTCAAATTAGCCTGAACTTTGTCCCTACCGCCATTCTGTCTCGACAAACCGCTGTTCTCAGGGAGGTCGATGGTCATGCTGCGCTGGTCATTAACTTGCCTGGACAACCCAAGGCGATTGCAGAAACACTCGAAGGCCTCAAAGACGAAAACGGCAAATCGATCGTTCCCGGCATCTTTGCTGCCGTACCCTACTGCATCGATTTAATTGGTGGTCCGTACATCGAAACCGATGAATCAGTGATTAAGGTCTTCAGACCCAAGAGCGCGATTAAAAAGTAATCCGAACACTGATCATCTGTTAGCAAATAAAAAGGTCCGCATTGCGGACCTTTTGCTTGTGCGGTGTTTATTGAATCACTGCGGCAGCGGTACGATAAATTTCTCACGATAGTATTTGAGCTCCTCGATAGACTCCTCGATATCAGCCAAGGCTGTGTGAGCCTGCTTCTTAGTAAAGCCCTTGACCAACTCGGGATGCCAACGTTTGCAGAGCTCTTTTAGAGTAGACACGTCGATATTCCGATAATGAAAGTAAGCCTCTAACTTAGGCATGTACTTAGCCATAAAGCGTCTGTCTTGACCAATCGTGTTGCCGCACATCGGTGCGATACCTGCCTTAATATATTTTTTCAGAAATGCAATACATTCAGCTTCGACGGTAGCCTCATCCAAGGTGGATGCCTTCACTTTATCGATCAAGCCTGAACGCCCATGAGTGCCCTTATTCCAAGCATCCATTGCATCTAAGACTGCATCCTCTTGATGCACAACCCAGACGGGCGCCGTGGCAATAGTATTCAAATGGGCGTCCGTAACGATGATGGCAATCTCCAAAATCCGCTCGGTTTCGGGGTTTAAACCTGACATCTCCATATCCACCCAAATAAGGTGCTCATTGGCTGGTGCCGCCTTAACTGCCGGTGTTACTGTTGTGTTAGTTTGCTCGCTCATATCTATAATGATCTCATGACATTCACAATTGTTTTTCTAATCGCCTTTATTGCTAGTTTTGGCTTGCGCCACTGGCTGTCCCAACGTCAAATTCGCTATGTGGCAAAGCATCGTGATGCCGTGCCCGCTGAATTCGCTGAAAAAGTGACTTTAGCCGAGCATCAGAAAGCAGCTGACTACACTATCGCCAAATTACGCCTTGGCATTATAGAAAATGGAGTCAGTGCCATCATTTTAATTTGCTTCACCTTATTGGGTGGCTTGCAGATCCTAAACATGGCACTGCTGCAACTTCTGGGTGAAGGTATTCCCCAACAAATGGCGCTGCTTGTTTCAATTGTGCTTATCTCCGGAGTGCTCGATATTCCATTTTCTTGGTACAAGCAATTTCATCTTGAAGAACGCTTTGGCTTTAATCGGATGACCAAAAAACTTTTCTTCTCAGATATGTTTAAAGGGATCTCGGTAGGGAGTGCAATTGGTGTCCCACTACTTTGGGTCATTTTGTCCTTGATGGAAAAAGCAGGAGATTTATGGTGGTTATGGGCATGGGCAGTATTAACCGTCTTTAGCTTGCTAATGCAGTGGGTTTTCCCAACCTTTATCGCCCCACTCTTTAATAAATTCGAAGCCCTAGATGAAGGTCCATTAAAGACGCAGATTGAAGCCCTTCTCAAACGCTGTGACTTTGCCAGCCAAGGTCTATTTGTTATGGACGGTAGTAAGCGTAGTGCTCATGGCAATGCATTTTTTGCAGGCATGGGCAAAGCTAAACGCATTGTATTTTTCGATACCTTAATTGAGAAACTCAATCCAGGCGAAGTAGAGGCAGTACTCGCACACGAGCTTGGTCATTACAAATGCAACCATATTCGTAAGCGACTCTTGGTTTCCTTTGCGTTGAGCTTTGCCATGTTTGCTCTCTTAGGTTGGATTAGCACAAAGGTTTGGTTCTACACAGACTTGGGCGTAATGCCTAACCTCAATGGCTATAACGGTGGACTTGCATTGGCGCTCTTTATGTTGGTATCGCCAGTATTTAGCTTCTTCTTCACACCACTCTCTAGCTTGGCATCACGTAAACATGAGTACGAAGCTGACGGCTTTGCTGCTGAAAAATCTTCCGCAAAAGATTTGGTTACCGCATTAGTGAAGTTGTACCAAGACAATGCGTCAACACTCACGCCAGATCCAATCTATACGGCTTTTTATAGCTCCCATCCGCCTGCGCCATTACGCATCGCCAACTTACAACGGTTTAGCTCATAAGGATGGAACAGTTTCATGCGCTACTCATTGCCTCCTACGGAAGGCATTATTTAGCGCAGCGTTTAAATACGGATGCTAATGGCTGTGAGTCCCCCAGCGGTCCACTGATTCAAGTAAGCACACCCGCCAAACAACACATCGGTGCCGTGGGTGATCGCATGTTGCTTGAAATGACTTCGGCAGATCAAGCGCGCATCATCCAAATTGAGCCACGAGAGAATCTTCTCTATCGCTCAGATGCATTTAAGAGCAAGCTCATTGCTTCAAACGTAGATCAAATCCTAGTAGTGCTCGCTACACAGCCGGCTTTCTCACCAGACCTTTTAGGCAGAGCAGTAGTAGCAGCAGAAGCCAATCAAATAGGTCTACATATCCTACTTAATAAATGCGATCTCAAAGATAACCTAGAACATGCCCGAAAAATCATCGCACCCTATGCGCGCATGGGCTATCAGGTAAGCGAAGTTTCTGCCAAATTTGATCCAGCCTCGATTGACTCCTTACGTACAGCGTTGCAAGGCAAGGTGTCTGTTTTTGTTGGTCAATCAGGTATGGGCAAATCTAGCTTACTCAATGCCTGGATACCAAACGCTGCAGCGCTGACCCAAGAGTATTCAGTACGTCTAGATACTGGTAAACACACCACCACTGCATGCCGTTACTTTGAACTGCCAGAAGCCTGGGGCAGAGATGAAACCGGCAAGTTGGGCGCGCTAATTGATTCACCAGGCTTTCAGGAGTTTGGTTTAGCTCACATGTCTGTAAGTGAACTACAACACGCCTTCAGAGAATTTAAAGACTTGCTTGGCAAGTGCCGCTTTCATAATTGCGCGCATTTATCTGAGCCAGACTGTGCGGTACGAGAAGCGGTAGACAGAAACGAAATAGCGCCAGAAAGACTGGCGCTATTTAGACAATTACACTCCGACTCAAAAACAGCGGATGTACAAATTCAGGGAATTAGCCAAGCCAAAGAGCGATGGTCAGCATTAGCAACAAAGCCATCCAAGCGATAACGAGACGCCATACCAATCCCACTGCGGAGCGCATGGTGCGCTCAGTAGGTTCAAGACCTACCTCGTATACAACTGGCTCACCAGCTTCCGCCATACGCAATGCTTCACCGCTATCAGGCTCACTCATTGGCTCACCTAAGCGAACACCTAGAGCTCCACTACCTGCAGCTAAGATCACTGCCGATAAAGAATCAGACCATTTTTGCGTCAGGTAACGCCAACCATAAACAGCGCCTTCGAAGTTGCCAACAATCGCAAAGCCCATTGCGGTGATGCGCGCAGGAACCCAATCCAACACATAGAAGAAATGACGTGCAGCTTCACTCAGATTGAAGTCACCACGCTCAGACCAACGTTGCGCAGCAATATCTGCCAAGCGATAGAGCACAACACCCGCTGGACCCATTGGCATCATGAACCAGAACAGTACACCAAAGACATGGTGATGTGATCCGATAATGGCACGTTCAAGCGCCAAAGAAATCACTTCGGTCTCAGTTAAGTTGGAAGTGTCTAACTCAGGACCGTACCACTCACCCAAGGCAGCACGAGCTCCAGGCAAGTCATGCGCTTCAATCGCTTCATGCACAGCAGTAAATGAATGGCTGAACTGACGAAAGCCAAAAAACAAATACGCGATGACGATGTTCCAAATAAATCCGAGAATGGGGTAAGTCACCATGCAAACGACATACACCATGAACACTAAGAAGGTTGGCAAGATGAAGGCAACCAAACAGGCCATACGCGCGCCTACAGGGCTCGCACCTTCTTCAGTCTTGCCACCGAATTCAGCGGCAACCCAATCTAACCAGCGAGCACAAACACGCGCAATCCAATGGCTTGAAGTTACTGGGCGATATTGCTCAGCAATAAGGGCAAAGAGAATAGAAAAGAAAGTCATACTTTTAATAAATGATAAAGGTTACGCAACATACCCGCAGTGGCACCCCAAATAAAGCGGTTCTCATAAGGCATTGAATAAAAACGTCGTCCGCCCTGCTCACTTTGCCACAGTCTAACCTGATGGTTGGCAGGATCAAGTAAAAAACTCAGGGGTACTTCAAATACATCCGCTACTTCAAACTCATCTAAGACGTATTCTGCCTGAGCCTGAACCAATCCCACTACTGGCGTCACGCTATAGCCAGATACTGTTAAATACTGAGGCATGTGGCCAATAATCTCAACTCTCTTGGGATCCAGTCCAATTTCTTCCTGACTCTCACGTAAAGCAGTGTCATTTGGACTTTGATCCTCGGGATCCATGCGACCCCCTGGAAAACTAATTTGCCCTGCGTGATCGCGCAAATGATTGGTTCTTTGCGTTAGCAGTACCGACAACCCCTCCTCTTTCAATACAAGAGGAATAAGTACGGCAGCTTTAGTAACTTTTCCGGCAGACTCACGTTTGGCAATAATATCTGCCGCAATCACATGACGGTTTTCATCGGTAATCTCTGGCTCCCATTTTGGTGGAGATTGCAAGCGCAGCTTTAAACCAGCTGGCTCAAGAAATTCTTTTGCTACCTTTTTTTCATGTGCGCATGTCTCATGAATCGGAACTGCTTGCGCATCAAATCCTGGGGGCGCTGCAACATTCATTGCATAGTCTTCAGGGCTTGGTGTCTTGGGCATATTCATATTCTAAGGCAACAAAAAAGGCGACCGAGGCCGCCTTTTTTACTTCAAGCCGACATTTATTCTGCGGCTGGAGCTGCTGCTGCAGTCTTGCGTGCAGGCAACTTCTCTTTAATACGTGCAGACTTACCTGAACGATCGCGCAAGTAGTACAACTTCGCACGACGTACATCACCGCGACGCTTCACTTCAATACCAGCGATCAATGGTGAGTAAGTTTGGAATGTACGCTCTACACCTTCGCCAGATGAAATCTTACGAACGATAAAGCTGGAATTGAGTCCGCGATTGCGCTTAGCAATCACAACGCCTTCAAAGGCCTGGGCACGCTTACGTGTACCTTCAACTACGTTTACGCTAACAACTACTGTGTCGCCAGGAGCAAAGCTTGGCAATACTTTGTTAGCACTTAAGCGAGCAATTTCTTCTTGCTCAATTTTTTCAATTAAATTCATTTTTAATCCTTAAACATCGTATTAGCGTTTAATCCCGAGATATAAATCAACGGACCTAATAGAGGATGCAGTTAAAACAATTTCACTAAACCAAAAACTAAACTACCTATTCACTACTGCACACCAAAAGTATTTACAGAGAGCGAAGAAATTGTTCATCTTCTCGGGTTAGCAACCCTTTGGCTCTAGCCGATTCAATTAAGTCCGGCCTTAACCTCAACGTCAGCTCTAAAGACTTCTGCCGACGCCAAACCGCTATTTTAGCGTGATGTCCGCCTAAAAGCACGTCCGGAACGGATAAATTTTCATATATTTCAGGGCGGGTGTAATGCGGATAGTCTAAAAGGCCGTTCATAAAGCTATCCTGGGCGGCTGATTCGCCATCTCCAAGGGCTCCTGGGATAAGCCTAATTACCGCATCCATCATGGCCATAGCGGCGATTTCACCCCCAGAAAGCACGAAATCGCCAATAGAAAGCTGTAAATCGACGTTTCGGTCGACAAAACGCTGATCTACGGCCTCATATCGACCACAAATGAAGCTTAAATTACCGTAATTGAGGATATCTGTCGCTATCTTCTGAGAAAAACGCTCGCCCTGGGGTGCCAATAAGCAGATTGGCCCACTTTTGATCCCTGCCAGCTCATGGGACGCCTTGATTCCAGCAACAGCATCCTCCAATGGCTTTGCCATCATGACCATTCCTGGGCCGCCGCCATAGGCGCGATCATCTACCGTTTTACGAGGATCAGAACAAAAATCTCGAGGGTTCCACAAATGGACGCTGGCCAAAGATTGTTCGCATGCGCGCCCAGTAATACCCCACTGCGTTAAAGCAGAGAACATTTCTGGAAATAAGGTTACAACATCAAAGCGCATATCTATCTCGAATTATCTTTGAGCTTTATTGCCAGTCAGATTGCCAGTCAAGCGCAATCACTTTTTTTGGCAGATCAACGTTTTGCACCACCTCTTTTACAAACGGTACCAAATATTTGATTGTCTTTGTTTGTGCATCGCCAATTGCGATCACACCATGCGCACCATTCTCAGTGACATCAATCACCTCACCAAGATTTTCATTTTGCAAATTAATGGCTGCACATCCAATGAGATCGACCCAGTAATAGGAATCACTCTCGGCTTTTGGAAAGGCATCACGGGCAACTAATATTCTGGCGCCTTTTAATGCAAGTGCTTGATCACGATCGCTAACACCGTCAAGCGTCATCACCACATTGCCACTGTGCATCTTGGCACTCTTTACTTTGTATTGCGTCAATGAGGCCTGCTCTACAGAAGCAGAAACGCCAGCATCCCTACGCGGGATCAGAGATAACCAAACCGATTTAGAAGAAAGAATTGCTACAGGTTCTGAAGAGTGAGGTCTAACCTTCACTTGACCCTGTAAACCTTGTGCCTCAGATATGGCGCCAAGTTCAATCAAATCATTTAGGGAAGGTGCGCTCATTTGTAAGACACCTTATTTTCCCAAAATAGAACTACTAGAAATTCTGTCGCTAAAAGCTTCATCACTTCGACGAAGCTTTTAGCAATCGAATATTAAACAGCTGGATTGTTCTTGATCAAACGCACTACTGTTGGAGAGATTTGCGCACCAACACCAGTCCAGTAAGTCAAACGGTCTTGAGCAATACGCATTGCTTGCTCAGTTGCCGCTGCTTGTGGGTTGAAATAACCAATACGCTCGATAAAGTTCGAGTCACGACGGTTGCGCTTATCAGTAGCAACGATGCTGTAAAAAGGGCGCTTCTTAGAACCGCCGCGTGCCAGTCGAATGACGACCATACTTATTCCTTAAAATCTAAAATGAAAACAGGTTGATTACAACCCAATGAAATTTCTACAAAAAATCTTGGGCTCCAGCTCACCAAATACAGATACGGTAGAGCGGAAAACCTCATATTCTAGACGAAAACCCCTACTTCTTCCACCTATTTAAGCAGGCTAGCCAGTAGAATAGAATGTAGCCAGACGTAAAAAGTATATTAAAAACAATAACTTAGAAAAATATGACCCTTAAATCGAGCGTTTCAGCCACCTTTAGAAGCCAAATAAATAGGCTATTTCTGGCGCTTTCTTGCTTAGGTCTTGGTCTTTTAGTTGGTTGCGCTAACGTTATCCCGCCTTGTGGCGCCAAAATCAGCCCGCCGAGCAGTGAGCTCAAAAACACCAAATGGGAGCTCACCCGCTGGAACCTGCCCCCAAACAACAATGGTGAAGTTCGCGCCCGCCAAATCCCCCAAGGTGACGCTAGCAATCCCATCCAAATCATTTTTGACGTCAATGGCCAGCGCCTTAGTGGTTCAACAGGATGTAATCGCTTTACTGCAACGATCGATGAAGATGCGCGTGGTTTCTCTCTCAAGCAAATTACCAGCACCAAAATGGCTTGTAGTCCGCAACGAATGGAACTAGAAAATGATTTTCTCTATCAGCTAAACGACTATCGCAGCATCGTGCGCAATGGCGATCAACTACTCATGATTGGCACGGATCGTGAAGTATTAAGCTTTACTCAAAAACCAAATAAATAAATATCAGTAACTCTACAGAAATACTTATGAAAAAATCCAAACTCCTATTTTGTGCACTGGGATTTCTCCTTCCTGGAAGCGGTCTCAACTGCTTTTATCTGCAGGGGCTCAAATCCTTTTGGGCATGGGTGCAGTTATTTGCCTTAATTGGTGGTGTGGCGGGTTGGATTATTTTAAAAGGCGCACATTTTCATTCTGCGCCAGGATGGGTGCTTGTGACTTTTGGGTTTATTGCTATTGAAGCAAGTTGGTTAACGACGATTGCTTTCGGTCTTCGCTTAGATGAAAAGTGGGATGCTCAATTTAATCCCGGCATTGAAGAGCATCGTCGCAGCCGCTCTGGCTGGCCGGTGATCTTGACTGTGATTTTCTCTTTAGTTTTTGGTGCTGGTGTGATGATGACTTTTTTAGCAGTCTCATTCGAGCAATTCTTTATCTCTCAAATCCACGAAGCAAAAAAGCTATCCCAGTAATTGCAGATAGCTTTTCTTTTGCAAGAACCGCTCTTTGGAGCGGTTTTTTTATTCACTTTTAAATCTCTTTAGAACTGCTCCACTTCTAATGCATTTGTAGAGTGTCCGCTTTCCACAATCGATGTGGCTAGGGCTTGTGCTTGAGGCATGAGGTTCTCGGCAAAGAAACGCGCTGTAGCAATTTTTGCATCATAGAAACTTGGATCACCGTCACGCAAACGCTCAGCTGCTAAAAGTGCTCTAGCCATTTGCCAACCACCCAACACTAAACCAGATAAGCGCAGGTAGGCAAAACTGCCAGCGTAGACCGCTTTGATATCAGTCTTAGCATTTGCAACGATATAGGCTACCGCTTGCTCGAATGCAGCGCGCGCTAAGGTAAGTTGCTTGAGAACCGCTTTAGCATCCGCTGAACCACTAGCAGCTAAATCTTTTTCTGTGGCAGCAATTCTTTGGGAAAGTTCTTTTGCAATAGCGCCGCCATCACGTACTGTTTTTCTGCCGACCAAGTCATTCGCCTGAATAGCAGTGGTGCCCTCATAAATCGTCAAGATACGGGCATCGCGATAGTGCTGAGCAGCGCCAGTCTCTTCAATAAAGCCCATGCCACCATGCACCTGAACACCCAAGCTTGCTACCTCAATCGACATCTCCGTAGAAAAGCCCTTAACGATCGGTACTAAGAATTCATAAATGGCCTGGTTAGCTTTGCGTACTGCCTCATCAGGCGCTGCGTGCTGTGCGTCATAGGCAGAAGCAGCGTAATAAGCTAGGGCACGTGATGCCTCTGTATAAGAGCGCATAGTCATCAGCATGCGCTTCACATCCGGCTGATGAATAATCGCTACAGGGCCAGGAGAGCCAGCTAAGTCACGGCTTTGAACACGGTCTTTTGCGTATTGAACTGCCTTTTGATAAGCGCGCTCTGCTACTGCAACACCTTGCATACCTACTGCAAAGCGAGCTGCATTCATCATTACAAACATATATTCCAGACCGCGGTTTTCTTCACCAACCAAGTAGCCGATAGCTCCGCCATGGTCGCCAAATTGCAGCACTGCAGTTGGGCTAGCCTTGATGCCAAGCTTGTGCTCAATGGATACACAATGCACATCATTGCGCTCACCTAATGAACCATCAGCATTGACCAAGAACTTAGGCACTACGAATAAAGAAATCCCTTTTACACCCTCAGGTGCATCAGGCGTTCTTGCAAGCACCAAATGGATAATATTCTTAGCCATATCGTGCTCACCATACGTGATGTAAATTTTGGTACCAAAAATCTTGTACGTACCATCACCCTCAGGTACAGCACGTGAACGCACCATCGATAAATCGGAGCCAGCCTGTGGCTCGGTGAGGTTCATTGTTCCAGTCCACTCACCAGAAATCATTTTCGGAACGTATTGCTCCTGAAGTTCTGGACTTGCCGCTGTTAACAAGGCTTCAATAGCCCCATCAGTCAGTAATGGGCAAAGAGCAAAAGAAAGATTGGCCGCATTGACCATCTCTAAACATGCAGTAGAAATTAGCTTTGGCAGACCTTGGCCACCAAACTCTGCTGGATGAATGACGCCTTGCCATCCTGCAGCAGCATATTGCTCAAAAGCATTCTTAAAGCCGGGAGTAGTTGTAACAACACCATCTTTTAATGAGCTTGGATTTTGATCTCCAGCCCAGTTCAGGGGTGCAACAACATCTTGATTGAACTTAGCAGACTCTTCCAAAATGGCAGGCGCCAAATCCACATCTGCACCCGCTTCTGCGTAAGAAGGGTAGGCAACAACATCTGATAGCCCAGCTAGTTCATTCATTACAAACAACATATCTTTCACTGGGGCTACATATGGCATTACAACTCCTTTTAATTCAAATTGAATACTTCAATTATTTGACTAGCATCGCTGCCAGCCACTTATCCCAAAGCTTTAGTTAACTCTGGAACCGCGGTATTTAAATCTGCAACCAAACCATAATCTGCAACGCCAAAGATCGGCGCTTCTGGATCTTTGTTAATAGCTACGATCACTTTGGAATCTTTCATACCAGCTAAGTGCTGGATGGCACCAGAGATACCTACAGCAATATAGAGTTGCGGAGCAACAATCTTGCCAGTCTGACCTACTTGGTAGTCATTCGGAACGTAACCCGCATCTACAGCAGCGCGCGATGCCCCTAAGGCAGCTCCGAGCTTATCAGCCAAAGGCGTAATGAGTTCTTGATATTTCTCACCAGAACCTAAGCCACGGCCACCAGATACGATGATCTTGGCAGCAGTCAATTCAGGGCGATCTGACTTAGTTAACTCGCGACCAACAAAAGAGGATTGAGCCTTACTGTCAGCAACTGCCGCTTTCTCAATAGCAGCTGAACCGCCAGTCGAGGCTACTGGATCAAAACCAGTGGTACGAACAGTGATCACTTTTACTGGGTCAGCAGATTGCACCGTTGCAATTGCATTACCAGCGTAAATTGGGCGCTCAAAAGTATCTGCTGACAATACTTTAGTAATGTCAGATAGCTGAGCAACATCCAACTTAGCGGCAACTCTTGGCAATACATTCTTACCGTTAGCAGTTGCTGGAGCCAAGATATGGCTGTAGCCATTCGCAATTGAGAGAATCTGCGCAGACAAGGGTTCAGCTAATTGATCGGCCAAATTAGCAGCGTCCATTTGAATCACTTTGCGTACACCAGTAATTTGCGCTGCTGCAGCTGCGGCGGCATCAGCCCCGCTACCAGCAACCAGCACGTCCACCTCTGGAGAGCACTGCAAAGCAGCCGCTACTGCATTAAGCGTAGCTGCTTTTAAGGATTGATTGTCGTGTTCAGCAATAACAAGTGCGGCCATTTAGATCACCTTCGCTTCATTTTTGAGTTTTTCTACCAAGGCTGCTACATCAGCAACCATCACACCTGCGCTACGCTTAGGCGGCTCTTCAACTTTGATTGTTTTAAGACGTGGAGCAATATCGACACCCAAATCTTCTGGCTTCACAATATCAATGGTCTTTTTCTTAGCCTTCATGATGTTCGGCAAAGTGACATAACGTGGTTCATTCAGACGCAAGTCAGTCGTAATTACTGCAGGCAAAGAAAGGGCAATAGTTTCTAAACCGCCATCCACTTCACGAGTCACAGTGGCTTTGCCATCAGCAATAACCACCTTAGATGCAAAGGTTGCTTGTGGGATATCCATCAGGCTTGCCAACATCTGACCAGTTTGATTGCTATCGTCATCAATCGCTTGCTTACCAAGGATGATGATTTGCGTCTGTTCTTTATCAGAGAGCGCCTTGAGAATCTTCGCAACCGCCAAAGGCTGCAAGTCGGCATCAGGAGCAGTCTCAACCAAGATAGCGCGATCAGCACCAATAGCTAAAGCAGTACGCAATGTTTCTTGGCATTGGGTTGCGCCTGCAGTCACCACCACCACTTCAGTTGCTACGCCCGCTTCTTTTAAACGCACCGCCTCTTCAACTGCGATTTCATCAAAGGGATTCATACTCATTTTGACGTTTGCAAGATCCACGCCAGAGTTATCTGATTTCACCCGAATTTTGACGTTGTAATCAACAACACGTTTTACAGCTACTAAGATTTTCATTTGGAATTCTCAATAATGGTTAACGATCTATTTTATCCGCCCTGAAGAGCAATCTCTAGACATCAATAGCAGTGGCAGATCCAGCCTGCTTGCGCAACTCAAACTTCTGAATCTTGCCGGTCGATGTCTTGGGTAGCTCGCAGAACACAATCGCCCTAGGAACCTTAAAGCCAGCCAAATGCTGCTTGCAATGGGCAATGATCTCTTCCGGCGTTACTGTTGACCCCGGCTTAATCTCCAGGAAGGCACAAGGGGTTTCGCCCCACTTTGGATCTGGTTTAGCAACAACGGCAGCGGCATTCACCGCAGGATGGCGATAGAGAACATCCTCCACCTCAACAGAAGAAATATTCTCCCCACCAGAAATGATGATGTCTTTGCTACGGTCTTTCATCTTGACGTAACCATCAGGATTCATCACAGCTAAGTCACCCGAATGGAACCAACCACCCTCAAACGCTTCTTGAGTGGCTTTCTCATTTTTCAAGTAACCCTTCATGGCGATGTTGCCCTTGAACATAATCTCGCCCATGGTTTCACCATCAGCAGGAACTGGTTTCATCGTTTCTGGATCTAGCACTGCAATTGCTTGCTGCATGTGATAGCGCACGCCTTGACGAGCGTTCAAACGCGCACGCTCGCCGATATCCAAATCATTCCATTCATCTTGCTTGACGCACACTGACGCTGGGCCATAAACCTCAGTCAAGCCATATACGTGAGTTAAGTCAAAGCCTAACTTTTCCATGCCCTCAATAATGGATGCAGGTGGCGCAGCGCCTGCAATCAAGCCTTTGACGCCCGCAGGAACACCGGCCTTCAGCTCATCAGGCGCATTGACCAAGAGGTTATGAACAATAGGAGCAGCACAATAGTGAGTCACGCCATGCTCTTTAATCGCTGCAAAAATATGCTGCGCATCCACACGACGTAAGCAGACGTTTACACCTGCACGAGCAGCAATCGTCCACGGGAAACACCAGCCGTTGCAATGGAACATCGGCAATGTCCACAAGTACACCGGATGCTTATTGATATCCCAGTCCAACACATTTGAAACGGCATTGATTGCAGCACCACGGTGGTGATAGACAACCCCCTTAGGATTGCCAGTAGTACCAGAGGTGTAGTTCAAGCAAATTGCTTGCCATTCATCGGCAGGCACTTGCCATGCAAAACTAGGATCACCTTCGGACAGAAATTTTTCATAAGTCAGCTTGCCCAATTTCTCACCAGGCACATCAAACTCTTTTTCTTCTACGTCGATTACTAAAAATTCACGTCCTGATTCTTTCTTTGCGATCTCCAAAGCCTTCTTCATGACAGCTGAAAACTCCGGATCAACAATGACCACTTTTGCTTCACCATGGTTGAGCATAAATGCGATTGATTCAGCATCTAAACGGGTGTTGAGAGCATTTAATACAGCGCCCGCCATCGGAATACCAAAGTGAGCCTCCACCATTGGCGGGGTATTGGGCAACATCACTGCCACCGTATCGCCCAAACCAATACCGTGTTTTTGCAAAGCACTAGCTAAGCGACGGCAACGTTCGTATGTTTGCTGCCATGTCTGGCGCAACTTGCCATGAATGATGGCGGTTTTATTTGGGTAAATCTCTGCTGAACGCTCTAAAAAGAGGAGCGGAGTAATTGGGGTGTAATTGGCAGGATTGCGATCCAAGCCTTGTTCATAAATATTTGCCATCTTCAGCTTTCGATTTCGTTTTACTAAATTACAGTTACTGCATTAAATGTCTGCCAATGCCTTAACGTGAGCCACAACACTTCGCCCTAATGCTGAGAGGTTGTAACCCCCCTCTAGGCAGCTCACGATACGACCTTGTGCATAATCATTTGCAATTTCTTTTAAGCGCTTGGTGATCCAGGCATAGTCATCTTCAACTAAACCCATCTGACCAAGATCATCTTCACGATGAGCATCAAAGCCTGCTGAAATAATCACGAGCTCAGGCTCAAAGTTACGCAAAGCAGGCAGCCATCTCTCTTCCACAATCGAACGAACTACATCACCACGAGTGGAGGCTGGTAAAGGCACATTAATCATATTGTTGGCATGATCAAGGCCACTGTAGGGATAAAAAGGATGCTGGAAAAAACTGCACATCAATACATTGGGGTCGTTGAAAAAAGCGGCTTCCGTACCATTACCATGATGCACATCAAAATCAATAATTGCTACACGCTCAATGCCATAGGTTTCCATGGCATATCGTGCAGCAATTGCCACGTTATCGAATAAACAAAATCCCATCGAGCGAGTTGGCTCTGCGTGATGCCCTGGAGGTCTCACCGCACAAAAGACATTCTCAACTTCGCCCTTCATTACGGCATCTACTCCAGCAATGGCAGCGCCAGCAGCTCTCAGCGCCACTCTGTAGGTATGGGGGTTCATGATGGTGTCACCATCAAGCATGAAATAGCCACTCTCAGGAGAGCGCTCTCTCACAAAAGAAACGTGATCAGGACTGTGTACCAACTCCAGTTGATCTTCGGTTGCCAATGGTGCATCCAAGTGATGCAGTAGGCGATCAACACCGCTACGAATCAATTGGTCATTAATCGCTTGAATTCGTTCTGGACACTCTGGATGATGGCTTCCCATCTCATGTTTCAGAAAGTCTGGATGAGTTATGTATCCTGTTGTCATTACTCAAAATCCTTAATCACAAATTTATAATTTTTATAATCCGATAAAACGTGTTCAATATTCGAAAATCCAATACCTTCAGCATGAACTTTCGCATCCCCCTCTTGCTTTTGACTCTTACGCTAGCGGCGTGTTCCAGCACCCCCACGCAGCCCACTAAGTCCCAACAATCCATCGTAAACCAGACTGAGGATGCAGCCTCAGAGGCGCGTTTTAGCCAAAACCTCAACGAACTACTCGGACAAGTCTCCCAAACCCAAGAAATACCGCTTCCAGCGCTAGAAATGGGCTTTCTTGATGTTAAAACGATTCCCTCGATTCGGAAACTGGTATTACCCCCATCGGCGACTTTTAAGAAAAATTGGCTGGCTTACCGGAAGCGCTTTATTGAGCCAGTCCGCCTCAAGGCTGGCAAGGCATTTTGGGAGCAAAACCAGGCCTTTTTGAGCCAAACCGAGCAAGAATCAGGGGTTCCTGCCGAAATTATTGTGGCAATTATTGGAATCGAAACTATCTATGGGCGCCAAACTGGTAACTTCAGGGTGAAAGACGTACTTTCCACTCTCGCCTTTAGCTACCCCGAGACCCCTAACAAACCAGCGCGTGAACAGCTTTTTAAGGACCAACTCAAAGAACTCATTTTGCTTTGCTGGACCGAGGCAGGTGGCAAGCTGCCATCCAAGAATAGTAGCCAAGGCGTCAATAGTGCAATCTTTAGCTCCTGCTTAAATCAAAACAGTTCTTATGCTGGAGCCATTGGTCTGCCGCAGTTCATGCCTGGAAGCATTCGTAACTTTGCGGTAGATGGCGACGGAGATGGACGCATCGATCTTAAAAATAGCCCGAAGGATGCCATTGCTAGCGTAGCCAGTTTTATGAAAAAACATGGCTGGCAACCAGGCATGCCGATTTCGTTTCCAGTTCAAGCCAATGGCATTGAAACCGCCAAGCAGTTGGCTGATGGTGAGCCGCAATTGAAATTCACTGTGCAGGAACTCATTGATAAGGGCATCCTAACCAAACAACAAGGCGACCTACAGAGTGGTGGCGTAGAACCGCAAAGCAAAGCCTTCATTATTGATTTGCCCTACCCCGATAAAGACGGCACTGATCAGGTGCAATATTTTGTTGGCTTAAATAATTTTCTGACAATTGTTCAGTACAACCGCAGCTACTTCTATGCGCAAAGCGTTGCTGAATTTGCTGAAGCCCTGGGATACAAGAATCAAAGTGTTGTGCCAGCAGAAAGCCCAAGCAAAAATGGAGGAGCTAAAGCTGCTACCGAAAAATCCAAGACTAAGAAATCAAGCCAAAAGAAAAAGGCTAAATCTACTTAAGCAGGAAACACCCCAGTAGATAAGTAGCGGTCGCCGCGGTCGCAGACAATAAATACGATCGTGGCATTTTCAACTTGACGCGCAATACGCAAAGCAACTACTAGGGCGCCGCCGGCAGATATACCGCAGAAGATACCTTCTTCAACAGCCAAACGACGCGCCATCTCTTCAGCATCAGCTTGAGATACATATTCAATAAGATCAACCTTTTCGCCTTGATAGATCTTAGGTAAATACTCAGGTGCCCATTTACGAATTCCCGGAATTTGTGATCCATCCTCAGGTTGCGCTCCAATAATCTGAATCGCAGGATTCATGGACTTTAGATAAGTCGACACACCAGTAATGGTGCCGGTAGTTCCCATCGCCGAAACAAAGTGAGTCACTTGTCCATCAGTATCACGCCAAATTTCTGGGCCGGTAGTTTCGATATGCGCCCTGGGATTATCTGGATTAGCAAACTGATCGAGCAATCTACCTCGACCTTCTCGTTGCAATTGCAGAGCATAATCTCTAGCAAACTCCATGCCACCAGAAGCTGCTGTCAAAATGAGTTCGGCGCCATAGGCAGCCATACTCTGACGACGTTCAATGCTTTGGTTTTCTGGCATCACTAAAATCATTTTGTAACCCAGCATCGCTGCAGTCATTGCCAACGCAATGCCAGTGTTACCGCTAGTTGCCTCAATTAATGTGTCGCCAGGTTTAATTTCGCCACGCTCTTGTGCGCGAGAAATCATCGACAGCGCAGGCCGGTCCTTCACCGACCCCGCTGGATTATTACCTTCCAACTTACCCAGAATCACATTGTTACGATTCTCGTTTTCCAGACCAGGAATGCGCTGTAAACGAACCAGTGGGGTATTGCCCACTGTCTGTGAAATAGTAAGGTAGGAAGGTTTGCTCATAAGGTCATTTTAGCCACAAGCCGCCTTACACGCGATAGGGTTTAATTTCGGCGACCTGCTCCCGCACGCTCCGGCTGATTGCGACCACTAGCTTGATTACGAGAATTACGTCTGCTAGAAGCCCCGCCCTCCTTTTTGGTGCGACCATTGGGCTCCCGAAAAGAGCTAGGAGCTTCAATGGTTAAGCCGTTATCCACCATTTTTTCCACTGATTTCATACCGATGCCACGAACGCGCTTTTGCAAGTCATTGGCATCCTGAAAATGTCCGCCATCTAAACGCTCAGCAATAATTGTTTTTGCCTTGGCAGGACCAATACCCTTGATACTTTCCAACTCAGATTGGGTTGCAGTGTTGACGTTAATCGGTGAAGCATGGCTCAAGCCTGTGCTTGAAGTCAAGAAAGTTAATGCCACTACTACAGCTCTAAGATAACCTTGGACTTTTTCTAATTTTAAATATTGAGTCATTCTTTCTCCTCTAGAAAATAAAAAATCCACGGACACAAAGTGCGCGTGGATCATTTACAACGAAGAGAATTTATTCTAGTTGACTACCTTACAAGGGGTTGGCCAAGAAACCAGAATTGGCCTCCAACCACTCGATATATCTTCCTACGCCCTGCTCAACATTGAGGAAGGGCTCGGAGTAGCCGGCGGCTCTGAGTTTAGTTAAATCAGCTTGGGTAAAGCATTGATATTTACCTTTGAGTGCATCCGGAAATGGAATGTACTCAATCGCTTTTTCCTTAACGAGCTCTTGTAAAGATGCGGGGGCTGCTTTATCGAGCTTACGCATCGCATTAGCAACTGCATGGGCAACATCGTTAAAGGGTTGTGCGCGACCACTGCCCAGATTGTAGATGCCACTGATTTCTGGATGATCTAAGAAAAATAGGTTGACCTTCACCACATCTTCAACAGATACAAAGTCACGGCTTTGTTCACCAGGACCATAACCACCATACTCACCAAAGAGTTTTACATGCCCGTTGGCTTTGTACTGATGGTATTGATGAAACGCAACGGATGCCATGCGACCTTTGTGTGACTCGCGAGGACCGTATACGTTGAAGTAGCGGAAACCGACCACTTGGGCTGTATTGGCTTTCTCAGCAAAGCGCTTACGCATCACTTGATCAAATAAAAACTTGGAGTAGCCGTAAATATTGAGAGGCTTCTCATGCTCACGGCTTTCTATGAATACATCTGAACCACCGTAAGTTGCAGCTGAAGAGGCGTAAAGTAGTTGTACTTTTTGAGCGGTACAGATATCAAGCAAATCCATGGTGTAGCGATAGTTATTTGCCATCATGAAAATACCGTCAGTTTCCATGGTGTCTGAACAAGCACCCTCATGAAAGACTGCTTTTACCTTGCCAAAGCGACCGCTTCTAAATGCCTCCAGAAACTCATCTTTATCGAGGTAATCAATGATGTCTAAATCCGCGAGGTTACGGTATTTATCAGCAGGACGAAGGTCATCGACTGCAATGATGTTTTTTTCACCACGCGCATTAAGCGCCTGAACAATGTTTGCGCCAATAAACCCAGCCGCGCCGGTTACGATAATAGTCACTGTAATTCCTCTGAAGTAACGGTTGCAGTACCTAGCTTGCCAACCACGATTCCACCCGCACGGTTTGCAAGAGCCATCGCTTTTTCTAGAGGCCACTTAGCGGCCAAGGCCACAGCCAATGTTGCAATCACAGTATCGCCAGCACCCGACACATCAAATACCTCGCGTGCCTGAGCTTTGACGTGACTCACACCGACATCGGTATATAAACTCATTCCTTCTTCAGAACGAGTTAAGAGTAATGCTTGCAAGTCGAGAGACTTTCTGAGCTCTTGGGCTTTCTTAGTTAACTCCTCTTCACTACTCCACTTACCAACCACTTGGCGTAACTCACTACGATTGGGCGTTAAAACAGTGGCGCCACGATACTTTTCGTAGTCTTCACCTTTAGGGTCTACCAAAATCACTTTGTTTTGCGCTCTAGCTTGCTCAATCATATGAGCTACTTGGCCCAAAGCGCCTTTGCCATAATCAGACAGAATGACGACATCCGCATCGCCGACCAGCTTTTCAAAACGTTCTAGCTTATGAGCGAGCGCTTTTGCACTGGGGGTTTCTTCAAAATCTAAGCGAATGAGTTGTTGCTGGCGAGCAATCACACGCAACTTCACAATCGTCGGCACATCAGCATCGATTTCTAACTGACTATCAACACCACCAGCTTTTAATAACTCAACCACACGTTTTCCAGGCTCGTCATTACCAACAATACCTAAGATAGTTGCTTTTGCATCGAGGGCAGCAACGTTTCGAGCTACGTTCGCAGCACCACCAAGTCGTTCATCAATTTTTCCTACCTGCACCACTGGTACAGGAGCTTCTGGGGAGATGCGATTCGTATCACCAAACCAATAGCGATCGAGCATCACATCACCTACTACGAGTAGGCGGGCTTTGGAGAACTGCTCTCGATTAGCTTTTTCCATTTGAATACTTTATTTGCTTTTATCTTTATTTGTGAATCTACTTAATTATGTCGTCCAATGCCGTGGTACTCAATACCCAATTCTTGCATGGACTGTGGTTCGTAGAGGTTACGGCCATCAAAAATGATTGGGCGCTTAAGCTTTTGCATTACTTGCTCAAAGTCAGGACTTCTAAAGGCTTTCCATTCGGTAACGATCACTAGGGCATCAGCACCATCTAGAGCAGTCATTGGGTTATCAACCATGGAGACTTGCTTTAGGCCATCAGGGTTACCTTTAAAGTCTACCTCTAAGGCATGTCCTGCTTCTGGCATTGCCACAGGATCGTGCGCTACCACTTGAGCGCCACGCTTTACTATCTCGGCAATAATGACGCGACTAGGCGCTTCGCGCATATCGTCTGTATTCGGCTTAAATGCTAAACCCCACAGTGCAAACTTCATCCCCTTGAGGTCTTTTCCAAAGCGCTTTTCAATCTTTTGCACTAAGGTGTACTTTTGCAACTCGTTGACAGCTTCAACAGCATCCAGGATCTTGAGATCTCTGCCATGCTCTTTAGCGGTTTTCGATAAGGCGGAGACATCCTTAGGAAAGCAAGAGCCGCCATAACCAGTGCCTGGATACAGGAAGCCAAAGCCAATGCGGGAATCTGAACCAATGCCTTGACGCACTGCTTCAATATCAGCACCTACCAAGTCCGCTAAGTTCGCCAACTCATTCATAAACGAGATGCGAGTAGCTAACATCGCATTAGCCGCGTATTTAGTCAGCTCTGCACTTTTCACATCCATGTAGTAGGTGCGCTCATGGTGACGATTAAAGGGGGCGTAGAGTTTGCGCATTTGCTCTTTGGCACGCATGCCTGCTGGAGTATTAGCCGTGCCAATAACAATACGATCGGGGCGCATAAAGTCTTCTACGGCAGCGCCTTCCTTAAGGAACTCAGGATTGGAAACTACCGAGCACAGCTCCGGAGATAAACCTCTTTTTTCTAATTCTTCAGTAATGGCTGCAGAAACTTTGTCTGCAGTGCCTACTGGCACGGTAGATTTATCAACAATGACTTTAGGGGTGGTCATGTGACGACCAATATTACGCGCAGCTGCTACAACGTATTGCAAATCGGCCGAACCATCTTCATCTGGAGGCGTGCCTACCGCGATGAACTGAATGTCACCATGAGCAACAGAGGCGGCAATATCAGTAGAGAACTGCAAACGGCCAGCAGCGCGATTGCGCTCAATCATTTCTTTAAGGCCTGGCTCATAAATAGGTACGCCACCAGAATTGAGGATCTCAATCTTTTTAGGATCCACGTCTACGCAAAAAATATTATTGCCTTGCTCGGCCAAACAAGCGCCAGTGACAAGACCTACATAACCACTGCCAATAATAGTAACTTTCAATTTCTCTCCAAACCTTTACATTGAAGGACCGCTTGGAGCGGCGCCCTCACTACGTCTTGGGGAATAGGCTTCCCAATGATTGCAACCAGGACACTGCCAATAAAATCTTCTAGCTCTAAAGCCACAGTTACCGCATGTATAACGAGCCAAACTAGTAGTACGCTGACGTAATAGATTCAGAATCGACTGAAGCTCCAACAACCTCTCGGGATTGGCGCTGCCCTCTTCTAATGCAAGACGAGTTTCAGCTAGCTTAGACAAAGCAATTAAAGTTGGGGAATGTTGCATCACTTCTGACAACATGGCATTTGCAGCTTGAGGGCCACGAATTTTCATGAGGTGCTTGTGCACAATGTCCAGCAACTCACCAGTTGCTTGGGTTTTAAGTAACTCGCAAAGACGATCTAATCCTTCGCCCTCTTTATTAATGGCCGCATGCGCCAACATCCAGCGGTCTGCCAATAAATGCATGTACGCAGGATGAGAATTGGCAACTATGCTCCAGGCCTCAATAGCTTGCGTGGGTCGATCCATGGCCATTAAATAATCACCTTGCAAAATTAAAGCACGGGCATGATTAGGTACAGCCTGTAATGCACGCTGTATTGACTGCTCAGCCTCAACCAAATCTTTACGACGCAATGCTTCTTGACCCAGCTCACAATGGAATTGTGCAATCTCAGTATGGTGTGATTTACCCTGCAGGCCCTCAAGCTCACTTGCAGCAATGATGGCCTTTTTCCAATCATGCTCAATTTGATACATCTCGAGCAAACTTTCTTTTGCTGGCTCGGCATATTTACCTGCACCAACACGATTGAGTGATGCCTCTGCGCGATCAAGCAAGCCAGCGCGCAAAAAGTCACGACCTAACTCATAAGCAGCATGATCACGATCACGCGGCTTGAGATCGTCACGATTAGCTAAATGTTGATGCACGCGAATAGCACGCTCAGTCTCACCACGGCGGCGGAATAAATTACCTAAGGAAAAATGGAGTTCAATTGTTTCTGGATCTAATTGTGCAATTTTGACTAGCGTTTCAATTGCTTGATCAGGCTGCTCATTGAGCAAAAGACTTAAGCCTTTAAATGTAGAGCGCTGCTGACGCATACGCTCACGCTCGTCCATGCGGTTCTCAAGGCGTAAGTCCCAGCGTGCAGCCAACCAACCGATGCCAAACATGACTGGCAGAAGCAATAACCAAGCAGTAGCTATCTGAATCATGATGTGCAGAATTTAAATAAAAAAATGGCCCGAATGGACCACTGAGGTTTAGCCTGAATCTTAGGCACCAGAACCCTCTTTGGGGCCCGCCTGCTTCAAAGGCTTGTAATCTACTCGCTCACGCAGCTCTTTGCCAGGCTTAAAGTGTGGAACGCGTTTTTCTGGAATCAATACTTTCTCACCAGACTTTGGATTACGACCGGTGCGCGCAGGACGATGATGAAGCACGAAACTTCCAACGCCACGCAGCTCGATACGCTTGCCCTCAGCCAAGGCATGAGTCATTGTGTCCAGCAAAGTTTTTACCGCCAACTCCACGTCCCTAGGCAGAAGCTGCGGAAACTGTTCCGCAAGACTCTCCACTAGTTCGGAGCGGGTAATTGCTTGTTGCTCTTGATCTGTCATGATCTATCAATAAAAAATCGCCGCTCTCCTAGTGGAAAGCGGCGATATTGATTTAGCCTTGATTATCCAATTTTGCTTTTAACAAAGCGCCCAAATTGGTTGTGCCAGACTGCGCATCACCTTGGAGCTTGCTCATTGCATCTTGTTGATCAGAGCTGTCTTTTGCTTTGATTGAAAGATTGATAACGCGTGACTTACGATCAATGTTGATGATCATTGCAGTTACGCTGTCGCCTTCTTTCAATACATTGCGTGCATCTTCAACGCGATCTGTTGAGATCTCAGAAGCACGTAAGTAAGCTTCAACTTCATCAGCCAAGTGAATAGTTGCACCCTTAGCATCAACCGCTTTCACAGTACCAGTAACGAGGCTACCCTTGTCGCTGACAGATGTGTAGTTGTTGAATGGGTCACCAGACAACTGCTTGATACCGAGGGAGATACGCTCTTTCTCAACGTCAATTGCCAGTACAGTGGCTTCAACTTCGTCACCTTTTTTGTATTTCTTAACAGCTTCTTCGCCTGGCTCATTCCATGAGAGGTCTGAGAGGTGAACTAAACCGTCGATACCGCCAGGCAAGCCAATGAACACACCAAAGTCAGTAATAGACTTGATTGCGCCAGTTAACTTATCGCCTTTTTGTTGGGCACGTGAGAACTCTTCCCATGGATTAGCTTTGCACTGCTTGATGCCCAAGCTAATACGACGCTTGTCTTCATCAATATCCAGAACCATTACTTCAACTTCGGTTCCTAATGCAGTAGCTTTACTTGGAGCAACGTTCTTGTTGGTCCAATCCATTTCAGAAACGTGTACCAAACCTTCGATACCAGATTCAATTTCCACGAATGCACCGTAGTCAGTCAGGTTAGTTACCTTACCGAATAAACGGGTGTTTGGTGGGTAACGACGAGCGATACCAACCCATGGATCATCACCAAGTTGTTTCACACCGAGTGAAACACGGTTCTTCTCTTGATCGAACTTCAAAATCTTAGCGGTAACTTCTTGACCAACAGTCAACATCTCGCTTGGGTGACGCACACGACGCCATGCCAAGTCAGTGATGTGCAAGAGGCCATCGATACCACCGAGGTCAACGAATGCGCCGTAATCAGTGATGTTCTTAACGAGGCCAGTAACCACTGCACCTTCTTTAAGGTTAGACATCAACTTAGCACGCTCTTCACCTTGGCTAGCTTCAACAACTGCACGACGTGACAACACTACGTTGTTACGCTTACGGTCGAGCTTGATAACCTTGAACTCCATCGTCTTACCTTCGTAAGGGCTGGTGTCTTTGATTGGACGTGTATCAACGAGTGATCCAGGCAAGAATGCGCGGATACCGTTAACCATGACAGTCAAGCCGCCTTTAACCTTACCAGTAACAGTACCGGTAACGATCTCAGCTTGCTCGAGAGCTTTTTCCAAGTTCATCCATGATGCCAAGCGCTTAGCTTTATCACGGGAAAGGATTGTGTCGCCATAGCCGTTCTCTAGAGCGTCAATAGCAACAGAAACGAAATCGCCAGGAGCTACTTCAATCTCGCCAGCGTCGTTATGGAATTCTTCAACAGGAATAAACGCTTCAGACTTTAAGCCAGCGTTAACAACGACGAAGTTGTGGTCGATGCGAAGAACTTCAGCCGAAATAACTTGGCCGGTCTTCATATTCGATCGGGTTAATGATTCTTCAAATAGTTCTGCAAATGATTCAGACATGTGTATTCACTTTGTGCCGTCAGAAGGCCTGACGGGTTAGGTTAAAAAAGTCTCAAAGAAACACGCTAATGAAAAGGTCGCGTTGTGGAGTTTCTTCAGACGCCAAAACTACTACTTACAGCTCACTACAACTACTTACAAAATTAGGTGGTTGCAGATTGATACCAATCTAAAACCGTCTTAACTGCTTGATCTATCGATAAATCTGAGGTTTCAAGCACTTTTGCACCGTCTGCAACCAACAAGGGGGCGGCACCTCGACTACTGTCTCTGACATCGCGCTCTTGCAAATCTTGCAGCAAGTCCTCAAGTTTAGCAGAAATTCCCTTAGCTATCAATTGCTTATAGCGACGCTCAGCTCTTGCGGCAGCTGTCGCAGTCAAGAAAACCTTCAAAACTGCATCTGGGAATATGACGCTTGCCATATCCCTGCCGTCGGCCACCAAGCCCGGAGATTGGCGAAAACTGCGTTGCAGACCCACTAAAGCTGATCTGACCTCTGGATGAACAGCCAAAGCAGAGGCTCTCAGACCAATACTTTCAACACGAATGGCATCCGTCACATCCTCACTATTGAGGAATATTTGACTATTTTTGAATGAAATCAGTAATTTAGGGACTAAAAGGCCCAATTCTGGGCCATTTTTGACATCAATTCCCTGTTTTTCGCTGGCAAGAGCAACCAAGCGGTACAGGGCGCCGCTATCCAAATAATGAAATCCCAACCTTTCCGCCACCAAGGAAGCCACCGTACCTTTGCCTGAGGCGGTGGGTCCATCAATTGCAATAACTGGGGGAAGATTCATGAATAGGGTTTGAGTTAGCTCACGACTTTCGCAAACTCTGCGAAATACGTTGGGAAAGTTTTTGCTACGCAATTTGGATCATTGATCTTGAGTGCATTTGGGCCAAACGCAGCCAATGAGAAACACATCGCCATGCGATGGTCATCATATGTATCAATGCCTTCGCTTGGTGATTTCCAGTCACTAGGTGAAGCGGGCGCTTGAACCACAATGTAGTCCGCACCCTCTTCAACGATTGCACCAATCTTCTTTAATTCTTTTGCCATTGCCGCAATACGATCCGTTTCTTTAACACGCCAGCTAGCAATGCTGTTTAATCGGGTTGGACCCTCAGCAAATAATGCAGCAACTGCAAGTGTCATCGCTGCATCAGGAATTTCTGTGCAGTCAATCGTGATGCCATTGAGTTTGCCATTGGCATTTTTCACGCCAGCAACTTCAATCCAGTCTTCGCCTGCATTAATGTTTGCGCCCATTAAAGCGAGTGCATCGGCAAAAGCCACATCACCCTGGATACTGTCCTTGCCAACGCCCAAGACCTTCATAGGCCCACCACCAATAGCGCCTAGGGCCAAGAAATAGGAGGCTGAAGATGCGTCGCCCTCAACGGATAACTGGCCGGGACTCTTGTAAACAGAGTCTGAAATTTTTGCCGGAATAACAAAAGATTGCATATCAGGGCAAGCAACAATCACGCCAAAGCGCGCCATCAACTTCAGAGTGATATCAATATAAGGACGAGAAATGAGTTCTCCAATCACTTCAATCCGTACTGGTTCATTCGCCACTAAGGGCAAAGCCATTAACAAGGCGGTTAAGAATTGACTCGATACATCACCACGCACTTTGACGACATCTTTAATCTGAATATCTGCCGCAGATATCTCAATTGGTGGATAGCCTTCTTGTAATTCATATTCGATCTTTGCGCCCACTTGGCGCAAACCATCAACTAAATCACGAATCGGTCTCTCATGCATACGTGCAACACCTGATAAACGGTAGTTACCGCCTTGCATTGCTAAAGCAGCAGTCAGTGGACGTATCGCAGTGCCTGCATTTCCCATAAAGAGGTCTGCTTCACGCACAGGGAACTGGCCACCACAACCTTCGACAACACAAACCTTATTCTCTTTATCAATCACAGAGAGGCCGAGTTGGCGCAAGGCATTACGCATCACCTGCGTGTCATCAGCATCTAATAAATTCTTAAGAGTGGTAGTTCCGGATGAGAGAGCAGCCAACAAGAGCGCTCGATTTGAGATGCTCTTTGAGCCCGGCAACACAATCGAACCTTGCGCTCGCTTAAATGGCCCAATAGTAATGTCTGGCAAACCGCTCATTAAAGTGCGTCCAAGTCTTGACGTGCTTTGCTCGCCTTGTTGAATAATTTCTCTAAACCAGCGCCATCATTTTCTGCAACAAGTTTGCGTAAATGGTTCACGATGAGTAAATACTGATCCAGCTCTTTCAGGATTGCAGTGCGATTGCCTAAGCAAATATCTCGCCACATTTCTGGGCTTGAAGCTGCAATACGAGTGAAGTCTTTAAAACCAGCTCCGACATGACTTAATTTTTGCTCAGCATCTTCAGAATTCACAACACTAGCCATTAATGCATAAGACAGAATATGTGGGAGATGAGATACGGCCGCATAAATCGCGTCGTGCTGTACAACGCCAATCTTTTTCACTTCGGAGCCAACAGACTCCCAGAAGCCAGTAATTAAAGCCGTATCTTCAGGTGAGTTTTCTTGCAGCGGGCAAATAATAGTTTGCTTACCCTGGAATAAATCAGCCTTAGCTGCTGCTGCACCATGCTGAGCACCACCAGCGATTGGGTGTGCCGGCACAAATTGGCACGCCTTTTTACCCAACACTTCTTTGGCAGCCAAAATCACATCGCCTTTAGTGCTACCGGCATCAGTAATCATCGTGCGTGGCTCAAGATGTGGCTCAAGTACCTCAAAGGCAGCACGCATTTGCGCTACCGGTACACAAAGCACAATCACATCGGATTGCTTGGCGGCCTCAACCAAATCCACTACACCATCAATCGCACCCATCTTTTGAGCTTGATCTAAGTTTTCTTTGCTGCGACCAACACCAAGCACCTTAGTAACAACACCAGCATTTTTTAGAGCCAAACCTAATGAGGCGCCAATTAAACCAACACCAACAATGGTGACAGTGCCGTAATTGCTAGCTGGATTAATGATGGTCATGAGTATTTTTTTATTCTTAAGCCAAGATTGCTTTTAAGGCATCGATAAAGGCAGCATTCTCTTCAGGCAAGCCAATCGAGATTCTCAACCACTGCGGCAATCCATAGTTACCCACTGGACGAACAATAATGCCGCGCTTGAGTAAGGCTAAATTGATGCGCGCACCCGCTTGATCATCATCACCTACCTTCACTAGGACAAAATTTCCAGCGGATGGCAAATACTTTAGACCCAACTCATCAAAAGCTTTTGTCAGTTGGATATAGCCAGCACGGTTTAACTCGAAGCCTTGCTGCAAAAATTCCTTATCTTGAAAAGCGGCAATCGCTGCAGCTTGAGCCAGGCTATTCACATTAAACGGCTGACGAATACGATTGAGCAGATCAGTCAAATGCGGTTGGGCAACTCCATAACCAATCCGCAAGCCGGCCAAGCCATATGCTTTTGAAAAACTGCGCGACAAAATCATATTTGGGAAACGCTTAACCCAAGCAATTGCATCGTAGCGCTGCTCTGGACTGAGGTACTCGTTATAAGCCTCATCAAGCACCACCACCACGTTAGGTGGCACTGCCGCTAAAAAATCTTCAATCTCCTTGGCGGGCAAATAACTGCCTGTAGGATTATTTGGATTAGCTACAAAAACAAGTTTTGCTTTATCGCCAGATAACTTAATGGCCGCTAACATCGCCGGCAAGTCATGTCCATAAATAGCAGTAGCTGGAACTTCAACAGCCTTTGCGCCAACAGCTTGGGTGGCGAGAGGGTAAACAGCAAAAGCATGTTTGGAAAAAATAACCTCATCACCGGCTTGAGCGACTGCACGCGCAGCTAATTCCAAAATATCGTTACTGCCATTACCTAACGTAATCCAATCTGTTGGAACACCAAGGCGTGCGGCAAGGACATTCTTTAGCTCAAAGCCATTGGAATCTGGATAACGGCCTAGATCACTTGCCGCTTTGAGCATGGCATCTTGTGCTGATTTAGGCATACCCAATGGATTTTCATTGGAGGCTAATTTCACAATCTTGCTTTCATCCAAGCCATATTCGCGCGCAACTTCACTGATCGGTCGCCCACCAACATAAGGGGCAATCGCATGAATGTGTTTTAAGCCAATCTTGGATGTCATTCGAATTTTTACTAACTTAATTTGGTTATTTTTAGGTATCAATCATGCAGAGTGCGGATAAGAACCGAGATTCTTATAGAAAGCAGCGACACCTCTCAGCTCTTCCAGTGCCTTCACTACTTTGTCATCATCAGCATGACCAGCAATATCAATATAGAAGTGATATTCCCAAGTGCCTTTGCGTGCAGGGCGTGATTCAAAGCGATTCATCGAAACACCATGCTTAGCTAAAGGCGCCAATAAACGATGCACAGCACCAGGCTGGTTATCTACAGAAAGAACTAAGGAAGTTTGATCTTTGCCGGTTGATTGACATGCGTAATTGCCCACCACAACGAAACGGGTACGGTTATGGGGATCATCCTGAATTTGCGCAGCCACAGCCTGAAGGCCATAAGCCTCTTGCGCAGGATCACCTGCAATGGCAGCTAATGATGGATCTGCGGCCGCCATGCGTGCTGCCTCGGCATTACTACTCACTGCTTGACGCTTAAGTTGCGGAGCATGAACACTTAACCACTGTTGGCATTGAGCCAAAGCCTGAGCATGCGCACACACTGTTGTTACGCCATCTAAATTGCCACTCTTCGTTAAAAGATGATGGCGAATTGGCAAAACAACTTCCCCACTAATGCGCATTGATGAATCAAGCAACAAATCTAATGTGCGAGAAATCGCACCTTCGCTAGAGTTTTCTACAGGCACTACACCAAATTGCGCCGCACCCTTCTCTACTGACTTAAATACTTCATCCAAACTTGCGCATGGCAAACCTGCAATGGAGTGACCGAAATACGTTTGTGCAGCCTGTTCGGAAAAGGTTCCGACTGGACCAAGGTAAGCAATTGTTTGACGGGCTTCTAAAGCCCTGCAAGCTGACATCACCTCACGCCAAATAGCAGCGATGCCATCCGGAAGTAAAGGGCCTTTATTGATTTCTTGTAAACGCGCTACTACTTGGCGCTCACGTTCAGGACGGAAGACTGGTGACGCAAATCCTCCTTTGACATGACCAACTTCTTGCGCAGCTTTTGCACGCTGAGTCAGTAAATCTAATATCTGCGCATCGAGTGCGTCAATTTTTTCGCGCAAGGGAGCTAAGCGCTGTTCTTCAGTACTCATTAAGCCCGCCTTTCAAAGTCCTGCATAAATTCAACTAAGGCTTTTACGCCTTCAATTGGCATTGCGTTATAGATGCTTGCACGCATGCCGCCCGCAGCTTTATGACCACGCAAGGCAACTAAACCAGCCGCATTTGATTGGGCCAAAAACTCTGCGTTTAGATTTTCATCTTTTAAGAAGAAAGTCACGTTCATACGTGAGCGATATTCTTTGGTGACGCGATTTTCATACAGACTGCTTTGATCTAAGAAGTTGTAGAGCAATTCCGCTTTTTCTTGATTGCGTTTTTCAATTGCCTTTACGCCGCCTTGCTTGAGCAACCACTTAAAGCCTAAGCCAGCCATGTAGATGGAGAACGTAGGCGGGGTATTAATCATGGACTGAGTATTAGTTTGCACTGCCCAATCCCAAATCGTTGGGGTGATGCCCATGCTGTGACCAATTAAATCTTTGCGCACAATCACAATCGTGACACCAGAGGGGCCAATATTCTTTTGCGCTCCACCAAACCAAACGGCGCACTTATTCACATCCATCTCTTTAGACAGAATGTTGCTAGAGATATCGGCAACCAGTGGAATATCGCCGACATCTGGCACATCCGGAAACTCTACGCCGCCAATAGTTTCATTCGCGCAGTAATGCACGTAAGCAGCATCACTTGATAGCTGCCAAGTGGATCTGGCAGGAATCGTATTAAATTTTTCTGCAGCAGAGGACGCAGCTAAATTTGCTATGCCATATTTTTGCGCTTCTTTATAGGATTTTTCTGACCAAACACCAGTTACCAAGAAATCAGCCTTAGGGCCATTCTTAGCCAATGGCATGAGGTTCATTGGAATCGCTGCATTTTGACCAAGACCACCGCCCTGTAAGAGCAAGATCTCATAAGAGTCAGGGATATTCATAAGCGTACGAAGGTCTTGAATGACTTCTTCATATACTTCCATGAACTCTTTACTGCGATGGCTGATTTCCATCACGCTCGTTCCGAGTCCACGCCAGTTCAGCATTTCATCGGCAGCCTGCTTTAACACCTCTTCAGGCAAAGTAGCAGGCCCCGCAGCGAAATTAAAAATGCGGCGGTCAAAAGTCATGATGTGGTCGAGCCTAAAGGTGACGCTTAAGCGTCACCTGCCGTGTCGTCAGTAGAGTCGGTTGTTGGATCCGCAGTGACATCGCCTTCTTCTGCATCATCAGCGTCATCATCGGTGTCGCTTTCAGCAATACGTTGCAAGCCAGACAAACGAGTACCTTCATCTACGTTAATCAAAGTCACGCCTTGTGTAGCGCGACCCATCTCACGGATTTCGGAAACACGTGTACGCACCAAGACACCGCCAGTAGTGATCAACATGATTTGATCTTCTGGAGAAACCAGTGCGGCTGCTACAACTTTGCCGTTACGCTCTGAAGTCTGAATAGCAATCATGCCTTTAGTGCCGCGACCATGACGGGTGTATTCAGCGATTGGTGTACGTTTGCCGTAACCATTCCCTGTAGCAGTCAACACGCTGCTTGGAATCGCAATGCCGTTTGCATCAACTACGGCCGCTTCAACACCTTCTGCAGCCTCCGCTGGAGCAACTAACATTGCAATCACTTGATGACCTTCACCAAGGTTCATACCACGCACACCGCGTGCAGTACGGCCCATTGGACGAACATCATTCTCATCAAAACGCACTGCTTTACCAGCGTCAGAGAACAACATCACGTCGTGTTGACCATCTGTAATGGCAGCGCCAACCAAGAAGTCGTTCTCATTCAAGTCAACTGCAATAATGCCGGCCTTACGTGGGTTAGAGAAGTCAGACAAACGCGTCTTCTTCACAGTACCCAAGCTAGTAGCCATGAATACATACTGATCGTCTTGGTAGCCTTTAATTGGCAGTATCACCGTAATCTTCTCACCTTCAATCAGCGGGAACATATTGACGATAGGCTTGCCGCGGGAAGTACGACTTCCTTGTGGAACTTCCCAGACCTTGAGCCAATACATGCGACCACGATCAGAGAAGCACAAGATCGTATCGTGCGTATTCGCAACGAAAAGTGTTTCAATCCAATCCTCGTTCTTAGTAGCAGCAGCTTGCTTACCGCGTCCACCACGTTTTTGCGCACGGTATTCACTCAGCGGCTGACTCTTCATATAACCAGTATTTGAAAGTGTCACCACCAAATCTTGCGGCGTAATTAAATCTTCAGTGAAGAGTTCGGTTGCATTCATTTCGATAAATGAACGACGACCTGTATCACCACCAGCAATACCAAACTCAGATTGAACTTCTTTTAATTCAGTTTCAATCACTTGAGTTACACGCTCTGGCTTCGCTAACAAATCGAGTAAGTCAGAAATCTCTGCCATCACTTCTTTGTATTCGTTAACAATCTTGTCTTGCTCAAGACCAGTCAAACGTTGCAAACGCATCTGCAAAATTTCTTGCGCTTGACTATCAGAGAGACGATACAAGCCAGTAGTTTGCATGCCGTACTCAGGCAACAATCCTTCTGGGCGATAAGCGTTACGGCCGCCTGGCGTATCAGTCTCAGCACGTGCCAGCATCTCACGCACCATCGATGAATCCCAAGCTTTGCCCATCAACTCTTGTTTAGCAATTACTGGGTTTGCAGCAGCTTTAATAATCGCAATGAACTCATCGATGTTTGCTAATGCAACTGCCAAACCCTCTAAGACGTGACCGCGATCGCGCGCTTTACGTAATTCAAAAATCGTACGACGTGTAACTACTTCACGACGATGTTGCAAGAAGTACTCTAGCATTTGCTTCAGGTTCAACAAGCGTGGTTGGTTATCTACCAATGCCACCATGTTCATACCGAAGTTATCTTGCAGTTGAGTGCTCTTATACAAATTATTGAGAACGACCTCAGGCACTTCGCCGCGCTTCAACTCAATCACAACGCGCATACCGGATTTATCTGACTCGTCACGCAAATCAGAAATGCCTTCAACTTTTTTGTCGTTTACTAACTCGGCAATGCGCTCGAGTAAGTTCTTTTTATTAACCTGGTATGGCAATTCGTCAACAATGATGGCTTGACGCGCGCCCTTGTCCAAATCTTCAAAGTGAGTCTTTGCACGCATAACCACACGGCCACGGCCAGTGCGATAGCCCTCGCGCACCCCTTGAACGCCATAAATGATGCCGGCAGTAGGGAAATCGGGGGCTGGAATGATCTCAATGAGCTCATCAATCGTGCATTCTGGGTTGTGAAGCACGTGCAGACAGGCTGTAACCACCTCATCCAGGTTGTGGGGAGGGATATTGGTAGCCATACCCACTGCAATACCAGAACTGCCATTTATGAGCAAATTTGGCACTTTGGCAGGCAGAATCTGGGGTTCTTTCTCACTACCGTCGTAATTTGGCCCAAAATCGACCGTTTCCTTGTCCAAATCGGCCAAAAGCTCATGGGCGATCTTGCGGAGGCGGATCTCGGTATACCGCATCGCAGCAGCGTTATCGCCGTCTACGGAGCCAAAGTTACCCTGCCCGTCAACCAGCATATAGCGCAGAGAGAAGTCCTGGGCCATTCGAACGATCGTGTCATACACCGCAGAATCACCGTGCGGGTGGTATTTACCGATTACATCGCCAACTATACGGGCAGATTTTTTGTAAGCTCGGTTCCAATCGTTGTTTAATTCATACATCGCGAATAAGACCCGGCGGTGAACCGGTTTGAGGCCATCACGCACGTCTGGCAGGGCTCTGCCGACGATGACACTCATTGCGTAGTCCAAATAGGACCGCCGCATTTCGTCTTCGAGGGATATTGGTAGTGTTTCTTTAGCGGCTTGTTCCATCTGGAAATAATATCATTTTGATGACAGGTAGGCCCTATGCTAAGATTCTGTCAGTTTGTACGAAATTGAGATGTGTCGCTTTGCAGTTTTTGCATCAAGGTAGGGCGAATTACATTTAAGTTTGACTTTAATTAAAAAAGAGATTTTTGAGGACTAAAAATGAACAAAACCCTAAAAGTGTTGCTGGCTTCTGTTATCACTGTTTCTGCTACTGCAGCAATTGCATCTGATAACTGGGAAAACAGCTCTGGCTTGAATTGGAAAAACAGCGATGGCACATTGTGCTGGCGCGATAGCAACTGGACACCTGCTACTGCAGCTAAAGGTTGCGACGGTGCATTGACTGCAGCTCCTGCTGCTTCCGGCGTTAGCCAAAGCAAGATCACTTTGCAAGCTGACACACTTTATGACTTTGACAAAGCTACATTGAAGCCAGAAGGCAAAGCTACTTTGGACAAGATCGCTAAAGATTTGAGCAAGATCAAGTTGGAAGTAATTATTGCTGTTGGTAATACTGATAGCGTTGGTACAGATGCATACAACATGGCCCTCGGTCAGCGTCGTGCGCAATCCGTTAAAGCATACTTGGTAAGCAAGGGTGTTGACGGTAGCCGTATCTACACAGAATCTAAAGGCAAGAGCAATCCAGTTGCATCAAATGCAACTGCTGAAGGCCGCGCTAAGAACCGCCGTACTGACATCGAAGTTGTTGGTACAGCAGCTAAGTAATTCACTTTACTTGTAAAAAAGCCCGCTTCTAGCGGGCTTTTTTATTTCCGCTATATTCATAGACTTCTTCAATAGCTTCACAGATAGCCAATCAATATGAACGTCGACCAGTCAGAAATCGCCAAATTTAGCGCCCTAGCCCATCGCTGGTGGGATCCTAATAGCGAATTCAAGCCCTTGCATGCTATCAACCCTCTCCGTCTAGGATGGATTAAATCCTTTGTTGATCTAGAGGGTAAGAAGGTCGTTGATATTGGTTGCGGTGGCGGCATCTTGGCAGAATCTATTTCTCAATCAGGTGCAGATACAACTGGCATTGATTTATCTGAAAAGGCTCTCAAAGTAGCTGAGTTACATGCACTTGAAGTGGGTGCAAACCTCACATATCGCTCTATCTCTGCAGAAGCACTTGCAGAAGAGCAACCGGAACAATATGACGTTGTGACCTGCATGGAAATGCTTGAGCACGTACCTGATCCAGCATCTGTAGTCCGTGCTTGCGCCAAACTCTGCAAACCTGGGGGCACATTATTTTTTAGCACCCTCAATCGCAGCCCTAAGTCCTACTTATTTGCGATTATTGGCGCCGAATATATTCTTAAACTGCTTCCTAAAGGCACTCACGAATACGCTAAATTCATCAAGCCTTCAGAGCTAGTTGCGTTTGCACGTCATGCAGGCCTGGAGATGGCTGGCATCAAAGGATTGAGCTACAACCCACTGACTCAGGTGTATAGCCTAGGCGATGATGTGGATGTGAACTACATGATTGCTGTCAGAAAGTAATCGATAGATGAGTAGGCTTCTCAGCCCCTATGCAGGCATCTTCTTTGACTTGGATGGCACATTAGCAGATACCGCCCCAGATTTGGTTGCAGCGACCAATAAATTGCTAGTTGCTCGTAACCTCACCCCTAAACCATATGAGTTTCTGCGCCCTTATGCCTCAGCTGGAGCTCGCGGCTTACTTGAGGGCGCCTTTGGGATCAGCCCAGATCACGAGGATTTTGTTGCACTTCGTGATGAGTTTTTCAGTAATTATGAAAAAGCACTCCTAGTAGATAGCAAACTATTTGATGGAATTGATCATTTATTGGATCAAATGGATGCTGCGAGCCTGCCCTGGGGAATTATCACTAACAAAAGCGAGCGCTTTACCAACCCATTAACAGACCTCATGGGTCTACGTCAGCGCGCTGTTTCCACTGTTTCTGGCGACACCACCCCTTATTCAAAGCCACATCCAGAGCCGATTCTCCACGCAGCCAGAATTAGCAACATCGACCCAAGCAAATCAATTTATGTTGGGGACGATATTAGAGACGTTTTGGCAGGTAAAGCCGCGGGGATGAAGACTGTGGCTGCCGCTTATGGCTACTGTGGCTGTAAAGAGCCTCCAGAGGCTTGGGGGGCTGATTACATCGCTAACAATCCCCTGGATTTGTTGCAAATCATCTTTCCCAACAAGGAATAAAGATATTCAACAATTTAAAGCTATCAGCTTTAAAATAAGAAGTTCCAATGCATGCAATCTGGGACCGACATGGTTTCGACGTGGATTACAAAGCATCAAGGGCATACCGAGGACCCGTTATCTCGTAAATCAATGGGAATGTAATAACTGCTAACGACGAACGTTACGCACTAGCCGCTTAATTGCGGTTGCCCCTGAACTGATTCTCTCTTGGGTCAGGTAGCGCAAGCTACATCAGGGTCATATACAAGAGATAAGACTATTTTGTGTCACGAAGAATAGTACGAAAACTTAGTGAATCGTCAGTGAGGAACGTGTCAGTCCGTGCCTAACTGATTAAATTAAATGATATGACTAAGTATGTAGAACTTGTTGTGGAGGATTTGCGGACGCGGGTTCGATTCCCGCCGGTTCCACCAATTTGAAGTCTGTAACGAATAAACGCCACCTACCAAGGTGGCGTTTTGCTTTCCTCAAAACGAGTTAATAAGATGCATTAATTAAACTGATAACTCATGCCAGCCTGAAAGTTAAGTGGTGCTCCAGCAAAAATGCCATCAGGACTACGACTAGAAATATAGCGCTTATCAAATACGTTATTGATTACCCCAAATACTTTCCAGTCTTTATTAATGGCGTAGTTAGCGCTCCAATTGACTGTCGTAAAGGCAGGCACCTCTCCTAAAGTTCCGATGGCATTTGGAGCAACAGTATTTGCTGAGTCAGCATATTGATTGGAAACATAATTCAGGCTAACCAAAGTATTGAAACCATTCTTTTCATAACTCACACCAAGATTAGATGTGAGCTTAGGGGTATAAGGAATGCGATTGCCATCACGCCCTAAAGAATTCGTCCCAACAAACTTTGCAACCGGTATGTAGGTAGCGTTGGCATTAATAGCCCAACCATGGCCCACCTCATAACCTAGGGATGCCTCAGCCCCCTGATGCAAACTCTTACCCCCGTTAGCTTTGGAAATTCCCGCAGCCAAACTTTGGTTCACAATTTGATTGCTAAAGTTCATGCTAAAGATTGCAGAGTCATAAGAAAACGCGCCTGATCGTCCACGCAATCCTAATTCCATATTAGTGGAGCGCTCTGGTGCCAATTGCTGATCGACCCCCTTATCGTCAATCGCCGTAGCTAATTGAGCTGGTGCAAATCCTTTGTAAATACTGCCATAGGCTTGCGCCTGCGGTATGAGTTGCCATGTCGCCCCAATTTGCGGAATAATTTCCACATTCTTGGCGCTACCCGATTTACCAGTGATCACATTTGAGCGAGTTTGGTTATAACTTTCAACTCGCATCCCTGGAATTAAAGCGAAGTTTTCGGTTAACAGGAACCTATTCTGTCCATATAGGGCAATCGAGTTGGCCTTATTTTCCTCATGTAGCGAAACTCGCCCGGAATACGCTAATGTTTTTGAGCTCACTAACTGATTGATTTGGGATTCAGTATGCAAACGCACACCAAACTCTGCCTCGTTAGCGATTCCCAAAGCCTTATACGCTTGATTTACTCGAGAATCTAAACCCAACATTTGGAACTCTCGATTACGACCAACTAAACAGTCAGCGCCCACATTACAAGCCTTAAAAATCGTGGCATCTTGAGTGCGTTTCACAATACTTTGTCGCCAATAGTCTCGAGATAACTTGCTCCAATACAGCAAAGTATTGATTTTGGTATCTGAATCAATTTCCAAAGAGTGATTGATATCTACGGCATTTCTTTGGGTAATAAAACGATCGTTTGGCGCTGGGTTATCTTTAGTGCGATTGATGTACTGGTTGGGGCGCAGACCCACATAGGATGTATTGATATTGTTATCGTAATGGGTGTACTTGACGCTTAGCCACTGATTCTGTGCAATCTCAATGCCGCCCTTCATTAAGATGTCGTACATCTTAAAACCATTTCCTTGATACCCGCTGGACTCCGACTGAATCAAGTTAATTCCGCCAATTGCACCATTAGTAGATGACTTACCTCCGGCCTCTATCTCCGCCAAGCGATATCCATAGTTACCAACCTTACCGGTTAACTTAAAACCTTGTGATGGTGTTTTAGTAAGGTAGTTAATGACCCCACCAATATTTGAGGGGCCATACTGAAGACCTGATGCGCCCTTTAATACCTCAATCCCACCAATGCGCTCAACTGGAGGGCTGTAATAGGAAGCATTGGAAATAAATAGACTAGGCTGAATTGGAGCGCCATCCTCTAGCAGCAGCACTTTAGAGCTACGACTGGGATTCAAGCCTCGAATACCAATATTAGGAATGGCGCCAAATCCACCCTCATCCCCTCGAATATTGACGCCAGGAACCGTTCTTAAAACATCCTGTAATGATTGAGGCTGCAACTCCTCCATCCTCTTTTGATCAATCACATCGACTGTCCCAGGAATTTTGCTAGAGGCATTTTGCTCACGACCAACAATATCAATTCTGGGTAATTCAATATCTTGAGCTTTTACCCAACTTGAAAAAGCACTCCCACATAACAATGCAATTGATGACAACCAGGCGAGCCTATTTTGATAACGCAAAACATCTTGATGCTTCATATACCATCTCCAGTGATAACAACAAAAAATCGCTGGCTATATGCATATGAAGATGCTCTTGCTGGCTAGTAAGCTATTTCATTTTTACTTCGTCAGAATGAGTTTTCCCAATTTAGTAATGCGCAATTGATAAGTGTGTCCGTCATGCGTAATAAACATTTGCTTGCCTCGACCAAGCAGGGTCTCACTTGAAATTGTTTTTGGCAAAATCTCGTCTGAGCGAGTGCATTTCAAATCTAGATCTGCGGTTTTGTAATTGGTCAAGCGCTACCCCTCCAAACTAAAATGAACGGGGGCCTGAAAACACTGCGAAGAGGAATTGAGAGCTGAAGAAAGTGGTAGAAATCTCCATTGCGACAAGGTGGCGAGCGCCGACCTATCCAAACTTTGAAATCCCGAGCTCTTGGAAACGCTAGCCTCATCAACAAAACCACCCTGGTTAACGCACAACTTAATCATCACCAAGCCCTGCTCCCTGAGCTTTCTACTTAACAAGGGATAGTTTGGCTTGGGGTTATGTAGAACTTGCCTAGCAATTAAGCTCGATGAGTGGCCGCCCCCTCTCTCGCTACTGCTTACAGAAGATCCCTCAGAGGGACTGGGGTTGAGATTTTCTATGGAGGTAATTGCGGCTGTTTTAGGTATTGACGCATATTTACGCTGACTAGGTTGATGTGTGCGTAGATTGACTAAATTCACCATCATGGATTCTGAAGTGAATGATCTTTCACCCTCATAAGATGAAGGTGCAAAGAATAGGAAAGCCAAAACATGGATTGTGACTACACCTGAAATAATCAAAGTATTTCTAGGCGGAAAACTACAGAGCAAATGACTTCCTTAAAAGTTAAACAAGCAAAGAGTAGGTAGTTGGACTGACAAAACTTTCAGTACCTACGGACTCTTCACAAACATTTTAAGGATGATGCATTTGATAAACAACCACAATCCCTATGGGGACGGGGTTCGTAGGGCTATTATTGTGTTACTACTTTAGCTCTAAACGCCAAAGTGAAGTTACTTCTTTAGAGCGCGCTGCATGTAATGCATCCGTTTGATCAAACGCCTTATGATGCGTTGGCTTGGTATCAACGCGTGCGAGAACCTTTAAGTTTGCTTGCTCAATCCATTGAAGAAGTTCATCTCTTGATCTCAAACCCAAATGCTCAGCCAAGTCAGACAGAATTAACCAGCCCTCACCGTCATCGAGTAAATGATTCTTTAAGTTACTCAAAAAGCCTTTTAACATTTGACTTTCAGGGTCATATACCGCGCGCTCGAGAGAAGAGCTTGGCCTAGCTGGCAGCCATGGTGGATTACAAATAATGAGCGCCGCCTTGCCCGATGGAAACAAATCAGTCTTAAGAACATCTATTTGAGATTGCAAATCTAGACGTTCAATATTTTCTTGTGCACATTCGATTGCTCTGTCATCTAGATCCGTACAAACAATCTTCTGAATTCCTCGCAAAGCCAATACAACCGCAAGCACACCAGTGCCCGCGCCAATATCAAAAGCAGTTGAATTTTTCTTGATGGCGGCTGGTAGCGGAGTCTTTAATACCAACTCAATATACTCACCGCGTACAGGCGAGAACACGCCATAGTGCGGATGAATGCGAACCTCTTCATCATCTCTAGTAAGAACTTGCACACCCGTTTTGCGCCATTCATGGGCGCTTATGACGCCAAGTAATTCACGAAGGGAAATGACGTAAGGTTCGGTCTGCTCACCATAAGCTTCAAGGCAAGCTTGGGCGACATCTGGAGCACGTCTTAAAGGAATGCTGTGATCTGCATTTACTGGAATTAATACCATCCCCAAAATACGAGCACGCTGTGATTGGGCAAGGCGGTGAAGATTGAATGTATCCAGCGGGCTTTTGGTTTTCTCTTTTGCCACTCGATTAGCTCTAGAGGATTTCTTGGAAGGCTTGTCTACTCTTCGCACCAAAGCCTGCAAAAGCTGACGGGCATTCTGAAAGTCGCCCTTGTATAGCATTGCCGTGCCTTCACAAGCCAAGCGATAAGCAATATCAGCAGTCAGAGTGTCGTCTACGATCTGAATCTTTTTATGGGGAGCAATACCATTTTCAGAGTGCCACTTGGCGCTATGTACTTGTCCGCCATCTTCCCAATGGAGAGTTGTTGATGAGGTCACCTAGGAAACCACAAAACGGTTATTTTGATAATCATCAATAGCCTGTTCAATCTCGGCACGGGTATTCATAACAAAGGGTCCGTATTGAACGATGGGCTCATGAAGTGGCAAGGCAGCCAAGACAATAAATTGCGCGCCAGTAGATCCTGCTTTCGCCTTTAAACGATCGCCATCTCCAAGAACAATGGCTGCCTGCTTTGGAACGGATCTCATGGGGCCGCCAATTTCTAGATCGCCTTCGTAAACATAAACAAACGCATTGAGCTCTTTGGGAATGCGGTGTTCAAATTCAGCATTAGACGGCAAATGCACATCCAAGAATAAAGGGGCTGTAGTTATTCCCTGAATCGGACCTTGAATTTCATTTCCTTCATGGCTATAACCTCCGGCAATAACTTTCACAGAGCCACCATTTTCTAAAACAACCTTAGGGATATCTTCAACCTGAATATCTTTATACCCTGCTGCCTTCATCTTTTCTTTAGCGGGCAAGTTAATCCACAACTGAAAGCCTCGCATGGCACCACTCACCTGTTGCGGCATCTCCGAATGAATAATGCCGCGCCCTGCTGTCATCCACTGCACTCCACCAGTCTTAAGATGGCCTTGATTTCCAAGGTGATCCTCATGCAGCATATGACCTTCAAGCATATAGGTCACTGTCTCAAATCCACGATGCGGATGGGCCGGAAAGCCTGCCACGTAATCGTTCGGATCGTTTGAAGAAAATTCATCGAGCATCAAAAAAGGGTCTAGCCTCACTTGATTCTGTCCACCAAGACTACGGCGCAATTTCACACCCGCACCATCAGAGGTGGCAATGCCAGGAATAATGGTTTGAATATTGCGGATCATGTTCGAAGTCTTATATTTCTTTTAAGCGGGTGGATGATCTTCAGGATTGACGTCTAGCGCGATTAAGAAGCGGGACACCATGTTGTAAGCGGCAATGACCGTTACCAACTCTACCGTATCAGTACTTCCTAACGCCTTTTGTAAACGTTTCATCAACTCAGGATCTACCTTGATATTGCGTGTCATCTGAAAAGTGAGTTCAGCAGCATCGTTTTCTACTGGTGAATACAACTCTTTTGGGAAATTCGGTTGCCCAATGAGGCGCAAGCCTTGCACCTGCTCCTCTGTGCCACCCGCCTTCTTGAAAGGGGGTGCATGGTGAAAGAATTCATACTCGGCACCATTGAGCACCGCCACGCCACACATGGCCAATTCACGCAACTTGGGATCTAAAGATAAATTATTCCGAATCTCGCCAATAAAATGATTCCAGCCTTCTGCAATCGGAATGCTATGCAAGAGCATGCGGTCTAAATTAATAAACTGACCACCACGTCTTTTGCGTATAGCATCTACCAACTCAGCTGGTTCAGCCAAATCCATTGGCTGATACGGAATTAAACGTTCTGACATAAATCTCTCTTATGAATACTGCTTACTGAGCAGTTTCTTTAATGTTATTTTCAATGACAAACTTACCCCAAATACCAATTTGCTTGCCAATAAACTCTTGCGCAGCTTCAGGTGTGCCACCAACAATTTGAATACCTTGAGCCTTGAATTTCTCAGCAACAGCTGGAGTTTTTAGCGCCTTGTTTAAAGCCTTATTCATCGCATCCACTACTGCTGGCGGAGTTTTACCAGGAGCTAATACAGCCCACCATGCAGGCGCACTAAATCCAGGGAAGCCACTCTCAGAAATCGTTGGCACATTAGGCAAGGAGGGTGATCTCTTGGCAGTAGTAATCACCAAAGGAATAACCCCGCCACTATCGACGTGTGGCTTCACTAAAAATTCTGAGCCTACCGCCAACTCCACCTGACCACCTAAAGCATCTTGCATCAACGGGCCGCCACCACGATACGGAATGTGATTCCAATCAAAGCCTGCCTGTTTTGCTAGACGCGCCATTGCCAAATGCCCCAAGCTACCAATACCGATGGAGCCATAGCTAAATTGCTTACCTGATTTAGAAAGATCCACCAACTGCTTGAAGCTAGTGATGCCTGATTTTTTACTGGCTACCAACACCATTGGTGAGGTACCAATCAACACTACAGGTGCAATATCTTTAATCGTGTCGTAGGGAAGTTTGTCTTTGAGGCTAGGGTTCACACCGTGCGTATCGAAGACCACTGCAAAGGTATAGCCATCTGCATCAGAACGAGTCATTGCGGACGTGCCAATTACTCCAGAGGCACCACCAATATTCTCAACAATGACGTTTTGCTTGAGCTCTGCCTGCAAAGCGGGTGCCAGTACCCGGGCAACCTGATCGACTGAGCCGCCTGGAGGGAATACGGCAATCAAACGAATTGGCTTTTGGGTGGGCCAAGCGCCCACTCCCGAGGTTTGGGCGCATACAAAGCCACTAAAGCCTAAAGTCATTAATGTGCTTAATAAGATGTTTTTAAAGGCTCTTTTGGCCATTTTTGCTAAATCCAGCATGGATTTCTCTCCTCTAAATAAGACCTCAAGGTTAACACCCCTGCAGCCTATTTGCTCGATAATGGTGGGGTAGCTAAGTGAGAGAAAAATGAAGTCGATTCTAAATATTGCAGCCTATTTATTTGTCAGCCTAGATGGCTTACCAGAGCTTCGCGCCAAGATGCTCGATGAATGCAATGCACGCCAACTGAAAGGCACCATCTTATTAACTGGCGAGGGGATCAATATGTTCCTTGCTGGTAAAGCCGACGCACTTCGTGGGTTTTTAGACTGGTTGCGTCTTGATCCTCGCTTTACACCTCTACAAGCAAAAGAGAGCTGGTCTGAAGAGCAACCTTTTAAAAAGATGTTGATCAAGCTGAAAAATGAAATTATTCGCATGAACCATCCAGCCATTCGGCCAGAAGAAGGTCGTGCCAACTTCATTAGCCCTAAAAAATTACAAGAGTGGTTAGATCGCGGCACCGATGATCTGGGTCGCCCAGTCGTCATGGTAGATACACGTAATGCCTTTGAAGTTGACTACGGCACTTTTGAGAATGCCCTGCATTTCAATATCGAAAAATTTACAGAATTTCCTGCGGCTATTTCCGCTCATAAAGATGAGCTTGCTGATAAGACCTTAGTTAGCTTTTGCACTGGCGGAATTCGCTGTGAAAAATCTGGTCTCTATATGCGAGAGATTGGTATGCAACATAGCTACCAATTAGAGGGTGGAATACTCAAGTACTTTGAAGAAGTGGGATCCGCCCACTATCAAGGCAGCTGCTTTGTTTTTGATGAGCGCGAAGCACTTGAACCTAATTTAGACTCCATTCCTATAGAGAATTCCATTCGTAAAAAACTGCGTATGAACTCTTCCACAGATTAACCCACTGAAAGCATTATTCATTCATGACCTCATTACCTAATATCGTTGTTCTCGGAGACTATGAGCGCGCACTACGCCGCTTTTCTAATTGGGACAAGTTAGATCAACAAGCCAAGCTGACTATTCATCACGAGCCCTTACGAGATGAAGCACTCTATGAAGCTGTTAAAGATGCCGATGCGATTGCTATCGTCAGGGATCGATCGCCTTTTAATGAAGCCATGATTGCGCGCCTGCCAAAGCTTAAGTTTTTAATGTTCACTGGTGAACGCAATGGCACTCTGGAAGCATCCGCTTTAGTTTCCAGAAATATCCCCATGGCATGCACTCCTGGCGGCCCTTCTAAAGAAACTACAGCTGAACTGACTTGGGCATTAATTTTGGGCGCATCTAAGCGCTTGATTGAAGAAAATAAATTAATTGCGTCTGGCGGCTGGCGTGATGCCATGTCCGTTTTGCCCATGCTCTCAGGTGAGCGTTTAGGCATCATGGGTTTGGGAGCCATCGGCAGCCGAGTAGCTCGTGTTGGCGCCGCATTTGGCATGGAAGTGGTAGCTTGGAGTCCGCGCATGACTCCAGAACGTGCGGCGGCTGAAAATGCAAAAGCAGTGAGTCTTGATGAGCTTTTGAAAACATCCAAAGTGGTATCCATGCATTTAGTTGCGGGTCCAGGAACCAAGGGTCTCATTAGCGCAGATCAATTGGCACTCATGCGTCCAGATTCCATTTTGATAAATACCTCACGCTCAGCGCTGATCAACATGTTGGATTTACAAACAGCGTTAGCAGCGGGCAGACCAGGTCAAGCTGCAGTAGATGTTTTTGATATTGAACCCCTCCCAGAAAAAGATGTGTTACGTAACACTCCAAATTTACTAGTCACACCTCATCTTGGATTTATTGCTGAACCTATTTTTGCCACCTTCTCAAAAGGAATCACTGAGACTCTGGAAGCGTGGCTAGAAAATAAGCCTGTGCCGCATCCATTTAAGCCACAGTAGGCTTTACTAGTTAACAATCATGCAGCAAAAAACACTGACTCCAAAACAGCTATTTATTGGCTTTAGCAAGATTGGCATGTCTGGATTTGGCGGTGTACTTCCTTGGGCAAGGCGGACTCTGGTTGAGCGTGAAAAAATTCTGACCTCAGAAGAATTTAGCGCCATCCTAGGAATATGCCAAATCGTTCCAGGTCCAAACGTTGTGAATCTAGCTGTCTGTGTTGGATCTCGCTTTGGTGGTGCTAGAGGAGCTGTCGCAGCCGCTCTTGGACTCACACTTGGGCCGATAGCGATTGTGATGCTCTTAGCAACTCTGTATGAGCACTATAGCCACCTTGATACTGTCCAAGGAATTTTGCGGGGCATATCTGCGGTGGGTGTTGGTCTGATTGCCTCTACTGGTTTTAAGATGCTACGCGATGAGTTTCAGTATCCGGCGATGTTATTGGTTGTTTTGATCACCATCCTTGCGGCTACCTATTTTCATTTAGGCTTGGGCTGGGTAGTTTTAACAGCATCGCCATTGGCTATTTTCTTGGCGCGCAAAAAGGCTCTCAGAATATGAGCATGCTCTTAAGTTTATTTCTGAAGCTATCTGTGTTTTCCATGATTGCATTTGGTGGAGTCAATGCACTTTTACCAGAACTATTAAATTTGGCAGTCAATCAAGAGCAGTGGATAGACCTGCAAACATTTTCCGATTATTTTGCTATAGCCCAAGCTGCGCCAGGACCCAACTTTATGACAGTGACCTTGTTGGGTTGGCACATCTACGGCATCATTGGCGCACTGGTAGCCACCTTTGCCATAGTATGGCCCTCTTCTGTCTTGATCTTTTTCTTACAGCGCTTCATCTTGGGCATCAAAGATCCCGTTAAAAAGAAATCGATTCAATATGCAGCAGCAGCATTGGCAATTGGGCTAGTTCTATCTTCCGCATGGGAGATCGCCTTGCAAATTAACCACGGGGTTGCTGCATATCTCTTGACCATTACCACTATCGGACTGACTTTATTTACTCGCTGGCATCCCCTCTACTTAATTGCTATGGGTGGAGTATTGGGTGTACTGGGATTTATTTAATTACCCCAAGGAAAAATATGAGAATCATTTCAAATATTTCTGCTTTCCTGCTGTGTTTATTTACTGTTTTCTCAAGCCCTATATTTGCTCAAAGCAATTACCCCAACAAGCCGATTAACCTTATTGTTCCCTACGGCGCAGGCGGAAGTGCAGATTCGAGAAGTCGTCAGCTTGGTCAAAAGATGAGTCTGATCCTCAAGCAACCTATTGTGATTGATAACAAACCAGGTGCCGGTGGGAATATTGGCACTGAGGCTATCGTGCGTGCAGCTCCTGACGGATACACCATCGGCATGGGTAACTTTGCGCCAATGGCTGTGAACAAAACCCTCTTCGGCAATTTGCGCTATGACCCCGAGATCGATTTAACTCCCATCATCCTAGTGGAAAAAGGTCCCTTGGTTTTGGTGGTTAATCCCAACTCCCCCTTTAAAACAGTCCAAGATATTGTTGTTGCAGCAAAAGCAAAGCCGGGTGTTCTCACATTTTCCTCGGGCGGCATTGGTGGAAGCCATCAACTTTCTGCAGAGCTGTTTGAGCTGAACGCAGGCATTCAGATGATTCACGTACCTTACAAGAGTGGATCTGCCGCATTGACTGATCTAATGGCCGGCAACGTTGATCTGATGTTTGATCAAATGTATTCAGCGGTTCCAAGTATTAAGGCGGACAAGATTCGGCCACTCGCCATTACTAGCAAAAAGCGCTCACCCTTACTTCCGAATGTTCCTAGCTTTGTTGAGTTGGGCTACCCAAAAGTAGAGGTTCTAAACTGGCAAGGTCTCATCGCGCCCAAAGGAACACCCAAAGCCATTATTGACAAGCTCAATGCTGCCGCAAATGAAGCACTCAAAGATCCTCAGCTACGTGAACTGATGCTCGCACAAGGTAATGAGATTGGCGGGGGAAGCCCCGCAGAATTTGCTGCTCTCGTTAAATCTGAAGCAAGCAAATGGAGCGCAGTAGTAAAAAGCGCGAACATCAAGCCAGAGTAAAGAACATTGATAAACATTAAAGGGGCTTGAAGCCCCTTTATTTATTTAAGCGCTTGGTAAGTCAGGATACCTAAGAAGGTAAGGACGAGTGAACCAACCAAATTCAGAAGAGCGGTACCTAAGGCCCATGTAAATTCACCGCGCTGCATAAAGCCAACTACTTCAGCAGAAAAACTAGAGAAAGTAGTCAGACCCCCTAAGAAACCCGTTACAACTAAAAGCTTCCACTCAGGAGATAGGTGTGGGTTATTGCCAAAAAAAGCTACTGCAACCCCTATCAAATAACCACCAACCATATTAGAGATAAAAGTCCCTAAAGGCAGAGCAGCTCCAGCACCAACAGTTAGAAAATTAAAAGACGCTCTCAATAAAGCCCCTAAACCGGCGCCAACGAAAATTGCAAAGATTGATAGCCACATAGTCTGTTCTTTATTGAATGGAGAAACCCAACATGCTAATTGAACTCATCTCGATGCCATCAGTATAGATTTTTACTTGCTCACCCTCTTCTTGTAAAGCTAAGGTATAAAGGGCAGGCCAATAATGTTCAGGGGTCGGTATCGACATATGAGCAGCATCACCATAGCGCTCCCAATCGATCAAAGACTCATGGTGATTGGCGCGTATCTCCGAAACGAAAAAATCATTGAAGTCTTTTGCCCAAGGATATGGCTGAGCATCCTCTTGCCAATGAATTGTGCGCAAGTTATGCACCACATTGCCGCTCGACAAAATGAGAATATTTTCATCACGTAATGGGCGCAACTGCTTAGCCAACTCGTAATGCTCCCTCGCTGACTTTGATCCGTCTAGGCTCAACTGCACCACCGGTACATCAGCCTCAGGGTACAGATACTTCAGGACTGACCATGCACCATGGTCAATACCCCATTCGTTTTCTTCAAGCACTACCGGAACATTCAATAACTCTTGCACGCGGTCTGCTAATGCAGGACTGCCTGGCGCAGGATATTGAATATCAAAAAGGGCTTGCGGAAATCCACCGAAGTCGTGAATTGTTTTAGGTTTGGACATTGCGGTAACCCATACCCCGCGAGTTACCCAATGAGCCGAGATTACCAATATGGCATCTGGGCGTTTGAATGTTTTTCCTAGAGCAGACCAGGCCGCTGTAAAGCGGTTGGGCTCTATGGCATACATCGGACTGCCATGGCCAGCAAATACTGCAGGTTGGCGATGGCTAGTCATTAATGCAGATTAACCGAATACGTAACCTGTATGTGCTGCAACCAAAGCAAACAAAATAGCCAAGCTAGTAGCGGCGCCCAACATCACGATCAATGTAATGATCTTTTTGTTGATTTCTTCTTTTGATTCGTTATGCCATTCGTTCATGCTAAATCCTCTGTAAACACATTAATGAGTGGGGTAATTATCCACTATCGACCGCGACCAGCCTTGCGCATCATGCCTTTTCCCCCGCCAAAGCCTGCCTGAGGCCTTCCAGCAGGTCCAGATGGGCCTTTTGGGACGGGTGGGCGTGCTGGCGGCTTGGCAATTACTGCCTTAGCCGGGGTCTTTGAATCGGGTTTCTTTTCGTCAGTCACTTTGAGCTCCTATGGATATCATATTGCCATGATTACCGACTATTCTATCCAAGCTATCGCAATTAATGCGATTCCCCTGATTTTTGCCATCACCATTCACGAAGCAGCCCATGGTTATGCCGCCCGTCGATTTGGGGATAACACGGCCTACATGCTGGGAAGAGTCAGCCTTAACCCCACTAAACATATAGACCCCGTTGGTACTATTTTGATCCCGCTGGTCTTGCTTCTAACTGGGTCGCCATTTTTAGTGGGCTACGCCAAGCCTGTTCCGGTAAATTTTGGACGCCTCAGAAACCCCAGAATTGACTCGATATGGGTTGCCTTGGCAGGTCCAGGCTCGAATTTCATTCAAGCACTGATTTGGCTCATCCTCTTGATTTGCTTAGTAGGTTTTGGGGTCAATGAAAAATTTCTAATCTCCATGTCTCAAGCGGGCATCACCTGGAATTTGGGCTTATTGGTATTCAACCTATTTCCCCTGCCCCCTCTGGATGGGGGCCGCGTCCTAGCAAGCCTACTTCCTGCACGTCAGTCGATTGCCCTTGGCAAGTTAGAGCCTTGGGGCTTCTTTATTGTGCTGGGACTCGTATTTACTGGGGTCATTAGCGCCTTATGGATGACTCCACTGATGAGCTTCTTTGAATGGCTCATCCTTTTACTCACCAGCCCTCTCAGAATGATCTTTTAAGCAAGCGGAAAAGCATTTTCTGGGATATTCTGAATCCACGTAGCGCACCTCATATTAGGAGAACAATCATGAAACTACAAAAATTGGTTTTAGCAGGCACCGCAACTGTTTTAGCGATTGGCGCAGGCGTAGCTTTTGCGCAATTCCAAAAACCAGAAGATGCCATTAAATATCGCCAGAGCGCATTTACGGTCATGGCAAACTCTTTTGGAAAAATTGGCGCAGTTGTTAAGGGCGAAGCGCCTTACAACAAAGATGAAGTTGCTAAGAATGCTGCCATTGTTGCGATGATGTCTACTTTGCCATGGCAAGCCTTTGGTCCTGGCACCGAAGGCGGCAAAGCACAACCAGCTGTCTGGTCTGATAACGCCAAGTTCAAGGCTGCAGGTGACAAGATGCAGTTAGCAGTAGTAGATCTTAATAAAGCTGCTCAGTCTGGCGATCTCGAAAGTATTAAGAAAGCCTTCGGCGCAGCTGGCGCAACTTGCAAAGGTTGTCATGACGACTTCAAAAAGAAATAACCTAACTTTATTGGTATTTACTTCGTAATAAAGTAACCCACTACTACCGCGATTAAGCTAAAGAGCAGTAAAGCAAAACCGCGCTGTAGCCCTCCGTCATTGGAGGCTCGACCCAAGTCAGCAGGCAAGTATTTAGCCTCTTCGCTTGGGTCAATTTCTTTGTCGCCGCTGATCATTGGTTTAATAAGATTTTCACCTTTAAATTTTTTGTAGAACCAGATCGCCGCAATATGAATAGTAATCAGCGTATAGATCACCACCTGATTGCCCTCATGAATCTGGGACAGAAATGAGCTTACCGAGCTCGATACATATTTTGCTAGCGGCCCCTGAAAGGCAATCTCATCATCGACAAACAAACCCGTTGTAACTTGTACGCACAATACAAAAAGCAATGCGAACACAGACAATGCACCAACTGGATTATGACCAAGCATGCGAGGTGAACCCCCTTGCAAATAAGCAAGAATCGCCTTTTTACTCGGAAAGAAGGAGACAAAACGCGCGTGAGTAGAGCCAATGAAACCCCAGATTATTCTGAAGATCAATAAGCATAAAATGCTGTAGCCAAAATAGGCGTGCCATTGAATGGCATTGCCACCTATATTGACGCTAATAAAACTGCCAATAATGCAGAGCACTAACAACCAGTGAAATAAACGAATTGGCAAATCCCAGACGCGAATGATTTTCTTCATGTTTAAAGGATAACTCGCTTCTCCCTTAAAATGCTGAGAATTCATGAATCCCGGCAAAGCCTTTAGAACCTTACTGCTGTACCGCATCGGTGCAACACTCAGCTACCAAATTACGATGGTAGCGGTAGGTTGGCATCTTTATGAAATCACCAATAGCGTGGTGTCACTCGGACTCATTGGTCTTGCAGAGCTTGTACCCTACTTTGCACTTGCCCTTTATTCAGGACATGCAGTTGATCACTATTCGCGCAAATGGATTGCGGCCATTGCCTGCCTGATTCATATTGCAGTAGGTTTATTTTTAACCTGCATTGCGCTAGGTTGGCTTTCTCCACCAGTCCCATTGATTTACACCGCCGTTGCATTTATTGGTGTTGGGCGAGCCCTCTTAAGGCCATCCTATCAAGCGCTGTTTGGCCAGATCATTCCAAGAGATCAACTACCCAGATACACAGCCTATGCATCCTCTGCTTTTCAGATTTGTGTAGTGGCCGGCCCAGGACTGGGTGGACTCATGATTGGCTTTGCGGGTCTCGAATGGACTTACTTACTTGCTGCATTTTGTGGAGCAGTCGGTTTATACGGAATCACCTTTATTAACGCCGTACAAGAAAAGTCCAGCAACCTATCTGGTCACTTCTTGAAGAGTTTTTTGGAGGGCTTTCATTACGTCAGAAAACATGAGCTCATTTTGGGCATCATGGCGCTCGACATGTTTGCCGTTCTCTTTGGTGGCGCCGTTTCTATCCTGCCCGCATTTGTTAAAGAAGTTTTGAACGCGGGGCCAGAGACCTTGGGGATTTTGCGTGCCGCACCCGCAGCAGGCGCTGTGATTACCGGAATCTACTTAGCTCGACGCCCGATTCTGACGGATTCTGGCAAACATCTTCTTATCTCAGTTGCTGGGTTTGGCGCAGCGATCATTGCCTTTGGTATCTCTAGTAATTTATGGCTATGCGCCCTCTTCTTATTTATTTCTGGATGCTTTGATTCTGTGTCAGTCGTGATCCGAGGAAGCATCATGCAACTGACAACACCGGATCATATGCGCGGCAGAATTAGTGCCATCAACGGAATCTTTATTGGTTCATCTAATGAATTAGGCGCACTTGAATCTGGCATTGCCGCCAGCATGATGGGCCTAGTACCATCTATCGTATTTGGTGGGGTGGCCACGATTGCAATCGTATTGATTACACATCGCCTTGCGCCACACCTGAGTAGATTACATTTAAAAGATATCGCTTAAAGTAATTTGATGCATTACTGAATTGCTAACTTGCCACTATTTAATCTCAGGCAAATCTTTCTGAATAATCTTCAGGCCAGCACGCAGGGCATCTTGATAGCGCTCACGCTCTGCTTTAATCGTTTCAGCAGTCCATGTGAAAAAGCCTTCACCAGTTTTCATTCCAAACTTTCCGCTTTCAATACGGTCGCTCAAACACTTCGCAATGGTAGGTGAATTATTTAGAGTGGGGTAAATTGTTGCTCCGCCAGCGCCATGCACCTCAAGACCAGCGTGATCTCTTTGCATAGCCGGTCCTGCTGCAATATAACGAAAGCCAAAGCCAAAGCGCACAGCTTTATCAATATCTTCAGGCGTACATATTCCCTCATCAACCATAGCAAAAGCCTCACGCGATAAAGCGTGTTGCAAGCGATTTGCTAAAAATCCAGGGAGATCTTTTTTCACAGTCACCGGCACCATGCCGCAAGCAGTCATTAATCGCGAAAGACTCTCGCCAACCATCGGGGAAGTCTTTTGACCATAAACTACTTCCACACAGGGCACTAAATGTGCGGGCATAAAAAAATGTAGGCCGATCATTCTGGCAGAGGTTCTCAAGCCGCTCGCGATTTCGCTAATAGGGAAACTTGTACTATTGCTAGCCAATACTGCCTCTGGCTTTGCATATTTTTCTAACTTGGCAAATAGCTCGCGCTTAATATCTAAGCGCTCTGGCACACATTCAATCACCAGATCGATGTCCGTCCAATCAACCTCTTCTAGAGTTCCGGCAACAGTGAGTAAATGGGTACGATGCTCGTATCCCAAATCAGCCATCGTGTTGGCGAAGTAGTCGGGCAACAGCGCGCGTCTTTCGGTTGTTGGCTCGACTACCTGCACAGCACAACCACCACGCGCACATACTGCTGCAACGTCTGCACCCATAGTGCCGCCACCGACTATCACCACTTTGGTTTCGGCTGGTGTAAATAACATGAATGCTCTCCTAAAGGGTGCCGACTTTTTCTGAAAATTACTCTTACAATGGGGTCATTATTTCAATAAAAAAGCTAGTGAGACATGATCCCCGTCAATTCGGTGCTGCAGGTCGGCCATTTCCCTGAAATTATGCAGGCTGAGATAGATCGGCGCTTTACCCCTATTCATCATCCCGATCCGCAAGCTCCCGCTCCTGCTGGAAACTTTCAAGCGATTTTGATTCGCTCCAATACGAAGCTTCCGGAAGCGCTGGTTAAACAAATCCCTAGTATCCGCATGGTTGCAACCTGTGGTGTTGGTTACGACAACCTTCCTCTAGACTATTTAAAAGCAAACGGCATTAAGGCAAGCAATACGCCAGGCGTCTTAAACGACGCAGTTTGCGAACTAGCAGTCGGCATGATGCTTGCACTTTTGCGCCATATTCCCAAGGCTCAGGAATACGTCAAGAGCAATGCTTGGTCAAAGGCACCCTTCAGAATCACCACTACCCTGGCTGGCAAGCGTGTGGGGATAGCAGGCATGGGCCGGATTGGCCAAGATTTAGCCGAACGCTTAAAGCCTTTTAAGGTAGAAATTGCCTATTCAGGGCCGAACAAAAAATTACTTCCTTACACTTACTATCGAGAAATCAAGGATTTAGCGAAAGACTGTGACATCCTATTTTTAGCTTGTCCTGCTACTCCTGAAACGAACAAGATGGTGAACGCTGCGGTACTTGAGGCTCTAGGTACTACCGGTTATTTAATTAACATCGCCCGTGGCAGCGTGGTGGATGAGGATGCTCTTTTATATGCACTGCAACATAAAAAGATTGCTGGCGCTGCTTTAGATGTTTTTGAAAATGAGCCCAATCCAAACAAAGACTTTTTAAATCTTGATAATGTATTGTTGACACCACATATTGGTAGCGCCACCTCGGAAACACGGATAGCAATGACCCAATTAGCTGTAGATAATTTAGAAGCTTTCTTTAAACAACAACCACTTCCATCGGAAGTTAATAACTAGAAAAACGGAGCCAGCATGACGATCTCTCTGCACCCATCAACCTTACCTGCGGTGCTTTCCCCTGTACTTACACCATTTAAGGCAGATGGCAGCCCCGATGCTCCAAAGTTATTGAAGCAATGTAAATGGTTAGAAGCCAATGGTGTTGGTCAGGCCATCTTTGGCACAAATTCAGAAGCCAACTCGATGTCAGCCCCTCAGAAAATGAGCACTCTGACAACACTTATTGAGGGCGGATTAAGTCCTGAGCATTTGATGCCTGGAACTGGCGCCACATCGATCGATGCCACAGTCAACATGACACGCCATGCTGTAAATCATCAATGTGCAGGCGTATTAATGTTGCCCCCCTTCTATTACAAAGACGTTTCTGATGATGGCCTATTTGCTTACTTCTCTGAAGTGATTCAAAAAGTTGGCAGTGCTGCACTACAGATCTACATCTACAACATTCCACCAGTCACCAAAATTAATTTAAGCCTCTCTTTGTTAGAGCGCCTAACAAAAGAGTATCCAAAGACCATTGTTGGCATGAAAGATAGCTCTGGCGATTGGTCTTATACAGAGTCCGTTATTAAATTATTGGCGCCGCATGGTTTCCGCGTATATGCAGGTAGCGAAGTATTCTTAATGCGCGCCTTGCGTGCTGGTGGTGTGGGCTGCATCTCTGCTACTGCCAACGTGAACCCGAAAGCAATTGCCGATTTAGCTGCGCACTGGAGAGAGTCCAATGCTGATGAGCGTCAAGCTGGCCTAGATCAAGTACGTGGAATTTTCGCTAAATACCAAATGATTGCTGGCATGAAAACTGCTGTCGCTCATTACAGCAAAGATCCTGAGTGGCTCAGAGTTCGTCCACCACTCATGCAGTTAACTCCTGAGCAACAAGCTCAATTGCTCAGTGAGTTGCAACAAATCAACTTCAGCATGCCGGGCTTGTAATACAAATAATAAAATCAACTAGGAGACAACAATGAAACTACTGAAAGTCATTGCTTTATCACTGAGCTTTTTATGCGCAAGCGTGAACGCTCAAAACATTTCTATTGCAACAGGCGGTACAGGCGGTGTTTACTACCCTATGGGTGGCGGACTTGCCTCAGTACTCTCCAGCAAAGTTCCTGGGATGTCTGCCACAGCAGAAGTCACTGGTGGTTCTGTTGACAACCTGAAACTGATTGGCACTGGCAAGCCTTATGTTGGTTTCTCAATGGCTGATGCTGCTAAAGATGCCACTAGCGGTGTTGATAAGTTCAAAGATAAGCCAATTGAAGTACGCACTTTGCTAATTCTTTATCCAAACTTGATGCACGTTGCAACAGTTGAATCGACTGGCATCAAAACTATGGCTGATCTCAAAGGCAAACGCGTAAGCACTGGATCTCCTGGCAGCGCTACAGAAGTCATGGCATTCCGTCTTCTTGAAGCAGCAGGCATCGACCCAACTAAAGACATCAAGCGCGAGCGCTTAAGCGTTGCTGAATCTGTGAACGCAGTAAAGGACCGCAAGATTGATGCATTCTTCTGGGTTGGCGGCCTACCTACTGCAGCGGTAACTGATTTAGCCAATAGCCCTGGCATGAAAATTGTCATGGTCGACACATCAGCTGAAGTTCCAGCAATGAATAAGAAATATGGCAACTTGTATTTCCCATCCCTCATTACTAAGCAGACTTATAGCGGCATGGCCAAAGACAATAATGTTGCTGCAGTAGCAAACCTACTGGTTGTAAATGCCTCTATGTCAGATGACGAGGCTTACAAAATTGTAAAAGCTGTCTTTGACAACCAACTCGAGTTAGTTCGTTCACATGCTGAATACCGCAACGTCAAACTGGATGCTCAAAAAGCAAATGCAACGCCAGTTCCATACCATCCAGGTGCCTTAAAGTACTTTAAGGAAAAGGGTGTCAAAGTAAACTAAGCCAGCATTTGTAGTCAGGGGTGAGTTTGACTCACCCCTTTTTGTTTTAAAGTAGCGCATAAATATAAAAAATATAGGTTGAGACATGAATCAAAACGTTATCGATAATGAAACCCAGGAAAAATTGGATGCCTTCATCAAGCAAGAGGAAGGCGACTCTAACGACTACAAGGGTCTACTGGCCAAGTTCATCACCCTAGTTGCAGTAGGTATGTCTTTATTTCATCTTTATGCGGCCTACTCGATTGTTCCGACCCAGCAGCTTCGTGTGATTCACGTTGCCCTCGTACTATTTTTGGTTTTCTTAAGTTTTCCGATAGCAGCTCGTTTTAAAAATCGTCTCATGATCTGGGACGTGCTATTCGCCCTTGGATCTGTAGCAATCGCCTATTACATCCTAGGCGGTGGCGATGATTTCATGGACAGAAATACTGCCCCTAACTCCACTGATGTGATTATTGGTATCGGTTTGATTTTGCTGATCCTAGAAAGCGTGCGCCGAACCAATGGCATGGTGTTGGTGACCGTTACTGTTCTGTTCTTGCTCTATGCCTTATTCGGCAACTACTTACCAGCACCCTGGACACATAAAGGCTATGGCCTCGATCGTTTGGTGGGTTACATGTATATGACCCTAGAAGGTATTTATGGCACTGCTGTAGATGTCTCTGCAACCCTCATTATTCTGTTCACCATTTTTGGCGCCTTCCTGCAATTCACAGGCGCAGGTAAATTCTTTATTGATTTCTCATTTGCAGCAATGGGCGGCAAATCTTCTGGCGTAGGCAGAACCATCGTGATGTCCTCATTCTTATTGGGTGGCCCATCAGGCTCAGGCGTTGCTACAACGGTTACCGTTGGCTCAGTTGCAGCCCCAATGTTAGATAAGGTGGGTTACGAAAAGAATGCAGCTGGTGGACTTTTGGCGGCAGGCGGTCTAGGTGCAATCATTTCACCACCAGTACTCGGTGCAGCAGCCTTCTTGATTGCTGACTTTTTGAAGATTTCCTATTTAGATGTGTTGTTAATGGCAACCATCCCAACGATCCTCTTTTATCTTGGCTTGTTTGTCATGGTAGAGATTGATGTTCGTAAATATGGCATGAAGAGCATTCAGTTTTCATCAGCTGAAACTGCGTGGCAACTTACTAAAAAATATTGGTTCCACTTTTTCTCACTCATCTCCATCGTCGTTTTTATGTTGATGGGCTTCTCTCCAGTCATGTCGGTATTTTGGGCAACCGTAGTTTCTGCACTATCCAGCATGTTGCGCGAAGATACCGCAATCATTCCTTGGGCATGGTTTAAGGGGAAAGAACCCATTTTTAAAGGACTCTACAACTCGAACCTCACGAAGGCGCTTGCCTCTGGATCAACCGGTGTATTAGCGATTGCTGCTACCTGTGCTGGGGCTGGCTTGATCGTCGGTACCGTCACTCTGACAGGTCTTGGTCTGAAATTTAGCTCGATTGTGATTCAGTACGCTGGCGGATCTCTTCTGCTAACAACGATCTTTACCGCTTTAGTGGTTTGGGTGGTTGGTCTGGCTGTTCCAGTGACGGCTTCTTACATTATTTGCGCAGTGATTGCAGCGCCTGCTCTCATTAATTTGGGCGTACCTGCATTTGCTGCTCATATGTTTATCTTCTATTACGCCGTACTTTCTGAAGTATCGCCACCGACTGCACTCTCTCCATTTGCAGCAGCGGCGATATGCAAAGGCAATCCCTATAAGACCACTTTGCAAACTTGGAAGTATGTTGCTCCAGCCATCCTAGTGCCATTCATGTTTGTATTAGACAAGTCTGGTGTCAGCTTATTGTTGATGGGATCTACTACTGCACTTGAGCAAGCAGACTGGATGCAAATCGCCTGGGTCTCATTTACAGCTGTAGTCGGAATCATCTGCTTGGCTGGAGGACTACAGGGCTGGTTCATCGAGAAAACCAAAATCTTTGAACGCGTGATTATGGTGATCTCTGGAGTTGCTCTTGCCTACCCCTCTACTGAGGCAGACTTGATTGGCTTCATCGGATTTGGTTTGGTTCTGGTTACTCAAACCATTACGCATTTCAAACTCAATCCGCGATCATCTTAAGAAGCTCTCTCTTGAAAACAATAAAGCCCGCACTAGCGGGCTTTATTTTTAAGCAAGAAGGTACAACTCTACTTACGAGATCTTGGTCCAAGCAGCTTTGCCTGCGTACTTCTTTACAGCCGCTTCATCAAACTCAAATCCTAGGCCCGGGGTTTTATGCAATATCAGATCCCCATTTTTAAAGGTGAGCTGCTTGTTAATTAATCTACGGAAGTTGAGAACCTGGTCATCCAAAAAGAACTCAACAAAACGAGCATTTGGGGTAGCGGCTACCAAGGGCGCATGTAAATCATGCATCCAGTGCGGGCAGACTATGACGCCTTTTAAATCTGCATATGCGGAGATTCTTCTCCACTCGGTAATACCGCCACACACTGCAGCATCAGATTGCAAAATAGCAGCGCCACCTGCATCAATAAGCTCTCTAAAACGCCAACGTCCCGCTTCCATTTCACCAGTAGCAACGTTAATCTTCGTTTGACGAGCTAATGCAGCATGCAGATCGATCGCATCTGGTGAAAAAGGTTCTTCGATCCAGTAAGGGTTATAAGCTTCAAAACGACGCACGTACTCAAGAGCGGTTGGTAGATCACGCCAAGCATTGTTAGCGTCCAAAGTAAGCAAAACATCATCACCCACCGCTTTACGAGCCGCTTTAACTCGAGCCTCCTCTTCGGATGGAGATAGGCGACCTACCTTCATCTTCACTGCCTTAAAGCCCTGTTTGACGTAAGACTCCATCTCTTTGCCAAGCTTAGCCGGAGTCTTTCCTTCAAGGTAGTAGCCGCCACTAGCATAGGCCGGCACGCGATCATCCACCACTGAACCGAGGTATTGATGCAAGGGCAAGCCCACTGATCGTGCATTTAAATCCCACAGAGCTGTATCCAAAATAGAGATTCCACGCATTACTGCCCCTGTGCGTCCCTGCAAGATGGATTCGTTGTACATCTCCATCCAGAGACCTTCACTGCGGTGACTATTTTGACCAATCAGTTTTGGAGCTAATAATTGCTCTACGGCAACCTTGGCGATATCTCCGCCAGCGCTACCAACATAACAAAAGCCAATCCCTTCGTTTCCATCCTTGCCGCGAACTTTCACTAGACAATAATGACGCTCAGAAACGGTGCGAGTAGAAAATGAGGTGACCTTGTCTAAAGGTACCGCTACAGAAGCAACTTGGATGGATTCAATAATCGGCATCTAAACTCCTTAATCAAAAAATGATTGTATCCAGAATTTAGATTGCCGACAGGAGTCTAAATAAGGAATAATCGACCCATTCCTAACAGCATACGCAGGTGGAGAATGAGCAAAGTGGTTGTCATCGGAACGGGAACTATGGGTGTTGGCATTGCGGCTGGATTTTTAGCCAGTGGCGCCAACATTGTCATGCTAGGTCGCACCTCAGATAAGGCTTTGGCCTGTCTCGACTCCATTAGATCATGTGCAAATTCACTTAATACTGAATGGCCAAAGGCAAACCCCTCGTTACAAAGCGGTAGCATTGAAACCTGGCAAGACTGGGATAATGTAGATTTTGTGATTGAAACAGTATCCGAGCAATTGCAATTAAAGCAGGACATCTTTGCCCTGCTAGACCAGCGTGTTCCGCCTCACATTCCCATTGGTAGTAATAGTTCTGGCTTTCCTATCAGCGATATTGCAAAGGATCTGCCAACAGCACATCGCATGTTTAATGCCCACTACTTTATGCCTGCGCACATCGTGCCACTCGTAGAAATTGTTACGGGGAAACGTTCTGATTTAGCCTTAGCAGAAAAGCTCTGCCAGTTTTATCGCGCCCACGGCAAGAAGCCGGTGCTAGTTAAAAAAGACATCCCGGGGTTTTTAGCAAATCGCATTCAGCATGCATTAATGCGTGAAGCACTCTCGCTTGTAGAGGAAGGTGTTGCCACTCCTGACGATATAGATACCGCGGTGCGCTATAGCTTTGGATTTCGCTACGCTGCAGTTGGGCCTATGACTCAGAAAGAAATCTCTGGCTGGGAAGGTATGACCTTAGCCGCAGAATTGATATACCCATCCCTATCCAATATCACTCAACCGCCAAGTTGTGTAACCAATTTAATCAAAAGTGGCAAAACTGGTATCGCTAAGGGCGCAGGATTTAAGGATTGGCCCACTCATGAGGCAACTCTCATGAAGCAGAAGTACGAACAAAGACTAAAGGCTGCCTTTGAAGTTCTAAATATCGCGCCAGACCAAGATTAAATCTAATTTGTTGCAGCACAGCATATTTATTCGCCGACGCTTTCACATTATTAGATAATTAAGGGGTGAATACAAAAGCATCTTTTCGCTCCCTCTTCAGTAGGGCTGTCATTATTTTGTCTGGCTGTGCCTTTCTAAGTTCAACACCGGGCTTAGCTTATGCACAGAGCAATTCAACTCAAGGCCCTGGCCAGACTCGCAACAAGATCACAGTTCAAACCACCAAACAGGTTGGATTGAAAGACAAATCTGCGGGTTCGAGCTCAAAAACTAGCAGTATGAGTCTCAATCCAGCCCTCTTTCAGCGCAAAGCGCCGGATGAGTTGATGCTCGATAGCGACGCCAATCTTGACTATCGCGTAGTACAAGGCTGTTTGCGACGAAGCTTTACCGAAGATAGTCTTCCCGCAAGTATTGGGATCAATAACAGCCAATTTGCCGAATTCTTTAAGAATCAGACCAAAACATTTTTTGATCACATGCGTGGGGACTGCATCCCTTATGCGGTTGCTTTCGGTAGTCGCAATCGCTTTGACTCGCTCAGCATTATGAATGGCCCAATTCAAGACAGTAAGACTGAAGTATGGACATTTACACCTTCAGCAGTTGGTGGCTTTTTAATTCAACAAGACTTACTTAAAGATGAATCTAAGCGTTTAACGGAGATTCGTATTCCCTTAAGAGACGTTCTATACGATCCCCGCAAAGTAAGCGACCAACTACCAGTTGAACTGGTTTGGGAATTGAATTCTCTAATTAAACAAATTTATCCAGAAGAAAATAATTCTCTCGAAAATACTAATAGCGTTGTACGCTTGATTGTAGATTTTGGTGATCGTGAAAAATGGGCTCAGATTTGGGCCGCAGAAATCATTGATCCTGCCACTAAAGAAGTTTATGCAAACGCTTTTTGGGTAGAGCGTAATGACATCCCGGGTGGATTTTTTACTGGCTCAGGGGAATCTCTTGAGCGCTCTTTCTGGACTAACCCCTTAAGCTATCGCCGCATCTCTCGGGGCGTTGGCATGGTAAGAGCATCTTCAGGCAAGCGTAGCAAAGCACCTGCAGCAGCAACCAAATCTGCGCCTGCAACCCCCGCACCCGCTCCTAAGCAACGTTATCGCGCCCATATGGGCATTGATTACTCTGCGCCAACTGGCACGCCTGTCTTTAGTGTCGCCAATGGCAAAGTTGCTCACATTGGCTACAGCGGCGCATTTGGTAACTTGATTATTTTGGAGCATCCAGGCAATTATCATACCTACTATGCTCACTTAAGTAACTACAACGTCGAGCTCGAATTAGGCAATGAAGTGCGTCGCGGATTAGAGATTGGTTATGTTGGATCTACCGGCAGATCAACTGGACCCCATCTGCATTTCGAACTGAGAAAAAATGGTATTTACGTTGATCCTTATGCGCCGAAGACTCAACTTGATTTATGGTCTATGCGTGATAACGAAAGTGGACAGCTCACTAGAGAAATATTATTACTTGGCAGCCCCATTAAAAATAACTAAGTAAGATTGCTGGCGAGTTGTTTAAATTTAATTTACTTTAGCCAAACAAAAAGGGTCCGTAAGGACCCTTTTTAACAGAGTGCTGAGTGAATTAACCCAAAACTAATACTGGTAGTTTTGAGTGAACAATGACTTCGTGAGTCTCGCTGCCCAACAAGACACTCTTGATACCTGTGCGCTTATGGGAGGCCATCACAATGACATCTGCCTTCGCCTTTTTTGCACCATCCAAAATACCTTCAGATAAGTTGCTATTTGCAATATGAAGACTCTTTACCTTGATACCAGCACCAAGCGCAGTAGTTGCCTTCTTGAATACATCTTTTGCATAAGCCTCGCAAACCTTGGCATGCTCCTTTTGTGAAATTCCATAGCCCATGGTGCTGTCTGAGTAGACCATTGGAGGCAGAGGATCAGAAACATAAACCAGAGTTACTGCGGCGCCATCTGCCTTAGCAAGTGCAGCAACCTTCTTCAAGGATTTTTTGCTGACATCCGAACCATCTACAGGTACTAATAAATGCTTAAACATGTTTACCTCCCCCTAAATTGGACTACTAACCTAGTCTTTCCATCATAATGCTTATTATTAGCCTATAAAAGAAAAAAGGTAACTTAATTGCTCAAGAATTTTGCTATCTACGCCTCATTTTTAGTCACCCTAATCGCAATTGATTTGATATGGCTTTTAGGTATTGCAAAGAATCTCTATCGAGATCAAATGGGTGACTTAATGGCTAACGAACCCAAGCTTATAGCTGGACTTGCTTTCTACCTACTGTATGCCCTTGGGGTCTGCATTTTTGTCATTGTTCCAGCGCTATCAAAACAGTCCTGGATATATGCACTGCAATATGGCGCCCTTTTTGGATTGTTCTGCTACATGACGTACGACCTCACCAATCTTGCAGTCATTAGAGGCTTTCCAACACAGCTAGCATTGATTGATATTGCATGGGGCAGTTTTGTTACCGCCGTATGTTCAGGTATCGCCTACTGGGTTGGTAGCCGTCTCTCATAGAGTATTTATATTGAGCTTATGTTTTTTCGCCCTCGACTATTAGACGCATTTAACGGATATAACCGCACCCTTTTTACAAAGGATGTATTGGCTGGTCTAACGGTTGGTATTGTTGCGCTGCCATTAGCCATGGCCTTTGCAATTGCCAGCGGACTCAAACCAGAGGCGGGTATTTTTACCGCCATTATTGCTGGCGGTCTCATCTCACTGTTGGGCGGCAGCCGCGTTCAAATTGGCGGCCCAGCAGGTGCCTTCATTGTGATTGTCTATGGCATTGTCGAACGCTACGGCGTACCGAATTTATTGCTAGCAACTGCTTTGTCAGGAGTATTTTTATTTCTGATGGGCGTGTTTCGCCTTGGAACGCTGGTGCGTTTTATTCCCATAGCAGTCATTATTGGCTTTACGAATGGCATTGCTTTCTTGATTGGCTTATCTCAAATCAAAGATTTTTTCGGGCTCCAGATTGAAAAAATGCCTGCCCAATTTTTCCAATCTATTCATACACTCTATTTAGCTGCCGATACTTTTAATCCTGTAGCTCTTGGCTTGGCCAGTGGCAGCCTTGCTTTATTAATCTTTTGGAAGTTATTTCAGAATCGCCTGGGATGGCTATCGCATCTTCCCGGCACAGTAGTGGCTATGGTTGTGGCGACTATTGTTACTAGCGTATTTAACTTGCCAGTTGACACAATTGGCAGTCGCTTTGGGGGCATTCCTTCTGGACTTCCTTCTTTTGAATGGCTACCGGTCAGCTGGGATAACGCGCAATACATGGTTGCACCAGCCTTAACACTAGCGTTACTGGGCGCAATTGAATCTTTGCTTTGTGCCCGTATTGCTGATGGTCTCATTCATGATCGCCATGAATCAAATCAAGAATTAGTTGCGCAAGGTATTGCCAATTTCACCATCCCCTTCTTTGGTGGTATGCCAGCAACTGGCACGATTGCGCGCACCGTTACCAATGTTGAAAGCGGTGCCACTACTCCGATTGCCGGTCTTGTTCACGCCGCAACCTTGCTGATCATCGTCTTGTTTGCTGCACCGCTCGCTAAAAATATTCCACTAGCTAGTCTTGCCGCCATCTTGATGTATGTCGCCTGGAATATGGGTGAATGGAGAAAGTTTATTGATCTCAAGCAGTTCCGCCTACCATACCGAATCACCATTCTCAGCGTCTTTATTCTTACAGTTGTACTGGATCTCACCATCGCCGTTCAGGTTGGTCTGCTTTTGGCTTTTATCACTTTTATTTACCGGATCTCTAGCCTATCGCGCTGTGAGATTGCTTTAGCGAGCGATTTCCCTGGACTAGGTAACCAGCAAGGCCGCATTGATGCTTACCGCATTCATGGGGCAATCTTTTTTGGCGCAGTCAAACTGCTAGAAAAGATTGAGACAAACTTACCGTCTGACACCCTCTTACTTGATTTGAAAAATGTAATCTATATCGACACTTCAGGCATGGATACGATCATGGAGCTTGCGCATCTATGCAAGATTCGTAATATTCGCTTGCTCATTTGCGGCTTGGCACATCAACCGCTTGAGATGGCTGAACGCAGCAACTTCATTGCTACGCTTCCGCCTGACTCTTTCTACCCTGACCTGATTTCTGGAATTGAAGCAGCAACTTCTTAAGAAATACAAAAGCCACCTTTTAATAAAGCTTCTGGCAAAACCCAAGCGCGGTATAAACCAAAGCCTCCTGCAATGAGTAAAAGCGAGGCAGCTAAATAACGCACCCAACGATATTGTCCAAACTGGGTGAGTGCTGCAGAAAATTTAGAGATCAATAATAGGTTAGGTAAGGTCCCCAACCCAAACGCCAGCATCAGCCCAGCACCAGTGAGAACATCACCTGATAAAAACGCCAACGGCAAAACGCTGTATACCAATCCACAGGGCACTAAACCCCAAAGCATGCCGCTAAACCAACGCGATGGACCACTCGCCATACGCCCCAGGTATTTAGCCCAGTAAGCGGCAATTTTGGAGCTGATCCACTTACCTCCCAGCAAACCTTGTGATGAGCCCGCTTTTAAAAGACGAATGCCCATCAGTATCAAAATAAGAGAGGTTAGAGCAAACAAGGGTCGCTGAATGGGAATTAGATTTTGCTGCCAAACCACCAGGCCCACAGTAGCGGCAAGAGAACCCAAAAGAACATAAGTGGTCACACGCCCAAAATGCATGATTAACTGCAGGTAAAAAAGCTCGGATTTGGGCCTTAATGGGGTCTCCAAAGCAATGGGTCTCTCGATGGCTGCCGCTATACCTCCGCACATCAGGGCGCAGTGCCAGCCGCTCACAAGAGCGCCCAAGAATACGGCAATCAGTAGGCTAGAAGTTAGCATCTGCTATTGAAATAAAGGTTAAAAAAACGGGATTCACTACTCATATAGAATAAACTGACTGCATAATTAGTTCCAATATGAATTACAAACCTACCGACACCCCAACCAGCAAATGCTCAGTATGTGTACTGGGTCAGTTTTGCCTACCGGTTGGTCTAAACAGCAGTGAAGTCTCAAAAATTGACAGCCTGGTTAAAGAGCGAGTCCACCTACAAAAAGGAGAAAGCTTGTATCGCCATGGCGATCCACTCAGCTCTGTATACAGCGTCCGCTTTGGCACCCTCAAAACCGAATTTTGCCTCCAAGATGGTCGACAACAAGTCATTGGCTTTCATATTCCAGGCGAAATCTTAGGTTTAGATGGAATTGGTGAAGGTCATTACCAATCAGATGCGATTGCATTAGAAGAGAGTGAAGTTTGTATTATTCGCTACGAAGCCTTTGAAGATTTAGCGCGTCAAATTCCAGTACTACAAAATCAGTTTCATAAGATCATGAGTCGTGAACTGACTCAAGACCAACGTCACCTACTTTCTCTTGGTACGATGCGCGCCGAAGAAAGATTGGCTGCATTTTTATTAAGCCTCTCTCAACGCTTAGCAGCACGCGGCTATCTGAATAATGAATTTGATTTACGCATGAGTCGAAATGACATCGGCAGCTATCTTGGCATTCAAATTGAAACTGTCAGCCGTATGCTCTCGCGCTTTGCCGAATCAGGCCTGATTCAAATTAAGCAACGTCATATCAAACTGATCGATATGAACGGCCTATATGAACTGGCAGGCATTCCAAACCCTGATCGCCAGGGCTGCTCAACCCCAGAAATCCCAATCAAACAGGCTTAAATTAAGCCGCGATCTACTTCTTTGCTATCTGGTGATTCAATACCAGGCAGGATATAAGCCGTAAGCGCACTAGATGCAGCGCAAAAGATCCAAATAGCAAAAAATCCAATGGTATAGATACCCTCATCCGAGATATCTGGGTGATGACCAAAAAATAGCAAATCCTGCGGATGCACTATGGTGAACAACAAGCCTTCTGCCATGCCAGCCACCAAAAAGGAAGGCCACAAAATCCAGATCAGTAGGCGGTACTTCATTTTTGTACCTGCGTATCTTTAATCTGTTCAACTTTTAAACCCTGCTTCATTACGCCTTCGCGCAAAGGCTTGTCAGCTTGATAATTGATTGCCAGGTAAATGGTGATGATGCAACCGATCATCGCAATTGCCGGCCCACTGATCAATAACCATGGCCACAATTGTTTAAACCAAGGTTTAGTATTTTTCTGTTCTGTCATATGCATCCTCTCCATTGCTCTTGGCTTAACGGGGAATAATAAAAGTAGATTTTTCTTCGCGGGTTCTAGTGACTTCTTTATCGCCCACTACCTCTTGCGCCGTTACATCAAAATGTATTGGATAATTTCCAGAATTATTCTGACCAATAGTAGTACTTACTTTAATTGGCATCAACTGATTGCTTGCCGGTGCTACGTCAATTTCCTGAATTTCTTTACCTTGAGAATTCAGAATTTTTAAATCATCTAAGCCTGTAGCCTTAACTCGTACTTTCATTGGATGTTCAGAGGCATTCATAATCTGAATGCGATAAATATTCTCTATACGAACGCCATCAACCTCGCGCGCCAAGGCACCACGATCACGCATGACATCGACCCTTAATGGATTACGCGTTACTAAGGAAAATAGAAAAGCCGAGGCAAGGACCGTAATAAAAGCTGTATAAATTAAGACCCGTGGTCGCAAGATATGACGAATCGTGCTTTGATTCGATTCTTTATCCTCAATAGCACGCTCAGTTGTATAACGTATCAAGCCTTTAGGATAGTTCACCTTCTCCATAACCTGATTACAGGCATCAATACAGGCGCCACAGCCAATACACATGTATTGGAGACCATCACGAATATCAATACCGGTAGGACAAACTTGAACACAAATACTGCAGTCAACGCAATCACCCAAGCCAAGAGAGCCATGATCAGCAGACTTGCTGCGACTACCCCTGGACTCACCACGTACTTTGTCATACGTTACTAGGAAGGTATCCTTATCCACCATCACGCTTTGGAAGCGTGCATATGGACACATATATTTACAAACTTGCTCACGCATAAAGCCTGCGTTGCCCCAAGTTGCAAAGGCATAGAAACATAACCAGAAGGTCTGCCAAGGTCCGAGAGAGAGATGAAGCAATGACACGCCTAAAGTTTCAATCGGCGTGAAATAACCAATAAAAGTAAAGCCCGTCCAGAATGCTATTAAGAGCCATAAAAAATGCTTGGTGATCTTCAAACGCCATTTACGGAAACCCCATGGCCACTCTTCACCATCTAAACGAATACGTGCAAAGCGATCGCCTTCGACCTTGCGCTCGATCCACATAAAGATTTCGGTATATACCGTTTGAGGGCAAGCATAGCCACAAAAAAGACGCCCAGCGACTGCTGTAAAGAGAAACAAAGCTAACGCTGAGAGAATTAGTAAGAGCGTCAAATAAATAACATCCTGTGGCCAAAGTACTAGACCAAAGATGTAAAACTTACGCTGAATTAAATCGAAGAGGACTGCTTGACGGTCATTCCAACTCAACCACGGCAAACCATAAAACAGTAATTGAGTTGCAAAAACAAGGATGAAACGCCAGCGGGCAAAGAGACCCGATACGGAACGTGGGTAGATCTTTCGCCGAACCTCGTAAAGAGACTCCTCAATTACTTCTATCGGAACGGGTTTCCCACCCGGCGGAAGATCTGACACTAAGTACTTTTCTTACTTGGCTGCTGCTGGCTGCTTATTATTAGATAAGCCCCAAACATAAGCTGTTAACAACTGGATTTTCTCAGGACTCAATACTTTGTCTTGAGCAGGCATTTGTGCCATACGACCTTTAGTCACAGTCTCAACAATTGTTGCTTCTGAGGCCCCATACAACCATGTCTTATCAGTTAAGTTAGGCGCACCCAGGGCGATGTTGCCTTTGCCGTCAGCGCCATGACATGCAGCGCAATTGGACTTAAATACATCGGCACCACGAGCTGCTTTCAAATCATCAGCAGGCAAGCCAGAGAGGCTACGAACATAGTTGGCAACATCAACAATTTGCTTGCTATCTAGCTGCGGAAATGGAGGCATGACACCAGCACGACCATTCACAATAGATGCTTTGATATTCTCTGGCGAACCACCATACAGCCAATCACCATCAGTTAAGTTCGGGAAGCCTTTAGCTCCGCCTGCATCTGAACCATGGCACTGTGCACAAGAATTTAAGAATAAACGTTGCCCCATTTCACGCGCTTTTGGATCGGCTGCTACTTGCTCAATATCCATCTTGACGTATTTGGCGTAGACAGGCTTAAGCTCATCATTGGCATTGGTCATAGACTGCATTAAGGCACCGTCAGTGCTGTAACCCAATACACCAGGATATGAACCGAGACCTGGATACAGAACTAAGTAAACCAAAGCAAAGATGCAGGAAATCAAGAACATCCACATCCACCAACGCGGTAATGGATTATTGAGCTCACGTAAATCGCCATCCCAAACGTGACCAGTATCATCCACTTGGCCGTCCGGCTTCAGTGTTACCTTGGTCTTGCGTTGAGAAAATAATAACCAGATGCACCAAAAGATACCGACCAATGTTACTAGGGCGATATAGGCACTCCAACCGGCACCAAGAAAGTCACTCATGATTTATCCTTACTGAATTCATCGGGTAGATCGAACGGAAGTTCGGCGGATTCTTGATTGGCAGACTGTCTTTTAGAAGACCAAGCCCACCAAACGATTCCTATAAAAAATACCAAGCCAAGCACGGTAGATATTGCGGAGAGGTATGGTGCAATAGTTTGCATAGTTCTCATTGCTAAGAATTACTTAGCAACCACCTCATCAACAACGATATATCTACGATTAACACCAAGCCCCTGGAGGTAAGCAATCAAAGCATCCTCTTCAGTCTTACCCTCGAGCTCCTTAGGTGCATTTGCAATTTGCTCATCGGTGTAAGGAACACCTAAGCGACGCATAGCAGCCATATGAGAAGAAATGGTGTCTGCAGCTGCTGGTTTTTGCAGATATGGATAAGCAGGCATATTGGACTCAGGAACTACATCGCGCGGGTTACGCAAGTGAATACGATGCCAATCATCCGAATAACGACCGCCTACACGAGCTAAGTCTGGACCTGTACGCTTGCTACCCCATAGGAATGGATGATCAAATACTGACTCACCAGCTAAAGAGTAAGGACCGTAACGCTCTACCTCTGAACGCAAAGTACGAATCTGTTGTGAATGACAACCCAAGCAACCCTCACGCTGATAGATATCACGACCAGCTAAACGCAATGCAGAGTATGGCTCAACACCTGGGCTAGGCTCAGTGGTTGAGTGCTGGAAAAATAATGGAACGATCTGCACTAAGCCTGCAATCGAGATTGCGGCGATAGTAGCAATGATCAGCCAACCAACATTACGCTCAAGCGTTTCGTGGGAGAAAAATCGACGTTGTTCTGACATGTTCTTATCCTTAATGAGCTGCTACAGATGCTTGTGGAATCGCAGCGTCGATGAATTTTTTACCAATCACAGTCTTGTACACGTTATAGGCCATAACAAACATGCCGCTTAGGTAGCACAAGCCGCCCAATAAACGAATTACATAGAATGGATAAGTAGCTTTTACAGACTCAACAAAGCTATAAGTCAAAGTGCCATCTGGTTCAAATGCTCTCCACATCAAACCTTGCATTACACCGGCAATCCACATTGCTGCGATATAAATCACCACACCAATAGTTGCAATCCAGAAATGCACTTCAATTAACTTCGTGCTGTACATATCCTTTTGGCCAACTAAACGTGGGATTAGGTAATACAGAGAGCCGATGGTAATCATGGCAACCCAACCTAAAGCTCCTGAGTGAACATGGCCGATGGTCCAGTCTGTGTAGTGAGACAAACTATTCACAGTCTTAATTGACATCATGGAACCTTCAAAGGTAGACATGCCGTAAAAGGACAGAGCTACAACTAAGAATTTCAGGATAGGGTCACGACGGAGCTTGTACCAAGCGCCAGACAAAGTCATGATGCCGTTAATCATGCCGCCCCAAGATGGCGCCAACAAGATCAAAGAGAACACCATACCTAAAGACTGAGTCCAGTCTGGCAAAGAAGTGTGTTGCAAATGGTGAGGACCAGCCCACATATAAGTAAAGTTCAAAGCCCAGAAGTGAACAATTGATAAGCGATATGAGTAGATTGGACGCTCAGCCTGTTTTGGAATGAAGTAATACATCATGCCCAAGAAGCTGGTAGTTAAGAAGAAGCCTACTGCGTTATGTCCATACCACCACTGAATCATGGCGTCTTGCGCGCCAGCGTATGCAGAGTAAGACTTAAAGAGGCTTGCTGGCATCTCAACGTTATTCACGATATGCAATACAGCAATTGTCAAAATATAAGCGCCGAAGAACCAGTTCGATACATAAATGTGTTTTGTTTTACGCTTAATCACGGTACCAAAAAACACAACCGCATAAGCTACCCAAACTACAGTGATCAATAAATCAATTGGCCACTCTAGTTCTGCGTACTCTTTTGAAGTGGTGATCCCTAGTGGCAAGGTAATAGCAGCAGAAACAATCACCGCCTGCCAACCCCAAAAGGTAAATGCCGCTAATTTGTCACAGAAGAGTCGTACTTGGCACGTGCGCTGAACAATGTAATAAGAAGTTGCGAATAATGCTGATCCACCGAACGCAAAAATCACCGCATTGGTATGCAACGGACGCAAACGACCGTAGCTCAACCAGGGAATATTAAAAGTGATTTCAGGCCAGATTAACTGAGCTGCGAGGATAACCCCCACAAGCATGCCAACGATTCCCCAAAGTACGGTAACAATGGCAAATTGGCTGATAACCTTGTAGTTGAAGTTATCTTGATTACTCCCCACGGTAAGTCCCATGGTTTCTCCTTTTTTGTGACCAAACAGCGACATAATCCAAATAGACTGGATTGATTATCAAAGTAAGGCCACCAAGGGGGTTTGATCTATATCAAAAAGGGTGGGGCAAATTCAGGAAGCAGTGAAAGAAAATAAATTAATTCCTAGATCTCTTTAAATATATGACTATTTTTGAGAGTGCTTACTAACTTCTTTGGGTCTAGGCACATCGTCATCCATCAAAATTGCTTGGCCTGGACCATCCAAATCATCGAACTGACCACTCTTAATCGACCAGTTCAAAATCCAGACCAAAAGACCAATAAGGACCAGCGACAAAGGGATGAGGAGATAGAGACTTTCCATTCCTATAGTCTAAGCCTTTCGCAAACGCCAAGCATTTAAGGTCACTGCAAGCGAGGAAAGTGACATGCCGATTCCAGCAACCCATGGATTGACCCAGCCCATCATCGCAGCCGGAATGGCAAGTAGGTTATAGATCAGAGCCCACAATAAATTCTCTTTAATAATTGCCTGCGTTTTATCCGCTAATAGCAATGTTTTTGCCAAAGGCTCTAGTGAGGCAGCAGTGAGAATGGCATCAGCTCCAGCTGCTGCTAATGGCGCACCCGCTCCAACAGCTATTGAGATATCTGCACGCGCAAGTAAAGGCGCATCGTTCACACCATCGCCAATGGCCCATATAAAGCGCCCTTCTTTTTGTAAGCGCTCAATGTAATCATATTTATCCTCGGGGGTGCAGCCGCCTTGATAGTGCTCTATACCAACATGATGAGCCCACCAAGCAACCGTCTCACGATCGTCACCTGAAACCAAATGCACGGCAATATTTCTAGACTTCACTACTTTTAAGAATTGCTCTAGACCCACCCTTGGTGTATCCAAGAAAACAAAGCTAGCGATTAATCCTTGTTCGTCAGCTAAATGCACCTGCCCATATTGCCCCTGTTGAGCGCCTTGATCTACACCCAACCATAGCGCGCTTCCTAGTCGATAAGGTCCAGAACTTAAACCTCTACCCAAAAGATTAATAACAGGTTCACTTAACAAAGGTAGCGTGAGCGCCTCGCTTTCTGCAGCACGCAATAATGAAAGCGCTAGTGGATGTCTCTGCCCAATCTCTAATGCTGCTGCCAATGCTAAGGCATCCCCACGGCGACAACCGGAGCGCAAATTGATAACTTCCTGTAGCTCTGGCTGGCCCATTGTTAAGGTGCCGGTTTTATCTAGCACTAAATCAGTTGCCTTCACCAAGCCCTCCATCACGTGTCCACGCACGATCAGCAAACCTAATTTAGTTACAGCACCTTGAGCAGCTGCCATGGCAGTAGGTACAGCTAACGATAAGGCACAAGGACAGCTGGCAACAAGAACTGAAACTAAAACTGTCCATGCGCGACTAGGATCAAAGTAAAACCAAATTGCTGAGGAAGCAAATGCACTTAGCAATAAAAAAGTGACAAAGTATGCCGTCCATTTTTCTGCAAGACTCACCATTACCGGCTTTGCTAGCAATGCTTGATCAAGTAGAGATGCAATTCCAGCAATACGAGTTGACTGCCCTACTGCTTCAATTCGCATCAATAATGGGTTAAGAATATTGTGCGTTCCCGCATATACGTGATCGCCAATTTTTTTCTCTACCGGCTTAGATTCACCAGTTAGTAATGACTCATCTAAAGCGCTTGCATTTTCAATTAAGACCCCATCAGCAGGAACTACCTCGCCAGGAGACACTCTCAACACCTCACCAGGATTGCAATTCACTACCGGAACTACTTCAACATCTTGTGATGCAGGGTAATTGAATACGCGCTCACAGGTAGCGGGCAATTGCTTCGCCAACGCCTCAGCACCACCCTGCGCATCTTGCCTTGCCAATAACTCAACATATCTTGCGGCCAATATAAACGCCACGAACATCGTGATGGAATCAAAATAGCTTTTTCCAGATCCAGTTACTAAATTAATAGTGCCCGCAATAAAGGCTAAGGCTAAAGCCAAGGCTATGGGAACATCCATCCCAAGCATATGCGTCTGCTTTACTGACTGCAAGCTCCGCCAAGATGCTTGGAATATGGGTCCAGCTGAATAAACTATTACAGGGACAGTGAGAGCCCAACTTGCCCAACCCATCAATAACTCAAACTCAGGTGTAATGTCAGCGCCAGTATAGGTTGGCCATGCATACATCATGACCTGCATCATGCCAAGCATTGCAACGCCCAGGCGCATGAGCAATTTGCGTCTCTCAACCTTTGCTCTATCCAAAGATTGAGATGGCTCGAATGGCCAAGCCTCGTAACCAATGCGTTCAATTTCAAATAGTAATCGCGCTAAGCTTGTTTTGACTGGGGAAAAGCGCACCATCACCTTTTGGGTGACGTAATTAATTTGTACATCCTGCACGCCCACATTACGACGCAAATGCTGTTCACATAGCCATACACAAGCTGCGCAACGAATTTTTTCTAAACGTAGAGTGGTTTCTAAACTATCACCATCTCCAGATGGTCGAGTAAAGCGACCACGCAAAGATGGATCATCGTAAGGCTTAAGTTTTTCTGGAGTTTCATTACTTGCAAGATAGGCCGCTGGCTTGTCACCAGACTGTGAGCGCCTGGCATAGAAAACTTCTAAGCCCTCACCGTGGATGGTTTGGGCAATCGCCATGCAACCTGGACAGCAAAATGATCTAATCTCACCGCCTAATTCTGCTTCGATTAAATCGCCTGGAAGGATCTGGCTTGAGCAGTGATAGCAAACTAAAGAATTCGATTTATTCATTCAATTATTCATGCACGCGCTGCGCTACCCCAACCTCTTCGACGTTCGTAAATGACGAACAACACGCCCCATATCACCACGGCAACATATGCCCAAACCCAAGCGACTTGAGAAGAACGCGAACCCGATATATCCAAAACGAAACCAAATATTGCAGGGCCCAATAAGCCGCCGCCAAACCCCATTAGCGAGTGCAAACCCATCGCCGCGCCCTTAATATTTTCCTGAGCACTAATGACCAAGCCTGCAGTAAGTGTTGATGAATCCGCCATGATGAAAATAGCATGTCCAATAGCAAGAGCAACAATCAACCACCATGATTGCCCCGTTGAACAAGCAAATGCAATGCCCAATACAGCGCTAGTCAGCATCACAATACAAACCCACTTCTGGCGCCCTACCCTTAAAGCAATCTCATTACCTAATATTGAAGCAGGTACACCAAAGAAATTAATCACTCCAGCCAAGGTCGTTGCCGCTAGAAAAAAGGATTCTCCTGATGCCACTGCACAAAAAGCGAAGAAGGCAACAATCCAGCTTCTAGAGGCAAAAAGTTCTAATGTATGAGCGGTATAGCCAAAAATAAATCCAGAGGCATTTTTATCTTGCAAAACCAGTTTCCATTTACCCACTGGGAAGATGTCGTGCAGACGTATATTGATTGGTCCCCTCCACTTGTCATGCTGCAATGCCGGAATAAATATCATTACAATCAAAAATGCAGCTAATGGGCCTAATGCAATCAGGCTAAATACATAATGCCAACCTAACGCACTCAAAATCCAACCGGAACATAAGTAAGAAAACCCTGTACCAATCCCAAAGAAGGCGGTGTAAAAAGCAATGTGTCGTGTTAGCTCGCCAGACTGAATCCGATCGGACAAAATTTTGAGGCCCGGCATATAGGTGCCAGCAAGGCCAGCCCCATTTAACGCCATAAACAATAGTGCCGTCCAAAAGTTATATGCCAACAGACCCATACCAAGAAGTCCGCAAGTAGCAATAAGACCGCCAACCAAGTAAACCTTGCGCGCATCAACCCGATCGGTCAATGCAGTTGCCAATGGAACTGCTAGCATGTAACCAAAGAAAAAAGCACTGGCAATCAAGCCGGATTGCAAATTACTGAGGTGCCACTCTTCTTGGAGGGCTGTTAACACTACTGCGTAGCAAGCAAAGCCCAATAAGGCACAGGTTTGTGCCAAGAGCATAAGAGGGGTATAACCAGCTGAACGAAAGCGCATAAGTAGTCAGTAGAAACGTGAACTCATTCTACTCGCCCAGATCAAAATAGACCCGTTACACTACTAAAAACACAAGGAGACAGCATGAACCACAAGTCATTTGCCAGAAAACTATTGCCGATTGGCGCTAGCCTTTTTATGGGCCTTATAAGCACCTTGGCAATAGCCGATAACTACCCATCCAAACCAATTAAGGCAATTGTTCCATTTGCCCCAGGAAGTGCAACCGACCAAATTGGGCGAGCCTTTGCTGCCAAGATGGCTGAATCACTAGGACAGCCAGTAGTCATTGAGAATAGACCAGGGGCAAATGGAATGATTGGTGCAGATTTAGTGGCAAAAGCGCCAGCGGATGGCTATACCTTACTCTTTGGAACAAATAGCACTAATGCAGCTCTTAAGAGCTTAGTAAAGAACCTTCCATATAACCAAGATACTGCTTTCACACCGATTGGTTATTTTGGATCAGTGCCTCTTATTGTTGCCATCAATAATGATGTGCCAGCAAAATCTTTAAACGGCTTTGTGGCCCTAGCTAAAGCAGATCCCGGAAAGATGACTTTTGCTTATGCAAGCACTTCGCAGCGCGTTTCCTCAGAAATGCTATCGAGCGTTGCAGGCATCAAAATGACTGGCGTCTCATATAAGAGCGGCCCGAATGCAATGACCGATTTGATTGGCGGCCAAGTAAATATGTTTACCGCTGACTTTGCAGTCACTTTACCGCAAGTGCAAGCAGGCAAAATTCGTGGTCTTGCAGTCACTTCGCTAAAGCGCTCCCCAGCCATCCCTGAATTGCCAACCGTTAATGAAGCGCTCGGAATTAAGGGTTATGAGCTGATTGCCTTCTTTGCAGCCTTCGGTCCTGCCGGCATGCCAAAAGATGCGGTGATCAAACTTAATAAGGCAATTAATGATGCTGCTAAATCAAAAGATTTAGTTGAGCGTTTTTCTGCAATGGGATTTGAATCTCAGCCCGGCACACCTGAGGCTTTGGGTCAGAAAATTAAAATGGAAACCGTTAAATGGGCTAAAGCAATTAAAGAAGCCGGAATGGAACCAGAATAATTCTTTGATAAAAATTACGCGTCAATATTAATTTCCATTGCCAAGAGCCAGTACGAAAGGCTCTTGCCATGGGCATCTAAATTCAATGAGAGATTGACGCCGCCATCAAGCACATCATCAATCACAAAATTAAAAGCCATTAAATTAGGTAATTCATAGCGCCTTACTGCACTTGGGCTACGAAAACCAAAATGACTCTTTATTTTTTCTTCGGTTAACTCTTTTTGCAATAGAGAAAAGTCTTCAGGGCGATATGCAATCACGCTGATATTAGATCGATTGCCTTTGTCACCCGTTCTGGCGTGAGCAAGTTTATAAAGTGGCATGGTTTTACTCATGACAACTCAGCCCCAAAAAATTCGTAGGTCGCCTTTACCAATTCTCGTGGAATGAGGCATGCAATAGTATTTAAACGAGGCTTTAGACTGGTTCGAACACCGCCGCCACCCGCTGGCCCACAGGTATAGAGAGCAGTTACCTCTTTACACACTCTCTGCGCCTGAATTCGATCCTGATGAGCGGTTGCAATCCGCAGACGGATATCCTCGAAGCCTAACGTGGACTTAAATTGAGGCCCATTTCCAGCATCACTACTGAAGATGCTAGATGAGCCAATAAAATCTATACGTAATTTCAAATTAGATAGGCGCTCTTTAATAATCTGGGCTGCCAATTGAGCGCGCTCAAGTGCATTACACCCAGCATACGAGATTTCAGCCTCAGCCAACCAGCCGCCATTGATGCACAGATTGGCCTTCAATGTAGTAGGTCTTGGATGTCCTTTGACGCCAGTAACCATCACACGATCACCACCTAAGTCATCAATCTTTGCTTGGCTAATATCCGCTACTACATCAGGGGTTAAATACTGAGTCGGATCATGCAACTCGTACAAAAGCTGCTCCGTTACAGTCATGCGACTCACTAAGCCACCCGTGCCAGGCGGTTTCGTCACGGCAATATTACCTTGAGCGTCAAATTCCACTATTGGAAAACCAATCGCAGCTAAACCAGGAACATCTTTTATTCCAGGATCTGCAAAATACCCGCCCGTAACCTGAGCACCACACTCCAAAAGGTGGCCAGCCATGGTGGCTGCCCCCAAGAAGTTCCAATCATTCCAGTCTTTTTTAAAGTGGGCCATGAGAGGACCAACCGCAAGGGAAGGGTCGGATACTCGCCCCGTCACCACCACTTGAGCTCCAGCAATCAGGGAATCAGCGATCTCTTTTGCCCCAATGTATGCATTCGCACTAATTAACTCGCTTTGTGAAAATGTTTTTTGATCCTCGGGAGTTAGTGCATTTACAACATCTTTGCGCAACTCTAATGCCGAAATATCATCACCCCGAACAATTGCAATTCGAATATCAGGCAAGCCTTTTTGCTTTGCAATTGAATCGATAAGTCTTGCAGCGCTTTCTGGATTGGCAGCGCCAAAATTCCCAATGATCGGGATACCGCCTTTTATGCAATCGAACAAAACTGGTTCTAGCATTTCTAAGAGTAAAGGTTCATAACCTAACTCCGAATTCTGACGCCTTTCCAATTGTGCAAGTGCTAAAGTTCTTTCGGCTAGACTTTCAAAAATAAGACATTTTGATCCGCTATGTTTTAAAAGCTCATCTACCAAAGGCTTAGCAACGTCAGTTCGATCACCAGAAAATCCAGCGGCACAAGCTATACGATAGATGTCGGTCACGTTTTAAAGAAAATTATTGCTGGCTACGATTAGGTGAGTCTTGGAAACCGTTAGAGCGGTAGGTTAAAACCAATGTATCTCGGTATCCGTATTCAGCCACTGGCTGAATAGGTGTTGATTCATGGATCATGCGTTGATCATTCATTAACAGCAAAGACCAAGGCTGTGTGAGAGTAAAGCGCAGGCCCGCAGAACCAGAAGCATCAAATATTCTCGTCTCACCACCTTTGATACCTGAACGATCCAACAAGAAGACCGCTACAAAATCTACGCCATCACGATGAGCGCCCTCAGGCGTGGGGCGCCCAATACCGTCAGTTGTATCAATCCGAAATTGATGAGCCTCAACAAACCAAGTATTGACTTGTTTTAAGCCATTCAAAATATGTGCAAGCCCTAGTAATACCGATTGCCAAGCGGGGTCACCTAACAACTCCTTCTGAATGGGCTCAAACCAACGTTCAATGCCGCCGTGAAGCGCGTTGTAGTCGAGCGATTGCCAATGTGCTCGATGTGGCACCAAGGTCAATTCATCGCCCTTAATTTCATAACTGGCATGGCGACGGAAGCGATATCGACCACCATCCTTTAAATAAGGATCGCGGGGCAAATCCTCCCAAAACCTTGTGAGACTTTGAAGATTGGTCAGATCCACATGACTAAATTGAGCGACGGTCTCGGCAGAAATAACTGCGAAACCATCTTCACGCAAAGCCTGGTCAATCTGCTTAAGAGGGGTCAGAGAAGGCGCAAGGCCGGCAATAGTCATCCGCTTATTTTAGGGCAGATGGCAGAATCGGGTTTGGCCTGTTATCCAGCATTTCATCTCAATGCACTAGATTTAAGCGCCCGCGTACCTCACCCACATGCCCTTTTAGGTCATATAGCTCTTTGGCATCCAACATAGAAACCTTGATATTGCCAACCCGCCTTTCGATAGCCTCGAGATCTTTAAAGTTCTTTTCCTTAAGCTCGGGGTTTTGAGCGTTTCTCTCAATTACCTTAAGCTCTTCGTATACCTGAGCTAACTTCAGTCGCAAGAAGAAATTCTTGGCTGAAGGGATGTAAGTAAATAACGGAATCAAAATTACCAACAATGGAATAACAATTTTGACAAAGCGACCCGCCCAAACTGCAGTCCAAAATGGAAGATGACGATGCAGGAATGAAGGTCCATCTTTTAAATAAATTTCTGCGTCCACATGCAAAGGAAAATCCAATCCAGCGCTTGATGGAAATTCGCCTACTTTTTGTAAGCGCGAATACGATTTCAAAATATCGTATGAAGCTCCAAGCACCAGAGAAACCAATGCTGGATTGATATCCTCATGCGCAACTAATGTGGCTGTAGCAGCCATGACTTGAATGTCTTGACGTGGCTGATCATGCTGAATGCTCAATAACCCTCTGGGCACTGTCACTTTAGACAAATATGTGAGATTGCGGGTATAAGCATCTGCCTGATCAAAGTTCATCAAACGAATCCCTGGAACAGAGTAAAACTTTCTCAGGATTGGAGCCTCAGCTGCGGCGACGATAAATACTGCATCTAACTCACCACTACTTAATTTGGCAATGGCTTCATCTGGTTTAAGTCTCTGTGCGCCAATTTCTTTATCGGTAATGCCGCTGGCCTGCAATAAATCTTTAGTCAAAGCCAAAGTACCACTGCCTTCATTTCCAATGGAAACTTTTTTTCCTTTTAACTGACTCAATATCTTGAGTTGGCCACCATCGCTTTTAAATGCGCCTTCGCGATACCAAACCCAAATAGGCTCATAAAACATGCCCGCTATTGAGACCAATTTAGGGTAATCGCTAACGTTAGCCACACCACCCTGAACCATCGCAAAATCCACTCCAGATTTTGGATCATTTAAGAGAGCCAGGTTATCAATAGTTCCGCCAGTAGAGCGAACCTTGAGATTGACACCCTCCTTAGCTAAATCAGCCTTTAAGCGTTCCCCAAACTGGTAGTACAAACCAGTCGGGAATCCCGTTGCCATTTCAATCGATTTAGGCGGCGGCGGAATTAAGATCCAAAGCACACCAAAAAGGATAATTAAAAGCGCAAAAAAGGTGGCTGCTAGAGCCAAGGGGTTATAGATCTGTCTTTTGATGAAATTCATTAAAGTCTCTTCATGTTTTTTGCATTATGCCCCGACCATGGCGCAAGGAAAAGCTTTCAAATCCAATCACCCAAATCAAGATAAGATGATGCTTTTTAAAAGCCCTAAAGACCATTATGAATTCAGCAAAAACCAAGGTGGCCCTAGTGACAGGCGCAGGAACTGGGATCGGGAAGGCCGCTGCCAAGGCCCTACTCAAAGGTGGCTATCAAGTGGTGCTGACAGGCCGCAATCTCGATAAATTAGAAAAAGCCATTGCTGATATTGGCGGCGATCAGAGCAACTGCCTTGCCGTATCTTGTGATGTTGGCAAACCAGATGAGGTCAAAAAGTTATTTACCGCACTAAGCAATCGGTTTGGGCGCATAGATGTTTTATTTAATAACGCTGGCATGGGCGCCCCCGCCATTCCCATGGAAGAACTTAGCTATGAGCAGTGGATGAATGTCGTGAATGCCAATCTTTGTGGCGCATTCCTATGCTCACAGGAAGCGATTCGCATGATGAAGGCGCAATCCCCTCAAGGCGGCAGAATTATTAATAACGGCTCCATCTCTGCACATACACCACGACCCATGTCTGCACCATATACCGCAACAAAACATGCGATCAGCGGATTAACTAAAACGATTGCATTGGATGGGCGTCCATTTAATATTGCCTGCGGTCAAATTGATATAGGCAATGCCGCAACCGAAATGACTGAACGTATGGCTGCCGGCATTCTGCAGGCTGATCAATCTACTAAAGTAGAGCCGCGTATGGATGTTGATCACGTCGGAGAAGCCGTGCTTCATATGGCTCAACTCCCGCTAGAAAGCAATATTCTATCGATGACAATTATGGCTACCAATATGCCATTTGTAGGCAGAGGCTAAAGCAGTCTTTTGGACTACTGGCGCACTTGATCGATCAGCAGGCGAACATTACTTGCACCTACTTTAACCGTCTGGGCTGATGAGATTAAGTCACCCATCTCTGGTTTAGCCATTCCAGTTTTTGAGATGCGCACTTCGATACTCGCCTCAGATAATTGAGAGAGCGGCGCGCTTGGATTCATTGCCAAAGAATCATTCAAGGTAAAGATCATTGGGAAATCGCTAGCAGCAACCTTTAAGACGGCTACCGGCATACGCTCACCAGGCTTGCGGGCAATGACCATTACAATATCACCCGACTTAATCTTAGACTTCAGGTCTGGTGCTAATTCAATCTTGCCGCTAATCGATTTACCAGCCACTGAAGTAGGAGCTTGCGAAGAAAGTCCACCCTTAGAGCGAGCCTCAGCAATCGAACCCTGGATAGCACGCGCTTCATCGGTATCTGCTGGTATCTGTTTTGCTAATTTCTCCCAAGTCTGTACAGCTGCTTTGTAATTGCCAGAGCTATACGCTGCAGTGCCCGAAAGCCATAGCGCCATTAAATTATCAGGATCAAGCTTTAAAGCCTGATTAATTAACTGCAAAGGCTTTCCGGCAAAATTACCGTCAGCGTTGGTAGCCAATACATCTGCATAGTCGGCTAATAATTGAGGATCAGAATTAATAAAGTCGCCAGCACGTGCATATGCCTTAGCGGCATCCTCATTGCGACCCAAGATGCGATAAGAGCGAGCTAGCATTGCCCAACCCTTCAAGTTGCTAGGATCTTTTTCCATCTTAATGGCAAATTCAGCCACCATTTTTTCAACGCCTTCTTGGGTAACCGGTGTCTCAGAATTTTTTTGCGCTACACGGACTACATCTCCCAATGAAAAATAGAGTCCCGATGAAAGCACGACAATAAAAATACATAAGCCAATAGCGGTCTTTTTCGTAGAACCCGCTACCTCACGATCATCCTCTACGATCGTATCCTGGAAAAGACGTTGCCGCATTTCAGCATGAGCAATTTCATAGTCAACAGAATTGATTACACCAGCCTGATGTTCCGCTTCTAATTTATCAAGCTCTTCTCGATAAATGGCAGCATTCATCTGGCGACGAGATGTTGCTGCACTCTTTGCAGGAAATATAAAAGGTCGCAACACCAGCACTAACACTAGAACCAAGAGTAGAAAGGCGGGAATCAAAAAGCTAGTCACTAAATTCATCCTTCTTTCTTATCGGCTGCATTGAGCAATGCATCAATTTTTTGATTGTCTGCATCAGTCAGAACAACATTAGGAACGCTACTGTTGCGACGGCGTAAATACACTAAGAGGCCTGCAATGCCAATACCCAGGATGACGAATGGGCCAATCCAAAGCAACCAGGTCACCGGTTTAACTGGCGGACGATAGAGCACGAAATCGCCGTAACGCTCAACCATGAATGAGCGAATTTGATCGTCCGACTTACCTTCACTAATCAGAATTCGAATTTCACGGCGCAAATCATTTGCCAAATCTGAGCGCGAGCCCGCCAAGGATTCGTTTTGACATACCAAGCAGCGCATCTCTTCTGAAATACTAATCAAGCGCTGTTCTATTACAGGGTCATCCGCAAGAGGCGCAGCGTCTCTGGCAAATACACTGCCAAGGCTTAACGCGATCAATGTAGCTAGAAAAATCTGCTTCATCATCTTTTAAGCTCGCTCAGCTTGGGGTAAATTTTTTCATTCAATAAGTTCATAGTCAATGGACCAATATGCTTAAAGCGAATCACGCCCGCTTTATCAATAATGTAGGTCTCGGGAACCCCATAGACTCCGTAATCAATACCAACGCGGCCATTGCCATCAAAAGCAGAAAGTACGTAGGGATTACCTTGCTTTGCCAACATTGCTAAAGCATCTTCACGCTTGTCCTTATAGTCCAAACCAATCACTGGGGCTATTTGAGATTTTGCTAGCTCCACCAATACTGGGTGCTCTTCACGACAAGCTACACACCACGATGCCCAAACGTTGAGGACCCACACTTGACCCTTCATGCTTTCTGGCGAAAATGTTTTATTAGGCTCGGCCAATTGAGGAACCTCAAATGCTGGGGCAGCCTTATTGATTAATGGTGATGGCACTTCATGAGGATCGCGATTGAGGCCGATAGCTAAAAAAACTACTAGAGCTACAAACAAAACGAGTGGAATTAAAAATTTTGCTTTCATGCGAGCTTGTTCTTTAATTTCATTCGATAACGCTTATCCGACATCGCCAATACGCCACCTAGGGCCATTAGCAAGCAACCGCCCCAGATCCAATCAACAAAAGGTTTGTAGTAAACACGCACGGCCCATGACTGGTCACCCAACTCCTCGCCAAGAGATACATAAATATCGCGGGTAAGTCCAGCATCAATGGCCGCTTCAGTCATTGGCATTGTGGATGAGAAATAGCTTCTCTTTTCAGGATAAAGACTGGTCTGAGAACCGCCATCTTTTGACAATAAGAATGTGCCGCGCATTGCTTGATAATTTGGGCCGCGAGCAGCGTTAACACCCTGCAATTGAATTTGATAACCACCAACCGTCACCGTATCGCCAGCTGACATGCGCACATCTTTTTCTTCTTGGTAGGCGCCTACCATCGTGACGCCAATGACAAATACCGCAATACCTAGATGGGCTACCTGCATACCAATAAAGGAACGAGTTGGTTTACCTGCCTTTGCTTGGCGAACAATTTGCATGCAGCCTGATGCAATCACCCAAAAAGCCAACATGAAGCCCATACCAGCAAGCCAAGTAAATTGTCCCATGATTAACGGAATTGCAACTCCCGCAACCAAAGCAACCGCGCCCGCAAGCCATAAGCGCTTAATGATGCTGAGTAAGTTGCTTTGCTTCCAGCTTGCCCAAGGACCTATGCCCATCAATACCAATAAAGGAACCATGATGGGAACAAAGACGCTATTGAAATAAGGAGGGCCTACAGAAATCTTGCCAAGATGCAAAGCATCTATCAATAGAGGATAGAGTGTGCCGAGCAAAACAGATCCGGCTGAAACAACTAAAAAAACATTTCCAAGCAAGATAAATGTTTCTCTAGAGCTCAAATTAAATTTACCGCCCATAGTGCTCTTTGGTGCTCGCCAAGCGTAAAGCGCTAAAGATGATCCAACAACTAACGATAAAAAGATCAGAATGAAAATGCCGCGTCTTGGATCGGTTGCAAATGCATGCACTGAGGTCAATACACCAGATCGAACTAGGAAGGTGCCAAGCAAGGACAAGGAGAACGCGGTAATCGCTAATAATACGGTCCAGCTTTTAAAGCCGCCACGCTTTTCAGTAACAGCTAATGAATGCAATAAGGCGGTGCCTACGAGCCAAGGAATAAATGAAGCATTCTCAACGGGATCCCAGAACCACCAACCACCCCAACCTAACTCGTAGTAAGCCCACCAAGAGCCCAGCGCAATACCGAGGGTCAAGAAAACCCAGGCAGCTGTTGTCCATGGGCGTGACCAACGCGCCCATGCTGCATCTAATCTGCCTGACAACAAAGAAGCAATTGCAAAAGCAAAAGCTACTGAAAAACCAACGTAACCCATGTACAACATTGGTGGATGAAATACCAAACCAGGATCTTGTAAAAGTGGATTTAAAGATCGACCGTCTTGAGCGGCCGGCAACAAACGCTCAAAAGGATTTGAGGTTGTTAGTACAAATAACAACAAACCACTAGTGACCAGTCCTAAAACACCAATTACTCTGGCCACCATGAAATCATCCAAGGCCTTAGAAAGTTGCGCTACCAATATAGTCCATGTAGCTAGCAAGAAAACCCACAGCAACAGTGATCCTTCATGACCACCCCATACCGCACCTAATCGATAGATCACCGGCATTTGTGAATTGGAATGCTCAGCAACATAGAGCACAGAAAAATCGTTACTGTAAAAACTCCATGCCAGTATTCCGAAGGCGATCGCCAATAATAAGAAAACAGTCTGAGCGGTAGGTCTTGCCAGAACTAACCAGTCTCGGCGACCAAAGTGGGCGCCTACTAAGGGCAAAACCCCTTGCACGAGAGAAATACAAAGCGCCAAAACTAATGCGTAATGCCCAAACTCTGGAATCATTTAGCGCTTCCGTTTTTTTGCGCCTGGTCTAACGCGTGTTTGGCTTCAGGAGGCATGTAATTCTCATCATGTTTCGCAAGTACTTCGCTGGCAATAAATTCACCATTCGCATTCATGCGACCTTGAATCACCGCACCCTTACCTTCTTTAAATAAATCAGGAAGAATGCCGGTATATGCGACTGGAATGTCCTTCACAAGGTCGGTGATCTCAAAGTGCACAGTGAGGCCATCGCGTTTTACTGAGCCATCTTTTACCATGCCGCCGATCCTAAAAGCTTGGCCTTGAGGTGCCTTACCTGCCGCAACCTCACTTGGCGTGACATACAAAGCTATATTGCTGTTAAGTGCATTCAAGATCAACATCGCAGCAACTCCAATCGCTAGGAGTGCGGCAACAATAATCAATGCACGTTTATGTCTAGGTTTCACTTACTAATCTCTTTATCGAACTGCTCTGCTAGTTGTTGTTGCTTCAATCTGCGGATTACTGCCCTAAAGCGAGCGCGCACAAATAGAGGCTCCAATATCAAAACTAAGGCACAAATGCCAAAACTGCTCCACACATAAAGTGCGTAACCGCCCATGGCAAAAAACTCGGAAGGACTATTCCACATCAGCTTTTCACCTCAATTGATTGTCTCACCCAATCCGCATGGGCTTCACGCTCCAAAATGATTGCCCTCACTCGCATTAAGGTAACTGCAATCGTGTACATCCAGAAACATAGGGCCATTAATAACATTCCCCAGAGCATGGTTTGGGCCATAGCCGGCGATTTAGTCAATGAAACGGATGCTCCTTGATGCAAGGTATTCCACCATTTCACTGAAAAATAAATAATCGGCACGTTTACTACACCTACCAAAGCCAAGATAGCGCTAGCTTTATCAGCGCGGCGCGGATCATCAATAGAGGCTCGTAGGGCAATAAAGCCCAAATAGAGAAACAATAGAATCAGCTCTGATGTGAGTCGTGCATCCCATACCCACCATGTACCCCACATTGGCTTACCCCAGAATGCACCCGTCCATAAAGACAGAAATGCCATCCAGGCGCCTATTGGCGCAAGCGCCTGCGCCATCATGGCAGACAAGCGGGTATTAAAAACAAGTCCAAGCCCCGCCCAAGCAGCCATCACTAAATAGATAAACATCGACATCCATGAGGCTGGCACATGAATAAAGATTATTCGATAGCCCTGCCCTTGAACAGCGTCGACTGGAGCAACAAAAAAACTAACCCATAAACCGACGGCACCAAACAGGAACGTTAAAACCCAGAAAAATGGGATGAGCTTACCTGCCACCGGATAAAAGGTGCTGGGGCTCGATAACTTAAACCAGTTAATCAAGCGGTGGTTAGAAAAGTGATTTATCTGACTCATTCGATTGCAATCTTTACGGCGGCAGTACTTACCCAAGGGACAAATGCTAAAGCCAAAATCAATAATGCGCCCAACAATGAAAAATGACCTGATGTATCTAAACCAACGCTATGAGCATATACAGCGCCAGCACCAAAAATAAGGACCGGAATAAATAAAGGCAATATCAATAAGCTTAGTAACACGCTGCCACCCCTCACTCCTAGGGTCAATGCAGCGCCTATTGAGCCCAGCAAGGATAGCACTGGAGTACCCAATAGTAGAGTGCCCATCAGCACATACAAAGAGCCGGCATCCAAATCAAACTGAATGCCAATAATTGGGGCTAAGAGCACTAGCGGTAGACCACACACAATCCAGTGGGCAATAATTTTTCCAGTCACGAGCAATGCCAAGGGTTGAGGTGACAAAACCAGCTGCTCTAGCGAACCGTCTTGATAGTCAGCTGCAAACATTCGATGCAAGCCCAGCAAGGTAGATAGCAAGGCTGCCACCCATAGAACACCCGGCGCAATTTTGCGCAACAAGGCAGCATCAGCACCTATCCCCAAAGGAAATAAGCTAGTCACAACGACAAAAAAGAATAAGGCTGTCAGCACCTCACTCTTGCGGCGCATAACCAACAACAAATCGCGGTGAATGATTGCCAGTAAAGCCTTCATAGATCCAGCACCCTGACATTAGGAAGCGTTACCTCTTGATGGCTAGTCAAAACCACTAAGCCGCCAAATTCCACATGCTCAGCAATAAGGTCTTGCAAAGCTTGTACCGCATGTACATCCAAAGCATTGAATGGTTCATCCAAAATCCACAGCTTTGCTTGACGCGTCAACATACGGGCCATCAAGACGCGTCGCTTTTGACCGGCCGACAAGCAACTGACTGGCAAGTGTTCGCGCCCGCGCAAACCAAAACGCCAGAGAGCAGACAAAGCTTTCTCATCCGGCAAATGAACATCATCTAGAGCAGCATAGAGTTGTAAATTTTCTAGCGCAGTGAGGTCTTCCTTCAAGGCATCACGATGTCCCAGAAATAAAAGCTCGCGTTGGTAAGTAGAGACAACCTTATTAATGGATAGTCCACCCCATAAAATCTCACCTGCCTCTGGCTTAGATAAACCCGTCAATAGTCTTAGTAGGCTGGTTTTTCCAACGCCATTCTCGCCACGTACATGTAGACACTCTCCACTAGAGACTGTTAAGTTGAGTCCTTCAAACAATCTTCTTTCACCGCGCACGCATGCAAGAGCTCGCGCTTCAAGCGTCAAAGCAGGGTTACTGGAGGAGGAAGATATATTGACTGTCATGTAAGGCAATGGCTTGATTCAAACCACCCTAGGAATTGTCTGAGAATCTATTGGCACTGACAAACCAGAAAAAGTGGAATTAAGGGAATAATCCCTTTCAATTCAATTACTTATGAAATTATAAACCGACTCGACCAAGAACAAAAAAACCACCCGCAGGTGGTTTTCTCTATTAAATCAATTACTTAGCTCACGCTGAGATCACTTCAGACGCTTAGTGATTTCTGCAATACGCTGACCATAGAGTCTGGCAGTCTCTAAGTCGCCCGCATTCACCTCATCCGCACTTGCGTCAGATGGGGTCTGCATCATTGCTCCAGCAGATGAGCCAACGTAGTTAATGTCATCACGCTTGGCAGCTTTAGAGTTGGAAGGCATCAACCCGGTTCCAACCCATATGCCATTGTGCTGCATTGCTAGAGTAAAGAAGTAATGTAAGGTGGAATGCTTATCACCATTCATCGTGGCTGAATTCGTAAAGCCACCAAATACTTTATCTTTCCATTGCTGTGAAAACCATTGCTTAGAACTTGCATCAGCAAACTTTTTAAATTGCCAGCTTACAGTTCCCATATAAGTTGGTGAACCAAAAACAATGGCATCAGCTTCATTTAAAGTTACCCACTGTGCATCCGTCAAATTACCTTCAGCATCAATTGCCACCAATGTAGCATTCGCACCTTTTGCAACTGCCTCCGCCTGTTTTACTGTGTGACCATAGCCACTATGAAATACCACTGCAATTTTTGTCATCAGAATCTTCTTTTCACATTTAACTTGTCTATCATTTTTTCTTTAAAACGCTGTTACTTCATTTCGAGTCTGGCATCAATAGAGTATCCGCCAGCCCCAAATACAGTTAGCAAAAATAAACCGCCTGCCATACTCAGATTCTTCATAAACATGATGTTCTGCAGGTAGACCTGTTCTGGAGGAAATGCCCAGAAGTTATGAAATATAAAGGCTGCCAGGATAGAAAATAAACCAAGAAGTAGGCCGGCAATACGGGCTTTATAGCCAATAATGATCGCAAGACCGCCAAGAATTTCTAAGGCAACTGTGAGCCCAGCGATGATCATTGGAATTGGCAATCCTTTGGATGCAATATAAGCAGTAACTCCATCGAATCCAAACACCTTGGAAAATCCCGCTGAAATAAAAATAGATGCCATTAATATTCTGGCAACCAAGGCTAAGGGTTTAGATGCTGAGTTCATGTTCTCTCTCCGTTCTTGAATAAGTTAATTTGTAAAAATATGGTTAATCACTTGCAAAGACTTGGTCACTTCTGCCAACTCTTTTTCAGATAGTTTTGAAAATGCTTTTTCTAAATGCTGAAGGTGCATTGGAAAAACTCTCTCAAATAAAGCTTGCCCCTCTTTAGTTAGACCAATCATTTGACTGCGGGCATCTTCTGGATTTAACTTGCGCTCCAAAATTCCCTTGACCTCTAAACGCTCTAGCACACCAGTAAGAGTGCCCTTGGTTACCAAAGTCTTTTCCCCTAAATCTTTGCATGTCATTGGTGGCTGATTACCCAATGTTGCAATCACATCAAACTGAGTCGTAGTCAATCCCATTGCTTTGACGTCGGGAGCCGAATATCTCTCAAATGATTGGTAGGCGGAAACCAAATTTCGCAGAGCCGGTAGAAAATTCATTAGATGTCCATAAAGTACTAACTAGAACTAGTTTAGTACTAATACGAACTAATTGCAAGTGCAGGCAACAAAGAACCCACTTTTAAGTGGGTTTTAAGCAGAATTGAAGGATTTCATTTCCAGAAGAGTGAGATCTTTTGGGTTGAGTCAGCCTTTATGGAGACGGATCGCTTTTGAGTTACACCTCCATAAACGGCATCAATCAGGTAATCGCCAGGCACTAGGTTAACTAGCATATAAGGTCCATCTGCTTGAGCATCAAAGACTATTTGCTTTTTAGCTGCACTCATGATTTTGATGGTTGCGCCAAATATCCAGACGCCCCTGCCATTCTCAATTTGAGACATCTCCAAAAGCAATGGCCATTGCTTAGCCTCAGCAAGAATGGCTACCGTCTCATCCTCACCAACACCGCCAGTGATATAGGAAATTCCTTGTGAGTACTGCGTCTCCGGAATTTGCGCCAGAGACAAGGTACTCATTAAAACCAAATGGGTAGATAGGATTATTTTTAAAAGTGTTTTCATACTCCTATCCTACGCCCGATTGAGTTATAAAAAAAGCCCCGATAGACGGGGCTTTTGTACTTTAGACACTTAAGCCTATGGTGTCATCACAATTGCACCAGAAACTTTTCTACCTTCAGCAGCGCGATGTGCATCTGCTGCTTGCTCTAAAGAAAACTTAGCACCAATTTGTACTTTGACCTGCCCTTTAGCAATTGCATCAAATACTGCCTTAGCATTTTCTTTTAATAAGGCTGCAGTTGCGTTGTGCGGAAACACAGAAGGTCTTGTTAAAAACAGGCAGCCTTTCTTGTTTAAGATTTCTGGCTGAATCTCTGGAGCCGGTCCAGATGCAGCGCCGAATAAAGCAACTGTGCCAAATGGAGCAGCACAATCCAATGAGCCCAAGAAAGTAGTCTTTGCAACAGAGTCATAAACTACATTGGCTTTTTTGCCGCCAGTCGCCTTAATGACTTCCTCAACCCAATTAGGCTGTGAGTAGTCGACAACCGCATCGCAGCCCGCCTCTTTAGCGGCAGCAAACTTTGCAGGAGAGCCAACTGTACCAACAACAAAGGCGCCTAAGGCTTTCGCCCAGCCCGCCAAAATCTGACCAACGCCGCCTGCAGCTGCGTGCACAAGCACCACATCACCAGCTTTTACTTTGTATGTTTTCTGGACAAGATATTGCGCAGTCATTGCCTTGAAGAAAACGGCTGCAGCTACTTCATCAGAAATACCATTTGGTATTGACACCAACTTATCCGCCGCAACATTACGTGCACTTGCGTATGCACCGATACCAGCGTTCATATAAACCACGTGATCGCCAACCTTAAAGTCAGTGACACCATCACCCACAGCCTCAACAACGCCTGCAGCTTCATGGCCAAGACCAGTAGGCATTTCTAGAGGGTAAACACCAGAGCGCTGATAAACGTCAATGAAATTAAAACCAATCGCGGTTTGACGAATTTGCACTTCACCTTTTGCTGGTGGAAGCAGTTCTTTGTCTATTACTTTGATTACGTCTGCGCTACCTAGTTCAGTCAGACTAACAACTCGAGCTTTTGTCACGTGTCACCTTATTGTTTTTATAGAGAGAAAATAATCATACAGTAAGGGCATCTTCTTCAATTACTGCCCAGGTACTGTCACCTAACTTCTTCACCGCCATCGAATAGGTCCAACCATCTGGAATACCGCAGCTCCATTCTCTTGGACCATTCTGAATTAAGACATTGACGCTATTTCTGCTGTCGTAATAGAGGTGGTAAATTTTTCCGTGGATTGGATTAAAGCTAAATTTGGCACAATGCACCATCTCGGTAGCATCAAGCCTTGCTTGCAAGGCTTTTGCTTGCTTCATTAAGACTTCAGCTTGCTCCATGATGCGGTCGTATTCCAACTTCGCATTCTGGCGCGCTACGTTAACAGCCTTGTCTTTTTCTTCGGTGACCTTGATAGGCGCAAATACAGGGGCACCCACTTCCATTGGATATTCAATCCCTGCATGACGAGCTGGGTCGGTATCTTCGATTCTCATGAAATGCCCTGTATCTACTAATAAATAAAAACTATGCGTTACTTAATCAAGCCACAAGCAATACGTGGACCAGAATTGCCGGCAGGCTGTGATTTGTAATCATCCGGATCTCTGTGAACAACCACCGAACGACCCACAATTCCAGTTGGACCTGTATTTACAGCAAAGCCATGTAACTTGGCGCTATAGGTTGCATTGCCATTCGCATCTGATTTGATATTAGGAAGATCTCCAGCATGATTCATACCGCTATTTGGCATGCCGTGAGATTTTGTTTCAGGGTTGAAGTGACCGCCTGCGCTAGTTGCATCAGGAGCAGAACAATCTCCTTTTTCATGAACATGAAATCCCTGCTCTGCATTGGGCTTCAATCCAGAAAACTTACCATTGATGAGTACATCATTGCCTTGCCAAACAAAGGTTACTTCACCCTTGGCTTGAGACCCCGATCTAGAATCTAAACTAGCGCTTGCTTTTTGACCGGTGCCTTGCTCCATCGATTGGCAGGCAGCTAAAGAAAAAATGCCTGCAGCAGAAAGAGCAATGGAAACTTGCTTTAATGTGGTTCTCATCTGTATCTCCTTTATTGGAGCCCCCACAGGAGCCCTTGAAGAAAGTGTGACACAAATCCCGTGCTTTTGCTTAGCGCTTGTAGAAGCTCAAGGTTACTTCGCCGAGCTCAATGCCAAACTTACTCATTTTGGCCTTATTGAGCATTACTTTAGGCGTAACTAGATACATCCAATCATTAAATTGAACGTTGTAAATGGTGCCGTCAACGGGCAAGGCAAGGGTATAGGTCCAATTTAGGGCATTGCCAGCGAATTGACCCTGCGCGTCTCCCACCACGTCATCCGCTCTACCAATGTAATTTCCCGGGGACTGCTCTGTAAGTGTCCAAATACGCTTTTGCTTAGTGCCGTCAGAATATTCAAAGCTTTCGTCCAGGGTGCCTACTTTTTTTCCATCAACTATGGTCCAATTTGCTTTGATTAATACCGTAAAGCGTTTCTTTACTTCACCGCTGCGGTCAGTAAAGATGCCATACGCATCGATCGTTCCGGAAAAATATTCACTCAAATCGAGGACGGGTTTTTCATTGGCGTATTGAGAAACTTGTGGCGTTGAGCATGACACCAAAAATAGCCCAAAGAATGCTAATGTGATGATTCGGGAAAAAAGCTTTTTCATGAATTAACAAGCCTCACTAAAAATGGGTGGGGGACAGGATTGTCCAAGTAACTCAGTACGCAACTTAGGAGCACTTGTTTTTGGGTCAAGCCAAATCCCAAAAAATGCTTTTGAAAATTCAGCCCCCGGTACTTGAGCGATCTGCTTGCCGTCGTGATAAAAAGTTGTCCCTTGCTTAGGGGAATATATTGCTGTTAAGGTTTGTCCAGACTCAACATTCGGCAAGAAAGTAGTTAACTCTCTCCCCCAAAGCACTGCCTGAGCCTCTGGCACCCCAATGCGCTTCATCTCTTCAGCGCTACGATTGGCAATGGATGCTCCTGAAAAAGATTTTTGGTAGCGTAAATTCAACGCGAAATCGGGCGATGAAAGTGAGCCAACCCGATAAAACGCAGCATCATATACGTGGAGACCAAACCAAGTAAGTCGACCACTACCCTGCAATTTTGCAGAACTGATATTTGGAGGTAATTCAATTGGCTCGCGAGCAAAGCCATTTGATAAGAACACGGTCAACAAAGTCAGTACCAGAAATAATGGCATCCTCTTCATGACGGAATCACCCCTGATTTGGATTTGACTAAACGAAGTGCGGCCGGCCCAAAAAGACTAGAGATTGCATGTCTATTTTTAGCAAAAAATAGGTACCCTAATTTAAGGAATGGCTGCATGGACTTTCTTGAAAAGAACCAGGCAAGACGCGGTAAATTCGCTCGGCGATAAGCCTCAGGAAATACTGCAACGCCTTGTATTAATTCGCCACTAGCAAATTGGCCATACATGGCTGCTAGGGCAGCCTCACATGAGACACCCAATTTTTGAGGGTCAAACCGCTCAGAATTAATGTCAACAAAGTCCAATAAGTTAGCTTGATTGCGTCCTGACAAAAAAAGAATCTCCGCCTGACATAGTGGGCAAGCGCCATCATAGAACAAAGTGAGTTTCTCTAATTGAGTCATGGTTAAGCAAGTTTACGGCTTATTCAATAAACTGGTTGGCACTAATACTATTAAGGTTGTTATGCAAAATGAGATTGCACTGAATGTATTTGGAGAGCCATTGATTCCCTGCTCCTTTGATCCTCTAACAGGGTTTTTTAGAGATGGTTGCTGCAAAACCAACGAAGAAGATGTGGGTAGTCATTTGGTATGCGCCATCGTTACAGATGCCTTTTTGCAATTTAGCCTGCAAAAGGGGAACGATCTCATTACCCCCAGACCAGAGTATCGATTCCCTGGCTTACTTGCAGGCGACCAATGGTGCTTATGTATCAATCGCTGGGTTGAGGCATTAAACGCCAATTGCGCTCCATATATCAAGCTAGAAAGTACACACATTAAGGCGCTGGAAACAGTGCCGATGAATATCCTCAAGGAATACGCGAGAGAAGTTTGAAGGCTTTTTATACCGACCATTTTGTATTGCCGTTACCTGCAGGGCATCGCTTCCCGATGGAGAAGTACTCACGCTTGCGAGATTTAGTGGGATCGCAAGCAGGTATTGAGCTGGTTGAAGCGCCGTCAGCAACAGATACACAAATTTTGTATGCGCATGATCCAAGCTACCTCATTAAAGTCATAGAGGGAAAACTTTCAGCGCAAGAGCAAAAAGAAATCGGTTTTCCCTGGAGCAGTCAAATGGTTGAGCGCTCACGACGTTCAGCAGGCGCCACTGTAGCTGCAGCCAAAACGGCTTTGCAAGAAGGTATCGCCGCCAATCTGGCTGGAGGCACTCATCATGCCTATCGCGATACCGGAAGTGGATTTTGTGTATTTAATGATTCCGCTATCGCAGCACGGACTCTGCAAAAAGAAATTAACCCATCCCTAAAAGTTGCTGTGATTGATTTGGATGTTCATCAGGGAAACGGCACTGCAGCCATTTTGCAAAATGATGATTCCATCTTCACTCTATCCATTCACGGGGAAAATAATTTTCCCTTTAAGAAAGAGCAAAGTGATCTGGATGTGGGCCTGGCTGATGGCTGCAATGATGAAATCTACTTGCACTCATTGAGTACAGCTCTTGATCAATTAGATTCACGCTTTAAGGCAGATTGCCTCATTTTCTTGGCTGGCGCCGACCCACATGAGGGCGATCGACTCGGAAGACTGAATATCAGCAAGGATGGGATGCGTCTGCGAGATGAAATGGTGTTTCAATACGCATTAGATCGGCAGCTGCCTATTGCATTCTCAATGGCGGGCGGCTACGGCAAAGAAATTGAATCTACCGTGGATATTCATTTTCAGACTATCAAAACCGCCCTGCAATTTCAGAAACAATATTGAACTACAACCTTAAAGGCTCAACCCTTCTTTTTTGAAGAGCCTTTTTGGCTTGAAAGATTGCTGACATTCTCAACGCTCTTCTCAAAATTAGTGAATGAGTCAGCCATTGCAGCACGAATCAATTCAAAATTCTGCAACGCGTTATTGAAAGATGTTTTAAATACGGATACATAAGCCTCACTGCCAACTGGCGCGTTATCAGTAGCTTCATTTACAAAGTGAATAAGATCTGCTTTGGATTCTTGAATCATCGTTTCAGCAATATCTGCTAACTCTTGATTACCACTCTTCAAAACTTGCAATAACTGATTGTGATATTGAGTAATCTCTTTAGCCGCATCCTGCAATACCTCAGCATGAACATACTCGAAAGCAGATTTAGGGTCTTGAGTCTTCATGAGCTCAGACACCCGCCTCTGAATCATCGCAGCCAACTCTTGTGTAGCTTGCTGATTGATCTGCGTAATCGCCTGAGCACTTTCTATCGCCACACGTCCGGCGGCTCTGGTTGCATCAACAGCACTTTGTTGTCCCGGCATAGCTTTCATATCAAATGGTTTCTTGCTCATATCAACCTTTCAGATGGGTAATGTCAGATACCAATCTACTCCCCTAAGGATGGGTTTCTATAGAGAAATACCAGTAGATGGAGCCCCCTGCAGCAAGATAGGCACCAGATATTTGAATAAACTAGCTTATGCAGCCCAGCGAACAGTGGGGGTAAGCATGTTAATCAAACTTGCTAAATCAGCCTCAGCGGGCCTTGTCGATAAATAAGCAAAAATGCAGGCGGCCAAAATAATGAGTGCGCCCGCTACTAAGCTCCAACTTCTAATATTTGAACGCACTTTGCGGCCCTCTACTTAATTAAGCTTGTTAGTATTGTCTATCACCATTCAATCACAAAGAAGTGCAATCCTGGAGATGTCAGACTTTATTTTAAGTGCATACTAGTATCACTATGAAAGCGACACACTGGACACAACACTGGCACCATATCAGCGCCATATCAAGACTGATTATTGTCGCCATTGCTGGCTTTGGGGCATTTTTTCTGCTCTCCTCTGAGTCTTCCTCCACTATTAGCCTAGCCCTCTCTTGGGCGCTAGCAGGAAGTCTTTACCTAGCCCTTACTTACATCATGATGTTCTATTCAACCCAAGAAAATATCATGTTGCTTTCAAAGAAAGAGGATGATGGCGCTGCAATCATCCTGCTCATCATTATTTTGGCAGCAGCTGCAAGCCTGATCACTATCGTGATTATTCTCTCGGGCATCAAAACTCTACCTATTCATTTGGCTATTCGTCACGTTTGCCTAGTGCTAAGCACATATGCGATCTCTTGGTTATTTGTACATACAGCTTTTGCCCTGCATTACGCTCACGCCTACTATCAAGAGTTTGAGAAAACCAAAGAAGCCCCTTTGCTATTTGCCGGCAAGCAAAGGCCTACCTATGTAGACTTTCTTTACTTTTCTATGGTGATTGGCATGACTTGCCAGACTGCTGACGTCAATATTGCCAGCTCACGAATCCGGTTTTTAGTGATGATGCAGGGAATGACTGCTTTTGTTTTTAATGCTTCCCTGCTTGCACTGGCGATTAATCTTATTGCTGGTGTTGTGGCGTTTACTTAAACTCAGTTTATTTTTCTAAGTTGTTGTAGGCAAATAAAAACACCCGCATCAGCGAGTGTTTTTATTAAATACCGACAACAATTAAGAGATATTTACTGCAGGCTAACTGGCTTGCCATCAATCCACGTACCTTTTACTTTAATGTTACGAATATCAGCTGGCGCTGTTTGACGAGGATTCTTTTCCAGAATAACTAAGTCGGCTTGTTTGCCTACTTCTAAGCTACCCACAATATTGTCTGCAAAGATTTGATAAGCAGCATCGATGGTGATAGCGCGGATTGCATCGTCAACCGAAACCGCTTGATCAGGCCCTAATACCTTTTGGGGTGGCAACTGCCATAAGCGCGTTACTTCTTCGCTAACGTAATTCAAAGGACCCACATTTGAAACGGGTGAATCACTATGCAATGTAAATTTACCGCCTGCACGTTTGAAGTCGCCTGCAGGATCTATACGCTTAGCACGCTCTGGACCAATAATATGATCATTAAATGCAGCACCCCAATAATCTACGTGGCCAATAGTGAAGCTAGGCACCACTCCTAACTTGGCTGCCTGCTTTACTTGGGCTTCAGTATTAACAGTGAAATGCTCCATACGCAAACGACGATCTTGAGGCTTAGGATTACCGGCAAGTAATTTTGAATAGCTCGCAAGAGTTTGATCAATTGCCTTATCACCATTAGAGTGAGTAGAAATTTGCCAGCCCTGATCAAAGAACCCCTTCATGGACGCATAAATTTCAGCATCTTTAAAGTTCAACGCTCCACTCCATTTGGAGTTTTTTGGATAGGTATAAGGTGCATTGAGAGCAGCCGTTAAACCTTGAGTAGAGCCATCTGAAATATATTTAATACCAATAAAGCGTAATTTGTCATCGCCTTCATTTGGCTTAACAGAGGTTTTGCCTGTAGGTAAAGCCTCGCTAAATAAATAGCCGCGCATTCTAATGGGTGCTGCATCTTTAGCAAAAATAGCCTTATAAATTGCAACCTCTTTATCAACGCCGAAATTTCCGCCAACACTCATTTCAGAAGCAGTAGTTACACCGGTTGAGGCAATTTTTTTCATGGTGCCTTGAATAGCGCCAAATAATTGAGCCTCAGTAGGAGCTGGCATCTTTGCCATAAATGGCAAGTAAGAAGGGGGCTCTACTAATTTGCCTGTCAGCTTGCCTTTAGCATCCTTCACATAAATACCGCCACCTGGAGGATTTGGTGTTTTATCTGTAACGCCAGCTAACTCCAAAGCCTTGTGATTTACATAGCCAATATGACCGGATTGATTCACGATAAAGATGGGAACATCTTTCGAAACCGTATCCAAATCATCCGCAGTGAGCTCAGCCATAAAAGGCGTGGTGCGTGATGGATCAACACCAAAACCAAAAAGCCATCCGCCAGCAGGCACGTCTTTGAGGGCGGCCTTCATTTTCTTAATCAATGTTTCTTTGGTGTCATAAGGCAAAGTAAAGTTACTTAAATTCAAGCCCAAGCCTTCGAACACTGAGGTCACCAGGATATGCACATGAGGCTCTACAAAACCTGGCATCAAAGTTTGACCTTTTAGATCGATCACTTTGGTAGATTCAGTCTGCCATTCTTTAGTAACCGCATCTTTAGTGCCGACTGCAACAATCTTGCCATTTTGTACTGCGAGCGCCTGAACTTCTTCGTTCTTAGCATTCACTGTCACAATGGGACCACCATAAAAAATCGTATCGGCATTGCCTTTAGCAAAGGTGACTGCGCATTGCGCCATTAACAATGCGGAAAGTAGTTTTGGTGCGAGTTTCATGTTTTTGTCCCAGCGCTTAATTGATTAATCCAGTATGAGGGGTCGGCGTATTTAAAACTTAAATGTTGCAGCTATCTGCGGACCCTTAAAGGTAGTTTTCTGCAAAAGCCCATCACCATTCATGTCGTAGTACAAGGTACGATAGGCAAGCGATACGTCCAACCATTTTTCAAATGTTTTACCCACGCCAAGAACACCCTGCCAAGTCATATTGGTAGTGCCGCCACCACCGCCGATGTCCGCATAAAAGGGAATGTACCAAGTGGAGTCAGCAATACGATAGCGACCCTTAAAGCCGACAATTGGATCAAGAGTGGAGACAGATTTAGAGTCAACCACACCTCTCGAGTATCCAAATGCAGACAAGTCTGCCGAGACAGTAGCAGTTGCCATGATGCCGCGCACACCTAATAACCCATCCAGGTAAATATTCTGATTGCTGAGGACCGTATAGGTTGCCGCTCCAGTAATTATATTTTGTTGCAATGTGACCTTATCTGCAACGTTAACCGGCACTGCTGCGCCACCCAATTGAGGCGGCTTCACAGAAACATTTGAATTACCTGTTGTTTGAAGAGTTGCAGAGACGAGATCGCCGAAGATGCCCCATTTACCGTAATGCGCTTCGGCAGTAATCATGCCGCCTGATTTCAGATCACCCAGCACATTACTCGTAGAAAGCGTGGCTGTATTAAGGTAGCGGTCGTTATAAAAGAGTGAAGAAGTTACTCCGGAGCCCCACAAATAAGGAGTGACTTCAAAGCGCCACTCATCTGCAATTTTGGGGAGTGGCGATAAACCTTGATCAGCATGAGCAACGCTCGCGGCAGTCAAGATTGCTGAAGTTAAGAGGAAGGACGTAAGAATTTTTTTCTTCATAAAAGCCCTATTGGGGATCGATGTTGATTGGGGAATATTTACTGCTAATTTTGAGAGCGATTATAGACTGCAGAGCCAATATCCAAGGGAGGATTGGTGCCTAAAAGTTATAAGAAATCTTCGCATAGGTGGACCAGTCATACTGGCGATAGGTTTGTACCACCTGCTTGCTTCCGCCTATAGCAAATACCCAGTTTTTTGTTAGACGATGTGTCACCATCGCATCAATTGGCACAAACCAGCCTCCGCCAGCAGAGTTATAAACAGCGCCGTTTTCGTCCCAAAAACGCAGCATGGTATTGGGGGATAACTGGAAGCCAACGGTTGGATAAAGCTGCAAGCTTCGCATTAATGCTGGCTGAGTTGGATTCACAACAAGACTATTATTTTTGGTATCAAAGCCGTACATATACCGAATCAGCGGAGAGAAATCTGTCAGACCCAAAAGACTATTAACTGTAGGTACAAACGACCAGTTCAATTGCGGCCCCACTGCCCACTGTCCATTGTTGCCAAATGGAAATATGACGCGCCCACCAATCAAAGCACCCAAAGGCTTCAGAAAAGTTTTGTCCTGCCCCCAGATAGTGACCATGGTGTTACCGGCACTGTACTGCCCTGCATTATTGGCTGAAGAAATCGAGTTGTAACTGGAGGCATAAGAAGTATCTAAACGGATACGCCCTTGCCAATCGCCCGCTTCGAGAGGATTGTAGTAACGTAACTTCAAAACATTTTGATAATTATCGTTATTGTCGTAATTGTGATAACCCCAAAACTCCAGAACCTTATTGTTAGTCAAGCGCTGAGAATCATTGTCGAACTGCGAGAGTGGTACAAACAATTCTTCTGCATGGCTAGCCGAAACGAAAAGAGTGAAAAGGAAAAATAAAAACAATTTCATAAAAGGTGATGGCGCTCGATACTGGCGCTTTTTTACATTTATCTCTTTAATGCGGCACTATAGCCCAAAGATGTACCTAGATCCTTTAAAACCCCAAAAGGTCAATTCCACCAAATAGCGTTATCTAGGCCACCCTGAGGGCGAATGAAGCCCCTAGAGCCTATTATCAATAAATTCGATCATAAATATCAAATTTATTCATTAGACAAATAAACAACTGAGGTTCAAAATCCACTCAGTTGCATTAGCTACTAAAAAGATTGATTAACCAAAACAAGGAGCACAGATGTCCATCATCAATACTGCAGTTCAACCATTTAAAACCGAAGCTTTCCATAACGGCAAGTTTGTAACGATTACTGACGAAACCCTCAAAGGTCATTGGTCAGTTCTGATTTTTATGCCAGCAGCATTTACTTTCAACTGCCCAACAGAAATTGAAGATGCGGCTGAGAACTATCCAGAATTCCAAAAGATGGGTGCTGAAGTGTATATCGTGACAACTGATACACATTTCTCACACAAAGTTTGGCATGAGACATCTCCTGCTGTTGGTAAAGCAAAGTTCCCACTCGTTGGCGATCCAACACACACATTGACAAATGCATTTGGCGTTCACATTCCTGAAGCAGGTTTGGCATTGCGCGGCACATTCATTATCAATCCAGAAGGTGTGATTAAGACTGCAGAAATTCACTCTAACGAAATCGCACGTGACGTTTCTGAAACATTGCGCAAGCTAAAAGCTGCACAGTACACAGCTGCACACCCAGGCGAAGTTTGCCCAGCTAAGTGGAAAGAGGGCGCCGCAACATTGACTCCTTCTTTGGATCTCGTAGGCAAGATCTAAGCTGAAGCTCTAATCCATAGACTCTCTTCGGAGAGTCTATTGGGGAGGACAAGATCCTGCCCAATAGACTCACCTAAAAAAATTACCCAAGGAAATTACCATGCTCGATACCAATATCAAATCTCAGTTAAAAGTGTATTTTGAAAAGATTGTTAGCCCTATCGTTCTCGTAGCCAGCCTAGATGAGGGCGACAGTTCAAAGCAGATGCTTGAACTCTTAAATGAAGTGGCTGAGCAGTCCGACAAGATTACCGTCAAAACAGATGGTAAAGCTACGCATACTCCTAGCTTCACTGTAAGCAAGCTCGATCAAGAAGCGCGCATTACCTTTGCGGGCCTACCAATGGGTCATGAAATGACCTCTTTCATTTTGGCCATTTTGCAAGCCAGCGGCTATCCAGCAAAAGTAGAGCAAGAGATCATTGATCGCATCATTAAGCTTGATAGCAAGCTCAACTTCCAGACTTTTATTTCCTTGTCATGCCATAACTGTCCTGATGTTGTGCAAGCACTCAATCTCATGGCTGCCCTAAACCCAAACGTTACCCATGAAATGGTTGACGGCGCCCTCTATCAAGAATTGGTAGATCAATTCCAAATCATGGCGGTACCAACCGTGATCTTGAATGGTGAAGTGTTTGGCCAAGGACGCATGAGTGTTGAAGAGATTGTGGCTAAGCTCGATACTGCAAGCCCTAAAGAAGAGGCTGCAAAGCTCTCCGCCAAAGATCCATATGACGTTTTAGTTATCGGCGGTGGACCTGCTGGTTCAGCGGCGGCAATCTACGCAGCACGTAAAGGCATCCGTACCGGCATCGTGGCAGAGCGCTTTGGCGGCCAGGTCATGGATACCATGGGCATTGAAAACTTCATCTCTGTTAAAGAGACTGAGGGGCCTAAATTGGTTCAAGCGCTTGAGCAACATGTAAAGAGCTATGAAGTCGACATCATGAATTTGCAGCGTGCTAATGCATTGCGTAAAACTGCCAATGGTCTTGAAGTGGAATTGGTTAATGGTGCGGTACTGAAAAGCAAATCCGTTATCTTGAGCACTGGTGCTCGCTGGAGAGAAATGAATGTTCCTGGCGAACAAGAGTACCGTGGCAAAGGTGTTGCCTACTGCCCTCACTGCGATGGCCCTTTATTCAAAGGCAAGCGTGTTGCCGTCATTGGCGGTGGTAACTCTGGCGTTGAGGCTGCAATTGATTTGGCCGGCATTGTGAGCCACGTCACCTTAATTGAGTTTGATAGCAAATTACGTGCTGATGCAGTGCTTCAGAAGAAAATGGCTAGCCTGCCAAATGTAACCGTCATCATGAGCGCTCTTACCAAAGAGGTATTGGGTGCAGGTGGCAAAGTCAATGGCTTGCGCTACCAAGATCGCACCAATAATTCTGAGCATACTCTTGAGCTTGAAGGCATCTTTGTGCAAATTGGTTTATTGCCAAACACGGATTGGCTCAAAGGTACTCTTGATTTGTCAAAACATGGCGAAGTCATTGTGGATGCAAAAGGTGAAACTTCTTTACCTGGAGTATTTGCAGCGGGTGATTGCACGACTGTTCCTTACAAGCAAATCATCATCGCCATGGGCGAAGGTGCCAAGGCTTCTCTCGGCGCATTTGATTACCTGATCCGCTCATCAGTTACTGAGCCTGAAGAGGCCTTAGCTGCTTAATAGATTCAAGAGGATCTGTAGTAAAAAAAGGGGTCTTAGGGCCCCTTTTTTACATGCAAATGAATTGCCAGTTATTGAGACTATCAAGATATAAATTACACTGAACCATCTATATATATTCACCAATCTTAAAGGAATCAGAATGAGCTTAATTGAGAATCTACAGTGGCGTTACGCAACTAAAAAAATGGATCCGACAAAAGCCGTACCCCAAGAAAAGGTTGAGCAAATTTTAGAAGCTATTCGGCTAACTGCGAGCTCCAGCGGATTACAGCCATATGAGGTGCTAGTCATTACCAATAAAGCTATTCGTGAAAAGATTAAGGCGATTGCTTGGGACCAAACTCAAATAGTTGATTCTTCTCATTTGCTAGTTTTTGCAGCCTGGGATACCTACACAGCAGATCGCATTAATCAATCATTTGATATGACCGAGAAGATTCGTAACTTCAAAAGTGAAGCTGGTGATATCTATCGTCAAAAGTTACTCAGTGGCTACACCTCTCGTGATGCTGAAACCAATTACACCCATGCAGCAAAACAAGCCTATATTGGATTGGGGACTGCACTCATTGCAGCCGCCTATGAGCAAGTAGACTCCACACCCATGGAGGGGTTTGATCCTGTTGCCCTAGATGAGATCCTCAATCTCAAAGAAAAAGGCCTGCGCAGCGTAGTATTGCTTCCACTAGGCTATAGAAAGGCTGATGAGGATTGGTTAATTAACCTCAAAAAGGTTAGAAGGCCCAAGGAAAATTTTATTACTTGGATTGAGTAGGTTGAGTCCTCTTGGAGTAAAAAAGCCAACTAGCAGGTTGGCTTTTTTATTGCCTAAGTGTTCTATAAAAGATCAATACTTCAGTAAGTGCCGCCGAGATTGATCGAGATCAAAATCTATCTGTACGATACTGATCAAATACCTAGATTACTCAATCTCCACTTTAGTTATAAAAGGGGTGCTTTCATGCAAAACTCAGTTAAAGCCATACTCATTTACCTCCTCACTTCTATGGCTTGTTTTAGCCATACAACCATGGCGGCAGAACAAGCGGATATTGTCTTTATGAATGGGCAAATTGAGACGCTAAATACAAAACAACCAAAGGCAAATGCCGTTGCCATCAAAGATGAAAAATTTATTGCTATTGGGTCTGATCAAAAAATCAAAGGCTACATAGGGGCCAATACTCAAGTCATTAATCTCAAGCAAAAGTTAGTGGTGCCTGGCTTCGTTGATGCCCATACACACCCCATGGAAACAATATGGCTCAAAGAGGTATGGGTTGATGCGCGCTATCCAGGAACGCCTTCAGTGAAACAAGCTTTACTGAATATTGCGACCCGCGTTAAAGCGACACCCAAGGACGAATGGATCTATGTAGCCGGCGTTTCAGCCAGTGAAAATAAATTTATTGAAAAACGTCTTCCCACCAAGACTGAATTAGATCAAGTAGCGCCAAATAATCCCGTCATTATGGCCAATGGTGCACACATGGCAATTGCTAATAGTGCGGCCCTCTCAAAGATGGGCATCAAGAAAGGCGTGACAAAGCTTCGTCACGGCGCCGGTGTGTTGGCAGATAAAGATGGGGAGCCAAATGGCGTTATTACCGATGGCATGGGAGACATACCTGGTAGTCCTACTCCACAAGAAATCGCTCGCTACTATGCAACCGACATTGCCAAATTCTGGAACTCTTATGGCTTTACCTCGGTAATGGCGATCACTCCCGCTGCCGCTATTCCAATAATGCAAAGCGTTTCGATCAGCACACCCATGCCAAACATTCGTTATACAGCTTCAGTATGGGCAGCACCCAACGGAGAGGGAATGCCTAAGGATTTAAGTGTTTTTGAAATGCCAGCAAAAGCCAATCCCGCCTACTATCGATTTGCCGCCATCAAAGCATGGGTAGACGGTGAAAATGATTGCAGAACAGGCTTCATGTATGAACCATATGTAGGGGTTCAAGATACAGATCCACCTGGCGGCAAAGGCACCTTAGTGACCAATCAAAGTTTAGCAACTCAATTTGCCTCTTTAGCTAATCAGAACAACAAAATTAGCATGTTGCATTGCTCAGGTGATGCAGCTGCGGATATTGGGCTAAATGCATATGAATCTATTAGTAAAACTCAAGCCAGCAATACTATTAAACGCATAGAACACTTTGGTATGTTTCAACTAACACCAGAGCAACTAAAACGCAGTATTGCTCTTAAGAAAAACAACTTTCATCTTTCATCACAACCTATCTGGTTGCTTGAATTGGTTAATGCAGATTACGAAAACATGGGAACTGCGAGAGCAAAAACTGGCTATCAATTTAGGACCATGATTAACGCTGGTCTCGAACCCGCTGCGAGCACAGATATGACCGGCATCTACCTGGGCAATATAGATCCATTTAAGGCTATATATGCCACTGTGACAAGACAGTCGGACATGGGGGTATTTGAACCCCTGGAAGCTATCAGTGTTCGCGATGCTCTAAAGATGTGGACTATCTGGCCCGCAAAATCAGTTGGCGAGGATAAGGTCAAAGGCAGTATTGAGATTGGCAAGTATGCAGATATGGCAGTACTTTCGGACAACATTTTTACCATCCCCAAAAATGCTTTGAAGGATGCCAAAGCATCTATGACTATTGTTGGGGGCCGAATCGTTTACAAGGTCGAATAAAAAAACTGAGCAATATAAAAACAAAAGCCACCCGAAGGTGGCTTTTTTTAACACTAAAACTAAGCAGCTAATTAAGCAGAAGCTTTACGGCTTTTAGCAGCTGGCTTAGCAACAGCGTATTGACCTTGAATGTTTGCCATAGCAGCATCAACACTCTTCTCAAAGTTAGCAAATGCGTCAGTTGCAGATGCGCGAACTTGGTCGAACTGTTGGAGTGAAGACTCAAATGCAGTTTTGAATGCAGAAACAAATGCCTCAGAACCAGCAGGAGCTGTCTTAGTAGCTTCTTTAACAAACTTAACCAAATCTGCGCGTGCGTCATCAATAGAAGCGTCAACTACTTGAGCAACTTCTTTGTTACCGTTACGAACTACTTGGTTTACTTTAGCTTGGTAAGCAGCAGCGTATTTAGCAGCTTCTTGAGCAGCTTCTGGCTGAGCCAATTTAGCCAATTGTTGTGGATCTTTGATTGCTAACAATTGTGAGCTTGTATCTTGAGCAGCAACCAAAGCGTCTTTAGCAGCAGCTTGGTTGATTTCAGCTAATTCTTGAGCGCTTTCAACAGCAACTTGTGCCAAATGTTTAGCGTTTTCGATAGCTTTTGCTTGTGCAGCAGCGAATTGGTCGTTTAATTGAGCTTGGAACATGATCTATCCTTTATTTAATAAATGGTTTTTTATTGCGATGCACCATTTTAAGAGCCACATTTTCCAAAAGCAAGATATTTTTGTTGCAAAGCAACATATTTTTTACCAAACCGCATTTCAAGGCTTTAAATGAGGTATATCAATAACTTAGATATAAGCTCTTTAGATTTAATTGCCTAATAATTAGGCAGAAATCGCCAGCAGCGACAGGAACTCCTGAGCTAAATAAACTTATTTAACCCAGGTAGTGAATTCCTCAGCAGCCACTCGAGGGGTGTGAAAGGTATTCACCAGGGCATTTTTATCGGCATACCCTAGTGCCATACCGCACACCAGCATCTCATTCTCCTTGGCGCCAATAGCGGGCAAGATGATCTTTGCGTAATCATTCCAAGCTGCCTGCGGGCAAGTATCCAAACCCTCGCCTCTTGCGGCGACCATGATGTTTTGCAAGAACATTCCATAGTCAAGCATTGAGCCTCTACCAAGCTCCTTGTCGATTGTGAAAAATAGACATACGGGAGCGCCAAATGCTTCAAAGTTTTTGCGATGCTGTGTATGCATCTTGTCTTTATCGCCCTTAGTAATTCCTAGCAACCCATATAAGCCCCAGCCATTTTCACGACGCCTATCGATGTAGGGGCTAAACCATTTGGCGGGGTAATACTCATAAGCAGGTTGATATTCTTTTGCTAACTCTGGATTGGCGGCAATACTGTCATACGCCGCACATACTTTTGCACATAGATCTTTGAGAGCAGCCCCTTCTATGACATAAGCTTTCCAAGGTTGAGTATTAGTTCCAGAAGGTGCGCGCGCAGAGATATTGAGTAGCTTGAGAATGATGTCTTTTGAAACACCCTCTTTTGTGAATGCACGCACTGACATGCGCGATGTAATTGCTTCAGCTGGAGTTATTGCTTTCATTACTGACCTTTGAAGGTTAAATATATTGATTACTTAAAGACTCTTGGCCCGCGCCTGATGCAGCTTTCTATAGCTATCAATTAGGCGATGGTGCCTATCAAGCCCCTCTAACTGCATGCTAGTTGGCGTTAATCCGAAGAAGCGAACGCTGCCATCGATAGAGCCAAGTACAGCATCCATACGCGCATCGCCATACATCCGGCGGAAGTTCACTTCGTAATCAACCATTTCAAGCTCATCATCTAGCAAGACTTCCAAGGCTGCATCCATTGCTTGGTAAAACAATTTGCGCTCGACCGTATTGTCGTTGTACTGCAGAAAGGCTCCCACCAAGTCATGTGCCTCTTGATACTGTTTTAAAGCGAGTTGAATCAGCAGCTTTAACTCGAGCACTGTTAACTGACCCCAAACGGTATTCTCATCAAACTCGATTCCAATGAGCGTAGCGATATCGCCATACTCATCAAGCTCATTATTTTCTAAGCGCTCGAGCAGGGATGCTAAGCGCGCATCATCCAAGCGCGATAAATTCAGAATATCTTCACGGAATAACAATGCTTTGTTGGTGTTATCCCAGACAAGATCTTCGATTGGGTAGACCTCAGAATATCCTGGCACCAAAATTCTGCAGGCAATTGCCCCTAACTCGTCATATTCAGCTACATAGACTTCTTTACCAAGCTCTTTGAGAATGCCAAACAAAGTTTCGGCTTCTTTAGTATTGGAATCCTCACCCTTACTCGAGAAATCCCAATCAACAAATTCATAATCGGATTTTGCGCTGAAGAAGTGCCAGGACACGATGCCACTAGAGTCAATAAAATGTTCTACAAAGTTATTAGGCTCAGTTACTGCTTCACTTGCAAATGTGGGTGGTGGCAAATCGTTCAAACCCTCCAAGCTACGGCCCTGTAGTAACTCCGTCAAACTTCGCTCTAGAGCAACCTCTAAGCTAGGGTGCGCACCAAAAGAGGCAAACACACCACCAGTGCGTGGATTCATCAACGTGACACACATCACTGGGTAGATACCACCAAGCGATGCATCTTTTACCAACACTGGGAAACCCTGTTCTTCTAGACTTTGTATGCCAGCCAAAATGCCGGGATATCTAGCTAACACCTCCTGCGGCACATCTGGAAGCGCAATTTCACTCTCCAGAATTTCTCGCTTAACTGCTCTCTCAAAGATTTCTGATAGACATTGAACTTGGGCTTCGGCAAGTGTATTGCCTGCACTCATGCCATTACTCACAAAGAGATTTTCAATCAAGTTCGACGGAAAGTAGACTGTCTTGGCATCGGATTGACGCACATAAGGCAATGAACAGATACCGCGCTGTACATTTCCAGAATTGGTATCCACCAAATGGGATGCGCGCAACTCACCGTCTGGGTTATAGATTTTTAGACAGTACTCATCCAAAATTTCTGTCGGCAACGCATCCTTCTTACCAGACTTAAACCATTGTTCGTTGGGGTAATGCACAAATTCTGCATTAGCAATATCCTCACCCCAGTAAGCACCCGCATAAAAATGGTTATTACTTAGACGCTCAATGTATTCGCCCAAAGCAGATGCCAGTGCACTTTCCTTGGTTGAGCCTTTGCCATTGGTAAAGCACATTGGTGAATATGCATCACGTATATGTAGGGACCAGACATTGGGAATGAGATTGCGCCATGAGGCAATTTCAATCTTGATGCCGAGATTTGCAAGCAATGCCGACATATTGGCAATCGTTTCTTCCAGAGGAAGATCTTTGCCAACTATATGGGTGCTAGCTCCTGCATTGGGTTTTAGGGTCAGTAGACTCTGCGCATCGGCATCTAGATTTGCGACCTCTTCAATAACAAAATCAGGCCCTTCCTGCACTACCTTCTTAACTGTGCAGCGCTCGATAGAACGCAAGATACCCTGGCGGTCTGCAGCAGAAATATCTGTTGGCAATTCAACTTGAATCTTAAAAATCTGTTTATAGCGATTCTCTGGATCAACAATATTATTTTGCGAGAGGCGAATATTCTCAGTAGATAAATTACGAGTCTCGCAGTACAGCTTCACAAAGTAAGCGGCGCACAACGCCGATGAAGCTAAGAAATAATCAAACGGTCCTGGCGCAGAACCATCACCCTTGTATCGAATGGGTTGATCGGCAATTACCGTAAAGTCATCGAACTTAGCTTCAAGACGCAGCTTGTCGAGAAAATTGACCTTAATTTCCATGGGAATGATTCCAAAATAGTGCAAATAATGATGTGAGCACCATTATCCATCGCAATGCCATTCAAGCGCAGCCGCTAGATCAAGACTCTGAAATCAGCCTAATAAATGACCAGTCTTTACAAAAATAGTGCAGCCCTCTTTACTAAAGGGCTGATGCAGGCTCATATGCGGACTTCTAATCCAGGAGCCAGCCGGGTAGCGCCCATGCTCATCTTCAAATACGCCATCCACCACAAAAATTTCCTCGCCACCATAATGCTTATGAGGATTGAAATAAGTTTGAGGCGCCCATCGCACTAAAGTCGATCCGCTACCCTGTGTCATCAACGGCATGACATTAAGACCGGGTACCATTCCCTGAAACCAAGGAGCAGTTTTCGTATTGACTATCTCTCGCTCGACTTGATCTGAGCCAAGGTGTCGCAACTTCACAAAAAGAGTGCAGCCAGACTGGCTGAATGGCGCATGGGAAGATCCAGGCGGGCTCATCATATAAGTGCCAGCAGGATAATCGCCTGTCTCGTCACTAAAGACGCCATCTAAAACAAAGATCTCTTCACCAAATTCATGGGTATGCGTTTGAAATTTGGATCCCGGTTGATAGCGAACAATTGAGGTTGCCTTTGCTACCTCATCACCCATGCGATCAAGCATACGTCTCTCGATCCCTACCTCTGGGCTAGGAACCCAAGGTAGGTCATGGTGGTTGATGACAACTCTCTTACTGTAATCGGAGTGGATATTCACTTATTGCATTTCTGATTTATAAACAGGAGTAAGCATAGCAAGCAAATGAAGGGTTTGCTTGAAAGAAAATTTTGCCGCGTACGCTCATGCGCGATCTGCGCTAAAGTCTCTTCAATCCACCCCATTTATTGAATTTCTTCAACAGAGCAACATGAGCTTACTTCCCAGCCCCTTTCGCGCACTAGTTATTGGCTCTTCCGGAACCATAGGCTCTGCCTTCATGGATCTTTTGAAAACCAACCCCGCATGCTCAGAGGTTGTCGGCATTCATCGCCATACTGAATTTCCAATCGATTATCAAAATCTGGAATCTATTGAATCCTGTGCAACTGCACTCTCTCAACTAGCACCTTTTCAACTCATCATTAATACCATCGGGGTTTTACACACGAATCAGTGGATGCCTGAAAAAAGGCTAGAAGACCTCAATGCCGAGCAACTCATGGAACTCATGACAGTCAATGCCATTGGGCCAGCACTAACCATTCGTCACTTTTCAAAATTACTAGATCCCAAAAATAGCGTCATGGTGACTCTATCAGCAAAAGTAGGCAGCATTGAAGATAACCGTCTTGGCGGCTGGTATAGCTATCGCGCCTCTAAGGCTGCACTCAATATGTTGGTGAAGACAACATCGATCGAATGGGGACGCACAAAACCGAATACCGCATTAATCGCAATGCATCCCGGCACTGTGAACTCTAGACTCTCAAAGCCATTTCGTGGTGAGCAGATTGGCAGGCCTGCAGATCAAGCTGCAGCTGAGATGTTTAATGTGATTGAACAACTTAACAAAGAAGACACAGGAAGCTTTCTGACTTATTCGGGTGAAAAGCTGCCTTGGTAACGGAATAAACGCCCCCCTTTTAAACTTTAGGGCGCATTTAACCACTTCGATCGATAAGCGCCATCAGGATCATGATCCTGAGCTTGCTTCTTCACATTAAATGGGCGCCCTCCGCGTGGATCTGTACCTCTTCCTGCTATGTATAGCCAATTACCCTGGTTGCTATACACATCATAGTCAACCAACTGAGATTCAAACCAAGCAGCTCCAGCGCGCCAATCGCCTTTCATGTCATAAATCCAATAGCTCGCCACTACTTGACGCATACGATTGGATAAAAATCCGGTTTGCTGGAGCTCGCGCATGCCAGCATCAATAAAGTTCTCACCTGTGCAACCAGAAATCCATTGCTGAAATTTCTTTTTATCAAAGCTATTGATCTCTTTATCAATCAAACCATGAGGTCGATAAAGTTTGTCTCCATACTTAAAATGTAGAAAACGGAAATAGTCTCTCCACAATAATTCAAACCACAGCCAATAAGTTCCGTCATTAGCTCCGTATGTTGACTCATAATTTTTTAGCTTCTGCACGATTGTTCTTGCCGAGCAACAGCCAAAAGCCAACCATGGAGAAAACTTACTGGAATAGTCCATGCCGGTCAATTGATTACGAGTTTGCTTGTAGGTATCCGGCAAGCGTCTCTCAAAGTACTGATCTAAATGGGCTAAAGCACTCAGCTCTCCACCACTAAAAAGCGGTTCGACTTGCTTGGGAAATAAGGCTTCCTTTGGCTTAGTCGCAATACTCATCAGCGGCAATGGAGGAATGTGAGCTGGAGTAGAAATCGGTTCCGCATAGAAAAGACCTCTACGCTCAACCTCCTGTCGGAATTTAGTAAATACATCCGGCATCTCCTGCAAATCAAATGGCAAGTCCTTGGGATCAAGCATGCTTGATTGCCAAAATTGCCTGACATTGAAACCCAGATTCTTGATCACATCTACCTCTGCAAGCTCTTCTGGCGCTTGGATTTGCTCGCAATAAATGAAGTCAAATGCAGTTTGGTCTCTTATTAATTGAAAAACCTTTGATGGCTCGCTACTGAGCTCTAGCAAATTAGAGCCCCTAGCAATTAATTGATGACGAAGTTCATCTAACGATTGCTGTAAAAATTCTCTAGAGTGATTAGCAAATCGAGGGAATCCCCAGCCGGTTAAATCATCATTGCTATCCGGATGAATATAAATTGGTAAAAAATGCTTAGCTGATGCGCATGCTTCTTTAAAACCGGGGTTATCTTCCAAACGAAGATCATTCCTAAACCAATAGACGATGGTAGACATAGCGCTTCTTAACTAAGATGAATCACTTGGTTTTGATATTGTCCGGCTAATGCTTTTTTAACGATCTTATAAATATCAAGATCGAATTCAGCATCGCCAGCACTTTTGAGTTCAGTCAACTCATCCTCATTAATGGCAGTACCCAAGTAGCACCATTTATCCAAGACAATCATTTCTCCATTGTCTTTGATGGCTATTGGGCCCTTGTAAGGCCAAACCTGCACCCGATATAACTCCATTGCCGTCCTTAATTGCAGATTATGCATTTCAGTAGGCATGATGCCTATGCATGCGCCACCACATTGCTTCACTTGATATCCAAAGCAGGCTTTTCCATCAACCGCTTTCTCAAGCCCCAGCAATACCTCGCATAAGCGATATTTTTTTGCAATCGCCTTTAGATAGGAGTTAGCCTCTCTTTTGTTATAAAACAAACCAAAAAGATTGTCTTGCAGGCCCGGCATGAGATCTTTGTGGTTCACAAGCGTTGGCTTTAGCACCCCATTAGCATCTTTATTGAGACTCCAAGCACAAAGATCTCTTGATCGTCGAAGCTTGATATTCATACTGGGCATGCGCTCTTTAATAAGCTTAGACTCCAATATTAAAGCCCCTAGCTCTCCACTCGTTTCAATCCAGTCAATATCTCTTACCTGCAAAGATAATTTCATTTCCTTGCGCTGCGTTAACGAGCCTTGAAAGTGCCCCATCACCCTACTGCGCAGGGAAATACTCTTCCCAATATATAAAGGGTTTCTATTTTCTCCATAAAAGATGTAGCACCCAGGCGCATCAGGTATCGAGTCAATTAATTCCTGATCGATGTTCGGTGGCAGACTTGCATTTCCCACCAACTGATTCAGAGCCTCTAGCAAACGCTCTTTACCAACTGCTCTCTCACAAATTTGCCAAAACTGAAAAAGTAAGTCTGCGTCGCCAAGCGCCCTATGTCTAGCACTGACAGTCAAACCATGCTCACGAATGATGGTGTCTAGGTTGTGACGAGCTTGGTTGGGAAATAGGAGTCTTGAGAGTTTGACGGTACATAAAACCTTGGGCTTGAAATCCACACCCATTCTTTTAAAAGAGGCCTTAATAAATCCATAATCAAAGCGCGCATTGTGGGCAACAAATATCTTACCTTCGAGCTCTGCTTTTAGGTCTCTGGCAATTTCTTCAAAGCCAGGCTTGTCAGAGACCATTTGCGGGGAGATCCCAGTGAGTCTTTGAATATTTTGCGGAATATATACATGGGGGTTGATTAAGCTCTCCCAGATAGATGCCCCGTTATTGGAAAGCGTTTTAATGCCTATTTCTGTAATACGATCTCTGTCAAAATTTGAACCAGTTGTCTCGATATCAATAAAAGCAAGAGTTGGATAATCGATCGATTGCTTATTCATAAAATCAGAGAATCGGATGATGGGGCCTCTAGATTAAAGCCCTTCAACCCAAGCTTTAACTTGGACTACGATCCAGGAAGTTTGCAAAGTCAAATACAGAATTAGGCCCACGCGGGACATCTTCCACTTTTTTAAACTGCGCCTTCACTACTTTTTGAACCTCACCCTTTTGTCTTTTCTCTTTTTTGGAATCAAGAGGAACGTAGGATGTCCGCTCGGGTGCTTTTTTGACATCACTAAAGCTGGGAACGTAATCTTTAATAGTGGATGCCAAGGTGACGTTGGCCATACAACTGAGCATATAGGCCTCTAAGGATTGGTAAAGCTCTTTGGCAATATCGGATAACTCTACCTTGCGCTTTTTAATGAGATTCATGGCAAGTACGATATCCTTTATCGTAATCAAGCCAGGATCTTGAGATAATACGTAACCCCCTCTGCGACCTTTAGTGCCCTTAACAAAACCTGACTCCCTTAATGGTCGCAACAAAAGCTCAATCCGACTGATGGATAAATTTTGCCTTTTAGCAAGCTCAGGAACAGGCACTGGTTGGCCGTTAACCGAATGACTGGCTATGTCTACCAGAGTATTGAGAGCCGCTTTTGCTGCTTTATTGAGGTCCATTTTGAACTTAGCAGAAATGTTAGATTACAACTAGTATCAGACTGAATTCATTTTTTTGCTGCAGCGCACTTCTTAACCCTATTTAGCTCATGGTTGAAACTTTTCAAGATCAATATCGCCTAGCTTACCGAATTTTACGATTCAGCTCATACCTATTGTTAGGCGGAGTCATTGCGCAATTTTTTAGCTGCTTAAGTGCCTATTTGATCATTAGCGATTCACAAGCAGCGGGTATGCTAGCGCACATACTGATACAGCACTTGTCTTATTACATATTGGGCTGCACTTTTATTACTTTAAGTCTTGCCAATGTTCTTATCAAAAGAGAGCAATATGGTCTCAGGGTAATTCGTATGCCGGCTCTTGTACTGATCCTAGTCACCGCAACAAGCAGCTTTCTATTAATACCTCGAATGGATTTCTTGCGAGAGACTGCATTACTAGATGGCATGCCCGTAGCACTCTCACCATTTGCAAATTATTTTGCAATCTTGAATGGACTAACTTTTGTCTCGGTAGCCACTCAGATAATTTGTTGTGGATCAATAGCATGGCGCCTTAGCAAACCCCGCTCAACCCAGGTGGCGCCTTACTGAAGCAATCAGTGGTAACTGCTGCTCTTGCCTGATAAATTGGCCAATCTCCACACGTAAGTTTGATTGGCTAATAAAGAAGGTTTTTGCATCCTCAAGAGGGGTTTCTATTTTTGCCCACTGAGTGTTGAATTCATAAACCTTTTCTTTGTAGCCGATAAACTTTTTAACAATCAGACGTTTGCCATCAATCTCAATCGTCTCGCTATCAAGCGCATGCCTGCAATAAATCAAAAATCCGATCGTTACCGCACCTATCTCAACAATCGTAAAAATTGGAATAACCCAGACGCCTGCTAATAAAAATCCAATTGCCACTACAAAAGATAGACATACTAAGACAATGTAAAACTGCAGTAGCTGCTTCGGAGTCAAGGCGCAATTTCTGCGCATTTGCCAAATCTTCATAGCAAACTCAATTACAGGAGATCACTTACTTGTTTTTTCGCTCTTGGGCTTTTGCAAGCTGGTCAGCACTTCTTTGCTGAAAATCAACCATGCTGTGGTAACCCATTTGATAGCACGGGCAATGCTTCCCCAATATCCAGCGGGCGAGCTTAATGCGTAGTTTTTGAACCATTTTGGATCTCCAAGAATTGAATGTCTAATGTAAACGGAAATTGGGTTTATTGCTGGCCGTGGATACAAACATGAGGGGATTTCAGCAGTGAGTTGGTCATCAGCAAAAAGCATCCAAATCCATTACATTGAATACATGACTGAACCTAACTCCGCCCCACGAAAAATCCCGTTATTTCCCCTGGGCACAGTACTTTTCCCGGATGGCGTTATCGCCCTCAAAATTTTTGAAGCCCGCTACCTGGACATGATTAAACAATGCTTGCGCGAGAAGACTGAGTTTGGCGTGGTTAGCATCATCAAAAATACCAATAACGCCAATGACAGCGAACCCCCTACTTTTGCCAGCATTGGGACCCTAGCGTTGATCGAAGACTTTGACCCTGTGCAGCCCGCCCTGTACATGACTAAATCATGCGGCACACAGCGCTTTAAGTTACTAAATAGCACCCAACAAAACAATGGTCTATGGGTTGGTGAAGTAGAGCTGCTGGATAAAGATCCACTCATGCCTATTCCTCAAGAACATCAAGGGGTCGCTAAATTACTCAATGAGATTATTTCGGTCATTCAAAGTGAAGACTTGTTAGGTGATGCCCCTTTCAAAAAGCCATTTAAGACTGATGATTGCGGCTGGGTGTCCAATCGCCTTGCTGAACTCTTACCAATTTCTCTTGCACAGAAAAATCACCTCTTAGCCCAAACCAATCCACGGATTAGACTCGATCTCATTACCGAAATCATTGAGGATGATGATTTAAGAAATCTGAAGATGCACTAAGCCCATGTTGGATGAGCTGATTCGGAAAACGATTCGAGAAATGGTGGGCGGTAGCGGCCCACCAGTAGCATTCTTAGCCCCCAAAGGTGATCGTGGTTTATTTGGCCCCGAATCAATAGCCTGGAAGGTACATGCAGACTTTATTTCCATGATGATTGGCGGTATCAGCTCATTGATTTTGCAGGCTCTGCATCCACAAGCCTTAGCCGGAGTTTGGGATCACTCCTCATTTAGAAAAGACTTAAAGGGTCGCCTTGGTAGAACGGCCTTTTTTATTGCAGCTACTACATACGGTCCTACCGATATGGCAGACAACATCATTCAGAAGGTTAATCAGATTCATACCAAAATTACTGGCCTCGATGAATTTGGAAAACCATACTCAGCCACTGATCCACATTTACTAGCTTGGGTGCATCTCACAGAAACGCGCAGCTTCATGAGCTCTTTTGAAGTTTACCGTAAGGAAAAATTAAACCCAAAAGAGAAAGATCAATATTTTTTAGAAATGAAATCTCTTGGCGAAAGAATGGGCGCCACTGGTATTCCAAACACTTATGCGGAGACTGAGAGCGCCATTAAAGCCTACAAACCAGAGCTATATTTTGGCGACCGAGCTAAAAGCATTATTGATTTGCTCGATCATTTCCCAAGCAATTTAGCAGCTAAACCCTTTATCAAACTCATTAGTCGTGCAGGGTTTCTGAATCTTCCTGACTGGGTGTACCCGATTATTAAAAAACCAACGCCCACTTATTTAGAGCGTCTTGCAGTTCGGAAGAGTATCGACCTCATCGCATACCCTGTGCGTGAAGCCCTGAAGGATGGGGTTGCTGCCCATTCCCTTCGTAGAGTTTATGGATGATTTTTTAGAAAGTGAACATAATGACTAATTACCTCTTGTCTGGCATGGTTGGCATCATGCTGTTTTTTACAGTAGTTGTTGCGCCAACCGTTTTTAAAGTTTTGCCAGTGGAATGGTCAAGCAAATATGTTAGAAACTTTTTCCCAAAGTATTACGCTACTCTGGGTCTCATTACTCTAATTTGCATCTTTACCGAACAAGACTCAAGCAACAAATTATTGCTTGCATTCTGCGCGGCATTATTTGCCTTTACTCTGTTTTATCTCACCGGAAAAATTAATCACGCCAAAGATAGCGGTCAAAATAGACAGTTTCATGTACTTCATGGCGCCAGCGTTGTCATCAACCTATTCCAGCTGATTTCCTTTATCTATCTTTTGGTAATCTCATCATGAAAATACGAAATCTAATTAATTTTGCCTTGCTATCCATAATCATTGCAGGCCCGGTCAGCGCTCAGATCAATGCAGGCAAATCTTTGAACCCAAGCTATGTTGAAAGCTGTATTCAAAGCCAGGTTCAGGCACATCAGAAGATTAAGGAGATTGCCCCAAATGATTTCCGAGCGTATTGCGAATGCACTGCGAAACAACTCGTGAGCAATCTTAGCTCGACGCAATTAGAAGAATTGAGCAAAGGTAATAAATCACCAAAATGGCTTAAATCTGCAGAAGATTCAGCCAGTAAAGCCTGTCTTAAACCCGGGTCTACTACTCAGACTTAGGCTCATCAGAATTCGTTGCTGGGCTTTTATCTTTGGCTGACTGCAAATTCAGGCTAGGGGCTGCCATTTTTTCACCATCCCAAACTTGGCCACACCAACACTCACCCGCATCATTAATAATGCAGACGCCTGATCCACAGCAACGCTTATCTGGAGATTTCATAATCAAGCCTTTGTTAAGAGAACGAATATTGTGTAAGTTGTTTTGGTTCTGATGGCCGCCACAACACAAATAGGAATTAACGCTATTCTAGAGTTTTTATTCAATTAGCGCTTACCGTCAAACCCCCTCAATGAAGCAAAGCTCGTTATTTCGCGCAGATCCAATGCAGTCTAGGCAGAACCTATTACCTAAGGATGGGGCTGCCCATTACTACCCAGAATTTATAAGTCACCACAGTAGCGCTAAATTAATGACACAACTCGTAGAGTCACTGCCCTGGGAGGAAGATCGATTATTGATGTTCGGTAAAGTGGTAACCACTCGTCGAAAAGTAGTTTGGATTGGTGACCCTAAATGTGACTATACCTATTCTGGAATCAAGAGACAGTCCCAAAAATGGACTGCCGAACTACTCTTGGTTAAGGGTCAACTTGAGGATCTCACGAAGTCAAAATTTAATTCCTGCCTACTCAATCTCTATCATGATGGCCTTGATGGCATGGGCTGGCATAGCGATGATGAAAAAGAATTGGATGCAAAATCGCCCATTGCCTCTCTTAGTCTTGGCGCCACACGAAAGTTTGCTTTTCGACATAAGAAAGACAAAACAACACACTCTCTTTTATTAGAAAATGGCAGCGCTCTCATCATGCATTCCCCCACCCAAGAGCATTGGCACCATGCCCTACTTAAAACCAAAAAGATTGATGAACCTCGGATTAATCTGACCTTCAGAAATATTACTCCCAATGACCAGTAAAACCCACTCAAAGCAGATCAGTATTGCCATCATCGGCGCAGGTATTTCTGGCCTCAGCTGCGCTACTCGTTTACAAAAACTTGGGTTTGAGGTTGAGGTCTATGAGAAAAGTCGCGGAGTTAGTGGGCGCATGAGCACTCGCAATGGAGATGGTTGGAATGCAGACCATGGAGCTCAATATTTCACAGCAAGAGATCCCCTTTTCATTGAAGAGCTTAATCACTGGATTCAGAGTGAAGCAGCGAGTATCTGGAATCCATGTCTAAAAGTTTATAAACAAGGCCAGTGGCACGACAGTATCAGCTCTGAAAATCGCTATGTTGGCACCCCCAATATGACTGCGCCGGAAAAATTTTTAGCCAGAAATCTCTCCATCCAGCTCAACCAAACTATTGATCAAATTGCCATTAAAAAAGGTAAATGGTCACTGCATAGCATAGAGGGAGGTGACATTCAGAAAAAATTTGACTGGCTTGTTTTAGCGCTACCTGCGCCTCAGGCATTAGCCCTCACGCAACAAATGGACTTGAAAATTAAGGGCTGGGTATCAAATGCCAATATGCAGGGCTGCTGGACCGTGATTGTTAGTCCTAATCAAAATCTCAATACTGATTTTGATGCTGCGTTTGTCAATAACGAGATCATTAGTTGGATTTCTAGGAATAACTCTAAGCCAAATCGTATCGGTCGTGAAGTATGGATAATTCACGCCAATCCTCAATGGAGCCAGGAATGGATTGAGTTAGATAGGGATGCAGCAGCAAAACTGATTCTAGATTGTGCAAAAAAACTAGGTTTAGACTTTGGTAACTCTAAAGTCTCTATACATCGCTGGCGTTACGCAAGTGGCCACGTTAATCCTGCCTCCGGCCCCATCATCAATCAAGATCTCAGGTTAGGATTTTGTGGTGACTGGCTTCGCGGAGGAAGGGTCGAGGGCGCCTGGCTGAGTGGCTATGAACTAGCCTCCCAAATTGAAATACTTCAGAAATAATCTATTACCCAAAGGGAAAAAAGATGGCTATAGCATGTATTGAATTAAAAGATCTTAAACTGCAAACGCAAATCGGGACCTATGGTCCAGGCGCTATTATTCCAAAACAGCATCTTCTCGACTTAACTCTTTGGATAGATCCAAAACTTGTTCTTATCGCAGAAGATGCCATGGAAAATGTATTTGACTATGACCCCTTAGTCGTTGAGATTGATCGATTAGCAGGCGATGGTCATTATGAAACGCAAGAAAGACTGATGACTCGAATCGCTCAAGCCTGCTCTAAATACCCCGAAATTGAGTCTCTTGAAATTGGACTCAGAAAACTGCCTGTATGCGCAGGATCTGGTTCACTAGGCGTTCGACTCTCCTTAGACAACACCGCCCTCAGGAGCATGAGGGATAAGAGCTGACTAACGTAAATTAGCTCGTATGAAACTGAGAATCTCATCATACAGCTCTCGAATTTTGCGGACTAATTTCATATGTCCACCATCTTAAGCGATTCTCTTTAAAATTAATCATCATGAATATTTTCTTCTCCTTCTTTATAGGTGCATTACTTACCATTGTCGCCATGCCAGCAAGTGCAAACCTTGCAAGTAGCCTTAGCGATGGACAGCATGTTTTACTGATGCGTCATGCTGATGCGCCTGGCTATGGAGATCCTGCGGGCTATCAACTAGATAGGTGCTCTACCCAAAGAAATCTGGGTGATCGAGGCAAGAAGCAGGCAATACTGATAGGCCAGTGGTTGAGTAATCAAGGGATTACTTCTGCAAAGGTGTTGAGCAGTCCCTGGTGTCGCTGTATTGACACTGCAAAACTACTGAACAAGGGGCAAGTTACCATCGCCCCCGCACTCGGCTCTTTCTTTGACGATATGAGCATGGAAAAAGAGCAAACTCGAAATCTAGAAAAACTTATTCAAGCTCAGCTAACTGAAAATCCCAAGACGCCCATCATTTTGGTCACACACCATGTAAATATCCAAGCCTTCACCGGCAAAGTAGTGAACGTTGGAGATATGGTTCTAGCCAAAGTAGATAAGAACGGTAAGTTTTTATCTCAACAAATCTATCCAAGCCCAAGCTTTTAATTTTTTAAATGACAGTCGCTTGCACCCAGAGCTTATTTAATGCCCATAGCCTTAGGGCATAACTCTTTGCTTTCAGGATTTGCTCTCCACTCTTTAAAGCAAGCGCTATCCATATCCAGAGCTAAAGGGGCTCCCTCATCCCAACGACGGCTAGCAATTAAACGTTCCTGATCAATGTATACGGTGTTATTGGCATGCGTTGTGAAATCAACCAGGTGAGCAAGCTCTTTTTTAGGCGCAATATTCGGTGGATAGTAGCCCACTTCTGGGGTCAAGGCATAAACAGCACTATCACCAATATCACGATGTTCGCCACCAATGTAGTTAGCCACCAAAGTGTAAGCCTGAGCATACTTCGCAATGTTGTACCACATCGACATCCCCTTATTGCTAGCATCTAGCACCACACCTTTTGGTATATCAACAGGCCCACCATAATCTTTTTGGTTATAAGCAGTGGGTACCAATATGAGGTCTGCTCGGTAGATGCCATACATTTGAGTTAACTCTGGAATACGCACTTCATCATCCAACATGATTGCAATATTACCAAAATCAGAGGTTCTAATAATAGGGAGCTCGTCTCCTGCAGTTGCCCAAGATTTTTCAACATCATTTAAATGCGACTTACGATAGAGGCCAACTTGTGCACCAGTTCCATTAAATAGAATGGCAGTTTCATAGTACTTGTCACCCCTTTTCTCAGGCATAGAAAATAAAACGTAAGAGCTATATTTCTTTGCCAAACTTGCAGCCATCTGATAGCTCTTGCCATTGAGCTCTTCTGCGTATTGGGCTACGTTACTTTTATTCAGACCTACAGGCCCCAAGAATGAGTTAAATGGTAGAACTGTTAAGTTAAAAACGCCAGAACGCTCCCGAATAAGTTGATCAACCTTTTTATAGTTTTCATCAACATTACCTAGCTTAGGCTCGTATTGGATCAGCGCAGCTGAAACCTGTTTTGGGGCATAGGTTGCAGCCCCATCATCTGGATAACGGTAATTATTAATATCTTGATACAGCTCCGGACGACGATGTTTAAACCAGTATGATTTTTGATCGCTCTTCTTATCAAGATTAATCGTTGCGTAAATAGTTTGTGGTTTGGTTGGGTTGGCTGGCGAAGATAGAGGCGCTGAAATTAGGCGCTTACCTGAGTTATCCCAAATGGATGAGGCTCCATCAAAAAAATCAATCTGCACTGGACCAAATCCCTCAGATCCAGTCGAATTACTTGAAATCACATTTGATGCCATCCAACTCACTGCGGTTGACATATTGGCCATCGTTGAATGATTTGTATAGCTCGCAGCATAAATACTAGCCATCTTATTAGAGCCAATTGGTTGCGCCACAATATCTGCGCCTCTTAATACCGGCAGCAGAAGATTCTGAAGATTAGTATCATCAAAGCAAATTACTAATCCAATGCGGCCAATATCCGTATCAAATACAGGAAAACCTAATTTACCCGGGGTTACTGCAACACCCTCACCAGTTGCCAAGGTATTTTTATGGTACTTGCCGATGTAACCCTTTGGCCCGATTAATACTGCAGCGTTATAGATTTTTTTGGTAATTAAATCTTTCTCCATCATGCCTACCACTACATAGACATTGTATTGTTGGGTTACTTTTGAAAGTGCGGCTGTAGTTTTGCCAGGCACTGTATCTGCATAAGGCATCAGAGATTTTGCATCCGTGTAAGCAAATCCAGTTGTAGCACCTTCAGGCAAGACAATTAACTTTGCGCCATTTTTGGCTGCAACTGTAACCGCATCTACTATTCCAGGAAGGTTTACATCAAAACCAGGTGATTTTGCAGCAAACTCAACAGCGGCAACTTTAATCTCTTTTGCTTGTACGGCAAATGGCAGGAAGGTAAATGCTGCGAGTAAAAATGCTGGGATTTTGGTCATGAATAAGCCTTAAATATGAGCTAGAAACAGTTAATGAACAATATCCAAATTGTAACGGCTAGATGTTTCTTCAGCGGTTAAAAGCCAACCCGAGGGCTGGCTTTATCCATATGTGGTGAATCCACCTAGTATCCCTTTGCTTGATGGACATTCCTTAATGAACAAGCGAGATCTTGTGTAACGCCTGTTAAGTTTCTGGAGCGGGTGAAGGGAGTCGAACCCTCGTCTCTAGCTTGGGAAGCTAGGGTAATAGCCGTTATACGACACCCGCAATAGAGACGAGTCTTATAAACTTAATTCAACAGCAATTGATTCATGCGCTTTACAAAACTGGCTGGATCATTGAGCTGCCCACCCTCTGCTAATAAAGCCTGATCAAATAGGAGATTAGTCCAATCATCAAAATGCTGATCATCGCTTTTGAGCTTGGATAGCAAAGGATGCTCTGGATTAATCTCCAATATAGGCTTCATATTAGGGGCATTTTGACCGGCAGCCTTTAGCATCCGCAGCAAGTTGCCAGACAGTTCATTCTCATCTGCAATCAAACAGGCTGGAGAATCAGTTAAGCGAAAGGTCACCCGCACATCTTTAGCCTTACCTTCCAAGACTTTTTTCATGCGCTCAACCAAGTCTTTGAATTGCTTCTCAGTTTCCTCATGCTCCTTCTTTTCTTTTTCATCACTTAGACTTCCTAAATCCAATCCGCCCTTAGCAACGGATGCTAATTGCTTGCCATCAAACTCAGTAACGAAGGAGAGCATCCACTCATCAACACGGTCAGATAACAAGAGGACTTCAACGCCTTTCTTGCGGAAAATCTCTAAATGCGGACTGTTTTTAGCTGCGTTGAAAGTTTCACCCGTGACATAGTAAATCTTGTCTTGGCCTTCTTTCATACGCGAGACATATTCAGCCAAAGATACTGTCTGCTCAGCCGAATCAGTAAGGGTGCTGGCAAAACGAAGGAGCTTGAGAATACGTTCTTGATTTGCTTGATCTTCGCCAACGCCCTCTTTGAGCACTTGGCCAAATTGCGTCCAGAACGTGCGATATTTTTCTTTCTTGGCCTCATCGTCGCTATTAGCGATCTCTTCAAGCATACTCAGCACTCGCTTGGTAGAGCTTTCGCGAATGACTTTAATATCACGAGACTCTTGCAAGATTTCGCGGGAGACGTTTAGTGGTAAATCAACTGAATCAATCACGCCCGTGACAAAGCGCAGATACATTGGCATGAGCTTTTCAGCGTCATCCATAATGAAAATGCGTTTGACATACAGCTTGATACCGCCACGCTTATTGCGATCCCACAAATCAAAAGGGGCTTTGCTCGGCACAAAGAGTAACTGGGTAAATTCACTCCTACCCTCTACCCGATTTAGCGAATAGCACAATGGATTCTCATAGTCATGAGATAGGTGCTTATAGAATTCGTTGTACTGGTCTTCTGTAATTTCTGACTTATTGCGAGCCCATAATGCTGACGATTGATTGATACTCTCGAGTTCGTCTTTGACAACCTGCTCTTTTTTATCGGTATCCCACTCCTCTTTACGCATCTGGATCGGCAAGGAAATATGATCTGAATACTTACGAATAATTGACTTAAGCTTATAGCTGCTAAGGAAATCATCCTCTCCATCACGTAAATGCAAGGTGATGGATGTACCACGTTGAGGGCGATCAATTTGCTCAATCGTAAATTCGCCAGAGCCATCCGATTCCCAACGCACACCATCAGAAGCAGGCAAGCCTGCACGCCGAGTCTCAACGGTAATACGGTCAGCAACAATAAAGCCAGAGTAAAAGCCTACGCCGAACTGGCCAATGAGGGCTGCATCTTTTTGCTGATCTCCGGATAGCTTAGTAAAGAACTCCTTAGTCCCAGAACGGGCAATCGTCCCCAGGTTATTGATTACTTCTTCCCGGCTCATACCAATTCCATTATCTGAAATAGTCACCGTTCTAGCAGCTTTATCAAATTCGACTTTGATTTTTAGTTCTGGGTCATCGCCATACCAATCAGGGTGAGCAATACCTTCAAAACGCAATTTATCAGCAGCATCAGAAGCGTTTGAGATTAGCTCACGCAGGAAAATCTCCTTATTGGAATACAAGGAGTGAATCATCAGCTGTAAAAGCTGCTTTACTTCCGCCTGAAAACCTAGGGTTTCTTTAGTCGTAACAGTCATTTCAATTTCCCATAGAAAAGATTAACCTCCGTTATTTGGGGATAATTTTTAGTATTTCAAGACCTGCAAACTATCCATCTAAGTGGCTACTCGACTGAAGAATGCCCTTCATCACAAGGGTCTTCCGCAAGAATCTCTTTACGACTCCTTTTTTGAAGATATTCCAAAATCAAGCGCTTGAGCTTAGGCCTAGTAATGGGCTCCTGGTTATTTTCCTGGAGCTCTAAATGGTCAGTTTCGAGCATTTTGCTTTCTCCATGTAATCAGTTAGCTATTAAATTACCTAAAAGTGACAAAAGAAAAATATCCCCAATTTCAATGGGGAATTTTTGTTCTTTGACTTATACATATGGGCAAAAAAAATGAAATTCAAGCCCCTTGAAATTCAAAAAATCCATCCTTAAATAGAGCTTAACTAGATGCCTTAGGGGTCTAGGAAATTGTGAACTTGCTTAAATTTAAGGAGAAAACGATGTCTTATCCATTTGGTAGAAATGTATTACTAAGCTCTGTAGGTTTTGATCGCCTCATTGATGCGATGGAAGAAATGAGCTCTGGGGAGAGCCTCAGCAAGGCCCAAAGCTACCCCCCATACAACATCATTAAAAAGAATGAGCGCGACTACGCCATTGAGATTGCTGTGGCTGGCTTTAAAAATGATGAGATTGATATTACGGCCGAAGGTAACAAGCTAACCGTTATCGGTAAGGTTAAAGCAGAGCAGACTGGCGAATACCTTCACAAGGGAATTGCCAATCGAGACTTTAGTCATGACTTTACCTTGGCAGAGACTGTGATTGTGCGCTCTGCCGATGTCGAGAATGGCTTACTGATTATCAAGTTAGAGAATGTCATTCCTGAGGAGAAGCTACCCCGCAAGATTTTGATTGGTGGTAACTCTAAACTGGTAATTGAGGAAGTCAAGGAAGCGGCTTAATAAAAATTAGCTAGCTCAGATCCATCTGGGCTAGCTAACTGCTCAAACATTAGGTTTATGTGGATACGTATTAATCACGGGATCATCGCTAAGAAACGACCTGCGGAGGGTATTGAGGTGGAATTTACTCCGTTAGTGGCAAATGATTACCTTTCGCGCAAGCTTGAGTCTGGCTACATTGAAATAACCAAAGCCAATGGTGAACCAGCTTTTTTGTCAGAGGAGAAATTCTCTGAGTTACAGAAAACAGATGAATTAGTCGTCATTGAAAAATGAATGCCTTAGGAGAAAATAAATGAAGCAAGTAAGCCCTATAAAACTCAGATACACACTCACTGATTGTGTACAGTCTCTCAAAAAAACGAATGTTGGAAAGTTTCCAAAACACAGCGTATCTGATTGCATTAACTCCATTAAGCAAATGAAGAATGAGAAATAACAAAATCTATCTTCTAAGCCTTGCCATTTTTACTTTTCTAATGGGATTCCTAATAACTTATTGGGATAGCTCACAACCCCTCACAAACGAAATAGGATGGGTTTTGAAGGAATTACCAGAGGTGAAATCTGTAGAGTATTTAGAGACCTTAAAGAAAATCTAAGGGCCACAACAATCTACTTTCGGTTTGTTGCTCCAAACCAGAGTCATGTATCTATTGGGATTTAGTAGTGTTATGTGCTACACACCGACTACACAGAAAGAAAAAACGACTTAGGAATTTCTCCCTAAGTCGTTAATTTCATTGGTGGGCCCACCAGGACTTGAACCTGGGACCAAAGGATTATGAGTCCTCTGCTCTAACCAACTGAGCTATGGGCCCGTTAGTCTTGGATCAATCTTCTTCGAGGAAGGTCTTGAGTTTGTCGCTACGGCTTGGATGACGCATCTTTCTCAGAGCCTTAGCTTCAATCTGACGAATACGCTCACGAGTAACGTCAAACTGTTTGCCAACCTCTTCAAGAGTGTGATCAGTGCTCATCTCAACACCAAAGCGCATACGCAATACTTTTGCTTCGCGTGGTGTCAATGAATCGAGAACGTCTTTCACAACATCGCGCATAGAGTCATGCAATGCAGCTTCAGCTGGAGCCAAAGTATTACCGTCTTCAATGAAGTCGCCTAAATGAGAATCTTCATCGTCACCAATTGGTGTCTCCATGGAGATAGGCTCTTTAGCAATCTTCATGATCTTGCGGATCTTGTCTTCAGGAATCTCCATCTTCAGCGCCAAGGTTGCAGCATCTGGCTCATGACCAGTCTCTTGCAAAATTTGACGGCTGATACGGTTCATCTTGTTGATCGTCTCAATCATGTGAACTGGGATACGGATCGTACGTGCCTGGTCAGCAATCGAACGGGTAATCGCCTGACGAATCCACCATGTTGCATAAGTCGAGAACTTATAACCACGACGGTATTCAAACTTATCTACCGCCTTCATCAAGCCAATGTTGCCTTCTTGAATCAAATCCAAGAACTGCAAGCCACGGTTGGTGTATTTCTTAGCAATCGAGATTACCAAACGTAAGTTGGCTACAGTCATCTCACGTTTTGCTTCGCGGGCACGCTTCTCGCCAGCGATCATTTGCCTATTAACTTCTTTTAATTCTGGCAACGGAATAACGACATTCTTCTGAATATCGATCAACTTCTGTTGTAGTTCTTGAATAGCTGGAACGTTACGTTGCAAGAGTGCGCTGTATGGCTTGTTCTCTTTGAGCAACTTCTCAGTCCAAGTCAAATTCATAGACATCTTAGGGAAGTCTTTTAATACTTCACCACGATTAACACCAACTTTGTCTACTAACAAACTCACAATACCGCGCTCAAGCTTCCATACTTGGTCTACTTGTGAACGCATGGTGTCGCATAACTTCTCAACACTCTTCGCCGTTAAACGGAAACCAAGTAATTCAGCACGAATTGCATCTTGCGCCTTCACGTATGCTGGACAGTTGTAACCATCTTTATCAAATGCACGGCGCATCTTGTCAGCTTGTGTGCGAACGATTGCAAACTTCTCTAAAGAGATTTGCTTTAATTCTTCTAATTGCTTGGCATTTGCTGTTGCAGCACCACCGCCGCCACCGCTGCCTTCATCTTCTTCGCCGCCTTCTTCACTTTCTTCAGCGTCAGGATCGACTTCTGGCTCTTCAGGCCCAAGTTTGATATCTTCTGCGTTAGGATCAACCAATCCATCCACAAACTGATCAATCTCCATCTCGCCACTAGCGATCTTGTCAACGTTGCTCAGAATCTCGGCAATTGTTACAGGGCAAGCAGCCAAAGCCATCACCATGTCTTTGAGACCAGCTTCGATCTTCTTCGCAATCACGATCTCGCCTTCGCGAGTCAGCAAGTCAACCGTACCCATTTCACGCATATACATACGTACTGGATCAGTAGTGCGTCCGAATTCTGAATCAACAGTAGATAAAGCAGCTTCAGCTTCTTCTTCAGCCTCTTCTTCAGAAGCTGCAGCAGCTGTATTGTCAGAAAGGATTAATGTTTCTGCATCAGGGGCTTGTTCGTAAACAGTAATGCCGATGTCATTGAGCAAGCTGATCAAAGTTTCCAATGCATCCGCATCGGACAACTCATCAGACATCACGTCATTCATCTCGCCATGGGTTAAGTAACCCTTGGACATACCCATCTTGATCAAAGTCTTCAAGCGAGCACGGCGTAACTCTTGTTGCTCTTCAGTTCCTAGCTGTTGTGCTGCAAATTCTTTTAAGAGCGCTTTCTCTTTCGCCTTACGCTCACGAGCTTTTTGACGATCCGTTAATACTGGTTCAGCAGCTTCAGCAGGTGCATCCGCTTTGGCTTTGCGACCGCGCTTCTTTTCTTCCTCAACAACTACAGGCGCCTCTAGTTCTGCAGTCTTGGCTTTTTTGCCTTTGACTTCTTTTGCATCTTTAGTTTCTTTTGCTGCCTTTGTTTCTTTAACTGGCTCAGCCTTAGGTGCTGCTACTGCTTTACCTTTTTTCGCTGGCTCAACCTTGACTTCTGCTTTGGCAGATTTCGCGGGAGCTTTTAAAACTGGTTTTGCTGCAGCCTTTACTGGTTTTGCTGGTGCTTTTGCAACAGCCTTAACTGGTTTAGCAGGCGCCTTAGAAACTGCTTTTACAGGCTTAGCTGGAGCTTTCGCTTTTGGAGCTGGTTTAGCAGCAGCCTTTACTGGCTTAGCAGGTGTTTTTGCTTTTGGAGCTGGCTTAGCTGGCGCCTTTGCTTTGGCCACAGGTTTAGCCGCTGGTTTAGCAGCAGCCTTTACTGGCTTAGCAGGTGTTTTTGCTTTTGGAGCTGGCTTAGCTGGCGCCTTTGCTTTAGCAGCTGGTTTTGCGGCAGCCTTTACTGGCTTAGCTGGAGCTTTCGCTTTTGGAGCTGGTTTTTTGGTCTTGGTATTCGGCATTTATTAGCACTTACTCACATTACTGTTGTTGATATCGACTGATGAAACACAGCCCCCGTAGTAATTCATTTACTCACTTACCCACTTACCCCAAATTTCATCAAAATAAAGCGCAAGTGGCTGAATTAAATCGGTTTTTTCTTGGGAACAGAGGATTATAGTCGATTGCGACTTTTTGACCCCCTTCTTACCTAAAAATATGGGGTAATTTCAGGGGATTTCTAGGGGTGTTTTTAGAAATTCTTAGGAGAATTTCAGCTTTTCGCCCAATTCTCGATATCGGGCCCGATCTTGCTCGGTAGCAGTACTTCCGGCGATCTTTTGGGCAATTTCCGTCATTTCTTGCTTGAGGTGGGTTAATTCCAGTTTTTTGAATGCCCCATCCAGGTCGGCGGCAGCACCATCAAGCTCCAAATCAGAGCCCATCACACGATTCCTGAGAACTTCATACAAAGGAGCCAACTCACTACGAGAAAGTTGATCTTGGAACATTGCGAATGCTCCAGCACCTGCGGTAGCCGGTTTATTACCTTCGCCTGGAATCAACTCAACCAAGTCACACTGCGCTAAAAGATCTTTCATCAAAGCATGGGCTTTTTCAGATCTTTGTTCTGCAGCTTTTAATGCAAGCGCTCGCTTATTCTCATCTAGCGCCTTTCCCAAGTGCGGAAACTGAATGATGACTCGCAACATTTGCTCTGCCAAATCGGTTGGCGCTTTAGGTGGTTCAATATTTTGACTCGCAACGCGTTTTGCAGAACCTTTAGATGCTTGCCAAGGTGCGCCTTGACGATTGCCATTACCTGAAAACGTATTCTGATTATTTTGATTGCCTTGAGTGCCTCTAGTTCTGGCTTGCATCGGCTGATAAGTGGTTTGACGCACAGGGGCAGGTGCCACTGTCAAACCACAAAATGCCTCAAGCTCAGCTGGAGTGGTGTTCGTGCGAATGGCTAACTCACGCAAGATTTGTGTGCGTAGTGCAATTGGTGGCATGGAAAGCAGAAGGGGTTTAGCGGCATGATGTGTATGGGCCCTACCCTCCGGAGTAGTTAACTCATGGTCCTCGCTCACCACCTTAAAGAAGAAGCTGGAGATAGACATGGCTTCCTTAATAACCTTCTCGAAAGCGGGTGCTCCATAAGCGCGCACATAACTATCTGGGTCATGCTCTGTCGGCAAAAATAAGAAACGAATTTCTTTATCGTCCGACATGAGAGGCAAACAAGCCTCGAGTGCGCGCTGTGCAGCACGCTGTCCAGCAGAGTCGCCATCAAATGAGAACACCACCTTATCGGTTTGACGCAACAGCATACGCACATGATTGGCGGTACAAGCAGTGCCTAAAGTAGCAACCGCATTTGGAAATCCCAATTGCGCTAATGCCACTACATCCATATAACCTTCGCAGACAAGAACATATTCTTGCGAACGAATCGCTTGCCTTGCTTCAAACAAACCATAGAGCGTATTGCCCTTAGAAAAGAGTGGTGTTTCTGGAGAATTTAAATATTTTGGCTCGCCTTGATCCAAGATGCGCCCACCAAAGCCAATTGTTTGGCCTTTAGGGTTGCGAATCGGGAACATGATGCGATCACGGAAACGGTCATAACGCTTTACATTTGCGCCTTCAGACTGCTCGCCCTGAATGAGTAGACCGCCCTCCAACAATATCTTGGCAACCTCATCATTCGAATAAGTACCAAATACAGCCTCTAGACCTTGCCAACCATCAGGTGCATAGCCTAAGGCATAGCGCTTGGCGATCTCACCAGTAAGACCACGACCTTTGAGGTATTCGACGGCTCGGGTATTGCCCTTGAGTTGCTGGCGATACCAATCTGCTGCAGAACTCATTACCTCACTCAGCGCCATAGCTTGCTGCTGACGCGCAACATCATTTGCTGTGCGTTCTTCTCGAGGCACATCTAAACCAGCTGAGCGTGCCAAGTCTTCGATGGCATCCACATAACCAAGACCGGAGTACTCCATTAAGAAGCTAATGGCAGATCCGTGCGCGCCACAACCAAAGCAGTGATAAAACTGTTTGGTGGGTGATACTGAAAATGAAGGAGACTTCTCCGAATGAAAGGGGCACAAACCCTGAAAGTTTGCACCCGCTTTTTTTAACTTTACGTGCTGCCCAACCACATCAACGATGTCTACCCGATTTAATAGATCGGCAATAAAGGATTGTGGGATGAGTGCCATAAGGCGAGTATGAAACTGTTTTGCTTATTTGAATACTTACTTGGCGAGTGCGGCTTTTACCAAACCAGAAACTTTGCCCATATCTGCTTTACCAGCCAATTGGCCTTTAAGAACGCCAATCACCTTACCCATATCCTGTGGGCCAGCAGCGCCAGTAGAAGCAACGGCAGCCGCTACAGCAGCCTCCACTTCAGCATCAGATAGCTGCGCCGGCAAGTACGTCTGCAAGATCACCATCTCGGCAGCTTCAATCGCAACCAAATCATCGCGCCCAGCTTTTTCAAATTGAGAGATGGAATCTTTGCGTTGCTTAATCATTTTTTCAACAGTAGCAATCACACCGGCATCATCGACTACGATGCGCTCATCAACTTCGCGTTGCTTAATCGCCGCCAACAAGAGACGAATAGTTCCTAAGCGCTCAGTTTCTTTTGCGCGCATAGCGTTTTTCATATCTTCAGTAATTTGATCTTTTAGACTCATGGCTTTATTCCTGATGTTGAATGTATCTAGCGATTAAAAAGCAAAAACCCGCTGCGTTTCACCGTCAGCGGGTTTCAAAGCTTCTCGGTGAAGAGAGCTTTTAAATTCTATTAGTAGAGCTTCTTAGGCAACATTTGGCTGCGAATGCGCTTGTAATGGCGCTTAGCAGCTGCAGCCTTCTTACGCTTACGCTCAGCCGTTGGCTTCTCGTAGAACTCGCGCGCACGCAAGTCTGTCAAAAGGCCATTCTTTTCAATGGTGCGCTTGAAACGGCGCAATGCCACTTCAAATGGTTCGTTTTCGCGGAGGCGGACTGTAGTCATACTTATTTAACTCGTATATGCTCGATAAATATCGAAAAATTAACTGAATTGCGATTCTAGCACGACCAAGCGAAAAAATGATTGTTTTAGGAATAGAAACTTCTTGTGACGAGACTGGGGTGGCTTTATACAACACCACTCCTTGGGAAGAGGGTAAACCGGCATTCCAGGGCATACTGGGCCAGGGTTTGCACTCTCAGATCGCCATGCACCGGGACTATGGGGGCGTTGTCCCGGAATTAGCCTCCCGAGACCATATTCGCCGTGTTTTACCCCTTTTAGACCAATCTTTAGCCCAATCTGGGCTCAAATTGACCGATATTGATGCCGTGGCCTTCACCCAAGGCCCAGGACTGGCTGGCGCCCTCCTGGTGGGCAGTGCTTTTGCCAAATCCCTTGCTCAAGGGCTTAATTTGCCCTCAATTGGGGTTCATCACCTAGAGGGACACCTACTTTCCCCGCTTTTGGGTCAAACAGCCCCCCAATTTCCGTTTATTGCCCTTCTTGTTTCTGGAGGCCATACCCAACTCATGAAAGTCTCCGGCATTGGGCAATATGAGCTGCTGGGCGAAACATTAGATGACGCAGCAGGCGAAGCTTTTGATAAGACCGCCAAATTACTTGGACTCGACTACCCAGGTGGCGCTGCAATTTCTAAATTAGCCGAGCAAGGACGCTCCGGTATTTTTGACTTACCAAAACCGATGCTTCATTCAGGTGATTTAGATTTTTCTTTTTCAGGATTAAAAACTGCCGTTCTCAATCAAGTTAAAAAGTTTGAGGATAAAAAGATTGTCGACACATCTGGAGTGGCGCAGTTTCATGCGGACCTCGCCAGATCGTTTGTCGACGCAATTGTTGCAGTACTGGTGAGTAAATCTGAAAAAGCACTCAAGCAAACAGGTTGCAAACATCTAGTGCTTGCCGGTGGAGTGGGCGCTAATTTGCAACTGCGCAGCGCATTAAATGAAAAAGCTGCACGAAATGGTTTTGAAGTGCACTACCCACCAATAGAACTATGCACCGATAACGGCGTGATGATTGCATTTGCTGGAGCACTACGAATGCTAGCCAAAAATAATGGCTCCACAACATCTGGAGCCTTTGATATCAAACCCCGCTGGGATTTGCAAAGCAATAACTTAATTTAAGAACGCATTTAAGTATTTAGCTTACTAGTTGGTCAATTATTTCTTATGGCTGATGCGGGCAAATGCACTGTGATTGTGAATGGATTCAAAGTTCTCAGCCTCAACCACAAACGACTGGATGCGCTGATCCGCCTTGAGGTTGCCAGCCACATCACGCACTAAGTCTTCTACGAATTTAGGGTTGCTGTAAGAGCGCTCTGTTACCCACTTCTCGTCAGGGCGCTTGAGAAGACCCCACAACTCACTGGATGCTTCACTCTCTGCTGCGGTGACTAAATCCTCTACTGTCATTTTTGTTTCAGTGTCGAGCACTACAGACATCGTCACATGTGAGCGCTGATTATGGGCACCAAAATCAGAAATCTCTTTTGAACAAGGGCACAAACTCATAACTGGAACTTGCGCACGTAAACCTAATTCCACATCAGCATTGCCATTGGCATTTTGTTTAGCTGTAGCCATCCAGGTCACTTCGTAATCCATCAAGCTTTCCACACCAGACACTGGCGCTGCTTTTTTTACAAAGTGAGTGTATGTAAATTGCACATGCCCTTCTTTGGCATCAAGCAATGGCAACATCTCACGAACCATCGCCACTACAGAAGTGCTATCAACTGCGATATCTTGTTTTTGCAACAAAGCCATGAAGCGCGACATATGCGTGCCCTTCACATGCGCAGGCAGAGCAACATCCATTTCAAAAGTACCAACAGATGGAAAGTTACCAGTCTTGCTACGAATCGTCAGCGGGTGACGTACGCCACGAATTCCCACCTGCTCAATTGGCAAAGCACGCTCATCCAAAGTGGATTGCACGTCAGGCATTGCGCTAGGCTTCAAAAAAGCGGGGTTCATGTCATTCATGGCTCTATTTTCAGGCAAAACAGGCTTATTTGCCTACAAGCACAGAATTTTGGGTCAATATCGCTGGAAAACGTTGTTTGATGGAGTTGGCAATACCCTCTACATCTAGGCCGCACTTGGTCATTAGCAAGCTGTAGTCGCCATGCTCAATAAATTCATCGGGAAGACCCAATTGCAAGAGGGGCTTATTTATTCCGAGATTTGATAGTGCTTCCAAACAAGCGCTACCAGCACCACCAGCAATTGCCCCATCTTCAATGGTCACAAAATAATCATGATCAGCTGCCAAGGATTGAATCAAATCCACGTCCAGCGGTTTCACAAAACGCATATTGGCAACAGTGGCATTAATACCTTCAGCAACTTCAAGCGCAGAGTAAAGCAAAGTACCAAACGCTAAGATCGCTACACGCTGACCGGATGGAGCAGTCGATTTGCGACGAATCTCACCCTTACCTAATGGCAAGGTGCGTAATTCTTTTGAAGGTACTGCGCCAACACCTGCGCCACGTGGGTAGCGAACTGCACTTGGATGTGGCTGATGGAATGCAGTGGTTAATAAATCACGGCATTCAGCTTCATCTGCTGGAGTCAGAACCAGCACATTAGGAATGCAACGTAAGAATGGAATGTCGTATGCACCAGCATGGGTGGCGCCATCAGCACCTACCAAGCCTGCGCGATCAAGTGCGAATAGTACTGGTAAATCTTGCAATGCGACATCGTGAATGAGTTGATCGTAGGCGCGCTGCAGGAAAGTGGAATAAATTGCCACCACCGGCTTCATGCCTTCGCAAGCCATTCCGGCCGCAAAAGTCACCGCATGCTGCTCAGCAATACCAACGTCGTAGTAACGCTTGGGAAAATTCTTTTCAAATTCAACTAAGCCAGAGCCTTCGCGCATCGCTGGAGTAATACCAACCAGTAATGGGTCAGCATGCGCCATATCGCACAACCACTCACCGAATACTTGAGTAAAGGTTTTTTTGCTAGCGGCAGGTTTTTTAACACCCTCCTCAGGATTGAATTTGCTTGGGCCGTGATACAGCACTGGGTCCGCTTCAGCTAACTCGTAACCCTGACCTTTTTTAGTCACTACATGCAGGAACTGTGGGCCACGCCCTTCAAGCGCCAAACGACGTACGTTCTGCAGCATTGGAATCAAGGCATCTAAATCATGACCGTCAATCGGACCAAAGTAATTGAAGCCAAACTCTTGAAAGATGGTAGATGGAGACACCATGCCTTTGGCATGATCCTCAAGACGTTTAGCGAACTCACGCAAAGGTGGCGCAATAGATAAAACACTATCAATGCCTTTTTTAGTTGCCGAATAAATATTGCCACTCAGTAATCTAGCAAGATGGCGATTGAGCGCGCCCACTGCTGGAGAGATCGACATATCGTTGTCGTTCAAAATCACCACAAGCGGCAAGTCGTCATACACACCCGCATTGTTCATCGCTTCGAATGCCATGCCGCCAGTCATCGCGCTATCGCCAATTACAGCTACAGCAACATGTCGCTCGCCTTTAGTTTGAAATGCACGAGCCATACCCATTGCTGCTGAGATACTGGTGGATGAGTGACCAGTACCAAATGCATCAAACTCACTTTCAGCACGATGCGGGAATCCAGAAAGGCCTTTGTACTGACGCAAGGTATTCATGCGCTCACGACGGCCCGTCAAAATCTTGTGTGGATAACTTTGATGACCTACATCCCAAACAATGCGATCTGCAGGTGTATCGAAGACGTAATGCAAAGCGATCGATAACTCTACTGTTCCCAAATTGGAGGATAGATGCCCACCCGTTTTAGAAACAGAATCCAACACAAACTCACGCAACTCATCCGCCAAAGCAGGAAGCTCTTCGCGTGAGAGTTTTTTGAGATCGTCAGGTGAGTTAATGGAATGTAAAGTCATTGAATCTAAATAATCCGTACCAATGTATTTCTTTTGTTGCTCTCTTATTTACCGCGATTGACAACCAAGAGGGCTAAATCTTTTAATGCCTGCGCTGATGCGCCAAAACTATCTAAGCTAGCGATCGCTACCTCTTGTAGCTCTTTAGCCTGCTTCTGCGCATAGTCTAAACCCATCAAGGTCACATAGGTGGGCTTATTGGCAGCAGCGTCCTTGCCGGCAGTCTTGCCCAATGTTTGACTATCTGCGGTGGCATCCAACACATCATCCACAATCTGAAATGCCAATCCGAGGGCTTTTGCATAGCTTGCGAGATGAGCCATTTGCGCGGAGCTTAGGTTTGCACAAATACCCCCCAATTCCACTGCACATGACAACAAAGCACCTGTCTTCATGGCATGCATTTGCTTTAAACCTGGAAGATCTAACTTTTTACCAACGCTCTCCAAATCAATTGCCTGGCCGCCAGCCATGCCGCGCGATCCTGAGGCAGCAGCCAAAGCAGCAATCATTTTTAGACGTACCTGCGCATCGCAGTTGGCATTAGCCAGAATTTCAAAAGCGCGGGTTTGTAATGCATCTCCAACCAATAGAGCGGTTGCCTCATCAAAAGCTTTGTGCACTGTTGGACGACCGCGACGCAAATCATCGTCATCCATACAAGGTAAATCATCATGCACCAAGGAGTAAGCGTGAATACATTCAATCGCAACAGCAGCCGCATCCAAAGACTCGGCCTGCGCTACATCCGACTGATTGCCCAGTTGACCTGCCGCATAAACCAGCAGTGGTCGTATACGCTTGCCGCCACCCTGCGCTGCATAACGCATCGCCTCATGCAAACGATGAGGAATGGTTTGAGCAGAATCAAGCAAACGATCTAAGGCCAACTCAGTTCGCTTAGATTGCGAACTAACCCACTCTTGAAATTGAAAAGCAGTATTCATTAAGCCTCGAATACGCGAACCTGCTGCTCAACTTGAGCCAACATGCCCTGACAGTGTTTTAACAAAGCTGCCCCACGTTGATAGGCCAGCAGAGTTTCTTCTAAAGAAAATTTTCCAGATTCCATGTCAGAAATGAGCTTTTCCAGCTCTTTAACAGCTTGTTCGTAGCGCAAATCTGGGTCAATTTGGATCTCTAGACCGGATTTTGAACTCTCAGACTTCTTGGTTGCCATAAGCTTATTTCCTTCGTATTTCCCACACGGATAGCCCTACATATTAAAGCGAGAAGCCCTTTGGATGGGTATAATCCACCCCTTCCTTTCCAATATCGATCCGTCGATGGTTGGATTGGTTATTCCGCTTAGCTTCGGCTGACGTTTTCGGGGGTGGGGAGAATGACTAATCTGGCTACCGCGCAGCAGCTTGCGCCGTCCAATCTACAACTGCCGGTTTCGGCATATTTTGACGCTGACTTGTATCAGCGGGAAATTGAACTGCTTTTTAAGCAGGGTCCAGGCTATGTTGGCCACGAACTCATGGTGCCTGAAGTTGGCTCCTATCAAACTTTAAGCGCAGAAAACGAAGGTCGCATCCTCGTTCGCAATGAATCTGGTGTTGAACTCCTTTCTAATGTTTGCCGTCATCGCCAAGCACTCATGCTCAATGGTCGCGGCAAAGCAGACAATATTGTGTGTCCATTGCATCGCTGGACCTATGATTTAGGTGGCAATCTATTAGGTGCCCCACACTTTGAAGATAAGCCTTGTTTAAATCTTGGCAAATCTCCTTTAAAAAATTGGCAAGGCTTGCTGTTTGAAGGCCCACGTGATGTGCGTACTGATCTCGCTAAACTTGGTGTGGCTGATGATCTAAAGTTTGATGGTTATGTTTTAGATCATGTTGAAGTACATGAGTGCAATTACAACTGGAAAACATTCATCGAGGTGTATCTCGAGGACTATCACGTTGTGCCATTTCATCCAGGCTTAGGTAAGTTTGTTTCTTGTGAAGATCTGCATTGGGAATTTGGCGATTGGCATAGCGTACAAACAGTTGGTATTCATAAAGATCTACAGACACCAGGCTCCCCAACCTATCGCAATTGGCATGAAGCAGTTCTGCGTCAATTTGACGGCAAAGCCCCGCGCCACGGTGCTATCTGGCTAACCTACTACCCTAATGTGATGGTTGAGTGGTATCCAGGAGTCCTCTGCGTGTCGACACTCCATCCAATGGGACCAGGTAAAACTCGCAACATTGTTGAGTTTTACTATCCCGAAGAAATTGCTCTTTTTGAACGCGAGTTTGTTGAAGCAGAACGTGCCGCCTACATGGAAACATGCATCGAAGATGATGAAATCGCAGAGCGCATGGATCAAGGACGCGCAGCTCTTTTAGCTCGCGGTATTAATGAGGTAGGCCCATATCAAAGTCCAATGGAGGATGGCATGCAACATTTTCATGAATGGTATCGCCGTGTCATGAACTTTGAAGGCGCATAATCAAATAAGGTTTTATCGTTTTACCCAACAATCTCGTCACTAAATATAGGAAGCATCATGACTCCTCTGATCTCAGCTAACCAGTTAGAAGAAATCATTAACAGTGGCGAGAATGTCTTGCTCTGTGATTGCCGTTTTGATTTAGTCGATCCTTTGATGGGCAGAAAATCTTACGAAGAAAGTCACATTCCGGGCGCAATCTACGTCGACCTGGATAAAGATTTATCTGGCGCTAAAAATGGCACCAACGGTCGCCACCCTCTTCCAAGCCCTGAAGCTTGGGCCAAAACAAAAGCTCGTCTGGGCATCAGTCCAAACACACTGGTGGTTGCCTATGACAAACAAGGCTCCGTATACGCTAGCCGCCTATGGTGGATGCTTAAAGCAACTGGTCATGCCAATGTTCGCGTCTTGGATGGTGGCTTAGATGCCTGGAATGGCCCTATGGGGTCGATACCCAGAGCACCAACCCCTTGCAATCAACCTATTGCACCCATGCCCTATGCGGGGCTCGTTTTAGTCGATGAGGTTGTTGCCAATCTGGAGACTAAGAAAAACAAAATTATTGACGCAAGAGGTGAAGATCGCTTCCGCGGTCAGAACGAAACGCTTGATCCTGTAGGCGGACATATTCCAGGGGCGATGAATCGCTTCTTTAAAAACAACCTCAACGCTACTGCTTTTAAAACTCCAGAACAATTATTTAAGGAGTTTTCAGAAAGTCTTGGTACAACAAAGCCCTCTGAAGTGATTCACCAATGTGGATCCGGTGTGACTGCTTGCCATAATCTTCTGGCTATGGAGCTAGCTGGATTTAAAGGTTCACGCCTTTACGCAGGCAGCTGGAGTGAATGGTGTGCTGACCCCAAGAGGCCAGTTGAACTCTAAGCGTATTTTTCGTTAATGCAGTAGAGAGAGTAAGACGACAAACCCTACGCCACAAGCAATCAAAATTGTTTGACGCAGTGACTCAGCCCAATGTGGGCGACGGTGCATTTGCGGAATCAGATCACTCACTGCTATATAAATAAAGCTGCTAGAAGCAATGACTAGTAAATAGGGCATCGCAGCATGCGCTCGCTCTAAGAAGAAATATGCCAAAACCCCGCCAACAACCGCTGCTAAGCCGCAGATGAAGTTATAGAGCAAGGCGCGTGCGCGTGAGAATCCCGCATTGAGCAACACAATGAAATCGCCGATCTCTTGAGGAATCTCATGGGCAATGATCGCAATAGCAGTGAAGATGCCCAGTTGATAATCCGCCATAAAAGCTGCAGCAATCAAGATGCCATCAACGAAATTGTGTATACCATCGCCAACCAAAATCATCCAGCCACTACGCCCTGCATTTTCCGCATCATGCCCATGGTGATGATGGTGACCATCACCTTCGTGATGATGGTCATGACGCAACAAAGCAATTTTTTCGAGCAAGAAGAAACCCAACAATCCTGCAAGCAAGGTAGCAAAGAGAAGCTGAGGATTTACACCCTCCATGCTGAATGCCTCTGGCAACGAGTGCAGCAAAGCAGTCGCCAGCAAGATTCCGACCGACAAGCTCACCATATTGTTTACCATCTTTGAAAGCACGGCTAACGAGCAGCTTGCAGCAACCAGGGCGCTTGCAGTACCCGCTAGCGCGGTCACCAGAAGAATGGTTTGTAAAACTGACATACTAATTAAGCTACTCCGTTTTTCTTAAACCAAGCCAGGCACTTTTCCCAACCATCTTTTGCAGGACCCTCACGATAAGTGGCGCGGTAATCTGCATGGAAGGCATGCGGAGCATCTGGATACACTTCAATGATCGACGCTTTGGCAGCAGGATTTTTTGGTGCTGCTTGTGCCAATGCGGTGCGCATTTGCTCCACGCTCTCCAAAGAAATGCCGGTATCTGCGGCGCCATATAAACCAAGTACTGGCGCCTTTAAGTCGGCAGCAATATCTACGGGATGACGTGGACTATTTTCAGTCTTCTCACCAATGACGCGACCATACCAGGCTACGCCAGCGCGAACTTGCGGCAAGGTTGCAGATAACCAGGTGATACGGCCACCCCAACAGAAACCAGTCACACCAACTTTTTTCAGATCGCCACCATTTTTGCCAGCCCAAACTAATGCAGCCTGCAAATCATTCAAAACCTGTGAGTCCGGAGTTTTTGCAACAATATTTTGCTGAATTTCAGCTACCGTTCCATAGGTATTAGGATCACCAGCACGAGTAAAAAATTCCGGGGCAATCGCAAGGTAACCCATTTTTGCAAAACGTCTTGTGACGTCAGCAATATATTCATGCACGCCAAAAATCTCACTCACCACGATCACGATAGGTAGAGCACCCTTTGCTTTTTCAGGACGAGATACATAGGCAGGCATCTGAAAGCTACCTACTGGAATCATCTGCTCGCCTACTTTAAGACCCTTGAAATCAGTTTCAATAGCTGCAGCCATAACTGGCTCAGATGCCGCTACAAATCCTACGCCAAGAGCGGTAGCGCCAATGGCTGATGTCTTCATAAAATTGCGTCGACTATTTTGAATTTCTTTACTCATTTTTTGTCTCCTCGCTTGAATGTTTATTACGATTCTTAATGCGCTTCTTCCCAATTATCGCCAATCCCGATACTAACCACCAAAGGCACCTTCAATCGAGCCACATGGCACATTAAATCGGGTAATTTGGCCTGCAGCAGATCAATCTCATCTAGAGGTACATCAAATACCAATTCATCATGTACCTGAAGCAGCATTTTCGTTTTTAACTGCTCTTTTTCAAGCCAATCTTCTACAGCAATCATGGCTAACTTGATGAGGTCTGCAGCAGTGCCTTGCATTGGGGCATTAATAGCTGCGCGTTCAGCACCCTGGCGACGGGGTCCATTGGAGCCCTTAATCTCGGGCAGCCAAAGGCGGCGCCCAAAAACCGTTTCGACATAACCATTCTCTCTAGCTTCAAGACGGGTGCGCTCCATATATTGAGCAACCCCTGGATAGCGATCAAAGTATTTAGCAATGTAATTTTGCGCGGCTGATCGTTCAATACCCAAGTTACCCGCCAAACCAAATGCACTCATACCATAGATCAAACCAAAGTTAATCACCTTGGCGTATCGGCGTTGCTCAGAATTCACATCATCCAAAGGAACACCAAAGATCTCTGCAGCGGTGGCTTGGTGAACATCCTTGCCGTCTCTAAATGCAGCTAAGAGATTTTCATCCTCAGCAATGTGCGCCATGATGCGTAGCTCAATTTGAGAATAATCGGCTGACAATAATTTGCAACCTTCTGCCGGAATAAATGCCTCCCGTATACGCCTGCCCTCTTCGGTACGCACAGGAATGTTTTGTAAGTTTGGATCGCTCGAAGCTAGGCGGCCAGTAACGGCAGTAGCTTGAGAAAAATTAGTGTGCACACGACCGGTTTTAGGATCAGCCATGCGAGGCAGCTTCTCAATATAGGTCGACATCAGTTTTGCCAAACTGCGATAGTCCAAGATGCGTGCTGGTAGTGGGTAATCCTCTGCGAGCTTTTGCAAAACCTCTTCATCAGTAGATGGCGCGCCAGATGGGGTCTTTTTAATCACTGGCAACTCAAGCTGCCCAAATAAAATCTCTGCAATTTGTTTGGGCGACTGAATATTAAAAGGTTGGCCTGCGAGCTTGTGGATTTCTCCTTCAAGCTCCAAAAGACGTTTGCCGACCTGCTGACCTTGTTTTGCGAGTAATGCAGAATCAATTCGAATGCCATTGCGCTCCATGATGCCAAGTACACGCATGGCAGGCATTTCTACCTTCTCATAAATGTAGAGTAGGCCTTGGCTTTCCTGAATTTGAGGCCAGAGCTCCAGGTGAAGACGCAATGTAATATCCGCATCTTCAGCCGCATAGTCGGTTGCAATCTTCAGATCTACCTGATCAAAGCCAATCTGATGAACCCCTTTGCCGCATACCTCTTCATAGCGAATGGTTTTCATACCCAGATGACGCTCAGCCAAGCTATCCATATTGTGTGGCAGATGGGACTCGAGTACATATGATTCGAGCAAGGTATCGAATGCAACGCCTTTTAATGTGATGCCGTAATTAGCGAAGATATGAGCGTCGTACTTGAGGTTTTGCCCGACCTTTAAATGTGCCTCACTTTCTAACCAAGACTTCATACGCGCCAACACCAAATCACGATCTAGTTGTACCTCGCCATTGCGATGAGCAACCGGAATATAGCAAGCCTCCCCTGGCTTTACTGATAAAGAAATACCCACAAGCTCTGCTGCTAACGCATCGAGACTAGTAGTTTCTGTATCCACTGCAGTCAATGCGGAAGACTCAATCTTTTTTAACCACTTCTCCAGTCCAACTTCATCGACCACACACTCATAGTTACGCTCTATAGCATCTTGAGAGTCGCGAGTTTCTTGTGATAAATCTTTAGTTGGCGCGCTCGCAATCACGCGAGTCTTTTTTTCTTCACCTGAAGCATTTTCGGAAGCGGTAATTGGGCTTCCCGCCAAATCAAATGCAGGTGCCTCACCCTTATCTGTTGGGCCTGTAAGCTGTTTTTCTACATCACGCAACCAAGTCTTAAATGCATAGCGCTCAAATAACTCCCGCAGCAAAGGGGCATCTTCTGACTTCGCATGCAAATCATCTAGCCCAGGCAGGTGAGGAGATAAATCGCAATCTGTTTTTACAGTAATCAGTTGACGAGCGTGCGGCAACCAATCGAGTGAGGCGCGAAGATTTTCGCCAACCACACCCTTAACTTGATCGGCATTAGCCATTAAGTTATCGAGATTGCCAAATTCTGCTAGCCATTTATTTGCTGTCTTTGGTCCTGCTTTCGGAACGCCCGGCACGTTATCGACGGCATCGCCGATGATGGATAAATAATCGACAATCAATTCAGGAGGCACGCCAAACTTTTCTTTAACGCCAGCAATATCTAACTTCTCATTTGTCATCGTATTAATTAGAGTGACGGAAGGATTTACCAATTGCGCTAAATCTTTGTCTCCAGTGGAAATAATGGTTTCCCATCCAGCTTGAGTAGCTTGGCAAGCCAAAGTGCCAATCACGTCATCCGCCTCGACACCGCTCACCATGAGCACAGGCCAACCTAATGCTTTGACCATGGCATGAATAGGCTCAATCTGCTTAACCAGGTCTTCAGGCATGGGGGAGCGATGGGCCTTGTAATCAGAGTACATTTCATCACGAAAGGTTTTGCCCTTGGCATCAAAAACACAGGCAATATGGTCGGCTTTGAGCTCAGAGCGGGCCCTGCGCATCATATTGACCATGCCGTAGATAGCCCCAGTAGGCTCTCCAGCCCCATTTCTGAGGTCTGGCATGGCGTGGAAGGCACGATAGAGGTAGCTAGAGCCGTCTACCAACAAGAGTCTATGTTTAGTCATACCGCAATCGTACAATCTAGTTGTGAATTGCCTACAGGTCTGGTTAAGGAACCGACCGAGAGTGGGCTTAAAAAGGTGAAAAAATGCATTATTTAATGAACTTAATTAGTCACTCCATGAACCAAACCCTGGCTATTGCTAGCTTTTTGGTAGTTTTTGTACTTTTGAGTGCAACTTCAGCTCACGCTCAGAATAACAGCCAGGCATTAAGCCCATCGGAATTAAACCGCATCAACAATCAACCGCTTGCCCCAACCGTAAGTCCGGCAGGCGCTATGAATACCCCTGAACAGCGCAAACCCAACTTTCAGTACAAGGATAAAAACGGAACTACCGTTACCGAATACAAAGACGTAAATGCTCCAACACAGGTAGATGTCAAAACGCCTTACACCAGCTATGAAATGGCTCCACCTACATCAGTGATGCCAGGGCCTCCAAAAGAAACTGATCTGATTAGCGTTCCAAGCATCAGCATCCCCCTTAGATAAAAATCGTTTAATTCATTTAGTCAAATTAGTTTATGGCCGTATTTACTCCGATCAAACTTGAGGACATTGCTCAATGGATTGATCAAGACTTTAACATTGGCCAAGCTAGTGAAATACGCGGTATTCATGGCGGTATTGAAAACTCGAATTTTTTCTTAGACACTACTAAGGATGGCAAGAAGCAGGAATATGTTTTAACCATCTTTGAAAGGTTGACTGCACAGCAGCTTCCTTTTTATTTAGAGCTGATGCGCCACCTTGCAAACAAAGGCGTCCCAGTTCCCAAGCCAATTGAAAATAAGCAGGGCGATATTCTGTTCACCCTAAAGGGCAAGCCTGCAGCTATTGTCACCAAGCTTCCAGGTCTTTCTAGGTTGCAACCTGAGTCTAATCACTGCGCACTAGTTGGCGAGATGCTAGCAAAGATGCATTTGGCAGGAAAAGATTTTTCAAAGTACCAAGAGAATCTTCGCAGCCTCGATTGGTGGCAAAAAACGATTCCTTCAGTATTGCCGCACTTAAATACTTCGCAAAAAGAACTCATTACTCATGAGCTCAAAACTCAAGAAGAATTCTTTTCATCAGGCACGTATGATGTTTTGCCACAAGGCGCGAGCCATTGCGATTTATTTCGTGACAATGTCTTATTTGATCCAAAGGGTTCAGATGTATCCCAAGACCAATTGGGTGGCTTCTTTGACTTTTACTTTGCGGGCACCGATAAATGGTTGTTCGATATTGCTGTAACCGCTAACGATTGGTGTCTTGCCGACAACAAACAAGATCTAGAGCCCGCACGCTTGGATGCATTTATGAAGGCTTACCAATCGGTTCGGCCGCTCACCAAAGAAGAGCAAGCTAGCTGGCCTTTAATGTTGCGTGCAGCTGCTTTGCGCTTCTGGGTTTCTAGATTATGGGATTTCTATTTACCCCGTGATGCACAAATGCTGACACCCCATGATCCCACGCACTTTGAACGCATACTCTTAAGCCGACGATCCCTATGAAACTCAATTACGTAGCTCCAAAAGAAGGCTATACCTGGATAAGACAGGGTATTTGGCTATTCAAACAGAATCCTTTGGGATTCTTAATGCTGGTCTTTATGTACGTATTTGCGGCCCAACTGGCAGTCATCATCCCAGTCATCGGTGTTTTTGCAGTGCTACTCCTTACGCCTACCTTATCGGTAGGATTTATGACGGCTTGTCGTCAAGCCATTCAAAAAGAGCGCATTAAACCTTCAGTCTACATGGCAGCATTAAAGTCTAGCCCGATTGTCCGAAAAAGAATTTTGCAATTAGGCTTGGTATATGCCGCAATGATTGTATTGCTAAGCTTTATCTTAAGCCTCTTGGTTGACTTTGAGTTGCTCCTCCCCCTAATGACGAGTGACAAACCCATCACTCCGGAGGCTCTTCGCCAAGTTTATCTAGTGCTTTTCTTTGGCGCGATGTTGTATGTGCCTGTGGCGATGTTGATGTGGTTTTCACCAGTGCTGGTTGCCTGGGAAGATATGTCAGTGCCTCAAGCCCTATTCTCAAGCGCCTTAGCGTGCTGGTCCAATAAAGCAGCATTCTTTTTGTATCTGTCCATTTGGAGTGCAATTCTGATTGCGATCCCCCTAACTATCGGCATGATCTTTGATGCCATTAATTTGGGGCAAGTAGCCTCTTACATCATTGCGCCCATCTCTATGGCTGGACTCACTGTGATGCACTGCTCTTTTTATGCGACCTGGAAAGCTTGCTTCACTGACAATGAAGTTGTGATGCCTGTCTAACTCAATTCTTCAGTCAATCGCAGCAAGCTTCGCAATACTCAACTGTAGCCATTTAATACCGTGACGCTTGAAATTTACTTGCGCTCTAGCGTCTGCATCAACACCCTCTAAACCAGTCACGCGCCCCTCACCAAACTTGGTGTGGAAAACATTTTGTCCGATAGTGAATGGGTAATTTCCACGTGGGGGTGAAGCCAGTCTCTTCACTTCCATAGAAGCAGAGCCAACTCGCTTAGCAGGCCTTTGACGATCAGAGCCTGAATCAAAAAAATCATTCGACTCGTATTCACGTTGACGGGTATAGCCGTCTTGCCAGGTAGATCCAGATCTTGTATTACCCCCACCCCAACGTGCATCTCTTGCTTTAGGCGTAAGCCACTTCAATGAATCAGAGGGCAGCTCTTCCAAGAAGCGGGAAGGCATGTTGTAGCGTACCTGACCATGCAACATACGTGATTGGGTATGCGATAAATAGAGTCGTTCTTTGGCGCGAGTAATCGCCACATACATTAAGCGACGTTCTTCCTCTAGCCCATTCTGTTCGTTCACACTGTTCTCATGAGGAAATAAACCCTCCTCAAGACCGGTAATAAAGACAGAGGTGAACTCTAAGCCCTTAGCTGAGTGGACGGTCATCAGCTGCACGGCATCTTGGCCAGCCTGAGCCTGGTTATCGCCAGCCTCTAGGGAAGCGTGTGACAGGAATGCAGCCAATGGAGAGACTTCCACCACTCCTGGAGCATTCTCACCTGGCAACATAGCAGCCGCGGCATCTTGGCCATAACCCTCTTCGGCAATGAATGCGGTTGCTGCGTTAATCAATTCTTGCAAGTTCTCTACGCGATCTTGCCCCTCACGCTCAGAAAGATAGTGCTGGATCAAGCCGCTATGCTGAATTACAAACTCAACCGTTTCTGGCAACGTGTTATGACGAGTTGCCTCACGCATATGATCCACTAAGCGAACAAACCCACTCAAAGCTGCGCCCGCCTTACCTTCTAATGTGGAAGCTGCCAAATATAAAGAACATTGCTGTGCTCTTGCTGCATCTTGCAACGCTTCGATTGAGCGCGCCCCAATTCCGCGAGTCGGGAAATTCACCACTCGAGAAAAAGAAGTATCGTCATTTGGATTCTCAAGCAAACGTAAATACGCTAGCGCATGTTTGATTTCAGCACGCTCAAAGAAGCGTAAACCACCATACACACGATACGGAATGCCTGCAGAAAATAAAGCGTGCTCAATGATGCGTGACTGAGCGTTACTACGATAGAGCAAAGCTACTTCAGTACGTTTAATGCCGCTATTTACTAAAGCCTTGATCTCATCTACCAACCAAGCAGCCTCGGCATGATCGCTAGGAGCTTCATAAATTCGGACAGGCTCGCCATGACCAGCATCGGTGCGTAGGTTTTTACCAAGACGCTCTGAGTTGTTAGCAATCAGATGATTTGCGGTATCCAGAATATGGCCATGGGAACGATAGTTCTGCTCTAGCTTCACCATGAGCGGGTGATATTGCTTTTCGTAGAGGCGCATGTTTTCTACATCAGCACCACGGAATGCATAAATACTTTGGTCATCATCACCAACAGCAAAAACGGAACTGCTACCCATGCCACTCACATTGATGCGACTTGCATCATGGCCCGACAATAATTTGAGCCATGCATATTGCAAGGCATTCGTATCTTGAAACTCATCAATCAAAATATGACGGAAGCGCTCTTGGTAATGCGTGCGAATTGCTTCGCTGTATTTGAGTAATTCATAACTACGCAATAAGAGCTCAGCAAAATCTACTACGCCTTCACGTTGGCATTGCTCATCGTAAGCGGCGTAGAGCTGTGCCAGCTTAGCCTGAAAGTCATCGCCAACAGATAAATCTTTTGCACGCTGGCCGCGCTCTTTGGCATGAGCAATAAAGTATTGCAGCTGCTTGGCGGGATATTTCTCATCATCGACTTTTAAGCCCTTTAAAAGACGCTTAATCGCAGAGAGTTGATCCTGGGTATCCAGAATCTGAAAAGTTGATGGCAAACCTGCTTCTTTGTGGTGAGCCCTCAATAATCGGTTACATAAGCCGTGAAAGGTACCAATCCACATGCCACGGGTGTTAATCGGCAGCATGGCACTTAGGCGCAACATCATCTCTTTGGCGGCCTTATTGGTAAAGGTCACCGCTAGGACGCCAATAGGAGATACCTGGCCGGTCTGAATCAACCACGCTATACGGGTGGTGAGGACGCGGGTCTTGCCGCTCCCTGCCCCAGCCAAAATCAAGGCTGATTGGGCTTGGCCATTTTCATTTACGGGCGGGAGGGTCACTGCCTCGCGCTGTTCTGGATTGAGGTTCGCGAGCAAGTCTGAGTACATCAGCCCAATTATAATTTGCCTCTTATGCCAAATGCCTCAAATACCCCTAATTCACCAGCGGCCAGCTCTGCAGACGAGCTCGCCAAATCTTATGAACCTGCCCCGATAGAGGCCTACTGGGGTCCAGAGTGGGAGCGTCGTGGTATTGCCGATGCCACCATGGATGAGGGCAAGGGTGATTTTTCGATTCAGTTACCCCCGCCAAACGTTACCGGCACCCTGCACATGGGTCACGCTTTTAATCAAACCATCATGGATGGCTTGGTGCGCCACGCACGAATGTCTGGCAAAAACACCTTATGGGTACCGGGTACTGATCATGCAGGTATTGCTACTCAAATTGTTGTTGAACGCCAACTTGATGCACAAAAAGTATCTCGTCATGATTTAGGTCGTGAGAAGTTTTTAGAAAAGGTGTGGGAGTGGAAAGAAACTTCTGGCAACACGATTACTAGACAAATTCGTCGCTTAGGCGCATCGATTGATTGGGGCAAAGAATATTTCACAATGGACAGCAAGATGTCCAAAGCAGTAGTGGAAGTATTTGTACGTTTACACGAACAAGGCTTGATCTATCGCGGCAAACGTTTAGTGAACTGGGATCCCGTTTTAGGTACCGCAGTCTCCGACTTAGAAGTAGTGAGTGAAGAAGAAGATGGCTCGATGTGGCACATTCGCTATCCATTGACTGACGGCTCTGGTCACCTCACAGTCGCGACTACCCGCCCTGAAACCTTGCTAGGCGACGTTGCCGTGATGGTGAACCCAGAAGACGAACGTTATAAACACCTCATTGGCAAGTCCGTTGACTTGCCTTTGTGTGATCGTGAAATTCCGATCATTGCAGATGACTACGTTGATTTGAACTTTGGTACTGGCGTTGTAAAGGTGACTCCTGCACATGACTTTAATGACTATGCAGTAGGCCAACGTCATCAATTACCAATGATCAACATCCTCACTCTGGATGCAAAGATTAATGAGAACGCTCCTGCTGCCTATCAAGGCATGGAACGTTTTGCCGCACGCAAACAAGTTGTTGCTGATTTAGAGTCTGCTGGCTTATTAGAAAAAGTTCAGCCGCATAAGTTAATGGTGCCACGTGGTGATCGCACCCAAACCATCATTGAGCCAATGTTGACTGACCAGTGGTTTGTGGCAATGTCTAAACCAAGTCCGGACAACAAATATCAACCCGGCTCATCCATTGCTGGCGCTGCCTTAGATGCTGTCACTAAGGGTGACATCAAACTTGTTCCAGAAAATTGGATCAACACTTATACCCAGTGGTTAGAAAATATTCAGGACTGGTGTATCTCCCGCCAACTCTGGTGGGGCCATCAAATTCCTGCCTGGTACGGTGATGATGGGCAGATATTTGTAGGGCGCTCTGAAGAAGAGGCTAAAGCCAAAGCAGCGGCAGCGGGCTATACCGGCAAGCTCAATCGCGATCCTGATGTTCTAGATACCTGGTTTAGCTCGGCTCTGGTGCCATTTAGCTCTTTAGGCTGGCCAGATGAAACGCCCGCTTTAAATCACTTCTTACCTTCGTCTGTACTGGTTACTGGCTTTGACATCATCTTCTTCTGGGTAGCGCGCATGGTCATGATGACCTGCCACTTCACTGGAAAAGTGCCATTTCATACCGTCTATGTCCATGGACTAGTACGCGATGCCGAAGGTCAGAAGATGAGCAAGTCCAAAGGCAATACTTTGGATCCAATCGATTTGATTGACGGCATTCAGATTGAAGAGCTAGTGGGTAAGAGAACTACTGGTCTCATGAACCCCAAGCAAGCTGAGAGCATTAGCAAGAAAACCAAAAAAGAATTTCCGGATGGCATCCCAGCTTTTGGTACAGATGCACTGCGTTTTACCTTTGCCTCTTTGGCGTCACTTGGTCGCAACATTAATTTTGATCAAAAGCGTTGCGAAGGCTATCGCAATTTCTGCAACAAACTTTGGAATGCCACACGCTTTGTACTAATGAACTGCTCTGGCAGCGATGAAGACAATGGTTTAGCGCCATGCGACAACCAATGTGGTCCTGACGGCTATTTAGATTTTTCGCCCGCTGACAAATGGATCGTCTCTCAACTCCAAAGAACTGAAGCTGATGTAGCCAAAGGTTTTGAGAACTATCGCTTTGACAACATTGCGAGCAGCATCTACCAATTTGTTTGGGATGAGTACTGCGATTGGTATTTGGAGCTTGCTAAGGTACAGCTTCAAACTGGTACCCCTGCACAGCAACGCGCTACCCGTCGCACCCTGTTGCGCGTTCTAGAAACAATCTTGCGCATGGCGCATCCATTAATTCCATTCATTACCGAAACACTTTGGCAAACAGTTGGTCCGAAGTCCGGCAAAGAATTGGCCAAACAAACTAAGCAAACGATTGCACTACAACCTTATCCCGTTGCTCAGCCCGAGAAGATCGATGAGCAAAGCGAAGCTTGGGTTGCGCAAATTAAAGCGATTGTTGATGCTTGCAGAAATTTACGTGGCGAGATGCAGGTTCCCCCGGGTCAAAAAGTACCGCTTTGGATTTATGGTCCAGAAGAATTCCTTGCAAAAGCCACGCCTTATTTGATGGCACTTGCCAAACTCACCGAGGTTAAGATTTACAGCGATGAATCTGCCTTGGAAAAAGATGCTCCCGGCGCCCCTATTGCCCTAGTAGGAGACATCAAGCTGCTACTCAAGATTGAAGTGGATGTTGCTGCTGAACGCATTCGTCTTGGCAAAGAGATCGAGCGCTTGGCGAATGAAATCAACAAAGCTAAGGGAAAGCTAACCAACGAAAGCTTTGTGGCTCGCGCCCCAGCCGAAGTTGTTTCCCAAGAAAAACAGCGTCTTGCTGGTTTTGAGCAAAACCATGAGAAGCTTGTTGCACAATTAGAGCGTCTTAAATAATCTGCAGCCAAATAAAGCGATTGGAAGCCATATGCCGTTAAACACTAAAGCCGTCACCAAAGCAGTCTTTCCTGTTGCGGGTTTAGGCACACGCTTTTTGCCGGCAACGAAAGCTAGCCCAAAGGAAATGCTGAATGTAGTGGATAAGCCGCTCATTCAATACGCCGTTGAAGAGGCAATCGCCGCCGGCATTACTGAAATGATTTTTGTTACAGGTCGCAGTAAACGCGCTATTGAAGATCACTTTGACAAAGCATATGAGCTCGAGGCTGAATTAGAGGCCAAAAATAAACAGGCTCTTCTTGAAATTGTTCGCAGTGTTAAGCCTAGCCACGTAGATTGCGTATATGTACGCCAACCTGAAGCGCTTGGATTGGGTCATGCGGTTTTGTGCGCAGAGAAGTTGGTGCGTGATGAGCCATTTGCCATTATCTTGGCTGACGACTTATTGGATGGCCAGCCTCCGGTTCTCAAGCAAATGCTAAAAGTTTTTGATGAGCAAAATGGATCTGTAGTTGCAGTTGAAAAAATTGATCCCGCTAAGAGCAGCTCTTATGGAATCGTTTCTGGCGCCGAAGTTGCCAAAGGTATCTATCGCCTCAACGGTATTGTAGAAAAGCCACAACCAAAAGATGCGCCGTCTAATTTGGCGGTTGTAGGACGTTACGTTCTCTCCTCCGATATCTTTACCCATATTCGCAATCTCAAGCCTGGTGCGGGTGGCGAGATTCAGTTGACTGATGCCATTGCCTCTTTACTCAAAGAAGAGCCTGTATTTGCTTATGAGTACGATGGTGTGCGTTATGACTGTGGCAGTAAGTTGGGCTACCTCAAGGCTTCAGTCGAGTTTGCCCTGCGCCACCCCGAAGTCTCTGCTGACTTTGCTGCTTACCTCAAGAGCCGCTCATTGACTTAATCATCCTCCACTAAAGCAAAAAAGGCAGAGAGATCTCTGCCTTCTTTATTGGGATTGAGAGCTACTACCTGCGCTTCATGAAAAACACCAGCACATCACCTTCAGTAGCACTGGCAATTAGCTCGTTTCCGGTTTGCTTAGCAAAAGCCGGAAAGTCATGAGCAGCACCAGCATCAGTAGCCTTAATCTTTAAGACCTCGCCTGACTGCATCGTTGCCAAAGCTTTTTTGGTGCGCAAAATTGGTAATGGGCAGTTCATACCAATGGCATCAACCTCTGCATTGAAGGGGATATTTAGAGCATCACTCATTTACTTGCCACCCAGTCTTTAACGCCTGCCAAAGCAGCCCCTAACTTACTTGGATCTGTGCCGCCAGCCATCGCCATCTCAGGCTTGCCACCACCTTTGCCGCCCACTTGCTGAGCCACAAAGTTCACGAGGTCGCCTGCTTTAACTTTGCCAATCGAATCAGCTGTTACACCAGCAATCAAGCTAACTTTATCGCCCTGAACTGATGCCAGCACAATAGCTGCAGTTTTGAGCTTAGCTTTAAGGGCATCCATCGTTTCACGGAGCACGCCTGCATCAGCGCCATCCAAACGAGCAGCCAATACCTTGATGCCATTGACATCAATTGCTTGACCAGCCAGTTCATCACCTTGGCTCGCAGCCAATTTAGAATTCACTTTTTCTAAATCACGCTCTGCTTGACGCAGACTTTCTTGAAGTTGCGCAACGCGATTCACCAAATCACCAGGATGAGTTTTCAGAATTGCTGCAGCTTCATTAATCTTGTCTTCCAAGCCTTGCAAGAATTGCAATGCGTTATTACCGGTCACGGCTTCAACCCGGCGAATGCCAGCAGCAACGCCGCCTTCAGAAACAATCTTTAAGCTGCCAATGTCACCAGTGCGGGACACGTGCGTGCCACCACAGAGCTCTTTAGAACTACCAATCTCGAGCACGCGTACTTCATCACCGTACTTCTCACCAAAGAGCATCATGGCGCCAGTCTTTTGCGCATCTTCTAAAGACATAACCTTGCCCGAAGTCGGTGTATTTTCCAAAATCTCTTGGTTAACAATATCTTCGATGCGACGTATCTGTTCCAAGGTAATCGGTGCATTGTGTGTAAAGTCAAAACGGGTCTTAGTAGCGTCCACCAAAGAACCTTTTTGCTGCACATGATCGCCAAGCACTTCACGCAATGCTTTATGCAAAATATGCGTTGCGCTATGGTTGCGCATTGTGTCAGCTCTTTGCTGTGTATCAACTAATGCATTGATTGAGTCGCCCACCTTGAGTTCGCCCTCAAGTACTTCTCCTTGATGACCAAATACATCCGCTTGAATCTTGAAGGTATCTTCGACTGCAAAACGGATACTCTCATTGCGAAGCTCACCCTTATCGCCAACCTGGCCACCAGATTCGGCATAAAACGGAGTGTTATCCAAAACAATCACGGCTGCATCACCCGCTTTCACGGATGGCACTGCTGAACCATCTACGTAAAGGGCAGTTACTTTAGCGCCCTCATGCTTTAAGGTGTCATAGCCATGAAACTGGGTGGGTGCGCCCTTGTAGTCCAAACCTTGAGCAACCTTGAACTTACCAGCCGCCCTAGCTTGATCGCGTTGCTTTTGCATCGCTACTTCAAAGCCCTCACCATCCACTGTCACACCACGCTCACGACAAACGTCGGCCGTTAAATCCAATGGGAAGCCAAAAGTGTCGTGCAGGCGGAAAGCAGTTTCACCATCAACCACTTTTGCACCACCTGCTAAAGCACCATCCAGAATTTCCATGCCGTTAGCAATGGTTTGGAAGAAGCGCTCTTCTTCTTGTTTGATAACTTCACTCACCTTATCTTGTGCAGCACGCAACTCTGGATAGGCATCACCCATCTCTTTAACAAGCGCAGGAACTAATTGATAGAAGAATGGTTTGCGTGCACCTAATTTATAACCGTGACGGATTGCACGACGCGCAATACGACGTAAGACATACCCGCGCCCCGCATTACCTGGAATCACACCGTCCACTACGATGAAACTACATGCACGAATATGATCGGCAATCACTTTGAGTGAAGGGCTATCTGCATCGCAATTTTCACCGCCAGCAGCATCTACCGCTTCCTTCGAAGCCTTGAGGAGATTGACGAAGAGGTCAATTTCATAATTGGAGTGAACGTGCTGCAACACTGCAGCAATACGCTCAAGACCCATGCCGGTATCAACGCTCGGCTTAGGCAGTGGATGCATCACACCTGCTTCATCTCGGTTGAACTGCATGAAAACGTTATTCCAAATTTCAATATAACGATCGCCATCTTCATCCGGGCTTCCAGGAGGGCCGCCAGCAATGTGGTCACCGTGATCATAAAAAATCTCAGTGCATGGTCCGCATGGGCCTGTGTCACCCATCATCCAAAAGTTGTCTGATGCATAGCGTGCGCCCTTGTTATCGCCAATGCGAATAATGCGATCGGCTGGGACACCTATTTGTTTATTCCAAATCTCAAAAGCCTCATCATCTTCGGCGTACACCGTTACCAAGAGCTTTTCTTTGGGCAACTTAAATGTCTGGGTCAATAAGTCCCAGGCAAACTGAATGGCATCTTTCTTGAAATAGTCCCCAAACGAGAAATTTCCCAGCATTTCAAAAAAGGTGTGGTGGCGGGCGGTATAGCCCACGTTATCCAAGTCATTGTGTTTTCCGCCTGCCCGGATGCACTTTTGAGCAGTCGTAGCACGGTTATAAGGGCGCTTATCGAACCCTAAAAACACGTCCTTAAACTGATTCATACCCGCATTGGTAAATAGCAAGGTTGGGTCATCCCCAGGAACCACAGGGCTGGACGGGACTATTTGGTGGCCTTTTTGGGCGAAGAAATCCAGGTAAGCCTGGCGAATTTGGGAGACTTTCATGCCGATAATTATCGCATTGGCACTAGCATAGGGCAAACGCTAAGGTAGAAGCCCTAAACCTGCCTTACAATCCCACAACATCAATAAAAATCGGCATCTGAGTCGACAATAAGGAGAGCAACTTGAAAATTCGCAATCAACGGGATTTTGGGGCCGGGATCATGTATATGGTCATTGGCCTCTTCTTCGCCATCATGGCCACAAATTACCCAATGGGAACCGCCGCCAAAATGGGTCCCGGCTATTTCCCGTTCTATTTGGGCATTTTAATGTTCCTATTGGGCGTTCTAGTAGCAGTTAAGGCCTTTGGTGCCAAAGCTGCAATTGAATCCATCCCTAAATTTAATTGGCGCATCATGGCGCAAATTACCGGCGCGGTGGTGCTCTACGGCTTGTTGCTTCCACGTCTTGGATTCTTGATTGCAGTAGTGGTTTTGGTTTTTGTTGCCGCTAGCGCAAGCAGAGAATTTACTTGGAAAGGTACTGCGATTAATGCAGCCTTCTTAGTGACATTTACTTATTCAGTGTTTGTAGTCGGTCTGAAACTTCAGTTCCCGCTCCTGCCTGCATTCCTACAACAATAACGAACCGGGACTCTGAAAAATGGATTTATTTACAAACCTAGCTCTCGGTTTTGATACCGCGTTTACATTACAAAACCTGATGTACTGCCTGATCGGCTGTATCTTGGGAACATTGATTGGCGTACTGCCAGGTCTTGGCCCTATCGCAACGATTGCGATGTTGTTGCCTGCTACCTATGCTCTGCCTCCAATTGCCGCTTTGATTATGTTGGCTGGTATTTATTACGGCTCACAGTACGGCGGATCTACCACAGCGATTTTGCTCAACATTCCGGGGGAGACGTCGTCGGTGGTGACCGCGATCGATGGCTACCAAATGGCTAGAAATGGTCGAGCTGGTGTTGCCTTGTTTACTGCTGGTATGGGTTCATTCTTCGCAGGTTGCGTTGCTACTTTGGTTTTAGCTGCATTTGCTGCACCACTTTCTCAACTCGCATTTAAGTTTGGCCCTGCTGAATACTTCTCATTAATGGTCTTAGGTTTGATCGGTGCTGTTGTTTTGGCATCAGGTTCTTTGATCAAAGCGATTGGCATGATCATCTTGGGTCTATTAATGGGCTTGATTGGTACAGACGTGAACTCTGGTGTATCTCGCTATGCGTTTGATATTCCTGAATTGAGTGACGGTATCGGTTTCGTAGCTGTTGCGATGGGCGTGTTCGGTTTCGCTGAAATCATGGGTAACCTTGAAAAGTCTGGCGATGATGAAGGCTTCCTCAACAAACTCACCAGTATGGTTCCTACCAAGAATGATGTGAAGCGCATGATTCCATCAATCTTGCGCGGCACAACGATTGGCTCAATCCTAGGTATCTTGCCAGGCGGCGGCGCAGCGCTTGCAGCTTTCGGCGCTTACTCTGTAGAGAAAAAATCCTCTAAGTACAGCCATGAGTTTGGCAAAGGTGCGATTGAGGGTGTTGCCGGTCCTGAGGCCGCAAATAACGCTGCTGCTCAAACCTCATTCATTCCATTGCTCACATTAGGCATCCCACCAAATGCTGTTATGGCTTTGATGGTTGGTGCGATGACTATTCATAACATTCAACCAGGTCCACAGGTAATGACCAGCAACCCAGCTTTGTTCTGGGGCCTGATTGCCTCCATGTGGATTGGTAACGTGATGTTGATTCTCTTGAACTTGCCTTTGATTGGTATCTGGGTAAAGCTCCTGAAGATTCCTTATCGCTTCCTCTACCCAGCAATTTTGGTGTTCTGCTGTATCGGCGTGTACACCGTAAATAACACCGTGTTTGATGTTTATGTAACTGCAGGCTTTGGCTTGATTGGTTACCTGTTCTTCAAACTGGGTTGCGAACCACCTCCATTGTTGTTGGGCTTCGTGCTCGGGCCAATGATGGAAGAGAACTTCCGTCGCGCCCTATTGTTATCTCGTGGTGACTTCTCCACTTTTGTAACCCGCCCACTTTCCTTAGGTCTACTCATTGCAGCAGCCCTTTTGGTAGTGATCGTGGCTCTGCCAGCGGTGAAGAAGACTCGCGAAGAGGCGTTTGTGGAAGATTAATTCCCGCCACCTCTTCAGAAACAAGCCCGCAGCAGTTTGCGGGCTTTTTCTTTATGGGCCAAGGGTTTTCTCTACAATGTGGCTATGTCCCAAGATAGCAAACCCTCCAAAGCAAATACCGGCGCTGTAGCCGAACCGTCTAACTTCTTACGTCAGATCATTGATCATGACTTGGCAAGCGGCGCTTTTTCACAGCGCACCAATTTAGCTGGTGAGTCTATCCCATCAATCATCACCCGTTTTCCGCCTGAGCCGAATGGATATTTACACATTGGTCACGCTAAAAGCATTTGTTTGAACTTTGGCTTGGCTGCTGATTACAACAATCAAGTAGGTGGCGCGCGCTGCAATATGCGTCTGGACGATACCAATCCAGTCAAAGAAGATGTTGAGTATGCCGATAGTATTTTGGATGCAGTGAAGTGGTTAGGCTTTGATTGGGGAACTCATCTTTATCATGCAAGCGATTACTTTGATCGCCTCTATGAGTTTGCCGAAATTTTGATTCAAAATGGCAAAGCGTATGTTGATAGCCAGAGTGCTGATGACATCCATACCAATCGCGGCAACTTTGGGCAGGTAGGAAAAAACAGTCCTTATCGCGATCGTAGTCCAGAAGAAAATCTGCAACTATTTCGCGAGATGCGCGATGGCAAATTCAAAGATGGTGAGCATGTTCTTCGCTTGAAGATTGATATGGCACACCCGAACATCGTGATGCGTGACCCTGTGGTTTATCGCATCCGCCATACGGATCACCATCGTACCGGCAGCAAGTGGTGTATTTACCCGCTTTATGACTTCACACATTGCATCTCCGATGCCTTAGAGAACGTCTCCCATTCCATATGCACACTGGAGTTTGAGAACAACCGTCCGCTATATGACTGGATTGTGAATTCTCTAAAAGAATTGGGCGTATTTAAAGATCCAGTACCGCATCAGTATGAATTCGCTCGCCTCAATCTGACCTACACGATCACCAGCAAACGCAAGTTATTGCAACTGGTAGAAGAGAAGCATGTTGAAGGCTGGGATGATCCACGTATGCCAACCATCGTAGGCATACGTCGTCGCGGCTACACCCCAGAAAGCATTCGTTTGTTCTGTGAACGCATTGGTGTTTCAAAGGCAGACAGTTGGATTGATATGAGCACTCTCGATCAGGCCCTACGCGATGATCTTGAAGTTAGAGCACCACGCGCTACCGCAGTACTAAAACCACTCAAGCTCGTAGTAGAAAACTTTGATGCTTCAGCAAAAGAGGCCTGTTCTGCACCACGTCACCCTAATCATCCAGAATGGGGTAATCGTGAGTTTAATTTCACCCGCGAACTATGGATTGAAGCAGATGACTTTATGCAAGAACCAATCAAAGGGTTCTTCAGACTGTATCCGCCAATTGGCGATCAACCCGGTAGTCGCGTTCGCTTACGCCATGGCTTTGTAGTCGAGTGCACTGGCTTTGAAACTGATGCGCACGGCAATGTCACGCAAGTTAATGTGACTCACTTCCCTGATAGCAAGAGCGGGACCCCAGGCTCCAATAACTATAAGGTTAAGGGCAATATTCATTGGATCAGCGCCGCTGAGGCTATTCCTACTGAAGTGCGTCTTTATGATCACCTCTTTAGCGACCCTCATCCAGACAGCGGTGATAAGAATTTCCTGGATGCAATCAACTCTAACTCCAAGCAAACCATTGCCGCTTATTTAGAGCCCTGCATGAAAGATGCTAAGCCTGAAGATCGCTTTCAGTTTGAACGCCATGGTTACTTTGTTGCTGACCAAAAAGATTGCCAGCCTGGCAAGCCAGTATTTAACCGTACTGTTGGGCTTAAGGATTCTTGGAAATAGTTTTAAGAAAATGTCCTACGCTTGGATAGCGCAGTGGTGTTTTAAGTTCATGTAAGCGCGCATTAGTCACTCTACGAGATTCGCGCATAAATGACCACAGCATCGGGCTGACAATTTTCTGCAACTCATTGCCAGGTAATCGAGCCGGTCTTTGTAGCCCAAAGGCATCAGCTACTTCATCAAAGTAATCGCCCATCTTCGTTTCACCACCATCGCAGGCATTAATGATGCGCTGAGGTTTGCCGTGATACACCGCCGCACAAACCAACCTTGCTAAATCATCACTTTGGATATGGTTAGAGTAGGCATCCTCTTCGGCGACTAGCGCTGGTGTTTTGGACTCTAGTCGCTCTATTGGTAAACGGTCGGTGGCGTAAATTCCAGGGACACGCAAAATGGTTACGGCCACGCCATTTGCAGGACCCCATAAACGTAGTACTCGCTCGGCATCCACCCTTCTTTTGGCGCGTTCACTTTGGGGGTTTACTGGAGTAATTTCACTCACTTTGGCACCACGATGATCCCCATAGACACCTGTAGTGCTGATGTAGATCAGACGTCTGACAGCATTAGAGCCTTGGGCTAAAATTCGAATTAGGTTGCGGGTTCGGCAATCACGATTTCCACTATTTTGAGGTGGTGCCAAATGAATCACGGTTTGAGCTAAACCGGCCAGGCGCCATAAAGACTCTGGTTGATCCAGGTTGCCCAAAATAGGAGTCGCGCCAACCTCCCTCAATTCCTGAAAGCGACTCTGCTGAGAAGTAAGTGCAAAAACACGATGACTTCGCGAGAGCTGCTTGGCCACCCGAAGACCAATATCTCCGCAGCCAATAATCAGGATTGAAGGTTTACCAAAAGATTGCATAAGTGACATCGTAACGATTTATTGAAAGGAATGAGAGTGTCTTATCAAGTCACGCTCAAAACGAGCGGCAAACAATTTACCGTCAATCCAGATGAAAATGTCCTGGAGGCCGCGCTACGTCAAGGAATCAATCTTCCTTATGGCTGCAAAAATGGTGCTTGTGGCTCCTGCAAAGGCAAAGTCGTAGAAGGTCAAGTGACCCACGGACAGCATAGTGAAAGTGCTCTTTCTAAGGCGGATGAAACTGCTGGCGGTATTTTATTTTGCTGCTCCCACCCTCAATCAGACCTCCTCATTGAAGCGCGTGAAGTCCAAGGCGCCGGTGATATTGCGATTCGCAAGGTGCCTTGCCGTGTAAATGCCATTATCAAACCAAGCAGTGACGTTGTCATTCTGAAGCTGCAGTTGCCCGCGGCTGAACGCTTTCAGTTCTTAGCCGGCCAGTACTTAGAGTTTCTTCTGAAGGACGGTCAACGTCGTGCCTACTCGATTGCTAACGCACCAGAGCAAGAAGGTCCTCTTGAGTTACATATTCGCCATTTGCCTGGCGGTCTGTTTACCGATTTTGTATTTGGTGCTGCTACACCAGCGCTGAAAGAAAAAGATATCTTGCGCTTTGAAGGCCCGCTAGGCAGCTTTTTCTTAAGAGAAGATTCTAAGAAACCGATTATCTTTGTTGCCGCCGGCACGGGCTTTGCTCCCATCAAATCCATCATCGAACAAATGCAGGCCAAAAAGATTCAACGACCAATTCATCTTTATTGGGGCGGTCGTCGCCCTGGCGATTTGTACTTGAATGACCTGTGCCAAGCTTGGGAAAAAGAAATTTCTGACTTCAAGTACATCCCGGTGATCTCAGATGCACTGGCAGAAGATGGCTGGCAGGGTCGCACAGGCTTTGTGCACCAAGCTGTGATGGCAGACCATCCTGACATGCAAGACTTTCAAGTCTATGCCTGTGGCGCCCCAGTCATGGTCAATGCAGCCAGAAATGACTTCTCAGGCAAATGCCAGCTACCCGAGGAAGAATTCTTTGCCGATTCCTTTACCAGCGCTGCGGATTTAGCGACAGCCTAGTAACTGCGAAATCAAATCAGCGGGATAATAGAAGCCTTATTTGCCCTTATTAACTTATCAACCCATACCAGCATGAATAAGCCACTCCAGACTATTGACACCCATTCAGTCATGTTTATTACTCCGCGTCCAGAAGTAGTGATGGTTGAAGGCAAGGGCTCATGGCTAACAGATAACAACGGCAAGCGCTATTTAGACTTTCTACAAGGTTGGGCAGTGAATTGCTTAGGTCACGGCAACCCAGGGATGATTGAAGCGCTCAATGCGCAAGCAAAGAAGTTGATCAATCCAAGTCCTGCGTTCTACAACGAACCGATGATTGGTTTATCCAATCTGCTTACAGAAAACAGCTGCTTTAACAAAGTGTTCTTTGCGAACAGTGGCGCCGAGGCTAATGAAGGTGCTATTAAGTTGGCACGCAAATGGGGTCAGCTCAATAAATCTGGCGCCTTTGAAATCATCACCTTTGATCACAGTTTTCACGGTCGCACATTGGCAACGATGAGCGCCTCCGGAAAGCCGAACTGGGACACTATGTTTGCTCCACAGGTTGCAGGCTTTCCCAAGGCAGATTTAAATGATTTGGAGTCTGTCAAAAAACTGGTGACCGATAAAACAGTTGCAGTAATGCTCGAGCCAGTTCAGGGTGAAGGCGGCGTGATTCCAGCAACTCCTGAATTTATGCGTGAACTACGCAAGTTCACAAAAGAAAACAATATTCTTTTGATTGCTGATGAAGTGCAAGCAGGCTGCGGACGTACTGGCGCCCTCTTTGCCTACCAAAACTATGGCATTGAGCCAGACATCATGACTTTGGGTAAAGGCATTGGTGGTGGCGTTCCATTGGCAGCCTTATTGGCTACCGATGCAGTGGCTTGCTTTGTGCCTGGCGATCAGGGCGGAACATACAACGGCAATCCTTTGATGACTGCAGTAGGTATTAGCGTGATTGAGCAGCTCTTGGCACCAGGATTTTTAGATAGCGTTAAAGCCAAAGGCGCACTTCTCAAATCAGAATTGCTCAAGCTTTGCGCTGAATTTAATCTTGAAGGCGAGCGCGGCGAAGGCTTGCTGCGCGCTTTAATGCTCGGAAAAGATATTGGCCCAAAATTGGTTGAGCTGGCGCGTGATCGTAGCCCCGAGGGTTTGTTGATTAATTCACCAAGACCAAACCTGCTGCGCTTTATGCCTGCTTTGAATGTCTCTGATGATGAAATTCGCCAGATGTGTAATATGCTGCGTGAGTTACTCAAGGAAATAGCGTAAGACTTACCGCAGCTAACTGCCTACTTATTCACCGAGATAGGCAGCTCTCACTCTTGAGTCTTCCAGCAAATCTTTGCCAGAGCCACTGAGAGTAATTAAGCCACTCTCCATCACATAAGCGCGATCTGCCATCTGCAAAGCTAGTCGTGCGTTCTGCTCTACGAGCAAAATAGTCATCCCGCTCGAGGACAAACTGCGAACAACATCAAAAATGGTCTCGACCATGATGGGGGATAGGCCCATTGAGGGCTCATCTAACAGCAATAACTTAGGCTCAGCCATCATCGCCCTGCCCATTGCCACCATCTGCTGCTCACCGCCAGACAGCGTGCCCGCCAGCTGAGATAAGCGCTCTTTTAGTCTTGGGAAATACGAATATACCTCTTCAAGCTTACGCTCGATATCTTTGGGATTGGTTTTTAAGTAAGCACCCATTTGGAGATTCTCTAAAATCGTCATGCGCTTAAATACACCGCGCCCTTCAGGCACCATGCCCAGACCTAGGCGCACCAATTCATAAGCAGGCAACTTCCTAGTTTCCTGATTTGTAAAATGAATCTCGCCAGCTGAAGGTGTCAGCAAACCAGCAATAGCTTTCATGCTAGAACTTTTGCCAGCGCCATTCGCACCAATCAAAGCAACAAGCTCGCCTTGATTGACATGCAAATCTATTCCTTTGACAGCGTTAATGCCGCCATAGGAGACCTTGAGATCTTTTACATGAAGTAAGGCGCTCATCATGCAGCCCCTTGTCCGAGATAGGCTCTGATGACCTCTGGATGAGTACGTACATCTGCAGGCTTCCCAGAGGCAATCACCTTGCCGTAATCAAGCACAGTTAGGCTATCGCAAATACCCATCACCAAGCTCACATCATGCTCAATTAACAAAATCGTTTTACCGTCAGCACGAATACGCAACAATAACTCGCGAAGCTCCAGCTTCTCAGTAGCGTTCATGCCGGCAGCTGGCTCATCCAATGCCAAGAGCTTAGGCTCAGTCGCTAATGCTCTCGCAATTTCTAGGCGGCGCTGATGTCCATACGAAAGATTGCGCGCCTGCATATTGGCGAACTCACCAAGACCAACATAAGCCAAGAGCTGCTGGGCCTTTTCTCTGATGGCGCGCTCTTCGCGCTTAGCAGATGGAAAGCGAAAGATTGCACCTAGCAATCCGGCTTTAGTGCGGCAGTGACAACCTACCATCACATTTTCTAAAACAGACATTTCACCAAAGAGACGAATGTTTTGAAATGTTCTAGCAAGGCCGGATTTAGTTACTTCAGATACAGACTCTGGGAAATAAGATTGACCATCAAATAAAAAGATCCCAGAGTCAGCTGGATATAAACCAGTGATGACATTAAAGAAGGTGGTCTTGCCAGCGCCATTGGGACCAATCAATCCAACGATTGAACTATGCGCCACTTGCAGACCAACAGAGTCTAGGGCCTGAACACCGCCAAAACGTTTTGAAACGTCAGTGACATCTAGAAGCAAGTGATCTGATCTTGTCATTACCTTGCCCCACTCTTTTGCCAAATACCGCCTGGACGATAGAGCATGATCAAAATTAAAGCCAAGCCATAAATCAACTGACGAATGATTTCCACGTCAACAATGACATGACCAAACAGAAACTGTTGAACTGGCTGCGCAATGCCGCGCAATACTTCCGGAAATACCGCCAAAAGTACGGCGCCCAAAATCACTCCTGGAATGTGTCCTATACCCCCTAGAACTACCATAGCCAAGACTACGATCGACTCCCAGAGAGTGAATGACTCTGGAGAAACAAAGCCCTGGAAAGCGGAGAACAGTACTCCTGCCACTCCAGCAAAAGAAGCGCCAATGGCAAAGGCTAGCAATTTCATATTACGGGTATTGATGCCCATCGCTTTTGCAGCGATCTCATCTTCACGAATGGCGATCCAAGCACGTCCAATGCGCGAGTCTTGCAAATGCAAGCAAACGATGGCTACTGCGATTGCCAGCAGAAGGAATAAATAGAAAATCAAATACAAACCGGGTATTTGTATAAAACCCAAATCCAGAGGCTTTATAAATGAGATGCCAAATAACTGGATAGGATCGATTCCGGAGATTCCCTTGGGGCCATTAGTGAGGTTGAGAGGGCGATCCAGGTTATTCATAAAGATGCGAATAATTTCACCGAAACCCAAAGTCACAATCGCTAGGTAATCCCCTCGCAATTGCAAGGTAGGTAGACCCAAGATCAATCCAAAAAGAGCCGCCAAGATGATCGAAAATACTGCAACCATCCAGGGCGAAAAGTGCATACCCTCCGGAAAGGTCGCTGCAATGCTTTCAAACTGAGTTGGTAAATGAGGGGAAGCCATTAAGGCAAAGCTATAGGCGCCTAGCGCATAAAAAGCGATGTAACCCAAATCCAAAAGACCCGCAAAGCCAACAACCACGTTTAAGCCTAAAGCGAGCACGATATAGAGCAAAGCAAAATCGAGCACTCGTACCCAATAGTTACCACCACCAGCTCCCACCACCCAAGGTAGCAACACTAAAGCAATGGCTCCAAGCCATAGGTAGGAAGAGCGACTCAAACGATTGGTAAAAAGGCTTTTAAGCACGATCAGAAACCTTCTCCCCCAGTAAACCAGTAGGGCGCAATACCAAAACCAAAATCAATACCAAGAAGGCAAAGATATCTTGATAGTTAGATCCAAAGACTCCACCAGTGAGCTCACCAATATATCCAGCGCCCAAAGATTCAATCAAGCCCAATAGCAAGCCACCCAACATCGCGCCCTGCAAATTACCGATGCCACCCAGAACGGCGGCAGTAAATGCTTTCAGACCCGGAATAAAGCCCATATAAAAATGAACGTTGCCATAGTTACTGGCAATCATGACGCCCGCAAGACCTGCCAATGCACCGCCCAACATAAACGTAATTGAGATGACACGATTTGGATTAACGCCCATCAATGCAGCAATTTGAGTTTGCTCAGCAGTAGCGCGCATTGCTCTGCCAAGCTTTGTTTTCTCAACCAAAAACAATAAGCCAGCCATCACTACCAAGGCTACGATAATGATCACAATTTCTTTACCAGTAATCGTCGCACCACTACCCCATAAATCAATTGGAGTTGATGGCAGTAATTGTGGGTAGGTCATCGGATTACGTGACCAAATCATCATTGCGATGGTTTGCAGCAAAATGGACATACCAATAGCCGATATCAGTGGTGCCAAACGAGGCGCATTGCGAAGAGGGCGATAAGCAATCCGCTCAATCCAGTAACTCAACCCCGCACAGACTGCCATCGTAATCGGCAAGACAATCAGGAGGGTGAGCCAACCAGGTAAGTCACTTGTTAAGCTCAAGATCAAGCGCAGCAATGAAAGTGAAACCATTGCGCCAATCATCAGGACTTCGCCGTGTGCAAAATTGATGATCCCCAGCACGCCATACACCATGGTGTAACCTAGTGCGATCAAGGCATAGATGCTACCTAGCACTAAGCCATTAATGATCTGCTGAAGAAGAATATCCATGGAGCTTTGGGATTGATTTAGTCTTGATAAAAAAATAGCACCGCAGTAGCGGCGCCATTTTTTATTGAAGCGTCATTACATCTTAATGACATCAAGCACTGTTTTCTTTTTATCTTTGAAGTCGTACAAAGTAATTACACCTTCTTTCATATCGCCTTTGTTATCAAAAGCAATATTACCTACTAAACCTTGTATTTTTGTGTCAGGCATAGCAGCCAAAATCTTTGCAGGATCGGTTGAGTTTGAACGCTTCATAGAATCTACTAAAACATAAACAGCGTCATAAGTGAAAGGCGCATAAATTTGCACATCTGTATTAAAGCGTTCTTTGTAACGCTTCTGGAAGTCCGCACCTTGCGCCATCTTTGATAAAGCCATACCAGCCTCAGAGCAAGTTACGTTAACTACAGCCTCGCCAGCCAATTCAGCAAGCTTCTCGGTACACATACCGTCACCACCGACCACTTTCGCTTTAATACCAAGCTCAGCTGCCTGTTTAGTTAATGGACCACCGGTGGCGTCCATGCCGCCGTACATGATGACATCTGGCTTGCTGCCTTTAATCTTCGTCAAGATAGCCTTGAAATCCGTAGCTTTGTTATTGCTCGCTTCGCGAGTAACTACTTTTACTCCAGCCGCTTTGATCGTTTTCTCAAACTCATCAGCTAAGCCTTTGCCGTACTGAGTGGAGTCATCGATGATGGCTACCGTTTTTGCCTTCAAGGTATTAGCAACATAGTTAGCCAAGGCTGGACCTTGTTGTGCATCAGTTGCCACCAAACGATAAGTCGTTTTAAAACCTTGCTTGGTGTAATCAGGATTAGTAGCAGATGGTGATACTTGTGTAATGCCTGCATCACTATAAATACGTGAGGCTGGAATACTTGTTCCAGAATTTAAGTGCCCCACTACGCCAACCACTTTGGCATCTACTAACTTTTGAGCTACTTGCGTAGCTGTCTTTGGATCTTCTGCATCGTCCTCTGGCACCAAAGTCAGCACTACCTTTTTTCCATCAATGGTTAAGCCTGCTTTATTGATCTCTTCGAGCGCTAAGCGTGCGCCATTTTCATTGTCTTTACCCAAGTGGGCAATGGGGCCTGTGAGTGGAGCAACGTGGCCAATTTTTACTTCAACAGCATCCGATGGAACTGCAGCAGATTTATCGCCACCCTTGCCACAGGCTGCTAGTAGTAAAGCTGAAGCTGCTAAAGCAAGAGCACTTTTTGTTATGTGTGATTTGTTCATGTACAGCTCCTCTGTTATGGATTTATGTATCGATACTTCAATTAACTAAATTTTTTGGTAAAGAAAAGGTGACATCTTCTACAACACCATCTAGTGCGCGCACATGTCGTGGGCCAAACTCCTGAATGCGACTGACGATAGACTGGGCCAAACTTTCCGGAGCAGAAGCCCCTGCAGTTAAGCCAACTCGCTTTTTGCCAGCAAACCATTCCGGCTTTAATTGCTCTGGTGCATCGACCATGTAAGCAGGTACACCAAGCTTTTCAGCAAGTTCGCGCAAGCGATTAGAGTTAGAGCTCGTAGCACTTCCCACCACAATAACCACCTCAACTTGAGGGGCCATAAATTTCACAGCATCCTGACGATTCTGAGTGGCATAACAAATATCTTGTTTACGAGGCTGAACAATATTGGGGAACTTTTGGGTTAAAGCTTCAACAATTTCTTTCGTCTCATCTACTGAGAGTGTTGTTTGCGTAACAAATGCAATCTTCTCTTCGGCTGAGAACGGCAAAGCGCTTACATCACCGAGCTTCTCAATTAAGAACACGCCCTCTTTAACCTGGCCCATAGTCCCCTCAACTTCAGGGTGGCCCGCATGACCAATCATCAATACTGTGAAACCCTCTTTGCACATTTTGACGACCTCAAGATGAACCTTGGTAACCAAAGGACATGTAGCGTCATACACCTGCAAACCTCTTGCTTCAGCGTCTTTACGCACTTCTTGAGAAACCCCGTGAGCACTAAATACAACAATTCCACCCTTAGGGACTTCATGCAATTCATCCACAAACACTGCGCCCTTATCGCGCAGTTCATTCACCACATATGCGTTATGCACAATTTCATGGCGTACATAGATCGGCGCACCAAAGCGATTCAGCGCTTCATTAACGATATTGATTGCACGATCAACGCCCGCACAAAAACCACGCGGTTGCGCCATCAAAATTTCTGCGTTATTGGAATCACTCATCGTTTACAGAATCGCCACAATCTCTGCTTCAAAAGTTACCGGTCTACCTGCAAGAGGGTGATTGAAATCAAACCATGCACCCTCTTCATTAATCGATTGCAAAACACCCGCATACTGAGCACCGCCTGGAGCATTGAACTCGATCACATCTCCAGGATTAAATTCCACATCGTCATCTCTGCCTTCTTTCAAAGCTTTAAGAGATACCCATTGCACTAAATCTTCTTTACGCTCACCAAAACTTTCTTCGGGAGCAAGCAGTGCACTTTTTTTCTCACCAACACCTAAACCCAGCAAGACCTTTTCAAAGCAAGGAGCAAATTGTCCAGACCCCATCAAAACCGTCGCAGGACGATCGATAAAAGTATTGATGTAATCCTCCCCATTAGGCAAAGTGAGCCGATAGTTGAGAGTCAAATAGGAATTAGGCAAAACGGTAAGCTTAGTCATAAGGTGATTGTATCTAGGCCAGCGCTTGCTGTGCATTCTCCAATCACAGATTGGCCCAAAAATGAGCAACCCAGAGAGAAGCTTCGCATAAACGGAGCTGCAGCACTTTCCGACGCAGAATTGCTGGCTATTTTTCTGAGAGTGGGAGTCAAAGGGAAAAGCGCTGTGGCTCTAGCCAAGGATCTACTGCATCACTTTGGAAGCCTCCCACGACTGCTAGCCTGCAGCCCCCAAGAATTAACCCAGATTCACGGCATGGGCCTATCTAAATGGGCGCAAATTCAAGCGGCCTATGAGCTGGTGAAACGAAGCTTGGAGGATGGTCTTACCCAGGACCCTATCTTTTCATCACCCAACCATGTCAGGGAGTTCTTGCAGGCCAAGATTGGCCGCCTTCCCCACGAGGTCTTCCTTTGCCTTTACCTAGACTCCAGGCTGCACTTAATTGAATGTGAGGAGCTTTTTAGGGGCTCCATCACACAGACGGCTATTTACCCCCGGGAGATCCTCAAAGAGGCTCTAGCGAAAAATGCCAGCGCTCTCATCGTCGCGCATAACCATCCCAGTGGCAATCCACTTCCCAGCGATGCTGACCAGGATCTGACAAAGGTGCTCCTAAATGCACTCCAATTGGTAGATATTCAACTACTGGACCATTGCATTGTGAGTGGCAGCGGTTTTTTCTCTTTTTCTGACGCAGGCCTTATGAAAAATGGCAATTAATGATAGTAAACACTAACTTATAGGGTGATTTTAGGTGTGAGGCCCCTATTTAAGACCAACTCCCCCAAACTAAACACAATTAGGGCTAGCCCAAAATAGGCTGGGACTGATACAATCTTCTCTTTTCGCAATTAATGGAGTTATGTCATGGCAAAAGTTTGCCAAGTCACTGGGAAGAAGCCGATGGTTGGCAACAATGTATCCCATGCAAACAATAAAACGAAGCGTCGCTTTTTGCCGAATTTGCAAAACCGTCGTTTCTGGGTTGAATCTGAAAACCGTTGGATTAGCTTGCGCTTAACCAATGCTGGTTTGCGCGTTATCGACAAGAACGGCATCGATGCTGTGTTGTTTGATCTCCGTGCACGTGGCGAAATTTAAGGAGCGCACAAATGGCTAAAGGCGGCAGAGAAAAAATCAAGTTAGAGTCATCAGCAGGTACTGGTCACTTCTACACAACTTCAAAAAACAAGCGTACAAAGCCTGAGAAAATGGAGATCATGAAGTTTGATCCAACCATTCGCAAGCACGTTGCTTACAAAGAAACAAAGCTGAAGTAATTACTTCTTTCAGCAAATAAAAAACCCGCTACATCAGCGGGTTTTTTATTGTCTAGAAATTTATTTAAGCGTAACGACGCAATCTCAAAGAGAACTCACGCAAGCTAGTTAAGCCGCTCTCTTCTGCGTGCTGACACCAAGCGTGCAACTGGGATAGTAATTGTTCTTTGGTGGCTGAAGAACGACTCCAGATTGCTTGTAACTCACGACGCATTTCAATCATCTTTCGCAACTGAGCATTGCTTGCCATCAACTCTTCAAGCTTTAACTTCTCTTGTTCAGTCAAGCGTGACTCGTCCTTGGCTAACCAAGTTCGAGCATCACCCAGATGCGCAGCTAAGACCTGCATGTGCTGCACCTCATTACTAAAGAAGCTACGCAATGTCTTGCTATACCGGGCCATGATTTCATAGCGATTTGCAATGATGGCTTCTAAAGTATTTTGATCTGCAGGACGCAAGTGACTCAGCACTGGTTTAGGAGGTGTTTTTTTCACAGTTGCTAAACCAACAGCGCTCATGATCTGGATATACATCCAACCAATATCGAACTCGTACCATTTATTCGATAGCTTCGCACTTGTTGCAAAAGTGTGATGATTGTTATGCAGCTCTTCACCGCCAATCAAAATTCCCCAAGGCACAATGTTTCTGGAAGCATCTTCGCAATCAAAATTGCGATAGCCCCAAAAGTGGCCAATACCGTTGATCACACCAGCAGCTGTAATTGGGATCCATAACATTTGTACTGCCCAAACCGTTAAGCCAATCGCACCAAATAAAAACACATCAATGATGAGCATGATGGCAACGCCCTGCCAAGAAAACTTGGAGTAAATGTTGTGCTCAACCCAATCATCGGGAGTGCCATGGCCAAACTTATCGAGAGTCTCTTGGTTAGCCGTTTCTTTTTTATAAAGCTCAGCGCCGCGAGAAAGCACAGTATTAATTCCCAAAACTTGCGGGCTATGTGGATCATCTACAGTCTCACATTTAGCGTGGTGCTTGCGGTGAATGGCGGCCCACTCCTTGGTCACCATGCCTGTGGTTAACCAAAGCCAAAAACGGAAGAAATGTGAAACGATTGGATGCAGATCTAAAGCACGGTGCGCCTGGCAACGGTGCAAGAAAATGGTGACTGCTGCAATCGTGATGTGGGTGGCTACCAGGGTAAAAACGGTAATCTGCCACCAAGACCAATCTAAATATCCATTGGCAAGCCAGTGGAGAAACAAATCAAAACCTGAAGCTGTATTCAAAAGGGATTCCCTAAAGAGATCTAAACCTCTATTTTAGTTCTTTAGGGGCCTTCTTGTTTTTGACCTTAGTCTCTTTTTGATCGTCTTTTTCAGATTCAGGGGCTGGGGCGGCTGCCTTCTTTTGGAAAACTGCTCCAAAGAAACCGTCTGTTCCATGAATATGAGGCCATAACTGCCACCAAGGATTGTCAGGACTGCATCCTAAAGGTAATTTTTCCTTTGGAAACAATGGCTTAAGAACTTCGGCAGCTGGAACAACCTCAAATTGGGGGTGTTTTGCCAGAAAATCCTCGGCAATCGCCTGATTTTCTTGAGGCAATAGGCTGCAGGTCGCATAAACCAGGCGACCACCTGGCTTTAATAGCCGTGCAGCCGAGTGCAGGATGTTCATTTGCTTCTGGTTTAACTCCAAAACCCCCTCTGGGGTCTGGCGCCACTTCAAGTCAGGATTGCGTCGCAAAGTACCCATGCCGCTACAAGGGGCATCTACCAGCACTCGATCAATCTTGCCGGCAAGGCGTTTGATCTTGGCATCGTTCTCACTATCAATCCACACAGGATGTACGTTAGAAAGGCCGCTACGGGCTTGTCTTGGCTTCAAATTAGCCAAGCGACGCTCAGATGTATCCAAAGCATATAGACGCCCTGTGGAGCGCATGATGGCTCCAATCGCTAGAGTCTTACCGCCAGCACCAGCGCAAAAGTCCACGACCATTTCACCGCGCTTTGGTGCAAGCAAATAAGCCAAGAGCTGACTACCTTCATCCTGCACTTCAAACATGCCTGCTTTAAAGCCTGGCGTATTTTGTAAGGCTGGTTTACCCATAATGCGCACACCATCAGGTGCATATGGAGTTGGAATTGCTTGATAGCGACCACCTAATGCATTCATCTGCGCGAGCAATTCTTCGCGATTGGTTTTCATGGTGTTCGCACGCAAATCTAATAATGCTGGATGCATTAAAGATTTAGCCAACTCTTCACGAGATTCTTCACCAGGATATTTACCAAATGCATCCCACAACCACTCGGGCAAATTATTACGAACGAGAGGATTTAAGGCAGCGGGATCAACTGTTGCAAAACGTTGCAACCATTCATATTCACCAGCTTTTAATACGTGGGCTAGGTCAGCAATCGCACTCTCAGCGCGGTTAGCAGATCCCAAACCACCTTCAGACAAAGCAGACAGCAAACCCAATAGGGCTAAGCGTCTAGCCTGTGATCCCTCACCGCTAGAAGCAAATTGTGAGAACTCATTTTTACGACGCAAGATCGCAAATGCACTTTCTGCAATCAAAGCGCGGTCACGATTTCCAAGTTGCTTCTCTTCTCTGAAATAACGACTGACTACTCGGTCTGCTGGTTGCTCAAAACTGAGCAACTCTGGAAGCAAGCGCTCGAGATGAATTGCATGCTGTGGCAATGCTTTTGCATTAGAAAAATTCTTTTGACCTTCAGGCGCGATGAGATTACCGCTGGCATTGCGACGCTCAGGTCGACGCAATGGATCTTTCGATTTCGCTGCGTAACTTTTGTGGGGGGCTAATCTGCTGCCAGATTTGCGGGGTGGACGTTCTGCACTCATAATTTAAAAAATTGCGACTCCGGGGGTTGTAACTTCACTTGATTACCTTCTATTCGCAATCGTCCATCGAGGAACCATTTTACGGCCCGCGGGTAAATTTGATGCTCAGCCGTCAAAACACGGGCCGCCAAGGTATCCGCATCATCCCCCTCTAACACCGGAACTGAGGCCTGACAAATAATTGGCCCCTCATCCACACCCTCATTCACAAAATGGACTGTAGCGCCATGCTCTTTGACTCCAGCCTCTAAAGCCCGCTCATGGGTATGTAAACCAGGGAAGGCGGGCAATAACGCTGGGTGGATATTGATTAAACGGCCCTCGAAATGACGAATAAATCCTGGGGTCAAAATTCTCATAAATCCAGCAAGAACCACTAAATCAGCTCCTAAAGCGTCTATCTGCTGGATTAAGGCGGCGTCAAAGGACTCTCGGTTGGGGTGCTCTTTATGCTCAATTGCAAAAGCTGGAATACCCTGCGAGCGAGCAAAATCAAGGCCCTTAGCCGCTGAGTGATTCGCTATCACCCCAGCAAATGTGACTGGCCATTGCTCTTTTTGGGCTGTTTTGTATATGGCCTCGAAATTAGATCCGCGGCCTGAGATTAAGGTGACGATAGAAGGCATGCCCACAATATAATTGATGGCTACCCTGAAAGCGATTTTGTGAACGTATTCCGTGGCCCCACCCAGTTTTCTGCAGGACCAGCTTGTGCCCTAACCATCGGTAATTTCGATGGCGTGCACAGGGGTCATCGCGCCCTACTCAAGGAACTTGTCGATGGCGCCAAGAATCGAGGCTTGGTCAGCTGCGTCATGACCTTTGAGCCACATCCAAAAGAATTCTTCTCCCCAGAACAAGCGCCGCCCCGCATTCTGAATTTGCGTGACAAATTAGCAGCGCTTGCCGATCTCGGAATTGACCGTGTAGTTGTGGAGCATTTCAACTCCGCTTTTGCAAAACTCACCCCAGAACAATTTGTTTCTGAAATTATCGTCAAGCGATTAAATGCTAAATGGATTTTGATTGGCGATGATTTTTGCTACGGCGCTAAACGCGCAGGTAACTTTGCTAGCTTAAAAGCTGCTGGCGAAAAATATGGTTTTGAGGTGTCAAGTATTCAAACGATCCAAGAAGGCGGCGAACGCATTTCAAGCTCTGCGCTGCGCACAGCACTTGCAAGTGGCGATATGCAGTTAGCTGAAAAATTATTAGGTCGTCCTTACGGAATTTCTGGGCACGTTATCCATGGTCAACAGCTCGGTCGTCAATTAGGTTTTCCTACTTTGAACTTGGCGGTTGCCAATCACTTACATCATCGCAAACCAGCGACTACCGGAATCTTCACCGCACAAGTTTTAGGTCTGAGTGATAAGCCGCTGCCAGCAGTGGCCAGCCTGGGCGTGAGACCCACAGTGGAAGATGAAGGCAGAGTATTGCTAGAGACCCATATCTTTGATTACAACGCGGATGTATACGGGAAAATTATCACCGTAGAACTCTTAGAAAAAATCCGTGATGAGGCGAAGTACCCAGACCTCGAAACCCTTACACAAGCGATTGCATCTGATGCAGCGCATGCCAGAAATTATTTCCAGAAAAAAGCTTATGTCTGAAAAAGAAAACTCTTATCCCGTTAATTTGCTAGATACCTCCTTTCCGATGCGAGGTGATTTAGCCAAACGCGAACCACAGTGGGTTGCTAGCTGGCAAAAAAATAATCTCTACGAAAAAATTCGTGCCGCACATGCTAACCAACCAAAGTTCATCTTGCATGATGGCCCTCCATATGCAAACGGCGATATTCATATTGGGCATGCAGTCAATAAGATTTTGAAAGACATGATTGTGAAGTCCCGCTGGCTCATGGGTTTTGATTCTGCATATGTGCCAGGCTGGGATTGTCATGGCATGCCAATTGAAATTCAGATTGAAAAAGAGTTTGGTAAAAATTTACCAACTGCTGAGGTTCAATCTAAAGCACGCGCCTACGCGCATGTCCAGGTTGAGAAACAGAAAAAAGATTTTGAGCGCTTGGGCGTTCTGGGGGATTGGAATAACCCCTATCTCACCATGAACTTCCGTAATGAAGCTGATGAAATCCGTGCTCTGGGCAAGATCTGGGAAAAAGGCTATGTCTTCCGCGGCTTAAAGCCGGTGAACTGGTGTTTTGATTGTGGCTCTGCACTTGCAGAAGCTGAAGTGGAGTATCAAGATAAAACCGATCCAACAGTTGATGTCGGTTTTGCATTTGACGATGCTCAGCGTCCACAGCTAGCAAAAGTATTTGGACTTTCTGAGTTGCCCAATAAGCCAGGTCAAATTGTGATCTGGACAACAACGCCTTGGACTATTCCTGCCAACCAAGCGATGAACGTTCATCCAGAGCTTACTTATGCACTGGTAGATGTTGGCGATAAATTATTAATCCTCGCAAAAGATCGCGTTGAAACTTGTTTGCAGGACTATGGTCTTGAGGGCAAAGTGATTGCGACTTGCCAAGGTGCACAGTTGGCAAATATTTCTTTCTGGCATCCATTGGCGCCATTACACGAAGGCTACAAACGCCTCTCACCAATTTATCCGGCTGAATATGTCACGCTCGATACAGGTACAGGCATTGTTCACTCAGCACCCGCTTATGGTGAGGAAGACTTTAAATCCTGCAAAGCCAACAAACTTGCTGACAAAGACATTCTCAATCCAGTCATGGGCAACGGCGTGTACGCATCTTGGTTACCACTCTTCGCCAATGAATATATCTGGAAAGCAAACCCCAAGATTGTTGAAGCAATTCGTGAAGCGGGCAGCCTCTTACGCGATAAAACCTATACACACTCATACATGCATTGCTGGCGCCATAAGTCGCCGATTATTTACCGCGCTACCTCACAATGGTTTGCGAGCATGGATAAGAAGCCATCCGATGGCAAAGCTAGCTTGCGTGAGACTGCTCTAGCCGGCATTGAGAGCACTGAGTTCTTCCCTGCCTGGGGTAAGCAACGCTTAAACAGCATGATTGCCAATCGTCCTGACTGGACTTTGTCACGTCAGCGCCAATGGGGCGTGCCTATGGCTTTCTTTGTCCATAAAGAAAGTGGTGAGCCACACCCACGCACTGTTGAACTCCTTGAAGAAATCGCCAAGCGAGTAGAAAAAGAAGGTATTGAAGCCTGGCAAAAATTAGAAGTTACCGAACTGCTGGGCAAAGAAGCCGCCCAATACGAAAAGAACAAAGATACTTTAGACGTTTGGTTTGATTCAGGCACAACGCATTGGCATGTCATTCGTGGATCACATCGTGATGAGTTGTTAACTGCTGAGGCAGAAACACCAAACGGTCGCTTGGCTGATTTATACCTTGAGGGCTCAGACCAACATCGCGGCTGGTTCCATTCCTCATTGCTAACAGGCGCAATGCTTGATGGCAAGCCACCATACAAAGCACTCTTGACTCACGGCTTCACTGTAGACGGTCAAGGTCGCAAGATGAGTAAGTCAGTGGGCAATGTGATTGCCCCTCAGCAAGTAGCAGACAAGCTTGGCGCAGAAATTATTCGCCTCTGGGTGGCTTCTACTGACTACTCAGGTGAAATGACGATCTCGGACGAGATTCTCAAGCGCGTGACAGAGAGCTATCGCCGCATTCGCAATACCTTGCGCTTCTTGCTGGCCAACCTGTCTGACTTTGATCCAAGCAAACATACGATGCCCGCTGATCAATGGCTTGAGATTGATCGCTATGCTGTTGCGCTTGCCAATGCATTACAGAGTGATGTGGAAGCGCACTACAAGGCTTATGAATTCCAACCTGCAGTCGCGCGCATGTTGACTTTCTGCTCTGAAGATTTAGGCGGCTTCTACCTCGATATTCTGAAGGATCGCCTCTACACCAGCGCACCCGACTCCCCTGATCGCCGTGCAGCGCAGAACGCTCTATTCCATATCACTCGCAATCTCTTGAAATGGTTATCTCCATTCCTCTCCTTCACTGCAGAAGAAGCCTGGAAAGACTTCCCACATGGTTCAGGAAGCAAGCCTGCTGAATCCATCTTTATGGAAGAGTTTGGCCAGTTCCCAGAAATTGCTCATGCCGATGAATTACTCGCTAAATGGAGTCGCATTCGTGAAATTCGCTCTGAAGTTACCAAGGCAATTGAAGTCGAGCGTGAGGCCGGCAATGTGGGCTCATCCTTACAAGCCGAACTGACAATCAAAGTGGGTGATATCGACTTTGCGATTTTGCATTCGCTTGAAGATGACTTACGCTTTGTCACCATCACCTCTAGTGCCAATATTGAGTTGAGCAATACAGGCTTAGAAGTATTGGTACGTGGCAGCCAATATAAAAAGTGTGGTCGCTGCTGGCATCACACCAAAGATGTGGGCGGCAATACTGATCACCCAGAATTATGTGGTCGCTGTATCAGCAACTTATTTGGCGATGGCGACCACCGCCTGTTTGCCTAAGATACCTTTTTATGAAAAGTCTCACTCTGCTTCGTTACCTCGCAATTGCGATCATCGTGCTCTTGCTAGATCAACTTAGCAAGTGGTCAGCGCTGAGTAATTTGCAAATGGGTGTGCCTGTGGCGGTATTACCATTTATGAACTGGTTGCTCCTCTTTAATCCAGGCGCAGCATTTTCATTTTTAGCAGAGGGTTCTGGTTGGCAGCGCTGGTTCTTTACCATCCTTGGTCTAGGAGCGTCGATTTATATTATTTGGCTGCTGTATAAAAGCCAAAGCGACAAACTATTCTGCATAGCCCTGAGCCTCATCTTAGGTGGAGCCCTGGGCAATGTCCTGGATCGAGTCATGTATGGTGCTGTAGTCGACTTTATCGACCTGTATTACGCTAATTGGCATTGGCCGGCATTCAATATCGCCGATAGCGCCATCTGCATTGGCGCCGCCCTCATCATTTGGGGTGAATTACGCAAGTCATTTGGCAAATCTGCCCAATCCCATTAAGCTGGCGCCATGCAATCACTCTTAAATAAGAAGATCGTTCTCGGCATCTCTGGCGGCATTGCAGCCTATAAAGCTCCAGAACTTGCACGCCAGTTAATGCAAGAAGGCGCTTCGGTACAAGTAGTCATGACAGAGGCTGCGCAGCAGTTTGTAACGCCAGTAACTATGCAAGCCCTCACAGGTAACCCGGTTTACTTAAGCCAATGGGATAGCAGCATTCCAAACAATATGGCGCACATCGAGCTATCTCGCTCAGCAGATGCGATTTTAATTGCTCCCGCAAGCGCCGATCTGATGGCCAAACTTTCATTGGGCTTAGCAGATGACTTGTTGACCACGCTTTGCCTGGCAAGAGATTGTCCACTTCTTCTGACTCCAGCAATGAATAAACAAATGTGGGAGCATGCAGCCACCCAGAGAAGCGCACAAAGACTGACGTCAGATGGCGTCACCCTGCTTGGGCCTGCGAACGGCTTTCAGGCGTGCGGCGAAGTTGGCATGGGCCGCATGCTCGAACCTGCTGAAATTACCGAGCAAGTGATTGCCTTCTTCCAGAAAAAAACTTTAGTCGGTAAAAAAGTACTGATTACTGCCGGCCCTACTTTTGAAGCAATCGATCCAGTGCGGGGCATTACGAACCACAGCTCAGGCAAGATGGGTTTTGCAATTGCAAGAGCCGCTGTCGAAGCCGGTGCTCAAGTCCACCTTATTGCTGGCCCCTGCGATCTTGTTACACCACTGTTGGCAACAGGCCAAATTACCCGCACTAACGTAGTTAGCGCCAAAGAAATGCATGAAGCCACGCTAAGCGCAGCTGAAAGCGATGTTTTCTTTGCAGTTGCTGCTGTTGCTGACTGGGGAATCGCGAAGCCAGCCAATGAGAAATTAAAGCGCCAAGGCAATCAAGCGCCAAACCTGGATTTTGTCGCCAACCCAGATATCTTGTTAGATATTGCCAAGTCAGTGAAGACCAAAAATGGCAAGCCTTACCCTTATTGTGTTGGTTTTGCTGCCGAATCAAATGACCTGGAAAAGCATGCCGACGAAAAGCGTAGGCGCAAAGGCATTCCAATGATTGTCGGCAATATCGGCCCCGATACCTTTGGTAGCGACCTCAATCAATTAATTGTTATTGACGCTAGTGGCAGCAAGAAAATTGCTAAGGCAGAAAAACTGCAATTAGCACGTCAACTCATTCAATTAGTTGCCAAGAAAATTTAAGTAGTGCCCCACTTTTTTACTTACATTCCCCGTTTTAGGAAATTCCATGCAATCTCTCCAAGTCAAAATTCTCGATGAACGTATGCGCGACCAATTGCCAACCTATGGCACACCCGGTAGCGCTGGACTCGATCTGCGCGCTTGTATTGATGAGGCGATCGAAATTGCCCCAGGTCAAACCGTTCTTGTGCCAACTGGCTTGGCAATATATGTGGAAGATCCAGGCTATGCAGCCTTCATTCTCCCGCGCTCAGGCTTAGGTCATAAGCACGGCATCGTACTGGGCAACCTAGTGGGCCTAATCGATTCTGACTACCAGGGTCAACTGATGGTGAGCACCTGGAATCGTGGCTCAACTCCATTCAAACTGGAGCCGATGGAGCGCTTGGCTCAATTGGTGGTGATGCCCGTGCAACAGGTGGAACTTAAAGTAGTAGAAGAGTTCTCCGAAAGCAGTCGTGGTGCAGGTGGTTTTGGCAGTACAGGCAGAGCTTAAGCCATACCCATTTTTTAATGCCTGCATCGTTGAAACAAAAAAGCCACCCGTAGGTGGCTTTTCTTTTGAGCACAAATTGCTTATTTACGAATATGCGCTTTACGAGCAGCATCTTGTGACATGCCAGCGCCAGCGCCTTCACGAGACTCTTTTTCAGCAGTAATTTCTTTGCGGCGCTCTTTGCAAGAACCAGCAATCTCTTGCAACGCTTTACGAGCACGAGCAGCAGAAGCTTTAATGCCTTTGCCTTGAAACTTTTCATTTTCAGCTTTGTAGGCTTCAAAAGCTTCGAGTAATTTATCGTGATGGGACATATTTTCCTTTTTTGGTTTGTATTTATTTAAATAAATGGGTTCATTAAATTTCTTCGGCTGGTGCCACATCAGCCTTAGCACGCTTTCCTGGCAATACCGGTGCATCAAAGTTCAAGAGCACTTTGCCATCCGCATCAATATCAACATCCACATGACCGCCTTGGGCTAGCTTACCAAATAAAAGCTCGTCAGCCAGCGCTTTGCGCACAGTGTCCTGAATGATGCGTTGCATTGGGCGAGCACCCATTAAAGGATCAAAGCCATGCTTAGCAAGGTGTGCACGCAATGCAGCACTGAAAGTAGCATCTACTTTCTTCTCATGTAATTGCTCTTCGAGCTGCATCAAGAACTTGTCAACAACGCGCATGATGATGGACTCATCGAGCGCCTTGAAGGAGACGATGGCGTCCAAACGATTACGGAACTCAGGTGTAAAGAATTTCTTGATATCAGCCATCTCATCACCTGACTCACGGGCATTGGTAAAACCGATGGTAGATTTCTGCATCGCTTCTGCACCAGCATTGGTAGTCATGATGATGATCACGTTACGGAAGTCAGTCTTGCGACCATTGTTATCTGTCAGGGTTCCATGATCCATTACCTGCAAGAGAATATTGAAGATATCTGGATGCGCCTTCTCAATCTCATCAAGCAAGAGTACGCAATGTGGCTTCTTATTGACAGCCTCAGTCAGTAAGCCACCTTGATCAAAGCCAACATAACCTGGAGGCGCGCCAATTAAACGACTCACTGCATGACGCTCCATGTACTCAGACATATCAAATCGCAACAACTCAATACCAAGGATGTAAGCGAGCTGTTTAGCTACCTCAGTCTTACCAACACCAGTTGGACCGGAGAACAAGAAAGAGCCAATCGGACGGTCAATCTTGCCAAGACCGGCGCGAGTCATCTTAATGGCGCTAGCCAATGCTTCAATTGCAGGATCTTGACCAAACACTACGCTCTTAATGTCGCGATCCAAAGTCTGCAACTTGCTGCGATCATCCACGGTAACGGACTGTGGCGGTATACGCGCAATCTTTGCAACGATCTCTTCGATTTCTGGACGACCAATGGTTTTCTTCTGCTTAGACTTAGGCAGGATGCGTTGTGCAGCACCGGCCTCATCGATGACGTCAATCGCCTTATCAGGCAAGTGACGGTCATTAATGTAGCGAGCTGAAAGCTCTGCAGCTGCAACCAAAGCGCCGGCCGCATATTTGACACTGTGATGCTCTTCAAAACGAGACTTCAACCCACGCAGAATTTGTACTGTTTGATCCACTGTTGGCTCTACTACATCTACTTTTTGGAAGCGACGAGATAGTGCGGCATCTTTTTCAAAAATGCCGCGGTACTCTGTAAAGGTGGTTGCGCCGATACATTTAAGCTGACCATTAGATAGTGCAGGCTTTAACAAATTACTTGCATCTAATGTTCCGCCTGATGCTGCACCAGCGCCAATCAATGTGTGAATCTCATCAATAAACAAAACACCATGGGCATGATCTTTAAGGGACTTGAGAACACTCTTCAAGCGCTGCTCAAAATCACCGCGATATTTAGTGCCCGCTAAGAGCGCACCCATATCTAATGAGTAAACCGTAGCATTGGCCAAAATATCAGGAACATCGCCTTTGACAATTCTCCAGGCTAAGCCCTCGGCAATCGCTGTTTTACCTACGCCAGCCTCACCAACCAACAATGGGTTGTTCTTACGGCGGCGGCACAAGACTTGAATAACACGCTCTACCTCGCTCTCGCGCCCAATCAATGGGTCAATCTTGCCTTGACGGGCCATCACGTTAAGGTTCTGCGTGTACTGCTCAAGAGGACTTTCTTTACCAGAAGAACCGGCCTCCTCAGTCTCTTGGGTAGGCTCAGCAGGCTTCACATGCTCAGACTGATCTTTGCGAACGCCATGACTAATGAAGTTCACTACATCTAATCGTGTAACGCCTTGCTGTTGCAAGAAATACACTGCGTGTGAATCTTTTTCACCAAAGATGGCAACCAATACATTTGCGCCAGTCACTTCTTTCTTACCATTCGATGTAGATTGCACATGCATGATGGCGCGCTGAATAACACGCTGAAAACCTAATGTCGGTTGTGTATCGACTTCATCATTACCGGGCACTACGGGCGTATTGTCATTAATAAAGTTTTTGAGCTGGGCGCGCAGCTCTGCAATATTGACGGCGCAGGCTTTTAAAACCTCGACAGCAGTAGCGTTATCAAGCAAGGCCGCAAGCAAATGCTCGACCGTAATGAACTCATGTCGCGATGCCCTTGCGTCAACAAACGCCATGTGCAAACTCACTTCTAATTCTTGGGCAATCATGCTTCCTCCATAGTGCACTGTAGTGGATGACCCGCTTCACGGGAGAGTTCTATAACTTGATGCACTTTTGTGGCAGCAACATCGCGAGTAAAAATTCCGCAAACGCCCTTACCTACCAAATGCACTTGCAACATGATGCGTGTAGCTGTTTCATGATCTTTATTAAAATACTCCTGAATCACCATCACCACAAATTCCATTGGTGTGTAATCGTCATTCAATAGTAAAACTTTATACATCGAAGGCGCCTTAACTTGCTCGACCTGCTTTTCGAGAAGAATGGTGTCTTCAATATATGGATTACCGGGGTTGCCAGTAGTGGGATTTTTTGGTGCGCGACTCATGAGAAGCATTCTAAACACAGATATTGAAACTTTAATTTCATAGGGTCTTGTTGCGAAAACCACGCAAAAACCCCTCTTAAACCCATATTGGGGCATTTTTCGATAAAAAAGGGGGTATTTACTAGGGGGTAGGTGCATATAACTCCTTGACACCCCTCCAAAAAGGGCAAACAATCAGGGGGTAGGCTTCAAGAGAGGTTCTATTTAGGCGTGTTGTGGATTGAGACTGATTAAAAAGTATTTACCCTCATCACGGTTGTTTTAAGTTTATGTAATGGAGTTCGCATGGCGACCGGAATTGTTAAGTGGTTCAATGATGCAAAAGGTTTTGGCTTTATCAAACCTGATGATGGTGAAGAAGAGTTGTTCGCGCATTTCAGCGCAATTACTATGCCTGGGTTCAAAACCCTCAAGGAAAACCAAAAGGTAACGTTTGACATTACCCAAGGACCTAAAGGCAAGCAAGCTACCAATATCCAAGCGGCTTAATAGTCCTTAGATCATTATTAAAAACCCAGGATTCGTTCCTGGGTTTTTTTTCGTCTGCAATTTGCCTCCCTTAAAATGCACAACATGCTTATTTCAAAAAACAACTTCATCAAACTATTCGCGCCCCTCTTTCTCTTTAGCTCCAGCCTTTCGCTAGCCCAAGTCAATACAGGCCTGCCCACCATTGAACTCAAAGCGGGCATCTACCGTATTCAGGCTGAGCTAGCGGATACACCCAAAGCAAGAGAAGTTGGCCTCATGAACCGCACAAGCATGCCAACCAATTCTGGAATGTTGTTTGTGTTCGAACAAAAGGCGGGTCATTGCTTCTGGATGAACAACACCAAGATCCCGCTATCCATTGCATTCATTGCTGATGACGGCAAGATTGTGAACATCGAAGAGATGCATGCAGACACAACCAATAATCACTGCCCTAAAGCTGCCGTGCGTTATGCGTTAGAAATGAACAAACGATGGTTCTCAGAAAGAGTTATCGTTCCAGGCACTGTGGTCACTGGTCTACCGAAGAGGTAAGAAATTAAAAGGTAATAAAAAACGCAGACCTCGGTCTGCGTTTTGCTTTATAGAAATGCTTATTTACTCAAAATGGCAAACATAGTGAACAGGTTGCTCGGCGCGAATAATGAAATAACCGCCCTTTTCCACTTCCCAGCTTTGGCCCGCTTTGAATTCTTGCTCAGGAGCGCCATTGATGCTGACAAAAGCAGTGCCATCAACCACTTCCATAACTTCTCTAGTGCTTAAGTCAAAGCGTAAGGTGCTTGGCAATACAACACCAACTGACTTACGTTCGCCATTTGGCAATGTCACGGTATGAGAAACACATTTACCATCGAAAAATACATTAGCTTTTTTACCTACGGAAACTTGATCAAATTGCATGCTGACTCTTTCTATTCTATTTAGTTCTAATCGTTTATTTGAATTTGCTTTTCGTTATTTCTGAGCACGCTTACGTCTAGCTGTTTCAGCAATACGCATACGCAAGGCATTGAGTTTGATAAATCCGCCAGCATCTGCCTGGTTATAAGCACCGCCATCATCATCAAAGGTCGCAATATTCTGATCAAACAAAGTATTAGCTGAATCACGTGAGATAACGGATACAGAACCCTTGTAGAGCTTCAACCGGACAACGCCATTGACAGCTTGTTGAGTGTGATCAATCAATGTTTGCAAAGCTAAGCGCTCTGGCGCCCACCACAAGCCGTTGTAGATCAAGCTTGCATAGCGTGGCATCAAATCATCTTTCAAGTGGGCTACTTCGCGATCCAGAGTAATACTTTCGATACCGCGGTGAGCCTTGAGCAGGATGGTGCCGCCAGGGGTTTCATAGCAACCACGGCTCTTCATGCCAACAAAACGGTTCTCTACCAAATCCAAACGACCGATGCCGTGCATGCCACCAATACGGTTTAATTCAGCAAGCAATTCATGTGGCTTATACGCTTTGCCATTAATTGCAACAGGATCACCCGCTTTAAATTCAATTTCGATAATCTCTGGAGCATCTGGAGCCTTCTCAGGGGAAACCGTCCAACGCCACATAGACTCTTCAGCTTCAGCATTTGGGTTTTCCAAATGACGGCCTTCATAACTAATATGCAATAAGTTGGCGTCCATGGAATAAGGCGAACCACCTTGCTTATGCTTCATCTCAACTGGAATGCCATGCTTTTCTGCGTAGGCCATCAACTTCTCACGTGACAGCAGATCCCATTCACGCCAAGGAGCAATCACTTTGATTCCTGGCTCCAAGGCGTAGTAACCCAGCTCAAAACGCACCTGGTCATTACCTTTACCAGTAGCGCCGTGAGATACAGAGTCGGCACCAGTTAAACGAGCGATTTCAATTTGACGCTTAGCAATTAAAGGGCGGGCAATAGATGTGCCTAACAAGTATTCACCTTCGTAAATCGTATTCGCACGGAACATCGGAAACACGAAATCGCGCACGAACTCTTCGCGCAAGTCATCGATGAAAATGTTTTCTGGTTTGATGCCAAACTGCAAAGCCTTAGCGCGTGCTGGCTCGAGCTCTTCGCCTTGACCCAGGTCAGCTGTAAATGTCACGATCTCACAGCCATAGGTATCTTGAAGCCACTTCAAGATCACGCTTGTATCGAGACCACCGGAATACGCTAAGACTGCTTTTTTAATATCGGACATTTTTTATTCAATCAAAAATAAATTAAAACGAATTACAAAAATTTTTACTCAATTAATCCAAGCGGCCACAAAGCAAATACTCCATCAAGGCCTTTTGGACATGCAAACGATTTTCCGCCTCTTCCCAAACAATACTTTGCGGGCCATCAATCACTCCAGCTGAAACTTCTTCGCCACGATGGGCTGGCAAGCAATGCATAAATAAAGCATCTGGTTTGGCCACAGCCATTAATTCTTCATCCACCATCCAGTCTTGGAAGGCATTCATGCGTGAAGTATTTTCATCTTCATAGCCCATGCTGGTCCAAACATCGGTGGTCACCAAGTCAGCGCCTTTACAGGCATCTTTAGGATCGCCGCAAATCGTCAAATGCTTTGCCGCATTAGGCGTCAAACGCGCTGGATCCAGTTGATAACCTTCTGGTGCAGAGAAGCGCAACTGAAAATCTAAGCATTCAGCAGCTTGTAGCCAGGTGTACGCCATATTGTTTGCATCGCCTACCCAGGCGACGGTCTTGCCTTGAATTGGGCCACGCGCCTCAACAAAAGTGAAGATATCAGCCAGAACTTGGCAAGGATGAAATTCATTGGTCAGGCCATTTATTACTGGAACGCGCGAATTAGACGCAAAGCGCTCAATAATTTCCTGACCAAAGGTGCGGATCATGATGATGTCAGTCATCCTTGAAATCACCTGCGCAGCGTCCTCTACAGGCTCACCACGGCCTAACTGAGTATCGCGGGTGTTCAGATATACGGCATGTCCACCAAGCTGGTGAATGCCCGCCTCGAACGACAAACGCGTACGAGTGGAATGCTTCTCAAAAATCATCGCCAAAGTTCGGTCATGCAGCGGATGCCAAGTTTCATAACTCTTGAACTTAGCCTTTAGCCATGCAGAGCGCTTGAGTAAATAGTCATATTCCTCGCGAGTGAGGTCAGAAAACTGCAGATAGTGCTTTACCTGACCGGGCACTTGCGGCTTTGCCAAGGATGTCATAGTTGAGCTTTCTACTAAAGTTTTGGCTTGCATTTTTTTCTTCAAACATTCGGCTGCACGAAAATGGACCCTAAAGTCATCTTACGGCCAACCCAGGCTGTTAAGCTAGAGGGCTTAGTAATACTATTTTCTACAACCATCATTACGCGAACTTGAACCACAAAAAGCTTTTCATTCAAGGCATTACCACTTCTGGCAAACCATTTCGGCCCAGCGATTGGGCGGAGCGTCTGTGCGGGGTGATGGCTACTTTTCGCCCACCCGGTGACTCCGGGGACCCTCGCTTCACTTATTCGCCCTACGTCAGACCCGTACTAATTGCAAAAGTGAAATGCGTTGTTATTGATACTAGACTAGGGGACCTAGATCCTAGAGCGCTAGACTTTGTCATGAACTTTGCCAAAGACAACAGCCTACCAATCGAAGAGGCATGTGAGTTCAACCCAGCAGCCCCAACCCAGCCTTAAAAACAAAAACCCGCTCTGATGAGGAGCGGGCTTAGATCGAAACTACTTCGACCAGCCTAAAACTAAAAACGTATTACGCTGCCATCGCCTTGATAGCTGCGGACAAACGTGACTTCTGACGAGCAGCAGTATTTTTGTGAGCAATCTTTTTGTCAGCAATCTTGTCGATTGTTGCTTGAGTCGCTGCGAATACTTTTGCAGCAGCTGCTTTGTCACCAGTTTCAATCGCTTTACGAACTGCCTTGATGGAAGTGCGGAGCTTTGAACGCAAACTGGAGTTATGTTCGTTTTGTTTTACTGCTTGGCGTGCACGCTTGCGCGCTTGTGCTGTATTGGCCATCTTTAAACCTTGCCTCTATAAATTGCAAAATGCGATTAGTTAAAAATCTTGCGGACTTGCCAGATTCATAAGCAAGCTCGCCAAAACCCAAGATTTTACCTTAAAGGGGCAAAAAAGCCCAGCCGACCGATAAATAGGTGAAAATCGGCTCATGAATCTGCTTTCTGCCGCCGCCAAGGTCAGCTCCCTGACCATGCTGTCCCGTATTACGGGCCTGCTTCGGGAGACCCTGATTGCCCGTAGTTTCGGGGCTTCGGAGTGGACAGATGCCTTTAATGTGGCTTTTAGGCTACCTAATTTGCTGCGCCGGTTATTTGCCGAAGGGGCCTTTTCCCAGGCTTTTGTGCCGATTTTGGGGGAAATCTCCAGCAATGGGGACCAAAAACAGGCCCAAATCCTCGTAAATGCGGTCGCTACCCTCTTATTTTGGGCTTTGCTGCTTACGGTATTGGTAGGCGTCATCGGCGCCCCAGTGCTCATTTTGGCCATTGCTACCGGATTTAAGGGTGGTCCGGCTTATGAAGCAAGCGTAGTCATGACTCGGATCATGTTCCCCTACATTGGTCTTATTTCCCTAGTTTCACTCTCAGCCGGAATTCTCAATACATTCCAGCGCTTTGCAATCCCCGCCTTTACCCCAGTTTTACTGAATTTAGCCCTGATCGGTAGCGCCCTATTTTTGGCGCCCCACTTAGAGCAACCCATTTATGCCCTAAGCATTGGCGTTTTACTGGGCGGCGTTTTGCAATTAGCTATTCAGGTGCCAGCACTCTCTCGTCTCGGTCTTTTGCCTCGCATTGGCTTATTGCCAGGAGCAATTAAAGCAGCCGTCTCCAATCCTGATGCAAGACGCGTACTCAAGCTGATGGGGCCCGCAGTATTTGCTGTATCGGTTGCGCAAATTTCTCTCATCATCAACACCAATATCGCTTCGCGCTTGCAGGCTGGCAGCGTGTCATGGCTATCGTATGCAGACCGCTTAATGGAGTTTCCAACCGCACTTCTTGGGGTTGCCCTTGGCACCGTTCTCTTACCTAGCCTGAGCAAAGCGAATGCAAAAAAAGATTTAGTTCACGCCGGTGAACTACTCATCTGGGGTTTGCAACTAACATTCTTACTGGCTGCACCATGTGCCCTTGCGCTCTTTATTTTTGGAGAACCTCTCGCAGCTGTGCTGTATCACTACGGAAAATTCAATGCACTGGATGTGATGATGACCCAACGTGCACTAGCGGCTTACGGTGTTGGCCTCATTGGATTAATTCTCGTAAAAATTCTAGCGCCCGGCTTTTACTCTCGCCAAGATATCCGCACCCCAGTAAAAATTGGTTTACTAGTTTTGGTGGCAACCCAATTGGCTAACCTAGTTTTTGTCCCCTGGCTTGGTCATGCTGGCCTTGCCCTCTCTGTGGGAACGGGTGCCTGCCTAAACGCTGCTCTACTTTGGGTGGGCCTGCATCGCCGCGGGGCCTTGCCTAGCTCAGCCTGGATCAAATACTTGGGACAGCTACTGTTTGCCCTTATCCCCTTCGCGGCAGTACTTTTTTACGCCGCCAGCGCACATAATTGGATCGCCTTACAAGCCGAACCATGGTTGCGAGTTGGCTTACTAGCCGCCTGGTTAGCTATTGCAGCAATTGTTTACTTTGCATCCCTAGGCTTAGTTGGAATTCGCTGGCAAAAATTCTTGCGTCATGCAAAATAGCCCTTATGCCAACACAACAACTCGACTACTTCACCTCCTTAGTTGCTGAAGACGAACACTTCCCTTTAACTGAAGCTGCGATCGCTGTCGCACAACATGCCTATCCGGATTTAGACGTCCAGGGCGTGCTTGATAAGCTTGATCAATTGGGCAATAAATTAAAGTCGCGCGTAACGCCAGATACATCACCGGTTCAGCGCCTGCAAATTCTGAAGCATTTCTTTTATACAGAGTTGGGCTTTGGCCCCAACCAGAATGATTTTTATGCTCCAGAAAATTCATACTTACATTACGTTCTAGAGAATCGCAGAGGCATACCAATCTCATTGGCAATTTTGATGATTGAACTAGGCAATCAAATTGGTTTAAAAATTCGCGGCGTTTCGTTTCCCAATCACTTCATGATGCGCATCTCCTTGCAACAAGGCGAAGTGATCATGGATCCTTTAACTGGCGAATCACTCTCCAAGACGCAGCTACAAGAAATGCTCGACCCTTATTTGGATGCCAAAGGCTATCGAGGTGAGCTCAGTCTGCCACTCAACATCTTCCTACGTGCCTCAAGCTCACGGGAAATCCTGTCGCGCTTCCTTAGAAACCTCAAAATGATTTATTCAGAGCATGAGCGCTGGGAACGTTTATTGGGGATTCAGGAACGCCTGGTGATTCTACTGCCCGACTCCATTGAAGAGGTCAGAGACCGTGGCCTGATCTTTGCGCAGCTTGAGTATTTGCGTCCCGCCCTAGAAGACATGCATCGCTACCTAAGCGAAATGCCAGAAGCTGAAGATGCCGGTGATATTCGCGAGCATATTGCTACACTCGAAAGTCAAACTAAGCTGCACTAAAGCCAATCTAGATTTGGCTTTAGCTTAAGTTTTTTCGTATTCTTTTAAATTTTCTTGCGCTGGAAAATTTTATAGAGCGCCGCCAGCACTACTGGTATCGCTGCTGCGCCAATACCAATCAATACGATTACATTGAGGTTTTGACGTATCACTGGAATATTGCCAAAGAAATAACCTGCAATAACTAAACTGAAAACCCAGAGCAGAGCACCAGTGACATTGAATAACTGAAAGCGCGAGAAGTTCATTTCTGAAACGCCAGCAACAAACGGTGCAAAAGTTCTAATGATGGGCAAGAAGCGCGCAACAATAATGGTCTTGCCGCCATGCTTTTCATAAAAGGCATGGGTTTTTAATAATGCGCCTTGATCAATCCAGCGGGACTTACTACTAAAGACTCTTTTACCAATCCAGCGACCAATGAAATAGTTCACCGTATTGCCTGCAATTGCCGCAACCAATAAACCGATACATAAAGTCCAGATATTGAAATGCTCGGTAGCGCAATAAGCGCCTGCAATAAATAAGAGTGAGTCACCGGGCAGAAATGGTGCAACAACTAAACCCGTTTCCGCAAAAACAATTGCAAATAAGAGGCCATAAGCCCAAGGGCCGTATTGCTGAATCACTACATCGAGATGTTTATCAATATGCAGTAATAAATCGCCTAATTGCAAAAGGGTATCCATTCGCTCGCTCTCTAATTTATTGGTTGTTGCGGATATTAACAGGCTCTTATAATCGGGTATGCCAACTGAACCCTACATTCAGCCTATGCATGCTCTAAATGAAGCCCCCATTCTTTGTATTGTTGGGCCTACTGGTGCAGGCAAAACCCACCTCGCCATGTCCTTGGCTGAGTATGCAAAATCCATTGGTTTAGCGATTGAACTCATCAGCATGGATTCTGCGCTGGTCTATCGCGGTTTAGATATTGGCAGCGCCAAACCTACCAAGGCTGAACAAGCGGCGGTCATTCATCACCTAATTGACATCATCGATCCAACTGAAGTGTATTCAGCGGCTCGCTTTGCCAAGGATGCAAAACGTCTCTGCACTGAGATTCGTGAGCGCGGAAATATTCCAGTAGTTGTTGGTGGAACAATGTTGTATTGGCGCGCCTGGGCACATGGTCTATCTTCTCTGCCACCAGCTAATCCAGAAATTCGCGCCCGCCTGGATGAAGAGGGTAAAAATATTGGGTGGCCAGCTATGCATGACAAACTGGCCAAAGTAGACCCTGATACGGCTGCTCGCTTGAAGCCCAATGACTCTCAACGAGTACAGCGTGCTCTGGAAGTTTTTGAAATTACCGGCAAACCCATGTCAGTGTTGCTGGCTGATTCGCCAAGTGAAGATGGCAGAGAAGGTTCTGCCATTCCATCATGGATTGATTTAGTTTCACTTGAACCCAGCGATCGCAAACGCTTACATCTCAACTTAGAAAAGCGCTTTGATGAAATGCTTGCGGCAGGATTCATGGATGAAGTGAAAGTATTGCGTGCTAACACCGGATTACACGCAGACTTACCAGCGATTCGCTCAGTCGGCTATCGCCAAGCTTGGGAATTTCTCAATGGGGAAATTGATGCCGAAGAAATGCGCTACAAAGCATTGGCAGCAACCAGACAGCTTGGCAAGCGTCAGCTCACATGGCTGCGTGCAATAGATGGAAGAAAAACATTTGATCCCTTCAACCCCAAAGAGTTGAAGGCTGCATTGGAATACTGCAAAAGCAACTTAAAAAAATAAGTTGGTAGCCAACGCCTTAGATAACGATAGTTTGGGGTGCATCTTTTGGACGCTCAACCACTTCACCTACTGCCCAAGCTTTTAGGCCTTGCGCAGTCAATGACTTGATCGCAGTATCCGCTTGATCCGGAGCAACTATAACCACCATCCCGATGCCGCAGTTAAATACGCGCACCATTTCTGCATCTGCTACGCCACCCTTCATTTGCAACCAACGGAAGAGCTCTGGCATTTGCCAACTGTCACGATGCAAAACAGCTTGAGTATTTTCTGGAAGTACGCGTGGCACGTTATCCACTAAACCACCGCCAGTAATGTGTGCCATCCCTTTTACATTGATTTCAGAAATCAATTTGAGAAGTGGCTTCACATAAATTTCTGTTGGTGCCATAACCACATCACCCAATGGGCGACCGCCTAAATCATCGCTTGGCTTTGCGCCAGCGCGTTCAATAATTTTTCGTACCAATGAGTAACCGTTGGAGTGAGCACCACTAGATCCAATTGCTAATACAACGTCACCTGGAACAATCGTCGCACCAGTAATGATTTTGGATTTTTCAACTGCACCCACTGCAAATCCAGCGAGGTCATATTCACCAGGTGGATACATGCCAGGCATTTCTGCAGTCTCACCACCAATTAATGCGCAACCAGATAGCTCACAGCCTTTGGCAATACCACCCACAACCGTTGCTGCAGTATCAACAGTCAACTTGCCGCAAGCAAAGTAATCCAAGAAAAAGAGGGGTTCAGCGCCTTGCACCAGAATGTCGTTCACACTCATGGCTACCAAGTCTTGACCGATGGTTTCGTGACGATTCCATTCGAAAGCCAACCTGAGCTTAGTTCCTACTCCATCCGTACCAGACACCAATACTGGCTCTTTATAGCGCTTAGGCACCTCAAAAAGGGCTCCAAAACCGCCAATTCCAGCCAAAACGCCCTCACGCATGGTCTTTTTGGCAAGCGGCTTAATGCGATCAACCAAGGCGTCTCCGGCGTCAATATCGACACCAGCGTCACGGTAGGAAAGGCCATTTGAGGAGGAATTAGAAGATGAAGTCATATTGGAGCCGGAATATTAGTAAAAAATGCTACTTCGTCAGTAGAATCATTGAATTCTAGAGGATTGAAGCAAGATGGCAGAAATTTTTACCCCTTTTCTCACCGCATTCATTCTGGCGTATGCCCTACGCCCTGTTTGCCTGTGGCTTGAGCAGCATCGCCTACCTCGAGCGCTAGCCGCTTTGGTCAGCATGTTGATAGGGCTATGCCTCGTTTTCTTCATCCTGAGCCTGCTCGTAAGCCTCCTCAAATATGAAATTCCCCTAATTAAGGCCCAATTGCCTGATTGGATCGCCAATACTCAAGCCTGGCTTGGCCCAAAGCTCAGCGAACTGCATATCAACCTCGACTGGGGAACCCTTAGGGAAAGCGCCACTCAAAAAATTACTGAGCACATTAATGACAATGCAGATAGCTTGATGACTTCCACTATCAGCACTGTGTTGATGTCCGGCAGCTCAGTCATTGCAGGTTTTGTAAATGCAGTGCTCATTATTTTTGTGATGTTTTATTTGTTGATGGACTGGAATCATTTTTTTGGACTTATAAAAGGTCTGGTTCCGGTTCGCGCGCAAGAAACTGTTCATCACCTCGCCATGCATACCGATGGATTGCTTTCGCAATACTTGCGCGGCATGTTGATCGTCATCTCGATCATGGCGATTTATTACAGCGCAGGCTTGAGTTTCATTGGCGTCAAGGGTGCGGCAGCGCTTGGCGTGTTTACCGCACTCATGATTGTGATCCCGTATATCGGCATCACTATAGGTCTAACACTTGCAGTGTTATCAGCGCTTCTTCAATTTGGTCCAGGCACTGAAATTGTTGGCGTACTGATCTTGTTTGGCATTGGGCAATTCTTAGAAGGCTTCTTCCTAACGCCCCGCTTGGTTGGCGAGCGCATTGGCTTACATCCAGTAGCAGTATTGTTTGCTTTGCTTTTATTCGGCAAGTTATTTGGCTTCTTTGGCGTCCTACTGGCATTGCCTATCAGCGCTGTCAGCCTGGTCCTAGTTAAGTACCTCTGGTCTATCTATACGCAAAGCGCTTGGTATCAAAAATAAATTTGGCAGTAATGAACACACCTCCGCTTCCAAAACAATTTGCGTTAGATATTAGCCACTCACCCAAAGCGAGCCTAGAAAACTATCTCCCAGGAAAAGATCTCGCACTGATATCTGCTTTACAAAATATCGAAAGCTCATGGAAGGGTTCTTCAAATGAAGGCTCCGACAACCCATTAAATCAGCGCTGGATTTATTGGTGGGGACCGGAAGGATCTGGACGCACACATTTACTAAACGCGATTGGCAATGCGGCAGAGCACGCAGACTTAGAACACATTGCCCTGACAGCATCAGAACCAGCATCCTGGGTTCGGTTAGAAGAAAACATTAGTGCGCTTTCGCAAACTAAAACTCCATCAGTCATTACCGTGGATGATGTAGACCAATTGGATGATCGTCTGGTGGGGTCCTTATTTCGGATTCTGAATGCCGTACAAGCTAGCAAAGCAATCCATATTTTTATGGCTGGCGCAGCTGCCCCAGCAAATTTGAAGCTTCGTGAAGACTTACGAACCAGGCTGGGCTGGGGTTTGGTGTTTCAAACCCAGCTTTTGGATGATGATGAGAAAATACAGGCATTAGGCGAGGCAGCCAAAGCCCGTGGGCTAGTTTTGTCGCCCGATGTGTTGCCTTGGTTATTAAGCCGCTTCTATCGAGATATGCCCAGCTTAATGGCCTTGATCGATGCTTTAGATGCTTATTCTTTAGAAACAAAACGTGCTGTAACCTTGCCGCTTGTACGCGAGCTCTTGCAGCCCAAATAATTAATTAGATATTCATTCGTGACTCAGTTAGCCCTTTTTGATTTAGACCACACCCTGTTGCCCTGCGATAGCGATTATGAATGGGGCCAATTTTTGGCTCGCATTGGCGTTGTTGATAGCGAATACTACGCAAGGCAGAATGAACGTTTTTACCAAGACTACAAAGAAGGCAAGCTCGACATTCATGAATTTCTGCGCTTTGCTCTAAAGCCGCTTTCTGAGCACTCGCGCGCGCAACTCAAAGAATGGCATGACGCCTTCATGAGAGAAGTGATTAACGGACAACTCCGACAAGAAGCACTAGATCTAGTCAAGCGCCACCAAGATGCTGGTGATCTCTGCTGTGTAATTACGGCCACCAATAGTTTTGTAACTCGCCCTATCGTAGAAAGCTTTGGCATTGAACATCTGATTGCTACAGAGCCAGCGACCAAAGACAATCAGCCTTTGGCTAATTACACCGGAGAAGTGAGCGGCATTCCTAATTTTCGGGAAGGCAAGATTCAGAACCTGCATGATTGGCTAGCTTCTCAAAAGCTATCACTGGACACTCTGCCTTACAGTTATTTTTATTCTGACTCGATGAATGATCTACCCTTACTTGAAAAGGTCAGTCATCCTGTCGCCACCAATCCAGACGATCGCCTTCGCAACGAAGCCAAGCAGCGTAACTGGCCTATTCTTGAATTGTTTGCATGATCACTAAATTTATCAAACGTATTTTGCGGCGTGACCCGATGGTCAAGCACACACACGCAAGCAGTACTGGAGCGCCAAAACGTATCCCTAAAAAATCACATCGCATTGACCCTCACTTACTTTCCAAGAATGCAGTTAAGGTAACCCATACTTTGCAGCAAGCAGGTTACGAGGCATTTATTGTTGGCGGTGCTGTACGTGATCTTGCTCTTGGAATTAGCCCTAAAGATTTTGACGTTGCTACTAATGCGACGCCAGACCAAGTTCAAAGATTATTTCGCAAAGCTCGTCTTATTGGGCGCCGTTTTCAGATTGTTCACGTGACCTTTTTTGGTAAGGGCCATCCTGAAATCATTGAAGTATCAACCTTCAGGGCTTTACTGGATAACGCTGGAGACCATGTTGCAGAAAGCGGTCGCATTCTGCGTGATAACGTCTGGGGATCGCAGGGCGAAGATGCTGCGAGACGTGATTTCACTATTAATGCCATGTATTACGACCCATCCTCCGAGACTGTGCTCGACTATCACGGCGGTATGGCAGATATGCAAAAGAAAACTTTGCGCATGATTGGTGACCCAGCCAAACGTTATCGCGAAGATCCCGTACGCATGCTCAGAGCAGTTCGATTTGCTGCCAAAACTGGTTTTGAATTGGATAGCGCTACGCGCGCACCAATTGCAAAACTCGGTAAATTACTAAACGATGTTCCTTCGGCCAGACTGTTTGATGAAATTCTCAAGCTTTTGATGTCAGGCTACTCCTGGCGAGCAATTCAAGGCTTGAAAGAAGCAGGATTGCATCATGGACTGCTACCGCTGCTCGATCACATTCTGGATGATGGTGAGGACTCCAAAGGCGCCAATGATTTTGTAAGGCTTGCTTTGGCGAATACGGATGAACGCATTCAATCAGGAAAAAGTGTTTCAGCTGGCTTTTTATTCGCCACATTGCTTTGGCCTGATCTATTGAAGAACTGGAAAGCCAACTCCAGCAAAGGCATGGCCAATATCCCTGCTCTTCATGATGCTATGGATGACACGATCGCCACCCAAAGTAGCGGCATGACCATTCAAAGACGCTTTGAAAGCGATATGCGTGAGATTTGGTCAATGCAGCCGCGCTTTGAGAGACGCGTAGGCCGCTATCCTTTCCGCCTCATCGAATCCCCACGTTTTCGTGCGGGTTATGACTTTATGCTGCTTCGCTGCGCTACCGGGGAGCTAAATCCAGCAATTGGTCAATGGTGGACAGACTTCATTGCGGCAGATCCAGCCGGGCAAGAGGAGCTCATGGCTAGCGCTAAAAATGAATCCGGAAATACTGCCAGCCCAGCCAAAAGACGACGTCGTAGAAAGCCAAAATCTGCCATCCCTCCAGAGAGTGCAGCGAGCTAAGCAGACTTAGAGAAATTTCAGTAAAGTAGTTCCATCTCTAGTTTGGAACTCTATGGCACGGGCATATATCGGATTTGGCGGCAATATTGGCGATACGCGTCAGCTCATTACTGATGCCATTGTTTGCTTAGCATTACGTTCTGAACTCCAAATTCTGGCAAAAAGCTGCTTTTATCAAAGTGCGCCCGTTGAGGCTACTGGCGGCGATTACATCAACGCCGTTATTGAAGTTGAAACCGAACTGTCTCCTTACGGCCTGCTGCATGTTTGCCAAACGATTGAACAAGAGTTCGGTCGTGAGCGCCCTTATGCAAATGCTCCTCGTACCCTTGATCTCGATATCCTCTCATTTGAAGGGGTGACTCAAAATGAGACGGAGCTCATGCTTCCTCATCCCAAAATCATTGAGCGTTCATTTGTACTCCTCCCCCTCCTGGAAATAGCCCCCGAAATCTTCTTGCCACAATGGGGTGAGCTCAAAGCCTATTTACCGAATGTTGCCCACCAAAGAATTGAAAAACTCCCCTGCAGGAACTGCAATTGCGGGGAAAAAGACGTTTATAGCCAATCGGCGCATTAATTCATTAAACTCTCGCCATGGGTTACTTACAAGGCGATAAGCCAATCACAATCACCAAGCTCCTCGCAATGCATGCTGAGGGTGAAAAAATTTCTATGCTCACAGCATATGATTCAACCATGTCCGCGCTACTGAATCGCTGTGGGGTTGAAACAATTTTGGTTGGTGACTCTCTTGGTAATGTGATTCAAGGTCATTCCAGCACAACCCCGGTGACCGTAGAGCAAGTCGCGTACCACACCGAGTGTGTGGCTCGTGCCAATACACATGCTTTTTTGATTGCCGATCTTCCTTTCGCAAGCTATGGAGATCCAGTTCAAGCATTAGAGTCATCCGCTCAACTGATGCGAGCTGGTGCAGACATGGTCAAACTTGAGGGTGGTGGCGATTGGCAAGTAGATATCATTCGTCACTTGGTAGAGCGCAGTGTTCCCGTATGCGCACACTTGGGCCTACTGCCACAATCAGTTCACGTCCTAGGTGGTTACAAGGTACAAGGCAAATCCAAAGATGCTGCCAGCGTTATGCTCGAACAAGCACTTGCTTGTCAGGAAGCTGGCGCGCAAATGGTTGTGCTCGAAGCCATCCCCTCATCACTAGGCGAAAGAATTACTGCCGAGCTACATATCCCAACGATTGGTATTGGTGCTGGCCCAGATTGCTCTGGTCAGGTATTAGTACTTCAGGATATGCTGGGCGTTAGCCCAGGTAAGCCACCTAAGTTTGTCAAAAACTTTATGGATGGTCACCACTCTGTAGAGGCAGCTATTAAGGCTTACGTACGAGAGGTGAAGTCTGGGAAATTCCCAGGGCCAGAGCACGGCTTTGCTGGCTAATTACCAGCTAGCCGACTCAACAATTTCTAGCTAAAGAAACTCTTCACACCATCAAACCAGCCCTTTTGCTGGGGGCTATGTTTGTCGCCACCAGATTTGAGGCTGTCATCAAACTTCTGCAGCAATTTCTTCTGCTCATCAGTCAGTTTGACCGGGGTCTCCACCAATACGTGAACAAAAAGATCACCCACCAGTGTTGAACGCAAGCCTTTTATACCTTTATTGCGCAAACGGAATGTCTTACCAGTCTGCGTACCTTCTGGAATCGGAAACTCAACGCGGCCAGAGAGTGTTGGCACTTCAATTTCACCACCGATCGTTGCGGTTGCAAAAGAGATTGGCATTTGCACATGCAAATCACTGCCATCACGCTCAAATACTTTGTGCGGCTTTACGCGAACCTCAACATAGAGATCGCCAGATGGGCCGCCGTTAATACCGGGCTCGCCGTTACCAACAGAACGCACGCGCATGCCATCATCGATACCTGCTGGTATTTTGATTTCGAGTGTTTTTTGTTCTTTATGCTTTCCAGTACCGTGACAAGTTTTGCAGGGCTTTGGAATGTATTCGCCAGTGCCGCGGCACTTAGGGCAAGTTTGCTGCATGGAGAAAAAGCCTTGTTGTACACGTACCTGACCATGACCATTACAAGTGGTACAGGTCTCAGCCTTGGACCCCGGCTCTGTACCAGTACCATGGCAGGGCTTGCAATTACTCCAACTTGGTACGCGAATTTGAGTTGTATACCCCTCAGCAGCTTGCTCCAGCGTAATGTCCATGTTGTAGCGCAAGTCTGCACCTTTATAGACCTGTGGGCCAGATTGGCGACCGCCGCCTTGACCAAAAATATCACCAAAAATGTCGCCGAATGCATCGGCAAATCCACCGCCACCGAAACCGCCACCACCAAATCCACCACCCATCGACGGATCAACGCCAGCATGGCCGTACTGGTCGTAGGCAGCTCGCTTATTAGGGTCAGTCAAGGTTTCGTAGGCTTCCTTAACTTCTTTAAACTGAGCTTCAGCCGTTTTACTATCCGGATTGCGATCTGGATGATGTTTCATCGCCATCTTGCGATAAGCCTTTTTTAGCTCTTCGTCGCTGGCGCCTTTTGATACACCCAGCACTTCATAAAAATCGCGTTTACTTTTAGGCACGGCCTATTCCTCTCAACAACCTGAATGACACAAGTCGGCACGAGGCCGACTTGTTATTTAAGTACATCAAAACTACATCAATGAATGTCTGATTTCAGAATTACTTCTTGTCATCAACCTCTTTGAAATCAGCGTCAACAACGTCTGCATCAGGGGCTTGGCCAGGAGCCGCGCCGCCTGGAGCTGCACCAGCAGCAGCGCCACCAGCTTTAGCTTGCTCAGCAGCCATGACTTTTTCGCCCAGCTTCTGACTTGCCTTACCCAATGCTTCTGTTTTTGCTTCAATCGCTTCTTTGTCGCTACCTTTAATAGCTTCATCCAAGTCCTTGAGGGCTGCTTCAATCGCTTCTTTTTCAGAGGCTTCTAAGCTAGCACCATGCTCTTCCAAAGCCTTCTTGGTTGAGTGAGCCAAAGCATCAGCAGTATTGCGGGCAGTAACCAGCTCTAATGCTTTCTTATCTTCAGCAGCATTCGCCTCAGCATCCTTAACCATGCGTTGAATTTCTTCTTCAGTCAGGCCAGAGTTTGCCTTGATGGTGATCTTGTTTTCTTTACCAGTCGTTTTATCTTTTGCAGTTACGTGCAAGATACCGTTGGCATCGATGTCAAAGGTCACTTCAATTTGTGGCATACCACGCTGCGCAGGAGCAATACCCTCGAGGTTAAATTCACCAAGCAATTTGTTAGCTGCAGCCATCTCGCGTTCACCTTGGAAGCACTTAATAGTTACAGCAGGCTGGTTGTCTTCAGCAGTGGAGTAAACCTGTGAATGCTTAGTAGGAATCGTTGTGTTCTTAGGAATCATCTTGGTCATTACGCCGCCAAGAGTTTCGATACCCAATGACAATGGGGTAACGTCCAAGAGCAATACGTCTTTACGGTCGCCAGACAATACAGAACCTTGAATCGCAGCACCAACAGCAACTGCTTCATCTGGGTTAACGTCTTTACGTGGCTCTTTACCAAAGATTTCTTTTACTTTGTCTTGAACCGCAGGCATACGTGTTTGACCACCGACCAAAATGACGTCGTCGATATCTGCTACGTTTACGCCAGCGTCTTTAATGGCAGTTAAGCAAGGACCAGCGGTACGCTTGATCAACTCCTCTACCAAAGACTCCAACTTGGCACGAGTCAACTTCAAATTCAAATGCTTAGGACCGCTAGCGTCAGCTGTCACGTATGGCAAATTGATTTCTGTTTGTTGAGCGGATGACAATTCAATCTTGGCTTTTTCAGCAGCATCTTTTAAGCGTTGCAATGCCAATACGTCTTTGCTCAAATCAACGCCTTGTTCTTTCTTGAACTCAGCAATGATCCAGTCAATGATGCGTTGGTCAAAGTCTTCACCACCTAAGAATGTGTCACCGTTAGTTGAAAGCACTTCAAACTGCTTCTCACCATCAACGTTAGCAATCTCAATGATAGAAACGTCGAATGTACCGCCACCCAAGTCATACACAGCGATCTTGCGATCAGCTTTGTCTTGCTTGTCCAGACCAAATGCCAAAGCAGCTGCGGTTGGTTCGTTAATGATGCGCTTTACATCCAAGCCAGCAATACGGCCAGCATCTTTAGTTGCTTGACGTTGGCTGTCATTGAAGTATGCAGGAACAGTAATAACCGCTTCTGTCACTTCTTCTCCGAGATAGTCTTCGGCAGTTTTTTTCATCTTACGCAAAATTTCAGCGGACACTTGTTGTGGCGCCATTTTCTTGTCGCGTGCTTCAACCCAAGCATCTCCGTTATCAGCGGCAATAATTGAATAAGGCATCAAGCCAATATCTTTTTGCACTTCAGGGTCTGTAAATTTACGACCCATCAAACGCTTCACTGCGTAGATGGTGTTTTTAGGATTCGTCACTGATTGACGTTTTGCAGGCGCGCCAACCAATACTTCGCCATCTTCAACGTAAGCGATGATGGATGGAGTCGTGCGAGCGCCTTCGGCATTCTCGACAACTTTAGGTGCATTGTTTTCAACGACTGAAACACATGAATTCGTGGTTCCTAAGTCGATACCGATAATCTTTCCCATAATTGCTCCAAAAAATTAAATTGTTTGTTGTACTAATGAATATTTCGATACCCAGTAAATGGGGTCTAAAAAAGGGATTTCAAGGGGTTAAATAGCAAAAAAGGCAGAAATCTGCCTTTTTTATCCCTTTTTTGGGGTTTTACCCCGATTTTCTCTTTATTTGGGGGCGCTAACCGTTACCAAAGCAGGTCTGAGGACCCGATCTGCCACGGTATAGCCACGCTGCAGCACTGAAACCACGGTATTAGGTTCTTGCTCTGATGGCACCGAAGCGATCGCCTGATGATGATGGGGGTCAAATTTATCCCCAACCGCAGGGTTAATTTCCGTCATGCGACCCTTCTCAAATGCGGAGAGCAATTGCTTGAGGGTAATTTCTAAGCCCTCTTTAAATGCTTTAGCATCCACCGCATCAGTACTCAATGCTGCATAGAGACTATCTGTCACTGGCACCAAATGCTCGGCAAAACTTTCAATCGCAAATTTATGCGCCTTAGCAATATCTTCAACAGCACGGCGGCGAATGTTTTCACCCTCAGCTTTTGCGCGTAAAAAATTATCTTGTAACTCGCCAATCTTTTGATTGAGTTCAGCAATTTCTTGTTCTGGGGTTTTTACAGCTGGCGTTTCTGCTGCAGCTTCACTGGCCGGATCTGCCGCAAGATTCTCTTGTTCTGGGGATGGGTTTTGATTTTCTTGTGTCATAGACGCTATTTTACTTTTCTCTAAAGATGGCTCTTGCTTTGTAATGTGGGGTCAATCAATTCAATTTCAAGTCTTTGCTTTTTCAGCCAACTCAGCCCTTTCAGCGCGCTTAGCTAATTCAGCCTCAGACTCCGTCCCCAAAGACCAGCCCTGTAAATGATGATGAGCAATATCGCTCAGAGCCTCAATCCACTTAGGGTTGCTGTTAAGGCATGGAATATAACGATAGTCTTTGCCACCATGCTCCAAGAAGGTTTCGCGGGCCTCCATGGCAATTTCTTCCAGCGTTTCTAAGCAGTCGGCCGGAAATCCTGGGCAAAAAATATCAATCCGCTGACAACCTTCTTTAGCCAGCTTTTCAATCGTTGGGGCTGTATATGGCTTTAACCACTCTGCTTTACCAAAGCGTGATTGGAATGTAACAAGGTATTGACCCGGCTCCAAACCAAGAGACTCACCAAGCAAACGTCCTGTTTTTAAACACTCGCAGTGGTAGGGATCACCCTGCATCAAGTTGCGTTTTGGCAATCCATGAAACGACATCACAAAGCGGTCACCCTTAGCAAAGTCTGGTCGCCCATCTTTATCCCAGGCACTTAAAACTTGATCGCGTAGCGCAGCAATATAAGCAGGGTTATCGTGATAGTGCTTTACCAAGCGCAATTCAGGCTGATCGCGCCAAGTACTCAAAACACGAAAGACTTCATCAAAGCTGGATGCTGTAGTGGTGGCAGAGTACTGAGGATACAAAGGTAGTACCAATAAACGCTCCATGCCTTGTGCCTTCAGGCCCTCGAGGGCAGACTGGGTAGAGGGTTGTCCATAACGCATCGCCAAATCCACCAACACTGTATGGCCCTCATTCGCAAATTTATCGCCGAGCTCTTTCGCCTGAAGACGTGAGTAGTGCATTAAAGGAGAGCCTAATTTTGGCAACCAGATAGAGGCATATTTTTTTGCAGAGGCACTACTACGAATTGGCAAAATGATGCCATTCAAAATGCACCACCAAATAATGCGTGGAATTTCTACGACTCGCGGATCAGAAAGAAATTCTTTTAAATAAGCACGCACTGCTTTTGATGTTGGCGCTGAGGGCGTGCCCAAGTTCAGTACTAAGACTGCTGTTTTGGAGGCACGTAGATGCGGGTTCGGATTCAAGATAGTTTGTCTCTTGTTAATTAATAGGTATAGATCGAGGATTAGGAACTCAGCGCCCCGGACAATAATTTTGAGGTGATATCGACAATTGGAATCACTCTGTCATAAGCCATACGAGTTGGCCCAATGACGCCAAGCGTACCTACTATCTGCCCATCAACGCTATATGGGGCGCTGATTACAGCCAGATCTTCATAAGGTAATAAGTCACTCTCACCGCCAATAAAAATCTGAATGCCATCAGCGTGGCTCGATACATCAAGCAATTGCATTAGGACTGATTTTTGCTCCAACATGTCAAACATCTTGCGCAACTTATCTAAGTTAGAACTTAAATCGCCAACATTCAGCAAGCGACGTTCACCAGATAAAACCATGTCGCCACGACTCATGTCGTAATCGGCAACACCGCTTTGCAAAGCCAAAGCCATCAACCCAGAAATATCTGTCCGTAAATTGTCTAAGTCGGATTTCAGATGTAGGCGCACTTGATCAAAACTTTTACCCGCAAAATGGGTATTGATAAAGTTGCCTGCCTCAATGAGTTGACTTGGCGTGTAATCTTGAGTCGTCGGCAAGATGCGGTTTTGCACATCCCCTTCTGGGGTCACCATAATTAATAAGATCTTGCCTTCGCCTAAGCGCAAAAACTCAATGTGCTTAAAAACCTGGGCGCGCTTCGGCGTCATCACCACCCCAGCGAAATGAGTCAAGTTCGACAAAATCTGAGCGGCAGAGGTCAAAACGCGTTGCGGGGAGTCCGGCAAAAGGCCTTTTTCCACCTCTCGAGCTGCTATCTCCTCCAAAGGACGGACTGTCACCATGGTGTCAACGAACAAGCGATAGCCTCGTGGGGTAGGGATGCGGCCAGCAGAGGTGTGGGGACTAGTCACTAAACCCATATCCTCCAAGTCCGCCATGACATTGCGGATGGTGGCTGCCGACAGGTCTAAACCCGAGTATCTAGACAGAGTGCGGGAGCCAATAGGCTGACCCTCCTCGATATAGCGCTCGATGAGGGTTTTGAGTAGGGCGCGGGAACGTTCATCCATGGTGGAAGGGATTTTATGCCTATGGTTTAATCGTTATATGTTAAGCCCATCCCCAAATTCCACCAAGAAGGCATTTAGCCGGGTTGCGATTGTCGGCAAATTCCATGCTGACGGCATTGATGAGCACCTGAAGGACCTGGCTAAGTTGGTCAAGAGTCTGGGTTGCGAGGTCTTTTTAGAGGCAGCCACAGCCCAACATTTGGGTTTAAAAGAATTCCCCACCAAGACCGCAGAAGACTTTGCCGGCGCAATTGATTTGGTCGTAGTCCTCGGGGGCGACGGCACAATGCTAGGAATTGGTCGTCAACTGGCAGGAAGCAATGTGCCGCTAGTAGGCATCAATATGGGACGCCTGGGTTATATGACTGATATCCCCATTCAGTCGGTGCAGGATACCCTTCCAAAAATCATTGCTGGCGAATACGAAGCCGATACTCGTACATTACTTGATGCCGTTGTGTTGCGCAAGGGCAAAGAAATCAATCGCGCATTAGCGCTAAACGATGTGGTCGTAAATCGTTCTGGAATTTCTGGGATGGTGGAATTGGCGGTTCATGTTAATGGTTCATTCATGTACAACCAACGATCTGATGGCTTGATCGTGTCGACCCCAACTGGCTCAACGGCTTACGCCCTCTCAGCAGGTGGACCCATCTTGCATCCCCGTGTAGCCGGCATCTTGCTAGCGCCAATTGCGCCTCACTCACTTTCGAATCGTCCAATCGTGCTGCCAGAAGATTCTGTCACCATTATTGAAGTGGTTGACGGTCGAGAAGTCATTGTCAACTTCGATATGCAATCACAAACTGATTTACAAACAGGTGACAAGATTGAAGTTCGTCAGTCTGAAAAAACAATTACCCTGTTGCACCCACGCAGTCATAGCGACTACAAAACCTTGCGTGAGAAGCTGCACTGGAATGAGTACCCATCGACATTCTGATGTCGAGTTTTTTGCTACGCTAATACATGCTTCAAACCATCTCACTTCGTGACTTTGTCATTGTTGATCAACTAGAGTTAGATCTCACTAGCGGGTTTACCGTGCTGACAGGTGAGACTGGCGCCGGTAAATCCATCCTCCTAGATGCCCTTAGCTTAGCCTTGGGTGAGCGCGCTGATAGCAGCCAAATTCGTGAAGGCTGTAACCGAGCAGAAATCTCCGCCCTCTTTCGCATTGAGCCAAATCAGTCTAAAGAGTTGAGTAAATGGCTTGATGAGCAAGGCTTTCCTCTGGAGGATGACGGACAAAGCTTGGTACTCAAAAGAACGGTGGAGGCCAATGGTCGCAGCCGTGCTTTTATTAATGGCAGCGTTGCCACCTTAACGCAATTGCGTGAAGCAGGCGATCAATTAGTAGATATTCATGGTCAACATGCGCACCAACTTTTGCTAAAGGGAGGCGCTCAACGAGAGCTCCTCGATAGTCATGCTGGATTACTTCCGCTTGCCAGTGAAGTAGCAACAGCATTCAAAACACTTGCAGATTCACGTCGTCGCCTTGAACAAGCAGAAAACGCTGGTCAAGATGTGGAGCGTGAACGCGAGCGCCTTCAGTGGCAGTTAGATGAGCTCACCGACCTTTCCCCACAGGAAGGGGAATGGGCGAACATTCAAAGTGAACATGCTCGTTTAGCCAATGGCGCAAAGCTGATTGGCGGCTGCCAAGAGGCAGTTGATATTTTGAGTGACGCTGATAATTCACTGGAATCCACCCTGTCTAAAGTATGCGTAAATATCAGTGCGCTTGCTGAGCATGACCCCAGCCTTAGCGACATTAGTCAATCGCTAGAGTCAGCAAGCATTCAGCTGGACGAAGCGATTCATGGACTCAATCGCTACTTACAAAAAATAGATTTGGACCCAGCTCGTCTTGCGCAAGTTGAAGAACGTATGCAAGCATTGCATAGTGCCGCTCGTAAATATCGCGCTGAAACTGATGAGCTGCCGAAGCTTCTGCTCGAGACAGCAGAGCGACTAGATGCCCTAACAGCCTCACAAAATATTGAAGCGCTTCGCGAGCAGGTTAAGCAGGAAGAGGCCACCTACTTAAAGCTAGCAAAACAACTCACACAAAAACGTAGTAAGGCTGCAAAAGAACTGGGTGAATTAGTGACTAGCGCTATGCAAGATTTATCTATGGCAGGCGGTCGCCTGGAGATTGCTCTGGTGCCGCTAAACGAAGGTGGATCGCACGGCTTGGAGCAAATTGAATTCCTAGTAGCTGGTCATGCCGGCAGCACCCCTCGCTCACTCGCAAAAGTTGCCTCCGGCGGTGAATTAGCGCGCATCAGCCTAGCTATCAGCGTCATTACCAGCAAAGCCTCATTCACGCCGACCCTCATATTTGACGAGGTCGATGCTGGCATTGGCGGAGCTGTCGCTGAAACCGTAGGTAAGCTATTGCATCAATTAGGCCAGTCCCATCAGATCTTATGCGTAACCCATTTACCTCAGGTAGCTGCGCAAGGTAATCATCACTTTAAGATTAGCAAATCGCAAAGTGGTGAGAAGACCGTTTCGCATGTGCAAGTCCTTGGCAGAACTGAGCGAGTCGAAGAAGTAGCCAGAATGCTTGGCGGCGCCACCATTACTGATACCACTCGTCGCCATGCTCGCGAATTACTAGAGCAAAACTAAAGTAACGATCTTAAGCAACAAGGTGCTCTAGTTCAAACTAGAGGGCGCTTTAAATATTTCTAGCCAAAGTGCTTGAACTGCATCCCTGGCAGCAATGAACTCAGGCTCTTGATCTAAATCGACACGAGTTTTTTCAGCTCCGTCTAAACGTAATCGATGTTGGCGCGCCCTTAATAAGCGATAAGCATCGCCAACGGATTGCGCCGCCTCAGCAGCAATCAAACCAATCTCACCAGCAATCTGTAACAAAGCAATATTACCGAGATTGCCGATCAATTTTGGATGCTGATGAACATAAGCAAGCACCAAGAATTGGACTATGAACTCAATATCTACCATGCCGCCAGCATCGTGCTTTAAGTCAAATTCTGGGTTGGCGTTAGGGTGACCTGCATGGACTTTACGACGCATCTCTAAAATTTCAGAGCGGAGTTGCTCAATGTTTCTTTGTTGGCTTAACACTTCAGAACGAACCGAATCAAAGAATGAGCCCACCAGCGAATTACCCGCTGAGAAGCGTGCGCGCGTGAGAGCCTGATGCTCCCAAACCCAAGCAGCATTGTCACCCTCACGAAGCTGATACTTCCTAAAAGCCTCCGCATTGGTCACCAAGAATCCAGCCGATCCATTAGGACGCAAGCGGGTATCAATTTCAAATAGACTGCCAGTAGAAGTAAACGCTGTAAGCCAGTTAATCATTCTCTTTGCTAACAGAGCATAAATTTCTTGGGCAGCGTAATCAGCCTCATCTGCCTGATATAAAAAGATAATGTCTAAATCAGATGCGTAGCCCAACTCTTTGCCACCCAACTTGCCATAAGAAATAACAGCAAAAGGTGGATTTGTATCGGCAGGTAACTCAAACTTCTTAAGCACGCTTGGCCATACTCGCTCAAAGGTAGTTTGCAGAATCAAGTCTGCCAGCGCAGATAAATGATCGCTTACTTGCTCTACCGGCAAAGCTTGTTGTACGCCAATTCCGAGATCCGTCAATAGCGTAATGAACGTTTCATTGTGATGAGTCACTCGCAAAATATCCATTGCCTGCTCAGAGCCATCACCATCAGACATCACATCATCAAGCTGCATATTGAGATTAGATCTCACATCACCCCAATATTTTTCAGGATCCTCAATTAATGCTCTTTCAGCCTGAGAATTCAATAAGTAATCGAGTAAATGGGGGTGGCGCGTTAAATATTGAGCTCCCCATTGAGAGGCCTTGAGCAAATCCAATACATTTGACAGTGCTCTGGGATACTCGGCCAAAATAGAAAGATATGCACTGCGCCTAGCAATCGCCTCAAGCAAGTCAAAAAAACGTAATAGTGTTTGATCTGCATGAGCTGAATTAGAGCCATCATTTTGCAAACTTTCTGCGGCTTTACACATTAAGTTATCAAAAATTAAACGGCTTTTTTCAGGTAATAACTTTTGCTTTGGGCCATCTACCCAAGCCTGCCAGCGCGCACAAGAGCCAGGGAAGAATGCTTGATCAGGAACCCAGCCAATAGCTAAGGGGATTATTTCAAGGCGCGCACCATCGTCCAACAAGAAGGCCTTTTCGAATAAGTGCGCAACATGATTTTGGTGTTGTTCCAATTCAGCCATAAGATCACCCGCCTGGGCATCTTGACCTTGCATCGAAATCGCCAAGCGCGCACGCGCACTTTCATCGTCTGGCAGGTAATGCGTTTGCTGATCATCCCAAACCTGTATGCGATGCTCTAAACGTCTTAGGAAAATATAAGCAGCTTGTAATGACTCCACCTCATGAGCAGGCAGGATATTGCAATGCTTAATGAGCTCTAACACTTCTAAGCTAGGGCGCACTCTAAAGCGAGGATCCGTGCCCCCCCTCATCAACTGGAACATTTGCGCTAAAAACTCAATCTCTCGTATGCCGCCGCGACCCAACTTAATATCACGTGAACGCCCTTGATGACCCGAGGATCTTTTTTCAGCTTCGGCCTGTATTTGTGCATGCAGATCACGAATAGAGGCAATCACGCCGTAATCTAAATGCCTGCGATATACAAAGGGGCGAATCAGCTGATCAAGTTCTTTTTGACAATGAGCAAAGTCTGGAGACCCTGGTAGTGGCGCAATCAACCTACCTTTAATCCAGGCATAGCGCTCCCACTCTCTACCCTGCACCAAAAGGTATTCCTCTAACATGTCTAAACTACATACCAAAGGCCCTGAATCGCCATTAGGACGAAGGCGCATATCTACACGGAATACAAAACCGTTGGCATCGTGCTCAGCAAGTAACTTGATTAAGCGCTTACCCATTCGAGAAAACCACTCGTGATTAGACAAGCTCTTAGGGCCACCAGCAGTCTCACCCTCATGCTCATACAAAAATATGAGATCGATATCTGAAGAGAGATTTAACTCAAGACCACCCAATTTACCCATACCAACAACCATGAGAGGCATTTCAGATTGGGTCGTATTACTCCAAGGCAAACCAAAACGATTTTTGAGATCTTCTCGAATAAATGCAATCGAAGTGGAAACCGCTAATTCGGCAAAATGACTTAGTGCGTGGGTGACCTCATCCAAATCAGCCAAACCATTTAGATCCCGAAATGCCACCCATAACATTAAGCGCTGCCTTGCCAAGCGCAAATTGGCCATCCACTCAGCCTCATCCTGCTCGTTTGATGCAGAAATTGCCTGGCACTCGTCCAGTAAATTCCTAATACCTTGCAAATCAACCTTTTTTTGCCCCTGAATGGCAAGCCACTCAACCCATTCGGGGCGCGCACTTAGCCAACGTCGCGCATAAGTCGAATGCCGCTGCAAAAAATCGATTTGTTGGGAAAAATCATCCATCCCCCCATCTTAATCCGACCTTGAAATCCCCTGGCATAAGCTTGGCGATGAAGCTAAGGCTGACGGATAATAGGGGTCATGCTGCAAAACATTATTCCGCCTCGCCTTAAGAGCGCGCTTGCTAAACGTCCTCAAGGTTCGAGTCGAACTTGGCGTAAGCGTGCCTTGATTTTGGGGGGCGTAATTCTGATCCTTTCTGTACTGGTGCATGTGGGGGTGCGTTTTGTTCTTTGGCCGCAAATCGAGAAGTCCAAGGCCTCAGTTGAAAAACTCATCAGCGCGCGAATTGGCGCTGATGTATCGATGGACTCACTGCATGTTTCATGGACGGGAATTAGGCCTGATTTTGAAATCGAAGGCTTGCGCTTTAACGTCCCAGAAAAAACAAAACCTCTTTTATTTATACAAAAGATAAACGGACAGTTAAGTTGGGCTTCCTTTTATCATCTCGCACCATTTTTTCAAGAACTCACTTTTGAAGGCGCTGAAATTTATGCACAACGGAATAGCAAGGGCGCTATTAGTGTTGCAGGCATCTCGATTGATGGCAAGACGAATGATTACTCTGCAGAGAATTGGCTTTTTTCTCAAAACGAAATTCGAGTAAAGGATGTCAAATTATTTTGGGAGGACCAACTCAAAAAGAAGCCGTCTACTGCGATAGAGATACAAAGTCTTACTCTCAGTAACGGCATTCGCAGCCACATAGGCTCAATCAGCGCAACAACTCCCTGGACCAAGGGCCCCCTCCTACTGGATATTGATTTAGTCCATCACATAGGCGGCCAAGCAGGCAATTGGCGCGATTGGATTGGAACCATCTCCTGGAATTTAAATACCCTTCAGCTCGGTCAGATTGCGAATGAATTTTCCCTCCCACTAAATACTCTAGAGGGCGCACTCAGCTCAAAGGGGAAATTAAAAATTGATAACGGCAAGCCTGATGGTGGAGAAATTTATCTTGCAGCCGATGATTTAACAATTCAACTATCTAAGAATGAGGATGCAATTGCTCTTGGGCGATTAGAAACAAACCTGACTCAGGAAACTGATAACGGAATGATCTCTATCACTACCAAGACATTTGCATGGCGTGATACCGAAAGCCCAAAATCAACTTCCTTAGAGAATTTAAGCCCCATGACTTTCCGATGGAGACCGCCGGCAGGCGATGAAGAAATTAAAGAGTTTGGCTTTTCATCCCCCAAGATTTCCGTAGAGGATATTGCTTTATTTGCCCTTAATCTTCCACTCTCTAAAAAAGTCCAACAATGGATTAAAGCTTCTAAAGCCGATGGAGAGCTGCAAGATCTGGATATCTCCTGGTCTGAGAGCAAATCCCCTTTATCAGCTCTGAATATTCCCGGTGGCTGGTTTAAATCAAGCAAACTAGGCTTTAATGTGAGCGCAAAACTGATCGATGTTAGTTTTATCGGCATCAACAAATCTATGCCCTCTGTATCAAATCTGTCAGGATTTCTGGCTGCAGACCAAACCAAAGGAAGCTTCACCATCCAATCCAATAATTTAGGAGTGGAGATAAATGATCTATTGGTGGATCCAAAAATAAAACTAGATAAAGCTAATGGTCAAATTTCCTGGTCAAAACAAAAAGGTAACTGGGTTATTAATACAAAGCAGTTAGCACTGAGTAATCCTGAGATTTCGACAACACTCAATCTGAACTACATCATTGGCGAAGTTAATAAGCCAGACTTCATGACACTGGATATGGACTTTGCACAAGCAAATCTACAGACTGCCTATAGATATTTGCCAGTTAGCATGGGAAGCGAAGTCAAAACCTATTTAAGAAAAGCCTTTGATGCAGGAGTAATTAAAAAGGGGAATCTCCATATTAAAGGTGATCCTAATGAGGTGCCTTTCCCAAAAGCAGGCTCCGGAGAATTCACGCTCAATCTACCTATCGTTGGCGCAACCTTTAGCCCGGTGCCCTCCACATCACCTGCACAAGGTTTATGGCCCGCCTTTAATAACGTGAATGGCGTTATTAATATGCAGAATGCCAACTTTACGGTAGACATTGATCAGGCAAGCTACAAACAGGTTGCCCTGAGCAAATTCCATGCTGAGATACCAAGTGTTAGTGCAAAGCAATTAATCCTGACAGTAAATGGCGAAGCACAGGGCGATGCGCCGCAACTCCTGGATTATTTATTTACCTCACCTGTCGGCAAGAAACAGGCTGAGCTTGAGAAAAATTTAAAGATTACAGGGCCTACTAACTTAAATCTTGGCTTAAAAATTCCACTATCCGGCACTGGTGATACCAATACGGATATTCAAATTAACTTCCCTGGCAATAGAGTTCAATGGGCCGACATACCTCCTTTTGAAAATCTCAAAGGCAAAATTCGCATTACCGAAGTCAATCCAGAATTCGAAGATATTACAGCTGAGTTTCTTGGTGGCTCCATTAAAATTTCGAGCACAATACCTAGCCAAAACAGCCAAAGCTACAGCATCGCAGGAAATATTTCTGCGAACTTCATCAAGGATTACTTTGCAAAGGATGCTGCAGTACAGGCATCCCCTATTTTGCAATCCCTTAGTGGTGTGGCTAGGTATGACGGCGTTATTAATTTCAACAAGGGTAATAGCGAAACTAGCCTAAAAATCGACATGCGTGACTGGGGTAGTACTGCGCCCGCACCCCTGAAAAAACAGGCGGGTACCTTGATGTCTGGTCAGCTGAACCTTAAAACCTTCGCCAAAACAAAAAGTAATTCCAGCCGCCTCACTTGGGATGGAAAGATTGGGGACGCCTACTTTATTCAAGGCGAAATTGCTGGTGATGACCTGCTTCGTCAAGCTGTAGGCATTGGCGCGCCCGCCATCCTTCCTCAAGAGGGCCTTGCGCTAAATATTGTTAGCAATGAGTTGAACGCAGATGCTTGGCAAGAATTTTTGAGTAATCAAAACAGAAAAAAATCTGGGGTGAGCGCTAACCCAAACACTACAAGTAATGTCCAAGTTTCAGCACAAGTAAAACAATTAACTTTGTTTGACCGCGTCTGGCAGGATATTAATTTGGCTGCAAGCAATAAAGGTCCTACCTGGCAACTGCGCATGAGAGGATCCCCTCAAGTTGCCGGCAATATCCAATATCAACCAGCTACAACATCTGATGGTAGCGACTTAATTAGCGGACGACTTGTGCGCTTAAAGATTCCTGAAGAGCTTGTTAGCGCAGCAATCCCTACAAAGCAAACTTCAAAAACTCCGCCGACTAAAAATAAATTTGGTCCCGGATCGATGCCTAGTATTGAATTAACCATTGATGATTTTGATTGGAACAAAGCACGGCTTGGTCAGGTAAAAATTAAAACTAAGACCATAGGCAATACTGTCAATTTCGAATCTGTTCAATTCAACAATCCACAAGGTAGCTCAACTACAACTGGTCGTTGGGTTGGGGCTACGCAAACTACCCCCGCACACACCAACTTAAATATTGATTTGGATATTAAGGATGCGGGCCAGATTATTGGTCACTGGACTAATCAAAAGTCAGTAGAGGGCGGGCAAGGTAAGTTGACAATAAATGCAGATTGGGACGGCTCCCCATTTAACCCTCAATATGAGACCCTGTCAGGCAAGGCAAATTTAAGTTTAGAAAAAGGTCGCCTCTTAGAAGTTAATACCAGTGGAGCAAAGCTACTAGATGTTCTGAGTTTGCAAAGTTTATTTAGGTTTGCCACGTTAGACCTAAAAGGTAGTCTAGGAAATATTGTTACCAAAGGAACGCCATTCAATACGATTGATGCCTCGTTTGATTTGAATGCAGGTGTAGCTCAAACCAAGCAATTCACAATGGGCTTAGATCAGGCGCGCGTTGCTATGACCGGACAAATCAACATCCCCAAGCAAACGCAAGATTTACGTGTCACCATTTTTCCAACAATTGATGCAACTGCAGGCTCTTTAGCCGCATTTGCCATCAACCCAATCGTAGGTCTTGGCGCTCTTGTTGGGCAATACCTCATTACCAGCCAAATTAATCGCAACCTACAGTCTGATTATTTAGTGCAAGGATCATGGGATAACCCGGAAGTCATTCCACTTGATCAAAAAGGTCAGCCGATTGATACAAAAACATTAGATACGATTCGTAGCAAGGACTTGCTTAAAGAGCAAAGCAAACCGGACAATACTACGGGGCCACAAACCAACCCAAACAATTCAAGCGCTCCAAATAAAACTGCAAACTAGATTGCTATGAGCACACCTGTAAATTCCTCAAATCTCAAGGTCGCATCTATTCAGATGGTCTCCACTCCCAGTCTGCAAGAGAACCTTTCTACAGCAAGTAGGCTCATCTCATCAGCGGCGGCGGATGGCGCGCAGTTAGCCGTTCTACCAGAATACTTTTGCTTAATGGGTCTTAAGGACACAGATAAAGTCTCTGCACGCGAAAGCTTTGGTAGCGGCCCCATCCAAGAGCAGCTCTCCCAGATTGCCAAACAGAACAAGCTGCACTTGGTTGCTGGCACTATTCCGCTTGAGGCAAGAGATCCAAATAAAGTACTCAATACAACTCTTGTATTTGATCCCGCAGGCCAACAAATCACTCGCTACGACAAAATTCATTTATTTGGCTTTCAAACAGCAACCGAGCGCTACCAAGAATCGGAAACGATTGAGGCTGGAAATGAGCCAGGGATCTTAAAGATTTCTGTTGATGGCAACAATTGGACTTTTGGCTTAAGTATTTGTTATGACCTGCGTTTTCCAGAGCTCTATCGCGCGCTAGGTCAGGTAGATTGCCATATCATTCCGGCCGCATTTACCTACACCACCGGAAAAGACCATTGGGAAATTCTGTTGCGCGCCCGAGCCATTGAAAACCAAAGTTATGTATTAGCGTCAGCCCAAGGTGGCAAACATCAAAACCAGCGTCGCACTTGGGGCAATAGCATGTTGATTGACCCTTGGGGCGAGGTCTTAGCTAATCTCCCTGAAGGAGAAGGCTTTATTTCTGGTGTCTTGTGCAAAGATAAATTAAACGAGGTACGCTCTAAGTTACCTGCACTTGCACATCGCAAGATTTAAAGAAAGATCCGCCCAATCACATGAATGCACCAGAAGCACTATTTCCTGCAAATTGGACTAAAGCCAAAAAGCAAGCAGACCTTATTAAATTAGCCAAATCTATTCTGCTTGAGCCAACAGGATTATCAGAACAAGATTTGCATCACACCTTTGGCCATCTATTTACCCATCGTCTTGATGATGCGGACCTTTACTTTCAACATACTCGCAGCGAGAGCTGGAGTCTTGAAGAGGGCATCGTTAAATCTGGCAGCTTCAATATTGATCAAGGTGTTGGGGTCCGCGCCATCTATGGTGATAAGACCGCCTTTGCCTATTCAGATGAAATTAATTTAGAAGCTTTAAGCAAGGCAGCAAAAGCAACTCGAGTAATCGGACCAGCAGGCGGCAAGCAAGCGGTTGCAAGTAAATTATTTAACCCCGCATCAAATAAGCTCTACTCAGATATCAACCCCCTTGACTCACTACAGCCTAAGGAAAAAATCGCGCTACTAGAAAGCATTGAGCGCCGAGCTAAGGCGCGTGATCCACGCATCATTCAAGTGATGGCAAGTCTTGCTGGAGAGTTTGATGTAGTTTTGGTAGTTAGGGCTGATGGTTTATTGGCTGCCGATGTCCGCCCCCTGGTGCGCGTTTCCGTCCATGTCATTGCTGAACAAAATGGTCGCCGAGAATCTGGATCTTCCGGTGGTGGCGCGCGCCATGACTACCTGTACTTCGATCAAGAACTCATCAATCGCTATGTTGATGAAGCGGTTGATGGTGCTTTAGTAAACCTAGAATCACGTCCTGCCCCAGCAGGCCCAATGACCGTGGTGATGGGGCCAGGATGGCCTGGCGTCCTTTTGCATGAAGCAGTTGGACATGGTCTTGAGGGCGACTTTAATCGCAAGGGCTCTTCTGCATTTGCCGGACGAATTGGACAACGTGTTGCTGCAAAAGGCGTCACTGTTGTTGATGATGGCACCCTATCTGGACGAAGAGGTTCTTTAAACATTGATGATGAAGGTACGCCTACGCAATGCACCACATTAATTGAGGATGGCATTTTGAAGGGTTACATTCAGGACAGCCTCAATGCACGCTTAATGAATATGCCCCTCACCGGAAATGGTCGACGCGAAAGCTTTGCCTCGCTTCCAATGCCGCGTATGACAAATACTTACATGCTGGCTGGCAAAGACGATCCTCAAGAAATCGTGGCCAGTATTAAACGTGGTTTGTATGCGGTCAATTTTGGCGGTGGCCAAGTGGATATCACCAGCGGCAAATTTGTTTTTTCTGCGTCAGAAGCCTACTGGGTTGAAAACGGCAAAATCCAATACCCCGTTAAAGGTGCCACCATTATTGGCAGCGGTCCAGAGTCCCTAAAACAGGTCTCCATGATCGGAAATGACCTCAAACTCGATGGCGGGGTTGGGGTTTGCGGCAAGGAAGGGCAAAGCGTTCCGGTTGGAGTCGGGCAACCCACTCTCCGAATTGACAGCCTTACCGTGGGCGGGACTGCCTGATATTGGCAAATTACGGCTTAAAATAGCCGGATGAGCCAACAAAATACAAATCCCGCTAATTGGTACTCCGCGGTCGACAAGACCTCCGATACCGACGATCAACGCATCGACAAGATTTCTGTTCTGCCTCCGCCAGAGCATTTAATCCGCTTCTTTCCAATCTCTGGAACACCAACAGAAGCGTTGATCAGCAAAACTCGCAAAAAGATTCGCGACATTATTCACGGTAAAGATGATCGCTTACTCGTCATTATTGGACCATGCTCTATTCATGATCCACGTGCAGCACTCGAATACTGTCAACGCCTTTTAAGTGAGCGCGAACGTTTTGCTGGCGAACTAGAAATTGTGATGCGTGTGTATTTTGAAAAGCCACGCACTACTGTTGGCTGGAAAGGTTTGATCAATGACCCGTACCTTGATGAAAGCTATCGCATCGAAGAGGGACTACGTCTTGCCCGCCAAGTGCTAATGGAAATTAATCGCCTCGGCATGCCAGCAGGTAGCGAATTCCTAGATGTCATCTCTCCTCAATATATTGCTGATCTGATTTCATGGGGAGCAATCGGTGCACGTACGACTGAGAGTCAAGTTCATCGCGAACTCGCATCAGGACTCTCTGCGCCTATTGGCTTTAAAAATGGTACCGATGGAAATATCAAGATTGCTACCGATGCTATTCAAGCAGCAGGTCGCCCACATCACTTCTTGTCCGTGCATAAGAATGGTCAAGTATCTGTTGTTGAAACCAAAGGCAATAAAGATTGCCACGTCATTTTGCGTGGCGGTAAAGAGCCGAACTATGAAGCCAAGTTTGTACAGGCCGCCTGCTCTGAGCTAGAAGCAGCCAAGCTTCCAGCTAGTTTAATGGTTGACTTGTCTCATGCTAATTCAAGCAAGAAGCATGAGCGTCAAATCGTAGTTGCTGATGATGTTGCACAGCAAATTGAATCTGGCTCACATCAGATTTTTGGTGTGATGGTAGAAAGTCATTTAAATGATGGTGCTCAGAAATTTACACCAGGCAAAGATGACCCAAGTAAATTAGAGTACGGTCGCAGTATTACTGATGCGTGTATTAACTGGGATGATTCGGTACAAGTATTAGAGCGTCTTGCTACTGCTGTTAAAACACGTAGAAGCAAGAAAAAATAATGCAGAAGTAATCTTGCAAGTAACAACACTAAAGAGACTAAATTACTTAGTCTCTTTTTTTTCGTGCTTCCAAAGTACGTCAGATCCGCCGGCTGCACGATTTAAGATGCGAGCCAACACAAAGAGCAAATCTGATAAACGATTCACATATTGCCTGGGGGAATCATACAAAGGCTCTTCCCAGCCTAAGCGGACAATCGAACGCTCTGCTCTACGGCAAACCGTACGGCACACATGCGCCTGTGCAGCAGCTCGAGTACCGCCTGGCAAAATGAATTCGGTCAAAGGCGGCAGCTGTTGATTGTATTTTTCAAGCCAAACATCTAACTGAGCTACATGCTCAGGATTGAGTAGCTTGTAGTTGGGGATGCAAAGCTCACCCCCCAAATCAAATAAATCATGTTGCACCTGCAGGAAAAGCTCGTGCAATTCAGCGGAAATGCCTTCAGGAATCTGCTCAGTCATCAAAACCCCGATTTCTGAGTTCAATTCATCGATATCACCCATAGCGCAGATACGCAGATGATCCTTCTCCACGCGACTGCCGTCACCCAAGCCAGTCATCCCGGCGTCACCTGTTCTGGTGGCGATTTTTGATAGTCGATTTCCCATAAGCTTAATTATAGGTAAATGGCTAAAATGATTCTTATGAATATGGTGACCCCACCCCCCGAATTAGCCGCTATTAGCGCCCTTCAGTCCAAATTGGTTTCGGCTTTGCGCCCAATCCTTCCGGAATATGCCCTTCTATGGGAGCCAGAAGACACTATTCCCTATGAGTGTGATGGTCTGGCCGCTTATAGAAGAATGCCTTTGGCAGTAGCTTTGCCAGAAACCGAGGAGCAAGTAGCCCAGATTTTGAAGATTTGCTATGCAATGCAAATTCCTGTTGTGCCTCGAGGATCTGGAACTGGCCTCTCGGGAGGTGCAATGCCCCTTTCTCAAGGATTGGTGCTGTCATTAGCCAAGCTTAAGAAAATTATCAGCATTGATCCTTTTACTCGCACTGCAGTTGTTCAACCTGGTGTTCGCAATCTTGCCATTTCTGAAGCAGTTGCACACCTTGGCTTGTATTACGCACCAGACCCTTCTTCGCAAATTGCCTGCTCTATTGGCGGCAACGTGAATGAAAACTCCGGTGGCGTGCACTGCCTCAAATATGGCCTCACCTTACATAACGTTCTGCGCGTCCGCGGAATACTAATGAATGGTGAGATCGTAGAATTTGGCGGCTTAGCCCCAGATGCACCCGGCCTTGATTTGCTAGCAATCATGATGGGCAGCGAAGGTATGCTCGCGGTTGTGACTGAAGTGACAGTTAAATTGGTTGCTAAACCAAAGTTGGCTCGCGTGATCATGGCAAGTTTTGATGACATCGAAAAAGGTGGTAACGCAGTAGCTGCCATCATTGCTGCAGGCATTATTCCTGCTGGCTTGGAAATGATGGATAAAGCCACCACTCGCGCTGTAGAGGAATTTGTACACGCAGGCTATGACTTAGATGCAGCGGCTATTTTGTTATGCGAATCCGATGGCACCCCAGAAGAAGTTGCTGAAGAAATTGAGCGCATGACTAAGGTGTTGGAACAAGCAGGCGCTAGCGGTATACAGATCTCAAAAGATGAAAGTGAGCGCTTGAAATTTTGGAGTGGTCGTAAGAATGCATTCCCTGCTGCAGGCCGCCTAGCCCCTGATTACTACTGCATGGACGGCACCATTCCCCGCCGTCATATCGCCACCTTACTCAAGCGTATCCAAGGCATGGAAGAGAAATATGGGCTTGGTTGCTTAAACGTTTTTCATGCTGGTGACGGCAATATGCATCCTCTGATTTTGTTTAACGGCGCCGATCAGGAAGAGTGGCATCGCGCAGAAGAATTCGGTACTGAAATTTTGGAAGCTTGCGTTGAGCTTGGTGGCACCATTACTGGTGAGCACGGTGTTGGCATTGAAAAAATTAATTCAATGTGCGTGCAATTTGGCGAAGGTGAGCGTGAATCTTTCTGGGGCGTGAAGAGCGCCTTCGATCCTGAGAAACTTCTCAACCCAGATAAAGCAATTCCGACACTTAATCGCTGCGCTGAATATGGCCGTATGCGTATAAGTGGTGGTCAGTTACCCCATCCAGAATTGGAGCGCTTCTAATGAGTCACTCCAATCTACAAGTGGATGCATTTCGCGAACAGATTCTGAATGCAGCCAAGAATAAAACCCCTCTCTCCATTGAAGGTGGGGGCACAAAATCCTGGTACGGCAATCCCAATAACTATGCCAAGCTAGATACTCGCTCTTACTCGGGCATTTTGGAATACCAACCAGAAGAGCTAGTGATTACCGCTTGTGCAGGTACACCACTAAAAGAAATTGAAGCAGTCCTCAAAGAAAAAAATCAGGTGCTTGCGTTTGAGCCTCCACACTTTGGTGAGAATGCAACCTTTGGTGGTGCCATTGCCGCTGGTCTAGCCGGCCCTGGCCGTATCACCGTTGGCAATTTCCGCGACTTCGTATTGGGTGCCCGTATCCTAGATGGCAAGGGACAAGATCTTTCCTTTGGCGGCAAGGTCATGAAGAACGTTGCAGGCTATGACGTATCTCGCTTACTACCAGGCTCCTTGGGCACCCTATCCCTCTTATTAGAGGCTTCAGTAAAAGTATTGCCAAAGCCTGCTGCGACTGCAACTTTACGCTGCCAACTCTCTCAAGAGAAAGCGCTAAAAGCATTAAATGAATGGGCGGGACAGCCACTGCCACTTTCTGCTAGCTGCTGGATTGGGTCAGCTAAAGGCGGAGATGGAGAGCTCACCTTCCGTCTCGCGGGCGCAGCAGCTGCAGTTAAGGCTGCGATCCCACTTATGAGTTCTTTGGTTAATGCGACTGAACTCAATGAAGGAGTTGCCGAGGACTTTTGGAATAATTTGCGCGAGCAAAAAATTTCTGCTTTTGGCAACCTTGGCGCAGATCAAACTTTGTATCGTGTAGCGCTGCCTGCAGCATGTGGACCAATTGCAATTTCTGGCGCTAATGATGAAATTATTTTTGAGTGGCATGGACAGCAACGCTGGATAAAAGCACCTGGTGATGAAGCTACCTTTGCAGCCATCAAAGCCATTGCTAATTATCATGGTGGTCATGCAACTCGCTTTAGACAGGGCGCAAACGTAGACCCTTCCTATCAGCGCTTTACCTTACTCACAGAGCAAGCTCATTCCAAAGCCCTTGAAGCCGTACAAGAGCGCTTGAGATCCGCCTTTGATCCTGCTGGCGTATTTGCCACTAAACGTCTTCCATAAGTATTTCTATGCAAACTCAACTCGCTCCTCAATTTGCCAACACACCGGAAGGTATCGAGGCAGCCCGTATTCTGGGCAAATGCGTTCACTGCGGATTTTGTACCGCTACCTGTCCAACCTATCAAATCCTTGGCGATGAATTAGATGGTCCGCGCGGACGTATCTACCTCATCAAGCAAATCGCTGAGGGCCAAGTACCAACAGAAAAGACACGCCTGCATTTGGATCGCTGCTTAACCTGTCGTAATTGCGAAAGCACTTGCCCAAGTGGTGTGCAATACGGCAACTTAGTTGATATTGGCCGCAAATGGGCAGAAGAAAATACGCCTGAGCGTCCAATTGCTCAGCGCCTAACTCGTTGGGCCCTAAAAGAAGGTTTGACCAAGCCAGCTTTATTCAATACTGCAATGACCTTGGGTCGCTTGGTACGCCCATTAATGCCTAGCGGTATTCAACGCAAGATCCCATTGACCCTCAATAAGGCATTGGCGAACTCAACCGATCCATACGCAAGACCTGCAACTACGCATCAGCGCAAAATGGTTTTGCTAGAAGGCTGCGTTCAGCCAGGCATGTTGCCAAATATCAACTCAGCAACAGCACGTGTACTGAATGCATTGAAGATCCAATTGATTAGTGCGCCAAGCGCTACTTGTTGTGGAGCTTTGCGCTATCACCTCAATGATCAAGCTGGCGGTCTCGATAATGCCAAGCAAAATATTGATGCTTGGTGGCCTTTAGTAGAGGGTGGCGTAGAAGCGATTGTGATGACAGCATCCGGTTGTGGCGTGATGGTGAAAGACTATGGACATCTGTTTGCAAATGATCCTGTCTATGCTGCAAAAGCCAAAAAGATCTCTGATTTAACTAAGGATATTTCTGAGATTCTTCCTGCGTTACAAAATGAGCTTGTGCAACTGGTAGGCACCGATCCCAAATCTGGCGTGGTTTATCACCCACCCTGCACCTTGCAACACGGCCAACAAATCCGCGGCAAGGTTGAGGGACTACTTTCAAGCATTGGCATCGGTGTGCGTTTATGTGCGGATAGTCATCTTTGCTGTGGATCTGCAGGCACCTACTCCGTGACCCAGCCAGAACTTTCTGAACAGCTACGTAAAAACAAGCTCACCCACCTCAATGCTGCATGCGAAGAGTCTGGAGCGGAGATGATTGTTTCAGGAAATATTGGCTGCATTACCCATCTCCAGCAAGATGACACTCCGGTGTTGCATTGGATTGAGATCGTCGATCAACTGGTTGCTAAATCTTCTAAGGCCTCATGAATTCCATTGTTGTTAATTTGATGCAAGTCAGAGAGCGGATTGAACTTGCCGCTCTAGCAGCAAAACGTGAGCCCGAAGAAATTGAACTCTTAGCTGTCAGCAAAACATTTCCGGCTTCAGCGGTAGAAGAAGCAATGCATGCTGGTCAATCTGCCTTTGGAGAAAACTATGTTCAAGAGGCTGTTGAAAAAATACAGAAGCTTGCCAAATTACGCCCTTGGTTGGTATGGCACTTCATTGGGCCACTACAGAGCAACAAAACCCGAGAGGTTGCGGAGCATTTTGATTGGGTTCACAGTGTTGATCGCCTCAAAATTGCAGAACGTCTCTCCGCTCAAAGAGGTGAATTCCCTGATCTAGCCCCATTACAAGTTTGCGCACAAATCAATGTAAGCGAAGAAGACAGTAAAAGTGGCGTCTCACTGGCGGAAGTTGAAGCACTTTGTAATGCCATCACTTCGCTACCTAATTTAGTTCTCAGGGGCTTAATGGCCATTCCTGCACCTAGCCCAAACATAGAGCAGCAACGTCAAGCGTTTGGCGCTGTACGTGAGTGCTTTCTACAGATTCAGGCAGCTCACGATGGTGAGTTGGGATACCAGTTTTTTGACACCCTCTCTATGGGCATGTCCGATGATTTAGAAGCGGCAATCTTAGAGGGAAGTACGATGGTTCGTGTTGGCACAGCCATTTTTGGGAAGCGCGATAAGATTAACAAATGAGCATAAATAAAACCGCACAAAACAATAGCAACGCCCACATCACATTTATTGGTGGCGGCAATATGGGGCGCGCCTTGATTAGCGGCCTCCTTGCGAACGGATTTGAGCCAAATCAAATTTCCGTTGTTGAAGCGAACGCCGTAACGGCTTTAAAGTTGCATGAGGACTATGGCGTTCAGGGTATTGGCGCTTTGGAGCAAATTGCTTTTGACTTCTCTAAAAATAATGTCGTTGTTATGGCAATCAAACCCCAAGACTTTAATGTTGTTGCAAAGGGGTTGGCTGCGAAACTGAAGCATGCAAGCGCGCCTGGCCCACTGATCCTTAGCATCGCTGCTGGCATTCGCCTAAAAGACATGAGTCGTTGGCTGGATCACACACGCTGTGTTCGTGCCATGCCTAATACACCTGCATTAATTGGCAAAGGCATCACTGGACTCTTTGCAGATACAGCAGTTGATAAAGCTGATCGTGCTTTAGCCGAAACCATTTGCAATGCAGTAGGTCAAGCAGTATGGGTGTCTGAAGAAAAACTGATGGATGCAGTCACCGCCGTATCCGGAAGTGGCCCTGCTTATGTTTTTGCCTTTTTAGAAGCAATGCAATCTGCTGGTGAGAAGCTCGGTCTTGATACAGCAACTGCACGCAAACTTGCCTATGCAACCCTTGAGGGCGCTACACAGTTGGCTCATAACTCTGATGAACATGCTGGCGTTTTGCGCGAGAGAGTTACTTCTAAGGGTGGCACCACTGCAGCAGCCTTAGATGTGATGAAGCAACAAGGCTGGCACGAGATTTTGGAAAAAGCAATTGATGCAGCAAGTCAACGTGGCAAAGCTATGGGTGACGAGTTGGGTCAGAGCTAGTTAATAGCCAAACCCAGCACAATTCCAAGAAATAAAAACCCGCCAAGCCAGTTGTTATGGCGGAATGCCTTAAAACAATCTTCTCTATTGCGAGTAGAAACCAGCTTTAGGTGATAGATGGCACAAGCCAAGGCTGCGAACCAGCCTAGTAAAAAATAATTACTAAGGTTGGCCAATTGCGCTACCCACACTTGGCTGATAAATAGCACTCCATAGCTCATAGCAATGGCGATAACATCGTAGCGACCAAAAGTGATGGCTGATGTTCTTAAACCCAGACGCAAATCATCGTCGCGATCGACCATGGCATAGGCTGTGTCATAAGCAATGGCCCAGAAAATATTCCCCACAAACAAGATCCAAGCCTCTAGCGGAACGAAATCCAGAATCGCTGCGTATGCCATTGGGATACCAAACCCAAAAGCTATTCCCAAGACTGCTTGAGGCATCGCAAAGAAGCGCTTAGTGAAGGGATAAATAAAGGCAACCAGTAGCGCAAGAACTGACAGTTGCTTTGTAAATACATTCAGAGGCTGGATCAGTAAAAAAGCGATGAAAGCCAGCGCACCTGCTACAGCCACCGCCTCTTTCCCAGAAATTTTTCCACTTGTGACAGGGCGTCCCTGGGTTCTTTTAACGTGACGATCAAAGTTACGATCAGCGTAGTCGTTAATAGCACAACCCGCGCTACGCATGAGAAACGTACCTAGAGTAAAAATCAACAAGATAGATAAATCAGGGGTACCACTACTGGCTAACCAGAGAGCCCAGAGCGTAGGCCACAACAGCAATAGCGTACCAATAGGTTTGTCTAACCTAATTAAATACCCATAAGAAATGAAACGCTCTTTTAAGCTCATGAAGTAATTATCAAGCTTTTAGAAACTCTGCACGAGATCCAAGCCAGCGCTCTAGGTGTCGCTCCACCAGATCCGCGTGCTCGGCAAGTAATCGGTCAGCCGCCTGCTGCGCAAGCTCAATTAACCAGGCATCGCGTTGGAGGTCTGCAAAGCGCAACATGGCATCGCCTGACTGCTTGGCGCCGAGCAACTCGCCGGGGCCGCGTAGCGATAAATCACGTTCGGCAATCACAAATCCATCTGATGTCTCACGCAAAGTTTGCAAACGTTCTTTAGCAGCCATTGAAAGCGGCTCTGCATACATCAAGATACAGACTGAATCTGCCGACCCCCTACCAACGCGCCCGCGTAATTGATGAATCTGGGCATAACCAAAACGCTCCGCATGCTCAATTACCATTAATGCGGCGTTAGGCACATCCACTCCCACCTCGATCACCGTAGTGGCTACCAGAAGTTGAATTTCATTTGCTTTGAAGGCAGCCATCACTGCCGCTTTTTCTTCTGCCTTTAATCTGCCATGCACCAAGCCTACTTTAAAGTCAGGCAAGGCTTGTGTCAGCTGCTCAAAGCTTTCAGTTGCTGTTTGTAATTGCAGCGCTTCAGACTCTTCAATAAGCGGACAAACCCAATAGGCCTGAAGTCCTTTTGATAACCAACTTTGTAGTCCGCCAATCACTTCATCACGGCGACTAGCTTTGACTACTTTAGTGGCAATTGGTTTGCGCCCTGGAGGTAATTCATCAATAACAGAAACATCTAGATCGGCGTAATACGTCATTGCTAATGTTCTAGGTATGGGAGTTGCAGACATCATTAACTGATGACAATAAAACAATTCTGATCCAACACGTTGCTGAATCTCTAAACGCTGCCTTACCCCAAAGCGATGTTGCTCATCAATGACTGCTAAGCCAAGTTTGGCAAAGCTCACGCTTTCTTGAATAAGCGCATGTGTACCAATAATGAGCTGAGCTTGCCCATTCTCAATCACCTCTTGCGCCAGTCGTTTCTCTTTAGCTTTTAAGCTGCCGGATAACCAAGCGATTTTTACCCCCAAAGGCTCAAACCATTCCTTCATCTTTAGATAATGTTGCTCAGCCAAAATCTCTGTAGGCGCCATGATGGCGGCTTGATAGCCGTGATCCATGACCCGCGCTGCAGACAAGGCAGCCACTACCGTCTTACCACTACCGACATCGCCTTGGAGTAGGCGATTCATAGGAAAAGACTTAGAGAGATCCTTACTGATTTCTGACCAAACGCGATCTTGCGCATTCGTTAATTTAAAAGGCAATACTTTCAGCAAACCTTCTTCAAAGGATTTCTTCTTGTCCTTACTTTGTTCATTCATCTTTCCAAAGCTTGGTGCATTTCGTTCGCGACGAATCGCATGCGCTCGCTTTAAAGAAATTTGCTGAGCCAGCAACTCTTCAAATTGCACCCTGCGCCAGGCGGGATGCGTACGCTCTAACAATGATTGAGTATTGGCGTCAGCGGGAGGCTGATGCAAATAGGTAATTGCAGACTGCAAACTGGGCCAATCATTACTGGGCAATAGCTCTGCCATCAGTTTTTTAGGTAAGAACTCTGCCAAGCTCTCTTGCAAACTAGGGTCACGCAAAGCTTGTGTAACTGCTTTACGAATAACAGTCTGTGAAACGCCAACGCTTGCTGGATAGACTGGAGTAAGGCTATTTGGTAACGGCGCATCTGGAGCTACAGCGCGTACATTCGGGTGAACCATCTCCGAGCCTTGGAAACCATCTCGCACCTCGCCACGCACTCGAACATGGACGCCGACCGCCATCTGTTTTTGCTGGCTGGGGTAGAAATTGAGAAAGCGCAGATTCAGAGTCTCAGTCTCATCCTCAATAGTGACAATCATCTGTCTTCTAGGCCGAAATAAGACTTGGTTGCGAATCACGACGCCCTGGGTCTGGGCTGAGACGAACCTACCCTGGACAATGGCCTCTTCAATGGTGAGTAACTCCGTCTCATCCTCATAACGGGATGGCAAGTGCAAAGCAAGGGCCATAGGGCTGTCTAAACCCATTTTTTGGAGTGTGCTTGGCGCTTGTTTAGTAGTCATCGTTAAAATCTAATACCTGATGGTAATGCTATGCAACTTTCCGACTTCAATTACGAACTTCCCGCCGAACTAATCGCCCAACATCCCTTGGCGAATAGAACCGATAGCCGCCTCTTAGAGGTCAGGGCTGATGGGCCAAATCACGTTCAATTAGTAGATCGGCAGTTTAAGGACATTCTTAGCCTTGTTCAGCCTGGGGACTTATTAGTCTTCAATGACACCAAGGTCATTCCGGCTCGATTACACGGCAAAAAGGAGACTGGTGGCAATGTTGAGCTCCTGATTGAACGCATTAGCGGTGAAATGCAAGCTTGGGTACAAATTAGAGCTTCTAAGGTGCCAAGGACTGGCAGCATTGTTCATATTCACAATAAAGCTGGTGAAACATTTCCAGTAGAGATGATTGGATATGACGGGCGTTTCTATGAAGTCCGCTTTCCTGAGAATGTCTTCTCTTTACTTGAGCGCTTTGGCGAGCTTCCTCTGCCCCCTTACATCGAACATCAACCAGATGGTGAGGATGCGCAACGCTATCAAACAGTAGTAGCCAAAAATCCAGGTGCAGTTGCAGCTCCAACAGCGGGCCTGCATTTTGATGAAGCTATTTTGCAAAAGATCAAAGATTTGGGTGTAAATCAAGCAACCGTTACATTGCATGTTGGTGCAGGAACATTTACTCCGGTGCGCGAAGAAGATCTCTCAAAACACAAGATGCACTATGAGTGGTACTCCATTCCAAAGGAAACTTTAGAGGCAATTGAGACCACCAAGAACAATGGTGGCCGAGTGATCGCTGTAGGCACCACTAGCCTTCGAGCCCTAGAGAGTCAAGCAGCAAGCGGACAAAGCAGCGGGGAGACCAATCTCTTTATTACCCCAGGCTATCAATTTAAAACAGTGGATTGTTTGCTAACCAACTTTCATCTGCCAAAATCTACTTTATTAATGTTAGTTAGTGCTTTAGCGGGAGTGAATAACATTCGTGCCGCCTATCAACATGCTATTTCACAGAAGTATCGCTTCTTCAGTTATGGAGATGCGATGTTTCTTTGCCGACTCGAGAATACAAAAATATGACCAAACCAATTCACTTCAATATCTTGGCGCGTGACTCCCAGAGCCCAGCGCGACTTGGTCAGCTGGATCTTCCGCACGGTAGCGTACAAACGCCGATCTTCATGCCCGTTGGTACGTACGGCACGGTAAAGGCCATGACGCCTCGCGATTTGAATGAAGCTAAAGCACAAATCATTTTGGGAAATACTTTTCACCTTTGGTTGAGACCGGGATTAGATGTCATCAAAAAACATGGCGGCCTTCATCGCTTCATGGGATGGGATAAACCAATCCTGACTGACTCTGGTGGCTTTCAGGTATTTAGCTTGGGTGCATTACGCAAGATCTCTGAAGAGGGTGTTACATTTGCCTCGCCGATTAATGGTGACAAATTATTTATGTCCCCAGAAGTATCGATGGAAATTCAAGCGGTGCTAAATAGCGATATCGCTATGCAGTTTGATGAATGCACTCCTTATGAGATTAAGGGCCAACCTACTTCTGAAAAAACTGCACGCGCCTCACTAGAAATGTCACTTCGTTGGGGTGACCGCTCGCTCAAACGCTTTCGCGAACTAGACACTGGCAACGGCCTCTTTGGGATTGTCCAAGGCGGTATGTTTGAGAATCTGCGTGAATTTTCTCTGGACGCCGTTACCCAGCAAGGGTTTGATGGTATTGCGATTGGCGGGCTCTCCGTTGGCGAACCCAAACCCGAGTTTGAGCGCATTCTCAATTTCACCGCTCCCAAACTGCCAGAACATATGCCGCACTATTTGATGGGTGTAGGCACTCCAGAAGACCTGATTTTGGGTGTCAGCCTGGGCATTGATATGTTCGATTGCGTGATGCCTACCCGTAATGCTCGTAATGGCTGGCTTTTCACCCGCTTTGGAGACCTAAAACTACGTAATTCTGGGTACAAGGACGATGATCGCCCTGTAGACCCAACCTGTGCCTGCTATACCTGCCAAAACTTCACCAGATCCTACTTAAATCACCTCCAAAAAGCGAATGAGATCCTGGGGTCCCAACTCAATACCATTCACAACCTGTCCTACTACCTGCAGCTTATGACTGAGGTCCGCGAGGCACTCAGCAAGGACCGCTTTAGCGCCTATCGCGAGGAATTTCACAGTAATCGCCAGCGCGGCGTAGAGCCTGGACAGGATTAATAGCCCTACAGGGGGCTCAACCCCCTTCAAATCACCTCCAAAGTCCCACACAGTTTAGAATTGCGGGTTACGGCCCAAGGTTCAAAGGTCGAAAAACTCAGCAGTTTTTAATTGGTAATTAATGGAGGTTTTGTATGTGGATTAGTAACGCTTTTGCCCAAGCTCCTGCAGCGGGCGCAGATTCCGGTGGCTTGATGAGCTTCCTCCCTTTGATTTTGATGTTTGCAGTTTTGTACTTCATCATGATTCGCCCACAAATGAAGCGTCAAAAAGAAACTAAAGCAATGCTTGAGTCATTAGGCGTTGGCGATGAAGTAGTTACTGTTGGCGGCATTATGGGCAAAGTAACAGCACTCAAGGACCAAGTAGTGACCGTTGAAATTTCTGCTGGTACTGAAGTACAAATGCAAAAAGGTGCCATCACTACAGTATTGCCAAAAGGCACACTGAAGTCTGCTTAATGCATCCGCTTAATTTGTTTGTTTAAAAGTATCTCAATATGAATCGCTATCCTCTCTGGAAATATCTAGTTATCGCCATTGCATTACTGATTGGCGGACTATATTCATTACCCAATTTCTATGGTGAGGCTCCAGCGGTTCAAGTCTCGTCTGCCAAACCAACCATCAAGGTTGATTTGGCAACACAGGCTCGGGTTGAAAAAATCCTGACTGAAGCGAACATTGGCAACACCGGCATCTTCTTTGAGGTCGCTGGCAATGTAGGCTCAATCAAGGTTCGCTTTAATAGCACCGATATTCAATTGCGTGCACGCGATCTCTTGCAGCAAAAATTGAATAACGATCAAAATGATCCTAACTACACCGTTGCATTAAATTTACTTTCCAATACACCAGGATGGCTTAATGCAATCAATGCATTGCCAATGCCTTTAGGACTTGACTTACGTGGTGGCGTGTACTTCCTTCTACAGGTAGACATGAAAGGCGCCGTTCAGAAGAAGGTTACTTCTTTAGCAACGGATATTCGCAGTCAATTACGCGACAAAAATATTCGTCATCAAGGCATTGAGCGTGGCGCTGACTTCATTTCCATTAGCTTTGGCAGCACTGCTGATGCTGAGGCAGCTCGCTCTGTATTAATGACAGCGCAACCGGAATTAGTTTGGCAGGTTAAGCCTACCGGGCTTTCACCAAAAGTGATCGGTGAATTTAAGCCCACTGCATTAAAAGAAATTCAAGATAACGCTGTTAAGCAAAACATCATCACATTGAATAAACGCGTGAATGAACTCGCGGTTAAAGAGCCCGTCATTCAGCAACAAGGTGCTGAGCGTATTGTGGTGCAACTACCAGGCGTACAAGATACAGCGCGTGCTAAAGACATTATTGGCCGTACAGCCACACTCGAATCACGCTTAGCTGATCCACTCGTATCCACTATCGCTCTAGGCGAAACTCCTCCTCCAGGTATGGATACTTTCCGCTTCGGTGAAAACCGTTTGGGTGTATTCAAAAAATCAGTGATCTTTAGCGGTGATCGCATTACCGATGCAAGCGCTGGCTTTGATCAAAATCAACGCCCTGCTGTCAATATCTCCTTAGATGCGGCTGGTGGTCGCGTGATGCAAGAAGTGACTCGTGAAAACATTGGCAAACCAATGGGCATGATCTTGTTTGAAAAAGGCAAAGGTGAAGTGCTCACGATAGCTACCATTCAAAGTGAATTTGGTTCTAAGTTCCAGATCACTGGTCAACCTACTACCGAGAGCGCCAATGACTTAGCCCTCTTGTTACGCGCAGGCTCATTAGCAGCGCCAATGGAAATCATTGAAGAACGCACTATCGGACCAAGCTTGGGTGCAGAAAACATTGAGAAAGGATTTAAGTCTCTCTTAATTGGTTTTGGTGCTATTGCTATCTTTATGATGGCTTACTACCTCTTATTTGGAACATTCTCAGTTGTGGCGTTAGCAGTCAATCTGCTCTTGCTCATTTCGGTACTTTCCATGTTGCAAGCCACGCTCACCTTGCCTGGTATTGCAGCGATGGCTTTAGCGCTTGGTATGGCGATTGACTCTAACGTGTTGATCAACGAACGTATTCGCGAAGAGTTGCGTAATGGCGCAGCTCCACAAACAGCCATTGCTGTAGGCTTCGACAAAGCCTGGGCAACCATTCTAGACTCAAACGTCACCACTTTAATTGCTGGTCTAGCCTTGTTAGCATTTGGCTCTGGTCCTATTAAAGGATTCGCAGTAGTTCACTGCTTAGGTATTCTGACTTCAATGTTCTCGGCTGTCTTCTTCTCACGTGGCCTTGTTAATCTTTGGTACGGCAGACATAAGAAGATTCAAAAACTCGCTATCGGCCAAGTTTGGCGCCCACAGGAGAAATAAGCCATGGAATTTTTCCGGATCAAAAAAGATATCCCCTTCATGCGCCATGCATTGGTGCTCAATGCGATTTCTTTAATTACTTTTTTAGCGGCTGTCTTTTTCCTCTGGCATAACGGCCTGCACCTCTCCATCGAATTTACTGGTGGCACGGTTATGGAAGTTAGCTATCCACAAACTGCGCCACTAGACTCCATTCGCTCAAAAGTTGAGAAGCTTGGTTACGCAGATACCCAAATTCAAAACTTTGGTAGCTCACGCGACGTGATGATTCGCCTGCCTTTACAAAAAGATGCTGAAGGCAAACTCATCTCCTCCGCTGATCAAAGTACAGCAGTAATGCAAGCGCTAGATCCAGCAGCAACTGGTGTAAAGCTCCAGCGTGTTGAATTTGTTGGTCCACAAGTTGGTCGTGAGCTAGCAATAGATGGATTAATGGCATTGCTATTTGTGATTATTGGCATTGTGGTTTACCTCTCATTCCGCTTTGAGTGGAAATTTGCGGTTGCCGGCATCATCGCGAACTTACATGACATTGTCATCATCTTGGGTTTCTTTGCCTTCTTCCAATGGGAGTTCTCACTCTCAGTTTTGGCAGCGGTGCTCGCGGTTCTAGGCTACTCAGTAAACGAATCCGTGGTGATCTTTGACCGTATTCGCGAAAACTTCCGCAAATACCGCAAGATGAATACCCGTGAAATCATCGATAACGCAATCACCAGCACTATCAGCCGCACTGTTATTACTCACGGCAGTACAGAGATGATGGTTTTAGCTATGCTTATCTTCGGCGGCCCAACGCTCTTCTACTTTGCTTTGGCGCTGACCATTGGTATTTTGTTTGGTATTTACTCTTCAGTCTTCGTTGCTGCAGCGCTAGCTATGTGGCTTGGTGTTACACGAGAAGATTTGGTGAAGGGCGATAAAAAGCCTGATGACGAAGCACGCAAAGATGACCCTAACTACGGGGCGCGGGTTTAAGTCAGTAATTTAGTTTGTTTGATCAAGGGCGGCTAAGATTCTATTAGTCGCACCTTGATGTTTCACTGAGTAGGCCTTCGCTGCCTCGCTCATTTTCTTCAGCTCAGCAGTATTTAAGAGCAATTCTTTCAAAGACTCCATCAAAGCAATTGGCTCTGTTAAGAGGAGTTCTCCCTTAATTCTTTTAGCTGCGCCGCTATCAATCGCATCTAAGGCGGCCTGCTGAAAGTTATAAGTGTGCTCACCCAATAAAACAGGACACCCAGCCGCACAGGCTTCAATAAGGTTTTGACCTCCAAAAGGAAGTAGGCTTCCACCCATCAACACCAAGTCAGAAGCGCTGTAATACATTGGCATCTCACCCATGGAGTCGCCTAGAACAACATCCACACCATCACACTCGCTCGGAATACCTGTCCACTCGCTACGTTTACGGAACTTTAAGCCAGCGCTATTAATCCGATCGGCTACTTCAGTAAAGCGTTCCGGATGGCGGGGCACCAAACATAACAAGGGAGTTGTAGCAAGAGTGTTACTTAAAAGCAAATCATTCCAGGCTTTGAGAATGATGGCCTCCTCGCCATCACGGGTACTTGCAGCGCACACCATTAAGCGATTGCCTGCGTGTATATCCTGTTGCCAAACCTTACCTTGCTCTACGAGACCAGGATCCAATGGAACATCAAACTTGAGATTACCCACAATCTTCACATTTTGAACGCCCAAACTGCGATAACGCTGTGCATCAAATTCAGTTTGAGCCAAGATGCCTGCGAATGCTTGGAACAACGCGCGCCCCGCTTTGCCAAAACGATTAACACGACGCGCACTACGTTCTGATAAACGAGCATTAACTAGAAATAGAGGTAAACCAATTTCTTTGCAGCGAAAGACAACGGTTGGCCAGGCTTCAGTTTCCATAAATAGGCCAAGCTTTGGCTTAAAGGTCTTCAAGAAATGTTCTACAGCCCAACAAATGTCATATGGCAAATAGACTTGTCGGATTTGTCCAGAGGTAATCTCTTTCGTAAATAACTGCTTACCAGTGCGGCGTCCATTCAACGTCATGTGGGTAAGGAGAATTGATTCACCTCTAGACAAATAAGCATCAATCAATGGTTGAGCAGCACGAGTCTCTCCAACCGATACCGCATGAATCCAAATAGACTTTTGAGTGATGGGCTTGCTGTAGCCAAAACCCAGACGCTCTGGGATGTGATGCAGATAAGAAAAAGCATGACGTGCGCGCCAAGCCAATCGAACAAATGCTAATGGCAATAAGAGATGCCAAAGCAATTGATAAACAGCAAACCAGATCCGGGGACGTGCCCCGTATTCTGAATTGGTAGTCAAACTCACTTTTTCAGACGTTCGGTCAGCTCGACCGCCTTACCTAGATAAGAGGATGGAGTCATCTCTAATAGACGCGCTTTTGCATCCTCAGGAATCTTCAAGCCGCGAATAAAGGTTTGCAAATCGGCTTGATTAATGCCTTTGCCACGAGTCAATTCTTTTAACTGCTCGTAGGGATTCTCGATACCATAACGGCGCATGACAGTTTGTACTGGCTCAGCCAATACTTCCCAGCATGCATCTAAATCGGCGGCAATTGCTGCAAGATTGACTTCCAGCTTACCAAGTCCACGCAGGGCGCTGTCATAAGCCAATACGCTATGACCAAAGGCTGGACCCAAATTACGCAACACGGTGGAATCAGTAAGGTCACGCTGCCAACGAGAGATTGGTAATTTTTCAGCAAGATGACGCAACAATGCATTGGCAACACCCAAGTTACCTTCAGAATTTTCAAAGTCGATTGGGTTTACTTTGTGCGGCATCGTGGATGAGCCAATCTCACCAGCTTTAGTGCGCTGCTTGAAATACCCAACAGAGATATATGCCCAGAAGTCACGATCCATATCCAAGAGAATCGTATTAGCACGAGCAATCGCATCAAATAGTTGCGCCATACCATCGTGTGGCTCAATTTGAATGGTGTATGGATTAAAGGTCAAACCTAAACGCTTCTCCACTACATTCTTGGAGAAATTTTCCCAATCAAAATCAGGGTAAGCAGATAAGTGGGCGTTGTAGTTACCAACTGCGCCATTCATCTTGCCTAGCAAAGGCACTGCTGCAATAGCATCGATCGCACGTTCTAAACGTTTAGCAATATTTGCAATTTCTTTTCCAAGAGTACTTGGTGAAGCAGGTTGGCCGTGGGTACGTGAAAGAAGCGGAACCTTGGCGTGCTCAAGGGCCAAGTCAGTCAAAACAGAAAGTACCTTGCGAAGTTGCGGCAAAAGCACTTCATCGCGTGCGCCGCGCAACATCAAACCATGTGAGGTGTTATTGATATCTTCAGAGGTGCAAGCAAAATGAATGAACTCACTTGCTTTAAGCAAATCAGGACGACCAGCAACTTTTTCTTTTAAGAAATACTCAACCGCTTTGACATCATGATTAGTAACCGCTTCAATATCTTTAATGCGCTGAGCATCCGCATCGGAGAAATTCTCAGGAAGAGATAGCAAGAAAGCTTCGTCAGCAGCATTAATTTTTGGCACATCAGGCAAACCAGCTGCAGCCAAAGCCAAAAGCCAATGAATTTCCACAAACACACGCTGGCGCATAAAAGCCGCCTCAGAAAGCCAAGGACGCAAAGCATCTAGTTTTCCGGCATAACGACCGTCTAAAGGGGAAAGAGCATTAAGGGTAGAAAGCGGCTGACTCACGAATATTGCCTTTGCATTGAAGATGTCAATAAAAGCTAATTTTAATGCGTTTGGAAGTCCAGCAAACCCCAATTAGGATGGCTATACTTGATCCCATGAAACTTATCGGATCCCTCACCAGCCCCTATGTACGCAAAGTACGTATTGTTTTTAACGAGAAAAAGGTTGATGTTGACCTCGAATTAGAGAATGTTTGGGCCGCAGACACCAAAATAGGTGCCACAAACCCCCTAGGGAAGGTTCCTTGCCTTATTTCTGACGATGGGGATGCTGTCTACGACTCCCGTGTCATCGCAGAGTACGCAGATGGCCTAAGCCCTGTCAGCAAGCTTATTCCCGCCGATAACCGGGAGCGTGCCGCTGTTAAAACCTGGGAAGCCCTGGCTGACGGAATTATGGATGCCGGTATTTTGGCTCGTTTAGAGCGTACCCTGCGCCCAGCAGAGCAGCAAAGCCAAACTTGGTATGACCGCCAAATGGGCAAGATCGATGCTGCCCTTCGCGAGATGTCGGAGCAACTCGGTGAAAACCCATGGTGTCATGGTAATCAAATGACCTTAGCGGATATCGCTGTTGGTTGCGCCATTGGTTATTTATTGTTTCGCTTTCCTGAAGTGAAATGGCAAGCACAATATTCCAACCTAGATCGCTTGTATCAGAAATTATTGCAGCGACCATCGTTTATGGAAACTGTACCGCCTGCTGCTTAATCAACTTATTACTTAAATAAAAAAGCCAATCAAAACTGATTGGCTTTTTTGTATCCGATGGCTGATGAAATTTATGCGGAGATAATTCCACCGCCTAAACAAATTTCACCGTCATAGAGAACGGCTGATTGTCCGGGTGTTACCGCCCACTGCGCATCCGGAAAGCTTAATTCAAAACTTTGCGGATCATTACCGGCAATTAAAGTGCAAGCTGAATCCGCTTGACGATAACGCGTCTTAGCGGAATAGCTTCCCGGCATTGGCGCTGCGCCAGATACCCAGCTAGCGTCCATTGCAGAAAGCTTATGAGCCAATAGCCACGGGTGCTCGTGGCCCTGTGCTACATACAGGGTGTTATTCGAAATATCTTTACGCGCCACATACCAAGCATCACCATTACCATCCTGACTGCCTCCCAAACCAATGCCTTTGCGCTGACCTAAGGTAAAAAATGCTAGGCCCATATGCTCACCAACAGTCTTACCTTCTGGCGTCTTAATGGGGCCAGGTATACGAGGTAAATAGCGGTTTAAGAATTCTCTAAAAGGACGTTCACCAATAAAACAAATTCCAGTAGAGTCTTTTTTCTTTGCATTGTGCAAACCAATTTGCTCGGCAATTTTTCTCACTTTCGTTTTAGGAATTTCTCCCAGCGGAAACATGACGTTTGCCAATTGCTGCTGCGTTAAGCGATGCAAGAAATAACTTTGGTCTTTGCTCGTATCAACTGCCTTTAATAGCTGGACTTTTCCACCCTCATGACGCACACGTGCATAGTGCCCAGTAGCAATCGCATCCGCACCCAAACTCATGGCGTGATCTAGGAATGCTTTGAACTTAATTTCGGCATTACATAAAACGTCGGGATTAGGTGTTCGCCCTGCAGCGTATTCGCGCAAAAAATCGGCAAATACACGTTCACGGTATTCAGCAGCGAAATTGACGGCTTCAACGTCTATGCCGATCATATCGGCCACCGAAACCACATCTAGCCAGTCCTGGCGAGCAGAACAGTACTCGTCGTTGTCATCATCTTCCCAATTCTTCATAAAAAGGCCAATAACTTCAAAGCCTTGCTCCTTGAGCATCCAGGCGGCAACCGACGAATCCACCCCTCCAGACATGCCAATAACGACTTTCTTGGTCTGGGACGACGGGATTGCGGAAGAATTGAGCGGGATCATCAAAAAATGCGAGAATTCAATATAAGCTGACAGACCATATTGTAGAAGTCTTAGCCCGGTTTCACAGAATTTTGGGCAAAAACCAAGCAAGCGGACTTAGGTGTAAGTAAATAGGTGCATTAAGGCCCATTTAACTAAAATAGATTTTTTGAAAAATTTTGCTTTTGGAGACATGCCATGCGCATAGGAGTGCCACTGGAAACAAGGCCTGGGGAAACTCGAGTAGCCGCCACACCAGAAACCGTTAAAAAACTCATTGGCCAAGGCCATACCGTCGTGATTCAGAAAGACGCCGGCGTAAAAGCTAGTCAACCTGACTCTGCATATGAGGCTGTCGGTGCAACTGTTGGCAGCGCAGCGGATGCGTTTGGAGCCGAGATTGTTCTTAAAGTGCGGGCTCCTGAAGCCGCCGAATTAAAACAAATTAAATCTGGCGCCGTTCTCCTAGGCATGCTCGATCCATTTGATAACGACATGATTGCTGCAATGGCAGCTCAAGGCGTGACTGCATTTTCTTTAGAAGCTGCGCCGCGTACAACACGTGCACAAAGCATGGACGTCTTGTCTTCTCAAGCAAACATTGCCGGATATAAAGCAGTCATGGTTGCTGCCAACGAATATCAACGCTTCATGCCAATGCTCATGACTGCCGCGGGTACTGTTAAAGCAGCTCGCGTACTCATCTTAGGCGCTGGTGTAGCTGGCTTGCAAGCTATTGCTACTGCAAAACGCCTTGGTGCTGTGATTGAAGCATCTGATGTTCGTCCTGCAGCTAAAGAACAAATTGAATCATTGGGCGCCAAGTTTGTTGACGTTCCTTATGAGACCGATGAAGAGCGTGAAATTGCTCAAGGCGTTGGTGGCTATGCCCGCCCAATGCCAGAAGCTTGGATGAAGCGTCAGGCAGCCTTAGTTGCCGAACGTGCTCAACAAGCAGACATCGTCATTACTACTGCGTTGATTCCTGGACGCAAACCTCCAGTCCTACTACATAGCGACACTGTTGCTAATATGAAACCGGGCTCAATCGTGATCGACTTAGCTGCAGGTAAAGGTGATAACGGCTCTGGTAACTGCCCTTTAACTCAAGCAGATAAAGTAATTGATGTGAATGGCGTGAAGATTGTGGGCTATACAAATTTAGCCAGCATGGTTGCAGCGGATGCATCTGCACTCTACTCACGCAACTTGCTCGATTTCATGAAGCTGATTGTGGATAAAGAAGCCAAGCTGGTGATCCCAACTGATGACGATATCGTCACCGCTTGTTTAATGTGTCGTGATGGCCAAGCCATTCGCAAAAACTAACAGTAAAAAATACTAAGGAAACATTATGGATCTCGCTGCCTTTCAAAGCATCCTCACCGTTCAAAACATTACTGTGTTTGTATTGGCCATTTTTGTCGGCTATCACGTAGTTTGGAACGTTACCCCAGCATTGCATACACCTTTAATGGCGGTAACTAATGCAATCTCCGGCATCATCATCGTTGGCGCATTACTTCAAACTGAAGTCATTGGTGGAGATGAAATTACCCTGACCAGCATTATTGGTGCCATTGCCGTATTCCTCGCCTCAATTAATATTTTTGGTGGCTTTATGGTCACCCGTCGCATGCTTGAAATGTTCAAGAAAAAAGCCCCTAAGGCTGATGCGGCTGGAACTAAATAAACCTAGAACAAGACCTATATAGAGACCAAAACTATGTCAAACATAACCGCTATTTCTTATCTCATTTCATCGGTGTTGTTCATCCTCGCTTTGCGTGGTTTGTCTTCACCAACTACTTCACGCCAAGGTAATACCTTCGGCATGATTGGTATGTTGCTTGCTGTGATCACGACATTCTTGATCCCAGACTTCAAGCCTGTATTTTCATTAATCATTGCTGCAATCGTTGGTGGTGCCGTTATTGGAACCATTGCTGCTAAGCGCGTGCAAATGACTAAGATGCCTGAGTTGGTAGCTTTGATGCACTCCTTTGTGGGTTTGTCAGCTGTACTGATCGCGATTGCAGCCGTATTTAATCCAGCACACGACCATACTGGCGCACAAAAGATTGAGCTCTTTATTGGCGCGTTTATTGGCGCGATCACATTCACGGCCTCAGTAATTGCTTTTGGTAAGTTATCTGGCAAGGTTAGTGGCAAGCCAGTAAGCTTTGCTGGTCAACATTTACTCAACCTCCTTTTAGCTATCTCAATGGTTGGCGCTGGTATTGCTTACTACATGGGTGATAGCCACGCAGCCTTCTTGGCAATGTGTGCCATTGCCTTGGTATTGGGCGTTACTTTGATCATCCCTATTGGTGGTGCCGATATGCCAGTGGTTGTATCGATGCTCAATAGTTACTCTGGTTGGGCTGCAGCAGGTATTGGCTTTACCTTAAACAACCCCGTGTTAATTATTGCGGGTGCTTGCGTAGGTTCATCTGGCGCGATTCTGTCCTACATCATGTGTAAGGCAATGAACCGCTCTATCTTGGCTGTATTGCTCGGCGGCTTTGGTGCCGAAGCTGCTGCAGGTGGTGGCGATGACGGCGGTCCTAAGAATTACAAAACAGGCTCACCTGAAGATGCTGCTTTCTTGATGGAAAACGCTGACACTGTGATCATTGTTCCAGGCTATGGCCTAGCGGTTGCTCGCGCCCAACACGCCCTGAAAGAATTGACTGAAAAGTTAACTCACCATGGTGTGACTGTGAAATACGCCATTCACCCGGTTGCCGGTCGTATGCCTGGTCATATGAACGTTCTCTTGGCGGAAGCTGAAGTTCCATACGATCAAGTGTTCGAGATGGAAGATATCAACAGTGATTTTGGTCAAGCTGACGTGGTCTTGGTGCTCGGCGCTAACGACGTTGTTAACCCAGCAGCACGTACTCCAGGCAGCCCAATTTTTGGTATGCCAATCTTGGAGGCGTTCAAAGCAAAAACCATCATCGTTAATAAGCGATCAATGGCGGCTGGTTATGCCGGCTTAGACAACGAGCTTTTCTACATGGATAAAACCATGATGGTCTTCGGAGATGCAAAGAAAGTAGTTGAGGAAATGGTCAAAGCGGTTGAATAAACCCAGGCCTCAATACTTGTAATTAAAGACCGCCTTCGGGCGGTTTTTAATTACACTAAACAAACTACTCAAAAGAGCGACATCACCTTAAAAGAGCTTGCTATGCCAAATTTCGTTGAGAATCACCTCAATATCGTTCAATATGCACCAATCATATTCTTTACCTCCATCCTAATATTCTTATTGATGGGCTGGCTATATGGAAGATATCGGACCCGCACAACCGAACATGTCGTTGTCCGCGATTCATTGGCTACAGCAATTTTTGGATTGTCCGCGCTTGTACTTGGCTTTACTTTTGCCAATGCAACCGATCACTACGACAAGCGGATGAGCTTAATACGTGATCAAGCGCATTCCCTGAAACAGGTTTATCAGTCAAGTAATTATCTAAATCCTACCGATCGTGTTGCTGTGCAAAACACCTTAAAGCAAATACTTAAGCAGAGAATATCTAAGTATGAAAACATTAAAAAAATGGATGATCTTGACGCGAACAATAACGTCTTAACTCAGTCCTTAAACACACTGAATGAAGAAGTCAACAAGGCAATTAGCCGGGCTCCAGTCAGCACCAAGGATTTAGCGGACAATATCTTGAGACCCCAACTTACGCATCTATTGGATACTTTCCAAGAAGGAATACTCAATGGAAAGCACCATCCCCCAGCAATTATTGACCGCTTCCTATTTGCTCTACTCTCAATAGGTGCCCTATTAAGCGGCTACTCAATGGCGATTAAGAAAGAGGAAGATTGGTTTCTGACGGCACTTTACTTGGGCTTGATGGGCTTTGCGCTCTACGTGATTTTTTCGTTGGAATTTCCACATCAACTACAAGATGCGAATCTCCTGAATGCAGACTTTTTAAAACTTCAAAAGGCCTGGCAATAATCACTAAAAATTTACCTTCTTTGATAGCTATTGGATAAGTTGTCTTGCAGTACATACGCAACGCCATTAGCGACCAAGGAGAGGTCTTGATCAAGCATCCGACTACGGTAAGTCCAGCCAGCTGGTAATTTCAGCTGCTCGCTCAATACTGGAAGATCTTTAATGTTGAGTGCAGGATTCACAATTTGTGAATACGATTGCATAACATAAACATCACCTGCTGGAGATGTAAGTTCATAAACAGTACTACCAGCTCTATAGACAAAGTTGGTAGTACGAGCAACTTCATTGGCGGTGTAATTCTTGCTACCCATCAGCTGCTTCAGCAAACTCAACTTTACTGTTGCCCGTAAATTCATCTCAATGCCACCAAAAGTCTCTTTTACGTCATTGACGGTATTTCCGGCAGCCTGAATTTCATCCATCATCCAATAGCGCGGGCCATTTAAGATGGCAATTGAAGCATCATAATCTTTGACAATTGACTCTTTGGTTAACGAACTCCATTGCGCTTCTGGGCAAAGATTAAGGCCCTGAGTGTTAAATACCCTAACTTCAAGCTTGAGCCAATCGCGCTTACCAATCAAGACTTCACAATAGCGCTGATTACGCAGATTGGATATGCTTTTTTCAAAGATTGGAGTTTGTTGGGTAGGAGTTTGAGTGCAAGCCTCGCCTATTGTCAGCACAAGAGAGATCGCCAGAAATACAAATGATTTATTCATGGGTTCACTGTACCAAATAAAAAAACGCCCGGTCTTTTGAACCTGGCGTTTTAGTTTCTACAGCAAGCTAGCTGGAGAGGTGAGGCTATTACATCATGCCGCCCATACCACCCATACCACCCATGCCGCCCATATCAGGCATGCCGCCACCAGCAGACTCATCCTTAGGCGCTTCAGAAATCGCGCAATCAGTAGTCAACAAGAGGCCAGCAACAGAAGCCGCATTTACCAACGCAGTTTTTGTTACCTTAGTTGGGTCAATAACACCTTGTGCAACGAGGTCACCGTATTCACCGGTAGCTGCGTTGTAGCCGTTATTACCCTTGCTTGCTTGAACAGCATTAACAACTACACCTGCGTCTTCACCAGCATTGCTAACGATAGTACGCAATGGCTCTTGCATAGCGCGCAATACGATGCTGATACCAGCGTCTTGATCAGCGTTGTCGCCTTTCAATCCCTTGATACCTTGCATTGCACGAATCAACGCTACGCCACCGCCAGGAACAATACCTTCTTCAACGGCTGCACGAGTTGCATGCAATGCGTCGTCAACACGTGCTTTCTTCTCTTTCATCTCTACTTCAGTAGCCGCGCCAACACGAATCACTGCAACACCGCCTGCCAACTTAGCAACACGCTCTTGCAACTTCTCTTTGTCGTAGTCGCTAGTCGCCTCTTCGATCTGAACACGAATGTTCTTCACACGAGCTTCAATCGCTTTAGCATCGCCAGCACCGTCGATGATGATGGTGTTTTCTTTGCCTACTTCGATACGCTTAGCTTGACCTAAGTGCTCAAGAGTTGTTTTCTCGAGTGTCAGGCCGATTTCTTCAGCGATTACTGTGCCGCCAGTCAAAATGGCGATGTCTTCCAACATAGCCTTACGACGATCACCGAAACCAGGAGCTTTAACAGCACAAGTTTTGATAATGCCGCGGATGTTGTTCACAACCAAAGTTGCCAAGGCTTCGCCTTCAACATCTTCTGCAATGATCAACAATGGACGACCAGATTTTGCTACTTGCTCGAGTACTGGGAGCAAATCACGGATGTTAGCAATCTTCTTGTCAAACAAGAGCACGTATGGGCTTTCCAATACAGCAACTTGTTTTTCTGGTTGATTGATGAAGTATGGAGAGAGGTATCCGCGGTCAAACTGCATACCTTCAACTACTTCAAGCTCGTCTTCCAAAGACTTGCCATCTTCAACAGTGATAACGCCTTCTTTACCTACTTTTTCCATTGCTTCTGCAATGCGCTGACCAATACTGTGGTCGCTGTTTGCAGAGATAGAACCTACTTGAGCGATTTCTTTAGTTGTTGTGCAAGGCTTGCTAATTTTTGCGAGCTCTTCGATTGCGGCTGTAACAGCCTTATCGATACCACGCTTCAAGTCCATTGGGTTATGGCCTGAAACTACATATTTCATACCTTCGCGAACAATTGACTGAGCCAATACAGTAGCGGTAGTTGTACCGTCACCAGCGATGTCAGCAGTTTTGGAAGCTACTTCCTTAACCATCTGCGCACCCATGTTCTGGAGCTTGTCTTTGAGTTCGATTTCTTTTGCAACGGATACACCGTCTTTAGTGATTGTTGGTCCACCGAATGAACGCTCGATCACCACGTTGCGACCTTTTGGTCCCAAAGTTGTTTTCACTGCATTAGCAAGAATATTTACGCCTTCGACCATCTTGGTGCGGGCGCTATCTCCAAATACAACGTCTTTTGCTGCCATGATTAAATTCCTCTCTTAAATACCGAAATTACTTCTGTACAACAGCCATGATGTCGTCTTCACGCATCACGATGAGTTCTTCGCTGTCAACTTTTACTGTTTGACCTGCATATTTACCAAACAAAACGCGATCGCCAACTTTGACGTCAAGTGCGTTTAATTTGCCGCTGTCATCACGTTTGCCTGGGCCTACCGCCAAAACTTCACCTTGATCAGGTTTTTCTGCAGCAGCGTCAGGAATGATGATTCCGGAAGCAGTTTTTGATTCTTGATCTAAACGCTTGATGATTACGCGATCATGTAAGGGACGCAAATTCATCTCTTCTCCTATGTTAGTAAGTGTTAACTATTTAAATAAACTATATAAATCAATGATTTACAATCTCATTACACGGAGTTTTGGGGTAATCAACTGATAAATCACCTTTTTAGCACTCGCGTGTAGGGAGTGCTGATTATATAGGTCTCATTCCCTGTATTTCAAGGGCGGATCACCATAAATTCTTTAAGGATTTGACCTCTTTTTATAATGGGGACAGGCTGGTAGGGCGATTCCTACAGATAAATCAGCCTAAAGCCCTTACCGCTCCAATCCGTCCTGCCTAGACTGAACAGTCACCGATTGGAGAATGCTGATGAGCCCGAAATCCCGGCTGTACACGCTTGTAAAGGCATGGAAGAACAAACCCTTCCACGAAGTACGAGACGCCTGTGGCGACCCCTGGCTTGGCCTTAGTAGCCAAGCTCTCGAAGAACACCAATCCTGGTCTAAGCGACAAGCGATTAGCCATGAACCCATTTTTAACCGCAAGGGAATAAAACTGACAGGATCCTTATTTAGACCATTGCTCGTCGCATCAGATATGCAACTACTGCGCCTCTTTATGGAGGGTCTAGATACCGTTTCGTACTGGTATCGCAGTGGTCGCTTTATTCCTGGAATCTTGCCAATACCAACCCATGCCCTAGCCTCAAGTAGCTATGTAGATGCAATGAGTGAATTGATTTTGAACTCACGTCTACCAGTTGGCTTAGTAGCGATTGGCATTCAATCCGTCCCAGACTCTGCCACTGTTGATGCTTGTAAAGAAGGCTTGCTTCGTTTACGAAGATTGGGCGTCTTGCTGCATTTCTTAAATTTCTGCGGCAGTGCTGAAGAGTTGCATTGGATCACTGATATGCAATTGGAAGGCGTGCACATTGATATGAGCACACTTCGTGAGCACAATCTAGCCAGTGATGCGCTATCCCAGTTAAGACAATCACCATATTCACCCACACAAATTTATGCGGCCAACATTGGCTTAGTACAAGATTTAAAAAATGCATCAACTCTCATTGCAGATCATGCATATGGGGGACTAATGATGGCGCCGGTCAGTCGCCATCAAATGCTTCAAATAAACGATAGCCGTATCGCTAAAGCCATTTTTTCGCTGCACCCTCATCAACACCCAAACCAAAACGGAGACAAGTAATGAGAAAACGCGTGATGTTGGTAGATGACCATCCAGCAATGCTGATGGCTCTTAAAAGTATGTTGCAAGACCAGTTGTTATTTGAGATTGCAGGGCAAGCTCAAAATGGAGAGGAGTGCCTCAGGTCAATGAAAGAAGTAAATCCCAATATGGTCATTCTAGATTTAGATATGCCCAAGACCGATGGGTTTGATGTGATCCGCCGTATCGGCCTCATGTACCCCGATGTGCGCATACTGGTTCTCTCAAGCATGGATGAAGCTGTCTATGGCGGGAGAGTGCGCTCATTAGGTGGCCATGGCTTTGTCAATAAAACAGCAGGGGCGGATGTCATTTTGGCTGCCTGCGTAGCTATATCTCAAGGTTATAACTTTTTCACTCATGGCAAGAATGGCAATAGCTCATTAAGCGACAACGATAAGCTTGCATTGATTTCGGATCGCGAGCTACAGGTCATGAAATATCTGGGCAAAGGCAACACCAATCAACAGATATCTGACATGTTACATATCAGTAATAAGACAGTCGCCACTTATAAGACCAGGGTTTTTGACAAACTCGGGATTAATAATATTGCTGACCTGATCTTGTTCTGCCGCATGAACAACATCATCGAAAGCTAAAGCAATATGCGTCGATCCATTACTCGCATTGCTTTTATCCTATTCAATGGGGTCATAAGCAATTCTTATGCCACTTTGCTGAGCCCAGGCGAGCAAAGATGGGTCGATGCCCATCCTGTAGTCCGTTTTAGCATTCATGAAAAGTACGCCCCATATCTAGAATCAAATGAGAATGGTGAGGCCGGTGTTTTTCACAGCATCCTGAGCAAGCTTAGTGATTTTACTAAGCAGGAATTTCTGCCTAAATGGCGCAAGAGCGATCAAGAAGGATTGCAACAACTCGCTAGCGGGGAAGTCGACTTCATTATTGATCCACCAACTCTAGATGATGAATACCTAAGGTTTGGCTCCCTATCAGAAGCAATTTTTTGGGGTCATGATGCAATTCTGACAAAGCGCTCAGAAAGAAATGCGCCCATCGAACCAATCAATATTGCCTACTTCGATCGTGGTTATGAAAATCCCCCATCTCCAGCCCATCCGCAATCCAGGCTTTCTAGTCACACCGAAAAATTAATCTTTGATCTACTCAAAAATGATATCGAAGCACTAGTCTTACCAGTGCGCCTTGCGCAACAAATCATTCAGAAAGTGAACGGCCAGAAATTGCAATTAAATGGCTTATATAGCAGAGAGCCATTTGAATACCGCTGGCTAATTGCCCATCAGAGCGAGGCCTTGCATGCAGTTCTTGGTGGCTTTCTGGATAACTTAGACCCCATGGAATCACGTAATCTATTTGCCCTTCATACAAACGAGGCATGGGGATACAGCAGCAAGTCTAATAACCCGCAACTTAACTGGATTTCAGCGTTGGCAGCGTTGCTGGGCGGAACCTTGTTACTTTGGTACATAAAAAGAAAAAATCAACTACATACTCATCAAACTGAGAGACTCATGAATTCTAAAGAGCTTGCCGAAAAAGCGAATGCTGCGAAGTCTTCATTTCTGGCTACGATGAGCCATGAAATTCGTACCCCAATGAATGCTATCTTGGGAGTGCAGGAGCTGTTGCTAAAAAGCCCACTCCCGAATAATGAAAAAACATTACTCAAAAGTGCCCACTCATCAGCAGAGTCGCTACTAGGAATCCTTAATCAAGTTTTAGATCTTTCCAAAATTGAAGCGGGTAAGCTCACTCTCAATTTAGAGCCTTGCTGCCTCAATACCCTTATCGACGATATCGATTCCGCATTTTCAACCGTTGCCCAAATCCAAAATCTCACGCTTCACACCACTAAAGACCCTCGGATTGCCCAAGTGTTGATGATTGATGCACTCCGACTGCGGCAAATCCTACAAAACCTCATTAGTAATGCCATCAAATTTACTGAGCATGGTGAGATTTATTTCTCTATTAGCGTCTTGGCAGATGACCATGCGGGACAGTTGATTGAGTTTCGAGTCATCGATACTGGCGTAGGCATGGAGTCCGAAGATATTGAGCTAGCTCTACAAGCATTCGAGCAAATTCCGGGTTCGAGCGAGCAACACAAGGGAACTGGTCTTGGACTCACCATTACTAATCACCTAGTCATCTCAATGGGCAGTCAACTTTATTTTGATAGCGCCCCAGGGTTTGGTAGCAATATTCATTTTTGCGTGGCATTTCCTCGCACTAGCATTGCTGCGCCTGGACAAGCGCCAACAAATGGCAAAGCTCCTCAGTCAAGAAAGCTAGTCTCCAAAGGTCACCACAAATCAAATCGCTCCTTACGAGCCTTAGTAGTCGAGGACCACCCAGCTAGCAGGCAAATTATTTCCCTACAATTAGAGGCGCTTGGGATTGAGGTAGCAGTTTGCGATAACGCGCATACAGCTCTAGATTTGATTACCCAGACCAATTTTGATCTCTTGTTAACCGATCAATCCATTCCGGGAATGCAAGGCTCAGAACTTACTAAGCGAATTCGAGATCTAGGGCATCGCGATCTCATCATCATTGGCGTCACCGCAGATATTTATGCGCTGGATTCACGCCACCAGTTTTTTTCTGCCGGTATGAATAGCGTTCTCATCAAACCACTCAGTCTCATGACCCTAGAAAACGAATTGACTCGCTATTTCTCAACCCAGGAAGTAACTGAAAAAATTATTTCAGAAGTTGGCGCCGATGAATATTCATTTGATGTATTTGCAGGCCTACTAAGAGATAACCCAAATCATATTTTGGTGATATTAGATGAAATCAAGAAAGTCCATGATGAGGCTCTTGAGATACTAGAAAGCAATCAATGTGATGAGGACACTTTCAGCAGCCTGATTCATAAGGTAAAAGGTGGCGCCCAACTACTCAGCGCTAAGGCATTTATTCAGGCCTGTTCTGAGCTTGAGGAAAAGGGCAATTTGAGGCACAGGATCTGCGCGTTTATTCAATTATTGGTACAGGAAAATCAAGTTATTGCCCGCTACAAATCGAAATACATAGAACCCTAAATATTGAAGTTCACCCCCTTCCAATAAGGTGGGTTTATCCTATGAGGAATGCGCTCATATTTTCTTCGTTACTCGACTTTAATAGCGGCCCTCTTTTGGCTTGTCAGCCTCAGCGCCGCCGCTAATAATGCTGCTGTACTGGATATACCTAAATCGGTAACTAGCAGTCTTGAACGCAATCAAATACCCAAAGATGCCATCAGCATCTCGGTAATAGAGATTGAGCCTGGGCGCCCGGGAAAGCATGTTGCCAAAAATATATTGGGTTGGCGTCCTGAGGTAGTCATGAACCCCGCCTCAACAATGAAGCTGCTAACCACTTTGAGCGGTTTGGATATTTTGGGGCCGCAATATCGTTGGCGCACCAATATTTATACCGACGGCATTATTCGTCAGGGAGTCTTGAAGGGTAATTTGTATTTACAAGGCACAGGCGATCCAAAACTCATCCCTGAAGAGCTCGCCAAGATGATGAAAGAACTACAGAATCTTGGTATTCAAAAAATTGACGGTAATTTATTTTTTGATCGCAGTGCCTATGCTCCGAGCGCAATGGAACATAACACGATTGATGGCGAATCTTTGCGTGCTTATAACGTACCGCCCGATCCATTGTTATATGCTTTTCGTACTCTTTCCTTTCAATTGGGTAAGTCACGAACTGCCGACTTTATTGACATCAGCTATACACCAGCACTATCGCAACTGAAGGTATCGAATCAAATGCAGCTGGTAGATCGTCCTTGCGATAACTGGAAAAGCAATATTGGATTTAAATTAGACCCAGAAGAAATCGGCAATACCGATCAAGCCTTAACGGCCCAGTTCTCAGGAGCTTTTCCAAGCTCTTGTAAGGGGGTGAACTTCAATATCGTTGCTTTGGATGCTAATACCTTCTTAACCCAAGGCTTTGCAGCTGCTTGGGAATTGGCTGGTGGCACTTGGGCCAAACCGCCTATTGGCAAGGATGGCAGCGTTCCGCTTGCGGCTCGTCTCTTGCTGCAATTTGAGGGTATCAAGCTAGCCGATGATGTTTTGGACATTAACAAATACTCTAACAATGTCATGGCGCGGCAAGTTCTATTAACGCTTGCTTTAGAAAAAATGGGTAAACCCGCAACGACTGCTAATGGTGATTTAGTAATTCAGAGTTGGCTCAAGCAAAACGGTTTGAATTTTACGGACCTGGTTATTGAAAATGGATCTGGGCTATCTCGCAATGAGGCCATCTCTGCAGAGCAAATGAATCAACTTCTCTTAACCGCTCGCAACCTTCCCGTAGCAGAAGTGTTCTACAACAGCCTTCCGATAGCGGGAACTGATGGCACCATGCGCAATCGTTTGTTAGGTCAACTTCGTAAGTTTTTACATCTCAAGAAAAAGCCTGAGGCCAGAATTAAAACTGGCTCACTAGCAGATGTGCGCGCAATATCAGGTTACGTTTTGAGTAAATCAGGAAAGATGTACGCCGTGACTTCCTTCATTAACCACCCCAATGCCTGGAGAGGTCTTGAAGCGCACGATCAATTGCTGACGTGGCTACTAGAGGATGGTCCAGAACCAAAGCACGCCCGCTGAAGCCTGTCTCTCACGCCATCCCACTCCTCACCTGCTGGTGGCTCAGGAAACAAAATAAGATCCCAGCCTTGCTGATCCAAATCTCGCAAGGAACGATATAGGCGACTAGCAAATGCAGCGCTATCACTTGGCACTTCGACTTCTTCAAAGTGGGCAGATGGGTGACCGTCATCCCCCAAGCAAGAATCCGAATCCCAAACAGCTACTGCAACCCGAGATTTAATATCTGGAAATTCACTTAAAGCATCTAAGACGCGCCCTGGAGCATACAAACGCAAAGGCGTAGTTGGGGCGTAATGAGCCTTGAGACTTCCAGATACTTTAGGAAGATCTTCTGTCAATTCATTTGCTTTTACATCACCGGGCAAATACACCTTGACACCTGTCTTAGCAAAAATCTCGCTTGGTGTAATAGCACCCGGCCTGAGAAGTATCGCTTTATCACCTGAGGACAAATCAATAATGGTTGACTCGATTCCCACTTCACAATCGCCTCCATCCAAGATCATCAAATCGAGCATGCCTTCAAATTCATGACGAACATCTGAAGCGCTGGTCGGTGAAACCTTGCCGAAACGATTGGCTGATGGCGCTACAACGCCACCTTTAAATTTACGCAATAGCTCTTGAGCAATAGGATGTGACGGCGCACGAATCGCTACCGTATCTTGACCGCCAGTCAAATCCGTCAATACGCTTTTATCTTTCTTGAAGACCAGCGTTAGCGGCCCTGGCCAAAATGCATTGATTAGCTTTAAGGCCTCTTCTGATACATCTCTTGCCCAATTAGCCAGTATCGGCACCCAATCCACTTGAGCCTGATCAAACCTATCTGGTGCGGCAAGGTGAACAATTAATGGATGGTTCGAAGGACGACCCTTGGCAGTAAAGATCTTCTTAATGGCTTCAGCATTTTTAGCATCTGCGCCCAACCCATAAACGGTCTCGGTCGGAAAGGCGACTAAACCACCATCACGCAATGTTTGTGCTGCTTCGTTAATTACTGCAGAAGATTGCAGGCTACTGTCGCTGGACATTTCTAGGGCTCGATGCCTAATTCAGTAGCAACGGCTGCACAGTTTTGGCGCGCTTCATTGAGAGCTTCGCCCAGGCAATTGATGTGACCCATTTTTCTACCCATGCGCGGTTCGGACTTTCCATACAAATGCAATTTAGCATCAGGATGAGCTAGCACTTGATTCCAAGCAGGTTCTTTTGGTTGATCTTCGCTACCTTCAAACCAAAGATCACCCAATAAGTTCAGCATTGATACTGGCGCTAACTGACGCGTATCACCTAAAGGCAGACGAGCCATTGCTCTTACTTGCTGCTCAAATTGACTGCTAACACAAGCATCCATGGTGTAGTGGCCGGAGTTATGTGGGCGAGGAGCGATTTCATTAGCGACGATATCGCCATTCTTAAGAACAAAGAACTCCACGCAAAGTACGCCTACGTAATCAATCTTTCGTATGAGTGCCTTTGCCGCTTCTACAATTTTTTTCTCTTGTGCTGGCTTTAGCGATGGCGCTGGCACAGTAGAGGTGTGCAAAATACCATCGCGGTGAATATTTTGTGAAACTGGATAAGCAACCACGGCATCATCGTATCCGCGCACTACTAAGGCAGATACTTCAAAATCTAAATCCATGCGCTTTTCTAATACACAAGGAACTTTGCTTAATTCCGCCCAGGCTGCCGGCAAATCCGCAGCCATGTAAACAGTAATTTGACCTTTACCGTCATAACCCATACGAGCTGTCTTCAATATTCCAGGAAACAAGTCGGCTGGAATATGAGCAATATCAGCATCATGCTCAACAACGGCGTATGGTGCTGGACCAATATTGGTTTCTGATTTCCAGGTAGCTAGAAATTTTTTCTCAGCCACCCTGTTCTGCGCCAAAGAGACACAGCTACTCCGTGGCGCAACAAATACGCCAAGAGCTTCTAACTCATCCAATGCCTGCGCAGGGACATTCTCAAACTCAGTACTTACTGATGGGCAGAGAGCGGCCATCTCTTTTAAGGCAGCTGAGTTTGTGTAGTCAGCTTGAATAAACTTTTCGGCTATAGAGCCTGCGGGACTATCAGCGCCAGGATCTAAAACGCAAACCTTATAGCCCATAGCCTGTGCAGCCTGGGTAAACATGCGCCCCAATTGACCGCCGCCTAAAATTCCTAAATACGAACCCGGCAAAATGGGTTCCATACGATCTGCCATGTAATTAATATCCCGGCAAATTCATTGAACGTGCAGTATCGGACTGCTTCGCACGGAAATCTTCTAAACGCTTAGCCAAATCCGCATCGTGTAAAGCTAAACTAGCAATGACGTGCAAGGCGGCATTGGCTGCACCAGCTTCACCAATTGCAAAAGTGGCAACCGGAATGCCTTTAGGCATCTGCACGATTGAATACAAAGAATCTTCGCCACGTAAATATTTGCTCGCTACTGGCACACCATAAACGGGAACAATTGTTTTGGAAGCGAGCATGCCTGGCAAATGCGCCGCACCCCCGGCACCAGCAATAATGGCTTGCAAGCCATTGGCTTGTGCTTTTTCAGCATACTGGAACATATCGTCTGGCATGCGGTGTGCAGAGAGCACTTTAGCTTCATGAGGGATGCCAAATTGCTCAAGGATTTGAGCGGCGTGCTGCATGGTGTCCCAATCTGAGTTGGACCCCATTACTATTCCGACAATTGGCTTCTTACTCATTTACCTCTCCAAATACCTTCAATTTTTCTCAAGGATCTCATTATCCCCGAGTTAACCTTGCTCAGTAAGCCTGGTTAAGGCTTCGCGATACTTTTGCGCAGTCTTTTCAATGACATCAGCCGGCAATTGCGGTGCAGGGGCTGTTTTAGGCCACAACTTGCCGTCCACCATCGCAGTTTCTAGCCAATCTCGGACAAACTGCTTGTCGTACGAAGGTGGGTTGGAGCCTACATAGTAGGTCTCAGCCGGCCAGAATCTGGAAGAATCAGCAGTCAGAATCTCATCCATTAACACTAATTGATCGTTAGCATCTAAACCAAACTCAAACTTGGTATCAGCAATGATGATGCCGCGAGTAGCTGCGTACTCAGAAGCTTCTTTATACAAACGAATACTTACTTCGCGAATTTGATTGGCTAATTTTTCACCAATAAGCTCAACCACTTTCTCAAATGAAATATTTTCATCATGCTCGCCGACTTCAGCTTTAGCTGCTGGAGTAAAAATAGGCTCAGGTAATTTTTGAGCATTTTCTAAACCAGCTGGCAATGCAATTCCGCACACCTTGCCGGTTTCTTGGTAATCTTTCCAACCACTACCAGCCAAATAACCGCGCACCACTGCTTCAACCAAAATGGGTTTCAAGCGTTTAGCTACAACTGCACGACCTTTAACTTGGCTTACTTCATCTGCAGCTACAACAGTAGCTGGGTCAATGCCAGTTAAATGATTAGGAATAACGGATGCCAACTTATCAAACCAAAAATTTGCCATTTGATTCAGAACCACACCCTTCTCAGGTATAGGCTCGCCCATCACCACATCAAAAGCGGAGAGGCGATCGGTCGTAATCATTAATAACTTGTCATCGTCTAGCGCGTAGACATCACGTACCTTGCCTTTAGAAAGCAATGGCAATGACTTAATAGAAGTTGCGTACAAAGCGGCCATATTTAAATCACTTCACAATTTGAGTTAATTTGCCGCTCTTATATAGCTCAGCCATCTTCTCTAAAGAGATCGGCTTAATTTTTGATGCTTGCCCAGTAGAACCAAAGGCTTGGAAGCGTGCAATACAGACTTTCTTAGCGGCTTCACGGGCTGGCTTCAAATAATCACGCGGATCAAACTTAGATGGGTTCTCAATAAAGTAACGGCGGATTGCACCAGTCATTGCCAAACGAATATCCGTATCAATGTTGATCTTACGAACACCATTCTTAATGCCCTCTTGAATCTCTTCAACAGGAACGCCGTAGGTTTCTTTCATGTCACCACCAAACTCACGAATCTCAGCAAGCAACTCTTGCGGAACACTAGAAGAGCCGTGCATCACCAAATGAGTATTCGGAATACGCGCATGAATTTCTTTAATACGATCGATTGCCAAAATATCGCCTGTAGGCTTCTTGCTGAACTTGTATGCGCCATGGCTGGTGCCAATCGCAATTGCCAAAGCATCGCACTGAGTTGCCTTCACAAAATCTGCTGCTTGTTCAACGTCAGTCAACAACTGTTCACGAGTCATTTTGCCGTCAGCGCCATGGCCATCTTCTTTGTCGCCCTGCATTGTCTCGAGTGAGCCCAATACACCCAACTCTGCCTCGACAGTAACTCCAATGGAGTGTGAGAACTTCACCACCTCTTTGGAGACGTCTACGTTGTATTCATAGCTAGCAACTGTTTTGCCATCAGCCTCTAATGAGCCATCCATCATCACGCTCGTAAAGCCACTCTTAATGGCTGCCATACAAACTGCCGGGCTTTGGCCGTGGTCTTGGTGCATTACTACAGGAATATGTGGATAGGCCTCAACTGCTGCAGAAATCAAGTGGCGCAAGAACGCTTCACCTGCGTATTTACGTGCGCCTGCAGATGCTTGCATGATGACTGGAGAATCAGCCTCATGTGCCGCTTCCATAATCGCTGTCACTTGCTCTAAGTTGTTGACGTTAAATGCTGGTAGGCCATAACCATTTTCAGCAGCGTGATCCAAGAGTTGTCTTAAAGATACTAAAGCCATGATGTTCTCTTAATAAATAGTAATTAGGTTTAAAAATAAATCGTTTAGTTAAAGATGCGAATTACTTCACATGAATAATTTTGAGGGTATTGGTTCCACCAGGCTCGCCCATTGGCTCACCAGAGGTCAGCACAACGGTATCGCCCTTTTTGACCGCGCCCACCTTTTTCAGACATGCCTCTACTTCTTGCAATGCAGTGTCACGATCTTTGGTGTAGTCCAAACCAATTGGGGTGACATTGCGATATGTACTTAATGCACGCTGTGTAGCAATCTTGGAGGTCAACGCAAAAATAGGTACATGAATATTGTGACGACTCATCCAGATCGCTGTTGACCCTGAATCAGTCAAAGCTGCAATGGCGTTCGCATTTAAATGATGGGCTGTGAAAAGGGCTCCAAGAGCAATCGTTTGATCAATGCGAGTGAAGGTTTGATCTAAAAAGTCAGTATCGAGTTTCACACGATCTGACTTCTCTGCTTCTACACAAATTTCTGCCATTGCTTTAATGGTCTGCACTGGATACATGCCTGCAGCTGATTCGGCAGATAACATTACCGCATCAGTACCATCCAACACTGCATTCGCAACGTCGCTTACCTCTGCGCGCGTTGGAACTGGAGCATTAATCATGGACTCCATCATCTGCGTAGCGGTAATCGTAAATTTATCCGCCTCACGCGCCCAAGCAATCATGCGTTTTTGCAGGGCAGGCACAGCAGCATTACCGACTTCAATAGCCAAGTCACCGCGCGCAACCATAATTCCGTCGCTCTCAGCAATAATGCTTTTGAGTGCATCTGGCTCAATGGCTTCTGCACGCTCCACCTTTGCAATTGTTCTGACATTACCAACACCATACTTGGCGCTAGCAGCATCTGCCAGCTTACGGGCATAGGCCATATCAGCACCATCTTTTGGAAAACTAATCGCCAAGAAATCTACGCCCATCGCGATAGCTGCATCTAAGTCAGCGATATCTTTTTCAGTCAGAGCAGGAGCAGTTAGACCGCCTCCAGCACGATTGATACCCTTGTTATTAGAGAGCGGTCCACCTTGTTCAACAACGGTGAAAATCTCTCCGCCTTGAACACTCTCAACGGTAAGAACAACTAAGCCATCGTTCAACAAAAGGCGATCGCCTGGCTTTACATCACCCGGTAATTCTTTGTAGTCAAGACCAACTTTAGTTTGATCACCAAGCTCACAAGCTACATCGAGGGTAAATTTGTCACCCTCTTTTAGCAAAATTTTATTTTCTGCAAACTTGCCAACACGGATTTTTGGGCCTTGTAAGTCAGCCATGATGCCGACTTCTTTGCCAGCTTCCGCAGAGATGGTTCGCACTAAATCATGGCGCGCTTTATGGTCTGCCACAGTACCGTGAGAGAAATTCATCCGCACCACATCGACGCCGGCACGAATCATGTCACGCAACACTTCAGGCTTTTCTGAGGCAGGCCCAAGGGTTGCAATGATCTTTGTTGCTCTCAACATATTTAGTCTTTCGCTCTTTCAGCAAGTACTGCAAAGGCTGGCAAGGTTTTGCCTTCAAGGAACTCCAAGAAGGCACCACCGCCAGTAGAGATGTAATCCACTTGATTCTCAATACCGTACTTCGCGATAGCTGCCAAAGTATCGCCACCGCCAGCAATAGAGAAAGCTGGTGAATGTGCGATAGCTGCTGCCAACATTTTGGTGCCACCACCAAACTGATCAATTTCAAAAACGCCTAATGGGCCATTCCAAACAATCGTGCCAGCATGAGCAAGCATGATTGATAAACGCGCTGCAGTCTTTGGGCCAATATCCAAAATCATGTCATCTTCTGCAACTTGATCTGCAGGCACGCGGTTTGCACGGGCCAATGGAGAAAGTTCATTTGCGACAACAACGTCTTCCGGAATAGGCACATGGGCGCCACGCTTTTCCATGATCTCCATGATTTCTCTGGCCTCATCAACCAAATCAGGTTCAGCAAGAGATTTACCAATAGGTAAGCCTTTGGCCAACATGAAGGTATTAGCGATACCGCCACCAACAATCAACTCATCAACTTTTTCTGACAAAGCCTTAAGGATAGTAAGCTTAGAGGAAACCTTGGAGCCTGCTACGATCGCCACTAAAGGACGTTTCGGACTTGCTAATGCACGACTCAAGGCATCTAACTCAGCAGCCATCAAAGGACCAGCGCAAGCTATAGGAGCAAACTTCGCCACGCCATGCGTAGTTGCTTCTGCGCGATGAGCAGTTCCAAATGCATCGTTTACATAAACATCACACAACGCAGCAATCTTTTTTGCCAATTCGTCGTTATTCTTTTTTTCACCAACATTCAGACGACAGTTCTCTAGCAATACCAGCTCACCTGGATTTACCTCGAAGCCGCCATTCACCCAATCGCTGATCAAAGGAACTTTGCGATTCAGCAGACTCGCAATTCGGTCAGCGACAGGAGCCAAACTATCTTCCGGTTTAAATTCACCTTCGGTTGGGCGACCTAAATGAGAAGTCACCATGACCGCTGCCCCAGCATCCAAACACATCTGTACAGCAGGCATTGATGCCCGAATTCGAGTGTCTTCAGTAATATTTCCAGCCTCATCCTGGGGGACATTCAGATCGGCACGGATAAGAACCCGCTTACCCTTTAATTGACCTGATTGGGCTAATTCGCTTAAACGCTTAACTTTAAATAAGGATTCCGGCATGAGTTTGGGTAAATTTGTGGTTTATGGGGAATGCTCCATTCTAAAGGCTCCGACCCATTTACCCTAAGGATCCAAGCCGACAGACTGCCCTGCCTGCTCTACAATAAGGACTTAAATGCATTCTGGGCTGAAAGACCAATATCTACCGGCCTGATGCCTTACTAAAACCGCTTTTATAGATACTTAATAGACACAAAAGGTAAAGAAAATGTCGATGTCCGACCGCGATGGCTTTATTTGGACTGATGGGAAGCTAATTCCTTGGCGCGAGGCCAATGTTCACGTGTTAACACACAGCCTACACTACGGAATGGGCGTATTTGAGGGCATTAGAGCCTACAAAACCCCCCAGGGAACAGCCATTTTCCGCCTTCCAGAGCACGTAAAACGCCTGTTTAACGGAACTAAGATCTTCCAAATGAACATGCCTTATAGCCCCGAAGAGGTCACCAAGGGCATTATCGATACGGTAAATAGCAACAAGCTAGAAGCCTGCTATATCCGCCCGATCATCTTTATTGGCTCCCAAAAGCTGGGAATCTCCCCAAAAGGGAACAGCATTCATACCTCAATCGCCGCCTGGGAATGGGGTGCATATTTGGGTGAAGATGGCCTAAACAAGGGTATTCGCGTCAAAACCTCCTCTTTTACCCGCCACTTTGTTAATTCCTCCCTAGTGCGCGCTAAGGCCTCTGGCTACTACATCAACTCCATTTTGGCTAACCAAGAAGTGACTGCCAATGGATATGACGAAGCTTTATTGCTCGATACCGAAGGTTATGTTTCTGAAGGCTCTGGCGAAAACCTCTTTATGGTTCGCAATGGCATCGTATACACACCAGACTTAGCCTCTTGTTTGGATGGCATCACACGTGATTCCATTATTCAGATCGCTAAAGACCTCGGCTACGAAGTTCGTGAAAAACGCATCACTCGCGACGAAGTTTATTCTGCTGACGAAGCATTCTTTACTGGCACTGCTGCTGAAGTAACTCCAATTCGTGAACTAGACGATCGCACTATTGGTGATGGCAAACGTGGTCCGATCACTGAAAAAATTCAGAAGACGTATTTCGATGCGGTTTACGGCAGAGACGATAAATACAAATCTTGGCTCACCTACGTAAAGTAACTTCAGTAATTAGGAACAGCATATGACTCAAGCTCAAGTTGTGATGGTGGATGGCAAAGACTTGCCGTTACATTGCCCTACCAATAAAACACCAGCATGGAACTCACATCCACGCGTTTTCTTAGACATTACTAAAACCGGTGAAGCGAAGTGTCCTTATTGCGGCGCAGAGTACAAGCTCATTCCCGGCACTGAGCCACACGGTCACTAAGCCTTATCAGCGCCTCTCAGTGAGGCGCTGAGTCGGGATACATTCATGCACAGTATTCTGATCATCGCCCCAAATTGGATTGGGGATGCAGTAATGACACAGCCCTTGCTGGCGTCTCTCAAAGCACAATATCCAGAATCAAAAATTGATGTACTTGCCAGCACTTGGGTTGCTCCAATCTATCGCGCCTGCTCAGAAGTACATGAAGTCATCGAAGCAAAGTTTGAGCACAAACAATTGCAATGGGGCTTGCGTAAAGAATTAGCCGGTAAGCTCGCACTAAAAAAATATCAGGCGTGTTTTGTATTGCCTAATAGCCTGAAGTCAGCGCTGATTCCATGGCTTGCTAGCATTCCTTTTCGAATTGGCTATCGCGGTGAGTTGCGCTTTGGTTTAATTAACGTAGCGCTAGATAATCCGAGTAAAGTAAATCGGCCGCCGATGGTTGAGCACTATCTTGCATTGGGTCAGCTTTTAAATGGTGAGCATGCTTCACCAACCAACGTAAATATCACGCCAAAGTTAAATGTATCTAATCCAGCTCATCACTCGGTACAGGCTAAATTAAAAACTGCCCACATTGATGGGTCACATATTTACGTGATGTGCCCTGGCGCTGAGTACGGCCCAACTAAACGTTGGCCAACTGGTCATTTTGCGGAGTTGGCGCAAAGCATTGCTACCAATAACCCAAATAATCAAATCATCCTTTTGGGCAGCAAAGGCGATCACTCTCTCGCCCTAGAAATCCAATCCAAAACCAAAGGGGATGGTCATATTCATAACTGGTGTGGCGATACCTCTCTTGATGAAGCCATTGCCCTAATTAGCATGAGTAAAGCAGTCATCAGCAATGATTCCGGCTTAATGCATATTGCGGCAGCCCTCAAAACACCACAAGTTGCCATTTTTGGGTCAAGCGATCCCGCTCATACGCCACCACTGTCCGATAAAGCCAAAGTCATTTGGCTAAACCTTCCTTGCAGCCCATGCCATAAAAGAGAGTGTCCCCTAGGACACCTCAAGTGCTTAAATGACATATTGCCAGCACAGGTATTGGCTACACTAAATACCTTGCCGTCTTAACTCAGGAAAAGTAAGCTATGCCTAAACTTGCCAGACTCTTTCAAAATGCAGATGATGTTGTCGAGGCATGGCGTGATGCACTGAGCCATCGTGACGTACAAAGCGCTTTAGATATTTGGCTTGATGATGATTCCATTACTTGCGTTCTCCCTGAGGGACATCGCCTAACTGGACATGCAGAAATTCGCGAGGGCTTGGAACGACTGCTTGCAAAGCAACCACTATTTCTAGAACCTATCGCATGCATTAGTCACTCAGTACTTGGCGCTGCTGTATATGACACGACTGAAGCTGTTCATTTACGAGCAGATCAAGTTGAAGCAGAATTTTTCCTCAACATCACACTGGTGCTTCTACAAGATAGTCAGGGATGGCGTATTGCGCACTTACACGCAAGTCACTCCACTGAAGACACCTACGACGCACCCACTACACCACACGGCTTGCACTAAATACCATGGATGATCAAGTACTCCGGTCACTGATGAAGTGGCCAAATGTGCCTGATTGCTTTGGTTGGCTTGCTCTAGATCGTCGTGGCCAATGGCGGATGCGCGATGAATTTGCGCAACAAAATCGTCTTCCAGGACAAGTTATTCAACACGTTGCTCTCAATGACTTTATTGCTCGCAACTACGCATGTGATGAATTCGGAAGATATTTTTTTCAAAATGGTCCGCAGTGTGTCTTTATTACGCTAGATGCCACCCCCTGGATTGCACGCATCATCCCCAACGATCAAGGCGAACAATTTCTTACTCAATGTCATAACGTCATTGATCCAGATTCAGCCCTAAGCGATGAAAACGGTAATATTTATATTGTTGGAAAAGTAGATCAAACAATCTGCGATAGCAGCAAGATTAATAATGAAAGCCGGCAATTTCTTAAAAGAGAAACTCAAACAATTGCCCTTTTGCATGATCACGATCTAGATCATTTTTCTGAGCTAGCCAAACTCCGCGAAGAAGCCTGTAGCTTTGGGGGATCCTGGTCTTGGCAAGGAAAGCAGCTTCCACTAGACCCCATACATTCCCAAGAGTTAGCTACGCGCTTTCGTTACCAAGCTACGCCGCAACCTTAACCGGGAGCTTGCTTACCCTGCTCTTTGAGCTCATCTTGATATTGCCTTTGCATTTCACGCAAACGAGCATCAATACTGGAGCCCTGGTAAAAATCGGCCCCACCAGCTGAGCGAGCAATGCGAAGTTGTTCAATTGCTGAAGGCCAAGCCCCCTCAAGGGCATATTTTTCACCAAGCGCGTAATGACGCATGGGGACATTACCAGCCTGATCATAAGACTTGGACAATAAATTCCACCACACAATTTCATTGGGCTGAGATCTTGTTCGCGCCTTTAACCAAGTGATCGCATCATTGGTACGGCCGAGTTTTAGTTCAGCATTAATCATTGCCGCACCGGCTGCATAAGATTGTGGATATGCACGCAAAGTAGCTTGAGCAATTTGCAGGGCCTCTTCACTCTTGCCTTTGGCCAAAGCTAATTCAGAAGCGGTGATATCCAAAGACAGGCTCTGCCTTTGGATCGGCGAGCCTGGCGCACTGGCCTTCTGGGCTAAATTGCGCGCTTGCTGCAAATTGGTTTCGGCTTGATCAATTTTTCCTTGACGCTGAGCAATGAGAGCTAAGCCATAGAAACCTTCTAACTGTTTTCCAATTTGAGGTTGCTTACTCAAGCTATCAAAAGTATTTTTTAAGTCGTATAGCCCACTCGAACTACCAGCTTGTTCCATACGTGCTCGCGCCTTGATGAAATAAAACTCAACGGAACTAGGCACGTTGCGCGTTGCCACAGTCCGCGCCCGATCTTGCATATCGGCAATACGATCTGTTGTTAAGGGGTGGGTGCGTACGTAGGCAGGCACACCTTTATCCATAATACCGGTGGCCTTTTGTAAGCGCTGGAAAAAGCCTGGTGCACCATTTACATCGTAACCACTAGCCTCCAAAATCTGGAAGCCAATACGATCAGCCTCACGCTCTGCATCTCTCGAATAAGAGAGTTGATTGTTAATAGCAGCCGCTTGACCACCCTGCATAAGGCCCGCTGCAGCTTGCGGATTACGAGACATTGCTAAGGCACCAAGCACCATACCGGCAATCGCAATCATCGTATTAGTGGTTTGCTTATCCAGTTGACGAGCTAGATGCCGCTGCAATACGTGGCCCGTTTCGTGCCCCATAACTGAAGCTACCTCAGAATCAGATTCTGCGCTCACAATCAAGCCCGTATGAAAACCAATAAATCCTCCGGGCAATGCAAACGCATTAATACTGCTATCTTTTACAGCAAACACTTCGAAGTTATACGCTCCGCTACCCTGCTCGTTTGCGCCACCAAGCTGCAATTTTTTTGCAGCCTGTAGCAAGCGGCGTTCCATCTGATTCAGAAAATCATAAAGAGGCAAGTCATTTGAGTAATCAGGGTCAGGACGAATCTGGCGCATAATCATTTCGCCATATTTACGCTCATCCACTCGACTTAATGCGTCGCCTCCTGGATCACCCATGTCCGGCAAAACAATGGTTGGTTGACTGCGCAAAGCGCTTCGTGTTGGAGCATTAGCCGGACGCGCATCGGGTGACTGCATGGCCCTGCCAATATTCTGAATAGCAGCAGAATTACCTTCTACGGAGACGTCCCCTGTAGGAGTTGCAGAATAAGCAGGAAAGCCGGAGAAAGTCAGCCCCAACATGAGCCAAATGGCCAAAGTACGGCGCAAAAATATGGTTTTTGGATCTGACTTTATGTCTTGCATCCCTATATGGTAAAACTTATCCCATGAACAAACTAACTCATTTTGATGCCAGCGGGCAAGCCCACATGGTAAACGTTGGCGATAAGCCTAACACCCATCGTATCGCCATCGCTACCGGCAAGATCACCATGCTTCCCGAAACCTTCAAAATGGTCGAAGCTGGCAACCATAAAAAGGGCGATGTTCTAGGTATCGCCAGAATTGCAGGTATTCAGGCATCCAAGAGAACGTCAGACCTGATTCCTCTTTGCCACCCATTAGCCCTAACCCACGTTAGCCTAGAGTTTCGAACCAATCCCCAAGACAGCAGCATTGCCTGCCAAGTAAGAGCCGAAACTACCGGGCCAACTGGCGTAGAGATGGAAGCCCTCACCGCAGTCCAAGTAGCCCTACTCACAATCTATGACATGTGTAAAGCAGTAGACCGAGGCATGGTGATGGGTGATGTGAAACTACTTGAGAAGAGTGGCGGCAAGAGTGGGGAGTGGAAATCTAACAACCCCGCCTAATAATTACTTTGATTTTAAAAATTCAATGTAATTGGTAGCAACCTCTTTAGGGGTCTCAAGCATCAATAGGTGGCCGGCTTCATTAATAACTAAGTATCGATTTTTCGGATACTTTTGTCGCAACCTCTGAATGTCGACAACATCAAAAATCCTATCTTGTTTGCCCCACAGAATAAGAGTAGGGATAGGCGATGGTGGATTTTTTTCAATCTCGTATAAATACAGATTAACGATATCCCATACCTGCTGATAGTGGCGGTTAGACTTTTGATAATCAGCGATTAGACTCTGTTGAAGAGATTCTGGCACTACAGGCGGCTTATAAAATAAAAGTTGATTCTCTAGATTGAGTTGATCCACAGAAATAGGGATGAAGGGATTAATACCCTGATAAAGGACGCTCTTTACCTGTGTACTCCAGCCGCTAATGCCTAATGGCGAACCAATGAAGGCAAGCGACCTTACCTGCATCGGATAGGCTCGCGCATACATACTTGCGATTGCGCCACCCATAGAACTTCCGACAAGATCTAATTTCTGAATATTTAATGCATTTGTAAATTCATGAAGCAGCCTAACTTGATTTTCTAATTTGTAATCAACGATAGGAAAGGGAGCGCTTTTTCCATATCCAGGCAAGTCAGGCGCAAATACTAAATAACCAGCAGCAGATAAATAACAAGCAAGCTCTGACCATTGCTCCTTTTGTGCAAAAAGCCCATGCAATAAAAGAATGGGGGTACCCTTACCCACTTTAAGGTACTCAACAGTGCCGCCACCAATGGGAATAGTTTTCACTTCGACATTGCATGTTCCAGACACAGTCTGAGCGCCGACGCCGCCGATGAATAAAAATATGGTGAAAAATAAGTAGAAAAATTTCAGAAATATGCGATTCATATCTCTACTATACAAATAAGCCGCCCTAAGGCGGCTATTTAACTTATTTATTTGTAATTCTGCATTCAGAGGGCAACAACTGAGGAATTAAATTAGTCTCTGTTGATCTACATGACCATCCACCAGCCCAAGTTGAGCCTTCTGGCTTTGAGAGATCCAATGGCTTAGGAGAATTGGCATCAGGCTCATTTGTAGGGACTAAATGCAGGGTGTTTTTACCCTCTGGCGCAACACTCACTTGGTAGTCGATTGCGATTGCTCCTGACGGAGTAATTTCAATCAGCTTAACACTGCGAGTTGGTGTAAATGTGAAGGCACCATGGGTTGCTTCATCCATTAGTACGGTGCCGCGACTGGCAAAAGCTTCCGTTACTGCCAGCTTGGCACTTGAGGATAAATTCATACCTTCCACAACACGACTTCGAGCAATATAGTCTTGGTATTGGGGTACCGCTACTGCAACCAAGATGCCAATGATGGCCACAACTACCATCACTTCAATTAAGGTAAATCCTGCATCTTCATGAGTATCTGAATTTTGCTTTCCTTGAATGACTTTGTTTTGATTCTGCATCTCTTTAGCTCCCCATTGAAATACCTCATGATCCAGTCTATGCTGTACGCTCACAAGGAAGTTACCAATAAAAAAGCCGGCTTTGAAGGCCGGCTTTTCTGATTCAACTGTAAGGAAATCAATGCGCTTTAGCAGCGTTCTTTTTTTTCAGATAAGTTCCCACCAAAATCACAATAGCAACACCAATTACCTCAAAAGCAAGCTTGGCATCACCTAAAGCAGCCTGAATGCTGTCTTTGATAGCAGGATCATCGACCAACATTCCACCAGCCAACAGACCCAAAAGTCCGGCGCCCAAAGTGATGATGATTGGGAAACGCTCCATCACCTTCAGCAACATAGCGCTACCAAAAATGATTAATGGAATAGACATTCCCAATCCAATGATCAACAAGAGGAGGCGGGTCTCTTCTGGACCTTTTTGTGCCGCAGCTGCAACTGCCAATACGTTATCCAAGCTCATTACTAAGTCGGCGATCAAGATCGTACGAATAGCAGCCCAGATACTGGTCTTGGCTTCCATATGCTCTTCGCCACCGCTATCAGATAAAAGCTGAATACCGATGTAAAGCAATAATAAACCGCCAACAATTTTTAAGTACGGCAAAGTAAGCAACGCTACTGCTGTAATGGTGAGCACGACACGCAAAATAATTGCAGCAGCACTACCCCAGAAAATTGCTTTCTTTTGTTGTGCTGGTGGCAAATTACGTGATGCTAAAGCGATCACAACTGCGTTATCGCCAGATAGCAAAATATTTGCAACGATGATTGATAAAAGCGCCGCCCAAAAGGTAGCGTCAGAAAATGCTGAAAAATCCATGGTGTCTCCTACGTTTCTCTTATGTTTTATTGTATTTTTAACTACTGGGTACTACAGAAAAGGATGCTGTTTTAGCAGCACCCTTTTTCCAAACGCTAATTACAACATGCCCTTCAATAAAGCAGCCATTTCTGATGGGTTCTTTGTTACTTTGAAGCCACACTCTTCCATAACGGCAAGCTTGGCATCTGCAGTATCAGCACCGCCAGAAATCAACGCACCTGCGTGACCCATACGCTTGCCTGGAGGAGCTGTAACGCCGGCAATAAAGCCAACTACTGGCTTCTTCATATTGTCTTTGCACCAGCGTGCAGCTTCGGCTTCGTCTGGACCGCCGATTTCACCAATCATGATCACAGCATCTGTCTCTGGATCTTCATTGAACATTTTCATAATGTCGATGTGCTTCAAGCCATTGATTGGGTCGCCACCAATGCCTACTGCTGTGGACTGGCCTAAACCAATTGCTGTCAACTGACCAACCGCTTCATAAGTCAATGTACCGGAACGGCTAACAACACCAATACGGCCTTTTTTATGAATGTGACCAGGCATGATGCCAATCTTGAGCTCATCTGGAGTGATGATGCCTGGGCAGTTAGGGCCGAGTAACAAAGTCTTCTTGCCGCCAGCAGCTTCTTTTGCGTGCATCTTGTTACGCACTTCAAGCATGTCACGTACTGGAATGCCTTCGGTAATACAAATAACGAAGTCGAGGTCAGCCTCAACCGCTTCCCAAATAGCAGCAGCTGCGCCAGGAGGCGGAACATAGATAACAGAAGTAGTTGCACCAGTTTGCTGTGCAGCCTCTTTAACCGTTCCATAAATAGGAATGTTAAAAATGGACTCGCCAGCTTTTTTAGGATTTACACCGGCAACAAAACAGTTTTTGCCGTTTGCGTATTCCTGACATTTTTCAGTATGGAACTGACCTGTCTTACCAGTAATACCTTGTGTAATGACTTTGGTGTTTTTATTGATCAAAATAGACATATTGAAATTCCTGGATTATTTGTTTTTGGCAACAGCAGCAACTACCTTAGTAGCAGCTTCAGCCATTGAATCGGCGCTTATAATTGGCAAACCAGAGTCTGCAAGAATCTTCTTGCCCAACTCTTCGTTAGTGCCCTTCATGCGCACAACCAAAGGTACTGTGAGGTTTACTGCTTTACATGCAGTAACAACACCGTCAGCGATCACGTCACAACGCATAATGCCGCCGAAAATATTTACCAAAATAGCTTCAACACTCTTGTTCTTCAACATGATCTTGAATGCTTCAGTTACTTTTTCTGCTGTAGCACCGCCGCCAACGTCCAAGAAGTTTGCTGGCTCGCCACCGAACAACTTAATGGTGTCCATGGTGGCCATTGCCAAACCTGCACCATTCACTAAACAGCCGATATTGCCATCTAAAGAAATGTAAGCAAGGTCAAATTTAGAAGCTTCAATTTCAGCAGCATCTTCTTCATCGATATCGCGATAAGCTACGATTTCTGGATGACGGAACAATGCGTTTGGATCAAAGTTGAACTTGGCATCCAAAGCCTTGATTTTGCCGTTGCCTTCAAGGATTAATGGGTTGATTTCAACCAATGATGCATCGGTATCCCAGTAAGTCTTGTAAAGGTTTTTGAATACGTCGCGTGCCATTGGGATAGACGCTTCAGGAACGCCAATACCTTTAGCAACAATATCGCAATCAGCATCTGTCAAACCAACCATCGGATCAACAAATACTTTAATAATTTTTTCTGGGTGAGATTCAGCAACTTCCTCAATATCCATACCACCTTCGCTAGAAGCCATGATCACATTCTTTTGTGTGCCACGGTCTGTAACGATACTGAAGTAGTACTCTTTTTTAATATCAGCGCCATCTTCGATTAAGAGACGATTTACTTTTTGACCCTCTGGTCCAGTTTGATGCGTCTTGAGCTGCATGCCCAAAATTTCAGAAGCATATTTCTTCACTTCGTCCATGCTTCTAGCCAATTTCACGCCGCCACCTTTACCGCGACCACCAGCATGAATCTGTGCTTTTACAACCCATACTGGGCCACCTAATTTTTCAGCAGCTTTCACTGCCTCATCAACACTAAATGCAGGAATGCCATTAGGAACAGGCACATTAAATTGGCGAAGAAGTTCTTTGCCTTGGTACTCGTGAATTTTCATATTTACTCCGAAACGGTATCTTTTTTAGCAAGCGATGAGGATTAGTAAAACCGATGTCGCCACAATCTCATACTTACTCTTGAAGCTGGCTATATTTGCCAAATTTGAATAAATGCGAACGGCTTGACCGACTCCATAAGTCTATCATGCTGCAACGCCGCAAATAGCGTTTTTCGATCCGTAATTGCCCTAATCAGGGGTTTGACCGCCTATGACCTTGGCCACAATATCGGACCCAAACCCCTTGGAAGCTAGGAATCGGTATTGTCTGGCGCGTTCCTTTTGTTCAGTGGCGCGCTGGCCATATTTACGCATCCAAAGGTCATAAGCGCGCTGGAATTCGGTCTCTTTTAAGACTCCCAGTAATTTGGCTGACTGCTTAGAATCTACCCCTGCCCTTTCGAGCTCGTCGGCGATCTTTCTCATGCCGTATCGCTCGCTACGGCGGCGAACCAAGGCCTCAGCAAAACGCTCGTCGGACAACCAACCACGAGCCTCAAAATCATCCAAAACCGCTTCAATCTGGGTATTTCCAGATTCTGGGGTTTGTTCCACCTGATCTCCACCTAACTTACCCCACCTAGCCTCTGATTCAGCCAATTTGGTGGCTAAACCTTTGCGGCTGTATTCTCGCTGCGACAAAAGACGCAAAGCCCGAGCTTTGAGACTCGGGCTTTGTTTAGGCTTTTTATTACTACTTGATTCTGACATTGAATTATTCAACGGGATTATTCGACTTCTTCTTCCTCGGCCAATACATCAGTCACTACAGCTGAGCCGACTTTCACACCAAGCTTCTCACGAATCTTTTTCTCGATATCTTGGGCGATGGCTGGATTCTCTTTTAAGAACTCGCGCACATTGTCTTTGCCTTGACCAATGCGATCACCGTTGTAGCTATACCAAGAGCCTGACTTTTCTACGAGATCAGCCTCAACACCCATATCAATGATTTCGCCTTCTCTAGAAATACCAGCGCCGTACATGATGTCAAAAATGGCTTCACGGAATGGAGGAGAAACTTTGTTCTTCACAACTTTAACGCGAGTTTCGTTACCAACAACCTCATCACCTTTTTTGATACTGCCGATACGGCGAATATCCAAACGCATAGAGGCATAGAACTTCAAAGCGTTACCGCCAGTAGTTGTTTCTGGTGAACCAAACATCACGCCAATCTTCATACGAATCTGGTTAATGAAGATCACAGTGGTATTGGTACGCTTGATGGCGCCAGTCAACTTACGTAAAGCTTGGCTCATCAAGCGTGCTTGCAAACCTGGCAAGGAATCGCCCATGTCGCCTTCGATCTCAGCCCTTGGAACTAAGGCTGCAACCGAGTCGATCACGATTAGATCAATCGAACCTGAACGCACCAAAGCGTCTGCGATTTCTAAAGCTTGCTCGCCAGTGTCTGGTTGAGAGATCAATAAATTATTTACATCAACACCGAGGCGTGATGCGTACTGCACATCAAGAGCATGTTCCGCATCAATAAATGCGCAAGTGCCACCAAGCTTTTGCATTTCTGCAATTGCATGCAATGTAAGTGTTGTTTTACCTGAAGATTCTGGACCGTAAATTTCAATTACGCGCCCACGCGCAAGACCACCAACTCCAAGAGCGATATCTAATCCGAGTGAACCGCTAGAAACTACCTGAATATCTTGACTAATTTCGGCATCGCCCAATCTCATGATTGAACCTTTGCCAAACTGTTTCTCAATTTGTGCCAGTGCTGCAGTTAATGCTTTTTGTTTGTCCCCGCTCATTCCTTCAAATTCTGAAGAGGCTGATTGCTTTTTGTTATCCAAGGCCATTTTTTATTCCCTTTTCACTATGTACTGGGCTTTTTCCCGAAGTTTTATCTACTGTGTAACAACTTAGGAGTTACTGTATATAAAAACAGTAGTCTTTGCAAGCGACTTTTAAAGCGAATTTACGGATTTTTTACTAAGCTGGGCTTGATTGGCTCGATCCCAATAGAAAAAGAGGGGAATAGCTATAGCCCAGACCACCCCAACAAGGATAAATCCAGTGATTTGACCACCTGGGCCCCAACCTCCAGCACCCATCCGGATACCAGCCTCATAAGACATTGGGCCGGCAATACCGCCTAAAACAGCTCCTAAAACAGGTCTGCCTCGCAACCAGGTCAAGGATCCATTGACGGTAGTGGCCACCAAAACCCACAAGACCCACATCCACAGAGGTGACAAATACGGCGATGGCCAATCATCCTGAAAATCCAGATAGCCCAAATGCATGATGAGGGTATCAGCCACCAAACCAAAGATAAAAGCCTTAACCAGAAGGCGCACCTCTGTCTTTGGTGAAGGTGAGCGCCAAGCATGGAAGACGATATATGCGAGAGTGGCAGCTACCGCCCAAAACACTTGTTTATTGGCCGCACCTAGTACACAGGCAAACCAACCAAGCTGGAAAATAACAAAGTTCCAAAATTTAGCCATACCCAGCACCCTAAGAAAAAAGCCACTGCCGAGGGGCAATGGCTTTTAGATTTGGTGGCGAATCAGGGATTTGAACCCCGGACCTGCGGATTATGATTCCGTCGCTCTAACCAGCTGAGCTAATTCGCCGAAGGAATGATTTTAGCGTAATTTAGCCTAGAGAGCTATTTTGAGCCGCCTAGATTCTTCTTCCCCTGAAAAACGGTGTTTTTACGGCAAATCTACGGTGCACACCTTATCTACAGAATTTGTCGTTTAAAACGACCTATTTTGGAAGGTAAGCCTGAAGCATTTTTCGCGTTTCATCAAGAACGGCTGACAAAGCAAGCCTAGTGGCCGTCACGCCCTTAAAAAATTCATCGGGAGTCCGATTGTTTCCTATGCGAGCATTTTGCTCTATGAGGCGATCATAGGCAGCTGCCTGAACGCTCAACTTAGCCATTTGCTCGCAAAGCTCCATAGAAAAATAGTGGGCCTTTTCTACAGCTTCTCTAATTGCTTCTTTTGTTCTTGGTTGCAGCTGAAGGAATGACACGGCATCCTTTAGATCAGTAATTGGATGACCGATGACACCGTCCCCAGCTGGAGCGAAGTCCAATACAACTGATTGATAACTTAGTGCGCTCTCTAGATTAGCAGCAGCACTCATCACAACTTTGCGATTATTTGCAAGGCGCTCATTTTCTTCATTTACTTTTTGACGATAGTAAATTCCAACAGCTGCAACAATTGCACCTACAGATCCAATCGCCTGCACCCAGGCTGCCAAAACATTAGAGTCAAGCTGGCACCACCATGCTGCAATACCAATCCAGCCGTAATTACAAGGCATTTATTTCTCCATTAAATTTCCTCAATTCCACAGTCTTTAAGGAATTGATAGGTTTGGTCATAAAAATCTTTGTGTCGTGTTGGATCAGAATCATCACCCTCTGGAACAAATATCACAACCCCCTGTCTTCCACGAGTTAGCAATACCCGATAAGAGTTAGCAATATATTTTTGTTTTTCTAAGCCATGTACCGTTTGCCACTTAGAGCCAGAGAAGTTATAGGTGACCCACTTGCCATTCTCAATTCTGAAGTTCGCATCCCAGCAAACGCCAACCCAATCTATTTCCAAGCCCTGGACATCAAACTCTGTTGCCACATCCTCTAAATAGTGTGATGAGCGAATATCACTCTTGCCCTTAAGGAACCAAAGTGTCGGGTCTATTTCACCCTTCACAAATATTCCCGATGGTTTAAGCCTTATTGCATTTGATGAAGCAACGAGTCCAATGCGCTCAGTCCCTCTAGCCCAGTCCTTCAATCTATCTTTTGCCCTATCTAGTTTGCGTGTCAAATAAATTGGGTAGTTAGTTAGATGCTGTTTTATCTCTCTTGCCTTATTTGAATCGCCAGAAATCAGAGCACCAACAAAAGCCGATAATTTCTCAGCCCTAAACGAGCGCAAGGAAACAGACAAATTTAAATCTGGCTCAATATGTAAATTGAGTGGACCTTGATCCTCAAGCCACTCTCTACTCAAGGCGTAATCAGATTTAAATATTTCATCTGAGAAATGTATCTCCCAGTCTTGATAGTGCTCTTTTAATGCTGTGATCCACTCTGTAATTCCAGCTTCACCAGTATTAATTTCTTGACCGCCTCCAATCAAACAAACGACCACACACCAATCCTTGTGACGGTTCATTACAGAAAGTAAGAAATCAGGTTCAGACATAGAAAAGTTATCTTGTCCACGCTTACGCTTCATGAATGATGAAGCCTGCTCCTTATTCCAAGCTCGCTGCGCTTCATCAAATATCACGACTTTTTCAACAGGTGGCGCATTGGATGCTAAATTGTCATCCCGGAAGTGGTGAATGTTTTGAATGAAAGCTGCAGCCTTTTGTTCGGCTGGCTTTCTTTTAGTTCTTTCTTCTTTTGGCAAAAGATCATTCTCAGCTAATTGATCCTGCACTAATGCTTCGCGCAATACGGCCACCAATGGTCCATTGCCCGATAAGAAGACGGCATGCTCATTTTCAAGATATCGCATACGTTCAATAGCAATATTCAGCCCAGCCAAACTTTTCCCAGCGCCAGGTGCGCCCGTGATTAGGCAAATTACTTTTTTGTTATTTGCTTTTGCGTCATCAATAACTTTTGATACATGGCCGCAAGTCTTGGTTAGATTTATTGCTCCAGCATCAGATCGTGATATTTCATCTACTTTATGGCCTTTATACAAAGCCTGAGCAGCTTCAACAATAGTAGGGGTTGGATGATAGGTAGAGCTTATCCAAATACCAGGATCTAAGTCTACCTTTGGTAAAGAGGCTGACACAAGATTAAGAGCATCCAATAAATTATTAGAGTTTGCGAAGACGGGGCTTGCTACACCATCATTCCTAATCACTAATTTCTGCACTTTTCCTGGAGCATCTGTAGCCACCAAAATTGGAATGATGTTTAAGTGATGGCTAGCCTTATGAAAATTCTTTAAATCCAAAGCGTAGTCATGGACTTGATCTATTGAGATGGTGTCATACGACTTGGCGCCAACCTTGTACTCCAAAACTACAATAGAGCCATCTAATATGAGAATGGCATCAACACGCTTGCCAATCCTGGGTATCTCAAATTCCAGCAATAAGGTTGCCTTTGGAAAACTAACCAAGACCTGCTTAAGTTCAATAATTTGCCTACGCCAAGCATTAATTTGCTGTTGCTCTAATTGCCTAAATTTATGTTGATTTGTTAGCTGACCCAAGATTTCATCATCTTTAGTCACAAGGAAGCTACTTACTTCCGCCCTATAGGCAAAACGATTAGATAAATTCATTTATACATTTTGACATGAGTTCCTAAGAGCAAATTATTTGTCGTTTAAAACGACAAATTCAGGTTGCCCAAAGCTACACACCGAAATTAAGCTATGTTTTTCAGCTAGAAAAACATGCCCAAAGAAACGGAAGTGCTTGCCCTTTTCTTTCAAAGCACCTCTACCCCTGAAAAATCACCTCAACTCAAATACCTAGAAAACCTAGCTACTGGCAAGCTAGTCCATATGAGGGATGGCAACATTACCCTATATAAGCGAGAGCGCAGTAAGCAATGGCAAATGCGCTTTAGGCTTTATGACAAGAAGTGGCACAGAGTGAGTACTGGCTATGAGGATTTGGAATACGCCAAAAAGAAAGCTGGGGATATTTACGATAGAGCCCGCTTTATGGAAGAGTTGGGATTGCCACCCCTAAACAAACGCTTTGATTCAGCGGCAGAAGCTACCAAGGTAGAACTGCAAAGCGATTTAGATAATGGCGTAGGTAAGAAGATATATGTGGATTACATCTCTGTATTAGATAACTACCTCATTCCATTTTTTGGCAAGAAGTTTCTAACCAATATTAACCACCAAGATATTGCTGAGTATGAGCTATGGCGAGCAGAGAAGATGAAACGCAAACTCATGCGCTCAACCATGATGACGCATTTCTCTGCTTACAACAGGGTATTTGATTCAGCAATCAAACGAGGATGGCTTAGTGATAAACACCCAGTTCCAAGGCTGGGCACTAAAGGCGAAAAGAGCACTCCAAGGCCCGCCTTTACTAGAAAAGAGATTGATTACCTATTTGTCTTTATGAAAACCTGGAGCGAAGGCGGCAAAACAGAAGAAGCGCACAACGGCAGATTATTACTGAGAGATTACATAGAGATACTCATGGCAACAGGTATGCGCCATGGCACGGAAGCAAAGAACATTCAGTGGAAGCACTTGGAATGGCATACAGACAAGAGCGTTCGATATCTACGCATATGGGTAAGTGGCAAAACAGGTCCACGCTGGCTCATTGCTAGGCATGAGGCAGTACCCGTCATTGAGCGATTAAAGCAACGCTTTACTGAATGGGACCACTTAACCCTAGATCAACTCATAGAAGAAAAGCATGAGGAGTATTTGTGGAGGCACCCTAACGGAGAACGTCCATATGATTTTGTCAGTAGCTTTAAGTGGCTAATGAAGGACTCGGGCTTGTTGCTATCAAATAACGGATTAAAACGCACTTTGTACAGCTTTAGACACACCTACGCTACGTTTAGTTTAGTGGAGTGGAATATGGGCATCCACACGCTAGCAAAGCAAATGGGCACGTCTGTACAAATGCTAGAACGCTTTTATAGCAAGCTAACAGCTACGCTAGCTGCAGAGAAATTAGCGGGATGAATAATTAAAACTATACCTATCTGCCTAACCGTACAGCAATTTATAAGGCTATTGATATCTACTACAAACCGCGATTTCGATTCATTAGAGCGGTTTTGCTTTCTCGCCCCTCAAGTAATCCTGAAATGCTTTTACTTCCTCAGGCGATCTTTGCGAAGTAGCTCCCGGTGAAACCTGCTTAACTGGATTCACTGGCGCCTGCTTTTGTGCGGCAACAGGCTGTTGAGTTACAGGCTGCGGAAGAGGCTTAGGCGCTGGCGCATAAGGCGGTCGCTTCGGAGCCTTAACCGCTTTAGACCTTGGCACTTTTGCCTTTGCTGTCTTTTGCCTGCCTTCTACATCTGCCTGCTGTTTAATGGCACTCCAAGTGTTATCAATAATGACACGCAATAAATTTAACTGGTCTTGCGCATTCGTGATTTCTTTAATCTTCATCACAGCTCTCCTTTCCTTATATTTAGCGGAGAGCCTCGATTAATTTATATTTCGCGCGGCAGATGAACTACGTTATCCGCTCCAAATTGTCCTTGTAGAATATAGATAGCCTGCTGAAGACCATCAGCTACTACCATCGTTCTAACCACAAATCCTCCAGCGCGAACGTAGGCTTCAAATGTTTTCATTCAACCCTCCAAAAAAAGCAGAACTAACACCATTAGCAATAGCATTAGTTCTGTACTCATAATTTGTCGTTTAAAACGACATTCCAAGTTAACGACCAAACCCAGCACGAACAGCGCCACTAGCCTGCTCAATTTGGGTATCGAGTTCTCCTGCTTCTACGGCGCCTTTAATAATCTCCAGCGCCTTAATAAGCTCCTCTCCTGAAGCTACCTCTACGGCAGTCTTACCTTTAGCAAACTCAATAATCTTTGCGCCATAACGAATGTTTAAGCAAACCTTTCCATCTGCCGCCACGTACCACCATTGGCGTACACGCTTCTCAATTTCAATATTCTTGCGTGAGCCATCGTAGTCTTTAACTGTTTTAAATTTCTTAACAGTAAAAGTACCGCCTTCCTTTTGAGCTTTGGCTAGCTGGATTTGTTCCCAGACTTTATTGCCTAACTTATGACGGCGATGAAGGATGGGTGGAATTGCTGTTGGTTTTTTAGAATTAACTAACTTCAAACTATTAAGTGTGCTCATCGTTTTCTCCTTTATGTGAATGGGCACAGTTAATTTATTGTCGGCCTTTTTGAAAGAGCAACCTCTTTATGCCTAATGCCACAAGAACCTAATAATCACGCTCACTTTTGTTCTTCTTTTATTAGGTTTTGCTAAATATTTGTATGACAAGCTATAAAACACTTAAAGATATGAAGCTAAGAGATTCTTGGCTTAAGGCAAATGGGTATAACCCAAACACATTCTTTAACCCTGACTTAGAGGCTAACTTTATTCGCGCAAAGGCTGCTGTAAAAAACTTACTAAAATATCAATATCTACTTACTCAAGAACAAATAGCTCAACTGAACTCATTCCCGCTTAATAAAAACAAGGCAACTCCAAGGCAGATATTTCAAGCCCTTAATCTCAACAAAAAAATACGCAGGCAATTACATAGGCAGCAAGGTTAGCCCACCTTAAACGGCAAAAACGCGGGTTGTAATACGTCGGCTAATGAGCCCGCACTTGGCATAACTGCTCTAAAAGTTATGCGCTACAAGTAGGCCGCAGAATTCCCTGTAGTTAGGGTTTGGGGTTTTAATACATCTGTCCCCAATAAATTCTTTTAGAGTCGTGTTGCTGGGGAATGCTTAGTACCAATCTACACGTAGCGGCGGCCATAGTACTTTTATAGTGCTATAGCCGTCGTTTGACAGAAGAATCTATTGCCCAATCAGAGAAAAGAAACAGGTGATGAGCGATAAGCGAAATCACAAGCGAACTAAGTTCGCTTCCTCTTACTCACAAATCAAATCATTAATGTTCTCAGCAATACTTTTGCCCCAATCAAGATTAACTTGATTTACCTCTTCCCACTCTGGACTATCTTCAGGCTCACTAATAAAGCCTTCAATGTTGAATGCGAATGCTGATCCGAACTCATCTTCATCCACTAGCCCATCTTTAGTGATGATGTCATCATCCTCCAAGATAGTCCTAATCATCCCTACATCACTTGAGCCGTCAATACAACTTTCAATCTCTACATCCGTGAGTTCTGAGGGATGACGATTTGGTTTATTCATAGCATTGCTTCCTTATTAATGTTGTATTTACAGGCTAGGCTAACTTTACCAATATAAGTTGAAGCTAGGTTTAAATTTCATAACGATACTTTTAATTGCGTAAATCCTTCGTTTAAGCAGTGATTAAGAATTGTCGCTTAGTTGGGTAGCTGAGCTCTGGATTAAATAGCTTGTAGGGCTTATAAATACTTTGAATAGGTTGTAGTCAAAAAGCCACGAAAACATAATCTAATGTGAAAAAGATTATGAAATTAGCTAAGTCTTTGAATTTTGGAAGGTTCTTTCTTAGCCATTTTCGGTTGCTCTAACCAAACATAAGAAAACATACTGTAGCTCTGTATTTATTACATTTCAGGGAGAACGTATGTCACAAGCTAGAGTTTTAAATCCACAAGAACTACGCAGAGTTTTAGATCACGTCGCTACACGTAGGCACAGCGCACGTAATCGCGCTATGTTGCTACTTACACACTACGCGGGTATGCGAGTAGGTGAAGTTGCCGCACTACGTATAAACGACGTTTTAAACAGCGACAACACAATTAAGGATGAAGTGCGTTTGCTGCCCGAGCAAACTAAAGGCAAACACGCTCGCACCGTTTACTTAAATGAACGAATGCGCAAAGAGATAAGTCAGTATCTACGTGTATTGCGCATTAGAGATGCCAGTAAGCCTCTGTTTTACACACAAAAACAAGCAGGCTTCTCAGCTAACTCTTTAGCTCAGTACTTCTTTTACTTATATCGCGCCTGTTCGCTCGATGGCGCTAGCAGCCACTCAGGGCGGAGGTCATTTTTGACAGCGCTTGCAAACAAAGGCACAGCTATTCATATATTGAAAAGTTTAGCTGGGCACCGCAACATCTCTACCACCGCTTCATATTTGTATTCAAGCCCAACTCAGCTTAAAGCCGCTGTTGAGCTTGTTTAGTTATTTTTTAACTCTACCAATATCGACTACTACTTTGCCCTTGTAGCCCTCAATCACTTCGGTATTTTCTAAGTCCAAAGTAAGCTCTGGGTAGTCAGTTGGAATGCTATGCCCATGCCATAAGCAAAACACTTTTTTGGTGGCTTTGCCTGACTTTGATACCTTGATGTCACTGCCATTCACTACGGCAAAAACTCCGTCAAATTCTGCAAGCCTGTATTTGGCATTTTTCACCTTGATAACTGTTACGCCACTGAGAGTCTTTGCTTTAATTGGTTTCGCAGCCGGGTCCTTGCGAGGGCATTTTTTATCATTCCACTTCGGCGCCGTTAGATAGAAATCCATATAACCCTCATAGTTTGTTATTAATTGTTATAAGAATATCAAAGTGTCTTTTGAAATGTCATTTTTTTGTTAACGGAAATCGCCCTTTTGCGGTATTAGCTATCAATTTCTCTGCATTTGCTATGTATCGCTTCACACTAGCGCCCATTACGTTTCTACGGTCTTGCTGCTCATTGAGACTTATATCGTCCGACGTCATCGCCGTTCGAACCAATCGCATTTGTTCGCCAATTTTCCATAAGGGAACCTTTGGCTTCTCATCTTTGACTTGCAAGTACTTGTCATACACCTGCAATGTCTTTTGTAAGTTCTCAATTGTGTAATTACGTTCCAGTGGATAGCTGGCAGTACTTTGAGCTAGATTACTTTTCTTTCGCCCAGGCTTTTCTGCGTGATGGCGCTTATCTAGCAACCTTATAAGGCGACTTTGAATATATCTTCTGCTTGATGTCAAAGGGATAGCAACGACAAGCACCTCATCTGCTGTCCACGCTTCGTCCCATTGCGATTTATCAGAAAGCTCTCTGAGGGTTAATTCAGGAACGTTTTCAGAAAACAGAGTTGCGCCACGACCTCCTTCTGTCCACCACTTCTTAAAGTTATCTTCTCGCACATCACCAAAATCTTTATACAGTTTGGCAAGCCTGCCTTTGCCGCCTCGTTCACAACAAGCCAAATAGTCTTCATTTCGGCGCAGATACACCCACCACCAGTAGTACGGACTCTGTTGTTGATAGGACAAAGTAAGCGGCTTGTTCTTCGTACCAAAAGTAGGGTGAGGAGCGAGAAATCTTCTTATCATTTCTTAACTTTCTAATTAACATAGTTAGATTGTACCTCTGAAAAATAGTCTATTTCATTAAAATACTTACGTGGCTAAGCGGTTAAATTTCTTAACAAGCACCCATAAATTGAAAGGTAATAAATCATGAATACACTTATGAACGCAGTAGAAACAACAGCAACTAACAATGTCGTTTTAAACGACAAGATGGCACAGGCTAGCGATAAATCACATGTCGCTATTAATGCAGGTAAATTGCTGGCTTCTATGGAGGCTGATAGGCTTAGTTGGGAACAGGGAGCATATAAAGCAAGTAACTTGGAGCGCAACCAGTTACTTGCTAAGTGCTTAACATTTTCGGGCGAATTATCAGTAGCTGAATCCAAACAACGTAGCGCGGCTTTGGAAGCATTCTTTAAAGAACGTGGCTATAAATATAAAAAAGACTCGCACATCATTGCTCGCGTGGTTCGTGCCGTATTTGGAAATATTGACCGTCGTCGTGTTAGTACATATGCACTGGTATTGCGTCAGGCTCAAAAATCCAAGGTAGAACCAACTCAATTGGCGCAATGGATTGAAGATAACGGCGGCATTCAGGAAATCAAACTTTCGCGAAGCGCAACTTTCGTAAGTCCAACCGCTAAGGCTTCTATTGCCAAAGCTGACATTGCGAATCTTCCAGTGTTAGCCATTGCTAAGTCAGAGCAACTTAGCCAATTAGCTGATGCTGGCTATGTAGGCGAAGACTGTGTACTTATTGCTGAGCAGATGGCTGATGGTGGTTTTGCCATCCGCGCCCTAGTTCGCAAGGACGGCGCAGTGAATGCGGCTTTCACAGCTTTATATGGTGATATCAAATCACAACAGATTGCCGCCCAGAAAGAAGTAAATGCGGCCAACGATGCTGATGGTGCTATCGCCAAACAAGCCTAACCAATACTGCTGGGGGCGTTATGAGCGCCCCCTCACTTAACAACACAAAGGAAATGAAATGACAAACAAGAAAGGTTTCAAATATGAACCCAAAACAATTAATGACATCATCTGGGGTAACACTGAGAGTCGTTTGCGAATCGAAGATATTGTCAGCGGCACAGAGGCGTTACCTTACTGCGGCAAATCAGCCATTCTTCTTTACGGAGTCTTTGGTACAGGCAAAACCACTCTGGCAAAGATGCTACCTAACGCAATCGAGATTGGCAAATCAGGGCAAGGCTTAATGCTCCCCGAAAACCTTATTGCTTGCCAGCAAGGCTTTAATGGCCCGCAGGTGATGGTTCTAATTGAGAATGCACTAAACAAAGTCTCTTTGAATGAGAGCGGCTTGCACTATTTCATTTTGGATGAGGTAGATAACCTAACAAGCTCCGCTCAACAAAGTTTAAAGTCCGCTCTCAATACCGATAGAGGTATCTTCATTTTGACTACAAACAACATATCCGAGCTTGATAAGGGCTTAAAAGATCGTTGTGTATTAGTTGAGATGAATGCTGCGCCAATTAGCGGGTATTTGCCATTGGCCAAGAGCTTAATAAGCGATATGGGTGTTGTTATGAGCGACATCGAATTATTGCCTACTATTACCGCCGCTAATGGCTCATTACGCAATCTTATCCATAACGTAGAAAGACTTGCGAGACGCAACAAGGGGGTCGTATGAAACAAGTATGGATAGTTCAAGCAAATGAAGATAAGTATGTTGTGGATGCTTTTGATAATGAAGCCGCCGCAAAGGATTGCGCTGACTTTTATCGAGGCTGGATTCATAAATGCTATTCGGTTGATATTGAATCAAGATTTATAAAGCCGAGTGACTGGGAAGACTACGACGACTAACAATTAGATAGAATGTGCACACCATACTAAAGCCCGCTTATTAGCGGGCTATTTTATTTGTCGTTTTAAACGACACTTCATTACACATGGATCAAATACCGCTCTAGTCATTTGAATTAGCTAGAGAAATTATTAGTACGATCTATTACCACTCCGAGAGTCTAATAAAAAACACTACCATTTCTGGTGAGGACCTGACCTAGGACTAAAGGATTTCGGTTCGTGTAATTTTCACAACTCCCCGGACTATGCCTTCAACATATTCATTCCTGAACTTAGCAAGTGCCGTCCAGTCTCTAAACCTTCAACAGCACACAAGACTTTTGGCAATATCACCACCCTTCTGAGTGTTGTTTGTCGGTTCTAGGAGAATTTCTGCGTTCTAAGCGCGGCTTATTACTACTGCGCCGTCGGTTTTAGAAAAAAATCAATTGCCAACCCAACCACTGCCGGCTCAATGCGGTGAGGGCCCATGAATTCCAATGAGGTTACGTCATAACCTACGGCCTTAAGTTTGGCTACGTGAGGACGCGCACTAGTTTCAATTGGTAGCTGCTCGTCTTCCAAACCATGGGCAATGAAGATGCGGGGTGTACCATTTTGCTGAAAGGCTGACATGAAGCCTGCGGAAAATGCGATCACGTGGCTTACGACGTCGCCATTGGTCACACCCACTGACAGCGCATAGCTGCCTCCGTCTGAAAACCCAGCAAACCCCAAGTGGGATGGATCGATATAAAAACGTGACGCCACTTCGCGTAACGCTTTTTCCAACCGCTCTAGATCCGGGCCGTTACCACCCACGACCAAGTCCCAAGTTGGAAACTGAGACTGTGGCAGCAGAAGCAAAAAGCCATGCTGAGACGCATGGTCGATCAGGAATGGCAGCACTTTGTCGGCGCTACCACCTGCGCCATGAAACATCACGAGCAGAGAGACTGGAACCCCAGGCTGCAGGCCGTCCGGCACGATCAATACAGCATCGCGCTCGCTAGCAATACCCAGGTTGTGGCGACCAGCGGGCAAGGCTTGCTTGTCAGGTAGAGTACCAGATCGAAAACTGAGCCGGCCCAGCAGCGAATCCCCAAGGAAAGAAGTGTCAAATGTTGCCATCTTAGATGGGATTACCGATGCTACGGAAAGCTGCGCACTGAGTAAAGGCTTCCTCGCTAAGCAACAAATTCCTACCCTTACAAAACTTGAGTGTCAGCTTGAGTAACTCTTTGATATCGCGACCGCTTGCATCTGCGTATGTTATTACTAAATGCTCAACTAGGTCGTCGGGCAAGTCGGTATTAAACTGCTGCGCTAGCGATTTCCATAATAGTTTTGCCTGCACCTGTGTAGGTGTCTCGAACTGGATGATGGCGATGCAGCGCGACAAAACGGCATCATCAATGTCGGCTACGCGGTTGGTAGTCATGAATAGTAAACCGTTGAAGTACTCGAGGGTACGCAAAAACTCAGCCACGATTGCGTTGTGCTGCAGATCGTTATCGCGGCGACGGATGTAGACGTCAGCCTCGTCAAGCAACAGCACCGAATCCCAGCGTGCCGCGCGCCGCAGGATTTTCGAAAGGTTCGCTTCCACTGAGCTTGCCGTCACGCCGAGTTGACCAGAATGTACGCGGTATAGTGGTTTCTGGACGACCTCGGCATAGACCTCTGCTGTCAGCGTCTTGCCTAGGCCAGGCGCGCCTTTGCACAGAATGGTTGTACCGCCCGACTTACCCTCGACGATGTCCTCCATCAGAAAGTTACGATCAGCGGTCAAGATATCAATCAGCTCGCGATGTGCATGCGGCAGAACCAGCTTATCACGCAATTCTGGTTTGTAACGATAGACTTCAACATTTTGCACATGCACCCATACGCTGCGGTGGTAGTCCAAGTGGAATAGGTGTAGATAGCAATGCTGGGGAATTCGCTCAAAACCTTCGCTGATACCGCTGCTGCGCCAGAAGGTTGCATCGGCAGTGGTATCAAAGTGGCGTTCTAACAGCTCTTCGTCATTGACGCAGCGGGCGGTTGTGCCTGCCTGCAGCCGCATGCATTCGAGTTGTGGACGAGACCCTTCGCTAGAAATCCAGACAGTACCGGAAACAGTAAACTGCGCGCCAAACTTCGGCTGCATCTGCATGAAATGCTTTAAGTGTGTCTCGTATTCGTTTTTGAATTCCGCACATTCTTTAAAGTAACCATAACCCGTCATTAATTCGGGAATCGTACAATCCAGAATGTCTTCAGCATAAAAGGTAATGCTGTTGGTCATGCCGGTGCGCCTTAGTCTCGGATCGGTAACTGGACCTCGTTCTGCCGCCTGCAAGGTATTAGCCAGAAGGCTGATGATGACGTAAGCTGCGCCATCGACAGGCTGCACATAGCGCATAGAATGGACCAGCCAGGGTAGCAACACTCCATCCTTACCGAGTTTATAAAGCCAGCCATCGATCATGTCACGCGACAGCCATGCGATCAGACCAGGGATCAACATCTCCAAGCTGGGGATTTTTCGGGCAGCTGGCGCAGCGTGGATATTGTCGAGCGCCAGCATTTGAAACATCAACTCACGCTCATTAGCCGTACGGCACAGGCCGTAGAGTGTGTTAAGCGAGGTGGCGTCGAAAAGGTGGCTAGGCACCACACGTTTGCCACGTGAAAGGCTGTACTCACTCAGCCGCCTAGCAAGCGGTGAATCCTCATTGATTATCTCGAGTAGCGCATTGGCGAGGGTTTCTGGTATTTCGAATTGCATGTGTTCTTTTTACTCTTTCGGGTGAATGGCAAAGTTAAGCCAAAAAAAGGTTGTCCCAATAAAGCCGATCATCATCCCTTTTGTTTCTTTTGTCATTCTGACTCCTAACAACATATTTTATTGAGCCTAATAGGCAATGCACCTTTAAAACAAGACTTGTTTTGAAATGGCTAGATATACTCCAATTTTTTCTTGGTGCGAGCCATAAATTGTTCTTTATCTACAATCATCCGTTCGTGCTCACCTCGAGAAATTAAATCAATGCCATCATGAGCTTGAACCTTAAACTTGAGTTTTCTTCCATCAACATCTACAAGTTCAACATTTGCGGTTACTTCAAGTCCAGGAGGGGTTGCCGCAAGGTGAGTTATAGAAATGTAGGTTCCAACAGCCTGCTCCTCAGGCCAATCCAGATGAGGAATAATTGCTTTCACACAAGCCAACTCTAAAAACCCAACTAAAAAACCTGTGGCAAAAACTTCGGGTCTTATTGCGCCCTCATCAGATGCTGGGAACATAGCAGGAACAGTTTGATTTTTCGTTACAGTAAATGAGTATTCATATTTAATGCCCGGCTTAAGGGAAGTCTTCATTACAAACCTAGCTCCAGTAATTTAATTGGATTCAACCTCTTCACTTGAGGAGCGAAAATGCTCTCGGTACTCAAGTGGAGTAATACCCAACCTTCGAACAAATATTCTGCGAAGAGCCTCAGCACTCTCCAATCCACAACGCTGAGCTATGTCCTTGTATCCCATATCTGTTGATTCAAGATATCGTCTTGCAAAGTCGATACGAGCATCATTTACATAGTTCATCGGGGTCATGCCGCATTCTTTCTTAAAAATACGAGTTAAATTTCTTGGACTCATATTCAAATGCTCAGAGATTGACTCTAAACTATGACGAGCCTCAGGATTATCAAGAATATAGCTATGAACACATGCGACTACGGAATTTTCAGCAGCTTGAGATTCAAGCAATGGGCTAAATTGACTTTGCCCTCCAGATCGGCGCAAATACACAATCAAGTATTTCGCCACATCAAGCGCCATCTTCTTATTAATATCTTCCTCAATAAGAAGAAGTGATAAATCTATGCCAGCAGTTACTCCAGCAGTCGTATAGATATGACCATCTTTTACGAAAATACGGTCTGGCTCGATAACGGCACGCTTAAACATGCTAGCTAATCGAGGCACATCCATCCAATGAGTAGTGACTGTCTTGCCATTTATCATTCCTGCGGCACCTAATGCAAAGACCCCATTGCATATGGCGCTGATCCTTCTGCACTCATCACCCTGCCTGGCAATCCAATCAATCACAGTGGAATCCTCAAGAAGATTAAAGATTCCAAGACCGCCAGGAATAATCAAAGTATCAAAATGAGGGCATGGATCAAAAATCGTGCGATCAGGCGTTAAAGTAATTCCGCTTGAAGACTGTACTGGACCCCTGGTTGTACCAACAGTAAAAATTTCATATTCTGATTCACCATTGCTCAGAACCTTAACCTCTCCGAAGGCATCACAAGGGCCAGCCAGATCAAGTAATTGAAAGCGCGGAAATACGAGAATGCCGATAGTGATCTTACGCATAGGATTGACACTCTACACAGCAAGCCAATTAAGCTCCATGTATAAATTGGATGATGTCCACATATGAAAATATTGTGCCTTATTTGCACTCTTACATGACTTAAATTGTCTGGACAGTACAAAAGAGACATTTCAAACTCCCTTGGGTGTCGTTTAAAACGACACTTCTCGCCACTACCCTCCGATCCAAGCCTTACGCTAGAACGCTTTTGTCCAGAAAAGCCTTATTCTTCGGTACTTTGCGGGTGGTGTGTCACACGGTGTGTGCTACGGTGAAAACCTTAGTTTTCTAAGTGCTTGATTTTATTGGGGAAAGGGTCGGAAACCTCAGAACCTTGTGCTTTATGATTCCGTCGCTCTAACCAGCTGAGCTAATTCGCCGAAGGTGAGATTTTAGCTTATTTGACCAAAATGCTCAATGAACTCACCTTGGACTCAATATTTAGGCAAATCAGACGATCTTTATCACCAAATCCGGCAAATTATCGATACTGCAACGAACGATGTCCCCGCGCACAACTGGGCCGACATTCTCAGGTGTTCCCGAGTAAATAATATCCCCGGGGAATAATTCATTTGCTTCTGAAAGCTTCGAAATCTGCTCTGCAACAGACCAAATCATTTGGTCTAGGGTGGCTTTTTGCTTTGTCACGCCATTGACTGAAAGTGAAATTGTTCCCTTGGTGAAATGCCCCACTTGATTCACCGGAAAAATCGGTCCAATCGGTGCAGAGTAATCAAATGATTTACCAATTTCCCAAGGCTTCTTCTGGTCGCCCATGAAACGCTGCAAATCGCGACGCGTCATATCAAGACCTAAGGCATAACCGAATACATGCTCAAGCGCCTTTTCAACGGGGATATTTTTACCACCCTTGTTTAGTGCCGCAACCAACTCAACTTCATAGTGATAATTTTTAGTTAGCGATGGATAAGGATGATCAACTATCTTGTTTGGCGCCACAAACTGAATAGCATCTGTCGGTTTTTGAAAAAAGAATGGCGGTTCACGCGTTGGATCTGACCCCATCTCGCGAGCATGCGCTGCATAATTTCTACCGATGCAATAAATGCGACGTACCGGGAATTCTGCATTACTTCCTGCAATCGGTATTAATGTTTGAGACACAGAAAATGGGGTTGTTATTGCATCCGCCCCTTTATGAGCTTGAGCGCCTGCTGCAATACCCGTCAACGAAAGTGAAGCAACGCCAAGCTTGATTGCATTGCGGCGATTTAACAACTCATCATTTTTAACTGACATTACCTAACCTCCTCAATAAACGGACTTCACCGTCTTTCTATTTATTTACACATTACAGCAACATTACACCCGGAAATAGGATTGGCGAATTATTTAATGATGAAAATGCTCTCAGCTTGGTCGCGACCATACAAGACATTAAATTCAATTTTCTTAGCCAAAAAGAGTTTTTTTAGAACCTCGTCTTTGTTATCAAAAACAATTGCCGTTTGCTCCGGGTAACGAGAAAAAGGGTCGCTAGTAACATCCACCACCACCCCATCGATCTTGATTTGTTTGATAGAGCGTTTATATAACCTGTCAGGGCGTATAAAAATAAGGCGCTTCACATACTTATCTAATACGAGCTTTTGTCCTTGCTCGTTCGTCTTGTAGTAATAGACCAGCTCTTCCTTGCCATTGGTAGTCGTATCGCGCTCTTCATCCCATTTAGCAAAAGCTGCTTGACTGATGAGCAGACTCAGAAATAGAGTGGCAACAAGCTTATAAAAGTGCATCATTTACCTTCTTCAATAGATAACTTGATCTTATCAGTCATTCTTACTTATGCGCCTTCTCACCATCTCCGCCGGCAAGGTCATGCCTCTGTTCGGTAACCATCACCCCGACTACAAATCCGTTGCATCGGCAATTCGTAAGAAAGCGGTAAGTGCTTTAGACACCCCCACTACCGTCGACATTACTACCCTTGGCGTTAAAGGTGATGAGCAGGCAGACTTATCCGTACACGGCGGCATTGAAAAAGCCATCTATGTTTATCCGGCAGAACACTACGCGTTTTGGAACGAACTACTGACTCGTGAGACTAAGCAGTCGGTTCATTTAGAGCATGGGGCTATTGGCGAAAATTTCACAATAGAAGGCCTGCTAGAAACAGAGGTGTTTGTTGGTGATCGACTGCGGATTGGGGAATTGGAATTTGCAGTCGTCAAACTACGTGAACCCTGCTTTAAATTTAATGCCGCAATGCGCTATAAAGGCGCCGCAAAGTCAATGCTGCAGTCTGGCTTTAGTGGCTGGTATTTGCGGGTGATCAAAACTGGGGCGCTTGCTGCTGGTGCCCACATTGAACTCATCCCAGGATCAAGAGAAACCTCTATTGCTCAACAAAATCACAAGCTCTTAAATAATCGGAATCAAAAAGATTTATGGGAATAAAAAAACCCGACCATTTCTGATCGGGTTTCTTATTTGTTACAGACTAAAGAAGCTTAGTCACGTGCGTAGATATCTACGTCTTTGGTTTCTTTAACAAACAGTGTACCGATTACCAATGTCATCGCAGCGATGATGATTGGGTACCAGAGACCGTAGTAAATGTTACCGTTTTGCGCAACCAAGGCGAAGGAGATCGTTGGCAATAAGCCGCCGAACCAACCGTTACCAATGTGGTATGGCAATGACATAGAGGTGTAACGAATACGAGTTGGGAACATCTCAACAAGCATCGCAGCAATTGGACCATAAACCATGGTTACCAAGATCACCAAGAACACCAATATCGCTAACACAGCTGCGTAGTTGATCTGCGCTGGATCAGCTTTAGCTGGGTAGCCTGCAGCATTCAACGCATCACGGATTTGCTTCTTGAACTCAGCATCTTTAGCTTTCAAATCTGCTGGAGCCATACCTTTTGCTGAGTAACCAGTGATTTCTGTATCACCAATCTTCACAACAGCTGTACCACCGGCTGGGCCAGGGATAGTTGTATAGCTTGCAGAGTTAGACGCCATCACTTGTTTTGCAATATCGCAAGAACTTGTGAACTTCGCTGTACCTGTTGGGTTGAACTGGAATGTACATTCATTGATATCAGCAGTAATCGTAGCTGGTGAAGTTGCCATCGCTTTTTCTAACGCTGGGTTAGCAAAGTGTGTCAAACCATTGAATACTGAAACTGGTGTATTTGGAATGTAAGTAATGATCGCAAGCAATAAGCCGCCCATGATGATTACTTTACGGCCGATCTTGTCAGACCATGCACCGAAGATCACGAAGAATGGTGTGCCGATTACCAATGAAGCAGCAATCAACAAGTTCGCAGTCTTAGCATCTACTTTCAACACTTGTGTGAGATAGAACAACGCATAGAACTGACCTGTGTACCAAACCACCGCTTGACCTGCAACCAGACCAAACAATGCCAAGATAACAATCTTCAAGTTCTTCCATTGACCGAAAGACTCGGACAAAGGAGCTTTTGACAATTTGCCTTCTTCTTTCATCTTCTTGAAAGCTGGGGACTCATTCATGGACAAACGAATCCATACAGAAATACCGAGCAATGCGATAGAAGCGATGAAAGGAATACGCCAGCCCCAAACATCAAAGTCTGGACCAGTGAATTCACGTGTGAACAAAATCACGAGCAAGGAGAGGAACAAACCTAAAGTAGCAGTTGTTTGAATCCAAGCTGTGTAGGCGCCACGCTTACCGTGAGGGGCATGTTCTGCAACATAAGTAGCAGCACCACCGTACTCACCGCCCAAAGCCAAACCTTGAAGCATACGCAATGCGATCAGGATGACTGGAGCAGCAACACCGATAGTTGCGTAGTTAGGCAGAATACCTACGATGAAGGTTGCGCCACCCATTAACAGGATGGTGACTAAGAACGTATATTTACGTCCGATCAAATCGCCTAAGCGACCGAACACCAACGCGCCGAATGGACGCACGATGAAACCAGCAGCAAACGCTAACAAAGCGAAAATGAAGGCAGAACCAGCATCTAAGCCTGAGAAAAACTGCTTGGCAATAACGGCAGCCAAAGAACCGTAAAGATAAAAGTCGTACCACTCAAAGACTGTACCTAATGAGGATGCAAAAATAACTTTGCGCTCTTCAGGGGTCATTGGGGCTGCTTTAGTTGATGTTGACATCAGTAGCTCCTAACTATTTTTATTAAATAAAAAACAACGGGTCGATTATGCTTTGAAAAAATTCAAAGAAATCCACTAGTTAGGGTAATTCCTCATCAAATAGACTCGGGGTTTTCCCGAGAAATGTGGATTTATTGCAACGCATTTAAGCCATGATGCGAAAAGGGTTTAGCACTAACTTGAAGCAATAAGCCCAAGTGAGGTGCATTTCTGGAAATCAGGGTGCAAACCTCTCGAATCACACTTGTTGCACTTCGCTTTAATTGATCTTGTAGTTAGTAAAAAGGCATAAGCAAAAAAAATGCCATCAAATAATTAATAAACAAGGAGCAAGGCAAATGAAAAGACGTGACTTCCTAGGTAAGACCGCACTTGGCGCTGCCGCAGGCGTATTGGCTGCGCCAGCAATCGCACAATCCATGCCAGAAGTGAAATGGCGCTGCGCATCTAGCTTTCCTAAAAGCTTAGATACGATTTATGGTGGTGGCGAATTCATCTCTAAACGAGTAGCCGCTTTAACGGATGGTAAGTTTCAGATCCGCATCTTTGGTGCTGGTGAAATTGTGCCGGCTTTTGGTACAGTTGACGCAGTGCAGCAAGGTACCGTGGAATGTACGCACACGGCTGGTTACTATTTTGTTGGCAAAAATAAAACGTTCGCTTTTGATACTACCGTTCCGTTTGGCATGAACCAGCGTCAGCAAAATGCTTGGATGTACTGGGGTGGAGGCTTAAAGCTACAGCGTGAATTCTTACGTGACTACAACATCATTTCTTTTCCGGCAGGTAATACAGGAACACAAATGGGCGGTTGGTTTAAGAAGCCAGTAAAAACCGTTGCAGACCTCAAGGGCCTCAAAATGCGTATCGCCGGCCTCGGCGGAGAAGTGATGTCCCGCTTAGGCGCAATCCCACAACAAATTGCTGGCGGTGATATTTACCCAGCTCTTGAAAAAGGTGTGATTGACGCAGCTGAGTGGGTCGGACCATACGACGATGAAAAATTGGGCTTCTACAAAATTGCCCCTTACTACTACTACCCAGGATGGTGGGAGGCTTGCTCTATGTACTCCATGTATGTCAACATTAAGGAGTGGGAAAAGCTACCTAAGCAATATCAAGAAGCCTTAGCCTCAGCATGTGCTGAATGCAATATCGACATGATGGCTGAGTACGACTATAAAAATCCAATTGCCTTACAGAGCTTAATCAAGAATGGCGTCAAGTTGCAGTCTTACTCCACTGAAATTATGAAAGCCGCATCAAATGCAGCTTTTGAAATGTATGAGGAGGAAGCTGCTAAAAACCCATCCTTTAAGAAGATTTACGAGCCTTGGAAAAAATTCCGCAACGATCAAATGTTGTGGAACAAGGTTGCCGAACAAACTCTCATGAGCTTCATGCTAACTAACCCAGTCAAATAAACTTTAAGCGAGTAACTGAAATGCCAAAACAATTTTTAGTTTTTGCAAATTTCGTTGATCGCCTAAATGACCGTTTTGGAGTTTTAGCAAGTTGGATGGTTCTTATTGCCGTACTGGTTAGCACTGCAAACGCGCTAATCCGGTACGGCTTTAACATCAGCTCAAACGGTTGGTTAGAAGCACAATGGTATTTGTTTGCCGGCATGGTGATGTTTGGTGCAGCCACTACATTTCGCCTCAATGAGCACGTGCGAGTTGACGTGCTCTATGCCTTGTATCCCAATAAAGTACGCCTCTGGTTAGATTTTTGGGGGGGAATTATTTTCTTCCTTCCAATGACCGTCATTATTGGTTACTACTCTTGGGAATTCTTTATCACTTCGATTATTCAAAATGAAACCTCGAGTAATCCAGGGGGTCTTATTCGTTGGCCAGTGCGCGGCGTGATTACTTTGGGCTTTTTCTTGCTAACACTCCAAGGTATTTCAGAAATCATCAAGCGCTACGCAGCCATTATCGGCATGATTCAAATCGATCCTAAATACGAAAGACCACTCCAATGATTAGCCAAGATCTAATGGCCCCCATCATGTTTGGGGGTTTGATTGTATTTTTATTAATTGGATATCCCGCTGCGTTTTCTCTAGGCGCTGTTGGTTTATTCTTCTCGTTCATTGGTATCGAGATGGGCATGTTTCAGCCTACCTTCTTGCAAGCACTACCGGACCGAGTCTTTGGCATTCTTTCGAATGATTTGTTGCTCTCGATTCCATTCTTCACCTTCATGGGCGCGATTCTTGAGAAGTGTGGATTAGCAGAAGATATGCTCGAAGGCTTAGGGCAGTTATTTGGCCCTATCCGTGGTGGCTTAGCCTATGCAGTCATTATTGTTGGTGCGATTCTTGGCGCTATCACTGGTACCGTAGCAGCCTCTGTCATTGCGATGGGATTAATTTCTCTTCCAGTAATGCTTAGGTACGGATACAACCCGCGAGTTGCTACTGGCGTGATAGCGGCATCGGGCACAATTACCCAGCTCATTCCGCCATCACTCGTTTTAATCGTGTTGGCTGACCAGCTAGGTAAATCTGTTGGTGATATGTATGCCGGCGCCATTGGACCATCCATCATTCAGATAGTACTGTTCTGCTTATTCATTTTCTTCTTGTCGATTTTTAGACCTCAAGATGTGCCAGCACTTCCACCAGAAGCGCGTCCAAAAATTGATTGGAAGCTATTCAAGAAAATTCTCTGGGGCATTATTCCTTCCATTGCGCTGATTTTCTTGGTGCTGGGAACAATCCTGATGGGTCTTGCAACCCCAACTGAAGGTGGCGCCATGGGTTCTGTGGGGGCATTAATACTTGCTGCCATGAATAAGCGCTTACAAAAGCCCTTGGTCTGGGAAGCAATGACTTCCACTATGCGTATCAATGCCATGGTGATCTTCATTCTGATTGGCTCCACTGTCTTTGGCCTAGCATTCCGTGGCGTGGATGGTGACCTTTGGATTGAGCATCTATTATCGGGATTGCCAGGAGGCCAAATAGGCTTCTTAATTGTGGTGAACTTATTTGTTTTCTTCTTAGCCTTCTTCTTGGATTATTTTGAAATTGCTTTCATCATCATTCCATTATTGGCTCCGGTTGCAGAAAAGCTTGGCATTGACTTAATTTGGTTTGGCGTGCTTCTTGGTGCCAATATGCAGACCTCATTCATGCATCCACCCTTTGGCTTTGCCTTGTTTTATTTGAGAGGAGTGGCAGATAAAACTGTCAAAAGCTCAGATATCTACTATGGGGCTTTACCATGGGTTGGTCTGCAATTGATTCTGGTGGCGATCATTATTTTTATCCCAGAAACAGTTACCTACTTTGTAGATAAGCCAACTGCAGCCTTTGATGCAAGCGCTCCATCTGTTGATCCATTGGCTGGTGTAGAGCAAAATGAGATTACCGTAGACTCGAGTGCAGATATCGAACGGCAATTGCGAGAAAATAAATAAAACTAAAAAATTAAGATAAAAAAATAGAGGGGATTTACTATGCAGGCAAAGTGGGGCATCCGGGGGATGGCGGTAGCACCGCACTCCCTCGCTTCTGAATCAGCTTTAGCAGTCCTCCGGGAAGGCGGTAACGCTTTAGAAGCAATGGTGGCGGCAGCCGCAACGATTGCTGTTGTCTATCCACATATGAACTCGATAGGTGGCGACTCATTTTGGGTCGTTCATTCACCCGGTAAGGCCATGGGCGGCATTGATGCCTGTGGTGCAGCCGCAGGTTTAGCCACTAAGCAATGGTATGCAGAGCGTGGTATTACTAAAGCAATCCCGTTTCGTGGATCGATAGCAGCCAACACGGTTGCCGGAACAATCTCTGGCTGGGGCGCCGCTCACAAACTATCTAAACAAGGACTAGGCGGCAAGATTCCCTTATCTCGCCTATTGGCTGATGCTATTCATTACGCCGAAGCAGGTGTACCGGTTACTTATAGTCAATCGAGTTTGACTGAAAAAAAACGGAAAGAGTTAAGCCCGATTCCAGGCTTCTCTGAAACCTTCTTGGTCAATGGCAAGGCACCTGCGGTAGGCAGCATCTTCAAACAAGAACGTCTAGCCAAAACCTTGCGTCAAATTGCCACTAAGGGAACGGATGATTATTACCGCGGTGATCTTGCTGAACTTCTTGCAAAAGAGTTAACCGACATTGGTAGTCCATTGCGCCTCGATGACTTACATCGTCATCACGCCAAACTCATTGACCCCTTAGAACTCAAACATAGTCTAGGTAAGGTGTACAACATGATTCCACCTACTCAAGGTGTTGTGTCGCTAATGATCATTGGCATCTTGGATCAGTTGAACTTAAAACGCTTTAAGGTCGACAGTGCAGAGTATGTTCATCATTGTGTTGAGGCCACAAAACAAGCGTTCAAGATTCGCGATCAATTTGTCACTGATCCTGCATACATGACAAAAAATGCGCAGTCTTTTTTAGCGCCTGCTTTCCTTAAAAAACTTGCTAAGAATATTGATCCCAACAAAGCTTTACCTTGGGGCCAAGGTAAAGGACCGGCCGATACGATTTGGATGGGCGTCATAGATGGTGATGGGAATTGCGTCTCATTCATTCAAAGTATTTATCACGAGTTTGGCGCTGGTATTGTGCTACCTAAATCTGGTGTGAACTGGCAAAACCGTGGCTGCAGTTTTTCATTAGATCCGACAACACTAAATCACCTCGAGCCCTACAGAAAACCATTCCACACATTGAATCCAGCGATGGCTTTATTTAAAGATGGTCGTTCGATGGTTTATGGAACGATGGGTGGCGATGGTCAACCGCAAACGCAATGCGCAGTATTTACTCGCACTGCCACTTACGGCTTAGACCCACAAGATGCTATTAGCCGTCCACGTTGGTTGCTCGGTCGCACTTGGGGCCAAACGAGCGATAGCTTAAAACTCGAGTCTCGCTTTAGTCCTTGGGTTGCAAAAGAACTGCATGCCTTAGGTCATGAGATAGAAATGCTCGATGCATTTGATGAAACCGTGGGGCATGCGGGTTGCATTATTCGTGACTCATCAGGTACTTTGCGAGGTGGATGGGATCCTCGCAGCGATGGTGCGGTTAGCGCGTTTTAGTAATAAACATTTTAGGCACGCGCAGATCCCAATAAATAGCAGCTGCGCGTAGCCCAAAAATTCCGAGCATACAAATCACAGAACCTTCAACCACATACTGTGGCAAGAAGTTCAGCACTAAAACATAAGCAACACAACCCAAGGTCACCGGAATTGCATAAAGCTCATGCGACATGATTAACGTTTTTCTGCCAGCAAGTACATCCCGCAACAGGCCACCACCGATCGCGGTAATTACCCCTAAGATGACTGGTGCAACAGGCAAACCAAAATTCATATTCCAAGCTTTATCGGCACCCTGAATTGCAAATAGTGCAGCACCAAATCCATCGATGTACAACATCCAACGATAAATTTGTGGTTGGGTAAAAAACGATTCTGCGAAAAATGTCAGCACACTTGCGCCTAAGGCAAGCCATACATATATTTGATTGTCCGACCAGAAAGTAGGTACTTCCAAAATAATGTCGCGAATAGTGCCCCCACCAATGGCGGTAATCAAACCAAGCACTAGAACGCCGAAAAGATCAACACCACGATCTGCGATAGCCAAAACCCCCGTAACCGCAAAGGCCATGGTTGCAATGATGCCGATCCAGAAACTAATCTCTTCCATAGCAAAGAGTCTAAAGCACTTTGCTTACGCGCTAACTTAAATAACTATTCTGAATATACTGTTAGCCATGAACTCCGATAAGACATCAATATGACCCCCAAGCTATACAGCTTTTGGCGTAGCTCTGCAGCCTATCGGGTACGTATCGCCCTCAACCTTAAGGGTATGGACTACGAAATTATTCCAATCCACCTCAGTAAAAATGGTGGCGAGCAAATGGGAGAGGTATATAGCAGCAAAAATCCCAATCGCTTAGTACCTTTATTTGAAGATGGGCAGAAAAGTATTCATCAATCGCTGGCAATCATTGAATACCTTGAAGAAGCTCAGCCTGCGCCAGCGCTTCTTCCTAAAGTGGCAATTGATCGAGCTTGGGTGCGATCTGTTGCAATGGATATCACCAGCGATATTCATCCAATTAACAACGTTCGCGTACTGCGCTACCTCATCAAAAAACTTGGCATTAACAACGAAGCTAAAGATGAGTGGTACCAGCACTGGGTCAAAGTAGGACTGGAGAGTATTGAAAAACAATTGAGTAATGACTCTAGGGTTGGGAGGTTTGCCTACGGCGATCAACCAGGCTTAATTGATATCTGCTTAGTGCCGCAGCTATTTAATGCACTCAGTGCAAAAGTAGATGTGGAGCCCTACCCCACACTCATGAGCATTTTTCATGAGTGCATGAAGTTGCCCGCTTTTATTGATGCATCCTGGGAAAAACAAATCGATGCTGAAGGGTTAAACCCCGTTGCTCCACCAAAGAAATAATGAGAGCGTAAGCAAAGAGCTCACCGTAGTAATTAATACCACTCTAGAAATAATGCTGCCATCTGCCTTGTAATACTGGGCCAACATAAAGGGCCCGGTGCCAGTGGGCAAGGCGCTCAAAATCACAATAGCGCTTACCCATAATTCAGGCAAGCCCAAAATCGGACCCGCAATCATCCAGGCAATTAAAGGTTGCAGTATTAACTTTGACAAACTAATACCCCATGCCCTTCCTGGAGGAGCAGTACTTTTTTGGATGAGAAACAAACCGATTGAAATTAAAGCGCATGGCGTAGAAGCGGCCGCCAAAAATGAGATCACTTGTGCAATCGGATCATACAAAGTCAATTCGCTAGAAGCCCATATCAAACCAGCGACTGGAGCTATGAGTAATGGATTGGTACACAAGGATTTAATAACGCTTAAGACAATCTCATGTGACTTCTTGTGTGACAAGATGCCAATCTCTATAAATACTGTTGCTAAAGCAAACATCACAAATACTATGAAGGTTGAAATAATGGCTGGAGCCAGTCCATCTTGACCAAGGGCGAGTGCGCACAGTGGAATGCCCATGTATCCAGTATTTGAATAAGAAGCACTGAGCCCATCAAAGCTGGCGGCAGCTAAGTCTCGATGACGTATCCAGCTCACCAGTAACACTAAGGCAAAAACAATTAAGCAACTCAGGAAAAATGCCGTGATAAAGCCAGGCTGCCATAGTGTTTGCCATCCGCTATTGACGGCAAAGTTAAATAGTTGAGCAGGTAAAGCGAGCCAAACAACAAACCGGTTTAACTCAGTAGAGGCATTGATGCCCAACTTACCAGCGCGCCCACCAACATACCCAATCAGTATGAGCAAGAAAACAGGTAAAACTACATTGAATACGTAGAGCAAAATTTATTGAGGAGGTTAGGCAATCTTTTTCAGCGTCTTGACATAACGCTGTGCATTTTTCACGTAACGTCCAGCGATATCGTGAATCCCCGCTATTTGCTCTGCAGTTAGCTCTTTCACCGCTTTTGCTGGCGTTCCTAAAATCATAGAGCCGTCCGGAAATTCTTTTCCTTCGGTAACAAGAGCACCGGCACCCACTAGGCAATTTTTACCAATCTTGGCGCCATTCAAAATTACTGCGCCAATGCCAATCAAACTGCCGTCGCCAATCTGACAACCGTGCAGCATCACTTGATGTCCAACAGTGACGCCCTTACCAATCATGAGTGGATATCCAGGATCGGTATGCAATACAGATGCGTCTTGCACATTACTACCTGCGCCAATTTGAATGAGGTCGTTATCGCCACGGATCACGACTTTGGGCCAGATGCTTGCATCTTGATGAAGCTCTACTTTGCCGATCACTTCTGCACTCTCAGCAACCCAAGCGCCCTCAGCTAAATGAGGGGCATTTCCGTCTAGTTCAAATATAGCCATGACTCATTATAGGTATGAATCAGGCTATAGATGAACAGCCTTGCACTAAAAAATCAATTACCAGTTAGGCTCGCGATCCGGTGATGAAGAAATGCGATGCACACTTAAATCAGCGCCTTCAAATTCCTCTTCTTGAGACATGCGAATACCTAAGGTCGCCTTCAGGGCTCCGTATACAACAAAACCACCGATCAGTGCGATACCTACCCCTAAGGCACTACCAATCAGCTGCCCGGTAAAAGTGATACCGCCGAGACCACCAAAAGCTTTGGTACCAAAAATACCTGCGGCTAGACCTCCCCACAAACCGCACAGACCGTGTAATGGCCAAACACCGAGAACATCATCCAACTTCCAGCGGTTTTGTACCAAGGTAAACATATATACAAACAGTCCACCAGCAACCAATCCAACAAACAAAGCGCCAAGGGGGTGCATTAAATCTGAGCCTGCACAAACTGCTACCAAGCCAGCGAGAGGGCCGTTATAGGTAAAACCTGGATCGTTTCGACCAACTACCCAAGCAGCCAATGTACCACCAACCATTGCCATTAAGGAGTTCATTGCAACCAAGCCACTGATCTTGTCGATTGTTTGAGCGCTCATCACGTTAAAGCCAAACCAACCTACCGCCAAAATCCAAGCGCCTAAGGCCAAGAAAGGAATGCTTGATGGTGGATGAGCAGAAATTTGACCTTCTTTTGTATAGCGTCCACGGCGAGCGCCTAACAGAATAACGGCCGGTAATGCAATCCAACCACCAACGGCATGCACGACAACTGAACCTGCAAAGTCATGGAACTCTTCACCTGTTAGACCTTTAATCCAAGCCTGAATACCGTAATGTTGATTCCAGGCGATACCCTCGAAGAAGGGGTAAATAAAACCCACCAAGATAAAAGTAGCAATAAGCTGAGGATTAAATTTAGCGCGCTCTGCAATACCGCCAGAAATAATTGCTGGAATAGCTGCAGCAAAAGTAAGTAAGAAGAAAAACTTCACTAACTCATAGCCGTTCTTCTCAGCGAGCAACTCTGCACCAGAGAAAAAGTTCACACCATAAGCGATGCTGTAACCAATGAAAAAATACGCAATGGTTGAAACCGCAAAGTCCACCAAGATTTTTACCAAAGCATTTACCTGGTTCTTCTTGCGTACGGTACCCAGTTCTAAGAATGCAAAGCCTGCATGCATGGCAAGAACCATGATTGCACCAAGCAAGATGAATAAAGCATCACTACCTGTTTTCAAAGTTTCCATGAATTTCCCCTCTTATTTTTTGCATCATTATGGGGAATAAAGAAGTCCAAAGAAGTGCGATATGCACCCTATTAGTGCATGATTTGGGAAGTATATGGTTTATTATCGTTTTTACATACACCTAAGGGAGAACCCATGAAGAAATTCCTCATTGCATTGGCTGCTTTAGCCTCTTTTTCAGGCTTTGCACAAGCACAAGAAACCATCAAGGTTTTAAGCACACAAGAACTCGCTAATGTTTGCAAACTACCTGCAAGCCCAGAATCACGTAGTTTTTGCATTGGCTTCACTACTTCTGTTTATGAAACCTATTTAGCTACACGTCACCCACAACGTGCAAAGCCATTTATTTGCGTAAAGCAACCAGCTCCAGCACGTGATGAAGTAATTGGTGATTTTGTAAAGTTTGCACAAAGTAATCCACAAGTTGCTGACAAACCAGCAGCAGGTGTTTTCTTGGGCTTCTTAGCTTCACGCTTCCCTTGCGCCAGAAAATAATTCCAGCGACTTAGCCAAACTAATACATTTTTAAAGGATCAGTTGAGATGAAAAAAATTATCGCAATTACCGCAGCAACTTTAGCAATCGTTGGTTGCTCAAACATGAGCAACACTGAACAACGCACACTCTCAGGCGCGAGCATTGGCGCAGCAGCTGGCGCTGTTGGCACTGCAATCTTCCACGGCAATCCTATCTGGGGCGCAGTTGGTGGCGCAGCCGTTGGCGCAGCTTCTGGTTATGTATACGACGCTTATAAGAAAGAGCAAGCATCTGAGTACAACTCTGGCTACAACGCTGGAAAAAATAATCAGCCAGCTAAGGCGCCTAATTAAGTCGTCTAGTTAAGCTTTATATTCAGGGCCTCTCTGGCCTGGATGCCGCAAAACAACCCAGCTCGTATTAATTTACCAGCTGGGTTTTTATTTGGATCTGCCCGGCCAATGCTTTGTGAATCGGGCACTTATCAGCAATCTCCAGCAAGCGCTCTTTTTCTTCTGGACTTAAATTTCCCCGCAATAGAATCTCGCGAGAAAAGACTTCAACATCATTCGTTCGCTCGATATCTACAGTCACAATGGCGTTCTCTAAATTCATTGCTTTGCGACCGGAATACATTTTCAAAGTCATTGATGTACAAGCTGCCAATGCGGCACCAAGATACTCATGAGGACTAGGTCCAGCTCCCTCACCGCCTTTAGAGACTTCCGCATCCGATAAGAAATGTAAATCACCAGCAGTCAATTTTTGCTGAAGTGGACCATTGCCAAACTGTGACACGACTTTTCTCATAAAGATCCTAAATAAATAATTGATACTTGAACACGATTAAAGATGACTTTAACTGGAATGGGGTTTGCTTGCTTTTTCCACCGTTGGTAATTGTGCTTTCTTCCACGCACTAAAACCGCCCTCCAAATGACAAATATTGGGCACGCCCATTCTCTGCAGCGTTTGAGTGGATAGAGCTGAACGCCAAGCGGAGGCACAATACAAAATGAGTCTCTTACCTTCGCCGAAAATTGGCTTGTAATAAGGGCTATCAGGATCAACCCAGAACTCCAACATTCCTCTGGGGGCATGAAAAGCATTGGGAATCATGCCTTCTCGCTCCAATTCACGGATATCACGAATATCCACAAACACCACGTTGGGGTCTGTTAATAGTTGCTGTGCTTTTTCCAGAGACAGAGTCTCGATTTCAGTCATCGCACTTTGAATGAGCTCTTGATATCCAATCTTTAATTTCACCAAAATCTCCTAAATTAACAATGCCTCATTTTTATTAAGTACCTGCTACCATTCTGCTATGAACTTTACCCCGACAGAACTTGGCGCAAGTATTATTTTTACAATTGCAGTTTTGCATACTTTTTGCACTGGTTATTTTGAATCTATCGCCAAAAAATCTCCACGGCACGCAGGGCTTTGGCACCTTCTCGGCGAAGTAGAAATCGTTTTTGGCTTTTGGGCCGCCATCTTGGTTATTTTCATCTCTTTAAATGATGGCCTAGCTACTGCTAAAGATTTTTTAAATAAACGCAACTTCACTGAACCGCTATTTGTTTTTGCCATCATGATTGTGGCCGGCACAAAACCTATTTTGTATTTTGCGACGAAAATTCTGCATGCTTTAGCTACAGTATTGCAATATCTATTACGCATTAAAAGTGCTCCCGCTTTATATTTTCTAACTCTGGCGATTACCCCTCTTCTAGGCTCAGTCATCACCGAACCAGCTGCGATGACCCTGGCAGCCTTTCTGCTGCGTGATTTGGTCTATCGCCATAAATGCTCAACAGCCCTCCTATTTGGAACGCTCGGGGTTCTCTTCGTTAACATCTCAATCGGTGGAACACTCACTAACTTTGCTGCGCCACCAGTACTGATGGTGGCCTCTACCTGGGGATGGAGCTCAGCATTTATGTTTGCCAACTTTGGCATCGAGTCCTGCATAGCCATTTTTATTAATGCTCTAGCAGTCACACTTTTATTCCATCGCCAACTGGTTGAGCCCAATACAGACAAGAAAGAAGTCAAGATTCCATTGGCCGTAATTTCAGTGCACCTACTCTTCTTGTGTGGAGTAGTGATCTTTGCACATGATCCGATTATTTTTACCTGGATTCTGTTGTTCTTTATCGGCTACACCACTGCTTACCCAAAACATCAAAGCCCATTAATTCTGAAAGAAGCTTTGCTAGTCGGCTTCTTCTTGGGCGGCTTAGTCGTAGTAGGCTCATTACAAGGCTGGTGGCTACAACCCATTCTTGAAAGAATGAGTCCTACCGCAGTGTTCTATGGCAGTCTGGTTCTCACCGCCTTTACTGATAATGCAGCGCTCACTTATTTAGGCTCATTGGTAACTGGAACATCACCAGAATTCAAGCTTGCTTTAGTAGGAGGTGCAGTAGCAGGTGGAGGTCTAACCGTTATTGCCAATGCACCTAACCCAGCCGGCATTGCCATCCTGCGACAACACTTCCCAAATGGTGCAGTTTCGGCACTCTATTTATTAATCGCCGCCATTCCACCCACAATTGTGGCTATCTTGGCTTATCGACTCATCTGAGGCCTCGACAAGACTTAGGCAGTAAAATCTGAGCTTCGCCCCCAGCTATAAACCTGAGAACGGCATATGAAAAAGCTCTATATCAAAACCTTCGGCTGTCAAATGAACGAGTATGACTCGGGCAAGATGGCCGACCTATTACATGCCGACGAGGGCATGGTCATGACAGATCGACCAGAAGATGCCGATGTTGTCCTTCTCAATACATGCTCTATTCGCGAAAAAGCTGAAGACAAAGTCTTTTCGGACCTAGGTCGACTTCGCGAGCTTAAGAAAACAAAACCCAACCTATTGATTGGTGTTGGTGGCTGCGTAGCAAGTCAAGAAGGTCAGCAAATTGTCAGTCGCGCACCATATGTTGACGTGGTCTTTGGCCCGCAAACATTGCATCGCCTCTCTGATCTCATTGCAGAAAGACGTAAAACAGGCATCTCTCAAGTAGACATTTCATTTCCAGAAATTGAAAAATTTGATCATCTGCCGGCATCACGACAAACCCGTGGCTCAGCCTATGTATCGATCATGGAAGGCTGCTCTAAATACTGTAGTTACTGCGTTGTACCTTACACACGCGGCGAAGAAGTTTCCAGGCCTTTTGACGATGTACTCACCGAAGTAGCGGGCCTTGCCAGTAAGGGTGTGAAAGAAATCGTCCTGCTAGGTCAAAATGTGAATGCTTATTTAGGTAAGATGGGCGGTACCGAAGAGATCGCAGACTTTGCTCTTCTCATCGAATACATTGCTGAAATTCCAGGGGTTGAACGAATTCGATTTACTACTAGCCACCCTAAGGAATTTACACAGCGCCTCATTGATGTCTATGCAAAAGTACCGAAGCTTGTAAGCCACTTACACCTCCCTGTCCAACATGGATCTGATGCTATGTTGTCAGCCATGAAACGTGGCTACACAGCATTAGAGTTCAAAAGCATCATTCGCAAAATGCGCGCAGTGCGGCCTGATCTCACTCTATCGAGTGACTTCATTGTGGGCTTTCCAGGAGAGACTGAAGCAGACTTTGAGAAGCTACTCAAGATGGTCAAAGAATTAAATTTTGACAATAGTTTTTGTTTTATCTTCAGCCCACGCCCAGGAACACCAGCTGCAAACTTACACGATGACACGCCTTACGATGTCAAGCTGAAGCGCCTTCAAACATTACTAGCTCTTGTTGAGGGTCAGGCAAATCAAATTAGCCAAAAAATGTTGGGTAATACTGAACGAGTGCTGATCGAAGGTCTTGCTAAAGACGGTATTAACTTGCAAGGACGTGCCGAAAATAATCGCGTCATTCATTTCACGGCACCGGATCAAGATATTGAGAGTCTCATTGGTCAGATCGTAGACATACGCATCACCGAAGTCCTTAACTACACCCTTAGGGGTGAATTGGTAGAAGTAAATGTCAGCTAAGAACAAAGTCAATCCACCTAAACTGAAAATTGACTTGCAATACGCTAGTACCGCAATTGAATCTACTCTTAGCAAAATCGCTTCGCCCGCTTTAATAAAAAAATGGGTTAAGAGTGCAACACCTCTTGGCGGCGTGATGACACTTCGCTTTGTAAATGCCACCGAAGGCAAAAAGTTAAACCTAGCTTTTCGCCAAAAAGATTACGCAACTAATGTGCTCACTTTTCCTTACGAGCTTTCAAAAAATGAATTGGTAGCAGATATCATTTTCTGTCTCCCTGTATTGCAGAAGGAAGCAAAAGAACAAGATAAATTACTGAAGGCCCATATGGCGCATTTAGTTGTGCATGGCTGCCTTCACGCCCAAGGCTACGATCACGAAGCGGCCAAAGATGCAAAGAAAATGGAAACCCTGGAAATCCAGACTCTCCAAAAAATGGGCTTTGCTAACCCTTATCAATGATTTGACTTATTTCTACGCTATTCTTGCTATATGCCTGACCCCAATAAATCCCTTTTAGACCGTTTAGCTGATTTTTTAACCCCTCAGCCAACGGAGCCTGGCGAACGCCGTCAAGAACTGATTGAAACCCTTCGTGAGGCACAAGCCGAGGGCTTAATAGATGCAGATGCCCTCTCAATGATTGAAGGCGTCTTTCAGGTAGGTCAATTATCCGCACGTGACATTCTTGTACCGCGCGCCCAGATTGATTGGATCGACATCGGTCAAGCGCTTCCTGAGATTATTAAGAATGTGATCGAAGCGGCACACTCCCGCTTTCCAGTATTTGAAGGTAGTCGAGATAATGTCATCGGCATTTTGCTAGCCAAAGATTTATTGCGTCACGCCACAGAAAAAGATTTTCAGGTGCGCGACTGGTTGCGACCTGCCGTCTTTATTCCAGAATCCAAACGTCTTAGTGTTTTATTGCGCGACTTTAAAGATAATCGCAATCACTTAGCGATTGTGGTTGATGAATATAGTGGCGTAGCAGGAATTATTACGATCGAGGACGTCCTTGAGCAAATCGTTGGCGATATTGAAGATGAGCATGACGTTGATGAAGAGGCAGATAATCTCATTTCCCTAGATAACGGAGACATCCGCGTCAAAGGTATTACGGAGCTTGAGCAATTTAATAAAGCACTGGGCACCCACTTCGAGCTTGAAGATATCGAGACAGTGGCTGGTTTAGTTATTCAACATCTTGGCCGTGTACCTAAGATGGGTGAGCTTATTGAAATCGACGGAATTGAATTTAAGGTGCAGCGCGCCGACCCAAGACAAATTCATATTTTGCTTGCGCGACAAACCAATAAAAAATCTGACTGAGATTTACCTTGTTTGATCAGCACCCCTATCAGCAGCACAAAAGCGTCACAATATTTTCAGTGTTTATCTTGCTGTTATTGGGGGCAGCACTTGCTCTGGCTGCAGAGCTTCCTTACGGCGGCTGGATTCAGATTCCTCTTTTAAGCATTCTCTGGTGGCGTTTTGATTCCCACCCTTCACCCTCTGTCAAAAAACAATTTGCTTTAGGTCTCACATTTGGTATTGGATATTTTGTCGTAGGTCTATGGTGGTTGTACATTAGCTTGCATGACGTTGGCGGTATGAATGCACTACTTGCTTGCATGGGAGTATTTTTACTCTCTGCTTACGTGGCCATCTACTTTTCGATAGCTACACTAGCAATTCCTTTATTTAAAAAGAATCGATTCACTGGTTTGTTTCTAGCAGCAAGCTGGGTTATTGCAGAATTTTTGCGTGGCTACATCTTTACGGGATTTCCCTGGATGGGTTTTGCTGAAACCCAATTTACTGGACCATTCGCCCTAATTGCGCCCTTCTTTGGTGGGCTGACTTGCACCTTCCTGGCAGTCTGGGCCTCCTGGGAACTTTATCAAGCTCGCAAACACCGCGCTTCCAGCGCGCTCCTGATTGTGGCAGCTATTAGCCTGACTCAATTTGCCGGCCTATTTACCTTTACTAAGCCCATTGGAGAACCTATTAGCGTTCGACTCATTCAGGGCAACTTTGAACAAAGTCTGAAATTTAATCCTCAAGCGATTGGCCAACAGATTGATTTTTATGCCGGTGAAATTACCAAGAAAGCAGCCAATCTCATCATCATTCCTGAGACTGCATTCCCATGGCCTATTCCGAATTTACCAATCGGCCTACTAAATTACCTACAAGATTTCTCTAACAGCAGTGATAGCAATGTTCTTGTTGGTTTAATTGGTGAAGTGCCTGGGGAGCTTGGCATACAGTATTCCAATCGCGCTACTGGACTCTCGCCAAATACACCAGCTTATCAATACGATAAAGCGCACCTTGTTCCTTTCGGAGAATTTATTCCACCTGGATTCCAATGGTTCGTTAAAGCATTTCACGTACCAATGAGCGACTTTGCTAGAGGAAAACTAGATCAACCTCCGTTTGCGATTGTGCGCAAGGGTCAAGCAGATATTCATGCTGCTATTACGATTTGCTATGAGGATGTCTTTGGTGGTGAGTTGGCCTCTCGGATTCAGCACAGCGCCCAGCCAGTGAATTTACTTATCAACATGACCAATCTTGCATGGTTTGGTGAATCTCAGGCCTCGACCCAGCAACTCAGGCTCTCACAGCTACGCTCTTTAGAAACTGGGCTGCCTGCTTTGCGCGCCACCAACACAGGCATTACAGCCGTCTTAGGCCCTGATGGCAAAGTATTGCAAGATCTTCCTGAATTTACCCAAGGCACCCTAAGCACCCAAGTCCAAGCCTATTCTGGAAAAACACCTTATGTCATTTGGGGCAATTTACCGATTTTGGGTCTTTCTTGCCTTCTCTTGCTCTGGGGTCTCATTCGCCATAGACGTTTTTAGGCATTTTTAACTCTTGAGTGCCCTAGCCATGTAAAATCAATGGCTTAGCCAGGTTAATCATGCTTACTTTTCAGCAAATCATTCTCAAACTTCAAGATTATTGGGACCAACAAGGTTGTGCCCTATTGCAACCTATCGACCTCGAGGTAGGCGCCGGTACATCTCATACCGCCACCTTCTTACGCGCCATTGGTCCAGAGCCTTGGAAAGCTGCCTACGTGCAGCCATCGCGTAGACCCAAAGATGGTCGTTATGGTGAAAACCCAAATCGCTTGCAGCACTACTATCAATACCAGGTAGTACTTAAACCAGCCCCAGAAAATATTCTCGATCTTTATCTAGGATCTCTCGCTGCACTCGGCTTAGACCTTAAAGAAAATGATGTCCGCTTCGTGGAAGACGACTGGGAAAACCCAACGCTTGGCGCCTGGGGTCTCGGCTGGGAAGTTTGGCTTAACGGGATGGAGGTGACACAGTTCACCTACTTCCAACAAGTTGGTGGCTTAGATTGCAAGCCTGTCCTTGGTGAAATTACTTACGGCATCGAACGTTTGGCAATGTATATCCAAAACTGCTCTAACGTATACGACTTAGTGTGGGCAGATGGCATTTCTTACGGTGATGTGTATCACCAAAATGAAGTTGAACAATCTTGCTACAACTTTGAACACTCCAATACTGATTTACTCTTTGCCAACTTCACAAACTATGAAAGCGAAGCAAAGCGTTTGATGGAAGTTCCACTTGCTCTGCCTGCTTACGAAATGGTTTTAAAAGCAGCACATACATTTAACTTGCTGGATGCTCGTGGCGCTATCTCTGTTACTGAGCGCGCAGCCTATATTGGACGCATCCGCAATCTCTCTCGTGCTGTTGCCCAGGCTTACTTTGAGTCCAGAGAAAAGCTGGGTTTCCCAATGTGTCAACGTCAAGCTAAAGCTCAGGCTTAAGCGCATCGAGATTTCTGCATTCCATCTATGAGCACATCTAATTCAAAACCACAATCAGCCACTTTATTGATTGAGGTATTTACAGAAGAATTGCCTCCAAAGTCATTACGTCGCCTAGGTGACGCCTTTAGCGAAGGTATATTCACTGCACTTAAGTCTGCTGGCTTAGCAACTGAAGGTTCTAAAGTTACTGGGTTTGCAACACCCCGTCGCTTAGCGGTTCAAATTACGGACGTTTTAAATCAAGCGCCGGACTATCCCGTACGTGAAAAATTACTGCCAACGAGCATTGCATTCGATGCTGAAGGTAAAGCAACTCCACCCCTACTTAAAAAATTAGGCGCCCTTGGATATGCAGATGTTGATCTCGCCACATTAGAAAAAGCTGGTGAAGGTAAAAATGAAGCTCTTTACCTTAATGTCATTGCCAAAGGGGCCGCACTTGAGCAAACTGCTCAAACCGCTCTTGAGCAAACATTAAATAAGCTACCCATTGCAAAAATGATGCACTACCAAGTGCTGCAGAAAAATGGTCAATTGGCTGACGTGCAGTTTGCCCGCCCTGCTCACCGCATCATCGCACTTCATGGGAGCACCATTCTCAATATCAGTGCTTTAGGCATTGATGCTGCCAATCAAACTGAAGGGCATCGCTTCCTGGCGCCTGGCAATGTAACGGTTTCTAGCGCAGATCAATACGAAACCGATTTGCAATCCAAAGCTAAGATTATTCCTAGCTTTAACCAGCGTCGCGCACAAATTGAAGCTGAACTTTTAAAGGCGGCTGGCGATGATTTAGTTTTGATGCCAGACAGCCTCTTAGATGAAGTGACTGCCCTCGTCGAATGGCCGGCTATCTATGAGTGCCACTTCGATCAAGAGTTCTTGGAAGTTCCACAAGAATGCTTGATTTTGACAATGCAAACCAATCAAAAGTACTTTGCGTTAACCGATAAGCAAGGCAAGTTACGCAATCGTTTCTTGATTGTTTCTAATATTGAAACCAATAAGCCTCATGCGATTATTTCTGGTAACGAACGTGTTGTGCGTCCTCGCTTATCGGATGCCCGCTTCTTCTTTCAGCAAGATCAAAAACGCCCGCTAGCTTCACGTGTAGTCGATCTTGGCAAAGTGGTTTATCACAATCAATTAGGCAACCAGCTAGACCGCACCAAGCGCGTTCAAGGCCTTGCTGTAGGCATCGCCAAAAAACTGAATGCCGATGAAAAACTTGCTTCACGTGCTGCTGAAATTGCTAAAACAGACTTATTGACCGATATGGTTGGCGAGTTTCCAGAGCTTCAAGGCATCATGGGTCGCTACTACGCCAATCATGATGGTGAGAATGCTGATGTTGCTAGCGCCTGCAGCGAACACTACATGCCACGCTTTGCGGGCGATGCATTGCCGCAAACCCAAACTGGAACCATTCTGGCAATTGCCGACAAATTAGAAACTCTCGTTGGTATTTGGGGGGTTGGTCTCGCGCCAACGGGCGATAAAGACCCATATGCATTGCGCCGTCATGCTCTTGGTATTTGCCGTTTGCTCTTAGAAAAAAATCTTTCACTCAATTTGCCTGAACTCATTGAATTGTCTCGTGCGCAGTTTCCACAGGCTGATGTGCAAGAAAAGGCAAAGGCTGCTGATATCTACGCTTTCATCATCGATCGCTTACGCGCCTATCTACGCGACCAATCTGTTGCTGGCAAAGCATTTACTAGCGCAGAAATTGATGCTGTTTTAAGTCAAGATCCAGCCCAAATTAATGATCTGATCGAACGCTTAACTGCATTGCGTGAATTTAATGCCCTTGCAGAAGCTGCTCAGCTTGCAGCCGCAAATAAGCGCATTAGCAACATCCTCAAGAAAACGACTACTGCCATCCCTGCGACTTGTTCAGCAAAATTACTACAAATTCCAGCAGAAGCTTCATTACATCAAGCATTGGAAGCGGTTACACCTACAATCAATGCGGCTTATGAAAAACGTCAATTTGTAGAACTATTGAGATCTCTTGTAGCTTTAAGTGGTCCAATTGATCAATTCTTTGCTGATGTGATGGTAATGGATCCGAATCCTGAGCTGCGCGATAACCGCTTAGCTCTTCTGCAACAACTTCACCAGAAAATGAATCTCATTGCCGATCTTGGCAAATTAGCATGAGCACCAGCTCTTCTAAACTTATCATTCTCGATCGCGATGGCGTGATCAATGAAGACAGTGATGATTACGTCAAGTCGGTGGATGAGTGGATTCCACTCCCAGGCAGTCTTGAAGCAATAGCTCTGCTAAATCAAGCAGGCTACCAAATTGCTATAGCGACAAATCAATCAGGCCTCTCCAGAGGCTACTTCACAATCAATGATTTGCATGCGATGCATAGCAAAATGGAGGCCTTGCTTAAGCCGTTGGGCGGTCGTATCGACAGCATCTTCTTTTGCCCCCACCAGGATGCGCATCAATGTGATTGCCGTAAACCTGCGCCTGGCCTGATGAAAGAAATTGCTTTGCGCTATAAAAAAACTGACAGCATCAAGCCACTTACCGGTACCCCTATTGTGGGTGACTCTTTGCGTGATCTTCAAGCTGGTGTTGCTTTAGGAGCAACACCCCACTTGGTTCTCACCGGCAAAGGCGAAAAGACGCTGGCTAAAGGTAATCTACCAGATGGCACCCAAATACATGCCGATCTCTTGGCTTTTGCTAATGCACTTTTAGAAGATAAGGCCTAAATTCATCATGCAATTCATTCGCTCGATTCTCTTTGCCATATTTCTAGTAGTGTTCACACCCATTTGGTCTGTGTTGTGCATGCTGGCATTTCCTTTTTTAAGCCCCGAAAATCGCTATACCTTTATTGGGCTCTGGAACAAAATCGTTATTGCACTACTGAAGCCGCTATGCGGAATTCATTATGAAATCCGCGGCATGGAAAACATGCAAGCGGTGCTCAATGAGCGCGTCATTATCCTTAGCAAACACCAGTCTGCTTACGAGACGATCGCTTATATTGCCTTGCTACCAAAACAACTTTGTTTTGTATTTAAGCGCGAGCTACTCTGGATCCCTTTCTTTGGTTGGGCATTAGCCTTGCTCAAAATGATTCACATTAATCGCTCCAACAAACAGACTGCAGCCCATTCTGTAGCCACCCAAGGGCGCAAGCGCTTAAGTGAAGGCAAATGGATCATGCTCTTTCCAGAGGGCACCAGAACAGCCACAGGCTCAACCAAGCCTTACCGCAAAGGCGGCGCACGCCTAGCCAGCGCTACCGATGCACTTGTCATCCCAATTGCACACAATGCTGGGCGCTGCTGGCCAAAAAATAGCTTTATCAAGAATCCAGGTACAGTCATTTTTTCAATAGGGCCTGCGATCAGCTCAGCCAACAAGTCAGCAGAACAGCTTCAGAAAGAGGTTGAAGGTTGGATTGAATCTGAAATGCGCGTTATTGACCCAAGCGCGTACAAATAGAATTGTTTCTAAACGTTTAATACGTCAGACACCCCTGGGGCTGACTTAAGCAGCTAAAACCTTAGCCCACTCAATATAACGATCTACTGAAATATCTTGTGCTCTTGCTTTGAGCTCAATTTCAGTTAGATTAAGCCTGTCAGCAAATGCTTGTAAATTGGTTCGAAGCATTTTTCTTCTTTGGGAAAAGGCTGCAGCAACTACTTTTTCCAAAGCGCTCCACTGGATATCACTCAAGGTGAAATCTCTTCTGGGGATCATTCTCACTACAGCTGAATTCACCTTAGGCTGCGGATCAAAAGCCTCAGGCAGAACTTCCAGCACCAAGTCCATATCGTAACGAGCTTGCAGCATCACGGAAAGACGACTGAAATCCGAACTTCCTTCCTTAGCAACCATTCGCTCCACAACCTCTGCTTGCAACATAAAGACTTGTTCATCAATTGAATTTGCAGCAGAAACCAAATGAAATAGAAGCGGTGAAGAGATGTTGTAAGGCAGATTACCGACTACCTTACATAAACCCTTCTTGCCAGCGCGATTCTGCGCCCATGCTAAGAAATCAAACTTGAGGGCATCTCCCTCGATCACCGTTAGGCCTTTGAGATTTTTTTCATTCCAAAAAGCGACCAAATCACGATCAATCTCTAAAAGATCTAAATGATCAAGATTCTCTAATAAAGGTAGTGTTAATGCACCAAGACCTGGACCAATCTCAATCACATGCGCATCAGCGGTGGGATTAATTAAGGCAACAATGGAATAAATAATTCCGTTGTCCTGTAAAAAGTTCTGACCAAATCGTTTACGTGCACGATGCATGTATTAGGGTTGCTTTCTTTGATTGACGGCTAATTGATAAGCCAGGCGTAAAGCTTCAAGCATGCTGCCGAAATCAGCAATACCTTTGCCAGCAATATCTAAAGCAGTTCCGTGATCTACTGAGGTGCGGATAATTGGCAATCCCAAGGTTACATTTACACCATTGCCAAAAGTGACAAACTTAAAAGGCGCTAAACCTTGGTCGTGATACATCGCAATAAAAGCATCTACCGTTGCAACTGATTCAGGATCAAACATTGTGTCACCTGGATAAGGGCCAGATACCTGAATGCCCATTGCCTTAGCCGCTTCAATTGCAGGCGTAATGATTTCAATTTCCTCGCGCCCCAAGTAGCCAGACTCTCCAGCATGAGGATTTAAACCGGCCATACGCACAACTGGGTTTGCTATGCCAAATTTTCTCTGCAAATCTCGATTCACAATTTGAATTGTTTCCAATATCAAGTCATAACTGAGGGCCTGTGGCACATCTTTCAACGGCACATGGGTGGTCACTAAGGCTACTCTTAAATCCCTAGGGGACTCAAGCCCTAAAAATCCAGTAGGCAATGGTGCACATAACATCATGACCACATGAGAAATATTGCATCGCTGCGCAAGGTGTTCGGTATGCCCCGTAAAAGGAGTACCGGCATCGTTAATGATGCTTTTTTGAAGTGGTGCAGTTACCATCGCGTCAAAACGACCTTGCTGACAACCATTAATCGCTTGATCTAATAGGGCGATGACATACTGAGCATTTTGGGGATTCAAGACGCCTGAAACAACCGGCGTTTTAAGCTTAATAGACTCAACCTGCAATCGACTAGCTAATGATGGATCAATGTTTTTTGGTAGAGTCAATAAATGATCATCGCCGAGCAAGGTAATGGCGACGCCATTCTGTTCGCGCAAAAATTCGACAGCGGCAGCAAGAGAAACCTCGGGCCCAATACCGGCTGGCTCGCCGGTACTTATAGCCAGATTAACGAGGGGTGCTACTTGCTTCATCATCCACGTTCAGAATTTTGACAGTGGCGTTATCACGTAATTCGCGCATCCACTCTTGATAAGCTTGATCAAATTTTCTTTCACGGATTGCTGCGCGTGCAAATTGACGTTGTTTCTCTACAGTCAGCTGACCTTCACGACGATCCATCACTTGAATCAAATGCCAACCGAACTCAGATTTAACTGGATTGCTGACTTCACCTATTTGCAAACGATTCATGGCCTGTTCAAACTCTGGAACCAAGTCGCCAGGACTCATCCACCCCAGATCGCCACCGTTTGGTGCCGAACCATCTTCAGAGTATTTTTTTGCCAGCTCAGCGAAATCTGCCGTCTTAGCGCGCACCTGATCGCGATATCCCTGCAAGCGTCTTTCAGCATCTTGATCACTTAAACCAGGACGATTACGCAGCAAAATATGACGAGATAAGGTTTGTGTAATAGGGATATTTTGCGGAGTGGTTGAGCCAGCATCTGGTACAGCTGCCTGCTGAGGAGGGACACTCGCTCCTGCTGCCCGGCGATCCAAAACCTTTAGAACGTGGTAACCGGCAGGACTCTTTACAACTGTATTTGCCACTTGTCCCCCACCAGTATTTCGAATGGCCTCATAAAATAATTGCGGCAAACGATCGGGGGTACGGTAACCCAAATCCTGAAACTTAATCTTGGGATTTTCTTTTGCAGCCATAGCGCCCAACTGCAAGAAATCAACATCGCCACGCGCATCCCGCAATAGAGCATCAGCTTTCTTTTTGGCCTCAGCCTGTGCTCCAGCACCAGCACCACCATCCACAGGAATAAAGATTTGGGCAACATCAATTTCTTCTGGCTCGCCCTTAGCTGCTGGCGCTGATCGCTGCGTCCCACCGGAGGTCATTGCCCTGGTGCGCTCGGTAATAAAGTTATCGATTTCAGCATCAGATATTTTGAGCTTAGCCTCAACTTCACGCTCTCGGTACCGTGTGATCAAGATATCATCACGGAGTAATTGTTTGTAGCGCTCGAAAGTAGAACCTGAAGCAATGACTTTTGCTTTAAATTCCGCAACTGTTAATTTATTTTTTGCAGCTATATCGCCAATGATCTTGTCTAGCTCTTTATTGCTTACAGATATACCCTCTTGCTCAGCATTTTGTAATTGAATTTTTTCAAGAATAAGACGATCCAAAATTGTTTTTCGCAAAGACCCATCTTCAGGCAGTTTCACGCCCTGCTTTTTCAGTGCTGCAATTCGATCATCAATTTCTTTGCGAGTGACAAAACCCGTGTTAACTACCGCAGCCACACCATCAATATTACGAATCTTGCTCTCAGCAACAGTATTTGATTTTGCTGCATCCTGAGCAAATGTGACATTCACAAACAATCCCAAGCCAATAAATATGGCGTGAACGCTGATCTTTTTAAAACGATTCATACAAAGCATCATTGATAGTTCTCGTATGTTGAAGGTGGTATAGGCTTAGAGGTAGGCATATATCCAGGAACATTTAGCCTCATGATATCAACTGGATTGCTGCCGGCGCTACCAAAGCCCCTAAATTCGATTTGAAATAGCACCTGAGTGGTGGTTATTTGGGAAGTATTCAAAACTTGAGAGTAGGCACCTCGGAAAGTCCAGCAATCTCTGCTCCACTCTAGAGCTAACAAGCTATTTAAAGTCTTAGTTGTCAACGCGTCGTATCCCCAGCGACCTAAGACTGATACTTCCCTGGTAATAGGCCATTGCCCAGAAATATTGTATTGATCTGTAGTGGTTGCTGCGGGCACAAACGCCTGGTTATTTTGAATGGATGCCTGAACTGGTGGAGACCATACATTGCGGTACCCGAAATTCAAACTTCTACCTTGGGTTGGGCGCCAGCTACCCCCAACCGTGCTTTGAACAAAACGATTGAGTTGGGTGTTGTATTGTCCAAAAATATCTGCGCTAAAGTTACCCAGTAATCGAACTGAGCCGGAACCTAAGGTATCCGAATAGGTAGTGGGATTAGCAATCGTGCCATTCAAGCCAACTCGCTGCCCTGTAAATTGCTGCTTTTGAGCTAATGTGACATTAGCACGTTCTGCTCCAGTATTTGCCTCAATCATGCGACTTGTGAGACCAAGAGTAGCTGCATTGTTGTCGGCAATACGGTCATTACCAATAAAAGTATTTTCACTAAAAATTTGCGAGATACCAAAGCCAGCATCCGCCGTATCAAACAAAGGAGTCTGCGCCTGACTTTGAAATGGCGTATACACATACAGAGCGCGAGGTTCCATAGTTAACAACATATCGCGACCATAAAAACCTTTTAATTCAGCAGCATCTCTTTCAAAAGCCAAACCAGAATCCAAGCTAAAAGTTGGAATTGTGAAGCCTTGCGCCACTGGCGCACCAGTTGCTGTAAACGGTGTGGCGTTATACATGTTTGACTGAAAACTCACTTTTGGAGTGATGTAATAGCCTGGTGTTATTTGTGGCAGGGCCATGGCACCCTTAATCACTGTTCTATCTGCCTGACTGTATACGCCTGGTGCAGTAGCTGCTAAATTACCGCCGATGTTGTATGAGAAGCGCGTGTAATCAGCAGAGAAAGTGGTTGCAGGTCCAGTCGGCAAAGTTACATACTTTCCACTTGTATCCGCTACTGCAGGAGTTAGTCGATTGTTGTAAGCCGCAGTAATGTTTGGCAATACGTTGTAAGGCGCCTGAATTGGAGTTGGGTCTGGTTGCAAAGTTTGGAAAGTTAAAGCCCTTGCTGACACATTCCAATTACTCAAGCTACCCGTTAATCCCTTAGTCGTCCCCACCTCTTGACGGAATTGACTTGTCACTGCTCCAGCAATACTTTGAGAGAAGTCGGTTGGATAAAAGTTATCTGAAACTCGCGACATATTGGCGTAACCAGTCCATGAGCCTGGGAGGGGTACACCGCCTGGTGCGAGACCACCACTAAACACCTGTCGCTGCTGCCAGTCATAGCGCCAACGATCGGTTCCCGTTTTATTGTCATGAGCCAAATAATCGCCAGCCAAAGTGCCGCTGTACTTGCTATCTAGAAAACGATAATTTGCACCAACCTGCAAGCCACGCTCACTCATATAACGCGGAAGAATCAATAAATCTCTATTAGGCGCAATATTGACGTAGTACGGCTGGGTGGCATCAAAACCATTATTAGAGTTATAGCCAACAACCGGTGCCAGAATGCCAGTACGCCTCTGATTAGATGTAGGCGCAGTGAAATATGGAACATATGCAATAGGCACATCGAAGAAACGCATCACACCATGCGTGCCAACCATTTCTTTTTGTTCGTTATCAATCTCTAAAGTGCTGGCCGAAAAATACCAATCCATATTTTGCGGTGTACATGTGGTGTAAGTGGCTTTATCAAAAACAAAAATATCTGAGTTTTCAATCGTCAGTTTTTTGGCAGAGCCGTTACCGCGGGTGTCACGCAGTTCATATGTAGGCGTCTCCATCTCACCTTCGCGTGCATCCACTTTAAATTGAGCTGTTGGACCCTTAAAAGTAGTGTTGCCTTTTGTTAACTCAGCATTCCCAATTAAGTCTGCAATATCGGTATCAGGGTCGTAAATGATTTCATCTGCTTTAATAACTCCGCCGTTACGACGCATTTGCGCGCGACCCTTGAGTTTCATCTTACGGTCAACGACACCTTCAATGACATCGCTAGATGTAAACGTTAGTGCTTTACTATCGTCTATTGGTACACCGGTACGTAACTGATCATCCAACTTTAAAACGGTGACATTTCCACGATCAGGCAATAAAACAGTGTTCGAGTTAGCCTGTGCATTTGCGGGTAAAGGAGCAGGAGCCTGAGCATATCCCTGGAGCGTAAATTGCAGCAATACCACCCCGGTCATTACGCGCAGGGTTACATGCAAAAAAAGAGGGGCGCGAAGGCCGGCGCGAAGGCGATAATGACTCATAGATCCAGACCGCCTTATTATACGAATCGACCATGACTGACGCACGCTTAAACACCCTCCGCAACTGGCTAAAAGCCCTAGAAGCTAGCTGGCAATTAGATCTCGACTCTTTGGTACCAGCCTCGGCTGATGCCAGCTTTCGGCGCTATTTCCGAATTACATCTAAAAACCCCAGTTTTGGGACTTTGATCGTGATGGATGCACCGCCCCAACATGAGCCTTTAGATGCCTTTATTAAGGTCGATTTATTGCTCTCAGAAGCTGGTTTAAATGTGCCAAAAATACTAGAGCAAAATATTGCTGAAGGCTTTTTGCTATTAAACGATTTGGGTACAAAAACTTACCTGGCTGAACTGAATAATGAGACTGCAGATCATCTTTATAAAGATGCAACTCATGCGCTAGTTTTAATGCAGTTGGCAAGCAAGCCTGGCGTCCTACCAAACTATGACCAGGCATTGTTACAACGAGAGCTCGATTTGCTTCCTGAATGGTATTTAAAGAAACATCTCAGCATTGAACTCAGCACACAACAATCGGATCAACTAAAAAAATCATTTGAGCTCATTATTGAAAATAATTTAGCTCAAGCAAAAGTCTATGTTCATCGTGATTACCACTCGCGTAATTTAATGGTTACAGAAAAAAATAATCCTGGAGTAATTGACTTTCAGGATGCAGTTTATGGTCCCATTACTTATGACGCTGCATCTCTTTGGCGCGATGCCTATATTGCATGGCCAGAAGAGCGAGTAATTGATTGGGTTATTAAATTCTGGGAGGCAGGCCGTAAGGCAGGGTTGCCGATGCCAGACGATTTTGGTCACTTCTATCGTGATTTTGAATGGATGGGTTTACAGCGTCACCTTAAGGTACTTGGCATCTTTGCACGGCTATATCACCGCGACGGCAAAGACGGCTATCTCAAAGATATTCCACTCGTGCTTGAGTATGCAATTGCAACAGCCAATCGTTATATTGAATTAAAGCCTTTGGCTCGCATTCTGGAATCGACTCGCATTCGTAAAGACTAGTTAGATATACATGATGAATAAGAGCAATCTCATTCCTTGTTTTTTACTTGCTGCTGGTAGAGGTGAGCGTATGCGACCTCTCACAGATGTCTTACCCAAACCCTTATTAACCATTCAGAACAAATCTTTACTAGCCTGGCATTTAGAAGCTTTAGCTAAGGCAGGAATTCAGAATGTCGTCATTAACCATGCTTGGTTGGGTGAAAAAATTGAGGCAGCTCTCGGGAACGGTCAGCAATTTGGTCTCAACATCCAATACTCCCCTGAAGGTAGCGCTCTAGAGACTGCGGGCGGAATTTGCAAGGCATTACCCATAATTGCACCCGATGATTACTTTCTGGTTATCAATGGAGATGTATTTAGCCCCAATTTGCCTATAAGTACGCTATTGGAAACAGTCCCCAGAATGCGCGCTGACCCAAGTAAGCCATTGGCCCACTTACTCATGGTTCCCAACCCAGTGCAGCACCCTGAAGGGGATTTTTACCTGCAAGACACCACCGTGGGAGACACTGAATCCGTAGAGAGCGAAAAGCTAACCTTCTCAGGGATTGGGGTTTATCACAAAGACCTCTTTAAGGACCTGGAATTCGGAGCGCCTGCCAAGTTAGCCCCTTTGCTGAGAACCGCGATGGAGCAAAATAAAGTGACCGGTGAAAAATATACCGGTCCATGGCACGATGTAGGTACGCCACAACGCTTACAAGAGCTTAATGCAGCATATGAATAAACCAGATATTTATCAACTTCGTCGAAATGAATTAGCAAAACAAATATTTGCTAAGACTGGCGGCGGAATTGCAGTCGTTTCTACAGCGCCTGAAATTGCTCGCAATCGCGATAGTGAATTTCCATATCGTCACGATAGCGACTTTTACTATCTGACGGGCTTTGAAGAACCAGGCGCAACCCTTGTAATGAAAGTTGATGGTGATGGAAAAAATCTTCAACTTCAATCTCATTTATTTTGCAGACCCAAGGATCCCGAGAGGGAAATTTGGGATGGTATTCGTCTTGGCCCTGAAGCAGCGCCTGAAGTTTTGGGTGTTGAATATGCGCATAGCAACCAGGAGCTCGATCGAAAACTAGGCGAGCTAATGGCAGATCAAGACGCAGTCTATATTCGTCTTGCGGAAAGTGCTGAGGCTGATAGGCGCTTGCGTCATTGGATGAAACAAGTTCGCGGGCAAGTTCGCTCAGGCGTGAATCCACCATCAGAGTTTCATGACATTGAAGTGCTGATTCATGAAATGCGTCTATTTAAAGATGCACATGAAATTGACATCATGCGCCGTGCTGCTGCCATCTCTGCTCGCGCACATATCCGCGCCATGCAAATCTGCAAGCCTGGTATGCGTGAATATCAACTCGAAGCTGAATTGCTCCATGAGTTCCGCAATAGCGGTGCGCAAAACGTTGCCTACAACAGCATTGTTGCTGGTGGCGCTAACTCATGCATCCTGCACTATCGCGCAGGCTCAACAGAATTACGTAGCGGCGAACTTTGCTTAATTGATGCTGGTTGCGAACTGGATGGTTATGCATCCGACATCACTCGGACCTTTCCAGTAAATGGAAAATTTACTGGCCCGCAACGTGCTCTATACGACATTACATTAGCTGCGCAAGAGGCCGCAATTGCCATGACCAAACCGGGCAATACTTTTATGCAGCCGCATGAAGCAGCACTGAAAGTACTAACTCAAGGCTTACTTGATGAAAAGTTAATCAAGCTTGCCGATCTAGGCTCACTTGAAAATGCCATAGAAACAGGTGCTTACCGCCGCTTTTACATGCACCGCACATCACATTGGTTGGGCATGGATGTGCATGACGTAGGCTCCTATCGCGAGACCAACCATGCTTCATCTAGTGAAGATAAGCCATGGCGCGTCCTCAAGAGCGGCATGGTAATTACGATTGAGCCTGGTCTCTATATCAGACCAGCTGCCGATGTGGATGAGAAATTTTGGAACATTGGTATTCGCATTGAAGATGATGCCGTCCTTAACAACTCTGGGTGTGAATTAATTTCTCGTGGTGTACCCGTCAAAGCAGATGAGATTGAAGCTCTCATGAAAAACTCTTGAACACATTTAATTACCAATGAGCTCATCCAATTGCGATATTTTGATTCAAGGCGGTGGCCCGGTTGGACTTGCTTGTGCCGCGTGGACACTGCAGAAATTTCCAGATGCAAAAATCACACTACTCGATCGCAATCCAATTAATGATGATGATTTAGCAAATGCCGATAGTCGCGGCATTGCGCTATCACATGGCAGCAAGCTATTACTAGATACGATCAACGCTTGGCCAAAGGAATCCGCACAAATTCATCGCGTACATGTTTCACAAGCTGGACGCTTTGGCAGAGCCCTGATGACCCGAGAAGAACTCAATCAAGATGCCCTGGGGCACATTATTCGCTATCGTGATATCCACATCACACTGCGTCAGGCTTTAAGAGCGATTCAGGCAAAGTGCCCCAACTTTGTTTGGCGACATATCGATAAAGAAGCCGAAGAAAATAATATCCACGCCAACTGTATCGTGCATGCTGAAGGCGGCTTATTTAAAACACAAGATTGGGTTGAATCTGGTCGCGATTATGGTCAGTCAGCCTTAGTCGGATTGGTTGAGGTAGAAAATGCGGCGCCCCATCATGCTTGGGAACGTTTTACTGCTGAAGGTCCTTTAGCAGTTTTGCCAAGTCATTACGGCCCCAATATTTTGAATCTAGTTTGGTGTGGTTCACCAGAGTCGTCAGGACATCGCTTGCAACTCAGTGATGCCGATTTCTTAAACGAACTAGAAAAAGAATTTGGTTCACGCATTGGTCGCTTTCTGAAAATTCAGGATCGTCGTTTATATGAGCTAGGTTTGAACTATCGCAAAGAAATTACCAAAGACAATGAAGTGTGGATTGGTAACGCTGCTCAAACTTTGCACCCGGTAGCAGGCCAAGGGTTAAATCTAGGCTTAAGGGATGCCTTCTTGCTGGCGGAAAAATTGGTTGGCGTATTTTCTGGGTCAGCAGAAGATCAATCTCCAGTAGATATCCAAAATGCGCTCCAAAGCTATGCTCAAAGCCGCAAAATTGATAGAACAACTACGATTGGCCTAACGGACTTTATGGCCAGGGTGTTTACCTCTAATCTTGCCCCAGTTGTGCTAGCCAGAGGACTGGCTTTAAGCTCCCTTCAGTGGCTTCCACCAGTAAAGACAGCCTTAGCCCGCCAGATGATGTTTGGTAGGCACTAAAGGGCTTAAATCGCCCCTAAATATAAGTATTCCTGATTTGATCTGTAACAAGCAATCTGCCTAAAAAATAGGCAGATTTGGGGTCGACTGTGCTAAAGTGTCATGCTTTCCGCCCAAGCCCCCTTTTTGATGAACATTGGCCCTCACACACTCGCAAATAAGCTATTTGTAGCCCCCATGGCTGGGGTAACAGATCGCCCGTTTAGGCAGCTTTGCAAGAAATTGGGTGCAGGCTATGCGGTTTCTGAAATGGTGGCATCTAATGCCCTGCTTTGGAAAAGCGAGAAAACACAACGTCGCGCCAATCATGTCGGTGAATTCAAACCTATCGCAGTGCAAATCGCTGGGGCCGATCCAGCAATGATGGCAGCTGCGGCAAAAATTAACGTAGATCATGGCGCACAAATTATTGATATCAATATGGGTTGCCCCGCGAAGAAAGTTTGCAACGTAGCTGCTGGTTCTGCGCTATTGCGAGATGAACCTTTAGTGCAGAAAATTTTAGAAGCCGTTGTGAATGCTGTCGGTGTTGGACCAGATGCAGTGCCAGTTACCTTAAAGATTCGTACTGGTTGGGATCGCGAACATAAAAATGCAATCGAGATTGCGCGTCTCGCAGAAAAGTCTGGCATCTCCATGTTGACGGTTCATGGTCGCACTAGAGCTGACCTATATCACGGTGAAGCTGAGTACGAAACTATTACTGCAGTCAAAAGTAACGTAGGCATTCCGGTGGTTGCAAATGGTGACATTACAAGCCCCGAGAAAGCAGAGCAAGTTTTAAAGATCACTGGGGCTGATGCCATCATGATCGGACGTGCGGCACAAGGTCGCCCCTGGATCTTCCGCGAGATCAATCATTACCTTGAAACTGGTAGCAAGTTGCCAACACCTGAGATCAATGAGATTCAGGCGATTATGAATGCCCACCTCTTAGATCACTATGAGTTCTATGGTGAACATATCGGCCTTCGCACAGCTCGCAAGCATATCGGTTGGTATTGCAAAGGTCTACGAGACTCACATGCATTCCGTCAGCGCATGAATACTGCTGATGATTGCAAAACCCAATTGCAAATGGTGAATGATTATTTTGATGAGATGAAATTGCATTCTGAACGCTTACTATTTTTAGAGGCAGCTTAATTCCTGCCGAATCCCTGCTGTATTTTTTATTTTCTTGTTTTTGTATTGATAGACTGTTATGACCAATAAGCACCCAATTACCGAATGTATTGAAACCCAACTACAGGGTTACCTAAATGACCTCAAAGGAACTGCACCAACCGATATCTATCAAATGGTCTTGGCTGTTGTAGAAAAGCCTATGCTGGAACTAGTTATGCAGCACGCTAAACAGAATCAATCACTGGCAGCACAGTATCTTGGTATTAACCGCAACACACTTCATAAGAAGCTCGTTGAGCATCAGCTGCTGAAGTAAGCATTCATCACAAAGTCATTTCTTTTAATTAAACCCTCCGAAAACTATGATCCGTACAGCACTTCTCTCAGTATCCGATAAAAATGGCATCGTGCCTTTTGCTAAAGCCCTCCATGAGCAGGGTGTTAAGCTTATTTCTACTGGCGGCACCGCAAAACTTCTAGCTGAAAATAATCTGCCAGTAGTTGAAGTTTCTTCGCTAACAAAATTCCCAGAAATGCTCGATGGTCGCGTAAAAACCCTTCACCCTATGGTGCACGGTGGCTTGTTAGCTCGTAGAGACTTCCCAGAACATATGGCCGCCTTAAAAGAGCATGGAATCGATACCATCGATATGCTCGTCATCAACCTATACCCATTTAATGAGACAGTCGCTAAAGAAAGTTGCTCATTTGAGGATGCTGTAGAGAATATTGATATTGGTGGTCCTGCTATGTTGCGAGCCGCCGCAAAGAACCATCAAGACGTTACCGTTTTAATCTCGCCGGAAGATTACGCCCCAGTATTAGCTGAGATGAAGGCAAATAAAAATACCGTTTCTTATAAGACAAATTTAGCTTTAGCCAAAAAAGTATTTGCGCATACTGCTCAGTATGACGGCGCTATTGCCAATTACCTCTCTGCATTGGGCGATAATTTAGATCACAAAGCGCGTTCTGCTTACCCAGAAACTTTGCATCTTGCTTTTGAAAAAGTACAAGAGATGCGCTACGGCGAGAACCCACACCAATCTGCCGCCTTCTATAAAGATATTTACCCTGTTAATGGCGCGCTAGCCAATTACAAGCAACTTCAAGGTAAAGAGCTTTCGTACAACAATATTGCGGATGCTGACTCTGCCTGGGAATGTGTGAAGAGCTTCACCGGTAACGCTGGTGGCGCTGCTGCTTGCGTCATTATCAAACACGCCAATCCTTGTGGCGTAGCTGTTGGAGCCAGTGCTCTTGAAGCCTATCAAAAAGCATTCAAAACTGATCCTAGCTCAGCCTTTGGCGGAATTATTGCTTTTAACGTTCCTTGCGATGGTGCAGCGGCAGAAGCGATCTCCAAGCAATTCGTAGAAGTATTAATTGCCCCTAGCTTTAGCGATGAAGCAAAGGCAATCTTTGCTGCAAAACAAAATGTGCGTCTTTTAGAGATTCCATTGGGTACTGCATTTAATACGTTTGATTTCAAACGCGTTGGTGGTGGCTTGCTCGTGCAATCGCCTGATGCCAAAAATGTTCTCGAAAATGAAATGCGCGTTGTCAGCAAGCGTCTACCAACTCCAAGCGAAATGCATGACATGATGTTTGCATGGCGCGTTGCTAAATTTGTGAAGTCCAATGCCATCGTCTATTGTGCAAATGGCATGACTCTCGGTATTGGTGCAGGCCAAATGAGTCGTGTTGACTCTGCACGTATGGCCAGCATTAAAGCTGAGAATGCTGGCCTGAGCCTTAAAGGTTCTGCCGTTGCAAGCGATGCCTTCTTCCCGTTTCGTGATGGCTTGGATGTAGTCGTCAATGGCGGTGCAAGTTGCGCCATTCAGCCGGGCGGCAGTATGCGTGACGATGAAATCATTGCAGCCGCAAATGAACATGGTATTGCCATGATCTTTACTGGCACACGTCACTTCCGTCACTAAGCAAACAGGAAGTAATAAACAAACTTATGCGCTGGATAGGAATTGACCCAGGTTTGCGTACTACCGGTTTTGGCGTCATTGATGTCGACGGCCAAAAGCTGACCTACGTAGCCTCTGGGACGATTGAAAGTGGTGATCCAGCCAAAGGCTTACCTGAACGTTTGGGCGCTCTCTATGCGGGTCTTAAAGAAGTTTTAGAGACCTATCATCCTGAGTCTGCTGCGATTGAAGAGGTTTTCTTAAATGTGAATCCTCGTTCAACGCTAATGCTAGGTCAAGCAAGGGGTGCCGTGATCGCTGCGCTCGTATCTGAAAAGCTTCCTGTAGCCGAGTACAGCGCTCTGCGCGTGAAGCAAGCCATTGTTGGCACAGGTCGCGCAGCCAAGCCACAAGTGCAGGAGATGGTTAAGCGTCTTTTAAGACTAAATCGTGCCCCAGGTACTGACGCATCTGATGCATTGGGTGTTGCTATCTGCGCCGCTCATCATGCGCAAATACCAAAAGCTATAACTGCAGCTACCGCCGCATTAGCACCAAAGAAACGTAGCAAGTAAAAATACACATCACAGGTTAAGATCTCTACATGATTGGTCGCATTCAAGGTACTCTCGTTTCAGTTCATCCACCCCGTCTCTTGGTAGATTGCCAAGGTATTGGTTATGAGGTTGATGTACCTATGAGTACCCTTTATCAACTTCCTCAAGCCGGTCAAAAAATTACGCTTCTTACGCACTTTCAAGTTCGTGAAGATGCGCAGCAACTTTTTGGCTTTGCTACCGAGACTGAACGTGAAGCATTTAGACAGCTCATCAAGATTAGTGGTGTTGGTTCCCGTACCGCACTAGCAGTTCTCTCTGGTATGAGCGTCAATGAGTTAGCCCAAGCGATTGCCCTACAAGAGGCTGGACGCCTCACTCAAGTACCAGGCATTGGCAAGAAAACCGCTGAACGTCTTTGCCTAGAACTCAAAGGTAAGTTAGCCCCTGACCTGGGTATTACAGGCGGCAAATCACAGGCGATTGAAGCTAGCAGCGAAGTCTTGCAAGCTCTGTTGGCATTAGGCTACTCAGAAAAAGAAGCGCTCTTGGCGCTCAAGCAAATCCCGCCAGAGACAAATGTATCGGATGGTATCCGTATGGGCTTGAAGTATTTATCTAAAGCCTAATGCCAAACGGAACTAAACTCTAAACATGGCAATTCATACAGACGACCTAAGCTCCATCCCCGAAGATTTACCGGAAGGCAATGACCGCATTGTGAGCGGCTCAGCGGGTAATTCTGAGGCCGTCTTTGAGAGAGCGCTACGGCCAAAACAACTTGATGAGTATGTTGGTCAAACTAAAGCACGCGCCCAATTAGAGATTTTCATCAGCGCCACAAGAGCACGTCAAGAAGCCTTAGATCACGTTCTCTTATTTGGGCCTCCTGGCCTTGGTAAAACTACCTTGGCCCACATCATTGCCAGGGAGCTTGGCGTTAACTTGCGCCAAACTAGCGGCCCCGTACTGGATAGGCCCGGTGATCTTGCTGCCCTACTAACTAATCTAGAAGAAAACGATGTTCTCTTTATTGATGAGATTCATCGCCTATCTCCTGTGGTTGAGGAAATTCTTTACCCAGCACTAGAAGATTACAGTCTTGACATCATGATTGGCGAAGGCCCTGCAGCACGCAGCGTAAAAATTGATCTCAAGCCATTCACATTGATTGGTGCCACCACCCGTGCTGGCATGCTGACCAATCCATTACGTGATCGCTTTGGCATTGTGGCAAGACTGGAGTTCTACACCACCGAAGAACTGACCAAAATTATTAATCGCTCAGCCAGTCTGCTCAAGGCCGATATTGATCCAGAGGGATCAGTAGAAATTGCTAAGCGTGCACGTGGCACTCCACGTATCGCAAACCGATTACTACGTCGTGTACGTGACTACGCAGAAGTCAAAGGCACGGGAACCATTACTAAAGCTATGGCTGATGCAGCCTTGAAGATGCTAGATGTCGATCCAAGCGGCTTTGACGTAATGGATAGAAAATTACTAGAAGCCATCTTGCACAAGTTTGATGGTGGCCCAGTGGGTATCGATAACTTGGCAGCAGCTATTGGCGAAGAACGCGACACCATTGAAGACGTGCTTGAGCCATATCTGATTCAGCAGGGCTACTTACAGAGAACCTCGCGTGGACGAGTAGCAACACGCCAGGCTTATGAGCATTTTGGATTAACGCCGCCTAGCGGCAGCGCTAGTCTAGATATTTAAGCTAGCGTCACTTTCGCAAACTTACGTTTGCCTACTTGTACAACATAAGTTCCCGCTTCAACTTTCAGATGTTTATCAGTGATCGTTGCGCCATCAATCTTGACACCGTTTTGCTCGATATTGCGATTAGCCTCTGATGTGGATGGGGCTAAACCAGCAGCTTTCAAAAGATTGGCGATTTGCATTGGGGCTCCGGAGAGATTGACCTCTGGAATGTCATCCGGTACACCACCTTTAGCGCGGTGATTAAAGTCTTCTAATGCCTTTTCAGCTGCAGCTTGAGAGTGAAAGCGTGCAACAATTTCTTGTGCTAGCAGCACTTTGCAATCCTTTGGATTTCTACCGGCGGCAACTTCTTGCTTCATCAAGTCGATTTCAGCCATTGGACGGAAAGAAAGTAATGTGAAGTAATCCCACATCAATTCATCGGAGATGCTCAAAAGCTTGCCAAACATTTCTCCCGCCGGCTCGCTGATGCCAATGTAATTACCTTTGGACTTACTCATCTTGTCCACGCCATCCAAACCAACCAGGAGTGGCATCGTCAAAATACATTGAGGCTCTTGGCCATATTCACGCTGGAGCTCGCGCCCAACTAAGAGATTAAATTTCTGATCAGTACCACCGAGCTCTAAGTCGCTCTTCAAGGCAACAGAGTCGTAGCCCTGCATCAATGGATACAAGAACTCATGCACAGAGATGGGTACGCCACTACGGTAGCGCTTTGTAAAGTCATCGCGTTCTAACATCTGCGCAACGGTGTATCGCGCTGCTAACTGAATCATGCCGCGCGCACCCAATGGATCACACCATTCGCTGTTGTAACGCACTTCAGTTTTTGCAGGGTCAAGCACCATGCTCGCTTGACGATAGTAAGTCTCGGCATTAACCGCAATTTCTTCTGCAGTTAATGGTGGGCGAGTAGCGTTACGTCCAGATGGATCACCAATCATGCTGGTGAAGTCACCGATCAAGAAAATAACGGTATGGCCTAAATCTTGCAATTGGCGCAATTTATTCAAAACAACCGTATGCCCCAAATGAATATCAGGCGCCGTTGGATCTAAGCCTAATTTAATTCTGAGTGGGATCTTGGTAGCCTGACTGCGCGCCAGTTTTTGAACCCAATCAGCCTCAACTAATAACTCATCGCAGCCACGCTTAGTGACTTCGAGAGCTGCAAAGACTTCAGGGGTCAAAGGGTATTTTTGTTCTGGTTTAGCCGTCATGCTGATTCGGATTGCTGATTCAGTTAAATTAGTAGTTAAATTGCTAAAGCATAATTGTCGCATTCCTGAGAGCCACATGAACAAACCCCATTCCCTCTATATCGGACTGATGTCCGGCACCAGCCTGGATGGGATAGATGCCGTCCTGGCAAAGATTGGGTCCAGCGGGGAAGTAAGCGCCCTGGATGCGGTGAGCACCTCCTTTAGTACTGAACTACGCAAAGCCCTATTTGAGCTTCAAAGCCCTGGGACTAATGAGCTGCACCGGGAGAAACAGGCTGGAAATGCCCTAGCCTTGGCTTACGCAGAAGCAGTAAATCAATTGCTTCAAAAGACAAAATTGCAGGCGTCAGATATCACTGCTATTGGCGCTCATGGGCAGACCATTCGCCACCAACCGCATCTTGGCGAAATGGCCTATACCCACCAAACGCTCAATCCTGCTCTCTTGGCAGAAAAAACAGGCATCGATGTCATTGCTGATTTTAGAAGCCGAGATTTGGCTGCTGGTGGGCATGGCGCCCCTTTAGTCCCAGCGTTTCATGCGCAGCAATTTGTAGAAAATAAAAATTTAGCCATTCTCAATATTGGCGGCATTGCTAACTTCACGCTACTTCCCAAGGATGGGCAAGTGACCGGTTTTGATTGCGGTCCAGGAAACATGTTGATGGATGCCTGGATACACGAACATCAAGGTAATGCATTTGATGAGAATGGCAACTGGGCATTACAAGGCAAAGTTAATGAAGCATTGCTTGCAAGAATGCTGACTGATCCATTTTTTACAAAAGCGCCGCCTAAGAGTACAGGCAGAGATGACTTTCATCTTGGTTGGTTACAAGAAAAATTGAATGGTGATAATTTTCTTTGTGAAGACGTGCAAGCAACCTTGCTTCATCTAACAGCTCACTCAGCCTTAGAGGCTCTAGCGCGTTATGCCCCGCAGACCCAGAAGCTGATTATCTGCGGAGGTGGTGCCAGAAATCATGCACTAATGAATTTATTCAAAGTGAAGTCGCAACACTTCTTTAAACAACCCTTAGAGATTACAACTAGTGATTCTGCCGGGATCGATCCACAACTAGTTGAAGGTCTCGCTTTTGCATGGCTTGCATGGGCCTATAAAGAAAAACGGCCAGCAAATTTGCCAGCCGTTACGGGAGCGAAGGGCTCTAGAATTCTAGGCGCTTGCTACCCTGCTTAAATAATTAAATTTTTTCTTAAGCAGAGAAAGAAGATCCGCAGCCACAAGTTGTTTGTGCATTTGGATTCTTAATCACAAACTGTGAGCCGTTGATATCTTCTTTGTAGTCGATCTCAGCACCAACCAAATATTGGAAGCTCATTGAGTCTACTAACAAAGTGACGCCGTTCTTTTCAAAGAGTGTGTCGTCTTCATTTACGGCATCATCAAATGTGAAGCCATACTGAAAGCCTGAGCAACCACCACCTTGTACGAATACGCGCAACTTCAATTCTGGATTACCTTCTTCAGCAATCAAGTCAGCCACTTTTGCAGCAGCGCTATCGGTGAACACCAATGGGGTTGGTGGCTCAGCTAAATCTTGTGCAGGTTGTGTAGCTAATTCAGTCATGATTTACTCCTAATTCAAAAGGCAATGTCTCATTTTAGGCTTTTAATGCCCAGTTTGCTGAAGGGTCATTACGGGGATACAGCTATCTGGGTGAGCCCCGTAGTCTCTGGCAAGCCAAACATGAGGTTTAAACACTGAACCCCCTGTCCTGAGGCCCCTTTTACTAAATTGTCCTCAACCACCAAAATGACCAAAGTATCACCGCCGCCTGGACGATGGATCGCAATCCGAATGCCGTTGCTACCACGTACTGAACGTGTTTCTGGATGACTGCCTGCAGGCATCACATCGACAAATGGCTCATCTTTATAGAAAGTCTCATAAAGTTTTTGATAATCAATATCTTTACCAGCATCAGTCAAACGCACATATAGCGTTGAATGAATACCTCTAATCATCGGAGTTAAATGTGGCACAAAGGTCAGGCCAATTTGCTCGTGACCAGCAATCGCCTTTAAGCCTTGCTCAATTTCTGGCAAATGACGATGCCCTTTAACGCTATACGCCTTAAAGTTGTCACTTGCCTCAGACAATAATGTACCGATCTCTGCTTTACGGCCAGCACCAGAGGTGCCTGACTTGGAATCCGAGATGATGTGCGTGCCATCAATCAAGTGCTTGCCGCCAGTCGATTTTGGTGACAGCAAAGGTGCGAGTCCAAGCTGGACAGATGTTGGGTAGCAACCAGCCAAACCCACTACACGTGCTTTTTTAATTGCTTCGCGATTAATCTCTGGCAAACCATAAACAGCCTCAGCCAAAATTTCTGGACAACCATGCTCCATGCCGTACCACTTAGAAAATTCTTTAACATCCTTTAAACGGAAGTCTGCAGCAAGATCCAAAACCTTGACATTGTTAGCAAGCAATTCTTTTGCTTGCGCCATCGCAACACCATGTGGAGTTGCAAAGAACACTGCATCGCATTCGTTTAATTTAGCTTCATCAGGTGTTGTGAATTTCAGATCAACACGACCACGTAAAGATGGGAACATCTCAACCACAGGCATACCCGCTTCTGTACGAGAAGTAATTGCAGTCAGTTTTACCTCGGGATGCTGCGCCAATAAACGCAATAACTCCACTCCGGTATAACCAGTGCCACCTACGATGCCAACTTTAATCATGCCATTCTCCAAAATACCGACTGATGAATTTTATTTCTCTAATACCTAGATTGTAGAAACAAAAAGGGCCGCTTGCGCGACCCTTTCGATAAAACTTGAGCGACTGAAAGAATTAGCGCTTGCTGAACTGCTTACGACGACGCGCGCCGTGCAGACCAACTTTTTTACGCTCAACTTCACGAGCATCGCGAGTTACCAAACCTGCCTTAGACAGAGTTGGCTTCAAGGCGTTGTCGTAGTCGATCAATGCACGAGTAACACCGTGACGAACTGCACCAGCTTGGCCAGTTTCACCGCCACCAGAAACGTTTACTTTGATATCAAAGGTCGTTAAGTGAGCTGTGAGAGCCAAAGGCTGACGAGCGATCATACGTGATGTTTCACGAGCAAAATATGCATCGATAGGCTTACCATTAACAATGATGTCGCCTTTGCCAGATTTAATGAATACGCGCGCAACAGAACTCTTGCGGCGACCAGTACCGTAATTCCAATTTCCGTAATTAATAGCCATGTGGTTTCCTTAAATCTCTAACGCTTTTGGCTGTTGAGCCGCATGCGGATGATTGGCGTCGCCGTAGACTTTTAATTTCTTAATCATGGCATAGCCTAGTGGGCCTTTTGGCAACATACCCTTCACAGCCTTCTCCAAAGCGCGACCTGGGAAACGGTCTTGCATCTTGTCGAAGTTAGTTGAGCTAATACCACCAGGGTATCCGCTGTGACGGTAATAAATTTTGTTCAAGCCTTTTGTGCCTGTGACACGGAGCTTAGAAGAATTGATAACGACAATAAAGTCGCCAGTATCAACGTGTGGAGTGTATTCAGGCTTGTGCTTGCCGCGTAGACGGAGTGCCACTTCACTGGCGACACGACCGAGGACTTTGTCCGTAGCGTCAATCACGAACCATTCATGCACTACCTCATGGGATTTTGCAGAAAAAGTTTTCATGATTTCTCAAATTGTTATGGTCAAAAAAATTACCCCAACCAAACTACGTCCACCTTGGCCCTGCTTATGTTTGCAAGCTCGCAGATTCTGCAATTTAACTGGTACAACAAATTACCGCTGACCGGCTCGGTAATTCAGTAAAGCCTTGAATTGTAACCTAAAAAAAACCCAGGAACGAGTCCTGGGTTGGAATCCACCTATGTTTGGGTGGAGGAGACACTGGGAGGTAAGTCGCAGTCTTATACAAGACTGACTACCAATATGGTTATTCTACACAAACAATATGGTGCAACGCAAGAATATTGACCAAAATCAATTTTTTGATGCTTTTTGGCTATTTTGAGCAGCAAACGGCATGCCATAAATATTGGTAAACTATTGATAATATTGGTTAATTTAGTAAGTTAGGGGTCACTACGATGGATTGTCGAGTATCTTGGTTGGGTAATGGCGGTATGGCTTTTTCAGCCGAAACTGGCAGTGGCCACCTCGTCAACATGGATGGAGCCCCAGAAGCGGGTGGCAGAAACCTAGCTCCAAGGCCAATGGAGCTCCTTTTAGCCGGTGCGGGCGGCTGCTCTGCATTTGATGTGGTTTTAATCCTACAAAGGGCCCGTCAGGCCATTAGCGGCTGTGAAGTGAACCTCCAAGCAGAACGCGCCACAGATGACCCCAAAGTCTTCACCAAGATCAATCTGCACTTTACGGTCAAAGGAAAAGACCTTGATCAGGCTAAAGTGGATCGCGCTGTAAAACTTTCTCATGAGAAGTACTGCTCCGCCACCACCATGTTGGCCAAAACCGCAGAATTAACTTACAGCGTAGAAATCGTTTCAGAATAAGTGCAGAGTCAATCGATAAGCCGGATTCTGTCGCCTAGATTTGCATCTAGGGGCAATCATTCCTCTAGGCCGTTAGTTACCCAACGGCTCAAGCTCCCTACCCGCAGACTCAGCGGGACGCCTCATCGCCTGCTTACTTGGGATTGCTCCAGGTGGAGGTTACCGCGTTTCACCGTAACTAAATACGCTCGTCTCTGTGGCCCTATTCCTCACGTCGCCGTGGATGGCCGTTAGCCATCACCCTTCCCTATGGAGTCCGGACTTTCCTCCCCCTCAATAAAGAGGCGGCGATTGCCCAATTGACTCTGCGCCTGCAGTCTAACGCAGTCAGAGCAATTTGGCTAAGAAACTAATGATTTGAGTTTTTTAAACGAGTGACCAAGCAATCGTTTCGCCGGCGCGCAGCGGAACGATGGTGGCATCACCCAAAGGCAATTCCATAGGAATGCTTTGCGCGTGTTTTACCAAAGTAATCTTTTTACTATTGCGTGGCAAAGAATAAAAATCGGGGCCAAAGAAACTAGCAAAGCCTTCTAATTTATCCAACTTACCAACACTCTCAAATGCTTCGGCATATAAACCTAGTGCGTTAAATGCGCTGTAGCATCCCGCACAACCACAGGCCGCCTCCTTAGCACCCTTGGCATGCGGCGCACTATCAGTTCCCAAGAAGAAGCGAGAGTTACCACTTGTAGCAGCCTCCAAAAGCGCAACTCGATGCTCCTCACGCTTAAGAACCGGCAAGCAATAATTGTGTGGACGAATCCCACCCGCAAAAATCGCATTACGATTCATAAGCAAATGCTGAGGCGTAATCGTGGCCGCAATCGTATTTTTCCCACCAGTCACTGCATCACGAACATAGTGAGCGGCTTGCTTGGTAGTGATGTGTTCAAACACAATCTTGAGTTCAGGTAACTTTTTACGTAACGGCTCTAATACCGTATCAATAAATACCGCCTCACGATCAAAGATATCAATATCTGCATGTGTTACTTCGCCGTGCACAAGCAAGGGCATACCAACAGCCTGCATTGCCTCTAAAGCAGCATGGCAATGTTTAAGGTCACTCACACCAGCGTCGCTATTAGTGGTTGCTCCTGCGGGATACAACTTGAATGCAGCAATACCTGCATCCTTAGCCTTACGAACTTCATCTGCAGAAGTGTTATCAGTAAGATAGAGAGTCATCAAAGGCATAAATTCAGTGACGCTCAATAATTTCAAATTCGATTCAATGCGTGACTGATAAGCTTTTGCCAAATCCACAGTGGTGACTGGTGGCTTTAAGTTTGGCATGATGATGGCACGTGCAAATTGACGCGCAGTATCTGCTAATACATCTTTCATTACTTCGCCATCGCGAATATGTAAATGCCAATCGTCCGGCTGAGTTAATTCAATTTTTGTAGGGCTATTGGACATATTATTTATTAAGCAAGATGATGCGGAAGTCATTCACATTCGTAAGTGTAGGGCCAGTTTCCACTAAAGCATCCATTTCTGCAAAGAAGCCGTAGCAATCATGTGCCAATAAGAATTTTTCTGGCGTAAGTTCTGCTGTTTGACTAGCTTGACGTACGGAACCATCAAACCAAGCGCCAGCATTCTTCTCGCTACCATCAATCCCATCGGTATCAGCAGCCAAGGCAGCCAATTGAGGTAAATCGTTTGATGCCGCAAAGAGTGAGAGCAAATACTCGCTGCAACGACCACCACGGCCTTTGACTCCAGCTGGGATAGTCACAGTGCATTCACCCCCAGAAATTAAGGCTAGCGGCTTATCAAATCCCTTAGCCACATAGTCTCGCACTAAAGCGGCCTGCTCTAAACCAACCTCCTGTGCCTCGCCGGTAATTGTGTCACCCAAAATAATTGGCTCATAGCCTTGGTGACGGACATACTCAGCAGCAGCTTCTAGGCTTTTATAGGCAGTTGCAATGACATGATTCGAAACTTGGCTATCAACCAAATCAATATCTTTTAAGGTCTCAGGGATTTCTCTTGCTAAACCTCGCTTGAGATGATCAAGAACAGATGCCGGAATAGTAGATGCATCTAAATCGTATTTTTGCAAAATATTGAGCGCATCTAAATACGTAGAGTAATCCGCAGCACAAGGACCACTAGCAATATCTGCAGGTGAGTCACCTGTGACGTCAGAAATCAATAAAGCTTCCACTCTTGCGCCACGTGCAATCGCAACTCTGGCCAAGTTACCACCCAAAATTGCAGATAGGTGTTTGCGTACCACATTCATCTCTTCAATCGGGGCGCCACTTCGCAAAAGCGCTTCTGTGGTCTTGCGCATGTCATCAATAGAAATGCCTTCTTGAGGCAAAGTCAGAAGGCTTGAGCCTCCCCCAGATACCAAAGCGATCAATACATCGCCTTGCTCTAATTGCTTTGTTAGCGCCAACACTTCCTTGGCCCCATCCATACCGGCTTGGTCAGGTACCGGATGCCCAGCCTCAACAATCTTAATATGGCTTGTTGGTGAGTTATGGCCGTAACGCGTCAGTACAGCGCCTTCTAATTTCGCCTGCGGCCAATTAGCTTTTGCGTAAGCTTCAAATGCGCTAGCCATAGATGCACTAGCTTTACCGGCACCCACAACTAAACAGCGCCCTTTAGGTTCTTGACCCTTTGGAAATATCTGCGCTAAATACTGCGGAACAATCACTTGTGGATCAGCAACTGCGACAGCAGCGGCAAAAGCATTTTTTAAGATTGCTTCTGTACTGTTGGCTGCCGAGCTTGGAGAGACGCTTTTGGTCATAAAGCTATTTTAATCAAGAGTGGCGCGCTCTTGCATCTGCCACATCTCGGCATATTTACCCTTTACCGCAAGCAACTCCTCATGGGTTCCATGCTCCACAATTTGTCCATGATCCATTACCAAAATTTGATCTGCATGAATGATGGTTGAAAGACGATGGGCAATGATGAGTGTTGTTCGGTTCTTAGCTAAGCTGAGAAGCTCTTCTTGAAAAGCGCGTTCGGTTTTAGAGTCGAGCGCTGAAGTAGCTTCATCAAAAATAAGCATGGCAGGTTTCTTTAAGAGTGTTCTCGCAATAGCAACCCTTTGCTTCTCACCCCCGGATAGCTTGAGACCCCGCTCGCCAACTTGAGTGTCATAACCCTCAGGCAAGCGCTTAATAAAGCTATCAATTTGCGCGGCTCTGGCCGCCTCCTGCACCTCTTCAATAGTTGCAGAGGGATTGCCATAGGCTATGTTGTATCCAATCGTGTCATTAAATAAGACTGTATCTTGTGGCACGATACCAATAGCTTTGCGCAAACTAGCCTGAGTGACATCCTGAATATTTTGACCATCAATCAAAATCTTTCCTGATTGAACATCATAAAAACGGAACAACAATCTTGCGAGGGTACTTTTACCAGCGCCACTTTGACCAACCACCGCTGTAATCGTCCCAGCAGGAATATTGAAGCTCACATCGCGGAGAATTTCACGCTTAGCATCATAGTGAAACGATACGTGCTCAAATCGCACATCTGGGCCACGATCATGATTTTCAATTTGAAGTGTCTTAGCATCCGGTGAATCCGCTATCTCTTTCTCAGTATTGAGTAAAGAAAACATGCGATCCATGTCAGTCAATGATTGCTTAATCTCTCGATAAATCACGCCCAAGAAGTTCAGGGGGATATAGAGCTGAATCATTAAGGTGTTAACCAAGACCAAATCGCCCAAAGTCATGGTGCCATTGACTACACCAACCGTGGCGCGCCAAAGAATCAGCATTAAGCCAACTGCAATAATGATTTGCTGACCAAGATTCAATACCGCCAAAGTCTTTTGGGACTTCACCGCAGCCGATTGATAGCGTAGAAGATTTTCATCGTAACGACTGGCTTCAAATGCCTCGTTACCAAAGTACTTCACTGTCTCGAAATTTAATAAGGAATCAATCGCCTTTTGATTGGCTTTCGAATCCATATCATTCATCGTGCGGCGAAAATGTGTACGCCACTCTGTAACTACGACTGTGAAAACAATGTAAAGAACCAAGGCGACTAAAGTAATCGCAGCAAACCAAATATCGTAGGAGTAAGCAAGGTAGCCTAAAACCAAACAGAATTCGATCAGTGTGGGCAGAATGCTATAGAGAGAATAAGAAATCAGTGACTGTATGCCACGTGTGCCACGCTCAATATCTCGACTTACGCCACCAGTTTGACGAGCAAGGTGAAAGCTCAGCGCTAAGGAGTGCAAGTGCTCAAAAACTTGAAGCGCTACTTTACGAACCGCGTTCTGTGTGACCTTAGCAAACAATGCTTCGCGAAGCTCTGTAAATACGGATGCAAAAATTCTTAAAAGGCCATAAGCAACAATAATTCCTAAGGGAACGACCAAAAGCGCTTGTGGCGAATTGACATTGATATTTAAAGAATCAATTAAGTCTTTCAAGACAATTGGTATGCCAAGATTGGTAACCTTGGCGGCAATTAAACAGCTTAGGGCAATCAAGACCCTAAAGCGATATTCCAATAGATAAGGAAGTAGGTCGCGAATAACGCGCCAGTCACCGCGCCCCGCTGTTTTTGAATCTGCGCTACCGTGATGATGTCCCGATGAATGTCTCATCGCTCTATCTTATTCCTTATTCAAGCTGGCTTTTGTCTGCTGAAAATAATTTGAGAATCGCCTCTCCATTACTAGGAGAAAAACATTTTTTAGCGGCCTCTTGGTATGGGAGCCATTCATAGGCCACATGCTCCCTGGGGGCTAGCGTAATAGGGGTGTTATCGGGAACCTCTAATGAGAACCAGTGTTCAGTATTGCGCGTGACGCCAGGCGCATAACGAGACCGCCAGGCAGGATAGATTTCATATTCGATCTGGTGGTGCATATTTTTCAATGCATCTTTTGGCAACCCCTCTACCGCAATACCCGTCTCTTCAAATACTTCACGGGCTGCCGCCAAAGCAAGATCTTCATCGCTAGCATCAAGGCTACCAGTGACGGACTGCCAAAAGCTCGCGCGATCTGCACGCTCTATCAATAAAACATCCCTATTCGATTTATAGATAACTACTAAAACCGAAATAGGGATTTTCAAGGTGGATCTAAAACGCTACTTAAGTTGTTTTAAGCAGCAGGTGCTGCTTGACGCAAGCGAATGTGTAACTCACGCAATTGACGCTCATCCACTGGGCTAGGAGCCTGAGTTAATAAACATTGCGCACGCTGTGTTTTAGGGAAGGCGATTACATCTCGAATTGATTCGGCACCAGTCATCATGGTGACGATACGATCCAAACCAAATGCGATTCCACCGTGTGGAGGCGCACCATATTGGAGTGCATCTAACAAGAAACCAAACTTAGCTTGAGCCTCTTCCGCATCAATCTTCAATGCACGGAATACCTGGCTTTGAACTGCTTCTTGATGAATACGTACAGAACCGCCACCAATTTCACTACCGTTCAACACCATGTCATAAGCCTTGGCTAAGCACTTGCCTGGATCAGACTCCAAGTACTGCATATGCTCATCTTTAGGGCTGGTGAACGGATGATGGCAAGCAACCCAGCGCGCTTCGCCTTCATCGTAATCAAACATTGGGAAGTCAACTATCCATAATGGCTTCCAGCCTTCTGTAAACAGTCCATGCTCTTTACCCCAAGCAGATTGACCGATACGTAGACGTAAATTACCGATTGCATCGTTTACTACTTTTTCTTTATCAGCGCCAAAGAAAATGATGTCGCCATCTTTTGCACCAGTGCGCTTCAAGATGCCTTCAATCGCAGCGTCATGCAAATTCTTCACGATTGGTGACTGCAAACCATTGCGGCCTTCAGCCACAGAATTGACCTTAATCCACGCCAAACCTTTGGCGCCATAGATGCTAACGAACTGGGTGTAGTCATCGATTTCGCTACGGCTAATTTCAGCACCACCAGGCACACACAAGCCTACTACGCGGCCGCCAACCTGGTTCGCTGCGCCTGAGAACACTTTGAAATCAACGTCTTTCATCAAATCCGTCAATTCAGTGAACTCAAAGTTCACGCGCAAATCTGGCTTATCAGACCCAAAACGCGCCATACCTTCTGAGTAAGGCATTGTTGGGAATGGATTCGGCAACTCGACATTCATTGTCTTCTTGAAAATATGACGAATCATGTTTTCAAATAAATCACGAATTTCTAACTCGCTCAAGAAAGCAGTTTCACAGTCGATCTGCGTAAATTCAGGCTGACGATCTGCGCGTAAGTCTTCATCACGGAAGCACTTTGTAATTTGATAGTAACGATCAAAGCCGGCCACCATTAACAACTGCTTAAACAATTGAGGAGACTGTGGCAATGCAAAGAACTGGCCATCATGTACACGTGATGGAACTAAATAATCACGCGCGCCTTCTGGGGTACTCTTAGTGAGCATTGGTGTTTCAATATCGATAAATCCTGCGTCATCCAAATAACGACGGCACTCCATTGCAACGTTGTAACGCAAGCGCAAATTCTTTTGCATTTGTGGACGACGCAAATCTAATACACGATGAGTCAAACGAGTAGTCTCGGATAAATTCTCATCGTCAATTTGGAATGGTGGTGTTACAGACGCATTCAAGATCACTAAGCTATGGCAAAGAATTTCTACTTTTCCACTAACTAAATCTACATTCTCAGTACCAGCAGGACGTGCACGCACGAGACCCTTAATCTGTATGCAGAACTCGCTACGCACTTGCTCAGCCAGGGCGAACATCTCTGGACGATCTGGATCGCAAACTACTTGCACAAAACCTTCGCGGTCACGCAAGTCAATAAAGATAACGCCTCCGTGGTCACGGCGACGATTCACCCAACCAGAGAGAGTGACTTCTTGACCAATCAGTGAATCGGTTACCTGGCCGCAGGTATGGCTTCGCATCGACATAACAATTTCCTATAAATCAAAAATGGTGTGGTAACTGGGTTGCAGTTATGCCACTAGAACTATTGGGAGGAACAGAGCCCATGGAAACAATATGTTTCAGGGCCTCTTCCACACTCATCTCCAATTCAATCGTTTGTGCACGGGGCACAATCATAAAAAAACCAGAGGTAGGGTTTGGGGTTGTTGGTAAAAATACGTTAACGTAATCTTCGCCCAATTTGGCAGTCACTTCTTTTGCAGGAGTGCCTGTTTGAAAAGCAATCACCCATGAATCAGCATGGGGGTAACGAATTAGCAACGCTTTACTAAAAGCTTGGCCGCTTCCGGAAAATAAGGTGGAAGAAACCTGCTGAACACTTGAATAAATAGAGCGAACGATTGGAATACGATTGATCTGTTTATTCCACATCCGGATCCACCACTGACCAGCAAAACTGATTGCTAACAAACCAGTGGCCATGATCACGCCGATCACAATCAAAATGCCAACACCAGGCAATTCGCGGAAATGCTGCAAATCTCCAGCAAATTGACGTGGGAAGACTGTAATGATGGCGTGCATTACAGAACCAAATACGCCATCGAGCAGACCCAAGCCCCAGGCAATCACCCAGATGGTGATCGACAATGGTGCCCATACGAGGATGCCAGCGATAAAGTATTTTTTCATGTGTTCTGCCTAACCCGCTATTTTAGCGGGTTAGGCAGCCAATCAGGGAGAGACTAATAAAAGCCCAGGCTGATGATCAAAATTCCCGCCAAAAACCCGCCTGCAAAGAGCAAAGCGCCGGCCAGTAGGCGGTGAGTACGTCTTTCTTGGAGCAAAAGAGCCTTTAAGACCTCAATTTCGCCGTTTTGGTCTTTTACGGGATTTCGGCCTTTAGCCAAGCTATCCGCTATCAAACGAGGCAATGTGGGCAGAATCTTGGCCCAAGTAGGCGCCTCTTCCTTTAAGCCATCTAATAAACCACGCCATCCCAATTGCTTACTTACCCATCTCTCCAAAATCGGCTTGGCTGTTTTCCAAAGATCCAGATCAGGATCAAGTTGACGAGCCAGACCCTCTACATTCAAGAGAGTTTTTTGCAATAAGGTCAGTTGTGGCTGAATTTCCACTTTAAAGCGGCGTGACGTCTGGAATAAACGCATCAAAACAATACCCAGAGAAATTTCTTTTAGCGGGCGATCAAAGTACGGCTCACAAACAGAGCGCACTGCACCCTCTAATTCCTCAACACGAGTATTGGCTGGGACCCAGCCTGACTCGATATGCAACTCAGCAACGCGTCGGTAATCACGATTAAAGAATGCCAAGAAATTCAGCGCCAAATAGTTTTTATCAGTCTCACTTAATGCGCCAACGATTCCAAAATCAAGTGAAATGAAACGGCCAAATGTTTCTGGCTCTAAGCTAATCATGATGTTGCCAGGATGCATATCTGCATGGAAGAACCCATACTCAAATACTTGAGTAAAGAATATCTCTACGCCATCAGCAGCCAGCTTTTTAAAGTCAACTCCAGCCTCTCGTAGTGCATCAGTTTTTCCAATAGAGATGCCATACATTCTCTCCATCACAATCACATTGGTATGACAAAGATCCCAATACATTTCAGGAATCATGAGTTTCTGGGAATCAGCAAACTGCCTGCGTAATTGGCTTGCATTGGCAGCCTCGCGCATGAGATCCAGCTCATCATGCAAATACGTATCAAACTCTGCTACGTTCTCACGCGGCTTTAAACGTCGACCATCTTCGGAGCTTTTCTCAATCACCTTGGCAAGGTCATACATCAATGCCAGATCACCGTTAATCACCGGTAAAATGCCGGGACGTAGAACTTTGATAGCTACTGCACGACCTTCCCACTCAGGACGTTTGTCTGTTCCACGCAATACACCAAAGTGAACCTGCGCCACAGAGGCGCTAGCAACAGGAGTTGCATCAAAACTAATAAACACCTCCTCAATCGACTGCCCTAGATCTTTCTCAATTAAGCGACGAGATTCTTCGTTTGAGAATGGTGGTACTTGATCCTGTAGCTTGGCTAACTCATTGGCAATGTCTTCTGGCAACAAGTCGCGACGTGTAGAAAGAACCTGCCCAAACTTTACAAATATCGGGCCTAGCGCTTCTAGCGTTAATCGAATGCGTTCACCTCTGGGCAAATGTGTGCCAGGAGAAACCCAACAAAGCATCATTAAGAAGCCACGGCGAATGCCTGGTTTTAAAAGATCGCGAAGCAAAGGCAATAAGCCATAACGCCAAGCAGTAAAAAAGATGAAGTAAAGACGAGCAATGCGACGCACGATTATTTAGCCTTTTGCTCTAGAAGTTGAATGCGCTTTTCCATGCGATCCACCGATTCACGCAATTCGCTTAATTCAGATTTACGAACCATAAAATCTCGTTTATTTAAAAGCACTTTTCTCTCTTCGCTGACATACTCCACTACATTGTCCAGCAAATCACTAGCAGCGGAGCGAGTGGCGGAGACAAACTTTTTCCCCTGCCTTACCGCAAAGTTTGCTGGTGCATCGCCCACTAAACGAGCTAAATCTTCCTCGTACTCCCAACGTAGCTGTCCGGCAAGACGGCCCAATAGTTGAGCCAAATCTGCATCACCAGTAATTTTTACCGCCTTGAAGGCTTGCTCGCGCAATGAACCAGTGCTGCCAGCCAAATCGCTTAGTGCTTTTGAGGAAACCTCTAAAGTAAGTGCAGGAGTCTCAATCTCTTTTAGGCTAGCCAATAAACCATTGGGTTTTATCTCAAAACATAGATCGCCCAGCGGAAGCTGTAACAAAATGGTTTTATTAGCATGGCGAGCCAACTCAGTACATGCCCATGGCTCACTAACTAAAACATGGTTAATCCCCCGGCAGGCAGCGCTGGAGGCAATGGTATGGGTAGTTGAGGAATGTGTGTTCATAAGTGTAAAAAACCCGCACAAGTGCGGGTTTTCCGACGGCAAGTACCTAAAGCTTAAACCAACTGGGTGATACCCGCCAGTACCCAGCCACCAGGGCCCTCTACTGGCTTACTTAGATTCCAAATTTCGGAGAAGTCACTTGCTGGCGCGCCCTGCTGCTCACGAATCATGCCGCTGAACTGAACGCTACAGAAATAATGACCATCAGCCGTCTCAATTCCCAAGAGTTGAGCATTGATAGTGACAACATCGGTTTGATTGCTCGCATCAGTACGACCGGCTAGATCCTGTTGGATCGTGGCAAACATTTCTGGAGTTGTAAATTCTCGCAAAGAAGCAAGATCACCTTGATCCCATGCTTTTTGCAAGGTTGCAAAATATTGTTTTGCATTCTCAAGGAATGTCTGCTGATCAAAACCAGGAGGCAAGGTTGATTGAAATGGCTCTGGCTCTGCACTGACTCCGCCAAATGCGTTTGCAGCAGGAGTAAAAGCAGGTTCCTGTCTTGGCGTCTGATCCAAGCCAGTGCGCTGCATTCCATTAGAGGAAAGATTAGGGCTTTGACCTGCAGTAGACATTTTTGGCATGAGCTTGCGCATTACAAACATAATCGCAAAGCCTGCCAAAACAGCAATCAGCAAACCAGTGATCAAAGAAGAGGCTGCCTCACCCAAACCAAAATGGGACAAGAGGTAACCAATACCCAAGCCTGCAGCTAAGCCACCCAAAATGCCACCCATGCCGCCAAAACGACTAGGTGCAGGAGCTTGTGGAGCTGGAGCGGGTGCAGCAGGCTGTGCTTGCTGTGCAGGTTTTTGTACTGGCGCAGCTTGCTTTTGAATTGGCGCACTTGGGGCTCTGCCTACGCTCTTGCCACCACCTAAACGAGCTGCATCAACATGGCCCACTGTTGCAAAAATTAAAGTAAGACTTAAGAGTGTTGCTTTAAAAAAATGTTTATTCATAAACCCGTACCCCTTCTTATAACTGCTGAATTTCTTTAGTTTTTAAGACTTTAAAAACTATACAACCATCAGTATTTAATACCAATATGTAGGGCAACGATACCCCCAGTCATCCTATGGGTTTCCACTTCATCAAAACCCACTCCTAACATCATTTCTTTGAGGGTTTGGGCATCTGGATGCATACGAATGGATTCCGCCAAATAGCGATAGCTCTCTGAATCTTGGGCAATCTTCTCACCCAACCATGGCAAAACTTTAAAAGAATAGGTGTCATATACCGGCTGCAAAAAGGCATCTGGCTTCGAAAACTCCAATACCAATACACGGCCACCCGGCTTTATTACCCGACGCATTTCACCTAAAGCCACCTCTTTGTGCGTCATATTGCGCAAACCAAAGGCAACCGTAACTACGTCAAAATGATTATTAGGAAATGGAATCTTTTCTGCATCAAACTGCACACAAGGCAAAGCCATTCCGCGATCCAAGAGTCGATCGCGACCAACTCCCAGCATAGAGGCATTAATGTCGCTTAACCAAACTTGAGCGTCGGGGTTGCGACCCCAGTCAGCCGCTTTTGCAAATGCTGCAGCTAAGTCTCCAGTTCCACCGGCAATATCTAAAACCTTTTGACCTGGGCGAACATTTGCGCGCGCAATCGTAATTTTTTTCCAAATACGGTGTAAGCCAAATGACATGAGGTCATTCATCACGTCATATTTACTAGCTACCGAGTGAAATACTTCAGCGACCTTACCAGCCTTCTCGGCCTCATCAACGCTTTGATAACCAAAATGCGTTTTACTCATTAGTGACTTCCACAAGAATGACCGCCCGACTGTCCTGCCTGCACCATAGGCGCATCACGATCAAGACCAGCAGCAGCCAATTTATCTAAATGCTCTTTCCATAACTGCTCTTGGTTTTCGCATAAGAAATATAAAAAATCCCAAGAGTACAAACCTGAATCGTGTCCATCAGAAAAACTTGGCTTGAGGGCGTAATGGCCAACAGGCTCAATATTTGCGATCAAGACATCGCGCTTACCAGTTTGTAATGTTTCTTGCCCAGGTCCATGACCTTGAACTTCAGCGGAGGGAGATAGAACTCTTAGAAACTCAAAGGGTAATTTATAAGTCTGGCCATTCTCGTACGAGAGCTCTAGAACCTTGGACTGTTGATGCACAACGATATTGCTTGGAATCATTAAACAAGAACCCTCTCAATACCGCCTTGGTTTGCTTTAGCAACGTAGTCCTGCATCCAGTCTTTGCCTAACAACTTCTGCGCCATCTCCACCACAATGTAATCCGCTGTTGTATCGCTATCAGCATCAAAACGTGTCAGGCCTTGCAAACAGGATGGGCAGCTTGTCAACACTTTGACTTCGCCAGTGAAATCACCTTGACGCAATTCATTGGCAGCTTTTTCCATTTCAATCTGCTTACGGAAACGAACTTGTGTAGAGATGTCAGGACGAGTTACAGCCAGAGTTCCAGACTCGCCACAGCAACGATCATTTTTAGCAATAGCTTTACCATCTTCGAGTTGGATTAACTCATTGACTGTCTTCAATGGATCCTGCAACTTCATTGGTGAGTGGCAAGGATCGTGATACATGTATTTCACGCCAGTAACGCCAGAGAGCTTCACACCCTTTTCAGCCAAGAACTCATGAATATCAATAATTCGGCAACCAGGGAAAATCTGCTCAAACTGATAGCCAGCCAACTGGTCATAACAAGTGCCGCATGAAACTACGACGGTCTTGATATCCAAATAATTCAGGGTATTAGCAACGCGGTGGAATAAGACACGGTTATCCGTGATCATCTTCTCAGCTTTATCAAAGTCGCCATTGCCGCGCTGTGGGTAGCCGCAGCAAAGGTAGCCCGGTGGTAATACCGTTTGCACGCCTACATTCCACAACATAGCCTGAGTAGCTAAACCTACCTGTGAGAACAAACGTTCAGAGCCACAGCCGGGGAAATAAAACACTGCTTCAGTATCAGCAGAAGTCGTTTTAGGATCCCGAATAATTGGTACGTAGTTAGCGTCTTCAATATCCAATAAAGCGCGAGCGGTTTTCTTAGGTAAATTGCCTGGCATCTTCTTGTTAACAAAGAAGATCACCTGCTCTTTAACGCTCGGCTTACCTACCGTTGCAGGAGGGTGTGCTGTTTGTTGTTTGGCGAACTTGCGCAGAACATCATTACCCAAGCGCTGTAGCTTGTAACCCCAACCAATCATCGTCTTGCGGGCAAGATGGATGCTTTCTGGGCTAGTCGCATTAAGGAAAAACATCGACGCAGCAGTACCAGGATTAAAACGTTGCTGACCCATCTTGCGCAATAAATTACGCATATTCATAGTCACGTCACCAAAGTCAATCTTGACCGGGCAAGGCGTCAAACACTTGTGACATACGGTGCAATGCGCAGCTACATCGTCAAACATTTCCCAGTGACGAATCGAAACACCACGACGCGTCTGCTCTTCGTACAAGAAGGCTTCAATCAGTAATGAGGTTGCCAGAATCTTATCGCGTGGGCTGTAAAGCAAGTTTGCACGCGGCACATGTGTAGAGCACACTGGCTTACATTTACCGCAACGCAAGCAATCTTTCACGCTATCAGCAATCGCGCCAATATCACTTTGTTGCATGATGATTGACTCATGACCCATCAAACCAAAGCTTGGTGTGTAAGCCATGCTCAGATCTGCATGCGGCATTAATTTGCCTTTGTTAAAGCGGCCCTCTGGATCAACGCGATTCTTATAACTACGGAAATCTTTAAGCTCGGCTTCAGTAAGGTACTCTAATTTGGTGATACCAATACCATGCTCGCCAGAAATCACACCGTCCAAAGAGCGCGCTAACTTCATGATGCGGTCTACAGCACGATGGGCATCTTGCAACATCTCATAGTCATCAGAGTTCACAGGAATATTGGTGTGAACGTTACCGTCACCCGCATGCATGTGCAAAGCTACGAAGACACGTTTACGCAAAATGTTTTTATGAATGGCTTCCAACTCAGTGAGGATAGGCTCAAACGCCAGACCACCAAAGATGATGCGCAACTCTGAACGTACTTCCTCTTTCCAGGAAGCACGCAAGCTGTAATTTTGTAGTTGCGGGAAATGCACATCCATCTGTGTGAGCCAATCAGCCCAACGAGTACGCACCTTAGCAATTAACTCCAAAGCTTGTTGAACACGATCGCCCAAGATTTCTGCTGTTGGAATCTCGTACTCAGCATCACTCTTACCAAGTGGCAGAGCACTCTTCTTCAAGAAAGCCTCTAGACCATCGAGCACTTGGAGCTTATTTTTGAGAGAAAGCTCAATATTGATGCGATCAATGCCATCGGTGTACTCGCCCATACGTGGCAAAGGAATTACGACGTCTTCATTGATCTTAAATGCGTTGGTATGACGGGCAATCGCGGCCGTACGAGCGCGATCTAGCCAAAACTTCTTCCGTGCTTCTGCGCTAACGGCAACAAAGCCTTCGCCAACCCGTAAATTGGCCATACGCACTACTTCACTAGTTGCAGCGGCAACGGCCTCTTCATCATCGCCTGCAATATCGCCAATCAACACCATCTTCGGCAAGCTATTGCGCTTAGATTTTGTTGAGTAACCAACCGCTCTTAGGTAACGATCATCTAAATGCTCAAGACCAGCCAAAATTGGACCGCCTTGCTTGCTTAATCCATCTAGGTAAGCCTTGATTTCTACAATGCTCGGAATAGCTTCGCGTGCTTGACCAAAAAACTCCAAACAAACAGTGCGCATGAATTTAGGCATGCGATGCAAAACCCAAGTTGCACTGGTAATCAAACCATCGCAACCTTCTTTTTGCACGCCAGGTAATCCTGATAAAAATTTATCAGTAACGTCTTTTCCTAAACCCTCTTTACGGAAACGCTTGCCTTCAACTTCTAATAATTCTGTTTTGAGAACGCGCTGACCAGGTTCGCTTGTTCCTTCGGACCAAGTTAACTGAAAACGCACCATTGCCACATCATGAATCTTGCCCATGTTGTGATCAAGACGTTCCACATCCAACCAATTGCCTTCTGGATCAACCATGCGCCAGCTAGCGAGATTATCTAAAGCCGTTCCCCAGAGAACTGCTTTTTTACCACCAGCATTCATCGCAATATTGCCGCCAATACAGCTGGCATCAGCAGAGGTCGGATCAACTGCAAACACAAGCCCAGCATGCTCTGCAGCATCCGATACGCGGCGGGTTACAACACCTGCACCTGTAAAGATGGTTGACACTTCGCGGTCAAGGCCAGGAAGTTTTTTAGCTTTGACGCTACCAATATCTTGCAACTTCTCAGTGTTAATAACTGCGGACATTGCATAAAGCGGAATTGCACCACCGGTATAGCCAGTGCCGCCTCCACGAGGAATAATTGTCAAACCTAATTCAACACAAGCTTTCACTAAACCCGGAATTTCGGATTCGTAGTCAGGCTTGAGAACGACGAGTGGAAACTCAACACGCCAGTCTGTTGCATCAGTAACGTGCGCAGCACGAGACACACCATCAAAACAAATATTGTCAGAAGCGGTATGACGGCCCAACTCTTTTCGAGCACGCTTACGAATGACTTCAACTTCTTTAAATCCATTTTCAAAATTTTCAATTGCGCGATAGGCAGCGCTTAATAAAATTTCGACTTGATCTGCAGAGTCGCCATTATTGCGCTTCTTGACTTCGCCCAAGCGATGCCAGAGAGCATCAATTAATTGCTTGCGACGATTTGGACTATCAAGTAAGTCATCTTGCAAGAAAGGGTTACGTTGAACAACCCAGATATCACCGAGAATCTCAAACAACATCCGGGCAGAACGGCCAGTACGGCGAACGCCACGCAAGTTATTTAGTACGCGCCATGACTCCTCACCCAATAGGCGAATAACAATCTCTCGATCGGAAAAGGAGGTGTAGTTGTAGGGAATTTCACGCAGACGGGGGGAACCCGCCTCAGCGTTCAACAACTGGTTCAAAGCTAGTGGGGCGTTCATAGCGACATATTTGATAAATAAGCATTTTAATAGAGCAATCCTGATACTGGCAGTATTCCGAGAAAGCTGCTCCCAAATTAGATAAACCCTTGCAAATCTAAGGGCTTAGGAGCCATCCGTGGTACGCTCATTGGATGGCAACGAACTATTTAAAGAAAATTTTATCGGCTCGCGTCTATGACGTAGCCAGAGAAACCGAGCTTCAGCCCGCCCCCGAGCTGACAAAGCGTTTGGGCAACCAGGTACTTCTAAAAAGGGAAGATAACCAGCCGGTTTTCTCCTTCAAACTGCGTGGCGCCTATAACAAAATGGCCCATTTACCCCCGGAAGCCTTAAAACGCGGGGTTATTGCAGCCTCCGCAGGCAATCATGCCCAAGGCGTTGCCCTATCGGCAGCCAAAATGAAGTGCAAAGCTGTAATCGTGATGCCGGTAACCACTCCTAGTGTCAAAATTGATGCAGTTAAGGCTCGAGGTGGATCTTGGGTCGAAATCATCCTTTATGGCGAATCCTATAGTGATGCTTTCAAGCATTCTGAAGTTTTAGGCAAAAAACGGGGTCTCACTTTTGTTCACCCATTCGACGATCCGGATGTCATTGCAGGCCAGGGAACTATCGCCCATGAAATTTTTACCCAATATGAAAAACCAATCGATGCAGTATTTGTAGCTATTGGTGGTGGCGGCCTGATTGCAGGCATTGGCGAATACATCAAAGCAGTTAGTCCAAAGACAAAAGTAATTGGCGTTCAAGCGTCAGACTCAGATGCCATGAATCAATCGCTCAAAGCGAATAAGCGCATTGAGATGAAAGATGTTGGTTTGTTCTCAGACGGCACTGCTGTGAAACTCGTCGGCAAAGAAACATTCCGCATTTGCAAAAAAGTAGTTGATGAAATTATCACTGTCGATACAGATGAAATCTGTGCAGCGATTAATGATGTCTTTACCGATACTCGCAGCATTCTTGAACCCGCTGGCGCACTAGCCATTGCCGGGATGAAGAAGTACGTTGAGAAAAAACGGATCAAGAAGAAAACCTTAGTGGCTGTGGCTTGCGGGGCTAATATAAACTTTAGCCGCCTGCGCTTTGTAGCCGAACGCGCAGACGTTGGCGAGTTCCGTGAAGCCGTATTTGCAGTGACAATTCCTGAGGAGCGCGGCTCATTCAAACGCTTCTGCGAATTGCTTGGCAAACGCAATGTAACTGAATTTAACTATCGCATTGGTGATCAAAGCGAAGCGCATATTTTTGTAGGCATCAGCACACAAAAGTCTGGTGATAGCGAAACAATTGCAAAGCATTTCCGCAAAGCAAAGTTTGCAACGATTGACCTGACTCACGATGAATTAGCGAAGTCACATTTACGCCACATGGTGGGCGGACATTCTGCGCTCGCTAAAGATGAATTGCTCTATCGCTTTGAATTTCCAGAGCGTCCAGGTGCTTTGATGAAGTTCCTCACCAGCATGGCGCCGAACTGGAACATCAGCTTGTTCCACTATCGTAATCATGGCGCTGACTATGGACGTATTTTGGTTGGTCTACAGGTCCCCAAGAATGAGCAGAAGAAATTCCAAAGCTTTTTGGCTGGCCTAGGCTACCCACACTGGGATGAGAGCAATAACCCTGCTTATCGTTTGTTTCTTAAATAATGTCATACACACTCACCGGGAAACTCGTCGTCGCGATCTCCTCGCGCGCCCTGTTTGATTTCGAAGAAGAAAACCGCATCTTTGAATCAACCGATGACAGCGCGTATATGAAATTGCAGCTTGAGCGTTTGAGTGAAGCAGCCCAAAAAGGGGTGGCTTTTCCATTGGTCAAGAAACTACTCGCCTTTAATGAAGAGGGTGAGCAGCGCGTTGAAGTGGTAATTCTTTCTCGCAACGATCCCGTAAGCGGCCTACGCGTCTTCCGCTCTGCAGAGCATCACGGCTTGCATCTTGAACGTGGCGTATTCACGAGAGGTCGCCCACCGTACCATTACCTACGCTCACTGCATGCCAACCTCTTTTTATCTGCAAATGAAGATGATGTACGCGCAACGATTGATGCTGGATTTCCTGCGGCGCGTGTCTTTCCGGAATCCAGCAAAACAGCAGAGTCTCACCCGAATGAAATCCGTATTGCCTTTGACGGTGACGCGGTACTCTTTTCAGATGAAGCTGAACAAGTGTTTCAGAAAAAAGGACTTGAGGCCTTTGTTGATCATGAGAGCAAAAAGGTCGATATTCCCTTGCCTCCAGGCCCATTTAAACCCTTGCTCGAAGCGCTCCACAGACTGCAGCGCTCCACTAGTGAAAATGGCATGCGCATTCGTACTGCACTAGTGACAGCGCGCTCTGCGCCTGCACACGAGCGCGCCATTCGTACTCTGATGGCATGGGGTATTGATGTTGATGAAGCAATGTTTTTAGGTGGCCTCTCGAAGAGTGAGTTTTTAAGAGAATTTGAGCCGGACTTCTTCTTTGACGATCAAACTGGTCACTGCCAATCTGCAGCATCTGTTGCGCCAACAGGGCATGTAGTATCAGGCGTATCTAACAAGCCCAAGAAATAAAACAATTCATGGCAACACTTCCGCTCGGACAATCCACGCAATATCCAGATCAATACGATCCAAGCTTGTTATTTCCCATTCCAAGAATAGAAAATCGCAAGAAACTTGGCATCAAAGAAAATCAGGCGCTGCCATTCGTTGGGGTGGATATTTGGAATGCATTTGAGCTGAGTTGGCTCAACAAAAAAGGAAAGCCGCAAATTGCCTTAGCGGAGTTTCAAATTCCGGCTGACTCGCCCAACATGATTGAGTCCAAATCCTTTAAGTTGTATCTCAACAGCCTCAACAGCGCACGCTTTGAAGATGATAATGAAGTTAAAGACAGACTGATTACAGACCTATCAGCAGTTGCTGGCAGCAAAATTACTACTCGCATCAACCCTACGGAAGCTATCTCTAAAAAAGGGATGCAAGAAATGGGCGGCATCTTGATGGATCGCCTGGATATTGAAATTGATCCAAACCTACCCGCAGACCCAAGCCTGCTGGGCGTGAATGAATCCTTTGGCCCAATTGAACAATGCCTAGTTTCCCACCTGCTCAAATCTAATTGCCCTGTGACAGGTCAACCAGATTGGGCAAGCGTACAAATTCGCTATCAAGGCAGACCAATTCTGGAAGAAGGTTTATTGCGTTATCTCATTGGCTTTAGACAATTAGGTGAGTTTCATGAGCATTGCGTAGAAACTATCTTTACGGATATCAAGCGTCAATGCAAACCAGAGAAGTTGTCTGTGTATGCGCGATATACAAGACGCGGTGGACTAGATATCAATCCTTTTCGCACCGACCACAACTCTCCGTGGCCTGAAAATATTCGTCACGCAAGACAGTAGACAAATAAAAACCCCTTGCAGGAAATCCTAGAAGGGGTTTTTGGTATTGCGGCATTCACCGCATTAGTTAGTCTTGTTTAAAACGGAATATCGTCGTCCATTGCACCTAGTGATGCAGCGTTGGAGGCTGCTGGAGCAGACTGCTCAGCCGGCTTTGAGCGGCTGTAGCTTTCGCCGCCATCACCACTGCCACCAACTGGCTTGCCACCGAGCATTTGCATAGTTTCTGCAACGATCTCTGTGGAATACTTTTCTTGGCCGCTAGCGTCAGTCCATTTGCGAGTACGCAGACGACCTTCAACATAAACCTGTGAACCTTTTTTGAGGTACTGACCAGCGATTTCTGCAAGCTTACCGAAGAATGCAACACGGTGCCATTCTGTGGTTTCTTTCATTTCGCCAGTTTGTTTGTCTTTGTAGCGATCAGATGTTGCTACTGAAATGTTTGTAACGGCGTCGCCGCTTGGCATGTAACGAGTTTCTGGATCGCGCCCTACGTTACCTACGATGATGACCTTATTTACCGAAGCCATGTTGTCTCCCGAAGAAAAATACTACTGTTATTACTGCTAAAAAATAAACTGCTCGCTTTAATTTAATCTATGAAGCTGCGGTTATGTCTTTGTGGCTGCATCCTTTGATTCTGTTGCTCTCGTTGGCATTTCACCCATCGACCGAGCAATTATAAGCCAGCAAACCAAGAGCACTGCCCCCATTGCAAAGACCGATAAATCACCATGGCTATCCATTAAATAACCTCCAATTACAGCCCCAGAGAACAAGCCAATCGATTGCGTAGTGTTATAAACACCTAGGGCGGTGCCCTTAGATTCTTTTGCAAAACGTGACACTAGGGATGGCTGCAAAGCCTCCAGCAAATTAAAGCCAACAAAATAAATTAGTAGCGCAGTCGCTATAGACATGACTGAATTAGCTTGGGTGAATAGTGTTTCAGCAATCAATAACAAAACAATCGCTACTAACAATACCGTTCTTAATTTCTGCTTCTTCTCGCCATAAATAATTGCAGGCGCCATGAAGACAAATGAGAGCAGCACTACAGGAAGATAAATTTCCCAATGCGAAGAAAGTGGTAAACCTGCTTGTACCAAAAGCCTTGGCACTACCAAGAACATAGCAACTTGAGTTGCATGCAATACAAATACGCCGAGATTTAAACGCATCAACTCTGGACGAAAGAAAACTTCTTTCAAAGAAGCTTGTTGAACTTTTGCTTCTGGTTTACTTGTTGGCAAGATGTAATAAGTGACAAACATCGCAATGACACCTAACACCGCTAGAACAATAAAAATTCCACTGAGGCTTATCGCGCGATAAATCGGAGCAGCAATCACCAAAGAAAGAGCAAATGAGAGGGCAATACTGCCACCAACCAAGGCCATTGCTCGAGTGCGAACTTGTTCTCGGGTTAAATCAGCCACCCAGGCTGAAATAGCAGCTGAAACTGCTCCAGCACCCATAATTCCGCGACCAATCGCAATCCACAACAAATCATCTTTGGCGGCACAAATCAGAGCGCCAGCTACAAATAAGGACAGTCCCCACAAAACGACTGGTTTACGCCCAATTCGGTCCGATAAACGACCTAAAGGGATATAAAAACAGGCCTGAACAATATTGAATATCCCAAGCGCCAAACCAACCCAAAGGGCATGCTCACCACCCGGCAAGCCTCGTGCATGAATGCTGAAGATGGGCAATAGCAGAAATAAGCCCAACATGCGGAGGCCAAAGATGCCTGCTAAGGCCAGAGTGGAGCGAAGTTCAGAAGAATTCATGGGAAAGAGCTATATTAACAAGTTACGCTAAAAAATCATGAATAACGAAATCAAGATCCGCGGTGCCCGCACCCACAACCTCAAAAACATCAATCTAGACATCCCTAGAGAGAAATTAGTCGTCCTCACTGGTTTATCCGGTTCAGGCAAAAGCTCATTGGCTTTCGACACTCTTTATGCAGAAGGCCAGCGCCGATATGTTGAGTCCCTCTCTGCATACGCACGTCAGTTTTTACAACTCATGGAAAAACCAGACGTTGACACGATTGAAGGGTTATCGCCAGCGATTTCGATCGAGCAAAAAGCTACTAGCCATAACCCTCGATCAACCGTAGGTACCGTTACTGAAATTCATGATTACTTGCGTTTGCTATTTGCACGTGCCGGAACGCCGCATTGTCCAGATCACGATCTTCCATTAGAAGCGCAAAGCGTTTCTCAAATGGTCGACACCGTATTGTCGATGCCCGAAGATACGAAGTTTATGATTTTGGCTCCTGTTATCAGCGAGCGAAAAGGCGAATTCGTTGACCTCTTCCAAGACCTACAGGCACAAGGCTTTGTGCGCTTCCGGGTACGCTCTGGCGGCGGCACAGCTAATGCTGCTAAGGCGGAGATCTTTGAAGTTGATCAACTACCAACGCTGAAGAAAAACGATAAACACTCGATTGAAGTGGTTGTCGATCGCATTAAAGTACGCCCCGATATTCAGCAACGTTTAGCGGAGTCTTTTGAGACTGCTTTGCGCCTAGCTGATGGCAAAGCCATGATCGTTGATATGGATACTGGCAAAGAGATGATCTTCTCAAGCAAGTTTGCTTGCCCAGTGTGCTCATACTCCTTGCAAGAATTAGAGCCTCGCCTCTTCTCCTTCAATAATCCAATGGGCGCTTGCCCATCCTGCGATGGTCTAGGCCACCAGTCCTTCTTTGATCCCAAACGAATTGTTGCTCATCCAGATTTATCGCTGGCATCAGGAGCCATTAAAGGCTGGGATCGTCGTAATCAGTTCTATTTCAAGTTACTGCAGACCTTAGCTAAGCATGGCGGCTTCGACGTAGAAAAACCATTTGAGACACTCAACAAGAAACAGCAGGACCTGATTTTATTGGGCTCTGGCGATGTCACCATTCCATTTGAGTACATCAACGAGCGTGGCAAGAACAGCATTCGTGAGCATGCTTTTGAAGGCATTGTTGCGAACTTTGAAAGACGCTATCGCGAAACCGACTCCATGACAGTGCGTGAAGAATTGTCGCGTTATCAAAATGTACAAACATGTCCTGAATGTAACGGCAGTCGTTTACGCAAAGAAGCTCGCTTTGTCAAAGTGGGCGAGAAAAAACAATCGCGCGCTATTTATGAAATCAGCGCCCTACCTCTAAAAGAGGCAAAAGAATATTTTGAAACGCTTGAGCTCAAAGGTGCTAAACGAGAAATCGCCGACAAGATTGTTAAAGAGATTGGTGCACGTCTACGCTTTTTAAATGACGTAGGCCTTGATTACCTTTCTCTAGAACGTAGTGCAGATACTCTTTCAGGTGGTGAAGCGCAGCGTATCCGCCTGGCAAGCCAGATTGGCTCTGGCTTAACCGGCGTCATGTACGTCTTAGATGAACCATCGATTGGTCTACATCAACGTGATAATGACCGCCTCATTGGCACGCTAAAACACTTACGTGATTTGGGCAATAGCGTCTTAGTGGTTGAACACGATGAAGATATGATTCGCGCCTCTGACTGGGTGATTGATATTGGCCCTGGAGCAGGCGTTCATGGTGGTGAGGTGGTTGCTCAAGGCACCCCAGCAGAAGTAGAAGCCAATCCGAACTCTTTAACTGGCGCTTACCTTGCTGGACGCGAGGCGATCGCTGTTCCAGAAAATCGCATTCCAGTAAACGATCGTTTCTTAGAAATCATTGGTGCACGCGGCAATAATTTGCAATCAGTGCACGCCAAGATTCCAGTTGGATTGTTAACCTGCGTTACTGGCGTTTCAGGCTCCGGTAAATCGACTCTCATTAATGACACCCTGCATCATGCTGTAGCCCAGCATCTATATGGCTCTAATGCAGAACCAGCAGCGCACGATGCAATTAAAGGTTTAGATCATTTTGACAAAGTCATTAGCGTTGACCAGTCACCGATTGGCAGAACACCACGCTCCAACCCAGCCACTTATACGGGACTCTTTACTCCAATCAGAGAACTCTTTGCAGGCGTTCCAGCTTCACGCGAACGTGGCTATGAGGCAGGTCGTTTCTCTTTTAACGTTAAAGGTGGTCGCTGCGATTCTTGTGAGGGCGACGGCGTTCTCAAGGTAGAAATGCATTTCTTGCCAGATGTCTATGTTCCTTGCGATGTTTGTCACGGTAAACGCTATAACCGCGAGACTTTAGATATTCGTTACAAGGGTAAGAATATTCATGAAGTGCTATCGATGACCATCGAACAAGCCCATGAATTCTTTGAAGCAGTTCCTGTAGTAAAGCGCAAACTCAAAACATTGCTTGATGTTGGCTTGGGTTATGTGAAGCTTGGACAAAGCGCGACCACTTTATCTGGCGGCGAAGCGCAACGCGTAAAGCTCTCTCTAGAACTTTCCAAACGTGACACTGGCAGAACCTTGTACATCCTCGATGAACCGACTACTGGCTTACATTTCCATGACATCCAGTTATTGCTGACAGTCATTCAGACACTCAAGAAACAGGGCAACACGATTGTCATCATTGAGCACAATCTCGATGTCATTAAGACGGCAGATTGGATTATTGATCTAGGTCCTAAGGGTGGTGCTGGTGGTGGACAGATTATTGCTACTGGTACACCGGAAGATGTGGCTAAGAATGAAGTGAGTTTTACAGGTCACTACTTGGCACCATTACTAACTCGCAAAGCGCCGACCCCTGTAGCAAGCAAAAAGAAAAAGTAAGGCGCTATCAGATCTCAGAGCAATTTGGCTTCAGCCAAATCGGTTGCTTCTGAATTGCCTGAGATCACCAAAATATCGTTAGCTTCTAGCTGCAGATCTAGAGTGGGGTCCAACTTCACATAATCAGCGTTACGGCTCTTACGACGAACCGCCTGGATGTTGACGCCCTCTTTCTCAAGGTCAAGCTCACCTAGAGTTTTACCAATTGCCTGTGAATGGGGCAACAGAGTAATGGCATGCAAACGCCAAGATTCATTGGAACCAAAGTCATCATCCGCAGATCCGCGGAAGTAACCCCTCAACAAGCTATAGCGCTCTTCCCGTGCAGTAGTAATGCGGCGGACCACCTTGCGCATCGGTACGCCCATAATTAACAAGACGTGTGAGGCAATCATCAAACTGCCCTCGATTAACTCAGGGACAACCTCGGTAGCGCCCGCAGCCTGTAACTTCGCAATATCCGCATCATCCCTAGTGCGAACCAATACAGTCATACCCGGACGCAAATGCTCAACTTGACGAAGAACGCGCATGCTTGCGGCAGTATCCGCATAGGTAATTACGACTGCCTTAGCCCTTGAAAGGCCTGCAGCGACTAAATAATTTTCACGGCTGGCATCGCCATAAACCACATTGTCGCCGGCAGCCGCAGCCTCTTTAACGCGATCAGGATCTAAATCTAATGCGATATAAGGAATCTTTTCTTGATCAAGCATGCGCGCCAAACTTTGACCTGAACGACCAAAGCCACAAATGACGACATGGTTTTCATTGCGTACACTCTTGGCAGCAACACGTGTCAATGCAAGAGATTGCAATAGCCATTCATTGCTTGAGAAACGCATTGCAATACGATCGCTATATTCAATGAGAAATGGTGCGCAGAACATCGAGATCAACATAGCTGCTAATACTGCTTGACTCAAAGTGGGATCAATCAAATCCAAGCCATCAATCTGATTGAGCAACACAAAGCCGAATTCACCTGCCTGAGCTAGACACAAGCCAGTTCTAATGGAGATGCCAGGGCTTGAACCAAAGACCCTAGACAACAAAGCGATAAGGCCAAACTTAAAGATAAGTGGCCCGATTAACAAAGCGAGAACAAGCACCCACTGCTCGCGAATGACATTGAAATCAAGCAACATGCCAATCGTAATAAAGAAGAGACCCAGCAAGACATCACGGAATGGTTTGACATCTTCTTCCACCTGATGGCGATAAGGAGTTTCAGAAATCAACATACCGGCCAAGAATGCGCCAAGCGCTAGAGACAAGCCAAAATGCTCTGTTAGCCCCGCCATGCCGAGCACAATCAACAAAAGGTTCAGCATGAACAACTCTTGTGAGCGCAACTTAGCAACCAACTTAAACCAATGACTCATCAAGCTTTGGCCAATAAAGAAAATCAATACCAAGGCAATCGTGATTTTGATTGATGCTGCAGTCAATGCAACAAATAAGTCAGAAGGATTTTTTCCAAGAGATGGCAATAAGATCAAAAGGAATACAACTGCCAAATCCTGGAATAGCAAAATACCCACAACGTTACGACCATGTTCGGTTTCTAATTCAGCGCGATCCGAAATCAATTTAGTCACAATTGCCGTAGATGACATTGCCAATGCACCACCTAAAGCAATGGCGGCATGCCATGAGATGGGGTAAATCCAATTCATTAATAAGCTAGCGGGAATCGCCAACAGCATTGTCAGAATGACTTGACTACCGCCTAGGCCAAATACGATAGATCGCATTGCCCGCAGCTTGTGGAGGTTAAATTCCAGACCGATCGAGAACATCAAGAAAACTACGCCAAATTCGGCTAAATACTTAACGGTGGCTGAGTCATTGGCCAAACCCAAGGCATGGGGGCCAATCAGCACGCCGATGGCCAAATAGCCCAAAATAGGGGGCAAGCCAAAATAGCGGAAAATAACTACTCCGGCCACACCTGAGGCCAGGAGAATGAGGGTTAATTGAAGGACTGACGGCATATACTTACTCGATGATAGCTAAGACTCGTGAACGTACCCTAAAGCTTGCGCGCGACACCCTCACTATTGAGGCTGCTGCACTGCAAACAATGCGTGATCGCCTAGAAGGCGTCAATGCTGACGCCCTTGTGCTGGCGGTTGAACTTCTGCATGGCTGCAAAGGCCGAATCGTGGTTTCCGGAATAGGCAAATCCGGTCATATTGCTCGCAAAATTGCCGCCACCTTTGCATCTACCGGCTCCCCTGCCTTTTTTGTTCACCCTGCCGAGGCAAGCCATGGTGATCTAGGCATGGTTACTAGAGACGATGTTTTTGTAGCGCTATCTAATTCCGGTGAAACGGATGAGCTTTTGACCATCGTACCTATTGTGAAGCGCACTGGCGCCAAACTCATTGCGCTAACCGGCGCACCAAATTCTTCTCTTGCCAAATTAGCAGATGCTCATCTGGATACCAGCGTAGAAAAAGAAGCTTGTCCATTAAATCTAGCGCCCACTACCAGTACTACTGCTGCATTAGCTATGGGTGATGCCTTGGCTGTTGCATTGCTTGACACCAGAGGATTTAAAGCTGAAGACTTTATTCGCTCTCATCCTGGTGGCAGACTGGGTCGCAAGCAACTCATGCATGTCAGCGAAGTGATGCGTAGTTTTGCAGACACCCCAAAGATCTCGGTCGATGCATCTCTACAAGACGCCTTATTAGAGATGACTTCAAAACGTATGGGCATGGTGGTAATTCTGGATGCCAACAAAAAAGTGTTTGGCATATTGACCGATGGTGATTTACGTCGCCTTCTAGAAAAAACTACTAACCTAGATGGCATCAAACTCGAGAGTGCAACTACTGCCGATCCTCGCACCATCCCGGCAGAACTGCTAGCTGAAGAAGCGATTGAGATGATGGAGAAGCATCGCATCAATCACCTAGTAGTGACCGATGACAAAGGTCATTTATTGGGCGCCCTAAATCTGCATGATTTATTTGCGGCAAAAGTAATTTAATTTCATTAGCAATCGATCTATTCATGCCCAGCGCCTTTAGCACCCATAACACCAACCCATTAGCCCAATATCCCCAAGCCTGGGAGCGCGCGGGCAAGGTAAAGCTCTTGGTTCTAGACGTAGATGGCGTCTTAACGAATGGTCAAGTGTGGATTGGCGCCGATGGTAAAGAATCTTTAAAGGCTTTTGATATTCAAGATGGTCTGGGAATTAAGTTATTAGAACAATGTGGCATTCCTACTGCAATCATCACTGGCAGAAATTCAAAAATGGTTTTGGCACGCTGTGAAGAGCTTGGAATTAAACATGTCCACATGGGCGTTGAAAACAAAGCTATTGCATTAGCAGAAGTCATCAAATCCCTAGGACTCACTTCAGCAGATTGTGCCGTTATGGGTGACGACTGGCCAGACATGCAAATGATGAAACAGGCTGGTTTAAGAATTTGTCCAGCACAAGGTCATGAAGCTGTTAAAGAATTTGCTCACTTAGTAACTACCCGTAACGGCGGCAATAGTGCTGTACGCGAAGTGTGCGATCTCATTCTCAAAGCACAGAATCGCTATGAAGAATTACTAGCCAAGGCTCGTATCTAAGCAATGCAACTGAATCCCCAACAAATTAGGCTTGGTATTGGTCGCACATTGTTGCGCCTGATGCCGTTGCTTTTGATGGGCGTCCTGACTCTATCCACTTTTTGGTTAGTGCAAAAAACTACTCCGCCAGAAAAATCTCCTTTAGAGCGAGTACGCCTTCATGAGCCTGATTACACTATTAAAGATGGCGCGCTATCTGCGCTAAATGAATTAGGAAACACTAAATATCGAATTCTGGGTGTGAAGGTAACTCACTATGATGATGACGCATCCATCGATATTCTGACGCCCCGCATGCGTTTGTTTCAAGCTGATAAGGCGCCGGTAACAGTCAAGTCCGATACTGGGCATCTTGATGGCGATCTCACCATTTTGGATTTATACGATAACGCTAGCATTTACCGACCTGCTCAAGAGGCCACAGCAACCCAGCCAGCCACTTTAAGAATGTTGGCTAGCTCTAGTTATTTCAAAGTTTTAATTAACGACGACATTATTGAAACGAATCGACCCATTACCCTGGAACAGGGAATGTCAATCATGAATTCCACAGATGGCGGAGTATTTAATAATATTGAACAAAGTATGGTGCTCAGCGGTCAAGTTAAGGGACGTATTGAACGCGCGCCCCGGAGAAATCCATAATGCGCATCATTCATTGGCAGCAGGCTCGAATCCTTCTTGGCTTCCTTGTATTAGGGCTCTATATAGCGAGTCCAGCGCACGCTGAAAAAGCAGATCAAGACAAGCCCGTTATTTTGGAAGCAGAGAAAGTTTCCGTAAACGACGTTAAACAAATTTATGACCTTAACGGTCAAGTTCTCCTTATCAAAGGCAGCATTATTGTTACCGGTGAAGATGGGCACATTACAGTCGATCCTCAAGGTTATGAATTTGTTGATGTCATCGGTAATCCCAATGAGGTAGCCAGCTTCAGGCAACGTCGCGAAGGACCCGCAGATGAATTTATGCAAGGGCGTGGCGCCCAGGTTACATATGATGCCAAAACAGAGTTCCTAACAATCACTGGAGACGCCAGCCTGAAACGCTTACTCAATATGCAAATGCTCGATCAATTAAAGGGCTGGAAAATTGAGTACGATGATGTAAAGCAGTACTATCGTGTCATCCCTCCAAAGGATGCAAAGCCAGAAGACCTACCATTAGCAAGAGCCATCCTTTCACCAAGACGAAAAGCAACATTAGAGAAATGACAGCGGATTTAACTCAAGCCAGCGATGCGCCCACACTCAGCGCCCATAACCTACAAAAACGTTATGGCTCAAGGACTGTGGTTCGTGACGTATCCGTTCAAGTGCGATGTGGAGAGGTAGTAGGTTTGTTGGGTCCCAATGGAGCGGGTAAAACAACCTCCTTCTACATGATTGTTGGCCTTGTTCCTCTCGATGGTGGAAACATTGTTTTAGACGGCGCAGATATTACGCATTTGCCAATTCACGAAAGAGCCCGCATGGGCCTTTCTTATTTACCGCAAGAAGCGTCTGTATTTCGAAAGCTCAACGTAGCTGAAAATATCCAAGCCGTACTTGAGCTCCAAGTTCAGGGTGGCAAACCTCTCAGTAAAGCTGAGATTGCCAATCGCCTAGATGAGCTCTTGGGCGAACTCCAGATTAGCCATCTGCGCAATAATCCAGCACTCTCCCTGTCGGGTGGCGAGCGCAGGCGCGTTGAGATTGCAAGAGCCCTTGCTTCCCAGCCTAAATTTATTCTGTTAGATGAACCCTTTGCCGGCGTTGACCCTATTGCCGTTGGGGAAATTCAGCGGATCGTACGCTTTTTGCGAGACCGTCAAATTGGGGTTCTGATTACCGACCACAATGTCCGCGAAACCCTAGGCATCTGCGACCACGCTTACATCATCAGCGAGGGCAGCGTGCTAGCCGAAGGGAAACCAGATCAGATTATTCAAAACGATGCTGTTAGAAGAGTCTATCTGGGTGAAAACTTCCGGATGTAAGCCCAGCAAGGCTTCCGACCTTTTTAGTAATAAAAATCGCTTCACCCTCTTGGTTTTCAGCAAATTCGCTGATACGCTGGAGTCTCATGGTTTATTTTTCCAAAAAAAACAGCTCAAAAAATTTCAGGGGCCTGCTGCGCACCCTAAGCATCACTATGCGCACGCATTAATAGTATCTATACAAGGAGTTGCTAATGAATTTAAAAATTAATAGCCGTCATGTAGAAGTTACACCCGCAATGCGCTCACACCTTGAGGCGGGGCTAGCCAAAATTCGTAAGCACTTTGACCACGTGATTGATGCGTCCGCCTTTCTGATAGTGGATAAGGCCAAGGAAAAGGATCTTCGCCAAAGCGCTGAGATCACTATTCACCTTAAGGGGAAGGACTTGTTCGCTGAAGCACATAACGCCGACCTCTATCATGCGATGGATGCGGTAGTGGATAAACTGGAGCGTCAAGTTGTCAAACACAAAGAAAAGATCCAAGATCATCACCACGAAAAGCATTTTGAGTGATCTCTTGCGTCAGGACACCTATAATCGATTCACATGAATGCCCTGACCCAACTTTTTACTCCCGACTGCATTGCATTGGACGTACCTGCCAAAAGTAGGGCCGATGCATTTGCAGCCGCTGGAGAGCTATTTGCCAAACAAACTGGGATCGACAAAAGTTCTGTAGTCGAGTTCCTCAATGCACGCGAAGATTTAGGCTCTACCGCCCTTGGTGCTGGGGTAGCTATTCCTCACGGTCGAGTTAAAGGGCTTAAGCAACCAAACGCAGCCTTTATGCGACTCCAAAGTCCTATTGAGTTTGCAGCTCCCGACGGTGAACCGGTATCCATTCTGATTTTCTTATTGGTACCTGAAAAAGCCACACAACAACATTTAGAAATCCTATCTTCAATTGCTCAACTGCTATCAGACGCAGATGCGCGCCAAACTTTACTTTCATCTACAGACCCCTCAAAAGTTTGTGACCTCCTACAACGCTGGGGTACAGCAAAATGACTCAGCCATTACTCCTAGACGGAGTAACTGCTCAGCAGATTTTTGATGACAATGTTTCAGAATTAAAACTTTCTTGGATTGGTGGCCTCGAAGGCGCTGATCGCACATTTCCACCTGAGGCTGTAAAAGCCGCTGCTGCCAGCTCTGACTTGGTGGGGCACTTAAATCTAATCCACCCGAGCCGTATACAAATCTTCGGCGAGCAAGAGGTCGACTATCACGCTGCTCTGGAGCCAAAACAAAAACAAGAGCAAATTGCGAGTTTGATTTCTAAAACTCCACCATGTGTGATTGTGGCCGACGGCAAGAGTGCAGACCCTGATTTACAACTTTTCTGCCAACGTTCTTCAACACCTTTATTTACTACTGCGATTTCTGCTGCAGAGGTAATTGATCATTTACGTACCTACCTAACCAAAATTGGCGCGCCTCAAATCACAATGCATGGTGTCTTTATGGACATCTTGGGTCTTGGCGTCCTACTCACTGGCGAATCTGGTCTTGGCAAGAGTGAATTGGGTCTTGAGTTGATCTCACGTGGCCACGGCCTGGTTGCGGATGATGCAGTTGACTTTGCGCGGCTTGGACCTGATTACATTGAGGGTCGCTGCCCTGTTATCTTGCGCAACTTACTCGAAGTTCGTGGATTGGGATTATTGGATATCCGGACGATCTTCGGTGAAACAGCTGTTCGTCGCAAATTAAAACTGCGCCTAATTGTTCAGCTTGTACGCAGAACTGATGGTGAATTTGAGCGCTTGCCGCTTGAAGCTCAGCACATTAATGTATTGGGTATTCCAATCCGTACGGTCAAAATTCAGGTTGCTGCTGGTCGCAACTTAGCCGTTCTAGTTGAGGCAGCGGTCCGCAATACGATTTTGCAATTGCGCGGCATTGACACCCTGAAGGAATTCATTGAGCGCCAACGTCTGCAAATGAATGCAGAGGCAGACTCCATTAAGTCACAGGGTCGCTTACTTTAAGTTATGCAAATTAATCTGATTACCGGAATCTCAGGCTCAGGTAAATCAGTAGCCCTGAGGGCTTTTGAAGATGCAGGCTATGACTGCGTTGATAACCTTCCTGTTTCTCTTTTAGAAAATCTCATCTCCACTCTAGAGCAAGAGCAATGCGAGCGAGTTGCGGTTGCCATCGATGCTCGTCGAGGACAATCCATTGCAGAGCTGCCATCTATTCTTGAGAACTTACGCAAAAATCATCAGGTCCGAGTTGTATTCTTAAATGCCGATACCAATACTTTGGTGCAACGCTTTTCAGAAACACGTCGTCGCCACCCCTTATCTACCAATGCCAAGCAGTCCCAATCAGCAACGCTCATTGAGGCCATTGATAAAGAACGTAACCTGCTAGAGCCCTTACGCGCCCAAGCGCACAGCATTGATACCAGCAACATTCCTGCTCATGCGCTGCGCTCTTGGATTCAGGATCTTCTCAAAGATAAGCCTGTTGGCTTGACTGTGGTATTTGAATCGTTTGGATTTAAAAAAGGAGTGCCAAGCGAGGCAGATCTCGTTTTTGATGTGCGCTGCCTACCCAACCCTCACTACGACAAAATCCTAAGACCACTTACCGGCAACGACAAACCTGTCAAAGAGTTCTTAGAAAAAATTCCTGAGGTAGTTAATATGGAGGCGGACATTACGCAATTCATTCATCGCTGGCTGCCGCATTACATTGCCGACGGACGCAGTTATCTAACGGTGGCTATCGGCTGTACTGGTGGTCAACATCGCTCGGTTTATTTAGTTAATCGCTTAAGTGAATACTTTCGCAGCCAAAAAGACTTCAGCAACTTACAGCTTAATTTTTTAGACCGTCACCGCGAACTAGACTCAATCCCTGTAGCAAAATCTTAATCGGTTGCGGTAGGCCGTAGCGTCCCAACTGATTCAAGGGCACCCACTTTAAATCCGGGTTTGAAAGCGTCAACTCCTTTGAGCAATTTGATTGCCATATATGCATCCATAGACGTCTATGAGTAAATACATGCTTAATTTCATTTGCCTTCTGGAAGGGCTTACAAGCCTTTGCAAGGGCTAACGTCTTTAATTGTGGCATCGCAGCTTCAAACAATTCCTGTGAGCTTAAATCAGCCTCTTTAGAGCCCAGCACCCTAGGCTTCCAGGTTGATTCAGGCAGAGACCAGAGGCCGCCCCAAATCGCTTTGCTGGGGCGCTTTTGCAGCAAAACAGAATTACCTGAACGGATCAACAACATATTGCAGTCGAATTCAGGAGATTTCGTTTTCTTGGTTTTTTGCGGAAGCAGAAGTACTTGATCGCTCAAATTAGCCTGGCAGTCTTTTGCAAAGGGGCATTTTCTTTCAGAGCCCAAACAAACCGGTTTGCGTGATGTGCACCAGGTTGCACCAAAGTCCATCAAGGCTTGCGTATATACCGGCATATCAACCGATTTTTTTGGCAGCAAATCGGTTGCCAAATTCCAAAGTTGATCATTCACGGCCTTGTCTTGAATGCTACCCTCAACCGCAAATAAACGAGCCAAGATGCGCTTCACATTGGCATCCAAAATGGGCGCACGTTCATGAAATGCAAAGGCAGCGACTGCACCCGCAGTAGAGCGACCAATACCTTTTAATTGCTCTAGCAAAACGGGATCACTTGGAAACTTCCCCGCAAATTCTGTCATTACTTGCTTGGCACATGAATGCAAATTTCTAGCGCGAGAGTAGTAACCTAAGCCAGCCCATTCTGCCAACACTTCATCAATATCTGCAGCAGCTAATTTTTTAACCGTTGGGAAGCGCTTCATAAAGCGTGGGTAGCGCTCAAGCACAGTGGCCACCTGGGTTTGTTGCAGCATGATTTCAGACACCCATACCGCGTACGGATCTCGATTGCCTTGCCAAGGCAAGCCAGAGCGACCGCTGATGCCATGCCAAGCAATTAACTTTGGCGCAAAGGTGTTAATCAGCGTTTTTGACATTGTGGGCAAAAGTAGGTGGAGCGCTGACCCTGCACTATCTGGCTAATGGGCGTTTTACATACCTTGCATGGCAACCCCTTGCGATCGTAGACCTTGGTTTGGACCATGAAATGTCCTGGATCGCCATCACTATTCACAAAATCTTTTAGTGAGCTACCACCGGCATCAATTGCTTTTTTTAGTATCAACCTGACAGCCTGTGCAAGGCGCGAACATTGTGGTCGAGTTAACTTTCCGGCCGCCTTAGCAGGATGAATGCCTGCCTCAAATAAACTTTCAGAACAATAAATATTGCCAACACCGACAACTGCTTGGCCTGCCAAAAGAAATTGTTTAACTGCAACACTACGCTTGCGCGAAGATTGATACAAAACCTCTGCACCTAATTCTCCCGAAAACTCTGGAGAGAATGGCTCTACTCCCAGCTTTTGCAAAAGCGTAAATTTTTCAATAGGGCCCTTAGATTTAGGGTGCCACAAAACGGCGCCAAATTTTCTAGGGTCATGCAAACGCAAACTCAACTTCCCAAATTCAAACGTTACTCGATCATGGGTCTTCAGGGGATCCGAGCTTGGTACAACTCGCAAGGTTCCCGTCATCCCCAAATGAATGAGCAAATAACCCGTATCCATTTCCAATAAGAGGTACTTGCCGCGACGCTCTATGGTGCTGACCTTTTGCCCCGGCAAGGATTTGCTTAGACTTACAGGGACGGGCCAACGCAAGCGCCCATCAATGATTTTGACGGCGGTGACTTTGCGTCCCTCAAGGTGAGGCGCAATTCCTAATCGTGTGACCTCTACTTCTGGAAGTTCTGGCATAAATGGATTGTAGATTCGCGGATTAGAATGTGCTTATGAGTAAATTCGTACTGAAACCTCTATTACCGGCTTTATTCCTGGCAACCTTGGCTGGTGGAGTCCTTTCACACGCCCAAGCGCAGCCACAGGCAAATGGATTGCAAACCGGCGAAGCCATCTTTGAGGTCCTTGCCTCCGAAATCGCGCTCCAACGTGGCGAGGCTGGCTTGGCCTACAACACCTACCTGGAGATGGCGCGTCAATACAAAGATCCTAGGTTGGCCCAAAGAGCGATGGAAATAGCGATTGCGGGCGGCTCACCAGACCTAGCCATGCAAGCCGCTAAGACTTGGGATGAACTATCTCCAGCTTCAGATTCAAAGCCGAAAGAAGTTTTAGTGACCCTGTTGATTCTGAGCAATCGCTGGTCTGATGCAGTTAAGCCAGCCATCGCATTGCTGCGACAACAAACTCCGGCACAACAAGTAAACACTCTTTTGCAATTACAAGCACTGCTTGCCAAAGCAAAAGATGAATCGGATGCACTGCGTGCGTTTTATGAAATCGCATCAACCGTCAAAATTGCCCCCAAAGATCCTGGCTTGCTCTACACCTATGCAATGTCTGCCGAAAAAGTCGGCCGCATCGATGTCATGGAAAAAACCTTGCGCGATATTTTGCGGAAATACCCAAATGATGTGAACTCTTTAAATGCTCTTGGCTACTCTCTGGCTGATCGAAATGTACAGTTACCAGAAGCATTTGCACTAATCACCAAAGCACATCAACTATCACCAAAAGACAGTTTCATTTTGGATAGCTTGGGTTGGGTGAATTTTCGTCTTGGAAAAAACGCTCTCGCCTTAGAGCAACTGCAACAAGCATTTGCCATGAAACCAGAAGCAGATATTGCTGCCCATGTTGGAGAGGTTTTGTGGGTCATGAATCGCCAGAGCGAAGCAGAAGCAATCTGGCGAAAAGGCCAGAAGTTGGATGCCAATAACCCAACACTTAAGGAAACACTTAAACGCTTTAAGCCTGATTGGACTAGAGATGATCAAACAGCTAAAGGTTCTTGGGATGGTCGTTTCGCAGTCAAAGTTATTGGCTTAACTGAAACACAAAACCAAGGTGGCTCAGGCGGATTTACCTTAACGCAAGAATCGTTAAAAGATGTACTAGAGATACGCAATCCCATGGGTGGATCAATTGCAAAAATTACCATCACACCAGGTGAAGCAACTCTGGAGAGCGATGGTAGGGTTGTAACGGCAGTAGACGCTGACACCTTAGTACAAAATACCTTAGGACTCCCCCTGCCAGCAAGAGGTCTATCAAACTGGTTAAGAGGTGAGGTTCGTGCCGGTAGTGAAGCGAGCGTTGATAGAAATGCTAATGGCCAGGTGAACAAAATTAGTCAAGATGGCTGGGACCTTCTTTATACGTGGAGCAATACCGGTCGTCTAGAGAAACTCACTATGACACGCAGCTCGAATATTGGTTCAATTGATATTCGTCTTGTATTTGACAGACCGAATGATTAAGCAAGAAGAATATGGTGAGTCTCGATTCTTTATCTCTTCGCTCGCCAGCTAAGCTCAATCTTTTTTTACATATTGTTGGGCGCAGAGAAGATGGTTATCACCTACTTCAATCCGTCTTTCAACTCATCGACTGGTGTGACACGCTCCACTTAAAACGCATTCCTGAAAATGAAGTGCGCCGAGTAAATCCCATTCCTGGAGTTGCACCTGAACAAGATTTAGTAGTACGCGCCGCAAATCTGTTGAAAGATTTTTGCAAGCTTGAGGCTGGTGTTGAAATTGATCTGCAAAAACAAATTCCGATGGGCGCAGGAATGGGTGGCGGATCCTCGGATGCAGCAAGCACATTGATTGGCCTCAACACTCTTTGGAATCTCAATCTACCCAATGAAACTCTTTGTAACTTGGGCTTAAAGCTCGGGGCTGATATCCCATTCTTTATTTTTGGCAAAAATGCCTTTGTTGAAGGCATTGGGGAGAAAATTCAAGAAATTTCTCTTGAAACTCCTCATTTTTTGGTCATCTTCCCCAACCAGGCTATTGCAACCGCTAGTATTTTTCAAGACCCGGAATTGACCCGAGATCACGCTCAGATTACAATAGATGGCTTTCTTGCATCGCCATTGTTATTTCAATCAAATGATTGTCAGGCTGTAGCGATGCGGATTTGCCCAGAAGTGAAGCAAGCTTTGGATTGGATTACCCAGGCAGTACCGGGCTCTCAGCCCCGTATGTCCGGATCTGGAAGTAGCGTTTTTGCAGTCTTAGACCCTAAGACTGACTTCGCAAAACTAGAAAATCTGCTTCAAAATCTTCCTAAAGGGTGGGTAGGTCGGGTTGTTCGGGGGCTAAATAAAAATCCCGCTTACAATTTGATTTCTTCAGATTGACCTGTAGGGGAATCGCCAAGCTGGTTAAGGCACTGGATTTTGATTCCAGCATGCGAAGGTTCGAATCCTTCTTCCCCTGCCAAAGACTGTAGAAACGACAAAGAAAACCTTTTGACCCCACAAAACCCTTAAGACTATGTCCTCCATAAACGCAGATTTATTGACTCTTTTCACAGGCAACGCAAATCCCGTTTTGGCTGAGGCTGTAGCCAAAGAACTCAATCTCCCGATGGGAAAAGCCTTTGTTGGCCGCTTCTCAGACGGTGAGATCCAAGTAGAAATTCAAGAAAACGTTCGCGGCAAAAATGTCGTAGTGATCCAATCAACCTGTGCACCTACAAACGACAGCTTGATGGAGCTCATGATCATGATTGATGCCCTGAAACGAGCATCTGCAAGCCGCATAACCGCAGTGATTCCTTACTTCGGCTATGCCCGTCAGGACCGTCGCCCCCGTTCAGCGCGTGTTGCGATCTCTGCACGTATCGTGGCAAACATGCTCCAGTCTGTTGCTGGCATTGAGCGGGTTTTGACAATGGACTTGCATGCCGACCAGATTCAAGGCTTTTTTGATATCCCAGTAGATAACATCTACGCCTCTCCAGTCCTTTTAGCCGATTTAGAAGCGCAGAAAACCAAAAAAGACCTCATCATTGTGTCTCCAGACATAGGAGGCGTTGTTCGCGCCCGCGCGATGGCTAAGCAATTAGGTACTGATTTAGCGATTATTGATAAACGCCGCCCTAAAGCGAACGTATCCGAAGTAATGCACCTTATTGGCGAAGTAGAAGGCCGCCACTGCGTAATCATGGACGACATCATTGATACAGGTGGAACCCTCTGTAAAGCCGCTGAGGCGCTTAAAGAGCGTGGTGCCAAGGGCGTTACCGCCTACTGTACTCACGCCGTGCTCTCAGGCGGTGCTGTGGCCCGTATTGCTGCTTCCGAGCTAGATGAATTGGTTGTTACTGACACCATTCCCCTCACTCCTGAGGCAATGAAAGTAGCAAAAATTCGCCAATTAAGCGTTGCCCCCATCCTTGCTGAAACCCTTTTCCGCATTAGTAAAGGTGATTCAGTGATGTCGATGTTTGCCGAATAAGCCAAAAATCACTGTTTTACCCCGGTTTTTGGCAGTTTTAGGCCTTTTGTAGGCAAAAACGTTCTTTCCCACGATATAATTGAAGGCTTTTCTGTTTGGTCGCGAACGGAAATTAACCTTAACTAGGGAATTGAATATGAAAGTTGTAGCCTTTGAAAGAAGCGTACAGGGAACGGGTGCGAGCCGCCGTCTGCGCAATTCCGGAAAAACTCCGGGAATCGTTTACGGTAGTAAAGATCCAGCCTTGGTCATTGAGTTAGACCACAACGCGTTGTTCCATGCTCTCCGTAAAGAAGCATTTCACTCATCTATTTTGGATTTGGAAATTGGTGGCAAGACACAGAAAGTGTTGTTGCGCGATTACCAAATGCATCCATTTAAACCATTGGTATTGCACATTGACTTCCAGCGCGTATCCGCGTCTGAGAAAGTTCATATGCGCGTTCCATTGCACTTCACAAATGCTGACACTTCAGCTGCTGTGAAATTGCAAGGTGCTGTTATCAGCCACATCATGACTGAGCTCGAAGTTTCTTGCTTACCAGCAGACTTGCCAGAGTTCATCGAAGTGGACTTGGCTAAGATTGAAGTTGGTCACGGCATTCATGCTAAAGATATCGCATTGCCAAAAGGCGTTACCTTGGTATTGCATGTTGAGCAAGAGAACCCAGTGCTTGCTAATGCACGTATCCCAGCAGTTAAAGCTGCTGAGCCTACTGATGCGCCTGCAGCACCAGCTGCAGCAGCTCCGGCTGCTGATGCTGCAAAGGATAAAGCTTAATTCATTAGCTAAATCACTTGTACTGGAAGGCCTGCGCAAGCGGGCCTTTTTTATTGCCCCAAGTTTTCATTCTTTTTTGGCGAAATACTTTTATATCTTTAAACTCTCAACATGACTAAATTAATTGTTGGCTTAGGCAACCCCGGAGATGAACATGAAGAAGATCGGCATAACGCTGGCTTCTGGTTTGTCGACGCCTTAGCAAAACAATTGGGCGTTCGTTTTGAATCAGAGAAACGCTTTCATGGAAAAGTGGCAAAAGCAAAATGGGAAGGTGAAGACCTCTTTCTACTAAAGCCGAGCACTTACATGAATCTGAGTGGTCAGTCTGTTGGCGCGCTTTGTCGTTTTCATAAAATGACACCTGCAGATATTTTGGTAGTGCAAGATGAACTGGATCTCAAGCCGGGCACTGCACGCTTAAAACTAGGCGGGGGCACAGGTGGTCACAACGGCTTAAAAGATATTCAGGCGCATTTAAGTACCCCAGAGTATTGGCGCTTGCGCCTAGGTATTGGTCACCCCAGAGATTTAGCAGGCGATGGCCGCCCTATGGACGTTGCAGATTATGTATTGCGCAGACCGCAATTAGCCGAGCAAAAACTTATCGATGCCAGCATTGAAAATGGCTTACAAATTTTGTCACTTTTTTTGAAAGGCGATACCCAAACCGCCATGATGGAGCTCCACTCGAAGGGCTGACCGTATATGCCGCCCAGTTAGGCTGGGTTGGCTTTCTTATTGGCAGTTAATAGCTTGAACTTCACCATCAACTGCTCTTGAGATTCAACAACTTCAGGATTAAACGGAATGCAATCTACTGGGCAGACTTGGCGGCATTGAGGGGCATCGTAGTGCCCCACACATTCAGTGCACTTACTGGGATCAATTTCATAAATCTCAAGACCCATATAAATCGCATCATTCGGACATTCTGGCTCACATACATCACAGTTGATGCATTCGTCCGTAATCATTAAAGCCATGATTTAGTCGCCAAATTTCATTTGGTCACTCTTTATTCTGAGCACCAGAAGCAATTTTTTTCACAAGCCATTTTTCCACTGATGGGAAAACAAACTTGCTCACATCACCACCCATCGATGCAATTTCACGCACGAAGGTTCCGGAGATAAATTGATATTGATCTGATGGAGTTAAAAACAGTGTTTCAACATCCGGCAATAAATAGCGATTCATACCTGCCATTTGGAACTCGTATTCGAAGTCAGAGACAGCTCGTAAACCACGCACAATCACGCGCGCATTATGTTCACGCGCAAAATCTTTTAACAGACCAGTAAAGCCCACAACTTTGACATTGGGATAATGTCCCAGCACTTCCTTGGCGATATCAATACGCTCTTGCAGTGTAAAGAATGGGCGCTTGCTACGGCTATCGGCGACACCCACAATTAGCTCTGTGAAAATGCTTGATGCACGACGCACCAAGTCCTCGTGACCACGAGTAAATGGATCAAATGTTCCAGGGTATACAGCAACAGTCATATTATTCCTAAGGCTTTATCGGCTACAGGCAAGAGTTTAGCCTCTTCCACCCCGAAATAGACAGGCTTTTACCTGTCCTGCCTCTAAGTATTTTCCACAATGCCAGTCCGGCAGTAGGGCCTCTATCTCTTCGCGAGGACGGGTAGATGGGAATTCGACATAAATACCACCTCCAGAGGCGTCATCACACACTCTTCCCGCCTCAATCACAGCTCGATCTAGTAAGCTCGAATCCTGAAATGGGGGATCAATAAAAATTAAGTTACTGGAGCGATCTGCTTGTTGCCTCAAAAACTCTAAGCTATCTCGTTGCAATATCTCTACAACCCCATCAGCGGGAGATGACTGCAATAAAGCAAAGTTAGTTTTTAAGTTTGCATGAGCCTTCTTATCCTTCTCCAGCAGGATCACTAATTGCGCCCCTCTCGAAGCTGCCTCAAAACCTAAGGCGCCAGTACCTGCAAAAAGATCTAAGCAGCGTAAGCCTGATAAATCCTGCCCCAACCAATTAAATAGAGTCTCTCGGATTCGGTCAGTTGTGGGACGCAAGCCCGGCAAATCTAAAACCGTTAGCAAACGACTTCTCCAGTTACCCCCAATAATCCGAACTTTCTTGGGCGGTTCAGTCTTCAAAGGCTTATTCGCTTTATTGGGCTTATTTATTTTTTGCTCCCAATACAACGATCTTCATACGATCCATTGCCAGATATTTTTGGAACGATGCTTTGACCTGTTCCAATGTCACTGCCTCAACTTGCTTGGTCCAAACATCCATAGTGTCGAGAGGTAAATCATTCCAAGCAATGGAAGAAACGTTATCCAATAATTTACGGTTGTTATCAATTCGTAGTGGATAGCCATTGATTAAGTTTGATTTAGCTGCTTCGAGTTCTGATGGAGTGGGGCCATCGGCAATAAATTGGGCGATAGTGGTGCTCATTACATCTAAAGCTAGAGCAGCTTGATCATTCTTGGTTTGTAGACCCGCTTGAAAAATACCATTTTCTTTTCCAGGGGCAAAGTAGCTAAACACGCTATATGCCAAGCCACGCTTCTCACGCACTTCAGACATTAGACGAGATACAAAACCACCGCCGCCCAAAATGTAGTTACCAACGAGCAATGGGAAATAATCAGGATTGTTACGTGCTACGGCCGTCATTCCCATGGCTATATGAGCTTGCTGGGAGTCAAACGGTATTTGAATCTCTCGTTGAGCCAAAGCTTCTATTGGGGAACGCTGCAGATCAGGCAACTTCGCGATAGGTTGGCCAGATTGAGGAATCTGCTTTAACAAAGTCTGTACGATTTCTGCAGCCTGAGCACGATCCACGTCTCCCACAATGCTCACAATCATGCGATCACCGCGATAAAACTGTTTGTGAAATTGCTTGAGGTCGTTCACGTTTACAGAGCTAACTGACTGCACCGATGGTGAGTCTGCTAAAGGGTAGTTTCCATAAACTGATTTTTTAAAACGCCGCTCTAAAAAAAATTCTGGCTTTGTTTCAGCTTCACGCAAACTCGTGATTGTTCTTTGCTTCTCACGCTCAACTATTTTCGGATCATAGCTTGGCGCACTCAACATGGCTGCAGCTAATTGCACTGCCCTGTCGCGCAAGTCTTTTCTGCTGAGACTGCGAATACGGAGAATTGCTCTCTCACCACCCACTGATAAACCAATATTGGCACCCAAATCAGCAATTTCATCGGCTATTTGAGCTTCTGTTAGCAAGCCCTTATCGCCTCTGGCGCCATAATTCATTAGGCCTGCAACCATATCAGCCACACCGCTCTTGCCAACTGGGTCATAACGATCACCAGCATCAATACTGACCTCAATATCGACCATGGGCAATGCTTTGGTCTGGACTAAATAGGCTTGGGCGCCCTTATAGGAATCCAATTTCTCAATCGGCAATATTGCGTAAGCATTACTCAACACACCCAAACCTAATAGACAAGCTGAAATTATTCTCAAGAAGGCATTCATTATTTACCCTCCTTATCTGCAGATTTACGTGGCTGCGGATTTAAAATAGCAATTGTCAAACCCTCATCAACCAAATATTTTTTTGCAACTGCTTGGACTTGTTCTGGAGTAATGGTCTGCATTTTCTCCAACATATAGTTGATATCCTTCCAAGAGAAGCCTGCCATTTCAGCGCTACCAATTTCCATTGCCTGACCAAAGATGGAATCACGCTTATAAATTTGGTCAGACAAAATACGCACCTTAATTCTTTTGAGCTCGGACTCCAATACTCCTTTTTGCTTTACCTCTTCAAGCGCCTTCCGAATACTCCCCTGAGCCTGGTCAACTGTCTTACCTTTGGCCATCGTTGCGCCAATTAAAAATAACTCTGGTCCGCGAGAGATCATGTCGTAACCCACGCCAACATCATTAACCACTTTTTCTTGCTTAACAAGAGTGCGATTTAGACGGGCATTGTCATAACCATCCAGAACAGCTGTTAGCAGCTCTAATGCATATGGCTCAACATCATCAAGCTTCCCAGGCTCAAGGCGGGGCACCTTCCAGGCCATAGCTAGCTGAGCATTATCCGCCGGTGCTTTTACCTGAACCTGCTTAATCCCTTTTTGAGGTGGCTCAATTTGAGGTTTACGAACCGGCAGTTCGTGAGCAGCAGCTGCGCCGTAATATTTCTCCACGATGGCCAGAACTTGTTTTGCATCCACATCACCAGCCACTACCACGGTTGCATTATTTGGCGCGTACCAACTGCGATACCAATCTCGTGCATCTACTGGCTTCATATTTTGTAAATCATTCATCCAACCAATCACAGGGTGACGATATGGCGAACTCATGTAAGCGGTTGCCATCAGAGATTCATTGAGCAAGCTACTTGGATTATCTTCAGTACGTAAGCGACGCTCTTCCATGACGACTTGAATTTCTTTAAAAAACTCTGCATCGTCAAAATTCAAATTAGACATGCGATCAGCCTCAAGCTTTATCACGTTTTCTAGCTTTGATTTTTCAACTTGCTGAAAGTATGCGGTGTAGTCACGGGATGTAAATGCATTTTCGCGCCCACCTACAGCAGCTACCAAGCGTGAAAACTCTCCGGACTTCACCTTATGAGTACCTTTAAACATCATGTGTTCAAGCACGTGGGCAACACCAGTCTTTCCATTGACCTCATCCATAGAGCCAGCTCGATACCAGACCATATGCGCGACTGTTGGCGCGCGATGATCTTCTCTGACAATCAATTTCAGGCCATTGCTTAGCTGATATTCATGCGTATCAGCAGGTTGAGCACCAGTAGCCCAACTAATTTGAGTAAATAGGATGAATACAAAGGAAATTCGAAGTAAATTGGAAAGCATCTGCTAAATCACCATACCTTAAGAATTAAATTGATAAGATGCATGTTTTAAATTGTATCGATTATGTTCGGCTTACGTAAAACCCTCGGATCCCTTTTCAAATCAAACAAGATTGATGAATCTTGGTTTGACACTTTGGAAGAATCGCTAATACAAAGTGATGTGGGCCTTTCTACGACCGAACAACTCATCAGCAAACTTCGTAAAGCAGCAAAATCAGAGAAAGCCTCCAGCCCCGAAGAGTTACAAGCGCTACTTATTCAAGAAGTGAGCTCATTACTCACTGCTATTGAGCCTTCACCAAACCCACTCTTTACTAGTGATAAGCCTAACACTCCAGAGGTATGGTTAGTTGTAGGGGTAAACGGCGCCGGCAAGACTACAACTATTGGCAAACTCTGCCGACTCTTTCAGTCTCAAGGTAAATCAGTTCTCCTGGCTGCTGGCGACACCTTCAGAGCCGCCGCACGTAACCAGCTTCAAGAGTGGGGTGGACGCAATCAAGTAGATGTCATCACCCAGGAAGGTGGTGACGCTGCCGCTGTTGCGCATGACGCAATTCATGCTGCCATATCTCGCAAGAATGACATTCTCATTATTGATACCGCAGGTCGTCTGGCAACCCAGGACAATCTGATGGAAGAACTCAAGAAGGTGAAACGTGTCATTGGCAAAGCACTCCCTGGAGCGCCTCACCACACACTACTCGTTTTGGACGGCAATACCGGGCAGAACGGCTTAAGCCAGGTAAAGGCATTTCATGCCGCCTTGGGGCTGACTGGAATCATCGTGACCAAGCTAGATGGCACCGCTAAAGGTGGCGTGATCTGCGCCCTTGCCCACACCCTACATGAAGGCCCAAAACCCGCTGTTCTAGCCCTAGGCAAAGGTGAGGGAATTGATGATTTAGCCCCCTTTACAGCAGGGCAATATTCTTCTGAATTATTCAATTAAATCAGCAACTTATAGAGCTTAAAAACGATTAGCACTCTCTTGACAAGAGTGCTAAAATAGAGCTCTGTTAACACCTCATATTTATAAGAAAAAATGGTTCAAAAGAAATCTGACAAACCGAATTTGCAAACGCTGCCAGTCGCGCAGACTGCGGCGGCGTCTGCATTTCCAATGCTGCCAACTCTTGGGGTTGGCACTCTCGATTCATACATTGCGTACGTTAATCGCGTACCAATGCTCAGTGCTGCGGAAGAATTGCATCTTGCGCAGGAATTTCGTCGCACAGAAAATGTTGATGCTGCTAAAACTTTAGTGCTGTCACATTTGCGTTTAGTGGTTTCTGTTGCTCGCCAATATCTTGGATATGGCATTCCACACGCAGACTTAATTCAGGAAGGCAATATCGGCTTGATGAAAGCAGTAAAACGCTACGACCCAAACAATGGTGCTCGCTTAGTGTCTTACGCGATTCATTGGATCAAAGCAGAAATTCATGAGTACATTCTCAAGAACTGGCGCCTGGTTAAAACTGCAACCACTAAAGCACAACGTAAATTGTTCTTTAACTTGCGAAGCAATAAACCTACCTTAAGCGCACTAACTCCTAGCGAAGTAGAGGCTTTGGCCAAAGCACTTGATGTCAAAGGTTCTGACGTTAAAGAAATGGAAATGCGCCTTGCTGGCGGAGATGTTGCGCTTGAAGGCGATGACAGTGATGATGAGTCTGCATATGCTCCCATTCAATGGCTAGCAGACAACTCACAAGAGCCTACCGCTCGCATTGCCAGCGCTGAAGCGGATGCCTTGCAGGGCCCTAAATTAGATCAAGCATTGATGGCTTTAGATGAGCGTAGTCGCAATATTGTGCAATCTCGTTGGTTAGCGATGGATGCTGAAGGCAATGGCACCAAGACATTGCATGATCTTGCTGATGAGTACGGCATCTCTGCTGAACGCGTGCGCCAAATCGAAACTGCTGCACTCAAAAAGATGCGTGGATTACTCCAGGCAGCCTAAATAAAAAGGGGTTCGATTAAGAACCCTTTTTATTTTTTACTTCAGCAACTCTTTCAAATCATGCGCCAAGGTCTCGGGACCTTGTGCATGTTTGATATATAAACGTAAACGACCCTCTGGATCAAATGCATAGCTACCTGCTGTGTGATCCATGGTGTACGAGCCCGGCTTGGTGCCCGGCACCTTTTTGTAATAAATCTTGAAGTCTTTGGTGACCTTCTCTAATGCAGCTTCATCCGCTGGACGCAAGCCTAAGAAACGTGGATCAAATGCAGGAACGTACTGTTTCAAAATCTCAGCTGTATCTCGCTCTGGATCCACCGTCACAAAAAGCACTTGAACCTTATCTGACTGGGGTCCCAGCAGAGTCATGACTTGCTGCATCTCGGTCAAGGTTGTTGGGCAGACATCAGGACACTGGGTGTAGCCAAAGAACATCACCACTACTTTGCCCTTAAAGTCAGCCAAGGTTCTCACCTTCCCATCTGGATCCAACAAACTAAAGTCTTTTCCAAAGGCTGTACTACCAGTGATATCGATATTTTTGAACTCTGGCTTTGGACTACATGCAGTCAATACAACGCAAAGAATTGCTAAAAAGCAAATGCGTAAAAAATTCATAGGGATCTCAAAGGAAATAGTGATCTATTAAAAGCGCTGCAAAGAGTAGCGATAGATAGGTAATGGAAAAACGGAATGTTTTCTTAGCCAAAGCATCGCTATAAGAAATAAATAACGCAACCACATAAGCCAAGAACAATAAACCGAGAATAATGGCTGATATCAAATACACCATACCGCTCATGCCATAGATATAGGGCAACATCGTGGCGGCAATGAGAATCAAGGTATAGAGAACGATGTTTAACAGCGTAAATCGCTCACCATGAGTCACCGGCAGCATTGGTAAGCCCGACTGTACATAGTCATCACGGCGATACAAAGCCAAAGCCCAGAAATGTGGGGGCGTCCATACAAAGATGATCAGAACTAGGAGCCACGCCTCTGCTGAAAGGGTATTGGTTACCGCCGCCCAGCCCAATGCTGGTGGCATTGCACCGGACAAGCCCCCAATCACAATATTTTGCGGTGTCGCAGGCTTCAGCAGCCAGGTATAGATCACTGCGTATCCAACGAACGTGGCAAGAGTTAGCCACATTGTTAAGGGGTTACAGAAGGTCCACAAAATAACCATTCCGAGCGAACCCAGAATGATGGAAAAAATAATGATGTGAAATGGCGTTACTTCGCCAGTAGCAGATGGACGCCAAGAGGTTCGCTTCATTTTGGCATCAACAGCTTGCTCGATTAAACAATTCACTGCAAACGCTGCACCGGCTAAAAGCCAGATACCCACAATGCCGCCAAAGAGAACTGGATAAGGCACCATCCCAGGGGTTGCTAAGAACATGCCGATAACAGCACAAAATACGGCGAGCTGAGTCACTCTAGGTTTAGTTAAAACCCAATATTGACGCCAACGTGGCATAACCACTGATGCGTTTATTTTAGAGTCACTCATATTTATGCCATCTTCTTTTGAATGAAAGGCTTCCAAGAGGCCCAATAACTCATTCTGACTAAACAGAATACCAAAGCAGCAGAGCCAGCGGTATGTAATAGAGCGGCTAATAAAGGCCACTGAAATATCACATTCGAAATACCGGTCACGATCTGTAGCAGAAGTACAACCAATAACAACTTAGCTACCAAACCCAGACCAGATAAGACTGAGGTTGCCAAATGAAGTGCTTTAAAGCCTAAGGTGCCCAACACCACCAATACCAATATGGCAAAGAGGCGATGCGCCCAATGAATGGTTTGCAAGGCTACAGGGGAGATAAATTCGCCTTGGGCATTTAAGCCCAATTGGCGCCAAAGGGTAAAGCCTTCGCTCCAATTAGTTTCTGGCCATACGCTACCCATGCAGGTCGGAAAATCTGGACATGCTAAGACGGCGTAATTGGTACTCACCCAAGCACCCAAAAAAATCTGAATAAAGAGAACTACAAAAGAAAGAGTGAGAAGCTGCGCTGAAATGGGTCGAATACGAAGAACGCGAACTGCAGAAAGTTTTTCTTCCCAAGAATGTTGTGCATACAGAGTTAAGCAAGACAATAAAACTAAGGCCAACATCAAATGAATGGTGACAATAATGGGTTGTAACTTGAGGGTCACGGTCCAAGCACCAAAAGCGCCTTGCACGCAAACCAATATAAGTAAACCGAGGCTGCCAAGTAAAGGATTTTTTCCTAAGGACTTCAGCTTAGTAAAAGCGATTCCTACTTGTACCAAAATGAGTGCGCCTACAGTCATCGCTAAATAGCGATGAATCATTTCGATCCAAGCTTTGATAACCGTCACAGGCCCGGTGGGCATAGCGCTCTCAGCCTGCTGAATCTCACTAAGCGCACGAAATGGATTAGAGGTGCCATAACATCCAGGCCAGTCAGGACAGCCTAAACCTGAGTCAGTAAGCCGTGTAAACGCGCCAAACACAATCAGATCAAAGGTCATAAAGACCAATACCCAGTTGAGTTTTTGGAAAAAACTATAGCCTGGCTTTCTCCAAAGATAGAGCAGGGGCAGGCCGGCAAAAATGATTGCGATAGCCGCTAACTCTAAAAATAAAATCAAACTCGGCATTACAAATTCTCGCCCTTATGATTTAACTTCAGGAGCTTTTCTAGATCTTTCTTCATGCCAGCGAACTCTTTAGGAGAATTTGTCACTGGGAAATACATCATCTTTGCAGGACTTGGATCTATTAATTGAATCTGCTGACCCGCACCCTCTTTATTAAGCCATGTCTCAAAGTCAGAGCGAAGTTTAGGATCCGACGGAAGGGAAACAATTTTGAAGCCCGCAGCTTTTTCGTCATATGCTTTAATAACTTCTGGATCAACAGGCTGACCATCTGTGTTAACCCATAGGAGCTGGAGACGACCACCCTCTCTCCCCATAGCAACCTTTACTTGACGCATCAAAAATAATGCTTCAATACATTTTTCATCCTTAACCTTGCATTCACCAGCAGGGCGAGCAATTAAGAGACTCCATTTGCCTTTTGTGGGTGTATCAAGCCATGCTGTATTGAAATCTTGAGCTGGGTAAACAAGGGTTCCTAAATTAGTTTTACCGCCTGTAGGTTTAATCACGTAATACGTAAAATACGATGCGATTACTGGAGAGGCACAAGCTAGCAATAGCAATAGCATCTGAATGCGACCACGACGGGTGCGCGCATTAATAGCAGCCGAATCTACCTGTGATGCTGGAATTAATAACTCTTTATCACTCACCCTTGATCCCCTCGATGCCCATGACCAAAACCCTGACGTTTATATTGCCGCAAACCTGTAGCCAACCAAAATACGAAACCAGCAAAAGCTAAAGCAAACCACTGGAATGCATAAGCATAATGGCGATCGACTCCACTTGTCAGAGGCGGCCACTCACGAAGTAAACCATCATCCGAGCCGACCTCAATCTGACGCAAAATAAATGGAGCTTGCGTCCAACTATGCAACTTACCTTCGGACACCAAGTCAAAATTTTGCTCAATCCTGGGTTTATTAGGATCAATAGCATTCTTGCCGCTACCTAACTCATAAACCTTACCAGGCTGCGCAAAAACGATGCCTTCTACATTGACTATCCGATTTGGCGTTTGTACTGGCGGCAAGGTCTCACGATTTTCATTGTTGCGTGGCGCCCAACCCCTATTAACCCAAAGAATCTCATCCTTGCCCTCTAGCCTTAAAGGCATCATCAGATAGAAACCCGATTGCGAAGTAGTACTGCCGGCAGGAGGAATGGGTCTAGGCCGGTTATCCAGCCAAATGGCCGCTTCGGGAAGGTATTGCCCCCTTGCAATCATGCGGCGCTCACGAGCCTCCTCTAAAGCCCAAGGACCGGCATTCGCACTCAAGATAGGCATTTGTTGGCGGACTAACAAATTGGCGGCCAAGGCAATTTTGGTATCCGCTCTACTCAGCTGCCAAATACCTGCTCCACAGCCAATCGCAATCACGATCAAGGCTGATACAGTAGCAACTATGCGCTTTGTTATGAGAGCGGTAAAAAGACTATTCAAGAGATTTAATAATAAGGATTTGTAATGAAGTGGATTATTCCAATTGTCCTACTAATGATTGTTTTTAGCTTAGGATCGGCTTTGTATTACATGATGAAAGATAGGGGCAATAGCTCACGCATGGTCCACTCACTCATGCTGCGTATCGGACTATCAATCGCACTGTTTGCAGGAATTCTACTGGCCCACTACTTTGGACTCATTGAGGCCACTGGAATTAAAGTAGGCACCAATTAAACGGCACCTTTCTTGAAGGCTTATAAACAAATCGGGGCTTTAGGCCCCGATTTTTATTAAATTACATCCAGTAAACAGCGATGTACAGGCCGAGCCAGACTACGTCAACGAAGTGCCAGTACCAAGCAGCACCTTCAAATGCGAAATGATGCTTAGAAGTAAAGTCGCCACGAATCATACGACGCAAGACAATCGCTAACATCGTGCCGCCAAGGAAAACGTGGAATCCATGGAAACCGGTCAACATGAAGAATGTAGAGCCGTAGATGCCTGAAGTCAGCTTCAAGTTCAACTCATGATATGCATGGTAGTACTCATAAACCTGGAAACCCAAGAAAACGATACCTAAACCAACAGTTGCAGCCAAGCCAATGATGGCTTTCTTCATATGGTTTTCTACTAACGCATGGTGAGCGATAGTGATCGTTACGCCTGAGCTCAAGAGCAACAATGTGTTGATTGTTGGAATTGGCCAAGGACCCATAGTGGTGAATTTCTCAACCAAACCAGCAGGACCATCATTTGGCCAAACAGCTTGGAAATTAGGCCAAAGCAATTTGCTTTCTACATCGCCCATCCAAGGCATCGCAATATTGCGTGCATAGAACAAAGCTGCAAAGAATGCACCGAAGAACATGATTTCAGAGAAGATGAACCAAGCCATCGACCAGCGATAGGAGATGTCAACGTTGACACCGTTCTTACCAGCATTAGATTCTGCAATCGTGTCACCGAACCAGTTATAGAGAACGTAGAGAACAAACGCAACGCCTGCGAGGGTCAAAGGTCCGCCCCAAGAGGCATGATTTACCCATCCAGAAATACCAAAGCCAAAAGCAATTAAGCCGAAAGCGGCCATTGCTGGATGTCTAGATAGTCCAGGGACGAAATAGTATGGGGTTGAATTGGATGACATCTTATTCTCTCTATTCAATCAAAAAATAATCAATGGGACACAACTACTTTCACTATCAACAGGAGGACACCCATAAAAATCAAGGCGCCAATTACACCTGCAATGATAATGTGCACAAAACTCAATGAAGCAACATCTTCCTGCAAACCAGACTTCTTACGCACTCCTAAAAAGCCCCACATCACGGCTTTCATAGACTGCATAAAACTACTTTTCTTTTTCATGAAGCCAACCTTGATTTGGGGGCTGGCGGCGTACCGCCTAAACCCAACTCAAAGAAGGTATATGACAAAGTAATTGTTTTTACATCATCCGGCAAACCTGCATCGATCACAAAGACTACCGGCATCTTTTTTGTTTCTTTTGCTGCTAGTGTTTGCTCCTGAAAGCAAAAGCACTCTAATTTCGTAAAAAACTCAGTTGCACTTTTAGGTGCATAACTCGGTATTGCTTGAGCACGCACTGGGCGATTTTGATTGTTAGTTACTTCATAAACAATCTCTGTCATTTCACCAGGGTGTACTTCTAAAAAATTCTTTACAGGTTTGAAGGTAAACGGACCGCGGCTATTCGAATCAAACTCAATGGTTACTGTACGAGCATAGTTAACTTGGGTATTGCCAACCTTATTAGGACTGAAGGCTCTGACACCATAATCATTCTTGCTTGTTACTACGTTAATTCCGGTGACCTCACACAAGGCCTTGTACATCGGAACTAAGGCATAACCAAAACCAAACATCATCACAGCTGCAATTAAGAGCTTCAACAAAATTTGGCGGTTGAGTGCTTGATCTATAACCATGTCTACAAGGGGTTAACCCAACAAGCTCCGTTTAATCACAATGCCAATAAAAAAGGCTGCTACAACGCTCAACAGGATGAAGCCCATCCTGCGATTATTCGCAGCAAGGGCTTGCTTACCTGATGAATTAAATTCCTGCTTCACGCATCTGCTCTGCGCTAGGCGGAGTTTCAAAAGTATGGTGTGGTGCTGGTGACGGTACTGTCCACTCAAGACCCTTAGCTCCATCCCATGGCTTCATTGGAGCTTTTTCGCCTTGGCCCCGATACGCTGGCATCACAACGAAGAGCAAGAAATAAACCTGTGCTAAACCGAAGCCCAATGCGCCGATCGATGCAATCGCATTGAAGTCAGCAAACTGAGTTGGGTAGTCAGCATAGCGACGTGGCATACCTGCTAAGCCCAAGAAGTGCATTGGGAAGAAGGTAATGTTGAAGAAAATCATGGAAGCCCAGAAATGGATCTTGCCGCGAGTTTCACTAGCCATGTAGCCAGTCCACTTTGGACACCAGTAGTAGAAGCCAGCAAACATTGCGAACAATGAACCTGCAACTAATACATAGTGGAAGTGAGCAACAACGTAGTAAGTATCTTGTACGCCGATATCAATTGGCGCCATCGCCAAGATCAAACCAGTAAAGCCGCCCATCGTGAAAACGAAGATAAAGCCGATAGCCCACAACATTGGAGTTTCAAAGGTCATTGAACCTTTCCACATGGTTGCTACCCAGTTGAAAATCTTCACGCCAGTTGGAACTGCGATTAACATGGTTGCGTACATAAAGAACAACTGACCAGTTACTGGCATACCAGTTGCAAACATGTGGTGAGCCCAAACGATGAATGACAAGATCGCGATCGATGCAGTTGCATAAACCATTGAGCTGTAACCAAACAATGTCTTTCTGGAGAAAGCAGGTACGATTTCACTAATGATTCCGAATGCTGGAAGAATCATGATGTAAACCTCTGGGTGACCGAAGAACCAGAAAATATGCTGGAACATGATTGGGTCGCCACCGCCAACTGCGGAGAAGAATGAAGTGCCGAAATGACGGTCAGTCAGAACCATCGTAATTGCGCCAGCCAATACAGGCATCACAGCGATCAACAAGTAAGCAGTAATCAACCATGTCCAGCAGAACATTGGCATCTTCATTAATGTCATGCCAGGAGCGCGCATGTTCAAAATAGTTACGATGATGTTAATCGAACCCATGATCGATGAAGCACCCAATAAGTGGAGTGCAAAAATCGCCATGTCCATGCCAGGGCCCATTTGTGAAGTCAATGGAGCATAGATAGTCCAACCACCTGATGGAGCACCACCAGGAACCAAGAATGAACTCAACAACAGTGTTGCCGCTACTGGAAGAATCCAGAAGCTAAAGTTGTTCATGCGGGCAAATGCCATATCAGATGCGCCGATTTGCAAAGGCACCATCCAGTTAGCAAAACCAACGAAGGCCGGCATAATCGCACCGAACACCATCACCAAACCATGCATGGTTGTCAGCTGATTAAAGAACTCTGGGCGCAGGAACTGCAAACCAGGTTGGAACAATTCCAAACGAATTCCCAAAGCCATCACACCGCCAGCTAGCAAGCTAACGAATGAGAAGATCAAATACATCGTACCGATGTCTTTGTGGTTGGTTGCGAACAACCAACGACGCCAGCCATGTGGCGTGTGATCGTCGTGCGCGTGGTCGTGTGCGTGATCGTGGGTAGTAGAGACTGTGCTCATGAATTACTCCGGTTTCGTTTTTATCTGTATTTGTTAATCTGAATTAATTGCCGCGCGCAGTAATAATGTCTTGGGTCTGAATCACTTCACCCGTCTTATTACCCCATGCGTTACGTGTATAAGTCATCACTGCAGCGATATCGCCATCAGAAATCACACCAGCCCATTTCGGCATTGCGCCTTTACCATTAATCAGGATGTTGTACTGAGCAGCTTTAGGACCCAATACCATCTTGCTACCATCCAATGCAGGGAAAGCGCCCGCACCTTTGCCGTTAGGTTGATGACAAGCTGCGCAGTTTGCTGCGTAAACTTTTGCACCACGCTCTTTTTGCTCATCCAAGGTGTAAACCTTAGATGGATCATCACCGGCAGCGCCCATTTCTTTTTTCTTCTGAGCAACCCAAGCGGTGTAGTCATCTTGTGAAACTACACGCACAACGATTGGCATGAATGCATGCTCAGCACCGCAAAGCTCAGAGCACTGACCGCGGAAAGTGCCAATAGTTTCAGCTCTGAACCAGGTGTCACGAACGAAGCCTGGAATCGCATCTTGCTTTACGCCAAACGCTGGGATAGTCCAAGCGTGAATCACGTCATTAGCAGTAGTGATCAAACGAATTTTCTTGCCTACTGGCACAACCATTTCATTGTCAACTTCCATCAAATAGGTATTTGATTTTGGTGCTAAATTATTAATTGCTTCGCGTGAAGTAGACAAAGTGGATAAGAAGCTAATGCCTTCACCTTCACCTTTGATGTAGTCGTAACCCCACTTCCACTGATAACCAGTGGTTTTAATAGTGATGTCAGAGTTGGTGGTGTCTTTCATTGCTACAACTGTTTTTGTTGCAGGCAATGCCATACCAATAACGATGAGCAATGGAATCACTGTCCAAATAATTTCAACAGTGGTGCTCTCATGGAAAGACGCTGATTTGTGACCTAATGATTTACGGTGCTTCAAGATGGAATAGAACATCACTCCAAATACACCGACAAAAATTAGGGCGCAAATTACCAACATCATCCAATGTAACCAGTGGATCTCTTGCATGATTTTGGTAGCGGGAGCTGCAAAATTTAGCTGATTAACAGCTGGGCCACCAGGCATATTCTCTGCTGCATATGCAAATGCAGTGCCAAAAGCAGCTACGAAATAGAGCGAAGCCCTAGTGACTTTTCCAAATAAATTCATCTTATTCTCTGTTTATTGTCGTGAGCAAAGCGACAAAAATGCCGCAAATTGCCCAAAAAACGGTCTCAAGCCAATACATCCTGCCGTGATTATAGGGTTAATTAGGCGTAACAACAAACCGGGATAACCCAGCCTGATCCAATCTTGACCAAGGTTAAAATGATAGTGAGCACTTACACTTAAGCAGAATCTGGTCTAGTCTTGCGTCCAATTTGATTTAGATCAATATAGGCCACGCTGTCTTTGGCCTTCGCTAGATGCTTTCCAATGACCCAGGCATGCCCATAAACCACCTCTAAAGTGAGTTTTTGCGGCAAAGAACTCAATTCTGAAGTCTCTATGGGGGTGGAATGGATCAACTTGAGAGCGTTGATATCACCCAACAATAAGGCACTGTTTTCATAGTCTAGGGTTAGGTACTCCATATCCATTACCGGATCTGAAAATCGCTCAGCAAGCAAAGCATCGCCCATGTCATGCATGTCCCAAGGGCTTAATAGATTTTTCAGCTTTAACTCTGAAAGGGATATTGAGCGCAACTCTTTCCCGGTATCGGGGCCCAGATAGCTAAATGCAATTAATCCACCCTCACGCAGGACGCGCCAACACTCGTGTAGAAATACTTTTGGGTCTGCCAGATCGTGCAATAGAAGATCACTTAAAATCAAATCAACAGAATTATCAGAAAGATCAAATTTTCCCGACGATGTGTAATCGGCTAAAGAGCTAGTGCTAGCTCCAAATAGTGAGCGCCAATGTGTGACTGCTTTAGCGCGCCACATTGCAAAACCAGAAACACTCTCATCTACGAGGCTTATTAGGCGCGCCCTTGGGTAGCGCTTGGCAAATGTATTCAAATGCTTTCCGGGAAAGTCCGGCACTATCAAAATATCTTTTACATCGAGCTTAACTATGTCTAACTTCTGCAGCATGCGATCTGCAATTTCGTCTTGTAACCATTTGATGGGCTGGGTCATCGGCTCAGTATACTCAGCGCCCCATGCAATTTCCAGAGAACATTTTTGAAGCGATTTGTGACCGGCTTTTACCAACGGCTTGCATTGCTTGTCATCAGTTTCAGCATCGTTCGATTTGCAATAACTGTTTAGGCGCTTTGCGATATGAAGGCTTGTTTAACTATCAGTGCTGCTATCAATGCGGCGTCACACTTCAGCCCGAAGAAATTGCCCAGCAATATTGCGCACCCTGCCAAATATCTGAACCCTATTTTGATGAAACTTATTGCTTAGATCGCTACACAGGCATTCTTCAATCGCCATTGCATGAGTTTAAGTATCAAAAACGCATTGCTTATGGCCATGCACTCAGCAGCGCCTGGAACATGCTTATCTCTTCGCAACTTGAACACATTGACTCAAGTTATTTGCTACCTGTTCCATTAAGCATCCAAAATTTGGCGCAACGTGGCTTTAATCAAAGCTGGGAAATTGCTAAACGAATTAAATGTGGGCGGCATATTCAGAAATCACCCTACATACTGAAGCGTCACCATTATTCCGAACACCAGGCTGGAAGCAATCTTGAAGACCGACATCTATCCATTAAAGGAATGTTTTATGTTGAAGCAAAATATATCGAACAAATTCAAGATAAAACGGTCATCATCTTTGATGATGTTATGACTAGCGGAGCTACCCTAAATGAAATTGCCCGCATTCTGAAGGACAATGGCGTATATCGCGTAATCAATTGGGTACTTCTCAGGGCTGCGCGACCAATCGAAAGAGTGCGACATGTTTAATATCGTTTTATTCGAACCAGAAATTCCTCCCAATACCGGGAACATCATTCGCCTCTGTGCAAACACTGGTGCGAAATTGCATCTAATAGAGCCTCTTGGTTTTCCGATGGAGGATGCAAAGCTTCGCAGAGCTGGCTTGGACTATCACGAATTTGCAAGAGTCAAAGTTCATCAAAATTGGGCTCAGTTTTTACAAAATGAGAAACCCAATCCTGAACATCTTTTTGCATTGACCACCAAAGGGTCAGGAAAATTTCATGAGGGCAAATATTCACTCAATGATTACTTTGTCTTTGGTTCTGAAACCAAAGGTATTACAGATGAAGTAAGAAATTCCATCCCGGAAACTAATCGCATGCGTCTTGCAATGCAAGATAGTAGCCGTAGCTTAAATCTATCTAATACAGTGGCAATCGTTGTGTATGAAGCATGGCGCCAAAATGGCCTTGCTGGTGGTCAATAACAAGCTGACCTAGGAACCGCGCCTAGGATTCGATTTTGGGGTCGCGCCCCATGAGCTTCTTAACAGCATCATGTGGCCTTAATTTTCCAGATAGTACTTCGCCCATCATGGCAGTAATAGGCATCTCTACATCAAGACGTTTGGCTAAGTCTCCAACAGCTTGAGCGCACAGCACACCCTCAGCAACATGGCCAAGACTAGCAAGTATTTCGGACAATGATTTTCCAGCGGCAAGCTCAAGACCAACGCGACGATTACGAGACAGATCTCCTGTTGCGGTCAAAATTAAATCACCGACTCCAGTTAAACCCATACAAGTTTCAGACTTGCCACCTGCAGCCTTTACTAGACGCATCATTTCAGCCAAACCGCGTGTCAACACTGCGGCGCGAGCATTCAGTCCTAAATCTAAACCATCGCCAATACCTGCGGCGATAGCCAAGACGTTCTTAATGGCGCCACCCAATTCAACGCCGATCAAATCATCACTTGAGTAAACACGCATATTACCGTGATGGAAGGCAGCTTGAACAACCTCGCAAAGTTTTGCAGATTTACTTGCGACAGTTAAGGCGCAAGGCATGCCCGCGCCAACCTCACGGGCAAAGCTAGGGCCAGACAAGGCGCCATACGAATGCGTTATGCCATGTGAGTGAATTTTGCTTTCACGCTCTACCACTTGATGCGGCAACAAAGCAGTATCAGGCTCTAAGCCTTTGCATAGCCAAATAATATTGAGGGGATGTTCGGCAACTTTTAGAACTTGAGCAATCGTTTCAGAAAGCCCAGACATTGGCGTAGCAATGACTAAAAGATCATCGCTCGAAAGTCTTTTAATTGCAGCAGCAAAATCGCTCTCGAGTTTTAATCCTTCGGGTAATTGAATGCCTGAAAGGTATTCACGATTTTCACCGCTCTTTTGAATATCTTGTAATTGCTGCTGGCTGCGAGACCACAAACATACATCACCTTCATTGAGATGGCGAGTAGCCTGTGCGGCCATCGCCGTTCCCCAAGCGCCAGCACCAAGCAGTGTCACTTTCATGATCTGTGGGCTCACTTAAAAAACTTAGTGAGGCTTGCTTTCTGTTGCTGCGCCTTCTTTTGCAGCGGCTTCTTGTTGAGCCTGCATCAAACGATGCTCATACATGCCATGGAAATTGATTTCATTCAAATGAATTGGCTGGAAGCCTGCACGACTAATAATGTCGGCGATATTTGAACGCAAGTATGGGTACAAAATAGTTGGGCAAGCAATGCCGAGCATTGGATCAATTTGTTCAACAGGGATATTGCTGAACTCAAAAATACCTGCTTGTTTAGCTTCAACCAAGAACAATACTTTTGTATCCACCTTAGCAGTCACAGTAGAGCTCAAAGCCACCTCAAAGATTCCTTCGCTTAAAGGAGCAACGGAAATATCAATCTCTACTTGAACTTGTGGCTCAGATGCAACCAACAAAATCTGTGGTGCATTTGGCTGCTCAAGCGACAAATCTTTTAGATAAATGCGCTGAATACGAAATCCAGGCTCTTTAGATTGTTCGATGCTCTCTTGGGGTGCTGAGGATTGTTCAGTCATTACTAACTTTCTTTTGTATGTTTAATCTATTAAGCCAACAAAGGATCAAGCTTGCCGGCGCGATCCAATGCAACTAAGTCGTCATAGCCACCAACGTGGGTGTCGCCAATGTAAATTTGCGGGACTGTGCGGCGACCAGTGCGGGTCATCATGATCTCTCGCTGAGATGGATCACGATCAATCAAAATCTTCTCTAAGTTCGCGACGCCTTTTTTGTGCAATAGCTTTTCTGCCATGACGCAATATGGGCAAACCTGGGTGCTGTACATCGTTACTGGGGGCATTATTTTTCCTTACTTCACCAAGGGAAGAGCTGCTGCCTTCCAAGCCTGCACGCCACCATCCAATACACCCACCTCTACGAAACCCAACTTTTGAGCTTCAGCAAGGAGTTTGCGGGATTGAGTGCCAGTGTCACAGACCAGGACAACAGGCAGCTTACGGTCTAACTTCAGCTTTTCAATTGCGGCGGTCAAGGCGGAAGAATTGGCAAATTTAGCGCCCGGGAGGTGCCCAGTTTTGTACTCCTCCTCGGAACGCAGATCAAGCACATACGCTTTGCGACGATTAATCCAAATCGTAGCCTCTGTAGGCGACAAGCCTTTTCCGCCAATAAGCGTAGATAATGTGGGCAGGAAAAGCGCTGCGCCCGAAACCAGCAGGAGGGCGATTAGCGCTAAATTATCAATTTGCGTGAGAAAGTTCATCACCGGATTATAGAATGGCTCTATGAAACAACTTGTCCTTATTCGTCATGGCGAATCCGCCTGGAACCTTGAAAACCGCTTCACTGGCTGGGCGGACGTTGACTTAACCCCAAAAGGCGCAGAACAGGCCCTAGCAGCAGGTACAAACCTCAAAAAAGCAGGCTATGAATTCGATATTGCCTATACCTCTGTTTTAAGACGCGCTATTCGCACCCTCTGGAATGTGCAAGACACTATGGATCTCATGTGGCTTCCGGTTGTTCATAGCTGGCGACTGAATGAGCGTCACTATGGAGCCCTCACTGGACTCAATAAAGCAGAAACAGCAACGAAGTATGGTGATGAACAAGTTCACATCTGGCGACGCTCATATGACGTACGCCCTCCTTTGCTGGAAAACGAAGATGAGCGCAATCCTAAGAATGATCCTCGTTACTCCAAACTCAATACCTCCGATATTCCATTGGGTGAGTGTCTGAAGGATAACGTTGAGCGTGTATTGCCATTGTGGAATGAATCGATTGCTCCAGCGCTCAAAGCTGGCAAGCGCGTTTTATTAGTTGCTCACGGCAATAGCATTCGTTCTCTCATTAAGTATTTAGATCAAATGTCTGATGAAGCCATTATGGAAGTCAACGTTCCAAATGGTATCCCACTGGTTTACGAATTAGACGATGACCTTAAGCCTATTCAACATTTTTATTTGGATTAAAACAAAAGAGCTATGCGCCAATTTCTAAAGAATTTTGCACTGATCGCAGTTGGTCTTATTGCTGGAGTTGCAGCAACGATCCAGCTCTCCGCGACCGCCCAGCAAGGCGCCCAGCTCCCACTGGATGAACTGCGCACACTGTCCAATGTCTTTGCACAGATTAAACGTGAGTATGTGGAGCCGATTGAAGACAAGCAATTATTGACAGATGCTGTCAAAGGAATGGTAAGTAGTCTTGATCCGCATTCCACCTTCTTAGACAAAAAAGATTTTTCAGAAATGCAGGAACAAACATCTGGAAAATTTGCTGGTCTCGGTATTGAAATTACATCTGAAGATGGTGTAGTGAAGGTGTTAAATCCCATTGAAGACAGCCCAGCAGCTCGTGCAGGTCTGCAGGCAGGAGATTTAATTACACGTCTAGACGATAAGCCAGTACGCGGTATGTCTCTCGATAAAGCTGTCCGTACTATGCGTGGCACACCGGGAACCAAAATTACTTTGACAGTATTCCGCAAGAGTGAAGAGCGCAGCTTCCCAGTAACAATTACTCGTGCAGAAATTAAAGTTCAATCAGTCAAAACTAAAATTCTCGACAACGATATTGCTTGGGTACGTATCACTAGTTTTCAGGAGCGCACCGTTCCTGATCTTGCTAAAAAATTAACTGATATCACCAATCAAGATCCAAAACTCAAAGGCATCATTCTTGACCTGCGTAACAATGGCGGCGGTTTATTGCAAGGTGCCGTCGGAGTGGCTGCAGCGTTCTTGCCAGCAGATGCAATTATTGTCTCTACCAAGGGCCAATCCCCAGATTCGAAGCAAGTATTCAATGCCACTCCAGCCATGTACCGCTTGAATGAACCTGGCGACCCACTAGCGGGCGTACCAGCCATCTTCAAGAAGTTGCCTATGGTGGTGTTGGTAAATGCCTATTCCGCCTCAGCCTCTGAGATTGTGGCTGGCGCACTTCAGGATTACAAACGCGCAACCATTATCGGCAAAACAACTTTTGGTAAGGGCTCAGTACAAACCGTTCGCCCTCTGACTAATGATTCGGCGCTCAAGATTACTACCGCTTACTACTACACCCCTAGCGGTAAATCGATTCAGGCTTTTGGCGTTAAACCAGACATTCCGGTAGATCAAAATAAAGATGGTGATCCTGATGATGTTTTGATCACTCGTGAGATTGATAGCGAGAAGCATCTGCGTAACAAACAATCTGCTGAAGACAAGCTCATTAAAGATCGCGAGCAACGTCGTCTTGAAGAGTTGCAACGTATTGAAGAAAAAAATGCGAAGAAAACTCCTGAGGAAAAAGAGAAAGATAAAAATAAGAAGCCGCCAGAGCTTGGCAGCGCAGATGATTTCATGCTTTCTCAGGCGGTGGCCTTTATTAATGGCCAGCCAGTGAAGCGCTCATCCTCTAAGCTTGAATAATTTTTAGCTTACGGCTAGCGCATGAATGACGAGCAGTTACTTCGCTACTCCAGGCATTTATTGCTGGAAGAAATTGATGTTGTCGGCCAAGAAAAACTGCTCGACGCACATGTATTAGTAATTGGCGCTGGCGGCCTGGGCAGTGCGGCCGCGCCTTACTTGGCAGCAGCAGGAGTAGGTCACATCACACTGATAGATCATGATGCAGTAGAGCTGACGAATTTGCAGCGTCAAATCATGCATGCCGAAAGCAGTATTGGCAAAAGCAAAGTTGTCTCAGGAAAAGAATTTCTAGAACGACTTAATTCCACGATTCAAATCGAAACCATTCAAGCTAAAGCAACTAGCTCACTGCTGGATGAGTTATTGCCGAGCATGGATGTAGTTTTAGATTGCACAGATAATTTTTCAACTAGGCATCTGATTAATGCTGCCTGCGTTAAAAACAAAACTCCACTAGTGTCCGGATCGGCCCTCAAATTTGATGGTCAAGTCAGCGTTTTTGATCCACGTAACTCAAAGTCACCATGCTATGCCTGCATCTTTTCGCCGGATGAGCAATTTGAAGAAGTCAGCTGCTCTAGCATGGGCATCTTCTCACCCTTGGTGGGAATTATTGGCGCCATGCAGGCGGCTCAGGCCCTGCAACTTTTAATTGGTTTTGGTGAAACCTTAGTGGGACGCATGCTGCTATGGAATGGGCGGACAACCCAGATTGATGAAATCCGCATTAGCCGCAATGGTGAGTGTTCGGTGTGCGGCTCAGCGCACTAAGAACCTAAGAAAGCAAGCGTTCTAAAGCTTTCGCTTGCTCTTCGGGCTCATAAGCCCTTAATACTCTGGCTACACGAGCCTTTAATAGGCCTACATTTGCCTGTAGGATCTCACGCTTTACCAATAGCAACTGACTAAAGTGCATTGAAAAATCGGTCAGGCCCAGCGCCAGCAATAACCTTGTTAATGCAGGATCACCAGCCATCTCACCACAAACGGCCACAGGTACATTTGCGCGTTTAGCTTGCTCAATGATATTTGCCAATAAGTTCAATATTGCCGGATGTAGAGGGTCGTATAAATGTGCGACAGCATGATCCGCCCGATCGATCGCCAAGGTGTACTGAATTAAATCGTTAGTACCAATGGATAGGAAATCAAAGCGATTAATAAACAAAGGGAGCACTAAAGCGGCAGCCGGAATCTCAATCATGGCGCCGACCTGAATATTCGGATTAAATGCTTTGCCACGCTGATGCAATTGCTGCTTCGCTTTTTCAATCAATCTAAATGTTTCATCAATTTCTTTAGCATGCGCCAACATTGGAATCATGATGCGCGCCTGACCGTGCGCCGACGCGCGTAAGATTGCCCTTAACTGCGTCAAGAAAATTTCAGGTTCTGTTAAGGACCAGCGGATCGCTCGCAAACCTAGTGGTGACGTGCCTGTTTGGGAAATGTCACCGCCGCCGCCTAAAGCTTTATCAGCACCAACGTCGATAGTTCTGATATTGACAGGCAAGCCATGCATTAAATCTACTACACGGCGATATTCTTGATATTGCTGCTCTTCATCTGGCAAAGCCTGCTTACGATCCATGAATAAAAATTCAGATCGAAATAGGCCAACACCTACGGCGCCTAACTTCACAGCCTGAATAGCATCTTCTGGCAACTCAATATTGGCGAATAACTCAATCTCAACTCGATCAGCTGTTTCAGTTTTGGCATGTTTTAACTGCTGGAGCTTGCGGGCTTCTTTTAAAACCTGAGTTTGTAATTTTCGATATTCGGCTAGCAGTTGATCATCAGGAGCGACAACCACAACACCTCGCTCGCCATCCAATACGAGCCAGTCGCCATGACGAATCATTTCACTCGCATGACGCACGCCGACTACCGCAGGAATCTCCATACTTCGAGCCACAATAGCGGTATGGGAGGTCTTACCACCAAGGTCCGTTACAAAACCTGTAAAGGCATGCTCTTTAAAACGCAACATGTCGTGCGGAGCAATGTCATGGGCAACAATGATCGATTCAACCCCAACATCACTTCCGGGTAAGAAATCTGAATCATTTAAAGAATCTTTTTTCTGGGCATTTAATGCCTTAATCACACGCTCAGCAACCTGCCGAATATCATTTGCGCGCTCTTTTAAATATGCATCCTCAATATCTGCAAATTGCTCCAATAGATCATTGAGTTCAGTTGTTAAAGCCCAAGCGGCATTTAATCTCTGGGTACGAATTAACTTAATCGGCTTCTCAGCCAACGCAGGGTCAGCCAATATCATGCCGTGCACATCTAAGAACGCCGCCATCTCTTGTGGTGCATCCTTAGGCAAGCCTTGACGCAATTGCTCAAGCTCTAAACGTACCTGATCAAACGCATCCAACAACTTTTGAGCTTCAGCCTCTTCTTTACCAGCCTCAACCAGATGATGACTCACTTCTAATGCTGCACGAGATATCAGCACGGCCTTGCCTATGGCAATGCCCTTTGATACCGGAATTCCGTGCAAAGCAAATGTCATGCTAATTACTCACCTTCGCCAAAGCGATCATTAATCAAAGCTGTCAGAGCCTGCATAGCTTCATCCTCTTTCTCGCCTACAGTCTCAAGAGTGACAGTGCTGCCGATTCCAGCCGCCAACATCATGACGCCCATAATGCTCTTGGCATTAATTTGACGCCCGTTTCGTGACAAAAATATTTCACAGGGAAACTGTGCGGCCAATTGAGAAAGTTTTGCAGAAGCGCGAGCGTGCAAACCCAACTTATTAATGATTTCAATTTCTGCGGTAGGCATTGTGAGATGAGCCCTCTTTACTCTTGATTGACTTTTGAACCGAGGCGCAAAATGCCATGCTGCCCACCAGCAAGCGCCTTTTGCGCGAGCTCTTCCAAACCCTCACCGCGGTGAGAGATGCAACGCATCAACATAGGGAGATTAAGTCCAGCTAAAACAACCACAGGAGCATTTAATCCTGATAAGGGACCCAGAGCCTCTAACTTAGATGCGACATTCGCAGGGGTGGCGCCCATGACATCAGTCAGAATAAGAACACCATTGCCGGTATTAACACCATAAGCTGCTTTCAGTACGCGATCGAAACTTACCTTGGTATCTTCATAAGGGGGAATATCAACCGCCTGCACACGTTCTGGCACCACGCCAAAAGCATGCTCTGCAAAGCCCAACATTGCACTTGCAACAGGTGTATGAGCAACGATGACAATTCCAGCCATATTTATGCCAATGCTTTCTCTAGTGTTGCCAACCAAAATTGCGGAACATTAAAATCACTTTGGTCGGTAATTTCAACAAAACAAGTGGGGCTAGTCACATTAATTTCAGTGAGAAAGCCGCCGATTAAATCCAATCCAACTAAGAATAATCCACGCTGATTGAGGATTGGCGCTAATTTTTCGGCAACCCTTTTTTCGCCCTCAGTTAAAGGCATAGCAACTCCCTTACCGCCCGCTGCTAAATTGCCGCGAATTTCATTACCCTGTGGAATGCGCGCCAATGCAAATGGCACCACCTCGCCACCAATTAATAGCACTCGCTTATCGCCCTGGGCAATCTCTCGAAGAAAGCGCTGAACCATGAGCGTTCTTGCACCATTTTCCCCAAGCGTTTCGACAATGCTAGCGAGGTTAAGACCATCGGCACCCACCCTAAATACTCCCATACCGCCCATACCATCTAAGGGTTTAATCACAATATCTCGGTGAGTTTGATGAAAGTGCTCTACTGCCTCCAATTCACGCGTTACCAGAGTAGGGGGAATAAGCTCTGGAAACTCAGTAATAGACAGTTTTTCTGAGTGATCACGCACCGCGCTCGGCTCATTAAATACTTTTGCACCCTGACGAACTGCAGCGGATAACAACCAAGTTGTATTGAGATACTCAATATCAAATGGTGGGTCAGTACGCATGAGAACTGCGGAAAAAGATTTGAGTGCTCGCGACTCTATATCACCCAACTCATACCAATTCGTAGAGCTTGGTTTAATTGCTAAGGCTTGGCAATCAGCAACAACAAAATCATCTCGCCATAAAACATTTCTACTTTGACAAAACCATAAACGATGTCCAGCTTCTTGCGCAACGCGCATCATTGCCAGCGTGGAATCTTTTTGAATCTTGAAAGACTCAAGAGGGTCTGCAATAAAAAGAAAGTCCATTTTTTTCTATTGAGAGATTAGTGTTTCATTTATGCAGCTTCGGCGTCTGGATCAGTGCGCTCTAGCTCCAATGATGCAGCAAGAAGGGCTAAACGGGCAACCACGCCATATAAATAGAAGCGATTGGGTGCTGCGCTGCCTGGCTTAGCACCTAAATCAGGCATGGAGTTTTGCTCAAATGCCAGAGGCACAAAGTGCATGCCAGGTGCATTAAGATTTTCATCTGGACCGCGATCGGTATGAACGCGATAGAAGCCGCCAATAACGTAGCGGTCAATCATGTACACCACTGGCTCAGCAACTGCCTCGTTAACCTTTTCGAAGGTATAGACACCCTCCTGAATCAGCACATCGCTGACTTCAAGACCCTCTTTAACCACACTCATCTTATTGCGATCTTTGCGGTTCAAACCCTTTAGCTGTGCGGGATCGTTTACCACCATGATGCCCATGCCGTAGGTTCCTGCATCCGCTTTCACAACGACATATGGCTTCTCTTTAATACCGTATTCACGATATTTTTTCGCTGTCTTTTTCAATACTTGTTCAACTGCAGTCTGCAGCTCATCTTCACCCTTACGCTCATGAAAATTAATATTCGAGCAACTTGAAAAATAGGGGTTAATCATCCACGGATCAATGTCAACCACTTTGGCAAATTTCTTTGCGACCTCTTCATAAGCGGCAAAGTGATTGGATTTCCGACGAACGTGCCAGCCCGCATGCAGGCCTGGCAACAGATATTGTTCGTAAATATTTTCCAGAATCGGAGGAATACCTGCAGATAAATCGTTATTCAACAAGATCGAGCAGGGATCAAAATCTTTTAAACCTAAACGTTGTTTCTTTAGCCCAAGACGGGAAAGAGGCTCCATCAATAAGCGATTGCCATCAGGCAGCTCAATCCAAGTTGGCTTCTTAATTTCTTCAGAGAAAGTTCCGAGGCGAACATTCAACCCTGCTTGACGCAAAATCGAAGACAAGCGAGCAATATTTTGCAAATAGAAAGTATTGCGGGTGTGACGTTCCGGAATTAACAATAAGTTTTTTGCTTCCGGACAAATCTTCTCAATAGCAGCCATTGCAGCTTGCACTGCTAAAGGCAACATCTGCGGAGATAGATTATTAAACCCGCCTGGAAATAGATTGGTATCTACCGGCGCCAACTTAAACCCAGAATTACGAAGATCAACTGAGCAGTAAAAAGGCGGCGTGTGCTCTTGCCATTCCAACCTGAACCAACGCTCTATGGTTGGGGTCGCTTCTAGAACCTTTGACTCTAATTCGAGCAAAGGGCCGCTGAGTGCAGTAATGAGATGTGGAACCATTCCACCATTGTAAGATTATTAAAAGAAAGACGCGGGATCCGAGGATCCCGCGCTTAAAACTAGGCAGCTAACCACTGCCGCCCAGTGAGGGGTAAATTACAGATTAAGACTCGTAGGCAGACTCACCATGTGAGCTGATATCGAGGCCTTCGCGCTCTTGATCTTCCTTGACACGCAAACCAATCACGATATCGACCAATTTGAAGGCAATGAAAGAAACCACGCCAGACCAAATTAAAGTCACAATCACACCTTGGCTTTGGATCCAAAGCTGACTAGCGATAGAGTAATCAGGGGCAACAGCATTTGCTACATAGTCCCAGATACCTGTTCCGCCGAGAGCTGGATCAGCAAATACGCCTGTCAACAATGCACCTAAGATACCGCCAACGCCATGCACGCCGAATACGTCCAAGCTGTCGTCTGAACCCAACATCTTCTTGAGGCCAGAAACGCCCCACAAGCAAACTACACCAGCAGCAGCACCGATGGCAAGTGCACCCATTGGACCAACAAAGCCAGCAGCAGGAGTAACAGCAACTAAACCAGCTACGCATCCAGAAGCAGCACCCAACATAGATGGCTTGCCTTTTGTAATCCACTCAGCAAATGACCAGCCCAATACTGCAGCAGCTGTTGCCAATAATGTATTTACGAAGGCTAGTACTGCACTGCCGTTTGCTTCGAGGGCTGAACCAGCATTGAAACCAAACCAACCAAACCACAAGAGTGAAGCGCCAATCATGACGAACACCAAGTTGTGTGGCTTCATAGCTTCTTTGCCGTAACCCAAACGCTTACCAACTACGTATGAGCCAACCAAACCTGCAATCGCAGCATTGATATGAACAACGGTACCGCCAGCAAAGTCGAGAACACCCTTCTGCCACAACCAACCAGCACGCGCTGTAATTGCTTCAAGTGATGCTGCATCTTTGATGTCATCAGGACCGGGCCAGAACCAAACCATGTGAGCGATTGGCAAATAGCTGAAAGTGAACCAGAGAATCACAAACAAAATGATTGCGGAGAACTTTGCACGCTCTGCAAACGCACCAACGATCAAGCAGCAAGTAATCGTCGCAAACGCAGCTTGGAAAGCCATAAATACAAACTCAGGAATAACAACACCTTTACTAAAGGTAGCTGCTACTGAATCTGGGTTCATGCCTTGCAAGAACAAGCGATCCAATCCACCAATAAATGCCCCACCTTCGCTAAATGCAAAGCTATAGCCATAAAGAGACCACAAGACCGTTACCAATGAAAAGATAAACATGCACTGTACGAGTACAGAAAGAATGTTCTTACTTCTTGTTAAGCCACCGTAGAACAAAGCCAAACCAGGCAAAGTCATTAGGATTACTAATGCAGTACACACTAGCAACCAAGCTGTATCAGCCTTATTGCACTTTTCAGAGCAAAGAACTGGAGCAGGCTCTGCAGCAGCAGGAGTAGCAGCAGGCGCTGTTACAGCTGGCTTCTTAACTTCATCAGCATGCGCTGGTGAAGTAACCATTACACCAGTAGCACCAATGGCCAAGGCCATAGCACCACCAGCAACGAGTCGTTTCATCCAAGTTAACATTTTGAACCTCTCTTTAAAGTGCTGACGCACCGGTTTCACCGGTACGAATACGAATGACATGCTCAACTGGGGAGACAAAAATCTTGCCATCACCAATCTTGCCTGTACGTGCAGATTTTTCAATTGCTTCAATCGCACGCTCCAAGATGCCATCTTCAACAGCAGCTTCAATTTTTACTTTAGGCAAGAAGTCGACAACATACTCAGCACCGCGATACAACTCAGTGTGACCTTTTTGACGACCAAAGCCTTTAACTTCAGTGACGGTAATGCCCGAAACTCCCACTTCCGAGAGAGCTTCGCGCACTTCGTCAAGCTTGAATGGCTTGATGATTGCGGTAATTAATTTCATACGTTTCTCCGTTCAGAGGAAATAATTAAAATACTTTTGTAAGAGAAACTACAGCGCCTGGGCGACCCGCAGAACTTGTCATAGTTCCAGTTGATGTGCTTGACCAAGTATTCCACCAAACTGGATTTGCATTAGTGCTTACGTATGCAGCTGAGAGTGACAAGCCACCGCCAAAATCTTTAGTTGCGCCAAGCTTAAAGTCTGTATAGCTAAGATTGTTTTGACCTTGCAATAAAGGGCCGCTAGTAACAGGTTGACCAGCAACATATTGATAACCAATGTGTCCATTCAAACTAATACCCCAAATACCAGTGTCATAGTTTGCTGTGAGATCTGGGTATACAGAACCTGTACTATTTGGGATACCAAAGATATTTGTTAACGCATAGTTCACCTTAACAAAACCAGTAACTGGGCCAAAGGTAAAGTTTTGAGCTGCGTAAAGTTCTGTTGTGTTTGGATTTAACATCATGGCGTTATAGTTGCCACCAGTTTGTGGATAGTAGTACTGCAACACACCAAAGTCGGAGGCAAAACCTTCAGCAATCAACTCCTTCTTAAAACCACCGTAGAAGTCCATTTCAATAGGCGCTTTAACTCCGTTATTAGTCGTGTTGGATACCCAGTTAATCGTACTGTTCCAGTTACCAATGTAGAAACCGCTCTCATGAGCGTAATCAAAACCGCCCTGAATCGCTGGTTGATAATTGGTTTGAGAAATACCGCGATAGCGGTAGTCATTAGTGATCGTCACGTTTGCTGTAACTGGGCTCACTTCTGGAGCAGCTGGTGCTGGAGCTGTTTGTGCAAATGCTGCAGTTGCAAATAAACCAGAAGCTGCTAGAGCGATGGCTGTCTTTTGAATTGTTTTCATTTAAAACTCCTAAGTGGTCATGAAAAAAAGGGATAAATGCTTATTGCATGGGGTGATCATGAGGGTCGGCCGTTTTTGTGCATTGGACGGATTCCCCTAATTAATGCTTATGCACATTTTTAGTGCATGTAATTGCACCTGATAGGTGAATTTGGGTCATTTTTCAGGTTTCAACCCCTTTTTGGGCATTTTTACCCACACAACTTAAAATACCAATGTGTATCTTTTCTGCAACTCTCAATAGAACTGCGAATCCCCATCATGCAAAAACCAGGCGAAATCCTCGAACAAATCCAACGTATCGCTAGCGATATGCAGAATAAAGTTGGCGATGCGATCCGCAATTCACCAGCTCAAGAGATTGAAAAAAATGTACGCGCCATGATGAATCAAGGATTTCAGAAAATGGATTTGGTCACGCGCGAAGAGTTTGAACTACAAAGCAAGGTGCTTGCTAAGACACGTGAGAAATTAGAAGCACTAGAAGCTAAAGTAGCCGCACTGGAAAAACAGTAATAGTAAGTTGCCGCAGTAGATTCAATCTTTAAGTCTTCGGATTATTCTGGCACGAAGTCAGTAAAGAAATTTTCATACTCTTCTTTGGCAAAAAATGTTTTTGCATTTTCTGTCGCTGCATTCGTACGTAGCACTGAGATTTGATAAATCCAACTATCTCCATTGGATGCGACTCGGTTAATCCAACGAACACGCATGAGTTGCTGTGATTTTCCATTGGATTTCAAATCAATAAAATAATCTTGGGTTGATAAACGCTGTTTATCCGCAGTTTTATAAAATCCATCTTCAACAGCGACATCTCCACCGGATGCTTTTGCCCTATCAATTAAGTTCGCTTGCAATTGCGAAAGAAGCTTGCTCAGTGATGCACTTTGATTCGCTGGTAACTGAATAGTGCTAACCGAATAAATATCATCATCAATTTTTACCGCTTCCAGCACCTGCAAAAACTCTTGATCAAGATAGGGAATGCGTCGGTCTAATTTATCCGGCTTACCTGGGAATAAAGCGGTATATCGCTCTTGTGGTGACTGGACTGTTCGCCAATCTAACTTTGGACTACATGCAATGAGAAAAACTAAAGCCGCCAATAAAGCAGCGGCTTTTGTAATTCCTCTAAACAACCCCAGCTCCATGCGCCTGTTGATCTGCGTGATAGCTTGAGCGCACCATAGCGCCTACTGCCGCATGGGAGAAGCCCATTTCATAAGCCTTTTCCTCAAACATCTTAAAGACGTCGGGATGAACATAACGCGTCACCGGCAAATGATGTCCCGATGGGGCAAGATACTGACCGATCGTGAGCATATCAATATTGTGCTCACGCATATCGCGCATAACCTCCAAAATCTCATCATCCGTTTCACCCAGACCTACCATCAAACCACTCTTGGTTGGCACGTGCGGGAAACGCTCTTTGAAGTCTTTTAGAAGCTTTAAAGAGTGTAGGTAATCAGCACCGGGTCTTGCTTGCTTGTACAAACGAGGTACTGTTTCTAGATTGTGATTCATCACATCCGGCAAACCACTTGGAGCATGCTCAGCAAAAATATCTAAGGCCTTATCAAGGCGACCGCGAAAATCTGGCACTAACACTTCGATACGGGTATTGGGCGAAAGAGCACGTGATTGAGAAATACAATCCACATAATGCATTGCACCACCATCACGAAGATCATCACGATCAACGCTAGTGATAACGACGTAGTTCAACTTTAGCGCGGCAACGGTGCGGGCCAAATTAGCAGGCTCTTTCACATCGAGGGGATCCGGCCTTCCATGACCTACGTCGCAAAATGGACAACGACGCGTGCATTTGTCACCCATGATCATGAAAGTTGCAGTGCCCTTACCAAAACATTCACCAATATTAGGGCAGCTTGCCTCCTCGCAAACAGTTACTAACTCGTTTTCGCGCAAAATCTTTTTGATTTCAGAAAAGCGTGAATTATTAGAGGCGGCTTTAACTCTAATCCAATCTGGCTTTTTGAGCACCTGTTCTAGTGGAACAATCTTGATTGGGATACGCGCAGTCTTCTCACTAGATTTTTGCTTACGTGATGCGTCGTAATTGAGATCTTGGCGACCCTCAATAGGTGTGTTGGTGTCAGGCTTATTCGTTGTCATGATGGCATCAGTTGCTTTTGTAAATGCTGCAAAAGCCTTTGGCTAATAGTGTCTATATTGTCCTTGATCCCAAGGGTTTGCATATCAACCGTCTTTAAACCCTCATAACCACAAGGGTGGATACGCTTGAAAGCTTCCAGATCGGTTGCTACATTCAAGGCAAGACCATGATAGGAGCAGCTTTTGGAGACCTTGAGACCCAAAGCAGCGATCTTGGCGCCAATCCACTCCGGGGGCACTCCTGGCTGCTCAGAGACATAAATTCCTGGGGCACCTGGATGTCTTTCAGCCTTAATGCCGAAATCGGCTAGGGTATCAATCACTGCTTGCTCTATTCGAGAGACCAGCTCCTTGACGAAAATTCCAAGGCGCCTGAGATCCAACAGAAGATAAACAACAATTTGCCCTGGCCCGTGATAAGTAATCTCGCCACCGCGATCCACCTGCACCAGAGGAATTTGATTACTCGGCGAATGCAAATTCCCTGCATCACCAGCTAAACCCAAAGTAAACACAGGGGGATGCTCTAACACCCAAATCTCATCAGGTGTGTCGCCAGTACGCGCCTTTGTAAATAGTTGCATTGCCTCATACGTCGATGCGTACTCTGCCAATCCAAGTTGTTTTACCAAAGCCGCCATCAACAAATTAGAGAACGACGCTAACTAATGGGTGGGTAGATAAAGTTCTATAGAGCTCATCTAACTGTTCACGACTGGTCGCAGTAATTGGCAAAGTAATACCAAGATAATTTCCGTCCTTTGATGGGCGTTGCTCTACCTTACTCTCATCAAACGTAGGATCAAATTGCTTAGCAATATGAATGATCGCAGGGAGATATTCAGGGTTTGTTTTACCCATTACCTTGATTGGAAATAATGAGGGATACTCAATTAAAGACTTTTCTTCAGTCATGCTTTAACTCTCTATATCTAATTTGATTTGTAATTATTTGCGGTGATCTGGCATGCCCAACCAAGCACCCGTAATGATGTTGCGAATGCAATGTAAGCGACGGTGGAAAAAATGATCAGCGCCAGGAACTACCTGCACTGTTAATTCTTGTGGGCGCGCCCAATCCAAAACATCAATTAATGGGATCGTTTCATCTAATTCGCCGTGAATCAATATCGTGTCCACAGGAACTTGAGCCAGCGTCCATTTACCAGCAGCACTGCCTACCATGACAAGGCGTTCAGCTGGGCGCCCCAGGTCTGAAAGCCTTTGTACCAAATGACTGCCAACAAAACTTCCAAAAGAGAAGCCAGAAACAACTAGTGGCAAAGTATTCGCATTCGCTGCCCAATCTTGATTTGCAGTCATCTCAAATTTACCCCAGCTTGATGGGGTACGCATCCAGTCAGTCACGTGCAGCAAATCTTCCAACTCACCAACGCCATCGTCATGCACACCCTCGGTTCCGCCGACACCACGAAAGTTTGGACGCACGCTAACATAACCCAGTTGGTTAAATGCACGCGCCATGGTTTGCGCAACCTTGTTATCCATCGTTCCACCCATTAGAGGGTGTGGATGAGCAACGAGCGCTAAACCACGGACTGCAAAGTTAGGATCATTTTTTAATTCATCAGGAAGATCAATCGACATCTCCATTGATCCAACAATACCTTCAATATGAATTACTTTTGTACGACTATTCATAAAACACTTTCAATCATTTAAATCACTAAGCCAACTGTAAGCGCTCAACCGGGCGACCTGCAATTAAATGTGACTGGATAATTTCTTCAACATCATCTACATCAACCATGGTGTACCAAACACCTTGTGGATAAATGACCATGACAGGACCATCAGCGCAGCGATCTAAGCATCCGGCCTTGTTAACGCGAATCTTTCCTGGGCCCGCAAGTCCAAGCTCTTTAACTCTTTTTTTGGCGTAATCAAATAGCGCAAAAGCATTGTGCTGATCGCAGCAGTCTTCGCCATTACTGCGTTGATTTAAGCAAAAAAATAGGTGGTGTGAAAAACTCATAGAAAAATTATATTCATCAATGTTTCGATTTAAATTCCCTGGCACTGCGAAGCATCCAAATCAGCGCTAGAGGTAACCATACTACTGAAACCCACTGCATGAGCTCATTAAAGTGCAATAAGCGCCCCTGATACCAATGTCTTAGTGTCAGAATGAAGTAAGGATTGTCAGGCAATATGTTGACCGCTAATGTAGTGCCCACTAAACAGGTCAAAGCTAGCCAAAATTTAAGTTCTGGCTCCAACTTTAGTGCCCACCTTAATAAGATGCTGCCCAGCACCATTCCCCAGAGGGCCCCTGCAGTTAACCAATTCAAACTAAATTCAGCACCAAACTGAAGTGCCGTAAACAATATCTTGATGAGCACTGTCAAGCCAAGCAGTGCATTGAGGATGCGCCACTGAGGCGCCTTGGCTCGCAACCCAAGCGACAGTAGTAAGGCAACGCCGAGCCAACATAGGGATGTAATCACGACCTCCTGAGCAACATGATTAATCACCCAAGTACCCCAATCTACTGAGCCAAATATGGCGTGTCCCCAAACGCCCGTTCCGAGCCAAGAGCTTTGAGGATAAATTTGCGACCATGGAAACAATAAAAATAATGCGCACGCCGCCCAATTCAAGCCAAACCATTGATCAAAACGACGGCGAATAGCGCTACCAGAGAGCCACTGCGGCCCTAGTGGAATAGCCAATAAGCCGCCCAATAAACCTCCCAAGACATTCGCCCACCAATCCATTTGACTGGGGATACGTGTTGGCAGCCAAGATTGCAAGGTTTCTACCCCTAATGCAAGTACGGCACTCAAGCCTAGTGCGATAGCCAGAGCTACAAAATTACGCCAACGTGGGTAGGCAGCAAACATCACCAAAAACCCAAGAGGGATGTAAGCAAGGATATTGACCGCCACATCAAACAAAGTAATAAAACGAGGCAAAGGGGCATCCAGCCAGGCCCAGGCAGATATTCCGTTGCGGAAATCAAAATCAAAGGGGTTAAGGCTCACATAGATAATCAGGAGCGCGTAACTTAGGCTCATAGCCCTAGCTAATGGCATAGCCTGTAAAGGCCATACCAACTTCCGCGGTCGTTGATCTTTTTGATCCATCCCACAATTCTAGGTCAGACCTTTCTACAATGGCGGAATGACTGCAAATTGCATACTTGAGCGCGTTATCGAGACCAGATCGACCAATGATGATCTTTTGGGGCGTTGGCGCGCCGGAGAGTTAATCGATCCAGTGGCACGCATTGCCCACAAACAAACAGCAGGTAAAGGAAGAGCTGGTCGATCATGGCTAGCTAATCCCGAAGACTCTCTTTGCTTTTCTTTAGCCTTTCCGTTTAAAAGAACTCCTGCAGAACTGAGTGGTTTGAGTTTGTTAGTTGGTCTAGCTGTCATATCTGGGATTGCACAAGCTTGTGACCTTAATGAATCAAAACTTCACGAATTAGGTCTTCGCCTAAAGTGGCCAAATGATTTATTACTAAATAACGCCAAACTCGCTGGCATTCTGATTGAAGGTGGTCAAGCAAAAGCAGGTGATTCAACTTGGATGATTATTGGGGTAGGTATCAACTTACGTAATGCAGAAAAAATTGAGGCTAGTCTCGACAGTGGACTTAAAGCAAGCTCTCTTAGCCAGATTACAGACTCCTTGCCAGATGTTGAATACCTTTGGTTGAAATTAATTGCCTCGCTTGAGCAACATCTCACCAAATTCGATCTACATGGATTTAAACCATGCATGGAATCATGGATGAAGTGGGATGCATATCGAGATCAAGCTGTTTGCATTTCAGGCGCCGGTAAAGATGCTATATACGGCATCACAAAAGGTGTTGATGAATCTGGAGCATTACTATTGCAACAAGAAAACAAAACCATCGCCATTCATGCGGGTGATGTTTCATTGCGGATTCAATCATGAGCCTTTATTTATTCTTTGATGTTGGCAATACACGCCTCAAATGGGCTGCTGTGGAATCCAATCAAAATCCAAGCGCCCAACAAAAGAAGTTGTGGGCTTACTCGGGCTCTATTAGCAGCAAGTCTTTGCAGTCAGCAGAACATCGCGAGGAATTGGCCGACTATATTGCGAAGACACTTCCAAAGCCTGATGCTATTGGCTTTAGCTGTGTAGCCGGAGATGAGGCTATCACCAATCTCAAGTCATTGTTTCCACAATGGAGTGATTTGAATTGGCAGCAATTAAAAGGTGACAGCACATTCTCGGGGATGCGTAGCCTTTATCAAGATGCCAGTAAGCTCGGTGCCGATCGCTGGGCAGCCCTCATTGGCGCCCGTGCCTTATCCACCAATAACACCCTGGTTGTAAATGCCGGTACGGCTACTACGATTGACTTGCTTGGATCTAATGGCGTGCATTACGGCGGATGGATTTTGCCTGGCCTTGGGCTAATGCAAGAAAGCCTGCAGAGCAAAACTGCGCAACTCCCTTTAGCAATTCGTGAAGAATCTCAGCAAGAATTTGGATCTACAACTAATGAAGCCATTATTGGTGGATGTGATGCAGCTCAGATTGGCGCCATTCACTACGCGTTATTACAGGCAAAAAAATTGAATCATCCGGTTGAAAGAATTTGGCTTGATGGTGGCAATGCAAAAGTTCTTCTTGCTCAAATAAGAAAATCTGACTTGCAGAATTGGCCGATTGAACAAACTGAGGGCTTGGTACTTCGCGGCGTTTGGGCGTGGCTACTACAAAATATTTAAGAGCGAATCTTGCCCAGTAGGCTTGTGGTGGAGCGCTCATACAAAAACGGTATGGCAACTGCCTTACCGCCCCAGCTTTTTACTAGATGAGTCTCTGCTAAGGTATCGATTTCGTAATCTCCGCCCTTGACATAAATATCAGGACGAATTTTTTCAATTAAGTTGACTGGCGTTTGTTCGGTAAACAACACGGCCATATCAACACTCTCCAGCGCTGCCAACAAGGCCTGACGATCAGCCTCTGTATTAATAGGCCTGTCATCACCTTTACCCAACATCTTCACCGAAGCATCCGAATTTACGCCGACTACTAAACTAGCACCCAAAGCGCGTGCCTGAGCCAAATAACTGGCATGCCCACGATGCAGAATATCAAAAACCCCATTAGTAAATACTAGTGGCCTTGGTAGATTTGCTAAGCGAACTGCAAGCTCATCGGGCGAACAAACTTTAGCTTCGAAAGAGGGTGGTAGTAACTGGCTCATAACTCAATATTAATGGCAATTTTGTAATGCCAGCGATATTAGCCAGAATGTCTTAGACTTGGTCTCTAACTAGTGAAATTTAAAGGCGCAATATGCATCGCAATCTAATGAATTGGCTCTTTGGCTTATGCGCCCTCCTATCCGGCCTGCAAATTGCCAATGCCGCAAACAGCTGCAGCCCACTCCTCTCTCATACCTTCCCACGTTTACAGGATGAGGCACCACAGAACCTTTGCCAATATCAAGGCAAAGTCATTCTGGTAGTAAATACAGCTAGTTTCTGCGGCTTTACAAGTCAATACGAGGGTCTTGAGAAGATTTACGCCAAATATAAGGACCAAGGTTTTGTAGTGCTTGGTTTTCCTTCTAATGATTTTGGACAACAAGAGCCGGGGAGCAATAAAGACATTGCTGATTTTTGTAAAAACACCTATGACGTGAAGTTCCCAATGTTTTCTAAAAGCGCAGTCTCAGGTAGCAACCCAAATCCTTTATTTAAGATGTTGATTGCCAAAACTGGTACAACACCTAAATGGAACTTTTATAAGTACTTGATTGATCGCAATGGTAATGTGATTGATTCTTACGGCAGCATGACTAAACCAACTAGCAGTAGTATCACCAATCAAATTGAAAAGCTTTTAGGAGAAAAGGCCCAGTGAGTCAAAAACGAATTGCCATCATTGGCGCAGGTATCTCCGGACTGGGTTGTGCATACGCCTTAAGACAACATCCTGAATTTGAAATTACCCTATATGAATCTGGTGATCATATTGGCGGTCATAGCAATACAGTAGATTTCGCTTACAACATCAATGGGGACAAAGTGACCCACGGTGTGGATACTGGCTTTCTAGTTTTCAATCGCAAAACATATCCCCGCCTAGTTCGACTATTCGAGGAAATTAAAGCCCCTGTAGCCCCTTCAGAGATGTCATTTTCTGTCTCTATTGATGACTCTATGAAATCAGGCTCAAATAAAAAGATTGAATGGGCAGGCAACGACATCAACTCTTTTTTCGGTCAGCGCTCCAACCTTCTGTCCCCCTCTTTTTGGCGTATGGCTTATGACATCTTGCGCTTTAACCGTTTAGCCACTCAGCTAGCGCAAGAGCAAATTGATGCCGGCCATCAGTACAAAGAACCAGATGAAAAAATTGCAGACTTTTTAAAACGTCATCGTTTCAGCCAAAGTTTTAAAGAAAATTATTTCCTGCCAATGATTGGCGCAATCTGGTCATGCTCAGTAGAGCAGATGCTTGAATTCCCCATTCAAACTATGGTGCGTTTTTGCCATAACCATGGTCTTTTGCAAATTCAGAATCGCCCACAATGGCTAACCATCAAGGGCGGTTCGCGCGAGTACGTAAAACGAATTGTTGCTGCGATAGAAAAGCATGGTGCAACCATCAAGCGCGAACGTGTTCTGCGAGTTAATGCAGGTCATGATAACGGTCAAGTGGAAGTTATCACTCAGGCTGGCTCAGCCTACTTTGATGAAGTCATCATGGCTTGTCACAGCGATCAAACGCTAGACATGGTTCACGGTATTGATCAGCAAGCCAGAAATATTTTGGCAGCCATTCCCTATCAAAAAAATCGCGCCATCTTACATACAGACACCCACTTCTTGCCAGAGGCAAAACGTTGTTGGGCTGCCTGGAACTACACCGCTAAATCTGGTGATCAGCCAAATGCAAGGCAACACGTCAGCGTAAATTATTTAATTAATCGCTTGCAACCGCTTCCAGACCAACTTAAAGATGTACAAATTATTGTTAGCCTAAATCCTTCCGAAGAGCCGGATCCGAAACTAGTGCATCAAGAGATTCACTATTCGCATCCTGTATTTGATATGAGCGCAATCCAGGCTCAGAAAGAACTCCCTTTGATTCAAGGCTCATCATCTATATGGTATTGCGGTGCTTGGACGGGCTTTGGCTTTCATGAGGATGGATTGCGCTCGGGCGAACTAGTTGCAGAGGCTTTAATTGAGAGTATTCGTCAACCTATTAAGGTCAAACAAGATAGTTAATGTCGAAAGCAAAGATTAACTTTGGGGTAGTTAAGCACCAGCGCATTCGGCCAGCTAAGAATGCGTTTGGCTATGGAGTGTTCACCGTATCTATTCCAATGCGCGCTCGTAAGACCAACCCAAATTTACTCAAAGATGACGGCCTCAGCGATAACAGCTGGGGGTTATGTGCATTTTTTGATAAAGACCATGGCCTAGGAGAGGCGGATAGCCTTGCCTGGATCGAAAAAATTCTTGCTGATAACCAAATCCCACACATAGACGGTGAAATCTGGTTACAAACCTTTCCAAGGGTCTTGGGGTATGTCTTCAATCCAGTAAGCTTCTGGATTTGCACTCGAGCCGATGGCAAAGTACAAGCGGTACTTGCTGAAGTAAACAATACTTTTGGCGAACGTCATTGCTACTTACTGCACAAAGATTCAGGCGAGGAGTTGCACTCAGGTGAGACACTTACCAGCAAGAAAGTATTTCACGTCTCTCCATTTTGTGAAGTAAAAGGCGAATACCATTTCCGCTTCTTATTTCCACAAGACAGTAGTAGCGGCAAAAACAGTGTTTATCGCATTGAACTCCATGAAGACGGCCTACCCCTCATCAATACCAGCATTAGCGGCACCAGCCGCCCACTAAGTCGGGCTAATATCATTTCGGCAATGCTCCGCTACCCTTTGATGAGTTTAGGTGTCATTTTCCGCATTCATTGGCAAGCATTGAAATTATGGATAAAAGGTGTACCCTTTCATTCAAAGCCCAAACCACCAGAACTTGAAGTTAGCAGATGAATCGCCCAGGACAATCCCTTCTCTCGAGATTAAATTTTTCTCGCCCTCAAGAGCGAGCTAGCTCTTCACATAAATATCAAATTAGCGCCAAGGCACTTTTAACGCTCTTGACCCAGCTTAGCAGCGGCTACTTGAGGTTGACCCTACCGGATGGGGACAAAAAAGAGTTTGGTAATCGCAACGATCAACTGCATGCTGAAATTCATATTCTGGAATGGTCGGTATTTAAAGAAATCATGTCCCATGGAGACATTGGTTTTGCAGAGAGCTACATTCAGGGCAAATGGAATACCCCTGATCTCAAGGCATTACTTGAGCTAGCCATTCGCAACCGAACCATCCTAGAAAAAGCCATCTATGGCAATTGGTATGGATCTATTTTCTACCGCCTGAAACATTGGTTAAGGGATAACAGCAAAACAGGTAGTCGCAAAAACATTCATGCTCACTACGATCTAGGTAATGCCTTCTATACCCTATGGCTCGACTCCACTATGAGCTACTCCAGCGCCTGGTTCTCCGAGGGAGACAAACAAGGATTGGCCGATGCTCAACGCGCAAAAATTAGACGTATTCTAGAATCTCTTCAAACCAAACCTGGAGACCATCTCCTAGAGATTGGTTGTGGTTGGGGTGGGGTAATGGAAGAATCACTGCGCACCAACAGGTCAATAACTGGCCTTACTTTATCTACAGAACAAAAAGCTTTCGCTGAAAAACGTCTTCTAGCGGTACAAAATGAGATGGCAAGTGCACCTGCATTTGAAGTGCGACTTCAAGATTACCGCGATTGCCAAGAAAAATTTGATGGTATCGCCTCAGTAGAAATGTTTGAAGCAGTCGGCGAAAAGCATTGGCCGGAATACTTTGAAACTATTGCCCAATGCTTAAAGGCTGGTGGCAAAGCTTGTATTCAAACTATCGTTATTGCTGAAGATCTTTTCGAGCGCTATCGACGCAATACTGATTTCATTCAGCAATATGTCTTTCCAGGTGGAATGTTGCCATCTCGGGAGAGCTTTAAGGCAAGCGCTGCAAAGGCTGGCTTACGAATCGAGCAAGAATTTGCTTTTGGCTCTGACTATGCAAAAACACTTTGCTTGTGGAGAGACAGCTTTAATCACAAACTTCAGGAGGTACGCCAATTAGGATTTGACGAAGCCTTTATTCGTCTCTGGAACTTCTACTTAATGTACTGTGCAGCTGGCTTTACAGAGCGCAATATTGATGTTGTGCAATTTACCCTCAGTCACCAACCATCAATAGCATCCGCTGATGCACTAAGCGCATGAAACAATCGGGCATAGATCATTTCTCAGGAAAAAGAGTCTGGGTCATTGGCGCATCCAGCGGCATTGGCGAGGCCTGTGCGAAGGCTTTGCTACTACAAGGTGCCAAAGTTGCACTCTCCAGCCGCAGAGTAGAGCGCTTAAATCAAATTGCTCTCAATGGGGAAGCAAATCAAACACTCGTTATTCCACTAGACGTTACGAATGATGAACAGCTTCAGGCGGGATATAAAACTATCCTCAATACCTGGGGTGGCGTTGATCTCCTACTTTTCGTATCTGGCATGTATATACCTCTTCGTGCAGATAACTTTGATATCCAAATTGCCGAGAAGACAATTGATGCCAACCTTTTAGGACCAATGAGAGCCGTTGCATTGGTTACACCCGACATGCTGAAAGCCCACTCAGGGCACATTGCCATCGTTGGCAGCGTAGCAGGATATAGTGGCCTACCAAAAGCCTTGGCCTATGGCCCTAGCAAAGCAGCGATCATCAATTTTTGTGAGAATTTATATTACGACTTATTGCCTACGGGTGTCAGCGTACATATGATTTCACCAGGCTTCGTTGCTACTGAAGCAACAGCACAAAATGATTTTGAAATGCCAGCCTTAATTAGCGCTGAAGAGGCAGCTAAAGAAATTTTAGATGGAATTCATAAAGGGGAATTTGACATTCATTTCCCAAAACGATTCTCAAGATTTTTAAAATTTCTCAGAATCTTGCCGTATCCAATCTACTTTTGGATTGTGCGCCGCTTCGTAAAAATCTAAGCAACACCAGAGCATTACTTTCTCGAAGTTATTGCTTGTACTTATTCTTACGAATTTTTTCTTCCAAGTAATCCATAACCAAGATTGCCTTAGCTTTAGTGCCGGCAATGGATGGTGAAGTCACATATTTGCCCTGCATCACAATAGTAGGTACGCCATCAATTCGATAGGCTTCAGCCATTTGCTTTGCAGCACGCGCTTTAGAAATCACCGCAAATGAACGATAAGTAGCTAAGAACGTATTGCGGTCTATTCCCTGGGATGCAACCCAATCAGCAATCTCTGGCTCAGTTAAAAGACGTTTATTTTCTTTATGCATTGCGTACATAACTTTTTCATTGAGAGCATCGCCTTTGCCCATCGCCTCAAGGGCATAAAACAATTGGCTGTGCGGCATGAAGTCATCACGGAAAGCTACGGGGACTCTTTTGAAAACAACATCCTTAGGCTGACGCTTTACCCAGCTGCTTAGCTCAGGCTCAAAGTCGTAACAATGTGGGCAACCATACCAAAAGAATTCGATGACCTCCACCTTCCCTTTGGTCTCTACTGGCTGAGCAATAGGCAATATGCGGTAATCAAAGCCTTCTTCAATTTTTTGTCCTTGAGCAGCCACAAAGCCACTCAAAGAAAGGAGTGCAAATACTGTAATGAATCTTTTGCTAAATGAAATCATGATTTACTGGATTTGATTAAGGTTGGTTTAATGCCCATGCCATTCAATTTATCGCGAACAGGATTACTGTCTTCAACGCTGTTGTATGGACCTACACGAACACGCCAGAGGGTATTGCCATCAGCCGTCACCTCACTTAACTGCGCCTGAATTCCCTGAATAGCTAAATTGGCTTTTTGCGCGTCTGCATCTGCGCGCTTATTAAATGCGCCTACTTGCAAGAAATAAATCGAGTCTGATTTTGCTGCCGGAGCTACATCGGCAGGCTTGTCAGCAGATTTCTTGCCGTTCACCAAATCGCCAATTGGATCCGCTGATGTGGGCGCAGGTGATTTACCTTGAAGCGGCTTATTTAGATCTACAGGCTCAGCAGGGGTGGCCGCCTCGCCTTCAGCAGGCGCAGGAGAAGGCTTGATAGTTAATGGAAGACTTGGGGCACGCATGCCCGGTCTTTCTTGAGGGGTATTTTTAGAAAGATAAAAGGCGATGACAAACGCAATTCCAAGACCGGCGCCCAAACCCAAAATAAAGCCAAGGATAGTGCCGCCATATTGGGTGTTTTTGCTATCAATGCTGCCAATGCGCTTTACGAAGCCAGTTTTCTGATTCGGTGTTTTCATTATTTCCTCATCTTACATCCACACCCCGTACCTCGCCATTACATCTTTGCTGGCGCGGATACTCCGAGTACTTTTAAGCCATTTTGCAACACCTGACGTGTTGCAGACAACAGCGCAAGACGTGCTAACTTTAAATTCTGATCATCTACCAATACGCGATCGGCATTGTAGAAAGTGTGGAAATCTCCCGCCAAATCACGCAGGTAAAAAGCTAATGCATGAGGAGCTAACTCTTCCGCAGCAGATGTCAGCATTTCTGGATACTCCGCCAAACGACGCAGTAAATGATCCGATGCCTTGCTTTGCAATAGCGATAGATCTGCTCCAGCTAAATCCGCTGTTTGTCCACCCCATTGCTGCAAGATTGAACTGATGCGCGCATGCGCATACTGAACATAGAACACTGGATTTTCATCATTCTGCTGCAAGGCTAAATCAATATCAAAAACAAATTCGGTATCTGCCTTACGCGAGATCAAGAAAAAGCGCACGGCATCACGTCCGCGCTGCAATGCCAATTCTCTCTCTTCAGGAGTCATCTCTGGAGTGACGCCACCAGACCACTCAACCAAATCTCGGACCGTCACATATGAGCCAGCACGCTTAGAAATTTTGACTTCTTCGCCATGACGCATCACAGTCACCATCTTATGCAAAACATAATCTGGGTAGGTTTTAGGGATATCCCAACCGCGCTTCTGCGCTACACCCTGCAAGCCTGAACGTACACGGGCAATCGTTCCATGATGATCGCTACCTTGCACATTAATCACCTTCTGAAAGCCACGATTCCACTTGCTGGTGTGGTACGCGACATCCGGCACAAAATATGTAAAGCTGCCGTCTGACTTACGCATCACACGATCTTTGTCGTCACCATCATCTGTAGTCTTTAACCACAGCGCGCCTTCAGCCTCATAGGTCTTGCCTATGTTTTGAAGATCGCTAACGATTTGAGCAACACTTCCGTCGGTGTACAAAGAAGACTCGAGGTAATAACAATCAAATTTAACGCCGAAGGTTTTTAAATCAATGTCTTGTTCATTACGAAGATATGCAACTGCAAACTGACGGATCGCTTCAATGTCGTCTTTATATTCTGGTGAAGCCTTAAAAGCAGTTGCAATTTCTGCAATATATTCGCCGTTATAAGCTTGCTCAGGCCACTTTGCATCACCTGGCTTTAAACCTTGTAAACGAGCCTGAACTGATAAGGCTAAATTCGCAATCTGCACACCAGCATCGTTGTAATAAAACTCCCGATGAACTTTAATGCCCTGGGTTGCTAATAAGTTCGCTAAGGCATCACCAAGCGCTGCTTGACGTCCGTGACCAACATGTAAGGGACCAGTTGGATTGGCAGAGACAAACTCAATCATGGCGCTTGGTGCAGACCCAGCACCTAAAGCGGATTGGCCAAAATGCGTACCAGAGGAGAGTATCTCCTGCACTACGGCAGTTTTAGCGGCATTACTCAGGCGGAAATTAATAAAACCAGGGCCAGCGATTTCGCAAGATGCAATCAGCTCATTAAAGCCATTCTGTTGCTGCAAACGCTCAACCAAGGCTTGAGCGAGCTCGCGCGGGTTGAGCTTCCAAGCCTTCGAAAGCTGGAGGGCGATATTGCATGCGACATCGCCATGATCAACGGCCTTAGGGCGCTCTAAACGGGGTGTAGGAGGCGCCTCTAGGCCGCGCTCCTGAGCCAAGCCCGCCAGTGCAGTGCTCAGCATTTCAATTAAGCGATTTTTATTAGTAGACAACATAGATAAGTGAGTTTATCAGGTGGTAAGCTATCGAAATGATCTATCAATTTCGCTCAAAAGCTGGTCCAGACGTCATCATGCTGGCAGATCTGACCAAACGAATTTTTGATATTTTGGGGCGCCCCCTAGATCCTCGAGGGATCCTGACGGTTGAACAACTCCCAAATCTAATCACTGCGCTAGAAACCGCCATTCTCAAAGATCTTGAGGAACGAGCAAAAGTGAATGAAGACTCTGAAAATGGTGCCGAGAAGCCTAAGCTGGCTGATCGCCTTGGGCAGCGAGCCTACCCATTTCTAGAGCTCATGAAGCAAGCAAGATCCAAGGACGAACCCGTCATGTGGGGCGTTTAGTCCAACAAGCTTGCTAGCTGGCGGCGGGTATCTTCAACACTCTGGCCACGACGTTTTGCCAAATCCTCAACCTGATCATCAGAAAGTTTGCCCACATTAAAGTAGCGCGCATCTGGGTGAGCCAAATAAAAACCACTCACACTAGAAGCAGGATTCATCGCCATAGACTCAGTCAGAGTCATGCCAATATCTTCTGAACCAATGACTCGCAATAAATCTTCTTTGACCTCATGGGCAGGACAGGCTGGATAGCCAGGAGCTGGACGAATACCGCGGTACTCTTCGTTAATCATTTGATCGTTAGTCAAAATCTCATCGGTTGCATAACCCCAAAGATCTGTACGCACACGATGGTGCATTAACTCCGCAAATGCTTCTGCGAGACGATCCGCCAAAGCCTTCAACATAATGGCGCTGTAGTCATCATGCTTTGCCTGAAACTCAGCTACTTTCTTTTCTACACCATGACCGGTTGTGACTGCAAAACAACCGAGGTAGTCCGCAACACCAGAATCTTTTGGCGCAACGTAATCAGCCAAACAACGATTCGGTCTACGTACGCCATCTACAACCGGACGCTCAGATTGTTGACGTAAGTTATGCCATACAAACAATGGGTGCTCGCGTGTTTCATCGCTATAGAGAACAATGTCATCACCAACCGTATTGGCAGGATAGAAGGCAACTACAGCATCAGCTTGTAGCCACTGACCTTTAATGAGTTTATCGAGTAAAGCCTGGGCATCGGCAAATACCTTGCGAGCCTCAACTCCTACAACTTCGTCATCGAGAATGGCGGGGAATTTACCTGCCAAGTCCCAAGTCTGAAAGAACGGTGTCCAGTCAATGTATTTTGCAATGTCGCTTAGTGCAAAGTTTTTAAATACGCGACGGCCGATAAATTTTGGCTTTTCTGGAACGTACGAAACCCAATCAATCATCTCGCGATTCTTGCGAGCTGCTTCCAAGGAAATTGTTGGTGCAGCTTTCTTATTGGCATGTTGCTCGCGAATACGCACATAGTCATCACGCAAATCTTGGATGAATTTCTTAGCGCTTTCATCAGACAACAAACTAGAGGCCACAGATACCGAGCGGGATGCATCGGGTACATAGACGACGGGACCATCGTAATGCGGAGCAATTTTCACCGCAGTATGTACGCGAGAAGTCGTGGCGCCACCAATCATGAGTGGAATTTGACGCTCACGGAAATAATCATCACGCTGCATCTCTTGTGCAACATAAGTCATCTCTTCTAGAGATGGGGTAATCAAGCCTGATAAACCAACGATATCGGCATTCTCTTCCTTGGCGCGCTTCAGAATTTCTGCGCAAGGAACCATCACACCCATATTGGCAACTTCAAAGTTATTGCATTGCAGAACAACGGTCACAATATTTTTACCAATATCGTGTACGTCACCCTTCACAGTCGCCATCACAATCTTGCCTTTAGCTTTGGCTTCGCCACCAGCGGCAATATGTTGACGCTTCTCTTCTTCTATATACGGAATCAAAATAGCAACCGCTTGCTTCATCACACGGGCACTCTTAACTACTTGCGGTAAGAACATCTTGCCGGCACCAAATAGGTCACCGACAACGTTCATACCATCCATGAGTGGGCCTTCAATCACTTCAATAGGCCTACCACCGGCACCCATAATTTCTGCACGCAGTTCTTCTGTATCTTCTTCGATAAACGTTGTAATGCCATGCACTAAGGCATGCGTTAAGCGCTCACGAACTGGAGCTTCACGCCACACCAAGTTTTCAACCTGCTTCGCGCCGCCGCCTTTAAATTGATCGGCAATATCAAGCAATCGCTCTGTTGGAGTTTTGCCATCTTTCTCTTTAAAGCGATTAAGAACTACGTCCTCAACACGCTCACGTAACTCAGGATCTAGGTCAGCGTATACGCCCAGTTGACCAGCATTCACAATGCCCATATCCATACCCGCCTGAATGGCGTGATACAGAAACACTGTATGGATTGCTTCGCGCACACGGTCATTACCGCGGAAGGAGAAGCTCACATTAGAAACGCCACCGCTTACCTTGGCACCTGGCAGATTTTCTTTAATCCAACGGGTAGCATTAATAAAGTCAACAGCATAGTTGTCATGCTCTTCAATACCAGTAGCAATTGCAAAAATATTTGGATCAAAAATAATGTCTTCAGCTGGAAAGCCAATTTCATTTACCAAGATCTCATAGCAACGCTGACAAATTTCAGTCTTGCGCTTGAATGTGTCCGCTTGACCCACTTCATCAAAGGCCATGACCACTGAAGCGGCGCCATAACGACGAATTAAGCGCGCTTGCTTTCTAAATGACTCTTCGCCCTCTTTCAAGGAAATCGAATTCACAATTGGCTTGCCTTGAATACATTTCAAGCCTGCCTCGATCACACTCCACTTAGAGGAGTCGATCATGATGGGCACACGGGCAATATCAGGCTCAGATGCGATCAGGTTTAAGAAGCGAGTCATTGCCGCTTCAGAATCCAGCATCGCCTCATCCATATTGATGTCAATAACTTGGGCACCATTCTCAACCTGCTGACGGGCTACTACGAGCGCTTCATCAAATTGATTATTCAAAATCATGCGAGAAAATGCTTTTGAACCAGTGACGTTAGTACGCTCACCAATGTTCACAAAGCCAACATCGGCTGTAACGTTAAATGGCTCGAGACCAGAAAGCTTCATTGCTGGCATAGCTTTTTTCTCAATCTTGCTCATGCTGATACCTCAGCATTCTCGCGATAAAAGGCACGAGGTTTGCGCTTGGCAACAGCATTGGCAATTGCGCGAATATGATCTGGCGTAGTGCCGCAGCAGCCACCAACTAAATTGACTAAACCATCTTTTGCAAAACCATCAACCAAGCTAGATGTAATTTCCGGCGTCTCATCAAAGCCTGTATCACTCATTGGATTAGGCAATCCAGCATTAGGGTAACAAGACACCGCAGCATCACATATACGCGCTAACTCTGCAATGTAAGGACGCATCAGCGCAGCACCGAGTGCACAGTTCAAACCAAACGTCAGTGGCTTAATATGACGCAGGCTATTCCAAAATGCTTCGACTGTTTGCCCAGACAAAATACGTCCAGATGCATCCGTTACTGTTCCAGAAATCATGACTGGTAAACGCTCACCAGTTTCTTCAAAAAATTCATCGAGAGCAAAGAGTGCAGCTTTAGCATTGAGCGTATCGAAAATAGTTTCGACTAAAAATAAATCCACGCCACCAGCAAATAAACCTTCAATCTGTTCACGGTAGGAGGCGCGCAAAGCATCAAAAGTTACATTGCGTGCTCCTGGATCATTTACATCAGGTGAAATACTTGCAGTCTTTGGTGTTGGCCCAATCGCGCCCGCAGCAAATCGTGGCTTATCTGGGGTGCTGTATTTTTCACAAGCAGCGCGCGCCAATCTAGCAGAGACCTCATTCATCTCACGTGCCAGACCAGCCATTTTGTAGTCCTCTTGCGCAACTGAAGTTGCACCAAAAGTGTTGGTCTCAATAATGTCTGCGCCCGCATCTAAATACTGCTCATGAATCTTGCTAATAATTTCTGGCTGAGTCAGTACGAGCAGCTCGTTGTTGCCTTTAATGTCGCCAGGATGATCAGCGAAACGGGTATTGCCTGGCAAACCACGGTAGTCAGCTTCGGTTAACTTGTACTGCTGAATCATGGTGCCCATAGCGCCATCCAAAATGAGGATGCGCTGCTTTAAAAGCTCAGGAAGCTTTTGACCGCGGGTATAAGGCTGGGACAAACCATTAGATTGCATTGTTAAACCGGGATTAATCTCTAGAATCCCTTATTCTATTGGAAAAGCCACTTTTCATTTACCCCGGAGCCCCTATGTTTGGAACCATTCCCGAATTTAATCAAAGCCTAGATATGTTTAAAACCATGTGGGGACAAGGTGCGGCAGCTCAGGCCGGGCAATTTCCCTTCACAGCAGATGCGTCTAAGGCTGCTGGCGGCTTTGGAGCTGCTTTCCCTGGCCTAGATGTGGATGAGCTAGAAAAGCGCATTAAGGACCTTAAAAGCGTTGAAAACTGGCTAAATTTGAATCTCAACATCCTCAAGTCGACCATACAAGGCTTAGAAGTTCAGCACGCCACCATGATGGCCCTCAAATCCTTTGGCGATGCCGTCTCTGCAGCAGGGGCAGCAGCTACAGCACCCAAGGAAGAGTCCGAGACAAAAACGACTAGCGCTAAACCACGGAAAACCGCAACACGCCGTCGTCGCAAAGCTGGCGACGCAACTTACCTCGACGAAGTAGGTAATTCAGATGAGCAATAGCCTCACCCATCGCAAAAGTAAGTTGATGAATATCTAATTCGCGCTTAAACAAGACCGGCACAATCTCTCGAGCATGTGCCGGTTTTTTACATGCGCCCAAAGCATCTGCTAAGCGCTCATCATGATGTGCCTTCAATTGCGCAATACGCGGTCTGATTCCTGTAAATGGCTTTCCATGAGAAGGTAATACCAAAGTATCTTCTGGCAACGCTAAATATTTTTCAATAGAGTCTAAATACAGTCCCAGAGGATCTGCATCTGGATCAGCGTCGTAAACACTGACATTAGTAGAGATGCGGGGTAACAGCATATCTCCAGAGATCAGCACACCAAGCTCTTTGCAAAACAGAGAAGCGTGTTCAGGCGCATGTCCATACCCCATGATCACTTGCCAAGAATGCCCACCAATAGAAATACTTTCACCATCAATAATGCGGCGATATTGACGCGGCACTCCAGGAACCATATTGCTGTAGTAATTAGAGCGCGCTCGAATTTTTTCTAAATCTTCTGGTGTCGTTAATCCATGTCTTTGAAAATGATCTGCAGAACCTCCGCTACCAGCACGCGCGCCCACTGCAGCGCCACCCTCTTTGCAGCTTAACCATTGAGCGGTTAAGTAATCAGTCATAGAGATCCACAAGGGCACTTTCCATTTTTCACACAACCATTGCGATAAGCCCACATGATCAGGATGCATGTGAGTCACGATGACACGCAAGACTCGCAAGCCTTCAAGCTGAGTAGCAAAGACCTGCTCCCACGAGGCTTTTGTCTCATCATTAGCAATACCGCAATCCACCATCGTCCAGCCTGAAACGCCGTCGATTTCATCGCGCAGTAGCCATAGATTGATGTGGTCTAAGGCAAACGGTAGGCGCATACGAATCCAACGAACACCTGGCACAACCTCAATACTGCTACCCACTTCCGGAAGTGCGTCTCCTAATGGATAATGGATCTCAGCTTCAGCACTTGCTTTGTTTTGAGTGTTCATGATTTAACGTAATTTCTTTTATCTTTTACTTCTAGGTTTGCTTTGACAACAGTTCCATCACCCTGCATTAATTGGTGTGACATTAATCCTGAAAATGGTTACTGTCGTGGCTGCTATCGTACCCTGAATGAGATTGCTGATTGGTCTGATATGACCAATCCCGAGAAGCTTGAGGTTTGGGCACAACTATCTATTCGCAAACCCCAAGCACCGCAGTAAAACTTCTTTATATAACTCTACTTCTTTCTTTATTTATTAACGTCGACAATCAAGCGTCCACGTACATTGCCTGCCATTAATTCTTGCGCATATTTAATGGATTCTTCAAGTGAAATTTCATGTGAGATTTCATCCAAAGTTTTCAAATCCACTAATTTGCTTAGTTGCTCATAGGCAGCGATTCTTTTTGCACGCGGCACGGTCACACTATTGATGCCGTAAAGAGTAACGCCTCGCAAAATAAATGGCGCAACAGTGGATGGAAAATCCATGCCTTGCGCTAATCCACAAGCCGCTACTGCACCATCACTCTTGGTTTGTGCACAAGCATTTGCCAAAGTATGACTACCAACGCTATCTACAACAGCAGCCCAACGCTCTTTTGCCAGCGGCTTACCGGGTGCAGATAGAGCGGCACGATCAATTACTTCGGCTGCACCTAATTTTTTAAGGTAGTCCGCTTCGGCCAATCGACCAGTACTGGCTACAACGGTGAAACCCAATTTACTAAGAAGCGTAATTGCAAAGCTGCCAACACCTCCTGCAGCACCCGTCACCAGAATCTCACCATCGCTCGGTTTAAGTCCATGCTTTTGTAGCGCCATGACACAGAGCATTGCGGTATAGCCCGCCGTACCAATTGCTAATGATTGCTTGGCAGTAAATCCTTTTGGCAACGGAATCAACCAATCAGCCTTCACACGAGCCTGCTGCCCCAGACCACCCCAATGTCCTTCGCCCACTCCCCAGCCATTGAGAAGCACCATATCGCCAGCCTTAAAGTCAGGGCTAGTACTTTCAATTACCTCGCCTGCAAAATCAATCCCGGGCACCATCGGAAAGCTACGCACTACTGGACCTTTGCCGGTAATGGCTAGGCCATCCTTATAGTTAAGTGTGGAATACAGTACCTTTACACGAACATCGCCCTCTGGGAGGCTAGCCTCATCTACCTGGGCCAATTCTGCACGATAGCCTTGATCGTCTTTATTTACCAATATTGCTTTAAACATGTCTCATCCTTTTAGAGCGAGGTATTTCCCCGCAGCAATTGCTTAATAGGTTTATCCTAACGAGCATTGCTGATTATGGAGGTTTCCATGAAAAAAATTCTACTATTAACTACGATTTCTGGCTTGTTGCTGTCTGGGTGCTATTCAACCCAGGTCAACATGTCAATGGGCAACATGCGCCTCATTAGCTCTAGCGCTGCTCCACAGGATGTCATGGATTTCGCGACCAAGACCTGTAGAAATGATTTCTATGAAGGCGCCAGCTTTTTGTCTAAAGCGGGTAAAGAATATCGCTTTAAGTGCGTAAAAGCTGAAGAAAACGAAATCTTGATTCCTATTCCCGGCACAACCATTGCAGCTGCTGCAAAAACTGAAGCAAAGTAAACAAGACTAATGACCCCATTTACCTCACAAGAGCTGCGCAAAGGTTTTTCATCGTTTGCAACCGGGGTCACTGTCATCACTTGCTTGGATGAAGAGAATAATTCCCACGGCATCACCATTAGCTCGTTTAATACAGTCTCGCTCGAACCGCCACTCATCCTCTGGAGCCTGAAAAAGCATTCACGCCTCATGCCTTGGGTTGAGCTTGGCAAAAAACACCTGATTCACGTCCTGGAACGCTCGCAAGAAGATCTGGCAATGCATTTTGCTACGGTGAAAGTGGATCAATTTAATGGTATTGACCATAAGCTTGCAGCTAGCGGACTTACTCAAATCGATCATTGCGTAGCCTATTACGAATGTGAAACTGTTTGCGTTCATATTGGCGGCGATCACAATATCATTGTTGCCAAAGTCATTAACTTAAAAAATCATCCTGAACGAGAGCCTCTCATTTTTGCGCGCAGTAAATTTGTTGGCCTCGATTTCACAGAAATCCAATCTAGCTAATAACAGCTACCTTCGTAAGGAAATACCATGATGCGTTTATGGGGTCGTAAAAGTTCTATTAACGTACAAAAAGTATTGTGGTGTCTTGCAGAGTTGGGTCTTAAAGAAGGTAAAGATTTTGAGCGTATTGATGCTGGGCTGCACTTTGGGATCAATGACACGCCTGAGTTTTTAAAACTCAATCCAAACGGTTTAGTTCCCACGTTAGAAGATGGTGACGTTGTACTCTGGGAGTCCAATACCATCATGCGTTACTTGGCACGTCAACATGACAAGGCTGGACGCTTTACTACTAACATCAAGACTCAATACGAATCTGAGAAATGGATGGATTGGCAATTGGGCACGATGTGGCCAGCGCTACGTATTGCATTTTTGGGGCTAACCAGAACCCCAGAAGCTGAACGTAATCACCAAGCTATCTTGAAGGGCTATCAAGAAACTAATCGACTGCTTGGCATGCTTGATCAAACACTAGCCAAAAAAAATTACTGCTCAGGCAACCAATTTCAAATCGGCGATATCGTTCTCGCCCTCTGTGTCAGCCGCTGGATTCTGCTAAATAAAACCTTCCCACAGCAAACTGGAGAACGCGCAGATCTTAAGAATATTAATGCGTGGCTTACACGCCTTGAAGAAGAAACTTGCCTTAACGATATTGCCGAAAAAGAGCTTAATATCGTTAAGTAGTTTCTCTGATTTGTATTTTTACTGCTGTTTAAATTTCTTAGCGTGGTGATCGGCACCGATAAATAAGTACATTGCGGGCACCACAAAGAGTGTGAACAATGTGCCAATCGATAAGCCGGTAAAGATCACAATACCCATAGACTGTCGACCCGCAGCGCCAGCACCTGAGGCGATCACCAATGGCAACACGCCCAAGACCATCGCGGCAGTCGTCATCAAAATAGGGCGCAAACGAACGCTGCTGGCCTCTACGATGGCATCAAGCTTACTGCGTCCAGCTTCTTGTAATTCATTAGCAAATTCCACAATCAAAATTCCGTGCTTACTAATCAAGCCCATCAGTGTGACTAACCCCACCTGGGTATAGACGTTTAAGGTGGTGAATCCTAGATTAATAAAGATCAAGGCGCCAAATAAAGCCAATGGCACAGAAACCAAAATCACAATCGGATCACGGAAGCTTTCAAACTGAGCCGCAAGTACCAAGAACACGATCAAGATCGCAAAGAACATAGTGACTAGGAAGCCACCGGACTCAGCCATAAATTGACGTGACGGGCCAGCATAGTCCATGCTGTATCCATTAGGCGCAACTTCTTTCAAAGTCTGGCGCATGAACTCCAGCAAATCTGCCTGTGAGATAAACGGTGTGCTTACGCCCGAGATCGTCGCGGAGTTCAACTGCTGAAAGTGGTTAATTGATTGAGGCACTACTCTTTTTTTAATTGTTGCAATAGTGCGCGCCTGGACCATAGCACCGCTTGGGGTGCGGATGTAGTAATCTAAGATTTGATCTGGATTTAAGCGATCAACTTGTTTCACTTGTGGAATTACACGATAAGAGCGTCCGGATACCGAGAAATAATTCACAAAGCCGCCACCTAAAGCAGCAGAGAGTGACGCGCCGACTTGCTGTTGAGTCATCCCCAAAGCCGCTACTTTTTCACGATCGATTTCCAAAACATCCTGCGGTTTATCAATCTTCAAATCAGAATCGACGAAGAAGAAGTTACCGCTACGGCGTGCCTTATCCAATACTGCTTGGGATACTTCATTGAGCTGCGCATACGATTCTGTGGTGTTGATCACCACCTGAACTGGCAAGCCCTGCGCACCAGGCAATGCTGGAAACTGGAAAGCGGCTACACGTGCGCCTGCAATCGTATTCCACTTCTGTTGCATATCTTCTTGAAACTTAGTGGCATTGCGCTTACGCTCACCCCAGTCCTTGAGCAAAATACCACCAAAGCTAGAAGTTGGGCTTGTGATCTGAAAGGCCTGCTCATATTCTGGTTCTGCTGCAGCGATTGCGTAAATTTGATCCGCATAAGTCTGCATTTGGTTAACCGTACTATTAGGCGGCCCTGACGCCTGCATCAAAACAATGCCTTGATCTTCTGTTGGCGCCAATTCAGCACGTGCAGTTGCGTAAAGATAGGCAACACCACCCAGCAAAATGACGCCCATCACAATGATGACTTGCCAGGTGCTTAATAATTCACGCAAAGTGCTTTGATAGCTGTGATGCACCTTATCAAAGATGCGATCAATCTTTTGCACAAATGATGAAGCTTCCTGTTCTTCAGTGAAGATGCGCGAACACATCATCGGCGATAGCGTTAACGCAATCAACCCAGAAACTGCCACTGCACTAGCCAAAGTAAAGGCAAATTCTGTAAATAAGGCGCCGGTTAAACCGCCCTGGAAGCCAATTGGGATATACACCGCAATCAACACGACTGTCATAGCCAAAATAGGGCCGCCTAATTCGCGCGCAGCAATTAAAGAAGCCTCTAAGGGCGACTTGCCCTCTTTCATATGACGGTCAACGTTTTCCACCACAATAATGGCGTCGTCGACCACCAAACCAATTGCCAGCACCAAGGCCAACAGGGTGAGCAAGTTAATGGAATAACCCAAAACCTGCATTAAGAAGAATGTGCCAATAAGAGATAAAGGCATTGCAATGACTGGCACTGCAACAGCACGTGCACTACCCAAGAAGAGGTAAATCACTACGGTCACAATGACCAAAGCTTCCAGCAAAGTTGAAATAACTTCGTCAATAGAGCTAGTAATAAATTTAGTTGAGTCGTAAACGATCTTGCCGGTCATACCAATTGGCAATTGCTTCTGAATATCAGGAACTACATCTCGAACACGTTGTGCTACATCCAACAGGTTTGCTTGTGGAGCCACCTTAATCGCTATGAAGACCGAGCGCTTGCCGCTAAAGGCCACATTAGTGTTGTAGTCCTCAGAACCCAGCGTGACGTTTGCCACCTGCTCTAAATAGACAATATTTACACCATCTCTTTTGATAACTAATCTACGAAACTCATCAAGGGTGTGCAGATCGGTGCCAGCCACTAAATCGACCGCAACCATATCGCCCTTGGTGCTACCAACGGCCGAAAGATAGTTATTTGCAAACAAGGCGTTGTAGACATCATCCGCACCAACACCCAGGCCGGCCATCTTTTCTCGATCAAGCCAAGCGCGTAAGGCGAACTTACGACCACCAGTAATCTCTGCGTTTTGAACACCCTCAACAGAGTCCAACTTTGGCTTTACAACACGCAACAAGTAATCGGTGATTGCGTTATTGGGAATTTCATCGCTATAGAAACCCATGTACATTGCAGCAGTAGATTGACCAACCTGCACCGTCAAGATCGGCTGCTGTGCTTGGGGTGGCAACTGATTCTTAACCGCACTAATTTGAGTTTGTATCTGCGTTAATGCTGCGTTTGAGTCGTAATTCAATTTCAAGGTAGCAATAATGGTAGAAACGCCACTTACGCTAGTTGAAGAGAGGTAATCAATACCCTGAGCTTGAGCAATAGAGGCCTCTAGTGGCTGAGTAATAAAGCCTGCGATGGTCTCTGGATCCGCGCCGAAGTATGCTGTTGTGATAGTCACAATCGCATTCTGCGTTTGGGGATACTGATTTACTGGCAAAGAGCCTATTGATTTCAGTCCAAATATCAATACCAGCGCGCTCACCACCATGGAGAGCACTGGCCTACGGATGAATATGTCAGTCCAATTCATCTGCTATTTATTCCTGGGGCTTCGGATCAGGTGAGTTTGCCGGCAGCACCTTGTTGTTAATAATTAGTGGCGTGCCATTCTTTAACTTCAGCTGACCACTAGTAACAACGGTTGCTCCCTCATCAACACCTTTGAGAATAGCCACTTGATCGCCACGTGTTAATCCAGTTGTGACAAATACTTGTTGTGCCTCAAGAGTAGGATTGCCTTTCTTATCCTTCTTACCAGTTGGTTTGGCAATAAAGACAGTTGAACCATAAGGGTTGTAAGTAACTGCTGTTTGCGGGAGAGTTAAATACTTCACCTGATCGCCAAGCTTGATATTGACGTTAGCAAACATGCCCGGCAGAATTTTCTTATCTGGGTTGGCCAGTTGAGCCTCAACCTGAATATTGCGGGTATTAGTGTCTACCTTTGGACTAACGGCCGTGATCTTGCCTGTGAAGCTCGCATCTTTAAATGCATCGGTCGTCACCACCACCTCTTGGCCAACCTGAATTTGCTCAGCATTATTTTGTGGCAAATTGAAATCTACAAAAATTGGATCCAAAGTTTGTAGTGTTAGCAACTTATCTCCAGGGTTCACATATTGACCTGGATTGATAGCCACAATTCCGATGCGCCCACTAAATGGCGCCTTAAGATTTTTCTTGGCTACTAATGCCGTCTGCTGCTCAACCTGAGCCTGCTTCGATTTAGCATCTGCAGCACTCGTATCAAATACGTTTTTACTAATTGCCTGAATTGCCAACTGCTGCCTATCGCGCTCATTAATCACCTTAGCTAAATCTGCCATGGCCTTTAATGAATTTAACTGTGCGACATCAGAAGTATCATTTAACTTAATCAGTAAATCACCTTCTTTAACGTCCTGCCCAGACTTAATGGGCACCGTTTGCACGAGGCCGCCCAATTCTGTACTGAGCTCAACACCCCTAAATGCACGCACATTACCAACGCTCGTTAACTTGGGCTGCCACTCAGAAGACTCAATCACCATGGTGGAAACCGTTGCAGGAGGCAAGCCCATACCAGCAATGAAATTCTTAATTAAAAAAGTCTTTAACTGATTAAAAGCAAAAATTAAACCTAGCAACAGAAACACGCCACAAAGCATGATGGTCATACGGCGAGGTAGTGGCTCCATAGCCATTAATTTTTCATGTGCTTTAGTGCCGCGCCATTTTTGCCCCATGCGAGCCCAAAAAGCTTTTGCCTTTTCCCAAAGGGCAATGGCTCTCTCGCGCAATTTCCACTCAATTGCTTTGCGTTTTGTCCATGCCCATAAGGCAAGAACTAAAGCAATGAGCTTGTTCTTAATTTGTTCCAGAAGTTTCATTTTGATCTTTGTTCGCTATGTCTTTTGGTTTAAAAGCGGGGCCTTCACGATTCCACCAGCCACCACCCAGCGCTGCAAATAATGCTGCTGTATCTGAGAAACGAGTTGCTTGTGCAGAAACGGATTTCACCTTTGCTTGTTGATATTGATTTTGGTAATAAAGCACTGCTAAATAACTTGCTGTGCCTAACTTGTATTGCTGCTGTACTAAATCCAAAGTTTCATAGGCATAACGCTCTGCGTCTGATGCTGCTTTAAGTGCCTGAGCACCAGTCTCTAGAGCACGTAACGCATTAGCCACTTCTTGAAATGCATTTAAGACAGTTGCCTGATATTGAAAAGCTGCTTGCTCGTAGTTAGCAATTGCGCCACGACGTTGCGCCAATAGCTGACCACCTTGGAAAAGCGGCTGCAAGATACCGCCACCCAGAGTCCATAAAGATGAGTTAGGCCCAAATAAACTGCTTGATGTCAGTGCCGCAGCGCCAATCGATCCGGTGATATTAAATTGCGGCAATAGGTTGGCCGTTGCGACACCGACAAAAGCGTTCTGTGCTTTCAATTGAGCTTCTGCAGCACGCACATCAGGGCGCTGGCGCACTAGACTAGAGGGCACTGAGAGTGGCAACTTCTCTGGTAATTTTAAATTTGCCAAATCAAACTTAGCGATATTGGCATTACTTGGAATCTCACCCACTAATACCGCCAACTGGTTACGCGCAAATGCTAGATTTCTTTCGTAGTTGAACAGATCTACTTGAGAGCTGGAGACTAGTGTGCGCTGCGATGTAACGTCAACTTTAGAAACTGTACCAATCACTAATTGCTTCTCGGTTACTTCAGCAAGATTGGTTTGAGCTTTCAAAATTTCTTCTGTGGCCTGCATCTGTGCACGAAGAGCCGCCTCTCTCACGGCACTTGTTACCACATTGGCGGTTAAAGAAAGATAGGCGCCTTCTAACTGAAACTGCGCCACTTCTGCTTGCGCACGCGCACCTTCTACCGCCCTACGCGCCCCTCCAAATACATCTAACTTATACGTAACATTTACTGAGGTGTTGTACAGATTGTAAGTATCGGTGCCATAGTTCAAACCGTAAACAGCTGATGGCTGCTTCTGTCTTAAGGCATTTGCGCCAACGCCAATTGCTGGAAAGTACTGCCCACCAATTTGTGCATTGACGTTTTCTTGGGCTGCGCGGAGTGCTGCATCAGCTGCGCCTAAATTTGGATTTTGCTCAAGCGCTTTTTTAATAAGTGCATCAAGCTCGGGAGATTTATAAAGCTCCCACCATTGCGCTTCAATATCAGCACCTTCAACAAACTCTTGATCACTACCCCCAGGCACACCAGGAGCAGTTGTGAGTTTTTTGGTAAGAGGGGTTTCAGTATATGAAGAGGTCTTCGGTGCCTCAGGTTGCTTAAAGTCTGGTCCAACCGCGCACGCAGAGAGAACCGCCACACAAATTAGTGGGATTAACTTCAAACGTGAGCTTGGGTTTATCAACGGAAACATGAGTTGCAACAAATATCCTCTTTTACAAGGGTTATTTGAACACAAAAATGCAATCAGAGCCCCGTAAAGCCCTGATTTATCTACTGAATTTTGTTCACAACTTTAGGTGAATGTCAAACAAGCGGAAAAAATTATTCAACCGTGACACTCTTAGCCAAATTTCTGGGCTTGTCTACATCAGTACCGCGTACGCAGGCCGTGTGATACGCCAATAACTGCAGCGGAACTACGTGCAGGATAGGCGAAAGATTGCCATAGTGCTCCGGCAAGCGGATGACGTTAATGCCATCACTATTCACAATCTCGGTGTCATGATCAGCAAATACATAGAGCTTGCCGCCACGTGCTTTTACTTCTTGCATGTTGGATTTGAGTTTTTCTAGCAACTCATCTTTTGGGGCAACTGTCACTACCGGCATCTTATCGGTCACCAATGCAAGTGGTCCATGCTTTAACTCCCCAGCAGGATATGCCTCTGCATGAATATAAGAAATTTCTTTCAGCTTTAAGGCACCCTCTAGTGCGATTGGGTAATGCAAGCCACGACCTAAGAAGAGCGCATTTTCACATTTAGCAAAAGCATCACTCCAGGCAATTATTTGCGGCTCAAGCGCCAACACTGCATGCAGGGCTTTAGGTAAATGACGTAATTCGCGAAGTAATTCTTTTTCTTTTTCAGCAGAGATTCTGCCGGCACGTTTCGCCAATGAAACTGCCAAGAGATACAAAGCCAAGAGTTGTGTAGTAAATGCTTTCGTTGAAGCAACACCAATTTCAGCTCCAGCTTTGGTCAAGAAATGCCAATCAGTTTCACGAACCATGGCACTACTAGCCACATTACAAATTGCTAAAGTGTATTTATGCCCCAAACTCTTGGCATGACGTAAAGCAGCCAAGGTATCAGCCGTCTCGCCAGATTGTGAAACAACCACAATCAACGTTTTTGGATTAGGAACGGTAGTCCGATAGCGGTACTCACTTGCAATTTCAACTTGTGTCGGAATACCGGCGATGTCTTCTAACCAATATTTAGCAACACAAGCAGAGTAGTAGCTGGTGCCACAAGCCAAAATCAAAATTTGATCGAAGGCTTTCCAGTCTTCAGGACTTGCATTAAATAAACCGGGACCAAATTCAGCAATATTGGCCAGCGTATCGCCGATTGCGCGAGGTTGCTCAAAAATTTCTTTTTGCATGTAGTGCTGATACGGCCCCAAATCAACCGAGTCAGCTTGCGCAGGCATAGGCTTCAACTCTCTATGGGCAGGCTTGCCCGCCTGATCAATCACCTCAACACCATCCGCCTTAAGAACTGCAACATCACCCTCATCCAAATACAGCATGGAATGAGCGCGGCCGGCCAAAGCCAGGGCATCAGATGCTAAAAAGTGCTCATGGTCCCCGATTGCTACCACTAGAGGTGATCCGACGCGCGCGCCCACCAGGGTGTTTGGGTTGTCTTGGGCAATTACGCCGATAGCATAGGCGCCATGCAATTTTGGGAGCACCGCTCTAACTGACCGTGCAATATCTTTTTGTCCACTAGCAACAAATTGCTGATGAACTAAATGAGCGATCACTTCCGTATCAGTTTCGGAAGTAAACAAATACCCAGCAGCTTTTAGTTCTGCACGAAGTGATTCGTAGTTCTCAATAATGCCGTTATGAACAACCGCGATTAATCCATTGGAAATATGTGGGTGAGCATTTTGTGTGTCTGGCTTGCCGTGAGTTGCCCAGCGAGTGTGAGCAATGCCAAGCGTACCAACAAAATCTTTGCCTTGCTCAGCTAACTCAGAAACGCGTGCCGTAGTGCGCGCCCGTTCAATTGGATGTTTAGCATCATTGCCGTTGATGACCGCAAAACCACAAGAGTCGTAACCGCGGTACTCTAAGCGGCGTAAGCCCTCGACCAAAACATCAACAATATTTTTATGGGAGGCTGCGCCAACAATACCGCACATTATTTTTTACCTTTTGCAGTTTTCTTAACTACTTTTTTAACCACTTTCTTCGCGGTCTTCTTTGATGCTTTTTTTATTGCTACCTTTTTAGCTGCTACTTTTTTGGCGGCTGGCTTTTTAACAATACTCTTTTTTTCTTGCTTTACAGGGCGCTGCCACTGCAATGAAATTTGCTTTGCTCTCGATACAGTCAACTGATTTGCTGGCGCATCTTTGGTGAGCGTTGTACCAGCACCCAATGTGGCGCCGCGACCTACGCGCACTGGCGCAACGAGTTGCGTATCTGAGCCGATAAAAACATCATCTTCAATGATGGTTTGATGCTTGTTAACCCCGTCGTAGTTACAGGTAATCGTACCGGCACCAATGTTGACTCTAGACCCAACAATAGAGTCACCAACATAAGCTAAATGGTTAGCCTTGCTATTGGCCGCAATTTTGCTGTTCTTGACTTCAACGAAGTTACCAATATGAACGTCGTTTGATAAATCTGCACCTGGGCGTAAGCGAGCATATGGGCCAATAAGAGATTGATTGCCTACTTTGGCACCATCTACATGGCTATATGCATGAATCACTACACCCTTACCAATTACGCTATTGCGAATCACACAGTAAGGGCCAATCTTTGTACCGGCATCTAAAGTAACGCAGCCTTCAAATACACATCCAACGTCAATTGATACATCCGTACCGCACTCTAAAGTACCGCGTACATCAATGCGTGCCGGATCAGCAAGAGATACGCCCGCATCCATTAATTGATTAGCGATATTAAGTTGATGAACGCGCTCAAGTGCAGCCAGTTGATCGCGACTATTGACGCCAACAGTCTCAAACTCATCATCGGCCTGTGTTGTCCGAATTGGTGCGCCATCTTTGACTGCCATGGCGATCACATCGGTTAAGTAATACTCGCCCTGTGCATTACTTGCACGCAAAGCCTTTAACCATTTTTTTAATGAGTTTGTTGGCAGCACCATGATGCCGGTATTGATTTCTTGAATCTGTTTTTGCGCTGGAGTTGCGTCTTTCTCTTCAACAATCTCTTTTACTGAGCCATCGGCATCGCGCACGATACGGCCATAACCAGTGGGATTGCTTAAGTTTTGGGTAAGGAGTGCAAGCGCACTATCTTGACCTCGCACACCATCCGCTAACTTTGCTAATTTAGCGAGAGTCTTTTTTGTTGTCAGTGGAACGTCACCGTACAAAACTAGTGTGGGCTCTTGAAAATCTAATTTTGGTAACGCCTGCAATAAAGCGTGACCGGTACCCTTTTGCTCGGCCTGAAGTGCAGTCACCACTTTGCCAAAGCTTGGATTTTCTTTGCTGGCATTTAATAGAAATGATTTAACGTCTGCCGCTCCATGCCCAACAACGACAACGGGGCCTGTTTTTGCCTTCTTATCCTGCAGCGAAAGTGCGGTACTGAGGACGTGCTGAAGGAGGGGTTTGCCTGCTAGATTTTGCAGGACCTTGGGCAGAGCGGATTTCATCCGCTTTCCTTGCCCAGCAGCCAAAATGACGATATTCATAAAGGGGGATTATAAGTCCCCTGAATCATGGTTCCACAGGCTAATTCGTCTAATTCCGCCTCATCAATTGCCTTGTCGCCAGCAGATCTAGCGGCAATCCCAGAGAGCTCGGTGGAAATCTCTAGGTTTTTGAAATCAAAAGCCTCCCCATCCATTAAATGAGACGGGACGATATGGTGCATAGAGCGGAATAAGTTTTCCACTCGACCTGGATGCTTTTTCTCCCAGTCGCGCAGCATTTCTTTCATCACTTGGCGCTGAAGATTGGGCTGACTGCCACAGAGATCGCATGGAATGATAGGGAAGTTCATATCTGTCGCATAACGCTCTAGCAACTTTTCGGGAACGTAGGCCAAAGGACGAATGACGATATGTTTGCCATCATCGGATCGCAACTTTGGTGGCATGCCCTTGAGTTTGCCCGCATAAAACATATTGAGCATCAAGGTTTCTAAGATGTCATCACGATGATGTCCCAATGCAATCTTTGTTGCACCTAATTCATCTGCGACGCGATACAAAATTCCACGGCGCAAACGTGAGCACAGTCCACAAGTGGTTTTACCTTCAGGGATCACACGCTTCACAATGCTGTAAGTATCTTGCTCTTCAATGTGATATTGAACGCCCAAACCCTTTAGGTAATTGGGTAATATTTCCGCAGGGAAGTTGGGTTGCTTTTGATCCAAATTCACCGCGACGATTTCAAAATTGATTGGTGCACGCTCACGCAACTTCATCAAAATATCGAGCATGGCGTAACTATCTTTACCGCCAGATACGCACACCATCACTTTATCGCCATCTTCAATCATGACAAAGTCACCAATGGCTTGGCCAACCAAGCGACAGAGTTTTTTCTCTAACTTGTTTTCTTCGAAGACAACTTTACGAATATCGCCCATAACTATTACGTTCTTTTCTGCACTGTTGCTCTAAGACGTCTTAATACGAAATACTTCAACACCCACTGAGTGGCAATCTGGATACACATCAGGCTTAGCTGTACTAACGCGCGCAGCTAACACTTTAGGATGCAGCAGCATGGCGGTCACGATGTCATCACAGAAGGTTTCCTGCAAATGGATATGGCCCTGAGAGGCCCTAGCCTTAATGGTTTCACGCATAAAGTCGTAGTCCACCACCTCATCTAATTGGTCCTGAGTTGGCGTATTCATCGCCAAAGGAATATAGAGGTCTACATTCAAGATAACGCGTTGCTCAGCTTTTTTCTCAAAGTCATGAACACCGATGTTGATATAGATTTCATAGTCACGCAAAAATAAGCGACGGCAGTCAACAAGAGCAGGATGAGAAAGAATAGCGTGCATTAATATTTGCTTTATAAAAATACTTAATTGGTTTTGAACATCACGTCACGAGTGGAGGGTAATAAATGCTGTCCACCATCTACATATAAAGTGGTCCCAGTAATAGCGCTAGACTCCGCTAAAAATACTGCTGCTTTTGCAATATCTGCAGGTGTTGAAGATTTTCCTAGTGGTGTCATTTGATGCGCCTTAGAAAAACCGTCATTCGTTTGATCGCCAGATGGGAGCGAGATTCCAGGCGCCAACCCCACTACTCGTAGATGCGGCGCAAAATCCATTGCCAATAATTCAACCGAAGAAAGTAATGCTGCTTTTGACAGCGTATAAGACAAATAATCTGGATTGAGATTAATGAGTTTTTGATCTAGCAATTGAATTACCGATGGAACAACCTCTGATCTGTTTGACTTGCTTTTTTGACATTCAAACATCAGTTGAGATAACAAAATTGGCGCCATCAAATTGACCTGCATATGCTCTTGCAATCTTTTTCCGCTTAAAGGGGTATCTGAACTGGCGCGATCATATTCAAAAATAGAGGCACTATTGACTAAGCAGCTCAGATGCGGAAAAGCAGTACTTACGGCTTTAAAAAGATTATTCGTCGAGACTTCATCGGCTAAATCTGCCTGAAAAGCCTGAGCTTTAACTCCAAATCCCTGAATTTCTTCAACGGTTTGGGCGGCCTCTTGACCTGATCGCCCATAATGAACAGCAACATCCCAGCCCTGACGGGCAAACTGCAAGGCAATTTCTCGACCGAGACGCTTTGCGGCGCCAGTCACTAAAACTGCCTTTGGTTGCTGGGATGGGGATGTTGAACTAGGGTTCAATTAAATTCTCTTAGACTAGCGAGCTATGGATATTACCTTGACCAGCCTTGAAATGGAGCATAGTGCGCTTCTAAAGGCCAAAATAGCCTCTCAAATCGCCTCTCAGGGCGGATGGCTGCCCTTTTCTCGCTACATGGAAATGGCCTTATATGAGCCTGGTATGGGCTATTACAGCGCCGGGGCTCACAAACTGGGTGCGGGTGGGGATTTCACCACCGCCCCTGAGTTGAGCCCCTTATTTGGCGCAGCTATTTGCTCAACCCTCCTACCGATACTTGAGGGCCTCAAAGACAAAGGCTTGCCCACACAAATTTTAGAGTTTGGTGCGGGTACAGGAAAATTAGCCACATCCATACTCACACGCCTAAATGACCTTGGATTTCAATTAGACCGCTACGACATTATTGAAATTTCTCCAGATTTAGCGCAGCGTCAACAGGAAAGCATTAATGCAACGGTTAAAGAACTTAATCTGAAAACGCAATGCAATTGGCTTAGCGAGTTACCTAAAAATTTCAAAGGCATCATTCTTGCCAATGAAGTTATCGACGCCATTCCGTGTGATGCCATCATTTTTAAAGATGGCTTTTGGTATTGGCATGGGGTTGCCTTCGAGAATGAGGCTCTCACTTGGAAAGCGGGTTCACCCGTTGAACAAAAGTTGCTGCCCGAGAGTTTATTAAGCAGCAACTTCTCTGAGGGCTATGTCACCGAACTACACACACCGGCAAATGCTTGGATGCAGCAAGTCGCAAAGCATTTAGAAGTTGGCTTGTTTCTGACATTCGATTATGGCTTTCCGGAGAGCGAGTACTATCACCCCCAAAGACTTGAGGGTACGCTGATGGCTCATCATCGTCATCATGCGATTCAAGACCCCTTTTATCTCCCAGGTCTTTGTGACCTAACAACGCATGTTGATTGGTCACAGATTGCACGTAGTGCATTGACAGAAAATGTAGATGATGTGTATCTCACTAATCAGGCTGCATACCTACTAGATGCAGGCATTGGCGATATCGCACTTGAGATTGGCGATCCCAGTGACCCAGAAACATTTCTTCCAATCTCCAACTCTCTACAAAAACTATTGTCCGAGGCGGAAATGGGTGAACTGTTTAAGGCCTTTGCATTTTCCAAGAACTTAGAAAGTTTGCTACCAGGTCATGTCCTTGAAGATCTGCCTGGTCTACGTGGCAGAAATAGACTCTAGTAACTTGTTTTAAGAATTTAGCGCTGCAGTAATTGCAGCCAATCTTGCGGACTCAAAGGCGCTACCAATGCGCTCGCCATTAGAGCGATCCTCTGCTGCAATACTTGCAATAATTTCTGTGGTATTGATTGCTTGGGTGTTTTTCATTGCATTTACTAAAGATAAGACATTCATCCCCAACTTATCAGCAAGATTCAAAATCACTTGAGCGCGTTCGGGCTTGCGCCAAAGGTCTGCACGATTAAACCAAGCCAAAATATCTGTAGCTTGATAAGAATGATGGAGGTGTTTATTTACTAAAACTCTCAGGTCACTAAAGATTTCGCAGAAATCACGCACTTCGATTGGCATGCGAACACAATCAGCCCAAGAACGAATTTCACCAGCAGGCAAATCCATCAAGGTAATTGCGCAACGCTCATCCAAGCCATTACTGGCACATGAGAAGTGCGTAATTAACGCCTCCCGAAAAGACTCTTCAGATAACTTGGTGACCAATGTCGGCGGCAATAGCGCACTAGCAGCACCGGTAGTCAATAAGACCTGGAACAAATGCATGGGCTTTGCAGCAATCAAGCCTCTAGCTAGCTCCTGCCAAATACGCTCGGCCGACAAAGCATTTAACTCGCCCGACTGAACAATTGCCTTTAACGCTATGAGTGTTTTTTCTGCTACGCTAAATTCTGGGAAACGCGCAGAGAATCGAGCGATACGCAATAGACGTAGTGGATCTTCTGCAAATGCATCGGATACATGCCGGAATATTTTGGCAGCCAAATCTTCTTGACCGTTATAAGGATCAATAATTGGTCCAAACTGTTTTCCGTCTGCGCCTACTTCTTGCGCCATTGCATTAATTGTTAAATCACGACGCTCTAAATCTTGCTCCAAGGTAACGGAAGGATCGGCATAAAAATGAAAGCCTTTATAGCCTTGGCCCGTCTTACGCTCAGTGCGCGCAAGCGCGTATTCGGCCTGGGTCTCTGGATGCAAGAAAACCGGGAAATCTTTTCCTACAGGGCGGTAGCCCTTCGCAATCATTTCTTCTACGCTGGAGCCGACCACAACATAATCAATATCGTGCACAGGCAAACCCATCAGGGTGTCCCTGATAGCGCCGCCCACTGCATAGACTTTCATTACTGCATGCCCTCTAGGCTACGACGACTCATTTTGAATACATCTGTCAGTGCATCGACACCGTTTGCGGGCAAAGTATTAGGTAATTGCATCGAGGCAATATTGTCACGAGACATTAAAGTGGGTCCGGGCATGAACTCAAATGCGAGCGCCTGCAAATAACCCACAAAAGCGGGTACCGGAATAATGGCACAACTTGTTTTTGCTCTTCGAGCGGCAAACTCAACGATTTCTTTCATCGTATAAACCGTTGGGCCCACCAAATCATAAGATTGATGAATTGTTTGCGGCATTGATAAGGATTTCACAAAAGCAGATGCAACATCATCCACACTCACCGGCTGAAACTGAGCCTGATGGTTGGCTAAAGGCATAGCAGGGAATAACTTAGTCAATTTAGAAAACAAATTAATAAATTGATCTTGCGCACCAAAGATGACCGATGGTCTAAAGATGGTCCAATCTAAATTGCTTGCCTTGACTGCAGCCTCACCATCGCCCTTGCTGCGCTGATACATGGAAGGGCCATTAGAATCTGCGCCTAGTGCACTCATGTGCAAATACCGCTTTAAGCCATGCAACTGCATCGCCGTAATAATATTTTTTGGCAAATCTACATGAGCCGCTTTAAATACTTTTCCATAAGGCTGAGCTGGCTTGTCATGCAAAACACCAACCAAATTGATCACTGCTCCATTTTTATCAATACGCCCACAAAGACTTTGCAGTTCATCAAAATCATGAATATCAGCATCTTCAACGTGGACCTTAGGCAGCATTCGTAATTCACGTGCGGCAGCCAAGTGGCCTGTTGGAATCAATACAGAATAGCCTGCAAGCTGGAGTTGCGCCGCAATCACTCGCCCTACAAATCCATTGCCGCCAATCAGAAGGATGTCGTATTTCATATGAGGCTCTCTTTGCCTGGAGAGGCAATTAATTGTTTAAGGAAGTTCAGATTGAGTTGCAGCCTTCGGCGCAATTACACCCAATCTTTGCTTTAAAGATTGTGTTTGGCCATTCATTACAGACGAATAGTAATTTGCATTAGAGAGTACGTTCTTTACATACACACGTGTTTCCGTGAATGGAATAGTTTCTGCAAAAATTGCGCCTTCGGTTGGGCCTGATAATTTTTCACGCCAAGCTTTTGAGCGAGAGGGTCCTGCGTTATAGGCCGCCGAAGCCAAAACCCAAGAGCCATCTAGATCCACGAGAACCATATTTAAATAATTACTACCCAATGTCAGGTTGGTATTAGTGTCGCTCAGCTTGTCATTAGTGTAATTTGTCATGCCAATTTTTTTGGCTACGTACTTAGCAGTATTAGGCATCACCTGCATCAAGCCGGATGCACCGACAGAGGATGAAGCATTCATAATGAAGCGAGACTCCTGACGAATCAAACCATATGCCCAAGCAAGATTCAAATCGATTTGACGCGCAATCGGAGATAGCTCCTCTTTAAATGGTGTTGGGTAACGCAAACTAAAGTCATGCTCTTGCTTTGTACGATCAGCGGTATTCACAACACGGTCGTATAGATGAATACGCTTCGCATACTCAGCTGCAGCCAATAACTGCTTATCAGTCATGTTGCGCAATTCCCAATTCCACTCGCGATTACCCTCAAAGCGCAAGTTCATGGCATATAAGCGCTCACCACGAATAAATCCTTTACGACTTGCTATTGCATCAATCTCTTGCTCAGTCACCTTAGTCTTGGCAGGCGCATGATTTGACTTGCCTAGCTCTTCACGCGCCAGTTGACCATAAAAGTTGTATTGATCAGCAATCAACTCAAAACTGTCTTTGGCCTTAGCATCCTGGCCTTCCGCTTTTAATGCGCGTCCATACCAATAGGTCCATGCGGGATCTTTAGCGCGGACTGCTGGATTCATGCCATCAATCGCGTTCTTTACTAGGGGCCAGTCTTTGGCGCGCAAACCAGCTCGTACTTTCCACTCTTGCGATTCAACAGAAAGTAGCTCGTTATAACCAAGCTCCTGCTGCAAACGATAAGCATCATCCGCATTGGGATCTAACTTCTTAGCTAAAAACTGCCCGATCACACCCCATGCAACCGCTTGGTTCTCTTTGCTGTAGCGCGATGCATTTTGAGAAAAGTCACGATACGCTTTTGCTGGATCTGCCTTAGCAGATTTCACAATATCTCCTATTGGATCTTCGCCCCCAAGACGGCGTGCCATAGTGTCAAAACCTCTCTCACTTGCAGCACGACCAATCGCCTTAGCTTCGCTAGGCGACATGCCGCCAGCAGCAACTAGCGAGGGCACTAACTCTTGGCAAGCCTGCCCAAAGTAACCCGGGTCCAATAAGACTGAACGCGAATCAATTGCCAATTTAGTTGGGTTCTCGCCCTGAGACAGCTTAGATAACAAGGAGTAGCACTTTACTTGCGTATCGTCATCCAATACAAACTTAGCGTACTCAGCATCAAAGCGCGCCCAATCTCTTCGTTTACCCAAAACCAAAAGCCAATCATTGCGCATACGATCTGCTAGGGCTGTGCCTTGATATTGATTTAAGAATGCAACGACTTGAGCATCCGCACCATAGTCATTACGCGCACCTCCAGCGCTATCAAACAACTGTGGCTTTATGCGGAAATAAGTTACGTAATCATCAAATGGGTAGTTGGCTAAATTTGAAGCGAGTTGCTGAGTCCGAAATACGTCGTTCTTTTTTGCAGCCTCACGAAGATCAATAAACATCCGATCAGTATCGGTAATTTCTGCGGGAGCAGCTTTGCTCTCATATGACTTAGGTAGGCTTGGCTTTTTGGTTTTTTCTGCAAAGCTACTAGACATACCAAGCGCTAGGCCCAAGATCAAAATCTTAGCCATCAAAAGGTGCTTGCTACTGAATATTGCGGACTTCATTCTTGCTATCTAACCCCATATCTATTTACCTGACTGTAGCCAGGCAACAACTTGATTACTATATCCTTTAATTTTCGCCTGATAATGGTCGATATGCACGGTAATTCAGCAAAAACTCTTCGTCAAAATTTATTGAAGCAACGGACTATGTTGGCTGCCGAGCATGATTACGCTCAAATTCAAGCGCGCCTCATCGATCACTTAAATGAACTGCTATCAGAACAAGGCGATTCCTGGCAATCTATCGCTCTTTATTGGCCTATTCAGGATGAGATCGATTTGCGCTCTACCTTGGTGGCTTGGGCTAAAAAAGCTCCCAATAGGACTCTTTCACTGCCATTTGCGCGCCCCGATAAACATCTCGATTTTTATGAATGGCGCCAAGGAGATCAATTAATTCCAAGCATGCATGGCGTACCAGAGCCTAGTCCAGAAAATCCTGCACGACCCCAACTGATACCTGACTGCATCCTCATCCCCTGTGTTGGCTGGTCTTGCTCTGTAGTTGACGGCAAAACACATTACTGGCGCCTGGGTTACGGGGGTGGTTACTTCGATCGCACTCTGGCGCAGCTACGAAAAAATAACCCAAACCTCATTTGCATGGGGATTGGGTTTGATTGGCAAAAATTAGATGATTCTCAATGGGCTGCTCAAACGCACGATGAGCCATTGGATATGCTCCTGACGGAGTCTGGATTACTTCGTTAAATCTAAGTTATCTGCAATAGCCAAAACTGCATCAGCCTGATTGAGCGAGTAGAAGTGGATTCCAGGTGCGCCAGCGGTCAATAACTGGTCACACAAGTCAGTCACCACCTCTTCGCCAAATGCGCGAATAGATGCAATGTCATCACCATAAGATTGAAGACGCAAACGAATCCAGCGTGGAATTTCTGCGCCGCATGCATCTGAGAATCGCAATAACTGGCTGCTATTGGTGATCGGCATAATGCCCGCGATGATCGGCTGAGTTACACCCTGGTCATATGCCTCATCAACAAAACGGAAGTAGGCGTCACTGTTATAAAAATACTGGGTGACCGCAGAGTTCGCGCCAGCCTTCATTTTTTGCACAAAGAAATCCACATCACTGGCAGGCGACTTCGCCTGTGGATGTGTTTCTGGATATGCAGCGACATCAATATGAAACCAATCGCCTGTTTCTGCGCGAATAAATTCAACTAATTCATTGGCATGATGAAACTCGCCATACTGGCCCATGCCAGATGGCAAGTCACCGCGCAAAGCCACAATACGCTTTACGCCTAAGGCTTGATATTGCTTGAGCATCTCGCGCACGCTTTCACGTGAGCTGCCAACACAAGACAAATGAGGAGCAACTGCTGCACCAGCAGCATGAATATCACTCACCACTTTTAATGTGCCAGACTGTGTAGAGCCACCGGCACCAAAGGTCACGGAATAAAACGCAGGCTTAAGCGATTCACTGAAGCGCTCGCGCACAAGATGCAACTTACTCTCACCTTCAGGTGTTTTAGGAGGAAAGAATTCGACGCTTAATTCCATGATTTTGGCCTAGGTATCTATTGAACAGTGATTGGATTAATAACGGTAGTGGTCAGCCTTATATGGGCCTTCCTTCGTTACGCCAATGTAAGAAGCTTGCTGGTCAGACAGCACAGTCAACTCTGCATTGAGAGTCTTGAGCTGTAAGCGTGCAACCTTCTCATCTAAATGCTTAGGCAATGTGTAAACACCGATTGGGTATTTATCTGTACCCACTGCATTCCACAATTCAATTTGCGCAATCACTTGGTTTGCAAATGAAGAACTCATTACGTAAGAAGGATGTCCTGTACCGCAACCCAGGTTAACCAAGCGGCCTTTAGCCAAAATGATGATGCGCTTCTCAGGCTTGCCATTGGCTGCCGGGAAAATCACATGATCAACTTGTGGCTTAATTTCTTCCCACTTGTATTTCTCAATACCAGCAACATCGATCTCATTATCAAAGTGGCCGATGTTACAAACGATGGCTTGATTCTTCATCTTAGCCATATGGTCATGCGTAATCACATGGTAGTTACCAGTTGCAGACACGAAGATGTCTGCTTTGTCAGCGGCGTAGTCCATGGTTACAACACGGTAACCTTCCATCGCAGCTTGCAAGGCGCAAATTGGGTCTACTTCAGTAACCCATACTTGAGCAGACAAAGCACGCAATGCTTGTGCTGAACCCTTACCCACGTCGCCGTAGCCGCAAACTACAGCAACCTTACCAGCAACCATCACGTCAGTAGCGCGCTTAATCGCATCAACCAAAGATTCGCGGCAACCGTAGAGGTTGTCGAACTTGCTCTTAGTAACGGAGTCGTTTACGTTGATTGCTGGGAACTTCAAATCGCCCTTGGCGAACATTTGATACAAGCGATGTACGCCTGTAGTGGTTTCTTCTGTAACGCCTTTTACTTTTTCCAGGCGTGTTGAGTACCAAATCGGGTCTTGCGCCAATTTCTTCTTAATGGCTGCGAACAAAATGGTTTCTTCTTCGCTAGTTGGGTGATTCAAGCAAGCTTGATCTTTTTCAGCGCGCGCACCAAGATGCAACAACAAAGTAGCATCGCCACCGTCATCCAAAATCATGTTGGTGTAGCCGCCATCAGCCCACTCAAAAATACGATGGGTAAAGTCCCAGTACTGCTCAAGGGTTTCACCCTTGATCGCAAATACAGGAGTGCCATTAGCAGCGATTGCTGCAGCAGCGTGATCTTGTGTAGAGAAAATATTGCAAGATGCCCATTGAACTTCAGCACCAAGTGCCTCCAGGGTTTCAATCAGCACAGCTGTTTGAATGGTCATATGCAATGAACCAGTGATGCGTGCACCGCGTAATGGCTGTTGTGCAGCAAACTCGTCGCGAATAGCGATCAAGCCAGGCATCTCAGTTTCAGCAATCGCGATTTCTTTGCGACCAAAGTCAGCCAAAGTGATATCAGCAATTGCGCAACGAGTTGCAACAAAGTTATTTAAATCAGAAACGGTATTCATTAATGCTCCAGCTAAATACGATCCAATGCTGGAGTAGAAACTCGCTAGCCATTGAATCATGGGTTAGCGAGCGCGGTTGCAATTAGCAAATTCCGTTTAGGAATCCACTCCCTTCAAGCCTGGGGAAGTACTGGGTCTCAGCATTCCTTGCAACGCTCCTTGAAGGTATGCCGTAATTGTAAACAATTACGGCATATTTCGCCTCAATACACCTACAAACTGCGTATTTCCTACTTACAGACCTGCTGCGGCACGTAATGCAGCCGCCTTGTCTGTTTGCTCCCAAGTAAATTCTGGCTCCTCACGACCAAAGTGGCCGTAAGCAGCAGTCTTCTTGTAAATTGGGCGCAAGAGGTTAAGCATCTTCACAATGCCTTTTGGACGCAAGTCAAAGTGCTCAGAAACCAATTGAGCAATCTTCTCATCTGAAATCTTGCCTGTGCCAAATGTGCTCACCATTACTGAAGTTGGTTTAGCAACACCAATCGCGTAAGAAATCTGAATCAAGCACTTGCTTGCCAAACCAGCAGCAACCACGTTCTTTGCAACATAACGGCCAGCGTATGCTGCAGAGCGGTCAACCTTAGATGGATCCTTTCCAGAGAAAGCGCCACCGCCATGAGGAGCTGCGCCACCGTAGGTATCCACAATAATTTTGCGACCAGTTAAACCGCAATCACCTTGTGGACCGCCGATCACAAAACGACCCGTTGGATTAACCAAGAAGTTAATCGCACCTTTGATTAAATGCTTAGGCAATACTGGTTTGATGATTTCTTCGATGACTGCTTCGCGCAACTTTTCGAGAGAAATATCTTCATCATGCTGAGTAGACAACACAACTGTATCGATAGAGTCAGGCTTGCCGTCTACATAACGCAATGTCACTTGTGACTTTGCATCAGGGCGCAACCAGTTCAAACGGCCATCACGGCGCAATTGGGATTGACGCTCGACTAAACGATGTGACAAATGAATTGGCAAAGGCATGAGCTCTGCAGTTTCATCACAAGCGTAACCAAACATCAAACCTTGGTCGCCAGCGCCTTGATCCAAGCCATCGTCATGAGCCTTATCAACGCCTTGAGCGATATCAGGACTTTGCTTGTCATAGGCAACCAATACTGCACAGCCTTTGTAGTCGATACCGTAATCAGTATTGTCGTAACCAATTTCACGCAAAGTATTGCGAGCAACTTGGATGTAATCAACGTTTGCGTTAGTAGTAATTTCACCAGCCAAAACTACTAAACCGGTGTTGCACAATGTTTCTGCTGCAACACGTGCAGTTGGATCTTGAGCCAAGATAGCATCAAGAATCGAATCAGAAATTTGGTCTGCTACTTTATCGGGGTGACCTTCAGAAACAGATTCTGAGGTAAAGAAGTAATCGTTTGCCATTGCATATTCCTTTATTAATTAACACGATCATTGGGACAACTCGACGTGCCAGGAACTACAACGGCGACGCTTTAGCAGAATTTATGAATCGCCCTGCAAGTTGCCTTAACTCAGCGATGGAGGAATTCTATATGAAAAGCCGCTACTTGGGCAAGGCAGGCTGAAATCCACACAGTAAGAGCAGCATTGAATATCATTAGGGGGTGCGAAAACTCCTCCTTAAGCTCTGTCTCAATACGATTGCCGCGCTTCCTCTTGCCTTGGTTCAGGTAATTGGGGCTTCTTTAGGCATGCTCGCTTATGTTGGCTCAAAGCAATACCGCTCACTCTTTCGCCCTCAATATGAAGCCGTAGCCCAAGCTCGAAAATTGCCATTGAAGCTTTGGGAAGCCATCAGAGCATCTGGCATGCTTTTTTCAGACAGTCTGTGGATTTGGCGCAACCCACAAAAAGCACTGAAATTAGTTGAGGTGCAAAACTGGGATGTCGTTGAGGCGGCGATTGGCGAAGGGCATGGCCTGGTTATGCTTACACCCCATCTAGGCGGCTTTGAAATTATTCCCCGCGTCTTGGCGCAACATTTCCCCGCAACCATTCTGTACCGTCCGTCACGCCAAGAATGGCTCAATGAAGTGGTGGAAGAAGGTCGCGCCTATCCCAATATGCATTTTGTTCCGACCAACCTTAATGGCGTGCGTCAAATGACTCGAGCACTCACAAGGGGTGAGGCCATTGGCATTCTTCCCGATCAAGTGCCTAGCGGTGGTGAGGGTGTGTGGGTACCATTTTTCGGGCGCCCAGCTTACACAACACCATTGCCAGCTCGTCTTGCTAACCGCAACAACACTCCAGTCGTGATGTTTACCGCTAAGCGTAAAGGTATCGGCCAAGGCTGGCTAATGCAAGCAACTCGCCTTACGCCGTTATCTGAAGATGCCAACACTGCCGCTGCAGAGCTAAACATTGCTATTGAAAATGCAGTCCTTGTTGCACCAGAACAATTCATATGGTCCTACAACCGCTACAAGCATCCCGCTGGTGCAGAATTGCCTCCAAGCAATTAAATTAATTCGTTATCATTTCTGGAATGACCTGGTTACAAAACCTTTTCAATTTCTTGGCGCTCAGTCTTCTGCGCCTCTTTGCTTTTTTACCCTATACGATTACTGTCCATGTTGGCTATGGCCTCGGCTGGCTTGCAGCCCATATTCCGAATGGACGTAGCAAGGTAGTCAAAACCAATTTGCGTTTGTGCTTTCCGAATCTGAGCGAGGAAGAAATAAATAAGCTTGCAATTGAGCACTGGAAATTATTTGGTCGCAGCGTACTAGAGAGAAGTCGCATCTGGCTTGGTAGCGGTAAACAAATTACCGATATCGTCACCATTGAATCAGCGATCACCTTAGGAGATCGCAAACCACGCCTTCTCATTAATCCACACTTTGTTGGCCTTGAAGGTGGCTTTATGGCGCTTTCCGTATTGGCTACTCAACACGACTGGCCACGCGGTGCCGGTCTTTATCAAAATATGAAGAATCCCTTCTTCAATCAAAAAATGATTGAATGGAGAAATCGTTTTGGTGGCAAGTCCATTGAAAGACAGAGTCGCTTACGGGATCTCATTCGCGAAATTCAAACGGGTAATTTTATTTTTATTGCGCCTGATATTGATTTAGGGCCGCGGGATTCGGTCTTTGTTCCCTTCTTTGGCATCCAAACCAATACCATTACCTCTGTATCCCGCCTAGCAAGGCTCAGCGGGGCTGAGGTGTGCCTTATGACAACTACGTTAAATAAAGATCGTAAAGGCTACACCTGCCACATCAGTGCGCCCTTGCCTAACTTTCCAAGCGATGATGTGGAACAAGATACTGCGCGCCTCAACCAATATATTGAAGAGCTTGTTCGTGAAAGACCAGCGGAGTACTATTGGGTACATAAACGCTTTAAACATCGGCCGCCAGGCGAGCCGAGTCTTTACGATTAAATGGAAATATTTTGAGCATTAATACAAACAATCCAGTGCGCAAGCTACGCTTCACCAAAATGCATGGTGCTGGCAATGACTTCATTGTGCTCAATGGCATCAATCAAGACCTGAGCGGCATTACGCGTGAACAGTGGCAAGCATTGGCACACCGCCAATTCGGTATTGGCGCAGATCAAATTCTTCTGGTTGAAAAAGCGACGCGCCCAGATGCCGATTTTCGATATCGCATTTTTAATGCTGATGGTGGCGAAGTGGAGCAATGTGGCAATGGCTCTCGTTGCTTTGTACGTTTTGTATTGGATCAAGGGCTCTCCAATAAGAATCCCTTGCGCGTAGAAGTGGCACATACTGTGCTTACCCTCAAATCTCATCCCGATGGGCAAGTAGAGGTGGATATGGGCGCGCCTATTTTTGAACATAGCCACATTCCATTTAATGCAACTGGTTTGGCTAGCGTACAAGAGTTTCAAGAAACGCTATATGCGCTTCCGCTGAACTACCCAGCTACACACGACAGTTTGGTTGGTGTTTTATCTATGGGCAATCCACATGCAGTTCAAGTGGTTGGCGATGTTGATAGTGCGCCCGTACTTGAAGAAGGTCCTGAGATTGAAGGGTTTGCAGCGTTCCCCAAAAAAGTAAATGCAGGCTACCTACAAGTTATCAATCGCAATGAAATTAAATTGCGCGTGTTTGAGCGTGGTGCAGGTGAAACTTTGGCCTGTGGCACCGGCGCATGTGCGGCAGTTGTTTCTGGCATTCGCAGAGGCTTATTAGACTCACCGGTAAAGGTTCATACACGGGGTGGCGATCTACAAATTGCTTGGTCTGGAATCGTTGATGGCGTGACTCAATCAGTCATCATGACTGGTCCAGCAGTCACGGTATTTGAAGGTGAAACAGAAATCTAAGAGCGAGTGCTCTTAGATGCCGTACTTCTCACGATACGCTTTTACTGCAGGCAAATAATTAGTTAATTGAGTATCGCTTGATGCTGTCAGAAACGACATCAAGCCAGTCAGGTTCGCAATCGAAATCACTGGCAAACCAAACTCTAGCTCTACTGCTTGCACAGCAGATTTATCGCCAATATCCACAGCGTTACCTGAACGCTCCATACGATCCAAAGCAATCAATACTGCAGCAGGTTCTGCACCCGCCTTGCGGATCAGATCCACCGACTCTCTCACAGAGGTGCCAGCAGAAATCACGTCATCAATAATCACCACTCGCCCCTTAACAGGAGCACCCACCAAGACTCCGCCTTCACCATGATCTTTGGCTTCTTTGCGGTTATAGGCGTAAGGAACGTTGATGCCATCATCAGCCAAAGCGATTGCTGTAGCAGCTGCTAACGCGATTCCTTTATAGGCTGGGCCATAAAGCATGTCGAATTGCAGCTTCGACTCTTGTAATGCTTTGGAATAGTAGCGGCCTAGCGCACTCAAACGAGCGCCGTCATTGAATTCGCCGGCATTAAAGAAATAAGGCGAGAGTCTACCGGCTTTGGTTTTAAACTCCCCGAAGGACAAAACCTTTGCCTCTAAGGCAAAACGTATAAAGTTATCTTGATTTGAATTATTTGAGCTCATAGGCCTACATGTTACGCATCATTTCCGCGAACCTCAACGGTATCCGTTCCGCAGTCAAAAAAGGCTTTCTGCCATGGGCCGTAAAGCAAAAGGCCGACTTCATTTGCATGCAGGAGCTCAAAGCCCAGCGCGATGATTTAGAAGACGCCATTCTCAATCCCGATGGCTTGCATGCCTACTTCCACCATGCTGAGAAGAAGGGCTATAGCGGTTGCGGAATTTATACCCCTCATAAGCCTGATGAGGTCTTATACGGGTACGGTAATGAAGAGTTCGATGCTGAGGGGCGTTATGTAGAGGCGCGCTTTAAAGGGCTTTCTGTTATTTCGGTCTACATGCCCTCGGGCTCCAGCTCACCTGAGCGACAAGAGGCTAAATACCGCTATCTTGATAGCTTCCTCCCACATCTCATAGCCCTCAAAAAATCAGGTCGAGAGATTGTGCTTTGTGGAGACGTCAATATTGCCCATCAAGAAATCGACCTGAAGAACTGGAAAGGTAATCTCAAAAATTCTGGGTTTTTACCTGAAGAGCGTGCATGGTTAACCAATCTATTTAGCAAAGTGGGTTACGTCGATGTCTATCGTCAGCTCGAGCCCGAAGCGACTGAGACTTGTTACACCTGGTGGAGTAATCGCGGACAGGCTTATGCGAAAAACGTGGGGTGGCGCATTGACTATCACATTAGCACACCAGGTATTGCGCAAACCGCTAAGAAAACCACCGTATATAAAGATGAAAAATTTTCAGATCACGCACCACTCACTGTGGATTACGACTGGAAAATTTAAGCGGCAGTAAATTGCAGCAAAAAACAGCGGGGGAGATTACTCTCCTTCTTTTTTGATCTGCACGATCTTGAAATGAATCGTGGCCCAAATTAAGAGCAACACCGGAGCACCAATAATGGCGGTACCAAAGAAGAATGTCTGGTACCCGAAATTATCAACAAACACCCCTGAGAAGCCCGCCAACCATTTAGGCAGCAGCAACATCATCGAGCTAAACAAAGCGTATTGAGTGGCTGAGTAGCGGATGTTCGTCAGTGAAGATAAGAAAGCTATAAAGGCCGCACTCGCAATACCTGAGCTAAGGTTGTCTGCAGAAATTACCCAAATCAAGCCATGCAAGTCATGGCCTTGTGTTGCCAACCAGGCAAACAATAAGTTGCTGACCGCAGAGAGAACAGCGCCTACAAATAAAATGCGGAGCACACCAAATCGTAATGTAAGTACGCCACCAAGAAATGCGCCCACTAAAGTCATAATCACTCCAAATACTTTGCTGACTGCTGCCACCTCATCTTTGGTGTAGCCCATATCTACATAGAACGGATTAGCCATAATGCCCATCACTACATCGCTAATGCGATATACGGCAATCAAAGACAAAATCAATACTGCATGCCAACGATAGCGGGTGATGAATTCTGCAAAAGGCTCAACAAGCGTTTGATATAGCCATGCTTTAGCGGTACGCACTTTTGTCAACTCATACTTGACCGGCTCTTTGCTTAGCAAGGTTGTAATCACACCGACGCCAATAGAAGCAGCCATACAGAGATAAGCAAATTGCCATGCACTCGCATCGTATCCACTACCCGTTTCAGCACGAGCAGCAAGCCAAAGAACGCCAGCACCAGCCCAAATCAAGGCCAGTCGATATCCGGTTTGATATGTGGCAGCTAAAGCTGCCTGATGATCACTATTGGCAGATTCAATCCGAAATGCATCTAAAGCAATGTCTTGAGTAGCAGAACCGAAGGCCACCAACAAGGCGCACCAGACAATCGAATTGAGCGCGAGCTTTGGATCTGAAGTCGACATGCCAACCAGACCCAAAATGATGAGCGCTTGTGCAAAGAGCAACCAACTGCGGCGGCGCCCAAACAATTTCGTTAGCAAGGGAATTTGCAAACGATCTACGAGAGGCGCCCACATCCACTTAAAGGCATAGATCAAACCAACCCAGGTTAAGTAGCCAATAGTGCTGCGATCAATGCCGGCTTCACGCAACCAAAAACTAAGGGTTCCCAAAATGAGCAGCAAAGGTAGGCCCGCGGAGAAGCCCAGGAATAGCATGCGCAAGCAAGGCCACTCGAGATAAACCCGAAAATCTTTTATCCAAGATTGGACTGCAGTTAACACCTTTATATTTTTATCCTAGGCGCGACGAATGCGGAATAAGGCAAGGCTGCCAAAAAGGTTCGGCATCAAAGTAACTTGGCGACCTTCGTGCAAGATGCATTGATCGAGAATCTTTAGCCCAAGATTAGAGGCTAGCTTCTCAAAGTCAGTAACAGTGAGTACCCGCACGTTTGGTGTGTTGTACCACTGATAAGGCAGGCTCTTAGAGACTGGCATACGGCCTAAGCCCACAGCAAGGCGGTGCGACCAATGACCAAAGTTAGGAAACGAAATTACCGATTCTTTTCCTACACGCACAACTTCACGCAAAATCTTTTCAGTTTGATGAATGGTTTGCAAAGTTTGCGACAGAACAACCGTATCAAAACTATTGTCTTCAAAAAGGGCTAAGCCGCCCTCTAAGTCCTGCTGGATGACATTCAAGCCTTTTTGCACGCATGACAGTACACGTGAATCATCAATCTCAACACCATAGGAATGAACTGGCTTTTGCTTCTGTAGAAACTCTAAGAAACTACCATCGCCGCAACCAAGGTCCAGCACTTGAGTATTCGGTGCTATCCAATTGGAAATAGCGGCAAAGTCGGCGCGTTTATTTTGATTGCTCATACTTGAGTCTCGCGCATTTGCTTGAAGTAGGCTCGAACCAGATTGTGATATCGAGCATCATCTAATAAGAAGGCATCATGCCCATGAGGCGCATCAATTTCTGCATAAGTCACCTCACTCTTATTGCTTAACAAAGATTCCACAATCTCGCGACTACGATTAGGCGGGAAGCGCCAGTCTGTTGAAAAGCTCACTACCAAAAACTTGGCCTGCACTTCAGCTAGGGCGCGATTAAGACTGCCATCGTAACGACGTGCAGGATCAAAATAATCAAGCGCACGGGTAATCAGCAAATAAGTATTGGCATCAAAGTAGTTTGAGAACTTATCGCCCTGATGGCGGAGATAACTTTCAACTTCAAATTCAACATCAAAACTAAAGCGGTAGTCATTAGATTCGCCATTAGGGCGTTGTAATTCGCGCCCAAATTTTTCGGCCATGTCATCATCAGATAAATAGGTAATGTGCCCAACCATGCGCGCTAAACGCAAGCCGCGCTTAGGCACTACGCCATGCTCGTAATAGTTACCGCCATGAAAATCGGGGTCAGACAAAATAGCATTGCGCGCCACTTCATTAAATGCAATGTTCTGCGCACTCAGTTTTGGAGTGGATGCGACTACAACGCAATGCTCTATTCGCTTGGGGAACTGAATAGCCCAAGCCATTGCCTGCATACCGCCCAAACTACCACCCATCACGGCGGCAAATTTACGAATACCCAGCTTGTCAGCCAAGCGCGCTTGAGTGTTCACCCAGTCTTCAACAGTGACCACTGGAAACTCAGCGCCATAAGGCTTGCCAGTTGCAGGATTTATGCTCATAGGCCCAGTCGAGCCAAAGCATGAGCCTAAGTTATTAACACCGATTACAAAAAAGTGATTGGTATCAACAGGCTTGCCTGGGCCAATCATGTTGTCCCACCAACCAATATCCGTTGGATCCTCTGGACTTGGGCCGGCTACATGATGTGACGCATTGAGTGCATGACAAACTAGAACAGCATTACTTTTGTCTGCGTTAAGCTTGCCGTAGGTTTCAATGACTAAATCGTAGCCAGACAACACAGCGCCACTCTGCAAAGGCAGGGGCTCGGCAAAATGAATAGTATTTCTAGAGAGATTTAGCTCGCTCATTCTGACAGGAGAAGGCGCAAACTAACATCAGACGCTTCGGTGGGCAACTTCTTAAACCCGCTACGGGCAAAGCGATGCCAACGGCCCAAAACAAAACTCATCAACATAGCAGCGCGAATGCTAACCTCTTCTTGACCAAGCTGCGCCCAATTACCACCTTGAGTTTGGGCAATGCGCAAAGCCTGCTTAAGAGATGCTTCAACGCGATCTAAGACTTGAGTAATACGCTCTTGCAGACGATCATCTTCCTGCAACAAGGCATCGCCCAATAAAACGCGAGTCATACCTGGATTCTTTTCGGCAAAGAATAAAAGCATTTGCAAAATACCGCGTGCTTGGGCAAGGCCGGACTCTTCTTTTTGGTTGATCTGATTAATCAAACCAAAGACCGTTTGTTCAATAAACGAAATGAGGCCCTCGAACATCTGCGCTTTACTTGCGAAATGGCGATACAAGGCCGCTTCTGAAACTTGAATTTTGGCTGCTAATGCAGCAGTAGTAACGCGCTCACCCTTCGGGTTTTGCAACATCTCTGCAAGGACCTGCAGGATCTGCAGACGGCGTTCGCCCGGCTTGGGACGCTTACGTGCCTTACCAGCATCAGCACTGCTGTCGTTAATATCTGCCGGCTCTAAAGATTCGCGCATGCTTATTTACTTACCTAGAACGAATCATCGTACCGAACGCTTGCTCGGTCAGAATTTCTAACAATAAAGAATGCTCAATACGACCATCAATGATGTGCACTGAATTAACACCGCTCTTTGCCGCATCTAATGCAGAAGAAATCTTGGGCAACATGCCGCCAGAAATCGTGCCGTCAGCAAACAAGCCATCGATTTCTCTGGCAGTGAGGTCGGTCAAGAGGGTGCCATTCTTATCCATCACGCCTGGAATATTCGTCATCATGACCAACTTCTCTGCGTGCAAAATTTCAGCCATCTTGCCAGCAACTAAGTCTGCATTGATGTTGTAGGCCTGACCTTCTTCGCTAAATCCAATCGGAGAAATCACCGGAATAAAAGCATCGTCTTGTAAGGCTTTTACAACTGCAGGATTAATGGCCTCAATTTCACCAACAAATCCCAAATCAATTGTTCCGCCAGCATTCTTTTCATCGGCAACCAACATTTTTTTGGCGCGGATGAGTCCGCCGTCTTTACCAGTCAAGCCTACAGCTTGGCCACCAAAGTGGTTAATCAACATCACGATGTCTTGCTGCACTTCACCACCCAAAACCCACTCCACCACTTCCATGGTTTCTTCGTCGGTCACGCGCATACCTTGAATAAAGGTACCGGTCTTACCGATTTTCTTAAGAGCTTCATCAATTTGTGGTCCGCCGCCATGAACCACTACAGGGTTCATGCCAACAAGTTTGAGCAAAATAACATCGCGCGCAAAACTTTCTTTGAGGCGCTCTTCAACCATGGCGTTTCCACCGTACTTAATCACGATCGTTTTGCCGTGATACGAACGGATGTAAGGCAAAGCCTCAGCCAGAATCTCCGCTTTCAACAAAGGGGAGATATCGCTAATAGTTGGTAAATGCTTAGTCATTGCTACTTAAAATTTATTCGCCAAATAATTTTTGACGGAGTTCACGACGCTCTTGAGCCTCAAGAGATAAATTGGCTGTAGGCCTTGCAATTAAACGGTTCAAGCCGATTGGCTCACCAGTTTCTTCACACCAACCATAGTCTCCAGATTCAATACGCGCTAAAGCTTGTTCTACTTTTTTGAGCAACTTGCGCTCGCGATCGCGCGTACGCAATTCCAAAGCATGCTCTTCTTCAATCGTGGCACGATCCGCAGGATCTGGAACCAAAATATTTTCACGCAGGTGCTCTGTTGTCTCGGAGGCATTCTTTAGAATGTCATCCTTGAGAGTAAGTAATTTTTGACGGAAAAAATCTAACTGGGCAGCATTCATGTAGTCCTTCTCGGACATCTTGAGCAATTCAGCCTCCGTTAAAGGCGCGCCTTTTGGAGCTTTTGTGCTCGCAGCTTTACTGCTTGCTTTTGCAGCAGTTGCTGGTTTTGTTGCTGTTTTTACCGTCATCTCATTCTTCCTTGGTTTGAAGCATTATTGCCTCATTCTGCCAAACTTTTACAGCCCTCGAATCAATATTTCTCAATATTCATAATACTGACCGTGGCGGCGGATTGTACCCGAATCTTTCTAGGCCAAACAGCCTTCGAGCCCAGCCAGTAGGGTGTCTTTAGGCAAATCGATGCCAATAAATACCATACGGGTTTGCTTGGGTTCTGAACCCCAAGGACCAGCTAAATCGCTGCCCATCATCTGATGAACCCCCTGGAACACTACTTTTCGGGCACTTCCCTTCACGTAGAGGACACCTTTATAGCGCAGCATCTTCTCTCCAAAGACCTCCAAGATGCCACCAAGGAAGTCTTCCAACTTTTTGTGATCAAAGGGTTTATCACTACGAAAAACAAAGGATTGAATGCGGTCTGTATGGCCCGCATGACCATGGTGGTGGTCATGGCTATGATCGTGGCCGCAGGTGCTGTGATCATGATCGTGACTATGGTCATGGCCGCAATGCTCATGATCGTGGTCATCCTGCTCCAGGAAGTGAGGATCAATATCCAGCTTGGCATTCAAATTGAAGCCCTTGAGATCTAAAACAGCATTCAACGGCACCACACCCTTAGAAATGCCAGCAATAGGCGCCCTTGGGTTCATGTGCATCAGACGATTACGCAAAGCGTCTACTTCTGCGGGAGTAACTAAATCTGTCTTCGTAATAAAGATTTGATCGGCAAAGCCAACTTGGCGCTGCGCCTCTTCATGCTCATTGAGTTGCTGCTGACCGTGCTTGGCGTCCACTAGGGTAACCACAGCATCTAAGACATAGTGATCAGCAACATCGTCATCCATAAAGAAAGTCTGGGCTACAGGACCGGGATTAGCAACGCCCGTCGTTTCAATCACAACGCGATCAAAACTAATCTTCTTATCCTTACGCTGTTCCCAAAGCTCATTTAGTGCTTCAACGAGGTCACCACGAATGGTGCAGCAAATACAGCCGTTACTCATTTGCACAATATTCTCTTGGTTGTCTTGCACCAAGATATCGTTATCAATATTTTCTTCACCGAACTCATTCTCGATCACAGCAATTTTTTTGCCATGCTCTTCAGTGAGAATGTGTTTGAGCAAAGTTGTTTTGCCGCTTCCTAAGAAGCCAGTCAAAATGGTTACCGGAATTAATGCCATGGATGATCCAATCAAAATCTAGAGGCCAAAGTTTCCCAAAGCGGGAAACCTTCTATCTTACCGAGTTCCTCAAGCTTTGCCAGCCTTTGCGCGTGGATGCGCTTTATCGTATGCCTGAGCAAGGTGTTGAAAATCTAGCGAGGTGTAAATCTGGGTGCTGGCGATGCTGACATGCCCCAACATCTCCTGAACAGCGCGCAAATCTTGGGATGATTGCAGCACATGACTTGCAAAGCTATGGCGCATCATATGGGGGTGCACATGCGTTGGTAAGCCGGCGCGCATTGCCAAGGTGCGTAAGCGCGCCTGCACAGTGCGTGGCGATAAACGCTTGCCTGTGGCAGATAAAAATAGTGCGATTGACTCTTCGGTGTAGCTTCCGGCATCGCGCAGCTCTCGCCATGCCATAAGAGATTTCATTGCTGGCACCCCGACAGGAACCGAACGCCGCTTGCCGCCCTTACCCAAAACAGTGACCTCAGCAGCATCCCAATCCAACCAACCAGCAGACTCATGTTGGCGATCTTTACTTTGCATCACATCAATTCCGAGGAGCTCCGAAAGACGCAAGCCGGAGGAATAGAGCAAATCAATAATTGCCGCATCCCGAATCGATTCCAAATCCTTTTTCTCTTCTGCCTCTTTGACTGCTTGATTTACCAAGGCAAGCGCCTGCTCAACAGATAAGGCTTTGGGCAAAGACTTCAGGCGCTTTGGTGCCTTGACATCATCGACGGGATTAGCAACGAGTGCGCTTGTTACCTTGCCTGCGCGCACATCACGTCGCGCATCCTTTTCGCTGAGCCAGTCGTACCAGCCACGCCATGCAGATAGCGCTCTCGCAATGCTTCTTGAGGATTTGCCTTTGGAATGCAAACGACCAGCCCAACGACGCACATGACCATTGCTTACCTTTAATAATTCAATAGAGTCTTCAAGAGCAAAGTTTTGGAGGTCGCTCAAATCCATGCCATACGCCTTGAGCGTATGTGGCGAGAGTTGACGCAACACATGCAACTCATGCAAATACTCTTGCATGAGGGGGTGAAGATCAGTCGCCTTTAATTTCATAAGCCTGGATGCGATCCAAAGCTGCAGCAGTTAATTCAGCAATCTGACGTAAATAGAACGCGCCCATATCAGCCGTAAAGCGTGACTCGTCTTTACTTGCCAGCAATAACACTGCAGGGGATTGACTGGCGCCAATGCTTTTGCCCAGCGGCAAGCCAATAGCGACCATGCTTTGCCACTCAGGATCGATAGTCGTTTGGCTGGCGAGTAAGTCAACGCTGGCAGCAGCTAGTTCTTTTGCCGAGCCACACAAGGGCGTATCAACCCAGGGACCAAAAGCAGAATTTGGTGAAAGTAATTGCGCAGATTCCACTTCAAATACTTCTGCCAAACCAGAAGTAATCGCAGCCTCTACATCGGCTTTATTGTTTGCTTTCATTAAACGCAACAACCAAGCAACTAAGCTTTGCTGAGTTTTATCGTTACGACTACCAAAGTGCAACATCTCACTTAAGCGACGATTAAGCTCTTGATTCTGTGTACGCAACACTGTCATCTGGCGCTCTTGCAAAGAAATCGCACGGTCTTCATGAGGGTGCTTAATTCGGATCTCATTAAAGAGATCGGCGTAGCGCTCAAAAAAGCCCGGGGTTACTCGCAACCACTCAGCAACCAACTCTTCTTGCTCGGCTTGTTTTGGATCTATTGCGCTCATCAATTGCTTTCTAAATATGTTCTTTTGTTAACCCAGCTTCTTACGCAAGAGTTCGTTTACCTGACCAGGATTGGCTTTGCCTTGCGAGACCTTCATGATCTGGCCCACTAATGCATTAAACGCCTTCTCTTTGCCTGAGCGGAACTCTTCCACGGACTTCTGATTAGCTGCCAATACTTGATCAATGATGGCTTCAATTGCGCCACTATCGCTAATTTGCTTCAAGCCCTTGGCGTCAATCACTTGGTCCACAGTGCTAATGGCCTTGCCTGCAATAGCCTCTTCCCATAGAATCGCAAAGATGTCTTTAGCAATTTTGTTGGAGATGGTGCCATCCGCTACGCGAGTCAGCAATGGTGCCAAATGCTCAGCCTTTAATGGTGCTTCTGCTGCTGCAATACCAGCACGATTTAATGATGATGCAAGTTCGCCAGCAATTAAATTAGCTGCCGCTTTTGCCAATGGCTTACCGACGATTGCCAATAGATCTTCAAATACTTTTGCAGTGTCGCGATCTTGAGTTAACAACTGCGCATCGTAGGCACTTAAACCAAATTCGCTTTGCCACTGATCACGCAACTGCGCAGGAAGTGCAGGCATCTTGCTGCGCACATCTACAATCCATGCGTCATCAATAACTACTGGCAATAAATCAGGATCTGGGAAATAGCGATAGTCATTTGCGTCCTCTTTACTCCGCATGCTGCGTGTTTCACCGCGATCAGGATCGTACAAACGGGTCTCTTGAACAACGGTACCGCCATCTTCAATTAACTCAATTTGACGACGTACTTCGTATTGAATTGCCTCTTCCAAGAAACGGAAGGAGTTCAGATTCTTGATTTCGCAACGGGTGCCAAACTCAGCTTGCCCCATAGGACGAACAGATACGTTCGCATCGCAACGGAATGAACCTTCTTGCATATTGCCGTCACAAACGCCAAGCCAAACCACCAGTCCATGCAGGGCTTTAGCATAGGCAACAGCCTCAGCAGCGCTGCGCATCACCGGTTCGGTCACGATTTCTAATAAAGGAGTACCCGCACGGTTTAGATCAATGCCGCTTGAAGGTTCGCCATGAGGACCAGTAAAACCCTCTTCGTGAACCGATTTACCTGCATCCTCTTCCATGTGGGCACGAGTGAGCTGCACTACCTTCACTTCATCGCCAACCAGAATTTCTACCTGGCCACCCACAACAATCGGAATTTCCATCTGGCTAATTTGATAGCCCTTCGGTAAGTCAGGATAGAAATAGTTCTTACGCGCAAAGATGCTTGCCGGTGAAATCTTTGCATTGACGGCTAAGCCAAAACGAATCGCATGTTCAACAGCTTGACGATTGAGGACAGGCAAGACACCAGGCAATGCAAGATCAACCGCACATGCTTGTGTATTTGGCTGCGCACCAAAGCGCGTGCTCGCACCACTAAAAATCTTCGACTGTGTTTGTAGTTGTGCGTGGGTCTCTAGACCAATAACGACTTCCCATTGCATCATGACACCTCACTTGCTTGACGCAAATGCCAATCACTGGCTTGCTGATATTGATGAGCCACTTGCAATAAGCGTGCTTCTGAAAAATAGTTGCCGATGAGTTGCATGCCAATAGGTAAGTTATTGGTATTAAATCCGCATGGGACACTCATTGCTGGCAGGCCCGCTAAGTTAGTAGACAGGGTGTAAATATCTTCTAGATACATTTGCACAGGATCTTTTGATTTTTCACCTAAGCGCCAGGCCACATCAGGGGCTACGGGACCCAGAATGACATCGCACTGGTTGAATGCCGCCTGGAAATCGGCCGCAATAATGCGACGAATCTTTTGTGCTTGGAGATAGTAGGCATCGTAGTAACCATGACAAAGAACATAGGTTCCAATCATGATGCGGCGCTTCACCTCAGAACCAAAACCTTCAGTGCGGGACTTTGCATACATGTCGCCAAGGTCGCGATATTCATTTGCACGATAACCGTAACGTACGCCATCGAAGCGACTCAAATTACTTGATGCTTCTGCTGGTGCCAAAACGTAATACACAGGAATTGATAATTTGGTTTTAGGTAAGCTGACTTCAACTAGTGTCGCGCCTAAGTTTTCTAAAAGCTTGGAGGCTTCGTTTACGGATTTGGCAACATCGCTTGCTAAACCTTCAGCAAAGAACTCTTTTGGCAAACCAACACGCAAACCTTCTAGTGGTTTTGCTGAATTGTTGTTTCCCTCTTTCCAATTTTGGTTGAGGTAACGGCCGTAATCTTCTCCGGAGTCCGCCAAAGAAGTGGAGTCACGCGGATCATGCGAAGACATTGCTGAAAGTAGCAAAGCGCAATCTTCTGCGGTCTTGCCCATCGGGCCCGCTTGATCGAGTGAAGATGCATAGGCGATCATGCCGTAACGAGATACGCGCCCATAACTAGGCTTAATTCCGGTTAGGCCACAGAAGGCGGCTGGCTGACGAATGGAACCACCAGTATCTGTACCGGTGGCAATCGGCGCCAAGCCAGCAGCAACCGCTGCAGCAGAGCCACCAGAAGAGCCTCCAGCTACGTGTGCGGCATTCCAAGGATTTAAAACCGGTCCAAAGGCAGAGTTTTCGTTGGATGAGCCCATTGCGAACTCATCCATATTGGTCTTGCCCAGGCAAACCATGCCAGCACCATGGGGATTGTTTTCGTCTGGGATTCCCAGATTAGCCACTACCGTGGCATCAAAAGGGCTCTGATATCCAGCCAAGATTTTGGAGGCTGCAGTTGACTTCCAGCCACGCGTTACGAAGACATCTTTGTGAGCAACAGGGATGCCGGTTAACTTGCCAGCCTTGCCAGATGAAATTAGATGATCTGCTTTATTTGCTTGCTCTAAGCTTAAGTGAGCATTCACATCAAGATAGGCATTCCACTGTTTTCCAGCCTCAATACGGTCCAAAAAGTACTGGGTTAGCTCAGTGCTGGAGACCTCTTTTGCGGCTAGTGCTTTTGCCATTAAGGCAATCGGGGTATTGTGCCAACTCATTCGATCACCTTTGGCACCAAGAAGTAGCCATCCTGCTGCGCAGGGGCTGATTGCATGTTTTCAGCACGGTGGTCTGACTCAGTAACCTGGTCAGCACGCATAGGCTGAGCCAAATCACGTAAAAAGAGGATTGGATGAGCCAAAGGCTCAAGACCAGTTGTGTCAACTGCTTGCATTTCCTCAACCAAGGAAAAAATAGCCTGCAATTGAGGCAAAACTGCCTCGGCTTCTGCCTGATTTAACTCAAGCCTAGAAAGGTGCGCAATGCGCTGGACATCATCAAGTTTCATGGGGCGCTAGAGTATCATTCCTATATATTTTCATTAACACTTTCTATTTTCCCACTACATCATGTTTGGTTTTTTCCGCAGCTACTTTTCCAATGACCTAGCCATCGACCTAGGAACCGCCAACACCTTAATTTATATGCGTGAGCGGGGTATTGTCCTCGATGAACCTTCTGTTGTGGCAATTCGCCAAGAAGGTGGTCCAAACGGCAAAAAGACCATTTTGGCCGTCGGCAAAGAGGCAAAAGCGATGTTGGGACGTGTTCCAGGGAATATTGAGGCAATTCGCCCAATGAAAGACGGCGTTATCGCTGACTTCACAATTACTGAACAAATGCTCAAGCAATTTATCAAGCTTGTGCACGAGAGCAAATTATTAAAGCCAAGCCCACGCATCATCATTTGCGTTCCTTGTGGATCTACTCAAGTTGAACGTCGTGCGATTCGTGAATCTGCATTAGGCGCTGGCGCATCACAGGTATTTTTAATTGAAGAGCCGATGGCTGCTGCAATTGGTTCTGGCTTACCTGTTTCTGAAGCTGCTGGTTCAATGGTTGTCGACATCGGTGGCGGTACAACTGAAGTTGGCGTAATGTCATTGGGCGGCATGGTTTACAAAGGCTCCGTTCGTGTTGGTGGCGACAAGTTTGATGAAGCCATTACAAATTACATCCGTCGTAACTACGGCATGTTGATCGGCGAACAAACTGCTGAGTTAATTAAGAAGACAATTGGTTCTGCTTTCCCTGGCGCTGAAGTACGCGAGATGGAAGTAAAGGGTCGCAATCTTTCCGAAGGTATTCCACGTAGCTTCACCGTTACCAGCAATGAAATTTTGGAAGCATTAACTGATCCATTGAATCAAATCGTGACTGCGGTAAAAGCCGCTCTCGAGCAGATTCCACCTGAGTTGGCGTCCGATATTGCTGAGCGCGGCATGATGCTCACAGGCGGCGGCGCTTTATTGCGTGACCTTGATCGCCTCTTGCTTGAAGAGACTGGCTTGCCAATTCATGTTGCAGAAGATCCTTTAACTTGCGTGGCTCGTGGTTGCGGTATCGCACTTGAGCGCATGGATAAGTTAGGCGGAGTGTTCTCGCACGAGTAAGCGACATACACGTCGATCAGGGAATTGCAACATAGCGCTCCACCACTTTTCAGACAGGGCATTCCGGCCTTACTTAAACTGATTGTCTGTCTGTCGATCAGCATCGCTCTGATGCTGATCGATTTTCGTTTCAAAGCACTCGATCCCATCCGCAACAACGTCAATTGGATTTTGCGTCCACTTGAATATGTGATGATGATGCCGCGCAATGCGCTCGAAGCAACATCAGAATATTTCACAACAAGATCAACTCTTGATCAAGAAAATCAAGTCATGAAAGTGCGCCAAGCAGAACTTTCTCTGCTGGCAAATCAATCTGAATTTTTGATGGTGGAAAACCAAAACCTGCGCGAGCTGATGGCTTTGCAAAAACAGGTTCCATTCAAAACATTGCCGGTCGAAATTCTATTTAATCCTCCTAACCCGATTTCTCAGCGCATTGTGATCAATCGCGGCAGCAATGATGGCTTGAAGCTTGGCAACCCCATCGCCAATGATTCTGGCATTTTGGGCCAGGTAGTCCGCCTCTATGAGCGCTCTGCAGAGGTTTCCCTGTTAGAAGACCGCGATTTTGCGGTTCCAGTACAGGTGGCACGTAATGGCCTGCGTGCAGCGGTCTTTGGCACTGGGCGTGGCAATCCCTTAGAACTTCGATATTTACCTGTAGCCAGTGATTTAGAAGTCGGCGATATTTTGCTGACCTCTGGAATTGACGGCGTTTACCCCCCAGGTTTTGCGGTGGCTGTCATTAGCAAAATTGAGCGCAATGTTGACAAGAATTCATCTAACGTTTTTTGTGTACCAGTAGCAGCAGTCAATCGCTATCGTCAAGCGCTCGCACTTTTATATGATCCACAATTTGATGCTAAAGCTCCAACAAATAACAAGTCAGCCACTGGTGTAACCAATACACCGGGACGTCGACAAACTCGTGCGCGGGGAATGCAATGATTGATTTCCAAAGCGGCTATATTCTGCGCCCGGTAAATCCGGTCTTTATTTACTTCAGCTTATTTTGTGCGCTGCTATTAAATCTGCTGCCGATTGGTAATTATGGTTGGGTGCCAGATTGGTTAATTCTGTGCATCGTGTTTTGGAATATTCATCAGCACCGTTATGTGAGCGTGATCACCGCCTTCATTCTGGGCCTCATGATGGATGTTCACAACTCCGATCTACTAGGCTTACACGCCTTTAGTTACTCGCTTGTTGCTTACGTTGCCATCTCCTGGCACAGGCGCATCGTGGCTCTCACCGTGCTTTCACAAGCTCTGCATCTACTCCCGATTTTCTTATTGGTCTCACTATTTCCCGTTCTCGCGCATTGGTTGCTAAGCGGCGAACTTTATTGGTGGGCTCTCACAGGCGCTATTCAAGCGCTGATAGAGGCAATGCTCTGGCCAATAGCGACGCGCATCCTACTTGCGCCACAGCGTCGTCCCATAGATGTTGATCACAATCGACCTCTGTAAGAAACAAGATGGTTTCTTTTAAAAAGCCTGACCTAGACTCATTTCAAGAGCGCATTCACATTGCGACCTTGTTCGTCACCGTTTGTTTTTTATTGCTTGTTACTCGCCTTGTATGGCTGCAACTAGTCAGTCACGGAAAATATGCGCTACTAGCGGAGAGTAATCGCATTGCTCTTGTTCCTGCTCCTGCAAACCGAGGTCTTTTAATTGATCGCAATGGCATTGTGATCGGCAGGAATTATTCCGCCCTCACTCTGGATGTGAATGCTGAAGAGGTAAAAGGCAACGTAGACCAACTGATTAGTGATCTTTCCGAAATTATTGATATTTCACCCAGAGATAGGCGTAATTTCAAGCGATCCCTCGAAGATTCACGGAATATGGGCACTTTTCCCCTGCGTTCTATGCTCAACGAGACCGAAACTGCCCGTTTTATGGCAAATCGCTACCGTTTTCCTGGAGTAGAAATCCGGGCCAGGAGCTTCCGGGAGTACCCATACAACGAATTGGCCTCCCATTTGATTGGCTATATTGGCCGCGTCTCTCAAAAAGACAAGGAGCGCATGCAGGCCGAAATCGAGGGCGCCAAGGCTGACGATCCAGATGCTTTACAGGCATCTTTCTTGCCAGGCATTCAGTACGTTGGAAAGATTGGTTTAGAGCAAAGCTACGAAACTGTTTTGCGTGGAGTGCCTGGATACGACCAAGTAGAAATTACTGCCGGCGGAAAACCCGTACGCACACTTTCTAGTTCGCCCTCAGTTCCCGGAAAGAATGTGGTTCTCTCAGTTGATATCAAGCTGCAATATTTGGTTGAGCAGCTTTACGGAAATTTCCGTGGCGCGTTTGTCGCGATTGAACCTGAGACTGGAGATGTCTTAGCATTTGTTTCTAAGCCCAACTTCAATCCAAATGATTTTGTTGAGGGCATTGATTCGGTCACCTGGAAAGAGTTGAACGACTCACCACAGAAGCCCCTCTATAACCGTCCGCTAAAAGGCATCTATCCACCAGGATCAACTTATAAGCCTTTCATGGCGCTAGCCGCCTTGGAATATAAAAAGCGTACGCCATCGCAATCCATCTCCGATCCTGGATACTTTGAGTTTGGCAATCACACTTTCCGCGACGACAAAAAAGGTGGTCATGGCATTGTGGATATGCAAAAGTCAATTGTTGAATCTTGCGATACCTATTACTACTTACTTGCACGTGATATGGGCGTCAACATGATGCATGACTTTATGAAGCCGCTTGGCTTTGGTCAAATTACTGGCATTGATTTACAAGGTGAAGCAAGAGGCGTTCTACCATCTACCGAGTGGAAGAAAAATACTTTCAAAAAACCAGAACAGCAAAAATGGTACGAAGGTGAGACCATTTCTCTTGGCATTGGTCAGGGCTATAACGCTTTTACTATTTTGCAATTGGCTCATGCCATGGCGAACGTGGCTAATAACGGCATTGTGATGAAACCGCACTTAGTGAAAGCAATTGAAGATCCATTCACACGAAACAGAGTGCTCACAACACCCAAAGAAAGTTATCGCATCGATCTCAATGCAGAAAATATTGAAGTCATCAAGAAAGCGATGCTTGAGGTAAACATTTCAGGCACGTCTGCTGCTGCGTTTAAAGGCACCGGCTATCAAGTTGGCGGCAAAACAGGAACTGCACAAGTCTTTAGCTTGAATTCCAAGGAATATAAACATAGTGCTACTGCAGAATTCTTACGCGACCATGCTCTATATATTGCATTTGCTCCGGTAGATAAACCAACCATTGTGATTGCCATGGTTGTAGAGAACGCTGGCTTCGGCGCACAGTATGCAGCGCCAATTGCACGTAAAGCATTGGACTACTACATTGAGGGCAAGTGGCCTAAGGAGATTCCTGAATGGAAAAGAGCCCCTTAATTAAAGTTAAAGGTTTTTTCTTTAGCATCTTTGCTGGATTAGACCGCCAGCTAGGCCTTATTCTGCTTGGCTTAGCGGCTGTTGGCTTTTTTACTTTTTTATCAGCAAGTCAAAACACTCCCGTACAAATTGCAGAAGAGTTGCGTAATCTTGCGCTCTCATTTGTGGTGATGTGGTTCGTTTCACGCATACCGCCAAAATGGTTAGAGATGGGTGCAGTTTGGATTTATGGGTTTGGTGTTGCTCTTTTAATTGCAGTGGCTGCATTTGGATTAATCAAAAAAGGTGCGCGTCGCTGGCTCAATATTGGAGTAGTGATTCAGCCATCTGAAATTATGAAAATTGCAATGCCACTGATGCTTGCTTGGTATTTTCAAAGGCGCGAGGGCATTCAAAAAAATTGGGACTATGCGGTTGCCGCGATTATTTTGGCCATCCCGGTTTTTTTAATTGCCCGTCAGCCCGATTTAGGAACTGCTCTCTTAGTTTTTGCTGCGGGACTTTACGTCATTATTTTGGCGGGCCTGCCATGGAAATGGATTTTGCCCTTTGTTGCTCTAGGCGTTATTGGTATTCTGCTAATTATTATTTTCGGTAGCACTATCTGCGCACATGATGTAGTTTGGCCGCTTGTACATAATTATCAAAAGCATCGTGTTTGCACTTTGCTAGATCCAACTAGTGATCCATTGGGCAAAGGCTTTCACACTATTCAATCTATGATTGCGATTGGCTCAGGTGGATTCTTTGGTAAGGGTTGGTTTCAGGGAACTCAGGCACATTTGGAATTCATCCCAGAAAAACATACTGACTTTGTGTTTGCCGTTTTCTCCGAGGAGTTTGGTCTATTAGGTAACTTAGTATTGCTTGCACTTTTCTTCGCCCTGATTAAAAGAGGGCTCGCCATCTCCGCAAGCGCGCCTAATTTATTTACAAGACTTTTGGGTGCGGCAGTAACCTTGATTTTCTTTACTTATGCTTTTGTGAATATCGGCATGGTGAGCGGTCTATTGCCCGTTGTTGGGGTGCCGTTACCATTTATTAGCTACGGTGGTACTGCGCTAGTTACCCTGGGATTTGGTGCGGGCATATTGATGAGCATTCATCGTCATCGCCGCTTAGTGCAAAGCTAAATACAAATTGTTTTAGCAGTCCGCAATTCTTGAGGAAATAAAAAAGCCCGGCATGCCGGGCTTTTTTATCAACAAAGGAAGAATTACTTCTTACGCTTGTTAACAGAATCTTTAAATGCTTTACCAGCAGAAAACTTAACTGTTTTTGCAGCGGCGATTTTGAGTGGCTCGCCAGTTTTTGGGTTGCGACCCATACGTGCAGCACGTTTGCCTGAAGCAAAAGTACCAAAGCCGATCAGTTGTACTGAGTCACCTTTAGTAACAGCTTTGATGATTGTCTCGATAGCAGAATTCAATGCGAATTCAGCTTTGGCTTTAGAAATCTCCGCGTCGTCAGCAATCGCTGCGATTAGTTCGGCTTTGTTCAAGTGAAGCTCCTTATAGATATTGATGTCAGCGCACATTACGCCTACATGATTTTAACCACAAAAAATTACAAAAATAAAGTTGCGCTACAGCAATTTTTTAACACGACTACAAACTACTCATCCAAAACTACGATATCAGAAACAAAATACTCCGTGTCGCCAAAACAGGTTGTCGGCAATCCGATGTGTTGCTCATACTTTAGGGCAACCTTTTTTCCTAAATTAGCATTTATTTTTTGCGCCACAGCATCTTCACGCACCGTAAAGAGGAATTTTTCTGACATAGTCCCCGGCATGGAAACCATGGCCAATTCACCCTCCCAGGTTTTGCATACATAGCCGCGATTAGAGAATTTCTGCACATATCCGGCACGCTCGCCACTTCCGTAGCTCCAATTGAGCATTGCCCACGTATAGACTGAAATGCCCACTAACCCAATTAAAACAAGGCTTAAGAGCCATTTTATAAAGCTATTCATCAGAATTTCCTTGGTAAATCACCACACAAACCCTAAGCGGGTACTTATATCTTCTATAGGAAGTATATGAGCATCTAGTTGCGAGAAATACTCTATTTGAGTCCAGCATCCAAATTAAAATATCCATAACTACCTTAAATAGACAAAAAATATGGAAATCCGCCACATCATCTTTTTTATTTTTGTAGCGTCAGCTATTTACGTCTATTTCAGGGGAAAGGTGCGTTTTGGCGTAGTAAGGTCCCTTACGGACTACCAGGTGCTTCTAGCGCCAGTAAATACCCTGCTGTATCTCTTTTCAAAAGTGAAGGCCAGCGCCTTTATTCCAGTTAGTCAATTTCCCGAGATGAAGCCCATTCAAGAAAACTGGGAAACCATTCGCCAGGAGGCACTTTCTCTACAAGAGGGTGGGTCTATTGCAGCGGCTACTGGCTATAACGACATTGGCTTTAATTCATTCTTTCGCACCGGCTGGAAGCGTTTTCACCTTTGCTGGTACGGAAAAGAGGTGCCGTCAGCCCAAGCTAAATGCCCGAAAACGGTCGCCCTACTTAAATCAATCCCTTCCGTCAAAGCGGCCATGTTCGCGTCGCTACCACCCGGAGCAACTTTGGTGCGGCACCGAGACCCCTACGCAGGCTCCTTGCGCTATCACATTGGCTTATCTACACCGAACAACCCCAAGTGCTTTATTGATGTCGATGGCGAGCGCTATTACTGGAAAGATGGTGAAGCGGTGATGTTTGATGAAACCTACATTCACTTTGCCGCCAATGAAACCGATCAGCAGAGGATTATTTTGTTTTGCGATGTTGAGCGACCTGTTTACACCAAAGCTGTTGAATTATTCAATCGCTGGTTTGGGCGATACGTTATGAGTGCAGCCTCCTCTCAAAACGTAGAAGGTGAAAAAGTTGGGTTTGTAAATGTTCTATTTACCTATTTTTACCAACTTCGCGCGCAAGCCAAAAAACTAAAAGCAAAACATCGCACCGTTTATTACGTAGGCAAGTGGGTTCTCATTCTGGGAATTTTGTGGGCTATTTTTTGGTAGGCCTCAGGGACTCAACATCTGAGCAATTTGCTCTGGGCTAATGGGCCCCCAAATTTCCACTCTTTTCTTACGGCTATTTTGACCAGAAACAAATTGAATTTGCTTCTGAGGCACTCTTAATTGCTTAGAAAGCCAGGCCAATAAAAGTTCATTTGCCTTGTTTTCAAGGGCGGGCGCCTGTAGAGAAATTTTTAAACAGCCATCATGCAAGCCAACCACCTTGGTTTGTTTTGCGCCTGGCTGGCAGTGCAAATTTAGGATGATTCCAGTGGGGGTTTGTTTTAACCAAATAGGTGTCATCAAAGTACTTTAAACTGAAACTATGACGATGAAGAATTCCCAAGCTTTAGAGCAACTATTTTCAAACAATCGCGCCTGGGCCGAAAGCATGGTGGCCAAGGATGCTAACTTCTTTAAGCGCTTAGTTTCTCAACAAGCTCCGGAGTATCTTTGGATCGGCTGTTCTGATAGTCGAGTGCCAGCAAATGACATTGTCAATTTATTGCCCGGTGAATTATTTGTTCATCGAAATGTTGCAAACGTCGTTGTCCACACTGATTTGAATTGTTTATCCGTTATTCAGTTTGCTATCGACCTACTTAAGGTGAAACATATTCTGGTGGTGGGTCATTACGGCTGTTCTGGTGTGCATGCAGCATTAACTGATAAGCGAGTAGGTCTTGCTGATAACTGGTTACGGCACGTTAAAGATGTGCATCAAAAACACGAGCGTTATCTGGGTGACATGATCCCAACTCCAAAACGTCAAGATCGATTATGCGAGCTCAACGTCATTGAGCAAGTAGTGAACGTTTGTGAAACTACCATCGTGCAAGATGCATGGGCACGCGGACAAGATCTAACGGTTCACGGCTGGGCTTATCGACTTGAGACCGGCCTTGTTAATGATTTAGGAATGTCAAGTAGTTCCATCGAAGAAATGACTGAGCGCTATGTGAAGTCAGTTAAGCGTTACGAACTAGCGCAAAATTAATTTGCTCAAATCTTTTTCTAACCATGTAGTCGTTGCACTACTCAAGCTTCTTGCGCTGCTACCTTATAGATCATTAGTTGCCATTGGTTATGGGCTTGGCTTTATAGCTGCTCGCATTCCCGGCGATAGAAATCGGGTTGTAAAAACCAATCTGCGACTATGCTTTCCCCAATTAAGCTCAGCTGAAATTGATAGCTTAAGCAAACAACATTGGCTTTTACTCGGCCGTAGCCTGGTTGAAAAAAGCATTATTTGGTGCGGTAGCTCAAAACAATTGAGCAATATGATCGAAGTGAAGTCAGCAGTAGATCTTTCTAGTAAAAAACCTCGCATCTTAGTGAATATGCACTTCACCGGAATTGAAGGTAGCATTATTTTGAGTGCGCTGAGCAAAGAAAAGCACTGGCCACGTACTTCCGGATTTTTTCAAAGAATGAAGAATCCATTTTTTAATAAAAAAATTGTGGAATGGCGTAATCGTTTTGGCGGCAACTCTATTGATCGGCAGGGAAATGTTAAAGCCATCATTCGAGAAATTCGTAACGGTGACTTCATCATCATTGCGCCGGATATTGATTTAGGCCTCAAAGATTCTGAGTTCGTACCATTTTTCGGAATTCAAACAAATACGATCACTACGATTTCTCGCTTAGCCAAAATTACTGGCGCCGACGTGTGTCTAATGACAACAACCTTGAAAGCAGATGAATCTGGATATCTATGTGAAATTGGAAAACCATTAGAGAATTTTCCCGGGGAAGATCCAAAATCAGACACCGCACGTCTTAACCAATACTTTGAAGATGAAATTCGACTGCGCCCGGCGGAATACTATTGGGTTCACAAGCGCTTCAAAAACCGTCCCGACAACAGCCCAAACCCCTATAACCCTTCTATCTAGAGGCCTTTTGTCCTATCATTAAGGGATGACTGAACGTATTGGGCTATTTGCCGACCTCCACAGTAATTTAGAGGCTTTTGATGCTTGTATGGCACGCGCCGAAGAGCTTGGAGTAACCCGGATGGTTTTTTTGGGTGACCTAGTGGGCTATAACGCCGACCCTGTAGCGCTCGTTGATCGCATTGCCGATCTCGTAGAGAACAAAAAAGCGATTGCCATTCTCGGCAATCATGATGAAGCTGTATTTAAGGACAGCCGCAGTCAAATGAACTCCAACGCAAATGCTGCTATTGAATGGACTAAGTCTCAACTTAATTCTGGCCATGTAGAGTTCCTTAAAAATCTTCCACTCATGGTTCAAGAAGATCAGATTTGTTTTGTCCACGCCTCCGCACATAATCCAGCTGACTGGAATTACATTACCGATAGTATGAGCGCTTGGCGCTGCGTACAAAACTCAGGGAAAAATTACACCTTTGTTGGTCATGCACACGAACAAGCTTTGTTTTATCAAAGTGCCGTTGGCAAACTCATACGTTTTGCGCCGCATCCTGGCGATGAAATTCCAGTACTACATCATCGCCAGTGGGTTGGAGTTGTGGGCTCACTTGGTCAACCCAGAGATGGCAATCCAGAGGCATGCTTCGCAGTTTTTGAACCCGAATCTGAAATGCTCACCTTTCATCGCACCCCTTACGATCACTTTACTGCTGCCGAAAAAGTGCGTCGCGCTGGACTGCCGGAAGATTTGGCTAATCGCCTCATTACAGGCAAGTAAGTCTAATGGCAATTAACACTGACATTGAAGCAGTAGACGATATATTTCAAGAAGGCAAAGTAGTTGATGGATTTACTTTGGGCAAAGAGGTTCATCGCGGCGGAATGGCTAGCCTCTTTTCAGCAACTAAAGAAGGTGTTGATGTCCCCATTCTGCTAAAGATTCCACGCGTTGGTAGAGACCAGCCGGTTGAGAGCTTGATCGGGTTTGAAACTGAATTGACCATCTTGCGCTCTCTTAAAAGCCCCTACGTTCCTAAATATTTGGGTTCCGGCAACATGGCCACACGCCCGTATATCGCAATGGAGAGGGTTGAAGGGCGACCCCTCGAGGACTACATCAAAGAAGGTAAAGTTTTTACGATCGATGAAGTTGTTCGCATCGGAGCGGATCTTGCACAAGCAGTTCAATCACTACACTCTCAAGATGCAATACATCTAGACATCAAGCCTGAAAATATTTTGGTTGATGACAAGGGCAAACTAACCCTCATAGATTTTGGCTTATCGCATCATGCTCGCTATCCAGATTTGCTTGCAGAAGAAATGCGTAAAGGCGTTGGATCCGCACCTTATATCTCTCCGGAGCAAGTAGCTGGAATTCGCTCAGATTCGCGTAGCGATATTTTTTCTATCGGCGCAATCATGTATGAATTGCTGACTGGCGAACTGCCATTTGGCAATCCACAATCGATGAGCGGCCTTCGTAGACGAATGTGGGCTGAGCCGTTTCCACCACGGGCAATTCGCAGAGAGATTCCGCGCTGGCTTCAAGAGGTGGTGTTGAGATGTCTAGAGCCTCGCGCAGCCGATCGCTACCAGAGCGCTACTCGCTTACGACAAGTGTTGCGTGATCCTGAGGGCGTAACACTTACCGAACGGGCAGACCGTGTTGAGCCGCCTAGTTTTTGGCAAAACCTCAAGGGCATGTTCAAGGCCGCCGGCTACGAACCCTCTCCCAGTCCGCGTCCCAGCATGGGTAACTTTGATGCGCCTCTGATGATTGCTGCAATAGATACACGCCAATCTGATGAAGACTTAAGAGAGCGCATGCAAATTACCGCTAAAAACTTACTGCACGCTTATCCTGAAAGTCGATTAGTTTGCTTGAGCACCATTAGCAGCACTCCAACGTTCGAGGGCAACCAAGAAAATGAAACCGCCAGCGGAATTGTGCGCGGCCATTTAGTGCAACTCATGGATTGGGCCAAACCACTGAAGCTGCCACCAGAGAGAATCTCTTATCACGTGCTAGAAGCTCTTGATCCCGCCTCACGGATTGTTGAGTTTGCTAAAGATAATGATGCATCGCTTATTCTGATTGGCGCATCACATAAGCTACCCAACAAGGTAACGCCCTGGAGAACCTCGATGACTAAGATTGTCGAAGAGGCTCCCTGCAGCGTTCATATTGTCAGAACTTAAGTTCAGCGCATTTTGTCTTGCTTTTGATCCAAGATAAGCTCAGGCTCTTGCGCCTCAATCCAGTTATCGCGATTTAGCACGCTAGTTAATTGCTTTTGGTCTAGCTCGCCGGTCCACCTAGCCACCACAATAGTGGCTACGCCGTTACCAACCAAATTAGTCAATGCTCGTGCTTCAGACATAAAGCGATCAATGCCCAAAATAATCGCTAACCCAGCAACCGGCACATCTCCGACAGCAGAAAGTGTTGCAGCCAAAACAATAAATCCACTTCCAGTTACGCCTGCAGCCCCTTTGGATGTCAGCAAAAGCACTAATAATAGTGTGATCTCCTGCATGAGCGTCATCGGCGTATTGGTTGCTTGCGCAATAAATACAGCGGCCATAGTTAGGTAAATAGAGGTGCCATCTAGATTAAATGAATAACCCGTTGGAATGACGAGGCCAACACAGGTTTTCTTGGCGCCTAAAAGTTCCATTTTTTCCATCATGCGCGGCAAGACTGATTCAGACGATGAAGTGCCCAGAACAATCAACAACTCTTCTTTGATATATCGAACGAATTTAAAAATATTGAATCCATTGAATCGCGCAATGAGTCCCAAGACAATAAATACAAAAAGAAAGCAGGTTAAATAAAACGTGCCCATTAATTTGCCCAATGAAAATAATGAGCCTATGCCGTATTTGCCAATAGTGAACGACATTGCGCCAAAAGCGCCAATAGGCGCAAATTTCATGATGACGCCAATCATGTCAAAAAGAACGTGTGATGTTTTTTCAATTAAGTCAAACACCATCGTGCCGCGACCACCGAACTTATGCAATGCAAATCCAAACAATACTGCAAGGAAAAGGACCTGCAAAATTTCACCCTTAGCAAATGCATCTACAGCACTATTCGGAATGATGTTCATCAAGAAATCGGTGGTGGTACCCATCTTTCCAGGGCCGGTGTATGCAGCAATTCCTTTGGTATCCAAGCTTGCTGGGTCGACATTCATGCCAGCACCTGGTTGGAGCAAGTTAACCACGACCAACCCAACCACTAAAGCAATGCTACTCACGATCTCAAAATACAAAAGGGCCAGTCCGCCCGTTTTGCCAACCTTTTTCATATCTTCCATGCCGGCGATACCAACTACTACCGTACAGAAAATAATCGGGGCAATTAACATCTTGATGCCTTTAATGAAGGCATCTCCAAATGGCTTCATTTCCGTACCCAAACTTGGATAAAAATGGCCCAACAAAACACCAATAACAACTGCTGCAAGTACTTGAAAATAAAGGATTTTATAAAAAGGTGGCTTTTTTAATGAAACGGTCATTTCGATATCCTTTACTTAGTTATTGGCAGGCATTTTTCATCTCGGCTTGTACCATGTTAACTCCAGGTTAGAAAATGACCTTCATGCCGGATAATGCGGGGATGGAAGAAAAAGTTCGCGTCTCAAAATTACTCTCTGAGCTAGGTCTATGCTCACGCCGTGAAGCAGACTCATATATTGAACAAGGTCTAGTAACGGTAGATGGGGAAGTGGTTAATGAATTAGGAGTTCGCGCTTTCCGTCATCAAAAAATTGAGTTGCAATCTGGTGCCAAGGCACAACAAGCTTCTCGCATCACCGTGATTTTAAATAAGCCTGTTGGATATATCTCTCATTACGACGATGAACAAGAATATCAACCCGCAGCCTCTTTAATCACCCCCGAAAATTACTTTGCTAGTCCGCTAGACAAGGGTAGAAGTCCGCGCTTCAATACAAAGGGGCTAGCGCCCGCCGGAAGATTAGATATTGACTCTACTGGCATGCTGGTTCTGACTCAAGATGGCCGTATTGCTAAATTATTGATCGGCGAAAATAGCCCGATCGAAAAAGAATATTTAGTGCGCGTTGAAGGCTTACTTTCTTTCGAAGACTTAGATCGCCTAAGACATGGCCTCTCGCTAGACGGCGTAGAGCTAAAGCCGGCACAAGTGAGTTGGCAAAACGAAGATCAGCTTCGCTTTGTTTTGCGTGAAGGTCGTAAACGCCAAATTCGCAGAATGTGTGAGATGGTAGGCCTTAAGGTCTTGGGCCTCAAGCGTGTCAGAATGGGTCGCATCTCATTGGGGCCACTGCCCCCTGGTCAATGGCGCTATGTTGGCCCACATGAGCAGTTTTGAGTCTTCTTGGCACGCTTATAATTGCGTCCATTCATAGATTAATCAGCGCAGAATTACCATCAAAACTTCCATCCCCAGCACGCCAGGCGCAGAAGTACTTAGACGCCGCAGCTTTGCCATTATCTCGCACCCAGATGCGGGTAAAACTACGCTTACTGAAAAATTGCTACTCTATGCGGGCGCCATTCAAATTGCAGGCAGTGTTAAAGCACGTAAAGCAAGTCGCCATGCAACCTCCGACTGGATGGAGATTGAAAAACAACGGGGCATTTCTGTAGCAAGCTCTGTGATGCAGATGGAATATCGCGATTGCATCATTAACTTGTTAGACACTCCGGGTCACCAAGATTTCTCAGAAGACACTTACCGAGTATTAACTGCGGTTGACTCTGCTCTTATGGTGATTGATGCTGCCAATGGCGTTGAATCTCAAACATTACGCTTGCTGGAAGTATGCCGCGCACGCAATACGCCTATTGTCACCTTCATCAACAAGATGGACCGTGAGGTAAAACCGCCAATGGAACTCATGGACGAGATCGAAACGGCTCTCGGCATTGAAGTGGTTCCATTTACTTGGCCAGTTGGTATGGGTAAATCTTTTGCTGGTGTGATCGATATTGCCAATATGCGGATGCGCATGTTCAAAGCAGGCGAAGATCGCGTCACTGAAGACTCCCATGCAGTGGTTGATGTGAATGATCCGGCCCTTAAAGAGCACCTAGGTACTGACCTAGAGAATGCCTTGGCTGAAGTTGAACTTATTAAAGAAGCGATGCCTGCATTTGATTTAGAAGCCTTTTTGGCAGGGCGTCAGTCTCCAGTCTTCTTTGGTTCCGCAATCAATAACTTCGGCGTGCGGGAAATTCTGAACACATTAGTTGAATTAGCGCCTTCGCCAGGTTCACGCAAAGCATTGCAACGCGAAGTGAGTCCTGCAGAAAACAAATTCTCCGCAGTTGTCTTTAAGATTCAGGCCAATATGGATCCGGCACATCGTGACCGAGTGGCGTTTTTAAGAATCTGCTCTGGTCATTTTCAGCGCGGCATGAAGCTCAAGATATGTCGTAATGGCAAAGAAGTGCGCACTAATAATGCGCTTTCCTTCTTGTCACAACGACGCGATATTTTGGACGAAGCTTTTCCTGGAGACATTATTGGCTTACCCAATCATGGCTTACTTCGCCTTGGCGACACATTAACCGAGGGCGAACAGCTCCAGTTCACTGGTCTGCCATTTTTTGCGCCTGAAATTTTCCGCATGGTTGAGTCTGCAGATCCACTGCGTTCAAAACAATTGCGAACTGGACTGATGCAATTAGGTGAAGAAGGTGCCATTCAAGTCTTTAGGCCAATGGCTGGCGGCACTATGCTACTGGGTGCATTTGGACAGCTCCAGTTTGAAGTAGTTAGTCACCGACTCCAAACCGAATATGGCGCAGAGGTACGTCTATTGCCAGCTCGCTACAGCCTGGCGCGCTGGGTAAGCTCAGACGACCCTGTTGCGCTAAAGAAATTTACCCAAGAAAACATTCATCGCATGGCCGAAGATGTTGTAGGCGCATCCGTTTTCTTGGCATCGCATAAATCAGAATTAGACGTTGCTCAACAACGGTGGGAATCAATTCAATTCCACGCACTGAGAGAGCATGCCGGTCTAATTTATCAATCAGATTTAGCAGGCTAAACCAATCAACCGCTTCAATAAATTAACGCGGCGCTTTGCAATCAAACACAGCAACCAACTGAGTATCGCCGCTTCTGAATGAAGCCGTCTTGCCGTATTGGGCGCAATACGCATTTGCTTTTTTTGTTAACTGTTCAATCGATTCTCCGCTACTATCTAAGAAAGTAACGTGATTGGAGTCAGAAGCATCGGTATACACTGCAGCACAAGCGCTCAATATCAATATGCAGCTTACGCTAAGCATGAAATTTTTTAGTATTTTGTTCATTTAGAGTTCGCTCAGCTTTTGTAGAATCTTTCCAGTAATTTTGCTGGCAGCTGGTCTATAAATCAAAATGCAGACAATCGCTACTGGATAGGCCACCACCCAAACCTCAAGCCACAGCCAAAAAAAATTTTCCGTTGGGCCAACTCGTACAAAAGTAGTGGCAAGCGTAATGCTCAGGGACATTAAGAAGCCCATTACAAGGGCAAAAACTAAACTGGGTAAATTCATCATGTTTACATCATAGCTTCTGCAAGCGTTAACTGTTATTCTGGATTGTGATCACTATTGTGCGCCCTAGATAGGGGAATCTCTGAAGCAAGCCTTGAGATTCATCATTCCATTACTCTAGGAAATTTATGGCTGTAGGCCAAAATCAAAGAACCAGAAAAAACGACTCTATGCTTACCAAAACTGGTAAAGCGCGCTTAGGGCCCCTTAACTCAGCACAGCTTACTAAGTTATTAGAAGCAAGCACAAAACCAAAAGAGAAAAGCAAAATATTGCGAGCTCTTAGCAAACATAAAGTTGTGGTTGCGTAATTAAAAAGCCCCGCTTATCGGGGCTTTTTAATTAGATCGTCATGTAAAAATTAAACGCAAAATTTATTACGCTCTTCTCACTAACATCCTCTTTCCCAGTATGACTGTAGAGACCACCAAAACTGCAAATATTAAGTTCATGACTGTGAGCGAATCTCCAAGCAAAATACTCGCTGCCACTAAAGTACAAAACGGTTGAATTAGCTGCACTTGGCTGACTCTTGCAATGCCACCAATTGCAAGGCCCTCATACCAAAAGAAGAATCCAAGAAACATGGGAAATAGGCTGAGATAAACAAAGCTGGTCCATGCCACTGTGCCTGCGTATATATATTCTGGGTTATATGTCAGCCAAGTCATCACCAGATTTACGGGCAATGAAATGACCAATGCCCATGAAATTACTGCGCGCGGGTTCATCTTTCTTGACAACTCGCCGCCCTCTACATAGCCAATGCATGCACTGATGCCGCCCAAGACTAACAGTCCATCAATATAGGTAAAGCTTCCCGAACTCTTGAGCAAGGCATATAAAACAACCAAGCCAGCCCCCAACAGAGATACCAGCCAAAAACCTAATGAGGGTCTCTCCTTAAAACGCAGAACCCCAATCACCGTTGTAGCAAGCGGCATCATTCCTAAAATAACAGCGCCATGAGAGGAGGAGCCTTGGGTCATTGCAACAGTAGTAAAAATAGGAAATCCAAATACAACACCTAAAGCTATTACAACAAACTTTACAAAATCGACCTTGGAAGGTATTTCCTCTTTTTTATAGAAAAGATAGGCGAGCGCGACAAGCCCTGCCAAACTTGCTCTACCAAAGGCAATGAAATAAGGGTTGAAGCTTAAAACAGCAATTTTGCTAACTGGCAGCGTTAAGCTAAAAATCAGAATGCCAATAAAGCCAATCAACATTCCTTTGGTTTCTTTGTTCACCATCACCCTTTTTCTTGTATTAAATGAATTGTATTAACAATCGACCTCAGGTGAGCTGTAATATTCAACAACTCCCTATGAAATTCAACGCCCATATAAAAGCTATTTATCTTGTGAGCTCCGCTGGAGCAAAGATGCAATCTGCTATCTCCGCCAAACTCATTGCTGGTATAGGCATTGAGGGAGACCGCTATGCCATGGGCACTGGAGCATATTCTGCAACGGAGCCTGCTAAGGTACGCCACATCAGCTTAATTAGCCTATCAGGCATTGAAACGGCTAATGAATGGCTAAAAGCTGGTGATGAGCCCACTTTTGACGCTGCAGAGACACGCCGAAATATCGCACTTGAGGGCATCACTGCAGCCGAACTCAATGGCCTGGTAGGCAAGCGATTTCAGTTAGGGGACATTCAAATGCTGGGTACTGAACTTTGCACTCCGTGCGAAAGACCCGCTCAACTACTCAGTAGACCAAGCTTCATGGATGCATTTGAAGGACGCGGAGGGATTCGTGCTGAGGTATTAAGTTCTGGAGTCCTAGCCATAGGTGATCAGCTATCCACAGAGAAAGAAAAATGATTGAATACCGCGACAACGCCACTATTACTGCTGAGCAAGCGATAGATCTTTACAAACGCTCAACTCTTGGAGAGCGTCGCCCTATTCACAATGTACAAACCTTTGAGGCCATGCTCAAAAATGCCAACCTTACAATTACAGCATGGGATGGTGAAACTTTAGTTGGCATTTCTAGGTCCTTAACGGACTTTGCTTATGTGGCATACCTTGCAGACTTAGCGGTCGATCAAAAATATCAACGCTCAGGAATTGGTCAGCGACTGATTGAAGAAACCAAATCTCGACTTGGCCCTGAATGCATGATTGTCCTGTTAGCCGCGCCCAAGGCAAACGAATACTACGAGCACATTGGCTTTGAACATAATCCGCGCGCCTGGACTCTAAAAAATAATTAAGTCTTTATCATTGCGGCATGACCATTACTCGATTTTGTTTAGTTCGCCATGGTGAGACAGACTGGAATGCCGAGCGTCGCCTTCAGGGCCATACAGATATAGACCTAAATGCTCGCGGCTTGGCGCAAGCCGAGCAAATGGCGCACGCCATCAAAAGAATTAATCTTGCATTTGATGTTTTATATACAAGCGACCTCCAAAGAGCTGCCAAAACAGCAAAAGCGATTGAACAATTATTTGCCACATCGGCCATTACCAATGCGGAGCTTAGAGAGCGACACCTTGGAGCGCTGCAAGGCCTCACCACCGATGAAGCGCCTCAACTCGAGCCAGACCTTTGGAAGTCTCATCTGAGCAGAAATATTACTGAGGAATTACGTGGCGGAGAAAGCATTCAACAATTTGCAGATCGTATTAACGCCGCTCTCGAGAAAATCCGCGAAAAATATCTTGGAAAAACAGTTTTATTGGTGAGCCATGGCGGCGCATTAGACATGATGTACAGAATCGCAAGCAATCAAGCCTTAGACGCTGAAAAAGCTGTTGCCGTACCTAATGCCTCCCTCAACTGGATCAGTCATGATGGGTATACATGGAAAGTGGACGGCTGGGCCGATACTAGCCACCTAGAAAATTTAGCGCTAGATAATTTAGACCTCTAAAGACTAAAAATCTGGTCCTCTTAATCAATAAGCCACCCTAGGGTGGCTTATTATTTTTGTATTTACTTAGCGTGCTGTAATTTATTTTGATCTGATACACAAAAATCAACGATTACATCAGCAAAGCCTAAGTAACGAGAATTACTTTTTCTGAAGCGATCAATTTCTGCAGCCAGGGGCGAAGCAACGCCTTTAAAGCCAGCATCTTCGTAGCCAGGGTGATATGGAGCCTCTTCAACAAATTTGTTTGTCATACATTTACCTTAATAAGTTAGCACCCAAAAATGAAAATTGATTTTGGGAAATATCGATGTTTTAAATACCGCATTTGCGACAAGAAAAAAATGGCAACCTATTCGATCAGAATGTGCATAGAGACTCTCCCAAAGCGGACCATCGCTCACGGACTATCGCCGCGCTAACGGATGCCGCTCCCCCTGTCCTTGATACCTGAGAGATTCACCCTAAGCGTAGCTTAGGGCTTGCTCCTTCGGTGCACCATAAAAATGGTGACTCTCCAGACGGCTGTTTAGGATAAGCAGTACCTTCCTGGTGGATACCTGAGCGTTCATGGGAGTTTGCGCCTTCGGTGGAGGGAGGCCCCTCACTCTCCTGCTTATGAAAATTATAACCGAATGATAGTTTTATCAAACTAGTGATTTGTACCAATGCACACTAAAAAGCCATCGCCAAAATAGATAGTCCCGAGATCAACATGACCAGCTCCATCAGCAATAAAAATTTATCTTCTGGCAATGCCAACACTATTTTTTTGGAAAAAATTGAGCCAGCCAAAACACAAACTCCAATTAGAAGTCCCTGCATGATAGCCATCATGTTCAAAAATCCTAGCTGGTGAAATGCTATGCCCTTGGTAAATAAAATTGAAAGGGTGCTTGCTGCCTCCGTGCCCAAGAAGGAACCTTTACTTAAGCCATACGCCAAAAAGAATGGGGTATTGATTGCTCCGGTAGTAGCGACAATGCCTGTCAAGTAACCGATGGTGGCGCCAACCAAGCCCATCTGCCAAAGCTTTAAATAAAAATTCTTTTTTCGCATCCAGCGGCGGATTGGAACTAACAAAATTAGAAAACCGCCCAAAGTCATTTCGACCAATCGCTCATCAAGCCGCACTAAAGTATTCACACCTAACACCGTGAATGGTATTGCTGCAAAACTATAGACAATACAAACGCGCCACCGAATGACATTCCACCACAAAAAAATACGCGAGAGATTAGCTACGGTTGCAACTAAAGCAATAACAGGAATGGCCTGAATAGGCCCATAAAAATAAACGAGGGCGGGCATTAGGATGATAGTGGTGCCAAAGCCAATGACACCACCCAAAACTCCGGCGCCCAGACCGAGCGAACCCAGAACTAGAGCCTGAAGAATCAGATCAAGCAAGCTTACTCATCTCAAATATCAACAGTGGGTGACTAAATAAATACCCAGTCAATCCTTTAGCGACCGCCCTGGCAATCTAGCGGCATTTCCCACATGGGCTTACCTTGAGAATAGTTACAGTTAACCCCATCAGGAGAGGTTGTGCTGGCAAGACAGCCTGTTAGAGCCATAGCAACTAAAGTCGATGTAATAGTAAGAAGTAATTTTTTCATGATTTTTTATCCCGATTGAATGTATGAAATCCACTCTATTAGATATCCAATTTATAGCAGAACTTTTGTTAAAAAAACTGCCCGCGGGCGGTCTTAGAATTCCTCACCAGGAAAATTAAACGTGAATTGAATGACCCCTATGCAACCATGCTATACAAGGGCCAGCCTACATTGAGAATTGCCAATGTAATGAGAGTCCCAAAAGTAAATTTCATTCCCAATACACGGCTACTAAAGTTGGGCGGCGGCTCATTAATACCTTTGGCATGAATTAAGCGCCCAATGATTAAAGCGATGCCGGGAAGAATTACAAGCCACCAAGGGGCGCCATTTAACTCAAGACAAGCAATCAAAATGAGTCCAATTGGCACATACTCGGCAAAGTTACCTTGAGCGCGAATAGCTCTTTCAAGATCGTCGTAACCTCCACTTCCTAGGCCAACTTTATTTTTTCTTCTAAGGCCAATTACCGCAAAAGAAAGCTTTACGAAAATAATAGTCAAGATTGCGGCAATAATTGAAGTCATTAGCAACATTTATTTCTCCTTAAATAACTTCCAAAACTTTGCTTAAAGAATTTCCTTCGTAGTTTGGTTTTTCACCAATCTCTTCAAAAGGATGGCCAAGACGATTGACCCAAAATACATCAAATCCGTACCATTTCGCTGCTAAAGCATCCCAGGCATTGCTTGAGACAAACAAGATCTCTTCTTTCTTCACTGGAAAAGCTTTTAGTAGAAGTTCGTAAGCCTGCGGCGCCGTTTTAAACAAACGCACATCCTCAATTGTCACAACCTTATCCAGGTATGGCGCTAGACCATTACTTTCGACTACCATTGCCAACATCTCTCTACTACCGTTAGACAAAATTGCAGTAGAAATTCCCATATCCTTAATCGTTTTAAGAACGCTTAAGCTGTCGTTAAATCCAGTGAGCTTGGCATACTGATCCATGAGTCGCTTCTCATATTCTGCTGTGAGATTTAATTCCATGCGCTTACAAACATAGCGAAGCGAACGAATGGTTAATTCCCAGAATGGCAGATAGTGTTTACTTCCACCCGGATTGGGATCGCTCATCGTAACTAAGCGGGTATATTCAATTTGACGATCGCGCCACATTAAAGCAAAAGCTTGCCCGTGGCCAGGAAATAATTCTTCCGCCAACTGGCCCATTGAGTACACATCAAACAATGTTCCATAGGCATCAAAGGCTATCAGCTTATACATGCAGTCTCCAGCTTTTTATTATGAGTTTCTATTGTCGCTTAATGGCCTTGAGGTCCGTGAGTGATGGAAGCGACTGCGTTCCTTATTGAAATAGGAGCTACTTTAATACCGGTTTTGTTATCAATTTTTTCGATCAATAAGTTCAATTTAATTCATTTGACTAATGTTCTATCTCAGAACAAGATGAGTTCGTAGCAAGCAATAAGTAAGCGCCTAAAACTGGGGAAAGATTATTAATAATTTTTAACAAGGAGGGCATGTCATGAGCATTCTCATTACATATATGGCGGGCGAATAAAAATACTGTCTAGCACACAGACTATTTATAGCTTTATCAGTTAATCTGAACGACAGAGATTAACAAATCAAATTATTTGTTATCTAAAAGGAGATCAATATGACATCAAAGGGAATATGCCCAGTAGCACACGGAGCAAATACAGAGTCTGGCAATACTCCAATGGCATGGTGGCCTAAGTCACTTAATCTCGATATTCTGCATCAGCACGATACCAAGACCAACCCGATGGGGCCATCATTCAATTATCGCGATGAATTAAAAAAGCTAGATGTGAACGCGCTCAAAAAAGATATGCGAGAGCTCATGACAAATAGCCAAGATTGGTGGCCAGCCGACTGGGGGCACTATGGTGGCCTCATGATTCGGATGGCATGGCACTCGGCCGGCAGCTATCGTATCGCCGATGGTCGCGGCGGAGCCGGCACTGGCAATCAACGTTTTGCGCCGCTCAATTCGTGGCCTGACAATACCAATTTGGATAAGGCTCGCAGGCTTTTATGGCCCATCAAGAAGAAATATGGCAACAAGGTTAGCTGGGCAGATTTAATGATTCTCGCCGGCACAATTGCTTACGAATCCATGGGGCTAAAAACTTTTGGCTTCTCATTTGGACGTGAAGATATCTGGCATCCAGAAAAGGATATCTACTGGGGATCAGAAAAAGAATGGCTACAAAAAAGCGGCGGGGAAGGTAGTCGCTATTCTGGCGAACGCGATTTAGCTAACCCGCTTGCAGCAGTGATGATGGGCTTGATTTACGTTAACCCAGAAGGTGTTGATGGCAATCCGGATCCGCTGAAAACAGCCAAAGACATGCGGGTCACATTCGCTCGCATGGCCATGAATGATGAAGAAACTGTTGCACTGACAGCGGGTGGCCATACAGTGGGCAAAGCACATGGTAACGGTAACGCTGCAAATCTTGGACCCGCACCAGAAGGAGCGCCAATTGAAGAGCAGGGCCTCGGTTGGATGAATCATAAGACTCGTGGCATCGGCCGAGATACCGTTACCAGTGGCATTGAGGGCGCATGGACCACCCATCCAACCCAATGGGATAACGGCTATTTCCGCTTATTGCTCAATTATGAGTGGAAGCTCACCAAGAGTCCTGCGGGTGCTTGGCAATACGAGCCAATCAACATCAAAGAAGAAGATAAGCCTGTTGATGTTGAAGACCCATCCATTCGTTGCATGCCGATGATGACAGATGCGGATATGGCTCTCAAAATGGATCCTGAATATCGCAAAATTTCCGAGAAGTTTTCAAAAGATCCTGCGCATTTTTCAGAAACTTTTGCAAGAGCATGGTTTAAGTTAACCCACCGGGATATGGGTCCTAAAGCAAGATACTTTGGCCCAGACGTCCCTAAGGAAAGCTTGATTTGGCAAGATCCTATTCCAGTCGGCTCAAAAGACTATGGGGTTGAAGCGATTAAAACGAAGATCAAAGCTAGCGGCTTATCCATCAGCGATATGGTGACAACGGCATGGGATAGTGCTCGCACCTTCCGAGGCTCAGATAAGCGCGGCGGAGCTAATGGCGCACGCATTCGTCTGGCACCACAAAAAGATTGGGTTGGCAACGAGCCCGATCGCTTAGCAAGGGTGCTGAGTGTGTATGAAAAAATCTCTAAAGACTCTGGTGTAAGCATTGCTGACATCATTGTTCTCGCCGGAAATATTGGCATAGAACAAGCAGCGAAGGCTGGAGGATTTGATATCAAAGTGCCATTTAAGGCTGGTCGTGGAGATGCCGCTCAAGAAATGACTGATGTTGAATCTTTCGAAGTTCTAGAACCATTGGCTGATGGTTATCGGAATTGGCTGAAAGAAAACTATGCAGTCACTCCTGAAGAGCTGTTACTTGACCGCACCCAATTAATGGGCCTAACTGCCCAAGAAATGACAGCGCTTGTTGGTGGCATGCGCGCACTTGGTACAAATCATGGCGGCACTCAACATGGAGTATTTACGGACAAGCCCGGCGTATTGAGTAATGATTTCTTTGTGAATCTCACTGACATGAGTTACTCATGGAAGCCAACTGGCCGCAATAGCTATGACATCGTTGAGCGCATTACTGGCAAAACCAAGTGGACTGCTACACGAGTGGACTTGGTGTTTGGGTCAAACTCTATCCTGCGTGCATATGCTGAAGTCTATGCACAAGACGACAACAAAGAGAAGTTTGTGAATGACTTTGTTGCTGCATGGACCAAAGTCATGAACGCAGATATGTTTGAGTAGTAGAGCAATTCAGGCGCTAAACAGGGGGCAGTTTATGCTCCCTGTTTTTTAATGGCTCTTCAAATAATCAATTACCCATGCTGGATCACTATCGCTTGGGAAGATGGGGTAATGAACTGCCTCGATTACACCGTTGTTCGCAATGAGCGTGACTCGCTTTAAGAGAGTCATTCCAGCCGCTACAAAGGTTGGCATATTCAATGCCTTCTGAAATTGATAATTCACATCACTAGCTACTGGAAATGGGAGATGAAGTCGATCGGCCATCTCTTTTTGATACTCAGTAGTTTGAACACTCAAACCCACAACCTCTGCGCCCAATGCCTGAAGCTCTTGGTAATGATCCCTAAATGAACAGCTCTGCGGTGTGCATCCTCTTGCTCCAGGAATTTGATCCCAACCATCTGGCAAAGCAACATTGGGTTGCCCTGTCATTGGGTAGCAATAAATAACCAACTTACCTTTGATGTCACCAAAGTTAATGGCCGTTCCATTGGTAGCATTTAAAGAAACGTTAGGCAGCCTCATACCCTTCAAATGATTGGTCGAGCCATCATCTTGAGGAATGGGGAGATCTGTAGGGAGCTGATTTAGGTTTGTCATATCTAAATACTATACAAAAAAGCCCCACATGAGGCGAAGGAAAATAAAAAACCACCCGAAGGTGGTTTTGGTGTTTCTTGGTGATCCGGGGCGGAATCGAACCAGGGCCGAGGATAATTAATCCAAGTAATATTATTTGTTTGACTTGGAGGGCTGCGCGGGAACAGCATTCTGGGCTTGACGAATGAAAATAGCTTCGCCAATCTTATCAAAAGCACTCTCATAAACCTTTGGGTCATCAATCGGAGTATCGTCAGTTGCTTTTTGACCGTATTGCCCTGTTTTAGTTTGGCTATCCACAAGATTTAATCTAACTCTTGTCTTTTTGGGTGAGATCTCTTCAATAGAAACGGTGACAGCCGTCCTACCTTCCATATTCATAGAGCCGATCAATCGCGCAAATTGGGCGATTGGCGAATCTATTTGCTTATTCGGCGATACAGCAGTAATAAACCCAGTATCCAAACTAGCTGAGCCAATGATGTATCCCAAATCTTGAAGAACTGACATCACGGAATTAAAAGTAGTTTTCTTGTCGGCCTCGAATACTTTAGCTTGATAAGCTTGAATTTCTAAAGATGTCTTTTGGGGCTTTACCGCCTGCTGAACACAAGCCGAGAGCGATAAGACGCTGACAAATAAAACAGGAATTAGTTTTTTCATATTTAGTATTAAAAGGATGATGATCTAGAGGAGAAATCAACAACTGTCTTTACGCCTTTAATATCTTTAAACTTAATAATTAAGGTCATTGTTCTGCTTGACTGCTCAAATCCAGAAGACTTACTGGTACCGCCCAACAAAATAATCGTGGCATATGAAGAGTTAGATGCGGCGTTAGCAACAGTCGCGTTTCTCTGATAGGTCCAAACATCTTCGCCTTCAGCGTTCTGAGTGACTAAGTTGGGGGCACCAAAAGTTTCAACTACTTCAGCCTGTGTAGTCACATTTTTCTTCAAGGTCATACTCACCTGGCCTGAAGTCAGATTGCTTTTAGACATTGGTTCACCAACGGGCGTCGTTCCGACGCAGGCAGTAAGCAATAAAGGAAACAACAAAACTAAGAGGCTTTTCATTTTTTAACCTTTACAGATACAACTAATTTAGGATGGTTGATTTTATAAGCTTTTGTTGGGGGCGAAACGAAAAAACCACCCGAAGGTGGTTTTGGTGTTTCTTGGTGGCCCGGGGCGGAATCGAACCACCGACACAAGGATTTTCAATCCTCTGCTCTACCGACTGAGCTACCAGGCCAAGACTTGGAATTATAACGAATTTGCTTTAAGCGCCCTTGATTTGGGGGATTTGCTTAATTTCATGGGCTTCATGCCCATGGTTAAAGGGGGTCTAGCTCTCGCCTTTATTCCGCGAGGTATCTATTCCAAGCGCCTTTAGCTTGCGATACAAGTGGGTACGCTCAAGGCCCGTGTACTCAGAAATCTTGGTCATACTGCCACCCATGATTTGCATCTGATGCTCAAAATACGCTTTTTCAAATAGATCTCTAGCCTCTCTTAACGGCAGGTCAAAGTACGTTTTTGCTATTCCGCTGATGAATTCACCCTCGGCAGGTGCTGGAGCTGATTCGACAACAGCCTGCTTTGGCGTTGTTACCGCATTTGTGTTGGCCTGAACAGCACGCTCTTGTTCGGGTTCAACATATTTAGGAGAGCTCTCTAAAGCCTTGCTAACCGTCTTCAAAAGCTTTTGTAGGGCAATCGGCTTTTCTAAAAAATTGAGGGCGCCAATTCGAGTTGCTTCGACAGCGGTATCAATTGTTGCGTGGCCAGACATCATGACTACAGGCATTGTGAGTTGGCCAGTGTTAGACCACTCTTTTAATAAAGTAATGCCGTCGGTATCAGGCATCCAAATATCCAACAGGACTAAATCGGGTCGCATTTGTTCGCGAATCGTACGCGCTTGTATTGCGCTTTCTGCAGCGTACACAGTATGGCCTTCATCCGTCAGAATCTCATTGAGAAGCTCGCGAATTCCCATCTCGTCATCAACAACCAAAATACTAGCCATGCTTAGGCTGCCTCTTTTGCTAGATTCATAAACAATATTGATACCTGCGCACCAACTACTTCATCGCCCTGCATACGATTTCTAATTTCAATTTTCGCAGCGTGATCATCAACAATCTTCTTCACCACTGCCAAACCTAATCCAGTGCCTTTGCTCTTAGTTGTTACATACGGCTCAAAGGCTCTTGCCAATATCTTAGCTGGAAATCCAACTCCACAATCACTTATTGTTAAGCGCACCGCATTTTGGACAACGCCATTATGCTCACCATAAGGCACCAACTCTGTTTTTACCTCTACTGGACTGGTGGGATTTGGGCCTTCAAGAGTAGCATCTTGAGCGTTTTGGAGTAAGTTATGAATTACCTGCCTCAGCTGGGTTGGGTCACCCATAATATTTGGGCAAGCTGGATCCAACTTCGTTTTCAATGGGCTACCTTCATAAAGCCCCAAAATTTCTGAAGTAAGTGTATTAATAGAAACCGGCTTCAATTGAGGGGTTGGCGTCTTGGCAAAATCCCTGAAGTCATTCACCATTTCTTTCATGGCTTGCACCTGACCAATGATAGTTTCAGTGCTGCGATTAATCATTTCTTCTTGCTCAGGACTCAACTTACCAGCAAGCTTATGTTGCAGTCTTTCAGCAGAGAGCTGAATGGGTGTGAGAGGGTTTTTAATTTCATGGGCAAGGCGTCTTGCTACCTCACTCCATGCAATTGATCTTTGTGCGCTCACCACATCGGTAATGTCATCAAAGACAACCATTCGTAAATCACCAGTCAACTCTGTGCCACGCACAAATAAGGTAACGCCTAATTCATTTTCAAACTCATTGGTGCTGTGTAGCTGGATTTGTTTTTGCCATACAGGCGCATTGGTTTGTTTGGCGCTTTGTCCCGCGTCACCCTCGCTAACTACAGCCAGCTTCATGGTGGCAAAGCCTTCTTTAATAGCGCCCTCAAACTCTTGTAAAGCAGGACTGCTACTCAAGGGCTTTCCGTCAAGCTGGGTGAGGTCTTGACCAAAAATTCGGTCAGCCCCTGCATTGCTAGAAACAACGTTGTAGTTTTTATCAAAAATACATACGCCTGCAGTAAGACTTCCCAGCACGCGCTCCAAGAATGCCTTAGATTCTTGTAAAGAGGTCCGAGTATCAGCTAGCTGCCTTGTCATGACATTAAATTGACGCGTCAGCATGCCTAGCTCATCGCCAGTATCAAGCTCTGGCTTAGGCGATAAATCGCCCTGGGCAACCGCCTGTGTACCTCTCAACAGCATTAGGAGTGGGCGGGCTAACTGCCTACCCAACATGAGTGCCAAGGTAATTGCAACAAATACCGCAAAGAAAAGAGTGAGAGTTAGGGTTCCCACAAACATCTTACGCAGCCCTGTGCGCCCTAGTGATTTTTCTTGATACTCACTATAGGCGGATTCAACCGCAAAAATGTTCTTTGCAAGCGGAGTTGGAATATATCGCACCAGCTGTAAAAAATACTTATCGTCCGTATCTTTGCCCGAATCTAATTTGCTATGAATAGGTTTTTTGCGAACAATGGGAACAATCGCTCTAATGCGATAACCACGCTGCCCACCATCTACCTCAATTTGATCTAAAAAAGTAATGCCCTTCTTTTTAAAAGCCTCGGCTACCACCTCCGCACTAGGAGCAGGAAAATATTTCTTTGGCTTTACCTCGCTAGTGATAATCAAATTACGCTGCATATTGAAGAGACTTACCTCTTGAATGCCAAATTGATTACGAATCTTCATGATTGTGGCGCCAACCTGATCTGCTGTTGCGCCTGAAGGAGCCTGCACTACCTGTTCGGCAATAAAATTACCTTCGCCCAAAATCTCTTCTTGGGCAACCCGCAAAGTCACCCGCCCTAGCTCCAAACCAGAATTCAGCGCCGACTCTACCTTCACATCAAACCAAGTTTCAATACTTCGGGATACGAACTGCAAAGAAACGCCGTACAAAATTAAGCCGGGAACAATACCAACCAAAGCAAAAATCATCGCTAGCTTGGCAATCAAACGTGTGCCAAAGTGACCTCGATACCAACGCACTGCAATCACGCCCACCAAGGTCAAAATAACTAAGGTCAGACAAATTCCAATAACAACATTTGCGGCATATAGCCAAATGAAGTAGTTGTCAAAAAACTCGGTGTTGGATGAAGCTATTGCCAATAGAACTAAAAGCAATAAAGCGAATACGCCAATTAAAACAATCGTGATTGGTACGACTTTTTTACCCAATGCTTTTGATGTAAAAAAGCCTGAGTCCAGCAGGGATGCTATAGATCTCATCGTTTAATCAGGTTGGGGCCATTTGAAGAGAATGGAAAGCGGTACCAATCGCTAGAAACATTCCAGTCACGGTTGTTTAGCGCATTGACCTGAAACGGTTTTGGCAACTTACTTAGGTCTAGGTTCATGCGCATACTAGCTGTATAGGATTTACCTGGATCTAGTTGTGAATTCTCCATGACACGCCACCCACCAATGCTGCCCACTGCTTGTAAAGCCTCAGACATTGATTTAGCTGAGAAAGTAAACCCCTCGGAAGCAATGCGATACTGCTGCGTTAAGGGCTGGTATGACAAACGGGTTTGTCTTTGTACAAGAGCTGGCTTTTCATCAAACCAATACCAGCGCGATCTCGTTAAATCAAACTCAGTCTGAAAATACAGCACCACGCCTTTTTGCACTGCGTCTTCTAGACCTGGAGATAATTCAATCTGAAACGTAGCGCTCAAAAGCCAGTCGTTATCAGACCTCTCCAACTCAAAGGATTTGATCTTGATACCTTCTGCACTCACGGTGGTTGAGAAAATTCCCAAAACCATCAAGAACAAAAAGAGGAATTGTTTAATTCTTTGGCTCATGGCCCATTTTTCTTAAACAAAGCATAGTAAAAACCGTCGTTTAGTTCACCAGGCAAAATCTGACCTGGAGCGCCTAATCGTACCGCATCGCGGTGCTGCTCAGCAAACCAAGCGGCCTGATCCTCACCCTCTTCAAAAAATATTGAACATGTGACATATAGGAGGGCGCCCCCTGGTTTGAGCATCTTCCACGCCTGATTCAGAATACCGCGCTGCCTTTCTTGCAGGGCTCTTACATCAGCCTCACGTCTTAAAAACGGTATGTCTGGATGGCGAGACACAATCCCCGAAGCAGAGCAGGGCGCATCGAGCAAAATTTTGTCAAAAGGAATGCCATCCCACCATGCAGCTTTAGAGGCATCGCCACGAAGCACTCTTACCTTGTCAGAATGCAAGCGAAGGCGATCTAAATTACCGCCAATCTTTCCAATCCGCTCACCATCTAACTCCAAAGCCTGCACTGAGCAATCGGCAAGCTCTAATAGATGCGCTGTTTTGCCACCGGGAGCTGCGCAAGCGTCTAACACTAGCTCGCCATCTTGTGGGTTTAACAAAATTGCAGCAAGCTGAGCTCCCGCATCTTGGACAGATACAGCGCCACTATAAAAACCTGGCAAATCAGAAACAGGTACAGCTTCTGGAATTAAAAGCGCAGAAGGCAAAGCAATACCAGCCACTTCATCAATTGGTTTTGATGCAATGCCAGCATCAGACAACAATGATTGATATTGCTCGCGCGTATATTGCCGTTGATTGACACGCAAAATTAATGGTGCGCGCTTAGCCTGCTGAAACAAAATCGCTTGCCACTGTTTAGAGTAATTGCGTTTTAAATTTGCGCGCCACCATGCGGGCACATACATTGGAATGGGGTCAGGCGGGTAACGCCTATCACCTTCGGGCGGCTGCACTAAGAGGCTGACCTTACGTAGAACCGCATTCATCAACCCCTTGGCATACATGGTCTTGTCATATTCGCCACACGCCTTCACAGCCTGATCAACAATGGTATGCGCTGGATATCCTTTGCCCTCTGTTGCATCCTGCAAAAATAAAGCGATTGCCACGCTTAGCAAGTGATCTGTTTCAGGCGGCGGAGTCTTTGGAATAAATTGCTTGATTAACTCATGCGAGCGCACCCACTTTCGTAGCGCATCAAAACTGAGGCTTTGAACGATAGGTCGCTCATGCGGCTCAAGTTGATCCAAGACTTCTGTAAGCGATCTTCCGCTCATTACCTCACTGATTGCTTGTGCTGCAATAGTGATTGCTTCTGAAAGCGGGAGACTGCGTGGTGTTTTTTGGTCGGTCAAATTAATTTGCTCCGGGGCATTCCCCGTTTTTAGCCATGTGCATTAAGCGTGCCACCCGCTCTTCTGTAGGGGGGTGGGTTGAGAATAGTTGCGCAAGGCCGCCAGCACCAAGAGGATTCAGAATCATCATCTGTGCAGTTTCTGGATGTTGCTCAACAGCCTGAAATGGAATACCTTGGGCATAGTTATGAATTTTTTCTAGTGCATGCGCAAGAGCCTCTGGATCAGAGCTAATTTCTGCACCACCACGATCAGCCTCATATTCCCGTGCTCGTGAAATACTCATCTGAATCAGGCTTGCCGCTATTGGCGCCAATATCGCCACCATCAAACTCGCTATTGGATTGTTGGGTCTGCCCTCTGAATCGCGCCCGCCAAAAAACATCGCAAAGTTTGCTAATGCAGAAATTGCACCTGCCATAGTTGCAGCCACTGTTGAAATCAAAATATCTCGGTGGCGAACATGCGCCAGCTCATGGGCCATAACGCCGCGCAACTCACGATTCGAGAGAATTTTTAGAATGCCGGTTGTTGCGGCAACGGAAGCGTTTTCTGGATTGCGTCCCGTTGCAAATGCATTCGGCGCATCTTCATTAATCAAAAATACTTTAGGCATTGGCAAACCAGCCTTCTCGGCCAACTCTTTCACCAATGCATAAAACTGGGGCGCAGATCTTTCGTCCACCTGTTGTGCATTAGTCATCTTCAATACCATGGTGTCAGAAAACCAATAGCTGAAAAAATTCATACCGACAGCCATCAACAAAGCCATCAACATGCCTTGCTCGCCGCCCAGCATGCCACCAACCACAATAAATAACGCAGTAATGGCTGCCATCAAAACAGCAGTCTTTGCAAAATTAAACATTTCTACTCCTTTGACAAAAAATGCAACTGTTTTTGATCAACGCCAATCGACTGTAAGCAGGTTTTAGCGTCAATTTTTTTGCCCCCAGGTTTTTGCATGTGCATAACCTCGACGACGCCTTGACCACACTGAATATATACGCCATCACCACTGAACCCAAGCACATCACCAACGCTGCCGGTTGAGCCTACCGCCCCGACCTCCGGAATTCTGGAATCCCAAAGCTTCAACACCAAACCACCCACCTGACCAGTAGCGCCAGGGAAAGGATTAAAGGCACGAATGCGTTGATCGATTTCTTTTGCACTTAAGGACCAATCAATTTCTGCTTCGCTCTTTAGTATTTTTTCAGCATAAGTAATGCCTTCGTTTGGCTGTGGCACCCGGTTCATATTTTTACTTTGCTGCAAAGCATCTAAGACGCTCACGATCGAATCTGCCCCAAGTTGTGCCAATCGATCATGCAAGCTTGCGCTTGTTTCATCGGGGGCAATATCAAGACCAGAAACTAAAACGGTATCACCAGTATCAAGACCTGCATCCATTTGCATAATGCAAATACCAGTCTTTGCATCTCCGGCCTCAATCGCCCGCTGAATTGGCGCAGCACCACGCCAACGCGGAAGCAAGGAAGCGTGAATATTAAAGCTGCCAAATCTTCCGGGTCGTTCGCTAATATCCAAAATTTCTTGGGGCAAGATCAAGCCATATGCAACAACAACCATGGCATCAAACTCGATTGAGGAGAGGCGCTCATAGGCTTCGTCAGCTTGTACTTTTTTTTGTGGATCAACACTAGTGCGCCTTAGAGTTTCGGGCTGCAATACCGGAATATTGTTTTCTAAAGCAAACTCTTTAACCGGGCTTGCTTGTAAATGCATACCCCTGCCAGCACGGCGGTCCGGTTGAGTGAAAGCCAAAACAATTTCATGCCCAGCAGTGTGGATTGCACGCATGGCTTGCGCAGCAAACTCTGGGGTTCCAGCAAAGACAATTTTCATTGGGGCGCTTAGCGCTGACCTACTAATTCTTTAGCGCGCTTCTTCATTTTTTGTGAGATACGAGTTCGCTTGAGGATTGATAAATATTCGACAAATACTTTTCCCTGCAAGTGATCTAACTCGTGCTGCAAACAAACCGCTAACAAACCATCAGCGTTTATTTCAAATTCTTTGCCGTTAACATCTAATGCCTTAACTCGGATTTCTGCTGGTCTTTCAACTTCGTCATAAAAATCAGGGACAGACAAGCAACCTTCGCGCCAAGATTTCGTTTCCTCGCTTGCCCAAACAATTTCCGGATTAATAAAAACCATCAACTCGTTTTGATCATCAGATACGTCGATCACTACGATGCGCTCATGTATGTCTACCTGGGTTGCCGCCAAGCCAACTCCGGGAGCTTCATACATGGTGTCCGCCATATCCGCGACAATTTTTTTAATGCGAGCATCAACCTGTGCAACTGGTTTTGCAACCTTATGCAGGCGGGGATCTGGATAACAAAGGACGTTTAACAAAGCCATATAAGAATTATCCAACAGAGCTATCAGTCTGTCCTGATTGTTCTAATTCCCCTATGGCACAAAATTGATTTATGCAATTAACGCCTGTAATGGCCAACGCCATCCGCATCGATCGTAAAAGTGCTGACTACCCTCGCCGTCTTCACGATTTATATGACCCTCCAGACTCGCTCTATATATATGGGAATGCGGGTCTTTTAAAGAAGCCCATGATTGCCATCGTCGGCTCAAGAAAAGCCAGCCCAGAAGGCTTAAAAAATGCTCGCCACCTTGCACAGGGTTTATCCAAGGCGGGGGCGCTCATTGTTTCTGGGATGGCAATGGGCATTGATAGCGCGGCCCACCATGCGGTTATTGAGCTTGGGCCGGGCCACTTTACCGCCGCCATACTGGGTACCGGCTTAGACCTTGTTTATCCCCGTCAAAACATCAGCCTCTCTAGGGCCATTGGACAACAGGGGCTACTGGTATCTGAGTTGCCTATGGGGACGGGCCCAAAGGCATGTCACTTTCCCAGGCGAAATCGCATCATTGCAGCCCTATCGCTTGGCGTTGTAGTCATAGAAGCGGCAAAAAGGTCGGGCTCTCTCATTACCGCGCGCTTGGCTGCAGAGTTGGGAAGAGAGGTTTTCGCCCTTCCTGGCCCTGTAAGCAACCCCAATTCAATAGGTTGTCACCTGCTGATTCAACAAGGCGCAAAACTGGCCTTTAGGACCAGTGACATACTTGAGGAGCTCGATTTTTCCCTAAAAACCGCGTTTAAATAGCTTTAAAGCAAGGTTTTGCTATAAAAATAGGCAATCTGTTGCAACCAAAATAGGCAAAAAATTGGGGTTTTTGGACTTTTCTTAATTTATCGGTTAATAATAAAAAAGGGGTATGCAGTTGGCTGGGTCCTGTTTAGGCATTAATCGACCCTCCGTTTTACCCAATAAATCATCATTTTTAGCTCAAATTTAGGCAAAACGCGTGGCGACTAAAGCAACTACCAAAAAAAGCAGCTCGAAGACTACTGCCGGGGATAACCCAAAGGCTCTCATCATTGCCGAGAAGCCCTCAGTTGCCAATGACATTGCTAAGGCCCTGGGTGGCTTTACAAAATATGAAGATTATTTTGAAAGCGATGAATTTCTGATTTCTTCTGCAGTGGGTCATTTATTAGAGATCGCCGCTCCCGAAGAATTCGACGTAAAACGTGGCAAGTGGTCTTTTGCCAATCTGCCAGTGGTGCCTCCATATTTTGACTTGCGTCCGATTGCCAAAACAGAGTCACGCTTAAAAGTTTTACAAAAGCTTATTAAGCGCAAAGATGTCACCGCACTTATTAATGCATGCGACGCGGGGCGCGAAGGTGAGTTGATTTTCCGTTTGATTGCGCAACATGCAAAAGCATCGCAATCTATTAAACGCTTGTGGCTGCAATCGATGACGCCAGCAGCAATTCGTGATGGCTTTGCCAACTTACGAACCGATGAAGATATGCAGCCCCTTGCAGATGCAGCGCGTTGCCGCTCTGAAGCAGATTGGCTAGTTGGCATCAACGGCACTCGCGCCATGACCGCGTTTAATAGCAAGAGTGGTGGCTTCTTTTTAACCACGGTCGGCCGTGTTCAAACCCCAACGCTCTCAATTGTGGTTGAGAGAGAAGAGCTCATTCGTAAATTTATTTCTAAAGACTACTGGGAAGTAAAGGCGGAATTCATTGCTGCAGCAGGCATCTATGAAGGTCGTTGGTTTGATCCGAAATTTAAAAAACATGCTGCCGAACCAGATGCGCGGGAGAATCGCTTATGGAGTGAAGCGGCGGCCCAAAGCATCGTAGCGGCATGTCGCGACAAAAAAGCAAACGTAACCGAAGAAGCCAAGCCAGCCACACAGCTTGCTCCTCAACTATTCGACTTAACTAGCTTGCAGCGCGAAGCGAATGCACGCTTTGGCTTCTCTGCAAAAAATACACTAGGTCTTGCACAAGCTTTATATGAGCGTCACAAGGTATTGACGTATCCGCGTACTGATGCAAAAGCACTGCCAGAAGATTATCTCGACACGGTTAAACAAACCATGGAGAACCTCTCTGAGCATTCGCAAGACTATCGTGCATTTGCAAAACAAATTCTGCAAGGCGATCCCAAAGATCCAAAAGCCAAGGCGGGCTATGGATGGATTAAACCGAACAAGCGTATTTTCGATAACTCCAAAATTTCCGATCACTTTGCGATCATTCCAACTCTAGAAAAGCCAAAGAGTTTGAGCGAGCCGGAGGCAAAACTCTACGATTTGGTAGTGCGTCGTTTCTTGGCGGTGTTTTATCCCGCCGCAGAATTCCGCGTTACTACTCGTATTACAGAGGCTTCAGGACACCACTTTAAAACTGAAGGGCGTGTGCTCGTAAACCCAGGCTGGCTAACGGTCTACGGCAAATCCAATCAGGCAGATGATGAGCTGGTTCCGGTCCAAGAGGGCGAATCAGTTCAAACAGAAACTATTGCTGCTGTGCCATTAAAAACAAAGCCGCCTGCACGCTATACAGAAGCAACATTGCTCTCCGCAATGGAAAGCGCTGGTAAGTGGGTAGATGATGATGAAATGCGCGAGGCTATGGCCGAAAAAGGCTTAGGCACTCCTGCAACACGCGCGGCAATAATTGAAGGCCTGCTAGCAGAAAAATATATCGTACGCGAAGCACGTGAGCTGATACCAACAGCAAAAGCATTCCAGCTGATGACCTTATTACGCGGCTTAGATGTTGAAGAATTAACACGCCCCGATTTAACTGGTAGCTGGGAGAACAAACTTTCCCTCATCGAGCAAGGCAAGATGAATCGCGATACCTTCATGCAAGAGATCGCGCAGATGACCCAGCGCATCGTGAAGCGCGCTAAAGAATACGATAGCGATACTATCCCTGGCGACTATGCCACTATGACCACGCCATGCCCGCACTGTAAGGGTCCGGTGAAAGAAAACTACCGTCGTTTTGCTTGCGAAAAGTGTGGCTTTACTATCAGCAAAACACCTGGCGGACGTGCATTTGAATACCCTGAAGTTGAAGAGTTGCTACGTGAAAAAACGATTGGCCCTCTGCAAGGATTCCGCAGCAAAATGGGAAGGCCATTTGCAGCAATTATCAAGTTGAGTGAAATTCCAGAGGACGATAAAGACTATCCAAATGCTGGTTTCAAACTCGAGTTTGATTTTGGTAATACACAAGATGATGAAACTGAAGTGGTTGATTTCACGGGTCGTCAAGCTCTAGGAGTTTGTCCTAAATGCTCTGGCGCTGTTTATGAAGATGGCATGCGCTATGTTTGTGAAAACAATACGGGCCCAAGCAAAACGTGTGACTTCAAAACTGGCAAGGTTGTTTTACAACAAGAAGTATCGGCAGAACAGGTTCAAAAGTTATTGAAAGAAGGCAAAACTGATCTTCTGACTAACTTCAAGTCGAACCGCACTGGGCGTGGGTTTAAGGCCTACTTGGCCTTAGATTCAGCGGGCAAAATCGGCTTTGAATTTGAGGCCAAAGCCCCCAAGGTAGAGGGTGCTGCTAAAGCCCCTGCAAAGAAACGGGCTGGTGCAAGTGCAGCAACTAAATCAGCTGCAAAACCTAAGCGCGCTAGCAAAGCAAAGTCATCCTCTAGTAGCTGAGCGGTAATAAGCTTGGCCGCTAGAGCGGACCATAAAATTCCACGCGACCCCAAGGCGGTAGCCAGAAATATTCCTGGACGCTGAGTGAGGGCGCCGATGATAGGCAAACGATCGCCAGCAACACAGCGAACGCCAACAAATTCACCGGTCTTCACTAACGAGCGAGTATCGCCTTCTTCATAAGCTACCAGGCCCTTAGCCTGCTCACGATTGAAGTCATCACTTTCATCTCTTGGCGCAAGATCGTCTTCGCCCTCATCAAAACTCGAGCCTACAATCCATTGATAACTGCCGTTCTCTAAACGAGTTGCGGGCAGACAATACCCATCGCCAGAAATCCCGACATTTGGCAACCTTTCGGCCCAAGGATCTCCTTCTTGGACGGAGAAAATACTGAGTTGTCCACGCACCGGTCTTAAAGGCAAGCGAACATCAATGCTGCTCATTAAAGGCTTGGCCTCCATGGCGCAAGCTATAACCACCTTGTCCGCTGCGACGACGATCTCATTTTTTGAATCAAATAAATGCCAAGCTTTAGCAGCCTTTTCAAGGCGCATAATGCTTGTGTTCCAAACGCAAGTTAACCGCGCGTGATTTTTCAATAGCTTATTACTTGCTTCGGATAAATTTAAGCCAGCACCTCGCGGCAACCAAACACCGCTTTGCTCAATTCCACAAACACGCTGCGCTTCTTTAGCATCCATAGCCATTGCCATATCGGTATCAAGATCTAAGGAAAGAAGATGCTCGATCGTTTGTGCACGATCAAATACTTTGTCTTTTTTGGTTGGCTGAAATATTCCATGCTGCTGCCATACATTTTTCCAGCGCGCTTCTGCTAGCAAAAATGCAATACGCGTTAGACGCAATAGGCGTGGAGAGCCTTTACCAATATGGGGATGAGCAATGGCATAAGCATGGCTGGAACAGGCGGTAGCTGGAGATGCGGCGGCGTCAATAATACAAACTGATTTGCCGCGCACGAGCAACTCATTTGCAATAGTTGCTCCACAAATGCCTGCCCCAATCACCACTATTTCATGGTGTTGGGGTTTGGTCATTTAATAAATCTATATAAAACGTTTGTGATTACTAAAGACTGATCAGCATTAAGCATTCAAACGTTGTTCGATCTTAGAGCGAGTTTCTTTCAACTCTTTTGGCAAACGATCGCCAAGGTGTTCGAACAATTCTGTGTGAAGCTTAAGCTCATTCTTCCATTCATCAATTCCAACATTGATGGCTTTAGAGAACTTCTCTGCTGAGTAATCAAGGCCGCCCCAGTGCATATCTGTGTACTCTGGAGTAATACCAAACGGTGTTTCTTTGCCGTTTGCTTTGCCTTCGGCGCGATTCAAAATCCAAGAAAGAACGCGCATGTTCTCGCCGAAGCCGGGCCATACAAACTTGCCATTTTCGTCTTTGCGGAACCAGTTCACACAATAGATCTTCGGTAACACAGCGCCTTCGGCCTCCAACTTCTTGCCAATATTTAACCAGTGTTGGAAGTAGTCGCTCATGTTGTAACCAGCAAATGCAATCATTGCAAATGGGTCACGACGTACAACGCCGATCTGTCCTGTAATCGCTGCGGTAGTTTCTGAGCCCAATGTTGCGGCCATGTAAACACCCTCAACCCAATCACGCGCTTCGCTAACCAAAGGCACAGTGTTTGAACGGCGACCGCCGAACAAGAAAGCATCAATTGGAACGCCTGCAGGATCATCCCAGTTTGGATCAACCGCTGGGTTATTGGTTGCCGCAACAGTGAAGCGTGAATTTGGATGTGCAGCTTTACGACCGGCCGCGCCATCAGCAGGAGTCCAGTCTTTACCTTGCCAGTCAATCAAATGTGCCGGTGGGGTTTCTGTCAAACCTTCCCACCAAACATCGCCATCATCAGTCAAACCAACGTTAGTGAAAATCACGTCTTGGTTCAATGAGTCGATACAGTTTTGGTTTGTTTGGCGATTAGTCCCAGGGGCCACGCCAAAGTAGCCAGACTCAGGATTGATCGCAAATAAACGGGTTTTACCAGTAACGGGGTCTTTGCGCGGCTTGATCCAAGCAATGTCGTCACCAATGGTTGTTACCTTCCAACCATCGAAGCCTGCTGGAGGAATCATCATGGAGAAATTGGTTTTGCCACAAGCAGATGGGAATGCTGCAGCGATATGGTATTTCTTACCCTCAGGTGAAGTTACGCCCAAGATCAACATATGCTCAGCCAACCAACCCTGGTCACGGCCCATGTTCGATGCAATGCGCAAGGCAAAACATTTTTTACCTAACAATGCATTGCCGCCGTAGCCAGATCCAAAGGACCAGATCTCACGAGTTTCTGGGTAATGAACGATATATTTGTTCTTGTTGTTAGGCCATGCGACGTCTTTTTCACCGGCAGCTAAAGGCTTGCCAACTGTGTGGATGCAAGGAACGAACTCGCCGTCAGCGCCCAACTGATCAATAACTGCCTTGCCCATACGAGTCATCAACTTCATATTGATTGCAACGTAAGGGCTGTCAGATAACTCAACGCCAATGTGTGCAATTGGTGAGCCGATTGGGCCCATTGAAAATGGCACAACATACATTGTTCTGCCACGCATGCAGCCATCAAACAATGGCTTCAATGTAGCACGCATCTCGCTAGGTTCAACCCAGTTATTGGTTGGACCGGCGTCTTCTTTCTTGGCAGAGCAAATGAAGGTGCGGTCTTCAACGCGCGCCACATCCTCAGGATCAGACAAAGCTAAAAAGGAATTTTTACGTTTAGCAGGGTTAAGGCGCTTAAATACACCAGCCGAAACCAAAAGCTCACACAACTCATCGTACTCGGCCTGTGAGCCATCACACCAACGAATTGCGTCAGGCTTGGTCAGAGCGGCAACTTCGCCAACCCACTCAATTAAACGCTTGTTTTTTACATAAGCTGGCGCATTCACATTGATTTGGCCGCTGGTAGTTGAAGTCATATGTTTCCCTATGAAGATTGAATTTTTTAATCCGACAATTTTATCATTTTGGGTGAATTTTTACCCTCAACCCCACACCGCACAAACCCTTTACTTGCCAATACAAAATTGGCTGAAGATTTTGCCCAAAAGGTCATCAGGAAGCAGTTTGCCGGTAATTTCACCAAGGTGTTTTTGCGCTAAAGATAGCTCTTCTGCAAACAACTCCAGCGAATTGTTGCCATTTGCGGCAAATTGTTCTGATTTTTCAATATGTTCGGCGGCTCGCTCTATGCAATCTAAATGTCTTCTACGGGCCAAAATTGTGCCCTCTTGAGGTCCATCCCAGCCCACAATCTCCAAAATCTTCTGCTTCAGCCGATCTATTCCCACTCCAGTTTTGGCAGAAATCAATAAAGCCTGATCGGACGGCAATTTTGGAGATTCTGGCAGTAAGTCCGCCTTATTGACGACCTCGAGTACAGCACATTTAGGAGGCAATTCCTTCAAAATCTGGGCTTTTAGCGCATCTTCTTGATTGCCTGCCTGGGCATCGGTCAAAAAAATCACCATATCGGCAAGGCGAATGGCATCCCAAGATCTCTCAATTCCCTTTGCTTCGACTATGTCGGACGTTTCCCTCAAGCCCGCGGTGTCAATAATGTGCATTGGCACACCATCAACGGCAATACTTTCCTTCACTCGATCGCGGGTAGTTCCAGCAATGGGGGTAACAATGGCCACCTCTTCCCCGGCCAAGCGATTTAATAGGGAGCTTTTCCCAACGTTAGGGGCCCCAGCCAAAACCAACTGGATTCCATCGCGCAAGATTTTTCCCTGCTTAGCGCCAGCACGTAAAGCCTGCAACTTTTCTTTTACAGCCGCCAAGCGTTGACGCGCTTGGGCGTTTTCCAAAAACTCAATTTCCTCTTCTGGAAAATCGAGGGTTGATTCAACCAAAATTCTGAGCTGAGTAATTTCTTCGATGAGATTGTTAATGTCATCAGAAAAAGCACCCTGCAAGGAGCGCGCGGCTCCACGCACAGCCGCCTCACTTTGCGCATCAATCAAATCTGCAATTGCCTCGGCTTGAGTCAAATCGATCTTGTTATTGAGATAGGCGCGCAAAGTAAATTCACCAGGCTCTGCGATAACGAGTCCCTCGTTTTTTCCCAACTCTAGACAGCGCTTGATTACCAACTCAAGTAGTTGCGGTCCACCATGACACTGCAGCTCTAAAACATCTTCGCCCGTGAAAGAGGCTGGTCCAGCAAAGTAAATGGCAATAAGCTGATCAATAGCATCGCCGTGTTCGTCAAACAGCGTTAATAGGTTGGCCTGACGTGGAGAAAGTTTTTTTTGAAAAAGGGAGCTTGTGATGGGTTGTAGGTTTTGTCCGCTAATGCGAACAACGCCCACGCCAGCCTTACCCTGTGCGGTTGCGACAGCAATGATAGGCAATTTTCTCGTCATCATTGCTGTCTACTTATTACAAAGTTTTATGCAGCTCGCAAATTACTTAGCGGGCTTTTTTCCAAACATTTGGTTAATTTGCCACTGCTGTGCAATTGATAACAAATTATTTACAACCCAATACAAAACCAAACCTGCAGGGAAAAAGAAGAACATAACCGAGAAAACAATTGGCATGTACATCATGATTTTTGCCTGAACCGGATCTGGTGGTGTTGGATTCAATTTAGTTTGTACAAACATTGAAGCAGCCATAATCACTGGAAGGATGTAGTACGGGTCTGGAACCGAAAGATCATGAATCCACAATACCCATGGCGCCCCACGCATCTCAACCGAGGACAACAAAACCCAATACAAAGAGATAAACACGGGGATTTGAATAACCACAGGGAGACAACCTCCCAGCGGGTTAATCTTTTCTTTGCGATACATCTCCATCATGGCTTGATTGAGCTTTTGTGGCTCGCCTTTGTACTGCTCTTTCATGGCCACCAAGCGGGGTTGCACTTCCTTCATGCGCGCCATTGATTTATAGCTTGCGGCAGAAAGCGGGAAGAACACCAACTTAATTAAGATGGTCAAAAGAATGATTGACCAACCCCAGTTGCCGACATAAGAATGGATGTTGTCTAGCAGCCAAAAAATTGGTTTGGCCAAAATGGTTAAATAGCCGTAGTCTTTCAGCAACTCAAACCCAGGAGCGATGGTTTCTAAAACACGCTCTTCTTGTGGACCAACAAATAGCTTGGCTTTTTCGACAACGGAAGATCCTAAGGCAACCACACCGAGGGGGGTTTGCATACCAATTCGATAGAGGCCGTTATCAATTCTGCCGGCGTAAATATCGCGTGCAGCTTTATCGCCTGGGATCCATGCGCTTGCGAAATAGTGTTGGACCATTGCAATCCAAGCCGGCTCACCAGCAGCTACTTGAGTAGGGATGGTAATTTTGTTTTTATCAATTGCCGTGAACTCGAGCTTATTAAACTTTTCTTTGTCGGTATAGGCAGCAGGTCCAGTAAAGGTACTAGTAGAAAAGGCGCCGTCGAAGGGGCCGATTTTTTGTTCTTGCGATGCGTCGCGCACAATCTCCGTGTAAAGAAAAAGTGGGTTTGGGTTGTTTGATGATTGGGTAACGCGATGCCCAACATCCACAACATAGCTGCCTGGATTAAGAATGAATGTTTTTTCCAACTTAACGCCATTGCGCTCGCTAACAAAAACAGCAAACGGTCTGCCCGAGCCATCTTTACCGGATTGAGCTAACTTAAATGTACTTGTATGGTTTGGCAGATCATTATTTCCAAGGGAAATTAATCCTGAACGAGCGAAGTATTTGTGTGTCGGTGTGTATTGGAACAATTCAACCGGCTTATTTTCTGCGGTTAAAGATTTCAATAGCTTTGCGCCAATAACGTTTGCGCCGCTTGCGCTGATCTCCAACACCAAAACATCGTTCTGTAATGTGAACTTTTCTGCGCCTTCAATCGCGCCACTACTTACGACAGGGGTTGCAGCAACAGCTGGTGATCCTGAGATTTGTGTAGGAACATCAACCTTATTGGCGGCGGCTGCTTTTTCTGCAGCTACTGGGGCGCTTGCTGGAGCACCACCAAACAAAGATGGCTTGCCTTCATGAACCTGCCAATTGTTGTAGAGCATAAGACCCGACATCGAGAATACAGCCCAAAGAATTGTTTTTTTAAAGTCCATTTACATTCACTTAAGTTGATGTTTTTGTATCTTTTAAAGCAGGATCATAGCCACCGCGTGACCATGGGTTGCAGCGCAAGATACGCCACACCGTTAATCCAAGGCTTTTTAAAAATCCATAATGACTAAAGCAGTCACAAGCATATTGCGAACAACTGGGTACGTATTTGCAGTGCATTCCTACATATGGGCTTAATGTTAGTTGATAAATTCTTACTAACTTTATTGCCATACTGTTTAAAACGCGCACCTTAAATTAACCCTGAAATTTGAGAGCGCAGAATTTCTTTTTCTTTTTTTCTAAGCCTGCCTCGTGTCTCGCGACCAATTGGTTTTTTGAGCTTAACTACAACATCTTTATTTAAGGTGTTGGCTTGAGCCGCCCAAACCAATTCGCGAATCATTCTCTTGAGGCGATTTCGGTCAACCGCTCTTTTGGCTAACTTCTTTGCTACAGCAACCCCCAAGTCAGGCTTGGCGCCCTCTTGGGTGGATGCAGCATATACACCCCAGTACAAACTTGTCTGGGGACGTATTTTTAGTAATTCAGAAATCCTAGCGCTATTCAATGGCTAAATTAAACAGCCAAACGCTTGCGGCCTTTTGCACGGCGTGCATTTAAAACTGCGCGTCCGCTTTTGGTTTTCATACGAATGCGAAAGCCGTGAGTGCGCTTGCGACGTGTTACTGAGGGTTGGTAAGTTCTTTTCATGTTCGATCCCTGGAAAACCAAGTATTTTCCTTGTTGCAGAGCAAAAGGTCAATCTATCTTGATGAATATGTAGGTGTTTTTCTCTATTTTTGGTTAAATTTCTCTTAAATCATTAATTTAAA